>NZ_JARAXP010000005.1:0-73954 GCF_033793965.1 Streptomyces sp. ME02-8801-2C | reverse complement strand
ACCGGGTCAGGGCCGCAGGTACGCAGTACGCAGATCGCCAACCCGCACATCACGAGGAGCGGACACATGCCCATCGCAACCCCTGAGGTCTACAGCGAAATGCTTGACCGGGCAAAGGCAGGCAAGTTCGCCTACCCGGCCATCAATGTGACCTCGACCCAGACCCTGCACGCTGCCCTGCGCGGCTTCGCGGAGGCGGAGAGCGACGGCATCATCCAGATCTCGACGGGTGGTGCGGAGTTCCTCGGCGGTCAGTACAGCAAGGACATGGTCACCGGTTCCGTCGCGCTGGCCGAGTTCGCGCACATCGTCGCCGAGAAGTACCCGGTCACGGTCGCCCTGCACACGGACCACTGCCCCAAGGACAAGCTCGACGGGTACGTACGGCCGCTGCTCGCGGTGTCGGAGGAGCGGGTCAAGGCCGGTCGCAACCCGCTGTTCCAGTCCCACATGTGGGACGGGTCGGCCGAGACCCTCTCCGACAACCTCGCCATCGCGCAGGAGCTGCTGGCCCGCGCCGCCGCCGCGAAGATCATCCTCGAGGTGGAGATCACGCCGACCGGTGGCGAGGAGGACGGGGTCTCGCACGAGATCAACGACTCCCTCTACACGACCGTCGACGACGCGGTGCGGACCGTCGAGGCGCTGGGACTCGGTGAGAAGGGGCGCTACCTGCTCGCCGCGTCCTTCGGCAACGTCCACGGCGTGTACAAGCCGGGCAACGTCGTGCTGCGCCCCGACCTCCTCAAGGAGCTGAACGAGGGCGTCGCCGCCAAGTACGGCAAGCCGGCCGGCTCCCAGCCGTTCGACTTCGTCTTCCACGGCGGCTCGGGCTCCTCCGAGGAGGAGATCGCCACGGCGCTGGAGAACGGCGTCGTGAAGATGAACCTCGACACGGACACGCAGTACGCCTTCACGCGTCCCGTCGCGGACCACATGTTCCGCAACTACGACGGCGTCCTGAAGGTCGACGGCGAGGTCGGCTCCAAGTCGACCTACGACCCGCGTACGTGGGGCAAGCTGGCCGAGGCGAGCATGGCCGCGCGTGTCGTCGAGGCCACGCAGAACCTGCGGTCGGCCGGTACGAAGATCAAGTAACCCGTTCGACCCGTTCGACCCGTTCGGTTTTCCGCGAGCCCGGCGTCCGTCCACTGTCTACGGCGCCGGGCTCGCTGTATACCTGGGGCATGGCCGACGTACGCCTTGCCACGCCCCAGGGCAGGTGGATCCTGCTGACCACGGTCCTCGGCTCCAGCATGGCCCTGCTGGACTCGACCGTCGTGAACGTCGCGCTGCCGCGCATCGGCCGTGACCTCGACGCCGATCTGGGCGCCCTCCAGTGGACGGTCAACGCGTATCTGCTGACGCTGGCCGGGCTGATCCTGCTGGGCGGTTCGCTCGGCGACCGGTTCGGGCGGCGCAGGGTCTTCGTGGTCGGCGTGGTGTGGTTCGCCGTCGCCTCACTGCTGTGCGGCCTCGCCCCGAACGTCGGCGTCCTCATCGCCGCCCGCGCGCTGCAGGGCATCGGCGGCGCGCTCCTCACCCCCGGCTCCCTCGCCATCATCCAGGCCTCCTTCCACCCCGACGACCGGGGGCGCGCGGTCGGCCTGTGGTCCGGCTTCGGGGGCATCGGCGCGGCGGTGGGGCCGTTTCTGGGCGGCTGGCTGGTGGACGGGCCCGGGTGGCGGTGGGTGTTCCTGCTCAACGTCCCGCTGGCACTGGTGTGCGCCCCCATCGCCGTACGTCACGTCCCCGAGTCCGGCGACGGCCGTACGCGGCACGGGCGCTTCGACGTCCTCGGCGCGGGCCTGGGCGCTCTGGCGCTCGCGCTGGTGACGTACGCGCTGATCGAGGCCAGGTCCGGTTCCCTGGTCGTCGCGGTGGTGGCGGTGGCGGGGATCGCGGCGGGCGTGGCCTTCGTGTACGTCGAGCGGCGGCGGGCCGACGACGCGATGATGCCGCTGGACATCTTCGCCTCGCGCCAGTTCACGGCCGTCAACCTGGTCACCCTGTGCGTGTACGCGGCCTTCGGCGGCTTCTTCTTCCTCTCCGCGCTCCAGCTCCAGGTGGTGGCCGGTTACTCGGCCCTGGGGGCCGGTACGGCTCTGCTGCCGACCACCGCCCTGATGCTGCTGCTGTCGGCGCGCTCGGGCGAGCTGGCGGAGCGAATCGGGCCGCGGGTGCCGCTGACGGTGGGGCCGCTGCTGTGCGGGGCCGGGATGCTGCTGATGCTGCGGGTGGGCGAGGGGGCGTCGTACGCGGCGGATGTGCTGCCCGCCGTGCTGGTGCTCGGGCTGGGCATGGTGGCGCTGGTCGCGCCGCTCACGGCGAGTGTGCTGGCGTCGGTGGGGGTGGAGCGGGCGGGGTTGGCCAGCGGGGTCAACAACGCGGCGGCGCGGGCGGCCGGGCTGGTGGCTGTGGCGGCGTTGCCGCTGGTGACGGGGATGGGGGAGGAGGCGTATCGGTCGGCGACGGCGTTCGATGCGGCGTTCGGGCGGGCGATGGTGGTGTGTGCGGGGGTTTTGGTGGTCGGGTCGGTTGTGGCCTTTCTGACGGTGCGGAGGCCGGGGGTGGGGTGTGCGGCTCCGGAGTGCCGGACGCACGGGTGTGTGACGGCTCCGCCGCTGGAGGGGGTGGATGAGCGGTCTTGAGCGGTCTGATCTCGCCCCCGCCGCCCCTACCCGTCCCATCCCTGGGGGCTGCCGCCCCCCAGACCCCCGCTTCGGCCCTGAACGGGCCTCGTCCTCAAACGCCGGACGGGCTGATCATTAGCCCCTCCGGCGTTTGAGGAGCGGGGGTTCGGGGGCAGCGCCCCCGAGGCGGATGGGACGGGTAGGGGCGGCGGGGGCGATGCAGCAGACTGGACACATGACCCTTCACGAAAACCTGCTCGGCGGGCCCGCCCCCACGCACCTTCCTGATCACCCCGAGCCCCGCGAGCTCCTCGCGGGCGGCACCGCGCCCGCCGACGTCGCCGCGAAGTACCCCACCTCCTCCCTCGCCTGGGCCCAGCTCGCCGACGACGCGTTCGAGCGCGACAGTGTCGTGGAGTCGTACGCCTACGCCCGTACCGGATACCACCGCGGCCTCGACTCCCTGCGCCGCGCCGGCTGGAAGGGACACGGGCCCGTGCCCTGGGAGCACGAGCCCAACCGTGGCTTCCTGCGCGCCCTGCACGCCCTCGCCCGTGCCGCCGGTTCGATCGGTGAGAAGGAGGAGTACGAGCGCTGCACCCAGTTCCTGAAAGACTCCTCGCCGACCGCCGCCCAGACGCTCAACCAGTGACCCTCTGTCTGTAAAGGAAGGCCCGCCTGTGAACAGGCGGGCCTTGCGTACTCGGGGGACGATTGTGTTCAATGCCCCGGGGACCGGGGCCCCCGTGTCGGAATTCGGCAGGGGCGGACCGCTACCCGGAGTACAACAGGAGACAGCGATGTCCCTCCAGGCTCAGCCCCCCGAGGCTTCGGAGCCCGAGACCCCGCATCTCGACTTCGCCGGTACCACCCCGTACGAGGACTACGTCCAGGCCGACGTCCTCACCCATCTCCAGCACACCCTCTCCGACGATCCCGGAGAGATGGTCTTCCTGGTGACCACCCAGGTGATGGAGCTGTGGTTCACGGTCATCGTGCACGAGTGGGAGACCGCCGCGAAGGCTCTGCGCGGCGACGACGTGCCCACCGCGATCGCCGCGCTCAAGCGTTCCGTGCGTGAGCTGGACGCGCTGAACGCCTCGTGGCGTCCCCTCGCGCAGCTCACCCCCGCCCAGTTCAACTCGTACCGTGCCGCGCTCGGTGAGGGCTCCGGGTTCCAGTCCGCGATGTACCGGCGGATGGAGTTCCTGCTCGGTGACAAGTCCGCGTCGATGCTCGTGCCCCATCGGGCCGCACCGCGCGTGCACGCCGAGCTGGAGAAGGCGCTGCACGAACCCAGCCTGTACGACGAGGTGTTGAGGCTTCTCGCCCGGCGCGGGTACGAGGTCCCGGACGCCGTTCTGTCCCGGGACGTGTCCCAGCGCTACGAGCCCTCGGCCGAGGTCGAGGCCGCCTGGACCGCGCTCTACTCCGGTGACCCGGAGGCCGAACTCGCCCGTCTCGGCGAGGCGTTGACGAACGTCGCCGAACTGGTGTGGCGTTGGCGCAACGATCATCTCGTCGCGACCCGGCGGGCGATGGGCGCCAAGGCCGGTACCGGCGGCTCCGCCGGGGTGGCCTGGCTGGAGAAGCGCGCCCAGAAGAACGTGTTCCCCGAGCTGTGGACGGCGAGGTCCCATGTCTGAGCAGTCCACCCGGAAGCTGTTGCCCTCCACGGCCGACAGGGCCGCGGAGCTGGACTCGCGCGACGAACTCGCCAAGGTGCGCGCGAAGTTCGTGCTCGACTTCGGCGTCACGTACCTGGACGGGAACTCGCTCGGCGCGCTGCCGGCCTCCGTACCCGGGCGGCTCGACGATGTCGTGCGCCGGGAGTGGGGTGAGCTGCGCATCCGGTCCTGGGACGAGAGCGGATGGTGGACCGCGCCCGAGCGGATCGGTGACCGTATCGCTCCGCTGGTGGGCGCGGCGGCCGGGCAGATCGTCGTCGGCGACTCGACAAGTGTCAATGTTTTCAAGGCGCTTGTGGGGGCTGTGCGGTTGGCGGGCGGGGATCGGACCGGCGGCGGGCGTGATGAGATTCTCGTCGACGCCACCACCTTTCCCACCGACGGGTACATCGCCGAGTCCGCCGCCCGGATGACCGGCTGCACCCTGCGCGCGCTCGAACCGGGCGCGGTGGTGGGGGAGTTGAGTGAGCGTACCGCCGCGGTGCTGCTCAACCACGTCGACTACCGCTCCGGCCGGCTGCACGACCTGCCCGCGCTCACCGCCGCGATCCACGCGTCCGGTGCCCTGGCCGTCTGGGACCTGTGCCACAGCGCGGGGGCCCTGCCGGTCGGGCTGGACGAGCACGGGGTGGATCTCGCCGTCGGCTGCACCTACAAGTACCTGAACGGCGGGCCCGGTTCGCCCGCCTATCTGTACGTCCGCCAGGAGCACCAGGAGCGGTTCGACTCGCCGCTCCCCGGCTGGACCTCGCACGCCGACCCCTTCGGCATGCGGCCCGGGTACGCCCCCGCCCCGGGTGCGACGCGCGGGCGGGTCGGTACGCCGGACATCCTCTCCATGCTCGCCCTGGAGTCGGCCCTCGACGTCTGGGAGGGGGTCGGCATCGACGCCGTACGGGCCAAGTCCCTCGCCCTGACCGACTTCTTCCTGGAGTGCGTCGACGAGTACGTCCCGGAGGGGCGCGTCGAGTCGGTGACGCCGGTCGCGCACACCGAGCGGGGCAGCCAGATCGCGCTGCGGTGCGCGGACGCGGGTGAGGTGATGGCGCGGCTCATCGAGCGGGGCGTCGTCGGCGACTTCCGCCGTCCGGACGTCCTGCGATTCGGGTTCACACCGCTGTACGTCGGGTTCGCGGACGTGGAACGGGCGGCCCGGGTACTGGGCGAGGTCGTGGCCGGCTGAGTCCCCGTCCCGGGAGGTGCGGTGGTGGTGGGGGGCGATGCGGTGGGGGCCGGGGTGACATTCACGTCGGCCCTCGCGGTGTCGCCCTGTGTACCGGCCGTCGTCGCGTCCCGGGCCGCCCGGGTGACGTGACGGCCGGTCGGGTCCAGAGGTGTGCCGGGGGCCCTTCGGGGCCGGATCCGCGGCCCGGTTTCCGCTGCCGGTGTTCGTCCGGCGGGCCGCGTCTGCCGCCGGGTCCGTCCGAGCCGGGTCTGCGTGAGCCCGGTCCGCGAGGCCGGGAGCCCGTGAGTCGTCCGCGTGTGCCGCTTACCGTGCGCCGGGTGCCCGTATCCCGCCCGGTCGGGGCGGACCCCGGCGGACATATGGGTCCCCGTACCCCAGAGCCTCACCGGGTGTCACTTCCGTGTGTCGGCGCACGTCATCCGGCCTGATAGCGTCCCGGCGACGGCCGAAATCTCTTCAGGTCCGCCAAATCCTTTACGTCGCTGGGAGGTTGGACAATGTCGGACGATGCCGTAGCACGTGAGCGCGGTGCCGCGGGGGCCAGTGCCGCGGACGCGCGCGCGGCTGAGGAGAAGTCGGCCTTCTCGCACCCGCCCGTCGACCCCGACGCGACCGCCGCGTACGGCGACCACCCCGACCAGGTGATCGACTTCTACGCCCCGCAGGGCCCCCGGTCGCTGCCGGACGACAAGAGCGCGCCGCTGGTCGTCGTGGTGCACGGGGGTGCCTGGCGGGCGCCGTACGACCGCCGGCACATCACACCGTTCGCCGGGTACCTGGCCCGGCGCGGGTTCGCCGTGGCCAACGTGGAGTACCGGCGGGGCCAGGACGACCCCGCTGTCGCCGGGCGGTGGCCCGACACCTTCGACGACCTCGCGGCGGCGCTCGACGCCCTGCCCGCGCTCGCCGCGGCCCATCTCCCGCAGGCCGACCCGCGCCGTACGGTCGTCACCGGGCACTCGGCGGGCGGACACCTGGCCCTGTGGGTCGCCGCCCGGCACCTCCTCCCCGCCGACGCGCCCTGGTTCCTGACCCGCCCCGCACCGCTGCGCGGCGTGGTCGCCCTCGCCCCGATCGCGGACTTCACCGTCGCGGGCAAGTTCGACGTCTGCTCCGACGCCGCCCGTCAACTCCTGGGCGGAGAAGGGCACTTCGCCGAGCGCCAGCCCTACGCCGACCCTGCGCTGCTGCTCCCCACCGGCATCGCGACCACCCTCGTACAGGGGCGCGCCGACACGGTCGTACCGGAGATCGTCGCCGAGTCGTACGCGGACGCGGCGGCGAAGGCCGGTGAGGTGGTCGGGCTGACGCTGCTGGCGGACGTCGGGCACTTCCCGCTGATCGACCCGGCGGCGGACGCGTGCGCGGTGGTGGCCGAGGAGATCGCCCAGCTGGCCTGGTGAGGACCGGAGGGGGAGTTCGCGGGTGCCGTAGTACCTGAGACGGACGGGCAAGAACCCCTCTCACTGCTGACGACCTCGGCCCGTCCGCCGCCTACCGTGCTGTATGTGACTGAGACGACCCACACGCAGACAGACCCCGGGCCGAGGCCGGCGGGCGACGGTCTGTCGAGCAGCCCCGAGTTCCGGGTGGCCATGGACGCGCTCGCGGGGCTGCGCGCCGACCTGCTGGACAACCCCTTCGCCTACCGCCCGCTGCCCCCGAGGGCCAAGCCCGGCCGGATCGCCCGGGTGCTGCCCCGGCGGCTGCGCCATCACGCCGTCTGGTCGCGGCACGCCCTGGTGTGCGCGGCCGGGATGCTGGCCGTGCTCGTCTCCTTCGCCGACAGCGAGGGGCACCTGTTCGAAGCGCTGGTCATGACCTTGTTCTCGGCGGCGCCGATCCTGCTGACGCTGGTCCGGCCGGTCGGGGCCTTCTGGTTCTCCCTGGCGTCGACCCCGGTCGTCGCCGCGGTCGGCCAGTCCAACAGCGGCGACTGGCCGTGGATGCCCGCGAGCTTCGTCGCCCATCTGGTGGTGCTGACGGTCGTGGCCGCCAGGACCCGGCCGCGTACGGCCGCCTGGATGTGGGCACTGACGGCGGTGTACTGCATGGCCGCCGAGGCGCTGTTCGGCGGCCGTTACTTCAGCAGCAACGCCGTGCCCTTCCTCTTCCTCTCCGCGCTGTCACTGCTCGTGGTGACCGTGCTGCTGGTGCGCCGCGCCGCCGAGGAGGAGGTCACCGCCCAGCAGACGGTGACCGCGCACGAGCGGTCCAAGCGCACGCTGCTGGAGGAGCGGACGACGATCGCGCGTGAGCTGCACGACGTCGTCGCGCACCACATGATGGTCGTCGCCATCCAGGCGGAGGCGGCGCCCTACCGGGTGGAGGACCCGCCCGAGGAGCTGACCAAGGCCTTCGCGACGATCCGCGAGAACGCGGTCGCCGCGCTCACCGAACTGCGCCGGGTCCTGGGCGTCGTACGGGCGGAGGACTACGAGGCTCCCGACGCCCCGCAGCCCTCCCTGGCCGACCTCGACGTGCTGCTGGCGAACGTGCGGGAGACCGGCCTCGCCGTCGACAAGATGGTGACGGGCGCGGTGCGTGAACTGCCGCAGGGCGTCGAGCTGTCGGCGTACCGGATCGTGCAGGAGGCGCTGAGCAACACGCTCCGGCATGCTCCGGGTGCGAGCGCGCGCGTCGAAATCGGATACGTGCTGGGCGGGTTGGGGCTGCGGATAGTCAACGGCCCTGCGGCGGAGGTGTCGTTCGTGAAGCAGACGCCGACGCAGGGCGCCGGGCAGGGACTCACGGGGATGCGCGAGCGGGTCTCCATGCTGAACGGCGAGATGACGACGGCCCCGACGGCCGACGGGGGTTACGAGGTCACCGTCTTCCTGCCGGTGGCGAGCACCATGGGTGAGGACGGAGAGGGGGCATGAGCGCCCGTACGATCCGGGTACTGATCGCGGACGACCAGATGATGGTCCGCGAGGGTTTCTCCGTGCTGCTCAACGCGATGCCGGACATCGAGGTCGTCGGCGAGGCGGTGAACGGCCGCGAGGCGGTGCACCGGGTGCGCGAACTCGCCCCGGACGTCGTCCTGATGGACATCCGGATGCCCGAACTCAACGGTATCGAGGCGACCCGGGAGATCGTCGCGGCGGACAGCACGTCGAAGGTGCTGGTGCTGACGACGTTCGACCTCGACGAGTACGTGTACCAGGCGCTGCGGGCGGGCGCGTCGGGCTTCCTGCTGAAGGACGCCTCGGCACGCCAACTGGCCGACGGGGTACGGGTGGTGGCAGCCGGTGAGGCGCTGCTCGCCCCCTCGGTCACCCGGCGCCTGATCACCGAGTTCTCGAAACTCTCCGAGGCACCGCGTCTCATGCCGGGCGCGCAGGCGGCGTACGGCGATCTGACCGACCGGGAGACCGAGGTGCTGGTGCTCATCGCGCAGGGGCTGTCGAACGTGGAGATCGCGGGGCGGCTGGTGGTCGCCGAGTCGACGATCAAGACGCATGTCAGCCGCATCCTGGTGAAACTGGGCCTGCGGGACCGTACGCAGGCGGCGGTGTTCGCGTACGAGGCGCGGTTGGTGACGCCGGGCTGAGGCACCTGTCGTCCCCGGTGCGGTCTCCCGGCCGGGGTCATCTGCGCCCGAGATACACCCGCAACGCCCGCTGCAGCAGCCTGCCCTGGCTGCCCACCGGGAGTTCCCACTCCCCGAGGTACTCCACGGGCCGGCCGCCCGCCCCCGTCTTGAAGCGGAGCCGGCCGAGCAGGCGGTCGTCGGTGAGGGCGGGGGTGATGGAACGCAGGTCGTACGTCTCGGCGCCCGACGCCCGCGCGTCGCACAGCATGCGCCACAACAGGGCGCTGCTGGGCCGCAGTTGGCGCCCTCTGGCGCCGGACGCGGGGTACGAGTGCCAGGCCCGGGAACCGACGTTGATCATGAGGGCGCCGGAGAGAACCTCGCCCTCGTACTCGGCGACGTACAGGCGCAGCCGGTCCTCGTCCTCGGCGTTGAGGGCCTGCCACATGCGGCGGAAGTAGTTCAACGGGCGGGCCTTGAAGCCGTCGTGGGTGGCGGTCGCGGTGTAGAGGCGGTGGAACTCGGGCAGGTCGGCGTCCGACACCCAGGAGACCCGGATGTCCGCCAACTCCGAGGTGCGCAGGGCCTGTTGCCAGTGCGGGGCGAGGGCCTCGCGCAGGTCGGCCTCCGAGCGGTCGGCGAGCGGTATGTGGCAGCCGTAGCGCGGCTGGCCGAGGCCGAATCCGCTGCCGTCGTCCTCGTCGTCGCAGGGCCGCCAGCCGAGCCGCCGCAGCCGGTCCGCCGTGTCGAGCGCGTGCCCGTCGACACCGGCGACGGGCAGCTCCCGCAGATGCCGTACGCCGGGATCGGCGATGCCCGCCGCGACGGTGGCCGCGTCCCAGTGGCGTACGACCAGGGGTGGCCCCATCCGTACGGAGAACGCGCCCACCCGCTCGAGGTGGGCGACGAGGGGGTCCAGCCAGCGTTCGAGGCGCGGGGTCCGCCAGTCGATCGCGGGCCCGTCGGGAAGGTAGGCGAGGTAGCGCCGGGTACCGGGCAGCGGCCGGTACAGGACGAGCGCCGCCGCGACCATCGGATCACCTGCCCCCTGATCGCCGTCCTCGCCCTCGAACCAGCCGATGCTCTCCGGCAGCCAGTCGGGCTTCACGCCGCCCCACTCGGGGATCTGGAGATGGCTCGCGTCGGGAAAGCGCCGCAGATGGGCCAGATGCTCCTCGCGCGTGATCTCCCGCACGTACAGGCTGGTCATGGGTGGGGTACTCCTGTTCGGGGGGCGGCCCACCCTAAGCCGGGGGTCACCGGACGGGTCAAGAGTTCACGGGAGAAGGTTCGCCGACGAAACCTCGAACTCCGCCCGGCGCCCGCCGCCGGCCCACGATGCCATGTGGATGAGACGTCCCTGGTCAGATGGGGGTGGCTCGGGCTAGCGTCCACGCATGGCAGCTCCTTCCGACTCCGCTTCCGACCTCGCTTCCGACCCCTCCTCTGACCTCGCCTTCGACCCCTGGGACCCGGCGTTCGTCGCGGACCCCTACCCCGCGTACGCCGAACTGCGGGCCCGGGGCAGGGTCGTGTACTACGAACCCACGAAGCAGTGGCTGGTCCCGCACCACGCGGACGTCTCGGCGCTGCTGCGCGACCGCCGCCTCGGCCGCACCTACCAGCACCGCTTCACCCACGAGGACTTCGGCCGTACGGCACCCCCGCCGGAGCACGAGCCGTTCCACACCCTCAACGACCACGGCATGCTGGACCTGGAACCGCCGGACCACACGCGTATCCGCCGCCTGGTGTCGAAGGCGTTCACACCGCGCACGGTGGAGGGCCTGAAGCCGTACGTGTCACGGCTCGCGGGGCAACTGGTGGCCGACCTGGCGGCGGCGGGCGGCGGCGACCTGCTGACGGACGTGGCGGAGCCGCTGCCGGTCGCGGTGATCGCGGAGATGCTGGGCATCCCGGAGGCCGACCGCGCCCCCCTGCGCCCCTGGTCGGCGGACATCTGCGGCATGTACGAGCTGAACCCGTCCGAGGAGACGGCGGCGAAGGCGGTACGGGCGTCGCAGGAGTTCACGCAGTACCTGACCGACCTGATAGCGGCCCGCCGCAAGGAGCCGGGCGAGGACCTGATCTCGGGCCTGATCGCCGCGTACGACGAGGGCGACCGGCTGACGGAACAGGAAATGATCTCGACGTGCGTGCTGCTGCTCAACGCGGGCCACGAGGCGACGGTCAACGCGACGGTGAACGGCTGGTGGGCGCTGTTCCGAAACCCCGCCCAGCTGTCGGCCCTGCGTGCGGACCACTCCCTGATCCCCTCGGCGGTGGAGGAGCTGATGCGGTACGACACCCCGCTGCAGCTCTTCGAACGCTGGGTACTGGACGACATCGAGATCGACGGGACGGTGATCCCGAGGGGGAGCGAGGTGGCCCTGCTCTTCGGCGCGGCCAACCACGACCCGGCGGTCTTCACCGACCCGGACGTGCTGGACCTGACGCGGCCGGAGAACCCGCACATCTCCTTCAGCGCGGGCATCCACTACTGCATCGGCGCTCCGCTGGCCCGGATCGAGCTGGCGGCGTCGATGGGGGCACTGCTGGAGGGGGCCCCGACACTGACCCTGGCGGAGGAACCGTCCCGGAAGCCGAACTTCGTGATCAGGGGGTTGGAAGAGTTGCGGGTGGAGATCGGGCGGAAATAGCGGGCAAGCTGGTGTGTGCCTGCGAGCGTCGGGTTGGAGTTCGTCAACGGACGGATCGGGATCAAGGGCACGACGGACGGCAACCACAGCGAGGTCACCAGCGGCGCGAAGGTGTCTCTCCCGGCGCCCATCGGTATCGAACTCGACACCGAGGAACTCAAGCGGTACGTCGACTGAGGCGAGGACTGGATCAGGGGGCGGGAGGGGCTGAGCGTCGAGATCCGAGCCGGGACCTGGCCCCCTGCACAACCGCCCAGACGCCCAGACCGGCGGCGATCCCGGCGAGGACGAGCAGCGGCAACTCGGCGTAGAACACACTCCAGTCGGGGCCCTGCTCGAAGCGCCGGACCCGCCCCTGCGCCCGGACGTACCAGACCGCCAGCCCCGCGACCACCCCGGCGGTGACGGTCAGACATCCTGCGGCGGCCTGTGCGCGTTGTCCCATGCCCGGCATGGACGCGCTCGCCCTGCCGGAGGTTCCCGCGCGCCAGTGATCAGGTACTCAGGTCCCGCCTCCGCACCCCCGCCACCCCCGCACCCACCAGCCCCACCGCGATCCCGGTGAGCACCACCACCGGCGTCCACTCCATCCCCCCGCCCGGCATCTTCGGCAGATGCCCGAACGGTGACAGGTCCAGTGCCCCCTGCGGTACGTCGAGCGCCGGGCCGATCCAACCCAGCAGCAGCGCGGCCCCGGCAACACCCCAAGCCGTCATGGCCAGTTGGGGTGAGAGGCCGTACAGCAGCACCGCCAGTCCGCCCAGCACCCACACCGCCGGGACCTGCGCCAGGCTTGCCCCGAGGATCGGGCCCCACTCGTCGCCGTACCCGAGTGCCAGGCCCAGGCCGCTCAGCAGAAGGATCAGTACCGTGCCGCCGAAGGCGACGGCCAGATGACCTCCGGCCCAGCGCAGCCGGCCCACCGCGTTCGCGAGGAGCGGCTCGGCCCGTTGCGAGGTTTCCTCGGCGTGCAGGCGCAGTACGGACGAGACGACGTACAGTGCCGCCACCATGCTGAACATGCCGACCATCGTGGCCAGGAACGCGTCCTCGATGCCCGACTGGCCGCCCATCCGCTCGATGATCTCCCGGGTTTTGGCGTTGTCGCCGACGAGGTCCGCCGCGCCCTTCGTCAGCCCGCCGAAGGCGATCCCCGCCGCGAAGAACCCGAGGCTCCAGCCGAGGACCGCACCCCGTTGAAGTCGCCACGCCAGCGCGCCAGTTGTACGAAGGTGGCCGGTCGCCGGGCCCGGGCGGGTCGGGAAGAAGCTCATGCCCACGTCCCGGCGGCCCGCCAACTCGTATGCCAGCCAGCCCTGTAGAGCTGTTGCTGCCACGAACAGGGCCAGCACCCACCAGCGTTCGGCCGCGAAGGGGCGTACGTTCTCCAGCCAGCCGATCGGGGACAGCCAAGTCAGTGGCGAGGAGCCGTCGTTCGTCGCCGAGTCGCCCGCCGCGCGCAGCACGAACGCCGCGCCGAGCAGGCCGCCCGTCAGGCCCTTCGCGAGCCGCGCGCTCTCCGTGAACTGCGCGACGTTCGCCGCCAGAGTGGCGAAGACCGCCCCCACGCCTGCGATGCCCAGGCCCAGCGCCGCCGCGCCCGGAGCGCCCCGGCCCGCCAGGCCGGCCGCGATCAGCAGCGCCAGCGTGGCGTTCGCGATGAGGGCGGTGAGCAGGGCCGCCGTCAGGGGAGCCCGGCGCCCGACCATCGCCGACGAGATCAGTTCCTGGCGCCCGCTCTCCTCCTCGTCGCGGGTGTGCCGTACGACGAGGAGCAGGCTCATGACGCCGGCCAGGATCGCCGCGTACCCGCCGATGCGCCAGGCGGTCAGGCCGCCGATCGAGTCGCTGAACACCGGGCCGTACGTGGCCCGCAGCGAGCTGTTGGTGAGCAGCTGGCGGGCGATGTCGGCACGTTCGGCGGGGGTGGAGTACACGCTCTCCAGGGAGCCCGGCAGGGAGAGAACCATGAGGGCCGTCACCGCCACCCACACCGGGATCATCACCCGGTCGCGCCGCAGGTTGAAACTCAACAGCGTGCCGGTGCCCGCGAGTTGGCGTGCGCCCACGGAACGTACCGCGAAGGGTGCGATGGTCGTCGTGGCGCCGCTCATCGGGTCACCGCCCCGGCCGGCGCGGCCTGCGACTCCGCCCCGTCCTGGTAGTGGCGCAGGAACAGCTCCTCCAGCGTCGGCGGCGTCGCCCTCAGCGACCGTACGCCCGACTCGGTGAGTGAGCGCAGGACCGCGTCCAACTTGTCGGTGTCGACCTGGAGTTGGACCCGACTGCCACGTACGTCCAGGTTGTGGACGCCCGGCAGACGTGCCAACCCGTTCGGCGTGCCCGCCAGT
This sequence comes from Streptomyces sp. ME02-8801-2C, assembly GCF_033793965.1. Taxonomy (NCBI): domain Bacteria; kingdom Bacillati; phylum Actinomycetota; class Actinomycetes; order Kitasatosporales; family Streptomycetaceae; genus Streptomyces; species Streptomyces sp. ME02-8801-2C. The sequence goes on along the minus strand of NZ_JARAXP010000005.1, from coordinate 59,901 downwards.
TCGGCCGTGATGCTCGTCCTGGTGAGGTGGCGCAGGTCGGTGAGGGTGCCGCTCTCGACGGTCCGGCCGGCGCGGATGATGCTGACCCGGTCGCACAACTCCTCGACCTCGCTGAGGATGTGGGACGAGAGCAGGACCGTACGGCCCCTGCCCCGTGCCTCCTCCACGCAGCGCTGGAAGACCTCCTCCATCAACGGGTCGAGTCCCGAGGTCGGTTCGTCGAGGATCAGCAGGTCCACGTCCGACGCGAACGCCGCCACCAGCGCCACCTTCTGGCGGTTGCCCTTCGAGTAGGTGCGGCCCTTCTTCGTCGGGTCGAGCTCGAACCGGTCGATCAGGTCGGCCCGGCGGCCCTTGTCGAGTCCGCCGCCGCGCAGTCTGCCGTACAGGTCGATGACCTCGCCGCCGGAGAGGTTGCGCCACAGGGTGACGTCACCGGGGACGTACGCGATCCGGCGGTGCACCTCCACCGCGTCGGCCCACGGGTCGCGGCCCAGGATGCGGGCGGTGCCGGAGTCGGCGCGCAGCAGACCGAGGAGGACGCGGATCGCCGTGGACTTTCCGGCGCCGTTGGGGCCGAGGAAGCCGTGCACCTCGCCGGTTTCCACGGTCAGGTCGAGACCGTCGAGCGCGTGCGTCCTGCCGAACGACTTGTGGAGTCCGGATACCTCGACAGCGGGGCTGGCCTTCGTCATGTTTCCGAACGTACGCTTACTTCAGAAATTTGTGAAGTTAAGGAAGGGTGTGAAGGGCAGTTAGACTCGGCGCATGACGACGGAACCTAAGTCGGGTGCCGCAGAGGCCGGTCGCGATCCCGAGGCGGTGTCCCGGTTCGTCGAGAGCTTCGCCGCGCAGCTCGTCGAGGCCGGGATGCAGCGCATGGCCGCCCGCGTGTTCGCCGCGCTGCTCGCCTCCGACGACGGCGCCCTCACCTCCGCCGAACTCGGCGAACAGCTTCAGGTCAGCCCGGCCGCCGTGTCCGGCGCGGTGCGTTATCTGTCCCAAATGCACATGGTCTCGCGGGAGCGTGAACCGGGCTCGCGGCGCGACCGGTACCGGGTGCACAGCAACCAGTGGTACGAGGCGATCACCAACCGGGACGCGGTGCTGAAACGCTGGGAGCAGACGCTGCGCGTCGGCGTCGACAGCCTCGGCGCCGAGACGCCCGGCGGGCAGCGCATCGCCGAGACGCTCGCCTTCTTCGAGTTCCTGGAGGGCGAGCTGATCAAGCTGATGGACCGGTGGCGCGAGGAGCGGGCCAGGACGTTCGGCCAGGGGTCCGCCGGCCAGGGGTGACACCCCGCCCGTGATCCGGGTGTGGCTCAGGTACCTCAGAGGCTTACGCGGAGCTGTCCGGGGGCGTTTCCGGCTTCATCTGGATTTCCGGCTTCGTCTGGAGGATCTCGCGGGCCTGTTCCGCGGCGCGGGCGATGCTCTCGGAGACGAAGTCCAGGAAGCGGGCGATGTTTTCCAGGCGGGTGGCGGCCGGGGTGTGGGGGACGAGGACGCCGACACCCTGGCGGGCGATCTCGACGATCTGGGCGGTCGAGCGGGCGCTGGCAATCATCGACTGGTACCAGATGTCGTCGTCGACGACATAGCGCTCGCGACGGCGTTCGCCCTGTTCCCGGCGGACCATGCCCTGGCTCTCGAGGAACGCGATCGACTTGGAGATCGAGGCCGGACTGACCTGGAGTCGCTGGACGAGTTCGGCCGCGGTGAGGCTGCCGGAGTCGGTGAGGGTGAGGCAGGTCATCACCCGGGCCGTCATCGTGGGCATGCCCGAGGCCGCCATGACGGTGGTGAACACCTCCTCGAACTCGCGCACCGCCTCAGCGTCACGCCCGTAGGCCTGCGCAGGTGCCTTCGGGTCCCGGGGGGCGGTCTGCCCGCGCCGGTGCGCGCGGCGTTCGGTGGCCCGGTGGGCCAGGTCGGCGCGGTAGGCGGTGGGGCCGCCGTTGCGCATCACCTCGCGTGTGACGGTCGAGGTCGGACGGTCCAGGCGTCTGGCGATCTCCGCGTAGGCGAGGCCGTCGGCCAGCCCCAGGGCGATCTGCTGACGTTCGGGCTGCGTGAGCCTGCCTCCCGGCATCGCGGTCTCCTCCGTGGTCCTGGTCCGTGGATGGTGAATGCCCGCAGCGTAGCCTTCACTTCCATGTCATTGCAACAACTGATGCTCTGTCATTGCGTTAAGCGGGAGCCCGTTGCAACGAAATGTTGGCTATGACCTGCATTAACTTTGTTGGAGTGCAACGAGTCTGTTGCTGAATCTGTGAATGCAACGTAGCGTTTCCTTCATCGGAAACGACAAGTCACAGGAGAGCAAGATGCAGAAGTTCGACACCACCGCCCCCGTCTCCGCCGTCCTGGACATCCCCGCCGGACGTGTCCAGTTCATCGCCGCGGACCGCACCGACACCACCGTCGAGATACGGCCCGCCAACCCCTCCAAGAACCGCGACAACAAGACCGCCGAACAGACGGACGTCACCTACGCCGACGGCATCCTGCGGATCACGACCAAGGCCCCCGGCAACCAGCTCTTCGGCCCCTCCGGATCCCTGGAGGTCACCGTCCAGCTGCCCGCCGGTTCGAACGTCGAGGCGAAGACCGCCAGCGCCGAACTCCGGGGCGTCGGGCGTCTCGGCGACGTCACCTTCGAAGGCGCGTACCGTCAGATCAAGATCGACGAGGCCGCGAGCGTCCGCCTCACCGCCACCGACGGCGACGTCGAGATCGGCCGGCTGAGCGGTTCCGCCGAGATCAGCACCGCACGGGGCGACATCCGGATCGGCGAGGCCGTGCGCGGGACGGTCGTGCTGCGCACGCAGTCCGGTGACATCTCGGTCGCCGCCGCGGCCGGCGTCTCGGCCGCCCTGGACGCCGGCACCGCCTACGGCCGGGTCAGCAACGCCCTCAAGAACGACGGCACCGCCGCACTCGACATCAGCGCCACCACCTCCTACGGGGACATCAGCGCCCGCAGCCTGTGAAAGGCACCTGCGCCCGGGTCGGCCGACCTCACCTCGTCGCCGCCCCGGGCGCAGGTGCCCTCACCGCTCTCCCGTACCCCTGTGTCCCGTAGCCCTGTGTCCCGTAGCCCTGTGTCCCGTACCCCTGTGTCCCGTACCCCTGTGTCCCGTACCCCTGTGTCCCGTAGCCCTGTGTCCCGTACCCCCGTACCCCCGTACCCCCGTCTCCGGTCACCGCTCCTTCGTCTCCTCCAGGACCGTCCGCCCCAGCAGCGCGTACCGCTCGGGGGCGCGCCGCTTGAGGTAGGTGGCGTAGCCGATGCCGCCCGCCGCGATCAGCGCGACCAGCCACGGGGTCGCTTTGAGCACCAGCGAGTCCGACTCCGGGCCCGCCGCGACGCCCATGTTGGACACCAGCAGCACCACCACCGCGAGCATCGCCACACCGCCGATGAGCGGGGCGGTGAACGTCCGGAACCAGTGGCGGCTCTCGGGGTGGTTCTTGCGGAAGTAGGCCAGGACCGCGAAGGAGCAGACGGCCTGGACGACGAGGATCGCCATCGTCCCGAGGATGGCCAGCAGGACGTACGTACCGGTGTACGGGTCCTTGTGCGCGGCCCAGAAGGCGAGCAGCAGGACGGCGCTGATGATCGTCTGGACCAGGCCGGCGATGTGCGGGGAGCCGTGGGAGGCATGCGTGCGGCCGATGCTCCGCTGGAGGGAGGGGAGTACGCCCTCGCGGCCCAGGGCGTACATGTAGCGGGCGGCGCAGTTGTGGAAGGCCATGCCGCAGGCGAGCGAGCCGGTGATCATCAGCCACTGCATGACGACGACCGCCCAGTGGCCGACGTACTGCTCGGTGGGGTCGAAGAACAGGGCGAGGGGGTTCGCGGAGGAGGCCGCCTTGACGGCCGCCGCCTCGCCGTTGCCCGTGATCGCCATCCAGGAGACGAAGACGTAGAAGACGCCGACGCCGAGGACGCTGATCATCGTCGCCTTGGGGATGATCTTCTTCGGGTCGCGGGACTCCTCGCCGTACATCGCGGTCGACTCGAAGCCGACCCACGACCAGAAGGCGAAGAAGAGGCCGAGGCCGGCGCTGGTGCCCTGGAAGGCGTTGACGGGGTTGACCGGGCCGAAGGTGAAGCCGTTCGGGCCGCCGCCGTGCAGGGCGACCGAGATCGCCATCGCGGCGAGGATCGTCACCTCGGTGCCGAGCAGGACGACCAGCAGCTTCTCGGCCACCGACACCCCGAACCAGGTGCCCGTGGCGTTGATCGCGAGCATGACGATCGCGAACACCCACCAGGGGACGTGGACGCCCGTCTGGTCCTTCACGGTCTCGGTGGCGAAGGTCGAGAAGATACCGATCAGGGCGGGCTCGAAGACGACGTACGCGAAGGTGGCCAGCAGCCCGGAGGCGAGGCCGACCGTGCGGCCGAGACCGTAGGAGATGAAGCCGTAGAAGGCGCCCGTGGAGGTGATGTGCTTCGCCATCGAGGTGAAACCGACGGCAAAGATTGCCAGTACGACCATTGCCACGAGGTAGCTCGCCGGGGCGCCGATGCCGTTGCCCGCCGACACCATGAAGGGCACGTTGCCCGTCATCGCGGTGATCGGGGCGGCGGTGGCTACGGCCATGAAGACCACGCCCAGCAGCCCGATGGCGTTCGGCTTCAGCCGGTGGACCGCGCTGTCGGCACTGCCGTCGGCGGTGCCTGAGCCTGCGCTCGGGCCCGTGCCCGTGTCGTCCGCCGGGGCCACGCCCTCGTCCACTGCCATCGGGTGGTCCCTTCCTGGTTGTGCTGCCGGTGGGGTGGAACTCTGTCGCCCGAATGAGTCGGTCAAGGGTGGCGGGACGTTAAATGTTTGTCAACCAGACCTTTAGAAGTTGTTGTCACCGGCGGGATCGCCGAGCGGCCGGGGACGGTCAGGGGTTCGCGACAGTCGCGGCAGCCAGCCACATCTCCGTGCCCTGCAGGCCCCGGTCTCCACGACCCGCTCCGGATGAGGTATGGGCATCCCGAACTGCGCGAAGGATCCCCGGGTGAGCCGGTAGTCGCCGTTCACCACCTGGAGGCGGCCCCGAGCCGAAGAGGGCCTCCATCGCGCCAGGAGCGAGACCGGCGGTGGTGGGGTGCCGCAGGTTCCCATGGGCGGCTGTGGCCCAGGAGTCGATCCAGGCACCCGCGCCCCACGCGTTGTCCCGCCAGGGCAACTCCTCCAGGCGGTCGATGTGTTCCGTCCTGTCCAGTTGCCCGGGGGCGGACGACAGCAGCAGGTCGGCGATCTCCACGGCGTCGCAGTGTGCCCGTACGGTGGGTGCGGCGCCGGGGCGGTCGGTGTAGCGGTCGCCGTTCCAGCAGCGGGCCAGGATGTCGGCGGCCTGGCCCCGGGCGGTCTCGGCGAAGCGGGCCAGGGCCTCGCCGACACCGTCATCGCCACGGCCGTCACTGCTACGACCGACATCGCCACGACCGACGACGTCGCCCGGCGTGGTCGGCCGCTTCCGGCCCCCGCTCTCGCGCCGGTCCCGGATGCGCCGCGCCGGATTGCCCGCCGCCATCGTCCACGCCGGCAGGTCCTTCGTCACCACCGCCCCGGCGCCGATCACACAGTGGTCGCCGATCGTGACGCCGTCGGGGACCACCACATGGGAGCCGATCCGCACGTCGTCGCCCACGGTGATGCCCCGGCTGGTGCGGGCCTGCCGGAAGACCGGCCGGTCGGGGGCCGTCGAGTGGTTGCAGCCGAGGTATGGGCGCCGACGCGTACGCCGGCGCCCAGGGAAACGGTGCCGCGGGCCACGGCGAACGGGTTCAGCGTGCAGTCCGTGCCCGTCGTAAGGGTGGCGGTGACGTAGGCGTGGGCAGCGATGTACGAGTCGTCGCCCAGCCGCTCGAACAGCCAGGGGCAGTGGTCGAAGTGGTCGGACGAGCGTACGGGCGGGGGCTATCGGTGATCCATGAGCGGCACGCTGGGCACACGCGTGCCGCATGTGGAAGAGGGCCCGGCAGAGGCATGACGGACGAGACCGTGACGCACGAGACCGTGACGGGCGGGAGCGTGACGGGCGGGAGCGTGACGGGCGGGAGGCGGCCGGGTTCGGTGCCGTGTCTCAGGACAGGAAGCGGCCGTAGGGGCCGTTTCGTATCCCGTTCTTCTGCTGCTGGTCGAAGTGGCAGTTCGGGTAGTCGTAGAACGAGGCGGACATCGGTGTGCCGTCGGTGCGTGAGGAGTCGGGCAGGCCGAAGGCGTGGCCCAACTCGTGCACCATGCCGCCGTACCACCGGTTCATCGCACCGTTGGTCCCGGCGGCACCGTCGGCGTCATGGCCGCTGAGGATCACCCAGCCGCCGCCTCCACCGCCACCGGAGACGCCCGCCTTCTCCGCGCTGATCTCGCCGACGCACAGCCAGCGCGGGTCCGGGGATCTGAGACCTAACCTGGCCATCAGTTCCTGCTGCATGTTGAAGACCACCCACCAGTACTGCTCGCCGCCGTTCGCCGTGTTCTCGTACCAGGACCGGGGATGGTTTCCCTGGACGACCTCCACGGCGGGGTTGTTCAGCTTGAACGTCGTGCCGAGTTCCTGACGGTAGTAGCGCTGCGACTCCTGCATCACCCCGGTGATGCCGTTGGGGTACCGGGAGTCGTTCGCCACGTCCGTGGGCCTGAGCCAGAACACCCGCACCGTCCCGGTCGGCGGGTCGGCGGCCAGCCGCTCTTCCGAACCGGTCGCCGCCCGAGCGGTACCGCTGAGCGCCCCGGACCCGAGCGCCGCGATCCCGCCTGCCGTCGCAGCCAATACCGCGCGCCGCGTGAACGTACATCGTTCCATCAGTCAGCCTCCCTATTAGGGCGCGAACATGACAAGTTTCGACTTTCGAACAGCGTGCGATATTTCGACAGTCTGGTACAGGTGATATCAAGCCGTAATCGGGGAAGGTGTTGAGATCCTTCGGGGCGTGGGTTAAAGGGCCCGATCAACGGCTCGATCAACGGCCCGGGCACCTTCACCGCCTTGGCGCTACCCCGGCAACGTCAGCCCCCAAGCCCCCTCCCGCACCACCCACGTCCGCCTCCGCACAGGCCCACTCACCACCCCCGCATCCGCCCGATACCGAAAATCCGCCCCCGACACAGTCACCCGCACCCCCACCGCCCCCAATGGCGACGCCTCCGCCCCCACCGACACCGGCCGCACTTCCACCCGCGCACCCCCCGCCGCCCCGGGTGTCAGCGTCACCCCCTGCACCGGCTGGTCGAGGTCCACGAGAGTCACCCCGTCCACCTCGACCCGCAGCCGTGAAGGCCCGGGGCCGCCCACCGGCGGGGCCACCCGTGCTCCGCGCGCCCCCCGGACCGGCCGTACCGCCAGCGTCCGCACCAGGGACCGGCAGCTCCGCAGCCAGGGATGGGACGCCTCCCCCGAGTCCACCGCGTCCACATCCACCGCGCCGCCGCCCGGCCCCCGTACCGCCGGAATCCGCACCGCGCCCACCACGACCCCGTCGCTGTCGTCGACGAGAAGGTCCAGCCGGCGTTCGGCGCCCTCGAGGACGGCCCGCGCCGCGGCCACCGCGCCCGTGGGCACCCCCAGCGAACGCGTGAGGGACAGCACACCGGACGCCCCCACCGGGACGACGGACAGTGCGCATCCGGCCAGTTCCCGCTGCCGGTGCAGCAGGGCGACCGTACGCAGGAGCGCCCTGTCGTCGCCTATCACCACCGGCCTGCGGGAACCCCTCCTGGCCAGCGCCCGAGCGAATTCCTCGGGCCCGTCCGGGAGGCACACCTTTGTCCTCGCACCCGCGCTGAGCACGTCTTTCGCGATTCGTACAGACTCGCCGTCCGTCCGCCGGGCGACCGGGTCGATGACCACGAAAAGCTGGTCGGAAGTCGCCACCTCGGTCATGCCTCGCTTCCTCGGGTAGCATCTTTGTGCAAGAGCCCCTTGCGCTATTGCGCCAGGGGCTTGGTCTATTCCGGGGTACCCGGGGTCCGACGAGTTGCGGCCGACGAGGGCCGCCGGTGTACGAGGCACGAGCCGAACAGTTCGGCCGCGTACGCCCCTGACCCTGGACATGCCCCGCCCGGAAGGGGTGTACGCGCGTGCCCGCACTTGTGCTGCTCGGTGCTCAGTGGGGTGACGAAGGCAAGGGGAAGGCCACGGACCTGCTTGGTGGGTCTGTGGACTATGTGGTGCGCTACCAGGGCGGCAACAACGCCGGCCACACGGTAGTCGTGGGCGACCAGAAGTACGCCCTGCACCTCCTCCCTTCCGGAATCCTCACACCTGAATGCACACCCGTCATCGGCAACGGCGTCGTCGTCGACCCGTCGGTCCTGTTCTCCGAGCTGAACGGGCTGAACGAGCGAGGCGTCGACACGTCCAAGCTCCTGATCAGCGGTAACGCTCACATCATCACGCCTTACAACGTGACGGTGGACAAGGTGACGGAACGCTTCCTCGGGAAGCGGAAGATCGGCACGACCGGCCGCGGTATCGGCCCGACCTACGCCGACAAGATCAACCGCGTCGGCATCCGCGTCCAGGACCTCTACGACGAGTCGATCCTGACGCAGAAGGTCGAGGCGGCGCTGGACGGCAAGAACCAGCTCCTCACCAAGGTCTTCAACCGCCGGGCGATCGAGGCTGCCCAGGTCGTCGAGGAGCTCCTCACCTACGCGGACCGGCTCAAGCCGTACGTCGCCGACACCGTCCTGGTCCTCAACAAGGCCCTCGACGACGACAAGGTGGTCCTCTTCGAGGGCGGCCAGGGCACGCTCCTGGACATCGACCACGGCACGTACCCCTTCGTCACCTCGTCCAACCCGACCGCGGGCGGCGCCTGCACGGGCTCGGGCGTCGGCCCGACGAAGATCAACCGGGTCATCGGCATCCTCAAGGCGTACACGACCCGCGTCGGCGCCGGCCCCTTCCCGACCGAGCTCTTCGACGAGGACGGCGAAGCGCTGCGCCGCATCGGCCGCGAGCGGGGCGTCACCACCGGCCGTGACCGCCGCTGCGGCTGGTTCGACGCGGTCATCGCCCGCTACGCGACCCGCGTGAACGGCCTGACCGACTTCTTCCTCACCAAGCTCGACGTCCTGACGGGCTGGGAGCAGATCCCGGTCTGCGTGGCGTACGAGATCGACGGCAAGCGCGTCGAGGAACTCCCGTACTCGCAGAGCGACTTCCACCACGCGAAGCCGATCTACGAGACCCTCCCCGGCTGGTCGGAGGACATCACGAAGGCCAAGTCGTTCTCGGACCTCCCGAAGAACGCCCAGGCGTACGTGAAGGCCCTGGAGGAGATGTCCGGCGCGCCGATCTCGGCGATCGGCGTCGGCCCGGGCCGCACGGAGACGATCGAGATCAACTCGTTCATCTGACCGCTCCGCACCCCTTCCGGTGGCCAGCCTGCTCCAGGGCCGGCCGCCGGACGCGTACGAGGGGCGCGCATCCGTCCCGCAGACCAGACGGTGTGACTAATCTCCGCCATGAAGGAGCCAGGATGCTGCTGAGATTCCGGGTGGGTAAGTCCGCTGTGGGCAGTCAGGGAGTCCACTGGCCGTAGGGCCAGATTCTCTGCCTGTGGGCGGCACGAAAATGGATGTGCCGCCCACACGGCCGCAGTCGCCTCGTCACCTTCGTCTGGCGGGTGCTTCCGGGTACCGTCGAGAACGCAGCGAACGTCCACCGACCAGGAGCACACCGTGACCGCCCTTCCCGCGGATCCGCAGATCGACGAGCCGCTCATCCCTATGCCCGCGCTCACCCCTGGGGCCCTGCGCGCCGCCGTCGAAAGCCTGACGCCGAGCCGGATGCCGACGTTCATAAGCGATCTTGTCGATGCGACCACCAGCGCCCAGGAGCTCCAGTCACTCGCGCCGCTCCGTACGTTCGTCCATACCTGGGGAGTGTTCGTGGCGATCCAGCGGTATCCCTCACTTGCTGCCCGCCTGCGGCATCTGGAGGAGATGGTGAGTGCCGGGGTGGAGGACCCGACGGATGCCATCGTCGAGATCAGGAAGATCCATGTGGACGCCGAGGCCGAGGCCGGGCTGTGACGGACTGGAAGTGGGACTACAACCCGAGCGAGGAGTACCTGACCAACGGCCTTCCCATCGGTGTGATCGCCGAGGTGGAGCGGATTGCCACCGAACTGGCCGCGCTCGGACGTGACGTCGAGACGGTGGGCGGTCGTCCCGAGGACAAGCCCGGAGGCTTGCGGAACTTCCCCCTCTTCGGTGGACGTGGCTTCATCCAGTTCCTCGCCGTTCCCCGGCACGAGTGCGTCTACATCTGCAACATCGTCTGGAACGGATGAGCCCGGAAGCAGGTCCGTCAGGAGACACAGCCGGAACGCCTGATGCTTCGCGATCAGTTGGCTGTGAGCCTCGATCTGTACGCCGATCTCGTTCAGCGCTCTGGCGATGGCTTGCTGCCGTTGCAGCGGAGGAACGAAGATGGGCGCCGTGGCCAGTGCCCGGGAGGGGAGAGATCTGGGCCTTGCACGCAGACATGCGGCGCCGAAGAGCCAGGTGGCCTCTGTGGGGCCGATGAGAGCCCGCCGTCCAAGCGTCCCCCCGAAGCTGGCTGCCGTCCCGACACTGACCCGCTTGATATTGCGCGCATCGACCTTGTGCTCGGCGGTGAGGTCGGGGGGTGGGATGACGGGGACGCCCTCCAAGCTCGTCGAAAGGCGTACTCACCTCCAGAGTGAGCTCCCGGCCGAGGGGGCCTGGAACCCCGCGGTGTCGAGTTCGCAACCGAAGGGGTCGGGGATGTGGAACTTCTCCCCGAACGGCTGGGTGAGACAGGACCGGTAGCCCTTGTCGTACGGGCGCCAGAGCACGCTGGCCCGCTCCTCCTGCATGTCGAGGGCCAAGTAGACGGGGACGCCCGCCGTGCCGTAGGCCTCGGCCTTGTCGGTGAGGTCGTCGAGCCGGGAGGAGAGTGACCAGCTCGGCCACGAAGGACAGTCCCTCGCCGTCCGGACGACTGCTCCTGGTGCGGTGAATGCTCCGGTGGGCAGAGCGCGGATGCCAGGGCCGTAGGCGCGTTCCTGGTCGGGAAACACGTACAGGAACGGCCCGGAGCTGTGCGACAGTCCTCTCGAATTGACCGGGACATGGCCTGTCATGGGCTGCTCTTGGTTCCTGGACGGGCGGTGTGCGGCCACGATCTACGCGTGTAGCCACCGACTGCTCAGGAGTTCCCCCATGCCCATCTCGCCCATGAACCGCCGCCAGTTCATGCACAAGTCGGCGGTCACCGGTGCCGCCGTGGCCGCTGCCGGGACCGTCGCGGCGGGGCCCGCGCAGGCCGCCGACCGGGTCGACGGCGCGCACTGCAAGCCGCCCCGCACCTGGTCGTTCTCCATCCTGGGCACCACCGACCTGCACAGCCACGTCTTCGACTGGGACTACTACACGGACGCCGCCTACACCGACAAGGCCGGCAATTCGGTGGGCGTCGCCCGTGTGGCCACGCTCATCAAGCAGCAGCGAGCGGCGAAGGGCGAGGACCGCGTGCTGCTCGTCGACGCGGGCGACATCATCCAGGGCACGTCACTGGCGTACTACTACGCGCGCGTGGACCCCATCACGGGCGACAAGGGCAAGCGCGGCCCCGAACACCCCATGGCCGTCGCCATGAACGCCATGCGCTACGACGCCGCCGCCCTCGGCAACCACGAGTTCAACTACGGCATCGACACCCTCCGCAAGTTCGAGAGCCAGTGCCGTTTCCCGCTGCTCGGCGCGAACGCGCTCGACGCGAAGACCCTGCGGCCCGCCTTCCAGCCGTACACCGTCAAGCGCATCCGGGTCCCCGGCGCACCGGACATCAAGGTCGGCATCCTCGGCCTCACCAACCCCGGGATCGCCCTGTGGGACAAGGACAACGTCGCCGGGAAGATGGCGTTCACGGGGCTCGTCGAGCAGGCGAAGAAGTACGTCCCGCGCATGCGCGCCCTCGGCTGTGACGTCGTCTTCCTCACCGACCACTCGGGCCTGGACGGCAGTTCGTCGTACGGGAAGGAGCTGCCGTACGTCGAGAACGCGTCGAACCTGGTCGCGGAGCAGGTGCCCGGGATCGACGCGATCCTCGTCGGGCACACGCACACCGAGGTGTCGTCGTACACGGTGACGAACGAGGCGACCGGCAAGGACGTGGTCCTCTCCGAGCCGTACTGCTACGGCATGCGCCTGACCGTCTTCGACTTCGAGCTCGAACTCGAGCGCGGCCAGTGGAAGGTGACCAGCACGAAGGCGAAGACCCTCGACCCGAAGGGCGTCGAGGAGGACCAGAACATCACCCGGCTGCTCAAGGCCGACCACGACCTGGTGGTGAAGTACGTCAACACGCCCGTCGGTACGTGTACGGCGGGCCTGTCCGCGGCGGAGGCGTGCTGGAAGGACGTACCCGTCATGGACTTCATCCACCAGGTCCAGATGGCGACCGTCGCCACCGGCCTGTCCACCGCCGACGCGGCCCTCCCCCTCATCTCCGTCGCCGCGCCCTTCAGCCGCAGCGCGGACATTCCCAAGGGTGACGTCACCATCCGCGATGTCGCCGGGCTCTACATCTACGACAACACCCTGTACGGCAAGAAGCTGACGGGCGCCCAGCTCAAGGACTACCTGGAGTACGCGGCGAAGTACTACCACCAGGTGCCGGCGGGCACGGCCGTCGACACCGCCACGCTGACCAACGCCAACAACTTCTGGGACTACATGTACGACACCGCCGCGGGCGTCGACTACGACATCGACATCGCCGCGGCCGAGGGCTCCCGGATCAAGAACCTCTCCTACAAGGGTGCCCCGGTGGCGGCCGACCAGGTCTTCGTCGTCGCGGTGAACAACTACCGCGCCAACGGCGGCAGCGGCTACCCGCACATCGCCGCCGCCGACATCGCGTACAGCTCGACGAACGAGATCCGCCAGCTGATGATCGACTACGTGACGACCAAGGGGGCCTTGGACCCCGCCGACTTCGCCGTCACCAACTGGAAGCTGACGCAGGGCGGGACGCCGGTGTTCGCGGGCTGAAACCGACCTCCTGCTCTGAGGCTCTCCCGCTCGGAGGGCCTCAGAAGCCCAGCTTCCACTTCTGGAAGCCGCCGTCGTTGCAGCCGATGGCGTAGGCGGATCCGTTGTAGTCGCTGTCGGCGCAGGTGCCCGTCACCAGGTTCCGGAAGCTCACCTGGTCCCAGCTCGACCCGACGCCGTACCAGTAGTCGTTGAAGGAATCACTGCAGGCGTCGGTCCGGAGGGTGCTGCCCCCTCCGAAGGTGCTCAGGCACAGGCCGGTCGCCACGTTCTTGACCTGGACGACGTCGTAGGTGGAGTGGGACTCATAGATGACCCGCCAGTTCTGGTGGGCGTTTCCGGTCTGACAGGGATTTGTGTAGACGCGGCCCACTCCACCCTCGTCGCCCGCGGCGGCGTCCAGACAGCGGCCAGTCTCCCAGTTGCGCAGGACGTTCGTTCCGATGACCTCACCCGATGACAGGGCGGACGCGCTACCGGCGCCGGTGAGGGAGATTCCCAGGGAGGTGCCGAGAGCGAGAGCTGCCGCTGATCCGCGACGCGCGAACGTTCGCAGGGTCGACATTCGGGTGGTCGTCGTCATGCGCGGTTCCTCCATGGTTCTTCAGGCCTCTGTGGGCTTCTTCGGTGCCGAGCCGCCAGCATCGCAGCGCTCCTGCCTGCGAGAACGTCAAAGCTTCGATGGCTGCCCTCCGGGTCATGAACGCTGCCCGCCGGCCTCTCCCGAGGACGGCCTCCCGTCCGCCCGTCGCTGATCCCCGCTAGAGAAACGCTTGCGTTTCGATCAGGCGCGACGTAGCTTGTCGGTACGAAACCGTTTCGTATCGATGGGAATACGCGATGACGACCTCACCAGTGCTCCTGGCCGTCGCCCTCTCCCTCGTTTCCGCGCTCTGCTACGCCACCGCCGCCGTGGTCCAGGAGCGGACCGCCGCCAAAACGGCGAACCTGCGCGGCGCGCTCGCCCGGGGGTCGTGGTGGGGAGCGGTCCTCCTCAACGGCGGCGGTGCGCTGCTGCACGTGGTTGCCCTGCGGTACGGGCCGCTGAGCCTCGTACAGTCGCTGGGTGTACTGACCCTCGTGGTCGCGGTGCCCCTGGGCTCGCTGGTCGCCCGCCGCCGGACCTCGGGCACGCAGTGGCGCGGCACGGCCCTCACGCTCGCCGGCCTGACCGCGCTGCTGACGGTGACGGCCTCGGGCGGCACGCCCCACACCCTGAGCACGACCGGCCTCCTGGTCGTCGCGCTCGCCGCCGCCTTCGTCATCGCGGCGCTGGTACGCGTGGCCTCGGGCCCCTCCTCCCAGGCCGGCCTGGCCTTCGCGGCGGCCTCGGGCATCGCCTCCGCGGTCGGCTCCACCTTCGCCCAGAAACTCGCCGTCGGGACGACGCTGTCGTGGGACGCGGCGCTGGTCGCGGCGCTCACCGTCGGGTTCGCCGCGGGCGGGCTGCTGCTCTCCCAGAAGGCGTACGGCAGCGGCCTCGGCGCCCCCCTCGCGCTGCTCACCCTCGTCAACCCGGTCGCGGCCTCCGCCATCGGTGTCGCGCTGCTCGGCGAGGGGTTCCAGTACGGCGCGACCGGCACCCTGCTCGCCCTCGCGGGCGCGGGGATGGCCGGCCGGGGGGTGGTCCTGCTCAGCAGGCCCCAGCACGAACGTCCCGTCCGCCGCGAGGCGCGCGTCTCGCACCTGCGTCCCGCCCCGATCCTCACCGGCCCCGGAACCGGCGTCGGCACCGGCCGGGCGGCCTGAAATGGAGAACACGAAGATGATGACGACGACGACCATGGCGCCCGCGATTTCCGCGATGCCCGCAGTGCCCGCGATGCCCGCGATGCCCGCGACGATCGTTCAGTTGCGGCCTTCGGCTGTCATACGTGCGGCGGGACTCGTGGACGTACCGGCACTGGTACGCATGATCGCGTCACCCATGCCCTCGCCCACGCCGACGTCCGCTTCGGACTGGGAGCGGACGCGCAGTGCCATGCGGCTGGTGCTGGCCCACTACGCCCTCGAGGAGGGCCGGATCTGGGTGGCCGAGCGGCCGGACGGCGGGCTTCTCGCGGCTGCGGTGTGGCTGCCGCCCGGTGTCGGGTCCGAGCCTCCCGACACCCGCTTCAGCAGCCTGCTCGCCCGTGAGCTCGCGATCGCCCCGGATGACTGCCCGGCCCTGCCGATGTGGCTGAAGGACGTGGGGCCCGAGCAGCCGCACTGGAAGGTGTTCGTCGTCGGCGCGCTGGACGACACGAGCGCCTGGGACCACACCGTGGCCGCCGATCTGCTGGCCCCGGGCCTGCGTGCCGTGGACGACGACGCCGTGACCGCCGTAGCGATCACGATGTCGCCCCGGCACGGGGACCAGCTGAGGTCCCTCGGGTTCCGCGGCCCGCGTGAGGTGGCCCTGGGGCCGGACGCGAGCGCGTGGCTGACGAGTCGAGAAGGAGATCGAAGGCACCCGTGACCTCACCCGGACGCGTCCCCGGGAGATATCAGTGAAACCACGCAATCGACTACGCAACTGATGAGCCGGGCGCCCATGCTCGATCTCCACTGGCTAGCCTCACCGCATGCCTATCACCATTGAGCAGTTGGCCGGATATGTGGACCGGGACCTGGACGCCGACCTGGCACGATGGTTTCCCGACGCGCCGGGGGCCGACATCCCGGCGTCGACCCGCCCGGTCGAACCGTTCCTCGCCAGGCTCCCAGGCGACGCCGCGACCGCGTTGGCCGGCTTCGACCGCAGGGTCCGATCGGGAACCGTGCCGGCAGGGTTTCTTGACATATACGACTGGTCGTACGGCTTCGACTTCGAGGCCAACGACTGCCGGATCCTCGACTCCGACTATGAGACGGAGCTTTCCGACGACGACGTGTGGTCCCTCGGCGCCGACGGAGGAGGCAACTACTACGTCGTGCTCACCAACGGCCGGGTCGCGGTGTGGTTCCACGAGGAGGAGGTCATAGAGGCCGACACGCAGTTCGACAACGTCGACGTCTTCCTGTGGTCGGTCGTCCGATACTGCGCCGTACGGGCCGGTGTCCTCGAACTGGCAGAGGTCGAGGCCGACTTCCGCACCCTCGGGCAGCCCGGAATGCTGGCGGAAGGGACCGGCCTCCTCGCCTCACTCTCGTGAACGGACCTCAGAGCCGGCGTTGCGCCGCCTCGACGCTGTCCCCGCCGCTGGTGTTGAAGGCGATGGCGGCCTGGGGCGCGTGGCGGTGAATCAGGTTCACGATCTGCTCGAAGAGGGGGAGCAGCTGCTCGGCCTTGCGGATCCCGCCTCCGACGACCACTACGTCCCAGGGACGCTCTGTCAACGACGCGACGAGGGTGGGTTCGGCCGACTCGTCGAACACGACCAGAGTCATGGCCGCGTCGATGCCGTGGGCGCCGAACCGGGTCAACTCCGCGTCGAGAGCGGCGCGCAGAGCCTCCCCGTCGACGCCGGGTATCGCCTGCGGGTCGTAACCGACAACAAGGGCAGAGGGCATGAGGGCAAATCTACTGGGCCCTCCCCGAACATCGGCGACCGCTCAGGGGCGTTGCGGCACCCGGTCCACGGCGGCGTCGGCGGGCATGGCCGAATCGGGTCAAGCCGGGTTCCTCGACTGCCCTGACCTGCGTTCTTTCGGCCTGTTCGAAACTCGTGGACCGGCGTCGTCCCACCGAGCAATCTTTACTTCCGTCACAGGAAACGCACACATCGGGAGAGACGACATGCGCACCAACCGTTCAGCCCTCGTGCTCGGCACTCTCGTACTCGCCGCCGGAGGAGTCCTCGCGGGAGCGCCCTCCGCCGGCGCCGCCGCCGCCGAGAGCAACTGCAACTACATCGCCGACAGCGCCAGGCCCACGGTTCACCCCGGCGACAAGGGCAACAACGTCCGCCAGGTGCAGTGCCTCATCAACTTCTACAGCAACTACTCCGACTACCTCACGGTGGACGGGGACTACGGCCAGAACACCGCGGCCGGCATCTTCTACGTGCAGACCTGTAACGGCACCACGGGCGGTGCCGACGGCATCGTGGGTCCCAGCACCTGGTCCCGTCTCTACAGCCCCAAGGCCGCCTGCGCGCTGTAGGCCCGTACGGCGCTCCTCCGTTCCACCAGCTGTCCGCTTCCGTTCGAGGGATTCGAGGGAGCGGACAGCTTCGACCGGCCCGGCCCCCACAGGAGGAATCCCGCGATGACGGACCCGAACCCCGCAGATTCCCGACGCCCGGCCCGCCCGGCCCGCCCGGTGCCCCTGGTGCCGCGCCGCGTGTTCCTGGGCGCCCTCGGAGCCGCCGGAGCGCTGAGCGTCGTCCCCCGGCTGCCCGCCTCCGCCGCCGCCTCCGCCACGTACACCTTGCTGTCGCGTGCGGACTGGGGCGCGGACGAGACCCTGCGGTACACCGCCGACGGTACGGAGATCTGGCCGCCGGAGTACTACCCGGTCCAGACGCTCACCGTGCACCACACCGCCGACGGCAGCACCGATCCGGATCCGGCCGCGGTGGTGCGGGCGATCTACCGCAACGACACCGTGGGCAAGGGCTACGGCGACATCGGGTACAACTTCCTGATCGACAGGAACGGCCGGGTGTACGAAGGGCGTTGGTCCGGTACCGACGGCACGCCCGCCCACGACGCGACCGGACGGATGGTCACCGGCGCGCACGTCCAGGGATACAACAGCGGGAACCTCGGGATCGCCCTGCTGGGCACGTTCACGACCACGCCGCCGACGACCGCCGCGCGCACCGCGCTCGTCCAGCTCCTGGCCGACCTCGCGGGGCGCCACGCGCTCGTCCCGACGGGCAAGGTGCTCTACCGCAATCCGGTGAGCGGAGCCACCCGCGCGGCGCCCGTCATCGGCGGTCACCTCGACTGGGCGGCCACCGACTGCCCGGGCACGATCTGGTCCCAACTGCCCGCCATACGCACAGAAGTTGCCGCCCTGATACCCGGATGACGGCTCGGCCGTACCCCACGGCGCCGACGCCGCCGCGCACGGCCGAAGATGTCTTGGTCCCGTCATTGTCATCATGGGGCCGGTGGGGCATTCTCAACCCCAGCGGACAGGAATGACGCATGGGACGCATGGGGGGACCGTGCTGCGGATCCATTTCACGGCGGAGGATCTCTCCCGGACCAGACTGGCCGAACGCCCGGACCCGTTATGGGAGATCACCGCCAGTCTGCACCGGTTGCAGTCCAAGGAAGGGCGCTGGGCCCACGCGGCCTGGTACCGCGACGCCTGCGACGCCATCGCGACCCAGAAGCTGGGCGCCATCGTACGTACCCTGCTGTTTCCGCTGTTTCCCCGCGCGTCCTACTTCCCCGACTTCCTCACGCCGGGCGAGGCGGGCCAGGGGCTGCGAAGCGGGCTCGGCGCCATCCTCGACACACCGCCCGCCCGGGTCCGCCACGAGATCGGTCTGCTGGCCCAGGTGCGGAAAGTGCCGAGCGAGATGTACCGCCTGGCCGACCGCGACACCCGCCTGGACCTGGTCACGGCGCTGCGCAGGTATCACGAGGCTGTCATCGCTCCGTACCACGACTCCATGCAGGCCCGAATCGACGCCGAGGGCGCGCGCCAGGGCCGCGCTCTGCTGCACGGCGGAGCGGAGGTACTGCTCGGGGGACTGGGACCGGCCATGCGCTGGAAGGCGCCCGTCCTCGAAGTCGACTATGTGGGCGGTATCGATCGTGACCTGCGTCTGGACGGTCGCGGTCTGCTCCTGATCCCCTCGTACTTCTGCTGGCAGAAGCCGGTCTCCTTCGCCGACCCCGACCTGCCGCCCGTCCTGCTCTACCCGCTGGCCCCGGCCGACCGCGCGGCCCGGCCCGGCCCGTGCGAGGCACCGCTGTCGGCACTGCTCGGACGTACCCGCGCCGCGGTACTGCTCGCCGTGACGTACGGAGCGACCAACTCGGAGATCGCCCGAGCGGTCTCGGTGTCCACCGCCAACGCCAGCCACCACACCACGGTGCTGCGCGACGCGGGACTCATCGCCAGCCACCGCCACGCGAACACTGTGCTGCACACCCTCACCCCACTCGGCGCCTCACTCCTGCGGCTGCCCGACCAGGACCGCCGGGTCACGGTGCAGGAGAGCCAGGGGCCGAAAAACCCGGTCGCCGTCAGTCGAGGCTCCTGAAAGCATTCCGGCATGAACACCGACCCCGTCGACCAGGCCCGGCGTCTCGCCGACGACCGTTTCCCCGATGCGCTCGCCGTGATCCTTGCCGGGTCGACGGCTGCCGGGCGGGGTACTGCCACCAGTGACCTGGACTTGGTGGTTCTCGTCGACGACGGTGGGGAGACCCACCGGGAGACGATGCGGTTCGAGGGGCGGGTCGTGGAGCTCTTCGTCCACACCCGTGCCGGTCTCGTGGAGCTCTTCGCGGCGGACGTCGCCTCACGGCGTGCGGTCCTGCAGAGCATGTACGCCGCCGGAATCGTCCTGGTCGACAGGGACGGTGAGGCGGGGCGGGCGCGTGCCCTGGCGGAGGCGGACCTCCGGGAGGGGCCGCCGGCGCTGGGACCGGACACGGTCGAGACGAAGAGGTACGGGCTGACGGACGCGCTGGACGACCTCGCTGACGCGAGCGACCGCATCGAGCGTCTGGCGGTGGCCGGAGTCGTTCTCAACGCGGCGGCCGAACTGCTCTGCGACCACCACCACGCCTGGATCGGTGGCGGCAAGTGGTTGCCGCGACGTCTTCTGGCGGCGGACGAGGAGCGTGGCGCCGCCCTGCTGCAAGGGCACCTGACCCTGTGCGAGTCGGGAAACCCCCTGCCCCTGATCGACGCGGTGTCGGAGATCCTCGACCTTGTGGGCGGACCCCTTCGAGAGGGGTACCGCCGGACCTGGAGTGGCGTCATCGAAGCGACTGCGGCTACTGCCGGGCCTTGAGCGGGGTTGACGCCCCACATCGTCCAGCCACGACCTCCGGCCGGGAGAACCCCGGCGGCGAGGACCGGACCCCGCCGACCCCGGTGGGGGCGCGCGGCTCGTCGGGCACCGGGACCGCGTGCCTCGTACCGGCTGCCGTCGGCCCCGGACCGCTTGGCAGACAGGCTCCGCCGACCGGCTCCCGTTTCGCGGCGTTCAACACGTTCGTGGGCAGGCGCCATGACATCACCGAAGTGAAGGTTCCCGCGAACCGACGCGCTCGCGCTGTGTGGCACCGCGGGTACGGCCGGCCGACCGGCCGGGGTCAGGTCCCGCCGCCTCGCGTGCGTCCGTGCACCCCGCCGTCGTGGGAACGGCGGCGGGGCGCACGCGGTTCACGGTCCTGCCGACGAGCGGCCTGCGCACGGTCGAGCGGTTTCGGCCTCGCCTCCCCCGCGTAACGGGGCGCGCTCCCGCTCCCGGGGGGAGGGCCGTCGGACGTCGGTCACTTGGCCAGGAAGGCCAGGAGGGCCTCAGTGACTTCCTGGGCGTGGGTCCACAGCAGGCCGTGGGGCGCGCCGTCGATGACGACGTAGTCGGCCTGCGGGAGCGCTTGGTGGAAGAGGGCGCCGGTGGCCTCGATGGGCAGGATGCGGTCGGCGGTGCCGTGCAGGATCAGCGCCGGGACGTCGATCTTGGGCAGGTCGGCACGGAAATCAGTGGACCAGGTCGCCACGCAGGCCAGGGAGGCGTACGCGGAGGCTCCTGCGGCGACGTTCCAGCTGTTGCGGACGGCTTCCTCGCTGATGCGGGTGCCGAGGTTCTCGTCGAGGTTGTAGAAGTCCTCGTAGAACGCGGTGAAGTAGGCGTAGCGATCGGCGGTGACGGCCCCTTCGATGTCCTTGAATACGGCGCCGTCGACACCGCCGGGGTTGTCGTCGGTCTTGAGGAGGAAGGGTTCGAGGGAGGCGAGGAAGGCGGCCTTGGCTGTCCGGGCGGAGCCGTAGGTGCCCAGGTAGCGGCCGACCTCGCCGGTTCCCATGGAGAAGCCGACCAGGACGACGTCGTCGAGGTCGAGGGTTTCGAGGACCGTGTTCAGGTCGGCGGCGAAGGTGTCGTAGTCGTAGCCGGTGGTGGGCCGGCTGGAGCGGCCGAAACCGCGCCGGTCGTACGTGATCACGCGATAGCCGGCCGACAGCAGAGCGGCGGACTGTTTCTCCCAGGAGTGGCCGTCGAGTGGGTAGCCGTGGATCAGCACGACCGGCTGCCCGGTGCCGTGGTCCTCGTAGTACAACTCGATGCTGGTCGAGTTCTCCTGGCCGACGGTGATGAACGCCATGGTGTTACTGCCTTTCCATGAGAAATGCGGTGGGTGGTGAAGTGCCCGGCCGGGCATGGCTGCGGAGTTCCGCGAGGCCGCGACGGGGGCGGCCGTGCCGCTCAGCGGACCGTGCGGGCCGCGCGCTCCACGACGCGGGCGACGGCGTCGGGGCGGGACACCGTCACCGCGTGCGACGCGTCGACGACCGTGGTGCGGGCCCCGGCACGGGCCGACATGAAACGCTGGGCGGCCACAGGGATGTTGAGGTCCTCGGTGGTCACCAGGGACCAGGAGGGGATCGTCTTCCAGGCGGCCTTCGTCGACTTCTCCTCCAGCGCGGCGGCGGCGATCGGACGCTGTCCTGCCGCCATGAGCCCGGCCTTGTCCGCCGGCACGTCCGCGGCGAACTGACCGCGGAACTTCTCCGCCTCGATGTACACATCTGCGCCCTGACCGCCGTCGGGCAGTGTGTAGTTGACGGACTCGATCGCCTGGCCGAGGGTGCTGCCGGGGAACTTGTTCGTCAGCCCGAGCGAGCTCTCGCCGGCGTCGGGCAGGAACGCGGCGATATAGACCAGCGCCTTCACCTTGTCCTCCAGGCCTGCGGCGGCCTGGCTGATGACGGTACCGCCGTAGGAATGGCCGACCAGGACCACGGGCCCGTCGATGTGGTCGACGACGCTGCGCAGGTAGGCGGCATCGGTCGCCGGACCGCGCAGCGGATTGGCGGCGGACACCACGGGGTAGCCCGCACGCTGCAGCCGCGTGACCACGCCGTCCCAGCTCGCGGCGTCGGCGAACGCCCCGTGCTCCAGCACGATCGTCGGACGTACCGGCGGATGGGGCGCCGCACCGGCTACGCCGGGCAGGGTGCCGGCGGCCACGGACAGCCCTACGGCCGCCGTGACACCGAGCAGGGCGGATCTGCGGCTGAGAAGGGTGGTGCGCATGCGTAGACGTCCTTTTCCTTGACCGCCGGCCCTGATCGGACCGGGCGAAATGGGGTGGTGCGTTCGAGAGACGAAGCACCGGGTTCCTTTGTCGACAGCTGAGTTGGTGTGTTCGGTCCGCGCCGAGTGGCCGGCGCGGCCCGGAGAGGGGGGGCGACGCGTCGCAGCGGCGAGAAGGGCGGCTGTCCGGCTACGGACCCACCTGGGCCTGGAGCACCACCGACCCCGGCCGCCCGGGGTGGAGTGCCCTGCGTCCTGTCCTACGACGGCGGGACCGGTTCGGTTCACCCCGGGAACGGCGCGGATGTGATCGAGCCTCCGGTCGCGGGCAGGACGCGGTTTTCGCAGGCGGCCTTCACGGCGCGGCGGACCGGGCGGTTCTTGGTCCGTGCTCAGGCCGTGCTCAGGCCGTGGAGTCCAGGACTTCGTAGACCTGCCTCAGGTAGCTGTGGGTGCGCTCCGAGCCGAGGATGCCGTCGCCCAGCCGGTTCATCGTGTACGAGAACGTGACGCGCCGGTCGAGATCCATCATGACGATCGATCCGCCCCGGCCGACCCAGAAGCAGACCCTTCCCGTGGGCATGTGGGGCATCGTCCTCGCGTCGGACAGCGCGAAACCGATGCCCCAGCGCACGGGGACACCCAGGAACAGGTCGACTCCGTCGGCCTGCACGTCGAGGACCTTGTCCACCGTGTCCGCGGACAGGAGCCGGCGGCCGTTCACCTGGCCGCGTCGTGAGATCACGGAGAGGGCACGGGCCATACCCCGTGCGTTGCCGTGTCCGTTGACGGCTCCGAGTTCGGCACGGCGCCACTGCGGGGTGTCGACGTGCTCGTCCCGGGCGGGGCTGCCGAGCAGCGTCCTGGTGAAGATCCCCTCGGGATCCAGGCCGGCGGGTATCCCGGAGAGCTGTGACGGGGCCACCAGTTCGGCGATGCGCGACCAGTCGGCCTGCCGAGCACCTATCTGGACGTCCGCCTGTGACGGCTTGGCGATCTCGGTGTCGACGAACTCGGTCAGGGTCCGGCCGCTGACCCGCCGGACCAGCTCGCCTATCAGCTGCCCCTGGGTCTGCACGTGGTAGCCCGAGGCACTGCCCGGCTCCCACCAGGGCGCCTGCGCGGCCAGTCGGGCGCTCGCGGTCGGCCAGTCGTACAGGTCGTCCATGGTGAAGGGCTGCTGCCAGCCGGAGAGCCCCGAGGTGTGGGACAGGACATGCCGTACCTCGATGTCCTGCTTGCCCTGGGCGGCGAATTCGGGCCAGTAGTGCGCGACCGGGCGGTGAAGATCGAGTGCGCCCCGGTCGACGAGGACGAGGGCCGCCAGACTGGCGAGGGTCTTGGTGGTCGACCACAGGCCGACCAATGTGTCCTGGCGCCACGGAACGGTCCGCGCCGCGTCGGTGTGCCCACCCCACAGATCGACTTCCATGACTCCGTCGACGTCGACGGCGATGGACGCCCCCAGCTCCTCGCCGGACTCCAGGTGCGCTGCCAGCGCCGCTCGGACCGGTTCGAACCGTGCGGTGCTGGTTCCTTCGACTGTGACCATGACTCTTCCCCACTCGTGACGACGACCGTTCGGTCACACAACGGCAGGGACCTCAAGCCGGTTCACACCGCGTCACGGATGGACAGGCCGCCGTCCGGAGCCGCCTGCGACGTCGTCGCGCAATGGGCTCCTGATAATCTCTTGTCCGGTATGCGGGCAGCGGACGACGGGGTCCTCGCCGCTCCGGACACCCGCACCAGCCTCCTTTCTCGGCGGACAGCTCACGGCGGCGAACGTCGACGGATGTCCGGGTGGCCCGGCGCCCGGTTTCCGTGGTGGCGCCGTCGAGCGGGATTCCGGGTGGACGCGATGACAGCTGTGGGGCAGGGGCTCGACTTCGGGCTGCTGGGTCCGCTGGTGGTACGGCGGGCGGGCGCGGTACTCGATCCGGGTCGGCGCAGGCAGCGGCTGCTGCTGATCCGCCTGCTGCTCGCCGACGGCCGGGCGGTCGCACCCCGGACGCTGTGCGAGGACCTGTGGCCGCAGCAGCCGGGACGGACCCCGGGCGCAGCGGTGAACTCCCTGCACGCCCACGTCAGCAAGCTGCGCGCGGTCCTGGAACCCCGGCACCTGCGTCGGCACGGCACCTTCGAACTGCTGGTCACCGAGCCGCTGGGCTACGCCCTCCGGGTTCCGCCCGAGAGCCGTGACACCGTACGCTTCGAGCGGTCCCTTGCCCGGACGCGCCTGTTCATGGACCAGGGCCGGCCCGAACGCGTCGTCGAAGAGGCCCAGAACGCCCTGGAGTTGTGGCGTGGCACCGCGTTCGCCGACGCGGCACACCACCTGTTCGCCACCCACGAGACAGCCCGCCTGGAAGAACTGCGGCAGACCGCACGCGAGATCCGCACCACCGCACTGCTCATGCATGGACGGATCACCGAAGCCCTGGACGCGGCACAGGAGTTGACCACGGCACATCCCCTACGGGAAACCGGCTGGGCCCTGCTGCTGCGCGCCCTGTACCTCGCCGGCCGGCACCCCGAAGCGCTTCAGCGCTACACCGAACTGCGCCGGCACCTCGCCGACGAACTCGGCCTCGAACCCGGCCCGCCCCTGCGCGCCCTGCACCAGGGCATCCTCCACCACGACCTGCCACCCCTTCACTCAGCCGGTGAGCCGAACGGATTCGGCGCGGCATCCGACCCCGGCGGGGGCACCGGGCGGGGCCGCGATCCGATCGGGCCGGCCAGGTCCGGAGGACCGGACGAGGGCGAGCCAGCCGCGCCCGCCGGCCCGACCGCCGCCGGCCCGGCCGCCGCCGGCCCGGCCGCCGCCGACGCAACCGACGCAGACGTGGCCGTCCGGTCCGACGTGGCCGTCCGGTCCGACGTGGCCGTCCGGTCCGACGTGGCCGACCGGTCCGATGCGGCCGACGTGGCCGTCCGGTCCGACGCGGCCGACCGGTCCGACGCACGTCGTGCCCCGGCCGCGGAGGAGGAAACCACGCCGGCGCCCCTGACACGTCCGGCTCAACTGCCCGGCAGCCTCCCGGTGTTCGCGGGACGGGCCGCCGAGGGTGCGTGGCTGTCGGCCGTGAGCGGTGCTCCGGACCGGCCCGGACCGACGGCTGCCTCCGTCGTCATCAGCGGCACTCCCGGTGTCGGCAAGACCACCTTCGCCGTCCACCACGCCCACCGCATCGCCTCGTCCTTCCCCGACGGACAGCTTTTCGTCAACCTGTGCGGATTCCACCCCCACGCCCCCGCCGTGGACCCCGGCACAGTCCTGCACGGCTTTCTCACCGCCCTCGGCGTTCCCGCGCAGCGCATCCCGGAAGACACCCCGGCCCGCAGCACGCTCTTCCGCAGCCTCCTCGCCGACCGACGGATCCTCCTGGTCCTGGACAACGCCCGTGACGAGCAGCAAGTACGCCCCCTGCTCCCGGCGGGAGCGGGCTGCCTCACCCTGATCACGAGCCGTAACCAGCTTCCCGGCCTGATCACCACCGACGGCGCCAAATCCCTCACGCTTCCGCTGCCCTCACAGACCGAGGCCCACCAAGCCCTCGAACGACGTCTGGGAAGCGAGAGACTGGCCGCCGAGCCCACCGCCACAACCGAGATCATCCGCCTGTGCGGACGACTCCCCCTGGCCATGGCCGTGGTCGCCGCCCGCGCCGAACTCGACCCGTCCTTTCCCCTGCACGCCATAGTCGACGACCTGCGGCACACCCACGGCGACCTCGACGCGTTCACCGGCTTCGACAGCAGCACCGACGTGCGCACCGTCTTCTCCTGGTCCTACCGGTCCCTGGACGAGCACACCGCCCGGCTCTTCCGCTTCCTGGCCCTGCACCCCGGCCCCCACATCACGGCCCACGCCGCCGCCGGCCTCGTCGGCCTCCCCCTCGCCCGGACCCGCCGCGCACTCGCCGCCCTGACCAGTTCCTGCCTCGTGGAACAACCCCTGCCCGGCCGCTACAGCCTGCACGACCTCCTCCGCTGCTACGCCGGCGAACTCACCCAGATCCACGACACCGCCCAGGAACGCCACCACGCCACCCTGCGGGTCCTGGACCACTACATGTTCACCGCCTACGAGGCCAACCAACTCCTCAAGCAGGACACCACGGCCGAACTCGACCTTGGGGCGCCCGGCCCGGGCGTCGCCCCGGAGAAGTTCACCGGCGCCAAGCAGGCGACCCGGTGGTTCACCGCCGAGCACTCGGTGCTGACCGGCCTGCTCCAGTCCGCCGTGAGCAAGAAGCTCGACCACCACACCACAGGGCTGGCCTGGTCGCTCAAGGAACATCTCCAACGCCAGGAGTTCTGGCCCGAAGCCATCACCGCGCTGACCCCCGCCCTCGAAGTGGCCCGGCGCCAGGGCAACCGGCTCGAAGAGGGCCGTTGCCTGCGCCATCTCGGCAGCATCCACGGCTATCTCGGCCACCAGGAAGAAGCCCTGCGGCACCTGCGACGTGCCACGACGATCTTCGAGCGGCTCGACGCGACCGGCGAACAGGCGCGAGCCCACTACGTCATGGCGTGCGCGCTGTTCCTGTTCGGCCGGATCCAGGAAGCCGTGACGTTCTCCGAGCGGGGACTGGAGCTGTCCCGGGAGACCGGTGAGGAGTTGTGGCTGGCCGAGTGCCTTCTCGAACTCGCCTGGTTCCACTCCAACCTGGGGCAGCTGGAGAAGAGCCTCCAGTACAGCGAGGAGGGCATCGCCCTGTTCCAGCGCCTGGACGCGCCGTGGCAGCTGGCCCAGGGGTGGGACATCGTGGGCTACACCCTCCGTGCGCTCGGCCGTTACGAGGAATCGGTCGCCACCTACCAGCGGGCGACGAGGGCGTTCGAGGAACTGGGCGACCACAGGAACGCCATCGGCACGCTGATGCGACTCGGGGACACCCGGTTGGCCCAGGGCGACCGGGAAGGCGCACGAGCGGACTGGGTCAAGGCCCTTGAGAACGCCGAGGCCCGAACCATGCGTCACAGCGCCCAGCAGGTCCGCGACCGGATCACCGCCCTGGACATGGACGCGGACCCCACGCCCACCGTGCCGGAGAGGGCGGCCGGAAGCCATCGCCTCCCGGTTCCGCGCAGCGGTGGTCCTGCGCAGTGAAGGACCCCGACCGGGGCGGTTCAGCGCATGGTCACTCGTCCGCGCATCCGTAGTCGGACCTGTGCCGCCGGGGCGCACGACAAGAAGACGACAAGGTTCGGCCAAGGGTCCCCGACGAGTGTTGAGCCACTCGACCGCGCACGCGGGAGAGCAGGCCACGGAACACTTGAACAGGAACGGGCACCACCCATGAACGGGATCATGGAAGCGGGGACCACCACCCTCGCTCCGGCTCGGGCGCACACCCGGCACGTCACATCGGACGCCGACCGCGACACCTTCGTGCGGGACGTCTACGACCGGTACGGGCCTCTGCTCGTCCGGTACGCCACGCGGCTGCTCGACGGCGACTGGCACAAGGCGGAGGACATCCTCCAGGAGACCGCGGCCCGCGCCTGGAAGCACGGCCGGTTCCTGGCCACCCGGGGCGACCACGTTCGGCCATGGCTGTTCACCGTGGCGAGGAACCTCGTCATCGACCACCATCGGGCCCGGCGGAACCGGCCGCTGGAGCTCATGCCGGTCGAGGACCTGGACACCTCCTGGGACAGCACGGAATCCACGATCACCACCCAAGCGGTGCTGAAGGCCCTGCGGGAACTGAACGAGCAGCAGCGAACCGTCATCCGTCTCATGTACTACCTGGAATGCAGCGTGGCACAGGCGGCCGAGCACCTCGGCGTCCCGCCCGGCACCGTGAAGAGCCGCGCCTTCTACGCCGTGCGGGCACTGCGCAAGGCGCTGGAGAAGCAGGGTGTTCTCGCGGGGTAGCCACGGCGCGGCGGCGAAACCGTCCGTTTCGTACCGGGCCGGTCGCGCTGCCCGCGCCGCGCCCCCGGCAGCCCGCCGCGCAGGGAGGGTTGGCGTGCCGCGACCACTCCCGGATCACTCGGGTGCGCTCGGCTCGTCGAGTCTGCGGATCGCCGCGGCGGTTTCGACGCCGTCGTCGTGCAGCACCTGGCGCATGCGGGAGGCGTCGACGTAGGCGGCGTCGAGAGGGTGGGTGAACAGACGTGAGAGCGCGGTGGCGTACTTGGCCATGGAGCTCTTGCCCGGGATGAAGATCGACAGTTCGTCCCGGGCCTCGAAGGTGTGCACCTCGACGTCGCGCGGCAAAGACGCCGGCGCTCCCTCGTCCGCCGTGACGGGAAGCTCCACCAGCCAGTGCGGTCCCTCACCGGCAAGGGTCCGGCTCTTCTGCTCCGGGGTCTCGGCGGCCAAGGTCCGCCACGGCCTCCCCGACACCACGGCTCCGGACGACTCCACGGCCTTGACCACGTCCTCAACCGTTGCAGCCACAGCGGCGTCGGCCGCGTCCCAGCCGAACCGTTCGCCCCCGGCCGACGGGCTCGGCACCGGCCTGGACACCACGGTCATCTCCTCCACCCGGCGCAGGCTCACCTCGGGAGGCGAGGTGAAGAACTCCCGCGCGTCGTCGATCGCCTCGTCCTGGGCCTGTCGCTGCCGCCGCACCTCCCGCGTGTGCTGCCGCAGCAGGTCCAGGGCCGCCTCCGGCTCGTCGAGGGCACGACCCACCAGCTTCACGCTCATCCCCGTGCCGCGCAGGACAGTGATCAGCATGGCCTGTTCGACCTGCGTGAACGTGTACGAGCGATAGCCGGTCCGCTCATCGACGGCCGCCGGAACGAGCAGACCCTCGGAGTGGTAGTACCGCAGCGTCTGCGGCGGCAGATTGCACATTTCGCTGAAATCACGGATCGACAACATGGCTTCATCTTCAGCGTTATGGCGACTGCAAGGTCAAATACCGGAGGCCGTGCGGCACGGCACGCAGCCCGCGCCTGCTGCTTGGTGAGGACCCTCACGGCTTGTGCCGGGACCTTGCGAAACAGGCCGAGATGCAGCAGCGCCGGGTTGCCGGGTGCGTCAGCGCGCCGACAAGGCGTACGCCGCCCCCAAGAACCGCGCCTACCTGCGGCGGCGCGGGATCCTCTGCACCATCCCGGACAGGGCCGACCAGGCCCGCAACCGCAAGAACGCGGTTCGCGCGGCGGCCGACCTCCGAAGTACGACCCTCAGGACTGCAAGACCCGGCACGCGGACGAGTGCGGTATCCCCGCACCACGTGGGCCGGCTTGAGTTTCCGTTCGCGCCGCAGCCCGCAGCCCGCAGCCCGCAGCCCGCAGCCCGCAGCCCGCAGGGCCTGGGCGGGAGTGAGACCGGCTCGGGTCAGGTACTGCGGTTCGTGGTGGACGCAGCACCGTCCGCAGCCCACCTTCCCCCCAGCCCTCTAGTCACGCTGCGCCGCGAACAGTTCCAGGTGGGCGCAGTAGGGGCAGCGGAAGGCGTCGATCTGCCAGCGAGGCCGCCCCATCCTCTTCGCGCCGCCCAGCGGGCCTCTCTCAAGGGCGCCCTCGATCCACCGCGCGAACCCGCGAGCGCCCTGCCCGGAGTCCTCGACGAAGCCCTGCTCCAACCCCACGGCACCACACTGCGTGCACCGTATGTTGTTCATCGGCCACCTCCGGAATCGATCTCCTGCGGAGCAGGCTAAAGGCCCGGACAGCGGGGTGGGCAAAGGGGATGCCACGCTGGTCAGCGGGCGGGTAAAGACCGTGGCAAAGGACGCTCACAGCAAGATCGTCCGGAGAAGAGAGAGTTCGTTACGGCGGAGGAATGATCACGTCACGCCGACGACCGACGAGCCGGACATTCTCACGTCCAGTCATCAGTTCTTCCCCCAGAACGAAAGACAGGACAATGACGCCTACGCCCCCCAAGCGTTCCCGTCGAGCAAGGATCGCGGCCCGTGTCGGCATGGTGCTGACCGCCGTCGCGCTCGCGCTCGGCATCACCGCCGGAACGGCCCTGGCGGCCACGCCGCAGTACAGCGGCGACTTCAGCTGGGCCGCGACGAAAGTGAAGCGGCTGGCCAACTGCGCCTCCACCCACTGGTACAACGGCACTCAGCAGGCCGCAGGCTCGACGGGCGACGCCTCGACCGGGGGCGCGCTCACCGCCTGCGACGGCGCGGGAACCGACTCGTACTGGGACGGCGTGCATCTCCTCGCCGCCAGTGCCCTGACCATCAACGGCAGAAGGGTCGGCTACCGGTCCGACCAGAGCTGCCCGACCAAGCGCGGCTTCCAGTACATCAAGTGCTGGTACGTCAACGGGAAGAAGAAGGGCAACCCCGTCATCACCGTCTCCATCCTCTCGACCGGCCTCGGCGGCCAGGACGTGGCCGTGGACTACTACTACCTGTAGAAGAGGAACGCGGCCCAGGCCTCACCGGCGACGGTCAGGTTTGGGCCGCCGGGGTTCTTGGAGTCGCGGACGTGTATCGCGGCGGTGGGGGAGTGGGGGCAGGGGGCGATCTCTACGCAGTTTCCGCCGCCACCGTCGCTGTACGTCGACTTGCGCCAGGCGTAGGCGACTTCGACGCAGTCCCCGCCGCTGCTGTCGCTGTAGCTGGACTTGAACCACCGCAGTGCACGGGTGTCGCTCATTGTTCTTCTCCTGCCAACCGCTCGATGAGGCTGAGTGAGTCGTCGGGGCTCAGAGCCTGTGCGCGGATCTTCGCATAGCGGTGCGCGAGTTGGGCCACCTCGCGTGGGTCGCTGACCAGAATGCCCTGGTCCTCGATCTCCAGGTAGACGACATGGTCGTGGTCCTCGGTGACGAGGAGTTTCATGGGGCCACAGGCACCGGCGTGCGATCCGCGCAGCCCGCGGTCCAGCGGGAGTACTTGCAGGCACACATTTTCCCGCTGCGCGTCCTCGGCGAGCGAGCGCAGTTGCCCGCGCATGATGTCCCAGTCGCCGAACGGCCGCCGCAGCACGGTCTCTTCGAGGATCAGCTCGATCATCGGGGAAGGGGCGCGGTCGAAGAGAGCCCGACGGGCGAGCCGCGCCTCGACGAGTGCTTCGCGCTTCTGGTCCGAGACCGCCGGAAAGCCGCCCCTGATGAGTGCCTGGGCGTACGGCTCGGTCTGGAAGATCCCGTCGATGACGAAGGTCGCGTACGAGGAGACGGTGACCGCGCCCCGCTCCAAGCCCGCCACACCCCGAAACCTCGCCGGATACTTCTCCAGCAACATCCACTTCCGCGCCTTCTCGAAGACCCCGAGCCCGCCCCCCAACACCTCCTCCAGCTTGACGAGCATCTTGTCGCTGGCGGGCTGCGCGCACGTCTCCATCGCGCTGATCGCCGAAGCCGTGTAGCCGATCAGCTTGCCCAACTCCTCCTGCGTGTACCCCATTTGCTCGCGCAGCGCCTTCGCCAGGGCGGCGACCATGTGTGCCGTGCCGCCCGCTTCCACCTTGTTGCCCGAACTCGCCATCCGGTCACTCCCGAACTCAACCGAACTCAACTGGTCACCACCGGCCCGCGCCGATTTCCCACAGCTATGCACCATCGACGCAGAGTTATGGAAGAAGCTAGACCTGCCCGCTCAAACTGTCCCCATGAACACGGAAAGTGACGAGACAAACCTCGCCGAACCCCCACTCGCCCCTGAGATCCCCGACTGGGTCCCGCCCACCGGCATCCAACTCCGCAAGGCGGGAGTCCAGTTCGACGCGGTGCGCGTGGACGGCGACGAGGGCAGAGCGGCGGCGGACCGGCTGGCGCGGATGACCGGCGGGACGCCGGGGCCGGTCGTGGAGGAGGCGAACGGGAGTCGTGCCGTCTACTTCCTCGTACCCGTGGGTGCGACCTCCCACCGAGCCTGGCCGCCCGGGGTGACCTGTCTCGCGTCCGGGTCGGGCCGTATCGCCTACATTCCCGTCCCGGCGCTCAACGGGCAGACATGGCCGCTGACTTGGCGTTATCGGCCGACGGGGAGAGATCACTTCGTACACGCGTTGCTCTTGAAGGCGGCACTTCACCCCGAAGAGTGAAGAACACGAACTTCCGCCCAGGAAAAGCCCGTTCAGCTTGCTTTCGTCGCTCTGTGTGCCCCTAGAGTCACGGCAACAGAAATGCCCCCGCGGTGCGCCAACACCCGGGGGCTCGACATCGAGAGACAGCTCCTCCCAATGCGCATTCATCGTACGGCGCCCACGCGCGCCTTTTCGGTCTTCTCCAACGCACTTCTCCGCGACCGGAGCCTCTCCGGGTGCGCGGTAGGCGTACTGGCGTACCTCCTGAGCCTCCCGAGCGGCGTCCGCGTCGCCGTCCGTACCCTCGCCGCGCGGTGCGAGGAAACGCGGGCCCGGGTCGCCGTCGCACTGCGTGAGCTGGAGGAATCCCGGTATCTGCGGCGGGTTGTGCGCAAGGCCGAGGGCTCCGGTCAATTCGCCATCACCCGCGAGGTGTTCGACACCCTGTACGACGGCAGGCCCCCCGCGGGTGAATCCGAAGAAGTTCGGAATCCGGCCCGCGCGCTGCGGCAGCGGTTGGCGCCCGCGTAGGCGCAACACAGACTCCCGGCCGTACGTCCGTGCGGCCGGGTCACCCCACCCGGAAGGAAACAGGATGACCGCATTGCTTGAGCGGCCCGAGACGGTATACCGACGGTATACTTGCGTCATGGCTGACACCACCGTCAAGGTCGACCCCGCAGTCCGTGACCGCCTCATGGTGCTCGCCCGTGAGCGCGGGATGACCATGCGCGACCTCATCGCCGAGCTTGCGGGGGCCACGCCCACGCAGGAGGAGCTGCGGAAGCGGTACGAGGAGACCAAGGCGTACTGCGAGACGCACTTCGGTGTGACGCTCACCGACGAGGACCACGACAGGGTCGAGAAGGTGTGGCAGGACCTGGAAGCCGGAGTGGAGGTGGAGAGCCTGTGAGCGCCGCCAAGGGGGCCGGAGGGCCCGGATCGACCGGTGTCGTCTTCGACGATTCGGCGCTGCTGGCGCTCGGATCGGGCAACTCGCTCGCCTCGCAGTTCGTCTCGAACGCCGAACACGGACCCGTCCGGCATGTGTACGTGCCCGCCCTCTGCCTCGCCGCCGCCGACGGCATGCGCAAGGGGCTGGCCGAGCACATCGGCGCCCTGCCCGCCGTCGAGATCGTCGAGTTGGACTTCGCGGGCGCGTCCACCGTGGGCGCGTTGCTGCGTGACGGGGTGGAGTGGCGGCTCGGACACGCGATCCACCTGTCCCGGCCGACGGTGGACTGGCCGAACGGCCGGCGCGTACTGACCGTCGACCCCGACCTGTACGCCGACATGCCTCTGGTGCGGACACTCAGGCTGCCGCGTCAGCGCTAACTCCTGCCAGGGAGGGGCCCGCGCCCCCAAGGGACACGGGCCCCGGGCCGCCAAGCGTGGGTATCCGGCATATCCTGATTTGACGCGAGTGTGTACTCGCGGGTGTCAACCAAAGAGGGTGAGTGCCATGCGCGTTCTGTTCAAGGCACAGTTCGACACGGACAAGGGCAACGAGGGCATACACAGCGGCGAGATGCCGAAGATGCTGAAGGAGACCCTGGACCACCTCAAGCCGGAGGCGGCGTACTTCGGCCCCGAGGACGGGTGCCGGACCTGCTGGCTGTTCATCGACCTGGAGGACTCCTCCCAGATCCCGGTCATCGCGGAGCCGTTCTTCAGCCAGCTGAACGCCAGGGTCTCGTTCACCCCCGTCATGAACACGGACGACCTGCAGAAGGGTCTCTCCCAGATCCGCTGAACCCGCTCAGCTGAAGACGATCATCGACCCCTGTGCCAGACTCCGGGTCGCCGCCGCGTTCAGACCCAGCCACACATGCCGTTCCCGGGCGAACGGGCTGTCGTCGTACGGGGCCGGTGCCGCCGGTTCCTCCAGTGACGTGGGGGTCAGCGGAGGGGCCGGGGCCAGCGGCGGGTTCGCCGGGTTGATGCCGATCGAGGGGGCCACGAACTCCAGCTCCCGCAGCAGCGTTTGGGACGAGCCCAACGGGCCGCCCCCCGCCAGGAGTTCGTCGCTCGAGAGAGGGTGCGGGAAGTCCACCGGGACGTACGCGCCCGCGTGGTCGTAGTGCCAGACCAGGTGCGACTGCTGGGCGGTCGCCTCGAACATCTCCAGCAACTGCTCGTAGTCACCGCCCAGTTCGCCCACCGGCGTCACCGGCAGCCCGCACACCTGGAGGAGGTAGGCGCGGCGCAGGAAGTGCAGCGCGTCGTAGTCGAAGCCCGCGATGGGGCCCACGTCGCCGGACAGACCGGGCATGTACGAGTACACCGGCACCGGTGGCAGTCCTGCCTCGCCGAGCACCTTGTCGTAGAGGGCGAGTTCCTCGGCGAAGGGGTTGTCGGGGGTGTGGCACAGCACGTCGACGAGTGGGACCAGCCACAGGTCACAGGCCAAAGGAGCACTCCTCGCGTCTCGGACGTCAGCGTAGTCAGGGCAGCGTAGTAGGTCGGGGACAGGTCGGACCCCTGTGTTGCGGGCCAGACACCGTCAGGAACAGGTCATCAGGTCATCAGGTCGGCGGGCCCTCGGGCCCGGCAGGCACATCGGCTCAGGCCCGTCAGGGCGGTCACCGGGTCACCACGTCATGACCCGTCGTGCAGGTCCCATACCCACACGCCGCCCGTCCACCTACCCGGCTTGCCCGTCAGCTTTTCCAGCGTCTCGCGCAGCACCCCGTCGTTGCCCTGCGGGGCCAGCACCAGCACGCCCGCCTTCCAGTACGCGAAGTCCTTCTTGGCCTGCGCCCGCCAGTTGGGGCCGATCGTCGGCGCGACGCCCGTGTAGCGGACGTCCCGCAGCATGTTGGAGGTGAAGCGCGGCGAGGCACCGTAGATGCCGACGCGCTCGGCCCCGTACGGCCCGTTGAAGTACCCGCCCGGCAGTTTGAAGCCGAGGCCGGCCACCGTCTGCCAGTGCAGTGCCTCCGCGTTGCCGGGATCGGGCAGCGGCACCGGCACGAGCGACTCGCCCTTGCCGACGTACGACTTCCACTCCCCGTCCGCGATGAAGGCGGGCACGGGGGTGCGCTCCACCGACTTCAGGGGCGCCGGGATGATCGGCAGGACGGCGAGGAGGACCGCCAGGGTGCCGAAGTACTGCGTGGGCAGGCGGCGGGTGGCCGCCAGCCGTTCCACCGCGAGGGCCAGGAGTATGCCGAGCGCGGGGGCACAGATCATCGCGACCCGGCCCTCGATCACCGACTCGAACAGCGGCTTCTTGGCGAGCAGCGCCCAGGGTCCCGGCAGCACGGTGTCGGTCAGCGGGATGCGGAACTCGGGGCCGAGGGAGAGGAAGGCGGCGGCGACCGCCGTGAAGGCGAGCGCCTTCACCAGCGTGCGCTCCCACATCCGTACGCAGATCGCGAAGGCCAGCAGGACCAGCGGCCAGCCGTAGAAGGCGTTCTGCTCGGTCGGGTTGAGGGAGAGCGCGTTCGCCCGGTCCCGGTCGCCCGCGATGAGGGAACGCTCGGCGAAGGAGAGCAGCGCGAGCGGGCTGTTGCCCGCGTTGTCGCCGTGCAGGACGCTCTTGTAGCTCTGCGGCCCGAAGAACTGCCAGCCCAGCGGGAAGGCGACGATCGGGAGGCAGACCGCGCCCCCGATCAGCAGCCCGCGCAGCAGCGGACGCCACGCGGCCTTCGCCACGTCCCGGTGCAGGACGGCGTAGGCGAGGGCGAACAGGACCATCCCCATCGCCGCCAGCAGCAGCGGCTCCTCGCCCAGGAAGATCTGGTACGCCGCCATCAGGCCCAGGATCACGCCGTTGCGGGTGACCCGCTCGCCCTCGCACAGCCTGAGGGCGCGGTCGATGATCAGCGGCATCATGAAGAGGATGACGAAGTTCGGGTGCGCGTTGGCGTGACTGATCATCGGGGGCGCGAAGGCGGCGAGGGCCGCGCCGGCGAAGGCCGCTCCCCGTTGCCGTACGACCCTTTTGACGATCAGCCAGTACCAGGCGGCGGCGGTCACCGCGAGGCCCAGGGTCATCACCAGGGCCAGGGAGATCGCCGGGCCGGCGAGGAGCGTGACCGGTGCGAAGGGGACGGAGAGGCCGAGCATGACCGTGTTGGCCATGAGGTTCACACCGTCGGGGAAGCCCTGGAGGTCGGTGAAGAGGGGGTTGCGGAAGTGGCTGATGTTGTCGGCGGTGACCGCGAAGAACCACTCCCACTGGTTCTGGTCCTGGAGGGAGTCGGGGAGGTAGCGGTGGGCCGGGTCGGCCCAGCGGCCCGCGTACAGGGCGACCGCCATGAGGAGGAAGAGGGTGAGGGCGAGGAGGTCCGCCGGGCGGAGCGTGCGCGTCTTGAGGGCGGTCAGCTCGGCGAGGACGCGGGCGTAGTCGAGCGGGCGTACCTTCGAGCCGGACTGGTGGGCCCAGCGGACCGGTATCTCGGCGACCGGCCAGTCCGCGCGGCGGAAGTGCTGGAGGACCTCGACGTCTATGCCCCAGCCGTTGAGCCGGGACGCGGCGAACGCCGTACGGGCGCGGTCGCCGTCGAACAGTTTGAAACCGCACTGGGTGTCCCGTATGCCGGGGACCGCGACCCGGCGTATCAGGAAGTTGCCGGCCCGGCCGAGGAGTTCACGCACCCGGTGCTGGTGGTGCTCGATCGTCGACCCGGGCACGGAACGGGAGCCGATCGCCGCCGCGTTCCCCTCGGTGAGCGCCTTGTCCAGGACTTCCAGTTCCTCTATGGGCGCGGCCAGATCGGCGTCCGTGACCAGGACCCGGGCGCCGCGCGAGGCGGCGACGCCGAGGCGCAGCGCGTTGCCCTTGCCCCGGTTGCGGGGGCTGGTGACGAGCTGGACGCGGGGGTCGGCGAGCTCGGTGACGAGGTCACGGGTGCCGTCGGTGGAACCGTCGTCGACGACCACCACCTCCCAGGTGCCCCAGCGGCCCTCGTTCTCCCGGAGGTGGCCGGTGATGGCGGCGAGGGTGGGACCGAGCCGCTGCTCCTCGTTGTAGGCGGGGACGACGACGGTCAGGTCGAGGGTGCCGGTGGTACGGGTGGACGTGCTCATACGAGGGTGCCCCCGTTCCCGTTCCCTCCGGGTGCCTGGACGTTGTCGTCCTTCTCTTCTTTCTCCTGCCCCTTCTCCTCGTTCTCGTCGGGAGGGAGGCCGGGAGGGTCGGCGGGACGGGCGGCGAGGCCCTCGATGAGGGCGAGGGAGTGGGCGTCGTACTCGTCCACGATGCGGTGGGCGTCGGCGAGGTCGCGGCGGGTCAGCGCGTCGACGACCTCGGTGTGGCCGGACCACAGCCGGCCGCGCAGGTCGCCGAGCCGCCGCAGGTGCTGCACCGCGCACACCCAGGACTGGACGCGCAGCCGGTGCAGGAAGTCGGTGAGGTACGGGTTGCCGAACAGGGCGCCCAGTTCGCGCCAGAAGCGCAGGTCGTAGCCGATGAGGATGTTCAGCTCACCGGCGGTCGCGGCGCGCCGCGCCTCCTCGCCCCGGCGGCGGACACCGGCGAGGGCGGCGGCGGCCCGGGGGTCGCCGACGCGGACGAAGAATCCGC
The DNA here is from genome assembly GCF_033793965.1 of Streptomyces sp. ME02-8801-2C. Lineage (NCBI taxonomy): Bacteria > Bacillati > Actinomycetota > Actinomycetes > Kitasatosporales > Streptomycetaceae > Streptomyces > Streptomyces sp. ME02-8801-2C. Next base: position 22,216 of record NZ_JARAXP010000005.1, on the reverse strand, counting down.
GCGGCCCGGGGCTGTCACTGGCGAAACCGCCCACCCGGCCCCCCGCCCGCCCGCCCCCCCGGCCGCAGACCTGACCGCCTGTCCCGCTGCCCGTGGGAGCGGCCGCGGCCAGCCCCTTCGCCAGGCCGTGGAACATGCCGTCCGTGACCAGGCCGCGGGCCTCGATCATGCCCTGGAAGTCGGCGAGCGAGTACTCGTGCACGCGGAAGCCGCGGTGCTGGTCGGCATCCAGCAGGCCCTGGGCCGACAGATCGACCAGGGCCTCGCGCACGGGCGTCGCGGAGACGCCGTACTGCTCGGCGATCTCCTTGACCGTGAACTCCTGGCCCGGCTGGAGACGGCCGGCCAGCACCTCGTCGCGGAGCGCGTCCGCGATCTGCTGCCGCAGGGTGCTGCGGGTCACGGCACCGTTGCCGCTGCTGGCGGGCATGGTCGGGGCCCTCCCCCTTCACGCGTGTGGATGACTACTCGCATATGTCTACGAGCACGTCACCTTACGCGTTCGGGTTCCGGGCAGACTTTCCCGTGCGGTTACCCGACTTACCCGCTCACCGCCGTGTCCGATTACCCCGTGTACTCGTCCGCGACAGCCAGTGCGGCGTCCAGCGCGGCGAGCCCTTCCTTGGCCTCCGCCTCGGTCACATTGCAGGGCGGGACGACATGGGTGCGGTTCATGTTGATGAACGGCCACAGCCCGTTCGCCTTCGCGGCGGCACCGAACGCGGCCATGGGCGCGTTGTCCTCCCCGGCCGCGTTGTACGGCACCAGCGGCTCCCGGGTCTCCTGGTTCCGTACGAGGTCCAGGGCCCAGAAGACACCCGTACCCCGCACTTCGCCGACGCTCGGGTGACGTGCGGCCAGCTCCCTGAGCCCCGGTCCGAGGATGTTCTCGCCGGTGCGGGCGGCCTGCCCGACGATGTCCTCCTCCGCCATCACGGTCAGCGTGGCGACGGCTGCGGCGCAGGCGAGGGGGTGCCCGGAGTAGGTGAGGCCGCCGGGGTAGGGGCGAGTGGCGAACGACTCGGCGACGGCACCCGAGATCGCGACGCCGCCCAGGGGCACATAGCCGGAGTTGACGCCCTTGGCGAAGGTCATCAGGTCGGGCACGACGTCGAACAGGTCCGCGGCGAACCACTCACCGGTCCGCCCGAACCCGGCCATGACCTCGTCCAGGACGAAGACGATCCCGTACTGGTCGCACAGCGCCCGCACCCCGGCGAGATAGCCGGGCGGCGGGATCATGATGCCGGCGGTGCCGGGGATGGTCTCGAGGATGATCGCCGCGATGGTGGCGGGCCCCTCGAAGGTGATGGTGTCCTCGAGGTGCTGGAGCGCCCGCGTGCACTCCTGCTCCTCGGTCTCCGCGTAGAACCTCGACCGGTAGAGATAGGGCGCCCAGAAGTGGACGACACCGGCGGTGCCGTTGTCGGAGGGCCAGCGGCGGGGGTCGCCGGTGAGGTTCACGGCCTGCTGGGTGCCGCCGTGGTAGGAGCGGTAGGCGGACAGCACCTTGGGCCGGCCGGTGTGCAGCCGGGCCATGCGCACGGCGTGCTCGACGGCGTCGGCGCCACCGTTGGTGAAGAAGATCTTGTCCAGGTCGCCGGGGGTCCGCTCCGCGATGAGCCGGGCCGCCTCCGACCGCGCCTCGACGGCGAACGCGGGCGCGAACGTCGTCATCCGCCCGGCCTGCTCCTGGATGGCCGCGACGACCCTCGGGTGCTGGTACCCGATGTTCGTGAACACCAGCCCGCTGGTGAAGTCCAGATACCTTCTGCCGTCGTAGTCCCAGAAGTACGCCCCCTCGGCACCGGCGACGGCGAGCGGGTCGATGAGCTCCTGCGCGGACCAGGAATGGAACACGTGCGCACGGTCGGCGGCCTTCACGGCGGCACCGGTCTGCGGGCTGGGCTGAGGGGTCATGCCGGGAGAGTAGGTGCCCCGGGTGACGGCTGGGTATCGGCGTACTGTCTGCGGTCGGGCGCTTTGTGCGACAGGTTGTCGCGTGTCCCGGAGGGGAAGTAGGGGGGTGCGGGGGAGGGGTGACGGGTGTTGGGGTGCATGGGGGAGGCGGCGCGGGCATGGACAGGCTCCGGGACGGGGATCCGGCGCGAATAGGGGCGTACCGGCTGGTGGCGCGGCTCGGTGCGGGCGGGATGGGGCAGGTGTACGTCGCGCGCTCCGAGCGGGGGCGCACGGTCGCCGTCAAGCTCGTCCGGCGGGAGCTGGCCGAGCAGGACGAGTTCCGGGACCGGTTCCGGCGGGAGGTCGCCGCCGCGCGGCGCGTCGGGGGGCGCTGGACGGCACCCGTCCTCGACGCCGACACCGAGGCCGACGTGCCGTGGCTCGCGACCGGGTACGTGGCCGGGCCGAGCCTGCGGCAGATCGTCGAGTACGACCACGGGCCGCTGCCCGAACGCTCGGTACGCGTCCTCGCCGCCGGGCTCGCACACGCCCTCCGGGACATCCACGCCGCCGGGATCGTGCACCGCGACCTGAAGCCGTCCAACGTGCTGGTCACCATCGACGGGCCCCGCGTCATCGACTTCGGTATCGCCCGTGCCCTGGAGACCGTCGCGGAGGGCGGCCTCACCCGCGCGGGCGCGCTCGTCGGCTCGCCCGGGTTCATGGCACCCGAGCAGGTGCGGGGCGACCGGATCACCGCCGCCGCCGACGTCTTCTGCCTCGGTTCCGTCCTCGCGTACGCCGCCACGGGCACCCTGCCCTTCGCCACGGCCGGCAGCGGGGCCCACGCCATGATGTTCCGCATCGCCCAGGAGGAACCCGACCTGACGGGCGTCCCGGAGACCATGACCGCCCTCGTCCACGCCTGCCTCCACAAGGACCCGGCCCGCCGCCCCACCCCGGCCCAGATCCTGGAACGGACGGGAGTGTCGGCGGACGCGGTGGCGACCGGTTACGAACGCGACACGTGGCTGCCGGCCCAACTGGTCGCCCAACTGGGCCGCCACGCGGTGGAGTTGCTCGAGGCGGAGGCGGAGGCGAAGCCGGGCGAGACAACACGCGAATACACCTCACCCGCTCTGCCGCACCCCCAGCACGACCCCCAGCCCTTCGCCGCCACCCCCGGCGACAACCAACGGCCCCCTGTCTGGCCGGGGGACCCGGCGCTGGAGGAGCCCGCCGTACCGGTCGCGTGGAGCACGGTGCCGCCGGGGACCCCCATGCCCTATGCGGTGGGGCGGGCGCAGCGTGTGGAGGAGCGGAGGAGGAGATCCAGGCTGTCGCTGGCGCTCGGCGCCGCCGCGCTGGTCGTCGCCCTGGGGGCCGGAGCGTCGATCGTCGCCCTCCTGAACAACGACGACGATCCCCCGGCTCCGACTCCGACCCCGACACCGAGCCACACGACGAGCGCGCCGGCCCGGTCGGGCACACCGTCGGCGGCTGCCGCGGATGCCGTACCGTCCGGATTCCTCGGCACCTGGACCGCCTCGATCGACAACGCCGAGGGCCACAACACCCGCCAACTGACCATCAGACGGGGCAAGGTGGGCGACGACGTGCTGACCCTGGTCGCCGACGGCCTCACCGACAAGGGCGTCTACCACTGCGAGTTCATCGCCCCCCTGGCCGAACGCCCCACCAGGGAAACCCTGTTGAAGATCGGCCCGTCCCAGGTCACGTCGGGCGAACCGGCCTCCTCCTGCACCCCGGGCGCAGCCTCGACGCTCACCCTGCTCGGCGACGGCAGGCTACGACGCGAGACGACGAAGGGCGACGGACAGCTGACGTACGAGAAGGACGGCTGAGCCACTCCACCTCACCGAGCCCCACCTCACCGAGCCCCGCCTCACCGAGCCCCACCTCACCTCGCCTCACCGCGCCTCCGGCGGCCGCTGCCGGGGCATGTTCGGGCGGGTGCCCGGGGCGACCCCGAAGCGCCCCTGATGCACCGTCGCGTCCTGGCGGGGTGTTCCCAGGCTCGTCGACTGGATGCCCAGGGGAGCGGAGCCCGTGCGGAACTCGACCATCCAGTCCGCCGTCTCCGCCCGCACCAGCTCCGTCACGTCCTCCGAGAACCTGCGCAGCACCCCGAGGCACCGGTCGGCCGCCTCGCCCGCTGTTCCCTCCGTCGGGCCCAGTACCTCTCGTACGCTCTCCGACGCCCAGTCGAACTGGAGCACCTGCAGCCGCCGCTGGACGGCCTGCGCGGTGGCGACGTCCCTTATCCAGCCCGAGGTGACGCCGAAGAACCGGTCGACGCCCACGCACGCCACCGCGATCAGCAGCGCCAGATAGCCCCAGGGGGCGACCCCGCCCATCACCCCGGTCAGATCGAGGAGCGGCAGCGAGGCCCCGGCGATCGCCCCGAGCGCGGCTCCCGTGCGCAGGGCCCGGGCGCCCCGCCGTTTCCAGACCCGGTCGGCGAGGTACCAGGCCGACGTCTCCAGGGCTCCCTGCTCCACCCACCGGTACAGCTCGTCGAGGCGCGGCGCGGGCTCGCCCCAGTCGCCGAGGGGGAAGGGCCGGCCGGTGAGGTCCCCGGGCCGCAGCCCGGTGAAACCCGGGCCGGCGGGACCCAGCCCGATGGGTCCTTCGCTCCGTCCGCCATCATGCGGCGGTCTCTGGGACGGCCCCTCGGGCTGCATCTCCGGCTGGCTCACCCGGCACTCCCTCACCTGAGCAGACTGACCACAATCCATCACAGTGCGTGACACCGTACGGGCGTCCCGCGTGATGTCCGGTGCTGTTGTAAAGCTGTCGCGCCGCCCCCTTCCTACCGCCCAATGGGTGGCGGCAACCTGGCTTTCGTCACTTTTTCGCTCGGAAGATGCCCTTGATCAGGTATAGGCCACAGGACCGGCTCACTCGAAAGAGTGCTGGAGCGACGGCCGACCCGACCACGTAGGCTCGTGCTTAAGCCGAATTTCGTACGGACGACGAGGAGCTGATCGTGATCCCCGGTGGTGGCCAGCCCAATATGCAGCAGCTGCTCCAGCAGGCCCAGAAGATGCAGCAGGACCTGGCGAACGCGCAGGAGGAGCTGGCGCGTACCGAGGTCGACGGGCAGGCGGGCGGCGGTCTGGTCAAGGCGACCGTGACGGGCGCCGGCGAACTGCGGGCCCTCGTGATCGACCCGAAGGCGGTCGACCCGGAGGACACCGAGACCCTCGCCGACCTGGTCGTGGCGGCCGTACAGGCGGCGAACGAGAACGCGCAGCAGCTCCAGCAGCAGAAGCTGGGCCCGCTGGCGCAGGGTCTGGGCGGCGGCGGAAGCGGCATCCCGGGCCTGCCGTTCTGACGTTCGCTTCGCGCGCCCCCCGTCCCGCCTTCCTCAGGCGGGCAACGGCCAACTACGGTACGTAGGAACGAACTCAACACCCAGGAAAGGCAGTCCGTTGTACGAAGGCGTGGTCCAGGACCTCATCGACGAACTGGGGCGACTCCCCGGCGTCGGTCCCAAGAGCGCGCAGCGGATCGCCTTCCACATCCTGCAGGCGGAGCCCACGGACGTACGGCGGCTCGCGCACGCGCTCCTGGAAGTGAAGGCGAAGGTCCGTTTCTGCGCGACCTGCGGGAACGTGGCGCAGGAGGAGCTGTGCAACATCTGCCGCGACCCGCGCCGGGACACGACGGTCATCTGTGTCGTCGAGGAGCCCAAGGACGTCGTGGCGATCGAGCGGACGCGTGAGTTCCGGGGCAAGTACCACGTCCTCGGCGGTGCGATCAGCCCGATCGAGGGGGTGGGCCCGGACGACCTCCGGATAAGGGAGCTGCTGGCCCGCCTCGCGGACGGCGCGATCACGGAGCTGATCCTCGCCACCGACCCGAACCTGGAGGGCGAGGCCACAGCGACGTACCTCGCCCGCATGATCAAGCCCATGGGCCTCAAGGTCACCCGCCTGGCCAGCGGCCTCCCGGTGGGTGGCGACCTGGAATACGCGGACGAGGTGACCCTTGGCCGCGCCTTCGAGGGGAGACGACTCCTAGATGTCTGACGCCACGCTGCACGACACGACGCGGGACCCCGACGACTTCGCGGTCCAGATCGCCGACCAGGTGGAGAGCTTCCTGGTGGCCGTCACGGAGGTGGCGAAGGGCGACGAGCCGGACTCGGCGGTGCCCTTCCTCCTCCTTGAGGTCTCCCAGCTCCTGCTGGCCGGCGGCCGCCTCGGCGCCCACGAGGACATCCTCCCGGACGAGCGCTACGAGCCCGACATGGGCCCGGAACCGGACGTGGACGAGATCCGCGAACGGCTGGCGCTGATGCTGGACCCGGTGGACGTCTACTCGGAGGTCTTCGACCCGTACGAGCCGCGCAAGGCCCCGGTCCCCGCGCGTATCTCCGACGACCTCGCCGACGTCATCGCCGACCTCCGCCACGGCATGGCCCACTACCGCGCGGGCCGCACCACGGAGGCCCTGTGGTGGTGGCAGTTCTCCTACTTCTCCAACTGGGGCTCCACAGCCTCGGCAACCCTCCGCGCCCTCCAGTCCCTGGTGGCCCACGTCCGCCTGAACCAGCCCCTGGCAGAGCTGGACGGCCTGGACACCGACCAGGAACTCGGCGACGAGACCCTGGCGGAGGAGGCCGGCAAGGTGATGGCGGAGGAGATCGCGGAGCCGCTGGGGCTGCGGACGGTGCAGTAGCGCAGTAGCCAGGAGTACCTGACCGCCGCGGACCAGGTGGGAGAGGACGGGAAGGCCCGATGAGCCAGTACAGCGGTTGGGCACAGGTCAAGCGCCGGATGCGGGAGAAGCAGCCCGAGGTGTCCGACGCCGAATGGGAGTCCCGCAAGCAGGCGGCGCGTACGGCGACCGAGGCGCATGTGCTGGGTCACCGGCCACGGGAGGTCCGCGAGGGTCTGTCCATCACGCGTGCCCGGGAACGCTGATCTACAGCCCCGCCACCTCCAGCACCGTCCGCAACCGCCCAGCTTCCACGAACGGCGTCGTCGCCGTCGGCTCGCTGTACCACCGCAACGGCCACGTGTTGCCGTCCAGTGCCGGGATCCCGATGTACGTCACGGTGCGTGATCCCCTCTCGCCGAACCGCTGTACGCCCAGAGGCCAGTCGTGCTTCCGTACCTCCCCGGGCGCGAGCAGGAAGTACATCCAGCGGAACCCGGTCACCTCGCAGACGACGGGCCCCGCGTCCCCGTCGGCCGCCTCGACGAGGTCGGCGGCGACCTGCTCCCCGCGTACGCCCTGGACGCGGATCGTGTCGAAGTGGACGCCGGACAGGCGGAGGTGGTGGCCGGCGAGGGGGACCCAGTCGGGGCGGTAGTGGGGGATTGCGTTCGTCATGGTCACACAGTGGCGACCACCGGGCTACGCTCGGTAGTGACTGAGGTGATACACACCGGGGTGTATCAGTCGGAGGTGGCCGCTGTGTCAGTCCAGTACAACTCCAACTCACAGCCGTCGCCGGGCATCTGGCGTTGGTTACAGCGGCAACCAGTTGACTTCCTCCTCCTCGTGAGTGAGGGGGATTCCTACGGCTCGCGCCGTGGGGTTTTCTGCTTCATCGCCGACTGCCCCGTCCGGGAGGACTCCCGTTGAGGTCTTACACCGGCTCCCCAGACAGACACCGCCAGCCCGGCGGCCAGAAGGTTCTCCGCGGCGTTCACGTCCCGGTCATGGACCGCACCGCACTCACACGTCCACTCCCGGACGTTCAGCGGCAGCTTCGCCCGGATCGTGCCGCAGGCTCCGCACAGTCTCGAGCTGGGGAAGAAGCGGTCGACGACCACCAGTTCCCGCCCGTACCAGGCGGTCTTGTACTCCAGCATGCTCCGCATATCCGTCCACGCCGCATCACTGATGGCGCGGGCGAGCGTGTGGTTCTTGACCATGTTGCGGACGGTGAGGTCCTCGATCACGACCGTTTGGTTCTCACGGACGAGTCGGGTGGTCAGCTTGTGGAGGAAGTCCCGGCGCCGGTCGGCGATCCGGGCGTGGACGCGGGCGACCTTGCGGCGGGCTTTGGCCCGGTTGGCGCCGTCGCCCTTGGCCTTGCGGGACAGTTCCCGCTGGGCCTTGGCAAGCCGGGCCCGGTCCCTGCGTTCATGCTTCGGGTTGGTGATCTTCTCCCCGGTGGACAGGGTCACCAGGGACGTGATCCCCAGATCGATGCCGACCGCGTTCGTGGTGGGCGGGGCCGGGGCGATGGTGTCGTCGCAGAGCATCGACACGAACCAGCGTCCGGCCGCGTCCTGGGACACGGTCACCGTGGACGGCGTGACACCCTCCGGCAGCGGCCTCGACCACACGATGTCCAGCGGTTCGGCCATCTTGGCGAGAGTCAGCCTGCCGTCTCGGAAGCGAAAACCGCTGGTGGTGTATTCCGCGCTCCTGCGGGACTTCTTCCGCGACTTGAAGCGCGGGTACCTCGCCCGCTTGCCGAAGAAGTTCGTGAACGCCACCTGCAGGTGCCGCAGCGCCTGCTGCAGCGGCACGCTGGACACCTCGTTCAGGTAGGCGAGTTCCTCGGTCTGCTTCCACCCGGTCAGCATCGCGGAGGTCTGGTTGTAGTTGATGCGTTCCTGCCGAGTCCACGCACGGGTGCGGGCGTCGAGCGCCATGTTGTAGACCTTCCGCACGCATCCGAAGGTGCGCGACAGTTCAGCCGCCTGCGCATCCGTCGGATAGAAGCGGTACTTGAACGCCCGCTTCACCTGCTTCATGGTCACACTCACAAACTAGAGCACCTGACAGTGAGGGCCAAATCTGCTGGTCAAGGCACTGCGATTCGCCCTGGCGGCGAATCCCAACTCCCGGCCCTGCTCCGCAGGAGTCCGATTCTCCCCCGCAAGCGGGAGGTGCCCCCACCCCGGCCCGAAGGCCGGGGTTTCCTCGGAGGTATCCGCTGACACGCCTGTCCCGGAGACGTTCCTCCCCGGCCCGCGCGTCGGCGGCCTGCCGGGTGCCGACGAGGTCGTGGACGTCACAGACCGCGTCGACGCACTGCGCCGCGCGGCGGGGCTGCGGTGAGTGTGCAGGACGTGCCGGTCAGGGCACCATGGAGTCGAGGAGGCGACGCCATGACCCCCAGGACCACCGAGCACCGGCCGCAGATGTCCGTCGAGGACTTCGAGGAGCTTGAACGCCATGCCCCGGAGACCGTGCGGCTGGAGTTCATCAACGGAAAGGTCATGGTCAAGCCCATGGCGGACGGCAACCATCGCGAGATCATCGCCTGGCTGCAACGAATGTGCATGCAGCACCGCCCTGACCTGTGGCTGCATGCGGAGAGCGGCCTGAAGACGGAGCGCTACCGCAAAGGGCGTGCGCGTGCCGATGGCGTACTCGTCCCGGTGGGCGGTCTCAAGGGGCAGGGTGAGTGGTCCGAAGCCGATGGTGCCCTGATGGCGGTTGAGGTCACGTCGTTCGACTCCGACACCCACCAGCGCGACCGGGTTGACAAGCCCGACGGCTACGCCGCCGCAGGCATCCCCGTCTACCTCCTCATCGACCGGGACGACGGCTCGGTCGTCGTGTTCAACCAGCCCGAGAACGGCCGCTATCGCCACGAGGAGAAGCTGCCCTTCGGCGCCACCGTCAAGCTTCCCGACCCCGTGAGCATCTCCCTCGACACCGAGCCCCTCAAGGAGTTCGTGGAGTGACCCTCCGGCCTCCGTCCTGTGCGTCCACGGCGAGCAGGACCGCGTCGGCCACCTCCTCCACGGACCGTCCGTCACCCGAGTCCACGACGTGGGTCGTGGCCAGGCCCAGCCCGCTCAGCTCGGCTCGCATGAGGGACTGGTAACGGGCGCTGCGGGCAAGGCACTTGTCCACCAGGTGGCGTTCCTCGGCCGACGCCCGCGCGTAGTCGCACGCCTTGTGCACCCGTGCGCGTACGACGGTGTCCTCGGCCGTGAGCCATACGGCGGCCGTGCGGGGGACGGTGAGCGCCGCGACACGGGTGGGCCAGAGGGCAGACCCCTCAAGGACCAGGCCGTCCGGCCCGGCCGCGTGCTCGGCGATCAACTCCTCGATCCGGGGCCACAGCCGTTCGTAGTGGTCCAGGACGGAGGAGATCAACTCGTCGACGGTGAGTGAGCGGTAGTGCTCGGCCACGTGCTCCGGCACCTCCCACCCCGGCTTGCGCCACGGCCGTCCCGGATGCCGGGCCAGGGCGTCCGTCGACCGGTACGCGAACCCCAGCCGCTCCGCCACGACTTGGGCGACGGTCGACTTCCCGACGTTCGACGTGCCGCCGATCAACACCACCCGCGCATCACTCATGGACGCGACGACAGGGCCCTACCACCCGCCTACCACCTCCCGGCCATCCCCCACACACCCTTCCCCAGCGTCGTCAGCCCGCCTGCCAGGGCCAGTAGGAGGACCAAGAGGCGGGCCCGGGGTTCCGGGATGCGGCCGGCGAGGGTGCTGCCGACGAGGGCGCCCGTCACCATGGCCGCCGCCGAGGACGCCCACAGGGGCGGGGACAGGTGGGGGAGGCCGTTCGACGCGACGGAGACGGCGTTCACCAGGACGCCGTAGAACATGGCGTTCGGCACGAACTCCCGTACCGTCCAACCCGCGTTGACCGCGTAGAGCGACACCGGGGGGCCGCCCACCCCCGCCGCCGAGTTCATGAAGCCGCCCGCCGCGCCCGCGGCCGCCGCTCCGGCTCTGCCGCGCAGGGCGGCCACCCGGGTGCCGCGCAGGACCAGGACGACGGCCGTCGTCACCAGGGCGCCCATCGCCGCGAGCAGCACGGGCTCGGGCAGGTGGCGGGCCAGCCAGGTGCCCGCCGGAACAGTGCATGCCGCCGCCGCGCACAGCGGCACCATCGCGGGCAGTCGGACGTGCCGCCAGCCTCCCGCCAGCCCCACCAGACAGATCGCCCCGGACGCGCAGTTGGCCAGGACGACACCGTCGACGGGCCCCAGGAGCAATATCAGGACGGGGACCGAGACCAGGGCGAAGCCCATGCCCGTGAGCCACTGCACGCACGACGCGAGCGCCACCGTCGCGGTGAGTATCAGTCCTGTCGTCAACTGCCCTGTCACCTGCGGATGTTAGGACACGGGCGTCCTGTAACACAGGGTGTCGACATCGTCGCCCTATACGAATTGGAATCGTCCTTCCCGACCCCTGTACGTCCCTTGGACGGGTGCTAACCAGCGAAACGCGAAGCTGGAGTCACTTCCACCGCAGGAGATGCGGGAGGAGGAAACCACCCACCACGTACAGGAGTTGCGATGACCCGGAAGACCCGCATACGCGCCGCCCTCGTCACGGCCGCCGCTCTCGTCACCGCAGGCACGGTGTCGGTCGGGGTCAGCGCGGCGGGTGCCGAGGCGCCGAAGAAGCCCTCCAAGAAGGAGATAGCCGCCCTCTTCGACGGCTGGAACAAGGCTCTCCAGACGGGCGACCCCGAGAAGGTCACCAACCGGTACGCCGACGACGCGGTACTGCTCCCGACGGTGTCCAACAAGATCCGGACGAACCACGCCGAGATCGAGGACTACTTCCACCACTTCCTCGAGAACAAGCCGGTCGGCACGAAGACCAGGACGATCATCAACGTCCTGGACAACAACTCGGCGATCGACACCGGCTCGTACTACTTCATCCTCACCGACCCGAAGACCGGCGAGAAGAAGAGGGTCGACGCCCGCTACACGTACGAGTACGAGAAGCGGAACGGCAAGTGGAAGATCGTCAACCACCACTCCTCGGCGATGCCCGAGGGCTGAGCACCCGATTCAACCAGCTGACTCTCAGCCGGCGCTCTTCCGATCCGCCGCCCGCAGGCTGATCACCACGCACAGCCCGCCCCCGGGCGCGTCCGTCAGGGTCACCGTTCCGCCGTCGTCCGTCACCAGTTGCTTGACGACGGCGAGGCCGAGACCCGAGCCGGAGCGTCCGGTGAGGCCCTGGCCCCGCCAGAAGCGGTCGAAGGCGCGGGACTTCTCGGCGTCGGACATGCCGGGACCCCCGTCCGAGACCGTCAACTCCATCACGTCGCCCCGGGGCTCAGCCCGTACGGTGATCGTCCCGCCGTCCGGTGAGACCTCCAGGGCGTTCGACAGAACGTTGTCCAGTACCTGGTCCAGATGACCGGGGCTGGCCAGCACAAGCAGCCGGCCGTCGGCAACCCCACTCCCCCTGAGCGCGATGGTGACTCCGCGCTCGTCGGCGGCCGGCCTCCACACCGACAGGCGTTCGTCCACGATGTCCCGCAGGGACAGCGGTTCCGCCGCCGTGACCTTCGCCTCGGCCCGGGCCAGCACCAGCAGCCCGTTGACCAGCCGGCTCATGCGGACGACCTCCGCGGTCGCCTGTTCCACGTCCTCCCGTACGAACTCGTCGTCCGTGCCGTCCGCGATGTTGTCCAGCGACAGGCGCAACGCCGTGAGGGGGGTACGGAGTTGGTGGGAGGCGTCCGCCACGAAGATCCGCTGCGAGGCGACCAGCGTGTCCAGGCGTTCCGCGCCCTGGTTGAGGGTGCGGGCCAGCGTCTGTGTCTCCGGCGGGCCCGTCACCTGCGAGCGCGCGGTCAGGTCGCCGTCGCTGAACTTGCTCGCCATACCGTTGAGTTCACGCAGGGGAGCGGTGATCCGGCGGGCGGCGTACGCGCCGATCGCGGCGGCGGCCGCCAGGACGAGCACGGCGAGGCCGGCCCGGAAGCCCCAGATGCTCCACAGCCGCTTGGTCATGTCGGACGTCGAGTACACGATCCGTACGGCCGATTCCCCCTTCACGGGGACGGTGACCGTCAGATGCTCGCCCCAGATGAAGTCGGAACCCCAGTCGGTCGTGGACACGTTGTCCCGTATGGCCCGGGTCAGCGCCGCGTCCGACTCGGGCCTCGGCAGGCTGGGGGCGCAGTCGCCGGTGGTGGTCGCCTGGACCTTGCCGAGCGTTTCCTCGTCGTAGGCCAGGGCCACCTTCTCCAGGGCGTCGCAGGAGATGGTGTCGCCGTTGCCCAGGAGCAGGGCCATCGTCTGGGCCTCGCGCTGGACGGACACCTTGGTGTCGTCGCGCAGTTGCTTGGTGAGCGTGAAGGCGACCGGCACGGTGAAGAGGAAGATGGCGACCGCGACGAGGAGGATGTAACTCCGGATGAGCTGACGGTTCACGAGGGGTCGGTGTCCCGTTCGGTGTCCTTGATGGTCTCGTCCTTGACACTGTCACCCTTGGTGACCTCGTCCTTGACGATCTCCAGTCGGAAGCCGACGCCCCGGACCGCCTCGATCGCGATCGCGCCCTTCAGCTTCCGCCGCAGCGCCGCCACATGGACGTCGAGGGTCTTCGTCGGCCCGAACCAGTTCGCGTCCCAGACCGCCTCCATGATCTGCTCGCGCGACATCAGCGCGCCCGGCTCCTCGGTGAGAAAGGCCAGCAGGTCGTACTCCTTGGGGGCGAGGGCGACCTCGTCGCCGTCCAGCCGGACGCGGGCCGCCTTGCGGTCGATCGTCAGACGGGTGCCGTACCGGTCGGGGCCGGCGTCGGTGGCCTGGGCGCGTGGCTGGACGCGCCTCATCACCGCTCTTATGCGCGCGATGACCTCTCGTACGCCGAAGGGCTTGGAGACGTAGTCGTCGGCGCCGAGTTCCAGGCCGACGACCCGGTCCGTCTCGTCGCTGCGGGCGCTGATGACGATGATCGGGACGTCGCCGCGTTCACGCAGCTCCCTGCAGACGTCCAGGCCGTCGGTGTCGGGCAGCCCGAGGTCGAGGAGGACGACGTCGTACGGGTCGGTGTGGCTGAGCGCCGCGCCGCCCGTGGACACCCACGCCACCTCGAAGCCGTAACGCAGCAGGCCGCGACGGAGCGACTGGGCCACCGGTTCATCGTCTTCCACCAGGAGTACACGCACAGCCGAACCTTAGTCCTTGAAACTTAATTGACAGCGGTGACGCGTATCGGGCGGGCGGGTGGGCAGGAGCCTCGCTGAGCGGCCGAAGATCGCTGGGTGAGCGGGACATCTCACCATGCGATACCCCAAGGGGGGAATTCGGTCGCTCGTTAGACTGAGCCGACCGCAGACGGACTGAGCGAGGAGCGCACGTGGGCCTTGTCGTGCAGAAGTACGGAGGCTCATCCGTAGCCGATGCCGAGGGCATCAAGCGCGTCGCCAAGCGAATCGTGGAAGCGAAGAAGAACGGCCACCAGGTGGTCGTCGTCGTTTCCGCGATGGGCGACACGACGGACGAGCTGATCGATCTCGCCGAGCAGGTGTCTCCGATGCCTGCCGGGCGTGAATTCGACATGCTGCTGACCGCCGGAGAGCGGATCTCCATGGCACTGCTGGCCATGGCGATCAAAAACCTGGGCCACGAGGCCCAGTCGTTCACCGGTAGCCAGGCAGGCGTCATCACCGACTCGGTCCACAACAAAGCCCGGATCATCGACGTCACGCCGGGCCGTATCCGGACCGCGCTGGACGAGGGCAACATCGCCATCGTCGCCGGGTTCCAGGGCGTCAGCCAGGACAAGAAGGACATCACGACCCTGGGTCGCGGTGGTTCCGACACCACGGCCGTCGCGCTCGCCGCGGCGCTGGACGCCGAGGTGTGCGAGATCTACACGGACGTCGACGGTGTGTTCACCGCCGACCCGCGTGTGGTGAAGAAGGCCCGGAAGATCGACTGGATCTCCTCCGAGGACATGCTGGAGCTGGCCGCGTCCGGCTCCAAGGTGCTGCTCCACCGGTGTGTGGAGTACGCCCGCCGTTACGACATCCCGATCCACGTCCGCTCGTCCTTCTCCGGACTGCCGGGCACCTGGGTCAGCAACGAGAAGCCCGAGTCGCAAGGGGACCAGCAGGTGGAGCACGCCATCATCTCCGGAGTCGCCCACGACGTCTCCGAAGCCAAGATCACGGTCGTCGGCGTCCCGGACAAGCCGGGCGAGGCCGCGGTGATCTTCCGCGCGATCGCGGACGCGGAGATCAACATCGACATGATCGTGCAGAACGTGTCGGCGGCGTCGACCGGGCTCACGGACATCTCCTTCACCCTTCCCAAGGCCGAGGGCCGCAAGGCCATCGACGCCCTGGAGAAGGCGAAGGGCGGAATCGGCTTCGACTCGCTGCGCTACGACGACCAGATCGGCAAGATCTCCCTGGTCGGCGCGGGCATGAAGACCAACCCGGGCGTCACCGCGTCCTTCTTCCAGGCGCTGTCCGACGCGGGCGTGAACATCGAGCTGATCTCGACCTCCGAGATCCGCATCTCGGTCGTCACCCGCCAGGACGACGTCCCGGAAGCCGTCCGCGCGGTCCACTCGGCCTTCGGCCTCGACTCCGACAGCGACGAAGCGGTCGTCTACGGAGGCACCGGCCGCTGATGGCCCCGCCCCGGCAGCCCAGGCACGGCTGCTCCACCGACGCCGCCGACTGGTCCGATCCGCGACCAGCGGGGGCGCGGCCGACTGCCGGACCCACGCTTGCCGTTGTGGGAGCCACCGGCACCGTTGGTGCCGTCATGCTGCAGATTTTGTCGCAGCATGCTGATATCTGGGGCGAGATCCGCCTCGTCGCCTCCCCCCGCTCCGTCGGCCGCAAGCTGACCGTGCGCGGGGAGGAGGTCGAGGTCGTGGCCTTGTCGGAGGAGGCCTTCGACGGCGTCGACATCGCTGTGTTCGACGTCCCGGACGACATCGCCGAGCGGTGGGCGCCCCTCGCAGCCGCCAAGGGCGTCGTCGTGATCGACAACTCGAGCGCCTTCCGGATGGACCCGGAGGTGCCCCTGGTCGTCCCGGAGGTCAATCCGCACGCCATCCGGCAGCGCCCTCGCGGGATCATCGCCAACCCGCACTGCACGACCCTGTCCATGATCGTCGCCCTGGGCGCGCTGCACGCCGAGTACGGCCTGCGTGAGCTGGTGGTCTCCACCTATCAGGCGGTGAGCGGGGCCGGCTGGGCCGGCGT
Organism: Streptomyces sp. ME02-8801-2C; assembly: GCF_033793965.1. NCBI lineage: Bacteria > Bacillati > Actinomycetota > Actinomycetes > Kitasatosporales > Streptomycetaceae > Streptomyces > Streptomyces sp. ME02-8801-2C. The sequence continues at coordinate 6,366 of NZ_JARAXP010000005.1, read as the reverse complement.
CGACACCCTGCGCCGGCAACTGTCCCTGGTCGCCGGTACGGAACTGGGGACCAACCCCGGAGACGTACGGCGGGCGGTGGGCGAGGGGACGGGACCCTTCCCGGAGCCGGTCGCGCTGAACGTCGTACCGTGGGCCGGTTCGACGCGGGCCGACGGCTGGTCGTCGGACGAGATGCAGCTGCGGGACGAGTCCCGCAAGGTTCTCGGGCTGCCCGCCCTCCCCGTCGCCGTGACCTGCGTACGCGTGCCGGTCGTCACCGCGCACGCGCTGACCGTCCACGCCCGCTTCCAGGGCGAGGTCACCGTCGCCGGTGCGCGGGAGATCATCGCGACCGCGCCCGGAGTCGTCCTGTTCGACAACCCGGACGCGGGGGAGTTCCCCACCCCCGTCGACGTCGTCGGCACGGATCCGACCTGGGTGGGCAGGGTCCGGCGGTCGCTGGACGACCCGACGGCGCTGGAGCTGTTCGTGTGCGGGGACAATTTGCGCAAGGGATCAGCGCTCAACGCCGCACAGATCGCGGAGCTGGTGGCGGCCGAGCGGGCCTGACAAATCCCTCCGGTGGGTCACGATTTGTTGATCTTGGCGGAAATCGCTCTGGTGGTGGCATAAAACGTTTGTAGGATCCATGTGAGAACTGAGGTGCGGGCCGACAAAAGTCCGCATCCGGGACCCGGGCCCTTCGGCGTTCGAAAATTTTGCTCCCCGCCCTCCGCAACCACGCGAAGGGCGGGGAGCGTCTTTGCGGTCGTCCTTCCGGGGCGTGGGGACGCCGTGACCATGCGTGGGGACGCACGGTCACCTTGGATTTAGGGGAAGAGCGGGACGCATGAGGGTGGCTGTGTCGGATGACGCAAGAATGATGCCGGATGCGTACAACCCTGATGAGGGTAGGCGTGTCCAACATGCGTGGCAGAGGTACTCGACTTCAGAGCGGCGACGCGCGGCACAGCCATGCGTCCACCGCGCCGACTCCGCGTGCCCGGGGCGCCCGGCGGCCTGCCGGTGATCGCGCCGATGCCCGCAGCGCGGCCGGCCCGCATACCCAATCAGCGTGAAGGCGTCGACGACAGCGCGGCGGCGGGAACCACGGTCGATCACCTGACCGAGACGTACCGCGCCCACTACCGCTCTCTCCTCGGCCTCGCCGCGCTCCTCCTCGACGACACCGCCTCCTGCGAGGACGTCGTCCAGGAGGCCTTCATACGGGTCCACTCGGCACGCAAGCGCGTCCGTGACCCGGAGAAGACGCTCGCCTATCTGCGCCAGACGGTGGTGAACCTCTCCCGCTCCGCGCTGCGCCGCCGCATCCTCGGCCTGAAGCTCCTGTCCAAGCCGATGCCGGACATGGCGAGCGCCGAGGAGGGGGCGTACGACCTGCTGGAACGCGACTCCCTCATCAAGGCGATGAAAGGGCTCCAGCGCCGCCAGCGCGAGGTCCTCGTCCTGCGTTACTTCGCGGACATGACCGAGGCCCAGGTCGCCGAGACGCTCGGCATATCGCTCGGCTCGGTGAAGGCGTACGGCTCGCGGGGGATCGCCGCGCTGCGCATCGCCATGGAGGAACCGGCATGAGCGACCAGGACCGGGAACGGGAGCGGGAGCGTGGGCCGGGGCCGGGGCACGAGCGGGATCCGGGCCGGGAACGGGAACACGACCGGGCGCAGGAGCACGCACAGGAACCGGGCGAGAGCCAGGGCCAGGGTCAGGGCCAGGGCCAGGATCGAAGTCAGGTTCAGGGCGAGGACTGGAGTCAGGACCAGGACCCGGACCCTGATCGGGGTTGGGGTCAGGTCCATGGGCTCCGGAGCAGGGGGCCGGGAGCCGGTGGGCTTCGGGGGCCCGGGGGTGCCGGCGCGGGGAGCGGCGGTTTCCGGACCGGGGAATTCCGGGCCGGTAGGGTTTCTTCCAACGGGGCCCGATCCAACGGGAGTTGGCCGGCCGGAGTCCATGGACCAGGTCGCCACGAGCAAGAGCACAAGCAATCGCACGCTGGGAACGGAACTGTGAACGACGGCCCCGACGACCAGAGCCTGGACGGGCTCGACTCGGAAGAGCTGGCACTGCGGAGGATGCTGCACCAGGCGGTAGGCCAAATTCAGCCAACCGACGCCGTGCTGGACCACCTTCGACGTGCCGTGCCCGCCCGCCGGGCCCGCAAGCGGCACGCCGCCATCGGTATGGCCGCCGCCGCGCTGCTCATCGGCACGGCCGTCCCGGCTTTGCTGCACGTCTCGAATGCGACCGGCACCGCGTCCGACCCCTCCGTCATCGCGGGCCACGGCTCGCAGACCAAGGAGGACAAGAACAGCAGCACGGGCCCGGACGGCGGCGAGAGCACCTCCGGGGGCAACACCTCCGGCTCGGTCGAGAGCAAGCCGTCGAGCATCCCCTCGGGTGGTGCGGCGACCCCGGACAAGGGCGGCAGCGGCGGCAGCACGACCGGGGCCACCAGCCCGATGGACACTCCGGGCCCCCCGGCGACCTGCGAAGCGACCCAGCTGGGCTCGGCCACCGGCTCGGTCGGCGACCCCGACGCCACCGGAGCGGTCTACGGCACGTTTCGCGTCGTCAACGTCTCCACCACCCCCTGCACGGTCAGCGGCGACGGCACCGTGGCGACCACGGCGCAGGGCGCGGCCGACCCGACGAAGGTGAGCAGCGCCGACCACTCGGCGGGTGACGCGGCCGCCAACCTGCCCGACCCGTCCCTCGCGGTCAGCGGACTGGTGCTGCAGCCCGGCGCCGCCTACACGGTCCAGTTCGCCTGGGTGCCCTCGGAGGCGTGTCCCACGACCGGCACCACCACCGACGGCGGCACCACGGGCGGCCCCACCGAGTCGCCGAGCCCCACACCGACCGCGAGCCCCGACGTGACCACGACCACCGAGGGCGGCGACGGCGGCCCCACGACACAGTTGGTCACGGAGGACGGCACCCCGGCCGACGGCAGCGTGGCGGTGTCCTACACGACGGACGCCGGCTCGCCCACGGTGACGGCGACGGTGGCGAACGCGTGCGCGGGCGTGGTGTACAAGACCGGCGTCATGGCGGAGACCACGTAACCGGAGACCAGGTAACCGTCGACCAGGTAACCGGGGTCAGGCGGGGGCGCCTTCCCGCGTGGGTTCCTCCGTGGGCGTGAGCCCCAGCTCCGCGTCCCGGGCGAACTCCACCTCGCGGCGCACCAGCCGGAACCACATGAAGACGACGAACCCCGCGAAGACGAACCACTCACCGGTGTAGCCGAGGTTCTGGAACGCCTTCAGGTCGAGCCCGGTGTCCGCGGGCGCGGTCGCCGGTACGGCCCGCATCCCCGAGTCGCCCTTGTCGAGGGTCACCCAGGCGTCGTACACGTCGTACGGCACGAGGTTCACCAGCGAGGCCGCGCTGATCGCGCCGGTCTGCCCCGCCGGCAGGCCCCCGGCCGCGCTCACCCCGTTGTCCCCCGGTGTCTCGGACGCCTGGAGCGCGCCGGTGACGGTGACTTCCCCGGCGGGCGGGGCGGGAGCCTTCGCGGTGTCGGCGTTCCCGGGAAGCCAGCCGCGTACGACGGGCAGTGCCTTGCCGTCGTCGGTGCGCAGCAGGGTCAGTACGTAGAAGCCCTCGCGGTCGTCGAGCTGCCGGTCGGGTACGAGCAGCTGCTTGCCGTACCGCCCGCTGACGGTGACGCGGTCCCCGGAGGTCTTCTTGTCGACGGGCAGCAGCTCGGCCAGTGGCCGGGCGGCCTCCTCCTTCTCGGCGGAGACCTCCTCGGTGGCGGTCCTGTGGTCCTGCACCCGGTCCTCGAACCGGCTCAGCTGCCACGACCCCATGAACACACAGAAGGGGATGGCGAGCAGCACGAAGACGTTGATCCCCCACCAACGGGGCGTCAGCAGAAACCGGTACACGCCTCCCAAGGTACGGGGCGGGGGCGGGCGCCGGGCTCGCGGGGTCACTACGGTTCCGTCAGTACCGTTCCGTGAGTGCCGCCAGGTGGTCCCGGCTCGCCGGGGGCTCGTAGGGCTCGGGCCAGAAGTCGGTGACGGTGGCTATGCGCCCCTTCTCGTCGCCGGTGAAGAAGGTCAGGGCGTGCATCTCCTCCGTGCCCACGGTGAAGCGCAGCCAGGTGACGACCTGCCCCGGTTCGGCGACCACGCGTTCCGTCCGCAGGTGCCAGTCGCTCGGGTACTCGCGGTTGAACCGGACGAATGGCTCCTTTCCGCTGATCCGCTCGCGGGTCTGGGGCATGGTGTAGACGACGTCGTCGGTCAGGGTGTCGGCGAACGCGTCCCAGTCGCGGTTCTCGGCGGTGGCCCAGAACCTCTCGACTGTCTCGCGGAGATCGGTTGTCTCGCGCAGATCGGTGGTGTCGGTCATGCGCAGAGTCTGCACCCGGGCACTGACATCGGCTTCGGCCTGTGGATATCTCGGCCGCCTCGCCCGGGGAGTTTTCCACAGGCTGGGGACCTCGGCGGCGGAATGTCGTGGTGGGCGGGCAATATGGGGCCATGACTGAGAGCAACGGGTCCATGCCGAGCACCACCACGCCGGAGACCCTCCCGCCGGACACGGCCGTGCCGGACTGGGAGAAGCGGTTCCGGGCGCCGCGGGTGTCGCTGCCCGACTGGGCGGAGGACGCGCCGGACCGGTCCCTGTTCGTGTCCAACGCGACGGGGACGTACGAGCTGTACGCCTGGGACCGCGCCACGGGCGAGCAGCGCCAGGTGACCGACCGCCCGAACGGCACGACGGACGGCGTGCTGTCGCCCGACGGTGAGTGGATCTGGTGGTTCGACGACAAGGACGGCGACGAGTACGGCGTATGGCGCCGGCAGCCGTTCGGGGGCGCGGCCGAGGGCGGCGAGGACGAGCTCGCGACCCCCGGTCTGGAGGCCTCCTACCCGGCGGGGCTCGCGCTGGGCCGGGACGGCCGTACGGCGGTGGTGGGGCGTTCGACCGACGAGGACGGTACGACGATCCACCTCTCGGTGGCCGGTGCGCCCCCGGTGGAGATCTACCGGCACCGCGAGTCGGCGGGCGTCGGGGACCTCTCGCACGACGGTTCGCTGATCGCGATCGAGCACACGGAGCACGGCGACGCGATGCACTCGGCGCTGCGCGTCGTACGCCCGGACGGTACGACGGTCGCCGAGCTCGACGACACCAAGGGGGGTGCGAAGGAACTGGGCCTCGAGGTGCTCGGCTTCGCGCCCGTCGAGGGCGACGCGCGGCTGCTCGTCGGGCATCAGCGCCGGGGGCGCTGGGAGCCGCTGGTGTGGGACGTGGCGAGCGGGGAGGAGACGGACCTCGCCCTCGAGCTGCCGGGTGACGTGAGCGCGGAGTGGTACCCGGACGGCTCGGGGCTGCTCGTCGTGCACGGCTTCGAGGCGCGCAGCGAACTGTTCCGCTACGACCTGGCCTCGCGCGAGCTGGTGAAGGTGCCGACGCCCGCCGGTACGGTCTCGGGGGCGACGGCCCGGCCCGACGGCAGCGTGGAGTACCTGTGGTCGTCGTCGGCACAGCCGTCGTCGGTGCGCTCGACGACGGGAGCGGTGGTCCTGGACCCGCCCGGGCCGAAGTCGCCGGGTTCGGTGCCGGTGGAGGACGTGTGGGTGGAGGGCCCCGGGGGCCGCATCCACGCCTTGGTCCAGAAACCGTCGGGAGCGTCCGGACCCCTCCCGACGGTCTTCGACATTCACGGCGGGCCCACCTGGCACGACAGCGACTCGTTCGCGGCGGGACCGGCGGCCTGGGTCGACCAGGGGTACGCGGTGGTGCGGGTCAACTACCGGGGCTCCACCGGGTACGGGCGTGAGTGGACGGACGCCCTCAAGCACCGGGTCGGTCTGATCGAGCTGGAGGACATCGCGGCGGTCCGGGAATGGGCGGTGAGCTCGGGCCTCGCGGACCCCGACCGGCTGATCCTGACCGGCGGTTCCTGGGGCGGCTACCTCACGCTGCTCGGCCTCGGCGTCGAGCCCGAGGCGTGGGCGCTGGGCCTCGCGGCGGTGCCGGTCGCTGACTATGTCACGGCGTACCACGACGAGATGGAAGCGCTGAAGGCGATGGACCGGACGCTGCTGGGTGGCACGCCGGAGGAGGTTCCGGAACGGTTCGAGGCGTCGTCGCCGCTGACGTATGTCGACGCGGTGCGGGCGCCGGTGTACATCTCGGCGGGGGTGAACGATCCGCGCTGCCCGATCCGGCAGATCGACAACTATGTGAAGCGGCTGGAGAAGCGCGGCGCGGTACACGAGGTGTACCGCTACGACGCGGGTCACGGATCACTGGTCGTGGACGAGCGCATCAAGCAGGTCAGGTTGGAAATGGAGTTCGTGGAGCGGCATTTGGGGTCGTAACGGATCTCCTTCGCCCCCGCC
>NZ_JARAXP010000051.1:0-1450 GCF_033793965.1 Streptomyces sp. ME02-8801-2C | reverse complement strand
CTAGTAGTGCTTGGTCAGGTCGGTTGTAGTGGTGCGTGTCCTGCGGGCTGGGTGTGGCGTTGAGGGTGTGTGACTCCGGACGAGATTGCGGTGGTGCGTGGTGAGTTGGAGGCGTTCGGGGCGGAGGTGTTCGAGCCGTTCGCGCGCAAGGACCAGCGCCGCTGGGGACAGGTCTATCTGCGGGGGCTGCTGACCGACGGGCAGCGTAAATCGGTCGAGCCGATGGCCGCCCGGCTCGGTGAAGACGGCAACCGGCAGGCACTGGCCAACTTCATCACCACCAGTCCCTGGGACCCGGCCCACATCCGCGCCCAGCTCGCCTGGCGGATGGAGAAGGCGATCGGACCCGAGGCTCTGGTCTTCGACGACACCGGGTTTTTGAAGGACGGAACCGCCTCGGCGTGCGTGTCGCGGCAGTACACCGGCACCGCCGGCAAGGTCACCAACTGCCAGGTCGGCGTCTCCCTCCACCTCGCGTCCGACCATGCCTCGGCGGCGGTCAACTGGCGACTGTTCCTGCCCCGGACATGGGATCCCGCCTCGCCTAAAGCCGATCCGGACAAGATCGCCCGCCGTGCCGCCTGCCAGATCCCGGACGATGTCGGGCATGTGGAGAAGTGGCAGCTGGCCCTGGACATGCTCGACGAGACCCGCTCCTGGGGCATCGAGGTGCCGCTGGCCATCGCGGACGCCGGATACGGCGACGCCGCCGCGTTCCGGCACGGACTGCAGGAGCGCGGCCTGAACTACGTGGTGGGGATCTCCACCACGCTCTGCGCCCAGCCCGCTGGCGCGGTGCCGGTGGCCGAGCCGTACTCGGGCACCGGACGCCCGCCGGTGGCGAAGTATCCCGACAAGCCGCGGTCGGTGAAGGAACTGGTCATCGCGGCGGGCCGGAAGGCGGCCCGGCCGGTGCAGTGGCGGGAGGGTTCCCGGCCCGGCAGCGGCCGCTCGGGCCGCAAGCGGATGTACTCCCGCTTCGTGGCCCTGCGGATCCGGCCTGCCGGACGCGAGGTCCGCCAGCACGCCGACGGCCCGGAACTGCCCGTGTGCTGGCTGCTGGCCGAATGGCCGGCCGGTGAGAGCGAGCCGGTGCAGTTCTGGCTGTCCGACCTGCCCTCCGGCATGCCTTTGACCACCCTGGTCCGGCTCGCCAAACTCCGCTGGCGCATCGAGCACGACTACCGGGAGATGAAGCAGGCCCTGGGACTTGCCCACTTCGAGGGCCGCACCTGGAACGGATGGCACCACCACGTCACCCTCGTCTCCGTCGCGCACGCCTTCTGCACCCTGCAACGACTGGCCCGGGCCCCAAAAGACACGGCGCCGGCCTGAGCCTCTACCAAGTCATCCGCGAGCTACAGACACTCCTCGCCCTCTGGGCCGGCGCCTGCCCCACCTGCCACCGCGACATACCCACACACATACGAACCTGACCAAGCACTACTAG
>NZ_JARAXP010000063.1:0-559 GCF_033793965.1 Streptomyces sp. ME02-8801-2C | reverse complement strand
GGCGGATTCAACTGGTCGTTGCAACACCTCGTCCTCGGAGGTGTTGATGGGCAGGCCAGCAGGGTGGATGGCGGCGTTGACGGGGCGTTCGCCGATGAAGTCCCCGGGTGCGCCGGCGCTTCGGAGGGAAGTGGAACGTCAGTTCTGGCGGCAGATCGCGAAGGGTCTGCTCCCGGAGGAGGCGGCGGCTTCGGTCGGCGTATCCCAAGCGGCGGGGGGAAGATGGTTCCGCCACGGTGGCGGCATGCCACCAATGGATCTTGCTCCGCAGTCCGGCCGGTACCTGTCCTTTCACGAGCGTGAAGAGATCGCGATCCTGAAAGCGCAGGGCATCGGGGTCCGGGAGACCGCGCGGCGTCTTTGCCGTGATCCTTCGACGGTGTCCCGGGAGCTGCGGCGCAATGCCGCGACTCGTGGCGCCCGACTGGACTACCGGGCTTCGGTCGCGCGGTGGAAGGCCGATCTGGTGGCCCGGCGCCCGAAGACCGCGAAACTGGCCGCGAACGACCGGCTGCGGGACTACGTGCAGGAAAGGCTTTCCGGCCAGGTCGGCCGCCCG
>NZ_JARAXP010000050.1:0-1719 GCF_033793965.1 Streptomyces sp. ME02-8801-2C | reverse complement strand
CCTAGAAGACTCATGAAGATCTTGGGGTTCTGGTCCTGCCGCGTCAGCGGCAGGGCCAGACTCGTCATGTGGCGATGGGTGAGTGGGTCGGCGAGATGGTCGGGCCGGACGTGTGGGAGACGTGCCGGGATCTGATCCCGGCCGGGAGTGTGTTCGCGTTTCTTGCCGAGCATCGCGGCGAGCTGTTCCCGGCTGAGATGTTCGCGGACATGTATCCGTCGGCGAACGGGCGGCCGAGCATGCCGCCGCAGATCCTGGCCGCCGCGATCACCGTGCAGGCCCTGCACGGGCTGTCGGATTTCGAGACGGTCCAGGAACTGCGGTGTGATCTGCGGTGGAAGGCCGCCTGCGGGCTGGGTCTTCACGACATGGCGTTCGATCCGTCGCTGCTGGCCTACTTCCGCCGCCGGCTGGCCCGTTCCGCCCGCCCGAACCGGATCTTCGAGGCCGTGCGCGAGGTCGTGAAGGCCACCGGCGTACTCAAGGGCAGGCACCGCCGGGCGCTGGACTCCACCGTGCTGGACGACGCGGTCGCCACCCAGGACACCGTCACCCAGATCATCGCCGCCGTCCGCGCGGTGATCCGCGAGGTCCCCGGCGCCGACACGGTCGCCGCCGCCCAGTGCACCGGCCACGACTACACCAACCCGGGCAAACCGAAGATCGCCTGGAACGACGGGCAGGCCCGCGCCGAACTGGTCGACGCACTGGTCACCGATGCCCTGCGGCTGCTGGGCCACCTGCCCGACCAGCAACTCGGCGACAAGGCCGCGAACGCGGTGGGCATCCTGGCCCTGGTCGCCGGCCAGGACGTCGAGCCCGCCGAGGACTCCGACGGCCGCGACGGACGCTGGCGCATCACCCGGGGCACCGCCCATGAGCGGATCGTGTCCACCGTCGACCCCGAAGCCCGCCACATCCACAAAACCCGCTCCCACCGGCAGGACGGATACAAGGCCCACCTGGCCGTCGAGCCCGGGACCGGGTTATACACCGCCGTCGCGCTGCGGCCCGGCGCCGGGCCCGAGCACCACGAGGCCGCGGTCGGCCTGGAACTGCTTGCCGACGAGGACACACCGGTGGACGTCTTCGGTGACACCGCCTACTCCACCGGCGACGCCCGCCAGACCCTCGACGAGGCCGGGCACCGGCTGTTCCTCAAACCCGCACCACTGCGGCCCGCCGTCCCCGGCGGCTTCACCCTCGACGACTTCACCATCGACACCACCACCGCCACCGTGACCTGCCCGGCCGGACACACCGTGGCCCTGTCCGACCCCGGCGGGCACCACAACCAACGCAAAGCCTCCTTCGGCAACTTATGCGTCGGATGCCACCTGCGCGAGCGGTGCACCAAAGCCAAGGCCGGACGCATCCTGACCATCCGACCGCACCACGACCTCCAGACAGCCGCCCGCCACCAGGCCGCCACCGACCCCACCTGGCAGGCCGACTACCGCCGCTGGCGCCCCCCGGTCGAACGCGCCGTCGCCTGGCTCGTCCACCACGGCAACCGGCGCCTGCGCTACCGCGGCACCATCAAGAACGACACCTGGCTCCACACCCGAGCCGCCGCCCTCAACCTCCGCCGACTGATCAACCTCGGACTCACCCACACCAGCGGCACCTGGCACATCGCACCGGCCGGTACATGACCACAGGGGTTGTCCGGCCTGACGGCCGGACAACCCCTCACCAAGATCTTCATCGACCTTCTAG
>NZ_JARAXP010000062.1:0-569 GCF_033793965.1 Streptomyces sp. ME02-8801-2C | reverse complement strand
GATCTGGTGGCCCGGCGCCCGAAGACCGCGAAACTGGCCGCGAACGACCGGCTGCGGGACTACGTGCAGGAAAGGCTTTCCGGCCAGGTCGGCCGCCCGGACGGGACGGTACTGGGGCCGGAGGGCCCGCGGTGGAAGGGGAGGAACAAGCCGCACCGCGGCGACCGACTGTGGGTCATGGCGTGGAGTCCGGAGCAGATCGCGAACCGGCTGAAGGTCGACTTCCCCGATGATGAGTCCATGCGGATCAGCCATGAGGCGATCTACCAGGCCCTGTTCATCGAAGGCCGGGGAACGCTCAAGCGCGAGCTCGTCGCCTGCCTGCGCACGGGCAGGGCCCTGCGTGTGCCCCGAGCCCGGTCCAAGCGGAAGTCGTGGGCTCACGTCACGCCCGAGGTGTTGATCAGTGAACGGCCGGCCGAAGCCGACGACCGGGCCGTCCCGGGACACTGGGAGGGCGATCTTCTGATCGGACTGGAGCGCTCGGCGATCGGCACGCTGGTCGAGCGCACTACCCGGTTCGCGGTGCTCGTCCACCTGCCCCGCGAGGACGGCTACGGCACGGTTCC
>NZ_JARAXP010000049.1:0-2226 GCF_033793965.1 Streptomyces sp. ME02-8801-2C | reverse complement strand
GGTTCCGCTTCTGAGGGTTGTTAAAGCGATCCGGAGTGACCTACTGTCCACAGCGTTCATTCGGAACTCACACCATTTCCACACGGGGGGAACTCGTGCGCAGAATTGCGCTGCCTGTATTTGCCGCGTTGTCTTTGTCCCTATTGGTGCCGCAAGGGATGGCCGGCGCCGCTCCCGCCGGCGCCACACTCGGTGCCGCTGCCGCGACGGCTGATCCGCCGCTGGCGGAGGGCGACCTCCAGCAGGTCGGGCCGGGCCTGTACTCGGCGGCGGAGCGGTCCTTCGAAATCTACGAGACGGACGTCGCGGACGGTCTGATGAGCCGCAGCCACACCGTGAGCGGCCCGGCCGGGGGCGTCGCCACGCCGCAGTCCGCGCCCGCCTCCCGCCCCGACATGGGCGTCTTCGGCCCCGGCTGGGAGGCGGAGTTCCTGGGCGGCCAGCTCAACCGGAAACTGGAGCAGAAAGCGGACTCCGTCGTCGTCACCGACCTGGAGGAGAACGTCCCGCTGACCTACACCCTCACCAGCAGCGTCGACTTCCCCAGCGGTGGCGGAGTGCGCCGCTACGCGAGTGCGGCGGGCGACAAGCTCACCGACACCACCCGCTTCGACGAGGCGAGCGGGAAGCTCGTCTCCACGATCGTGGAGACCCTCACGCCGGGCGCGGTCACCGCCGACACGGATGTCGAGGCGGGCGGTGACGCGGACGCCGCCGCTCCTCTGGGCGTGGACACGCTGACCCCCACCTACACGTGGAAGCAGGCCGTCACCGGCACGGACTCGTGGCGGGTGACCGGGGTCGGCAACGTCGCCGACGGTGTCCTGTCCTCCGCCGGCTACGACACCAAGGGCCGCATCGCCACCATCAAGGAGGCGGCTGCCGGGGAGACGCCCGAGCAGTCGGTGACGGTGAAGTACTCCGCCGCGACGACCGCGACCGCCGCTGCCGCGGGTGAGTACGCGGGCCGGGTCAAGGAGATCACCGTCACCACCGGTGCCACCACCCAGACCCTGGCCCGCTACGCCTACGACACCACCGGGCTGCTGCGGTCGGTCGCCAACCCCGTCGAGGGCACCGACACGGTCTCCTCCTACGACTACGACACCACCGGCCGGGTCTCGGATGTCGCCTCCCCGTCCAACGGGACATGGGACCTGAGTTTCCCGGGGGACGCGGTGGCGCCGAACGTGGAGGCGGTCGGTCCCGCCCGCCCGACCTCGCAGTCGGTGTTCTCGGGTGCGTCCGGCATCACCGACAGCGGTGTGACGACCCCGCCGGCGACGGATTTCACCACGGGTGAGATCTCCGACCCGCAGGCCTACCCCCGTCACTGCAACCGTGCCACGGACTGGCTGTGGTATTTGGAGAGCGGCTGCGCGGCCTGGGCGGCGCACTACGGCTGGCACAAGCCCCTGTGGAAGCAGACCCCGACCAAGCACTGGGTCGTGGGCATCAACAACGACGGCTGCAGCACCCCGGGCCCGAACGTGAGCAGGCCGGGCGGCTTCAACTTCCGTACCGCGTGCGACATGCACGACTACGGCTACGGCCTGATCGGCAACACCTACAAGGGCTACCGCTACTACCTCGACCGCAGCAAGAAGGCGGCCGTGGACAACGCGTTCCACACCACGATGAAGACCTACAGCTGCAAGGCCTACTTCATCACCAGGCGGCCCGCCTGCCGGACCTTCGCCTACGCCTACTACAAGGCCGTCGGCCTCAAGGGCAGGCCCGTCAACGGCGCCAACGCCACCTGATCAGGCACAACACCCCGGCAGAGCAAGCCGATCAAGCCTGACAGGACGACAGGGCCGGGTGGCAGAGCCCCACGCCACCCGGCCCCCCTCCCCGCACCTGCCTTTCCTTTCCCACAGACCCTTCCGGGCCGAGCCACGCCCGTTTGCCGTTGGAGCAGCATTGAAGAGACCCATATGGGCAGCGGTGGTCACCGTGATGATGACCGCGGCCATCGGCGCGGTTCCGGCCCACGCCGCCGTCACACTCACCACCACCACTACGGCAGCAGCGGAAGCGGCAGTGGCAGCGGTGGCCGAGGGCGACCCCATCGACCCGCCGCTGTACGACGAGACCGCCGACGGCGGTACGGTGCGCGTCAACGTCGTCACCAAGGACCGCACCGACCTGCCGGACGCTGCGGCTGCCGGCACCACACGGCAGTCCTTCGAGACCCTGCCGGTCGTCACCCTCGAGGTCGACAAG
>NZ_JARAXP010000004.1:0-893406 GCF_033793965.1 Streptomyces sp. ME02-8801-2C | reverse complement strand
CCCGCAAGAGCCTCGGTTGGAGGACGCCCGCCGAAGCCCTCAACGACCATCTACTATCGATGAAATAAGCCAGTGTTGCATCCACTGGTTGAACCTGGTGAGTACACGAGTGACGAATTCCGCAGCGAAATACGCAAGTTGCGCATGAGGCAGTCGATGGGGCGCGTCGGCTCTTGTTACGATAATGCCGCCGCGGAAAGCTGGTTCGCCATCCTCAAAGCGGAGATCGGGACGACCATGTGGGAGACCCGCGAGGCCGCCCGGGCCGATGTTTTCCGCTACGTCGAGGTCGAGTACAACCGCAGCCGGCTCCGTCGGCACCCCGACTACGGGTAAGTCACCCCGCTCGAAACGAGATCCTTGCTCAGGCAGAACCTCGTCCCGGCAGCGTAAACACCCGCTGTCCAGTTCGCGGGGGGAACTTCAGTACGGCAGGCAACTCCAGAGGCTGCAACCGCAAGACCGGCAAGGTCGAGACAAAGACCGCCAACCGGTCACCAGCCTCCCGCCCGAGCAGGCCAGCACGGCGCAACTAACCTAAATCGTCCATATTTTCTGGGCAGTTGAGGCCCTGCACCACGCTAGACACTCGGCGAGGACGCCTCGCAAGTACTCACCGGCACCGCGCCCCGCGTCATGGCCACCCTACGCAATCTCGCCATCGGGCTCATGCACCAAGAAAGCTGATCCGAATTCGCCGCAGCAGCCGATCGCTCCCGATCGCATGCCCAGCACGCGGACCGCCCATGCTCCGACTCACAGCCTGAGAACGCATCGCCCATGAGCCCTGCACACGGCCCCGGTGGACGCGATCCGGGCAACGTGAGGAACGATCCACTCTCCAACGAGTCAGGATCGTTCGCCAGCTGATCAAATGCCGCCTTCTGCGCTCACGTGCAACCCCTCTCCATCAGATACCGCTAGCCTCAATAGTCACCATCGGAACATATTGATGTAATTTATTTCTTGGAGGTAGCCGTCTTGTCCATCGACAGCCCGGCCGAAGAAATCGCCACGAGTCACCACAGCATTTTCAGTCAGACCAGCGGCCAGGTGGAACGCACCGCGCTCTTCGCTGATCTCACCGGTTCCACGGCGATGAAGCACAACGACGGCTACCGAGCCTGGCTGCCGATTCTTGGCACTTTCCTCGACATCACCAGGCATGCGGTCACGACTCACGGCGGCACGGTCGTCAAGTATCTGGGCGACGGCGCTCTCGCAGTGTTCGACGAGGACCATGCGCACAACGCAATTCGTGCGGCGATCCAGATCCAGGAGAGCCTGCGCAACAAGGAGGGCCAGGACGCCATCGGCAAGCGAGGTGCCACAGTCGGCATCGCCAGCGGGAAGGTCATCGAGTACCCCGCGCCAGGCGGGGGCGGGGCCCTGGACTACGTGGGTCCCCCGGTGGATCTCGCCGCCCGGTTCTGCAGCGCCGCTTCCTCGGGCGCCATCTGGGTCGACACGGACACCTACGGGGCGGCGAACATCCAAAAGGTCAGCTCCATCGTCGGCCGTGCCAACCACAGGAAGGCCGCGGAGTACTTCTCTCCAGAGTCACAGGTTCCGGCCAAGGGATTCCCTGACGGCGTCCTGTACCACGAGGTCATCTGGGAGCAGGAGGCGTTCGGAGCGAAGAACGCAGCGATGACGGAGGCGATGAATGTGGCCCGCTCGCTGGCCCCGACCAGTCAGCCGCACTCCGCGCATCCCGCTCAGCAGCCCACGCACTCTCAGCACACCCTCCAACCGGAGACGGTGGAAGGCGAGGTGACGCACTGGTTCGGGGACCCGGCCCGGGGCTTCAAAGGGTTCATCTCCTCGCCGGGCCGAGTGGATCACTACGTGGACACGCGGTTCATCGTCGGCGGACAGGAACTCACCAAGGGGGCTGCGGTCCGGTTCGTCCCCATGCCGCCCGTGACCCGCGCTCCAGAAGCGAAACCCGTCGCCGGATGCACCGTCCAGGAGGGCCACCAGTTCCGGGGAACCTTCAACAACGTGATCGCCGACAAGCGATTCGGATTCGCGGACGTCTTTGACCAACACGGCAATCGGCAGAGCCTCTTCGTCTACCTGCTGGGCGACGAGGCGGCACGGTTCCACCGAGGGGATACGGCCATTCTGGAGGCTGTCCGCAACCCCAAGGGCATCTCGGCGCGGGTGGTGAACGACCACAGTCAGCATGACGGCGACAATGCCGAACGCTGATTCCCCCGCCGTCGACGCGGCCGTCTCCGAAGTCCGGGCCGAACTCCTCAGGGCGGATCAGAAGGCGGCCACTCTCCTAGCCTTGGTCTCTGCGATCGCGGCTGGAGTCGTGACTCTGTTCCTGGTCCGCAAGGGCGGCGTTTTCTCCCTCTGGAACGGTGCGGAATGGGCTTCCTGGGGAGGCATGATCTGCCTCGCTGCAAGCCTGGGAAATCTTCTGCTCTGCGTCAGGCCGTACGGGGTGGGCAAACCCGCTGGGCACTCGTACTTCTCTTTCTACGCACTCTACGAGGGGCGCACGGACCAGCTCATCAGGCACCTGGAATCCACGAACGGCGCGGACACGGAACGCTGCCTACAGCTGATCGAGCTCTCTGTCCTGGTGAAGCGGAAATACAGAATGATCACCACCGCCGTGGATCTCCTGGGATGCTCCCTGGCCCTCATCACCGGGGCAATCCTGGCCAACGCCCTGCAATGAAGCGCGGAGTCCTTGTAGGTCGGATGAGAGGTGCCCCTATTTCACCGACCGCGACGTGTACGTCTGCGGCCCGCCCGCCATGACTGCGGCCGTGCTCGCCGGCCTGCGCGAACTGCGAGTCCCCGCGCGACAGGTGCACGCCGAGAAGTTCGGCCTGGCCTGACCACTGGGTGGAACGGTCAGGACGGGGCGCCTCGGCATGCCCGCCGCCCCTAACCGGGCGGCGGGCCCTGCGAGTTGGAACTCAGGCGGTCGTCCACCACACCGTCGTGTCCGCCGGCAGCTTCGCCTCGGCCTCCGCCACCGTCACCTCGCCGCTCGCGGCCAGGATCTCGCCGTACGCCGGGATCGTGACCGACTCGCCGCTCGTGTTCGCGACGCACACGAACTCGCCCCGGCGGAAGGCGAGGACGCCCTTTGGTGCGCGAAGCCATTCGACGGAGTCGCCCGCGCCGAGGCCGGGGTGTTCGCGGCGGGCGGTGAGGGCGGTGCGGTACAGCTCCAGGGTCGAGCCGGGGGTGCCGGTCTGGGCCTCGACGCTCAGGTCCGCCCACTCCCCCGGCTGTGGAAGCCAGGAGCCGCCCGTGCCGAAGCCGTACGAGGAGCCCTCGCGGGTCCATGGGATCGGCACCCGGCAGCCGTCGCGGAAGCCGTCCTGGCCGGCGCCACGGAAGTAGGCCGGGTCCTGGCGCACCTCGTCGGGCAGGTCGACGACATCGGGCAGGCCGAGTTCCTCGCCCTGGTAGACGTACGCCGAGCCGGGCAGCGCCAGCATGAGCAGGGTTGCCGCGCGGGCCCTGCGCAGGCCCAGCGCACGGTCTCCGGCGAGACGGATCTGTGTGCCGAGGCCGGGCTCGTTGGCGAAGCGCGTCGCGTGGCGGGTCACGTCGTGGTTGGACAGGACCCAGGTCGCGGGGGCGTTCACCGGGCGCATGGCGTCCAGGGTGCGGTCGATGACGGCCTTCAGTTCGGCCGCGTCCCAATAGGTGGCCAGGTACTGGAAGTTGAAGGCCTGGTGGAGTTCGTCCGGGCGGACGTAGTTCGCGGTGCGCTCGATGGTCGGGGTCCACGCCTCCGCGACGAAAATACGTTCGCCCGCGTACTCGTCGAGGATCGTGCGCCACTGGCGGTAGATGGCGTGTACGCCGTCCTGGTCGAAGAACGGCATGACATCGTTGCCCAGCAGCTTGACCTGGTCGTGGGTTCCCAGGTCCGGGAGGCCCTCCGCCTTCACCAGGCCGTGTGCGACGTCGATACGGAATCCGTCGACGCCCATGTCCAGCCAGAACCGCAGGACGGAACGGAACTCGTCCCCGACGGCCGGGTGTTCCCAGTTGAAGTCGGGCTGCTCGGGCGCGAAGAGGTGCAGGTACCAGTCGCCGGGGGTGCCGTCCGGCTCCATGACTCGTGTCCACGCCGGGCCGCCGAAGACGGACTCCCAGTCGTTGGGCGGGAGTTCGCCGCTCTCGCCCTTGCCGGGGCGGAAGTGGTAGCGGTCCCGGAGCGGTGAGCCGGGGCCTTCCGCCACCGCGCGCTTGAACCACTCGTGCTGGTCGGAGGAGTGGTTGGGGACCAGGTCGACGATGATCCTGAGGTTCAGCTCGTGGGCGTCCCGGATCAGGGCGTCGGCGTCCAGGAGGTTGCCGAACATGGGGTCCACGGCTCGGTAGTCGGCGACGTCGTAGCCGGCGTCGGCCTGCGGGGAGGCGTAGAAGGGGCTGAGCCATACGGCGTCTACGCCCAGGTCGCGCAGGTACGGGAGCCGGGAGCGGATGCCTTCCAGGTCGCCCATGCCGTCGCCGTTGCTGTCGGCGAAGCTGCGGGGGTAGACCTGGTAGATGACCGCGTCGCGCCACCAGTCGGGGGTGGCGGCGACATGCGTGGAGGTCGGGGCCTGAGCGGTGGAGTGCTGGCTCATAACGTCCTTGGTACGTAACGGAGTTCGGGTCATGGGCGTTTCTGCGGTTTGTCGGCTGCGGGTGCGCTGTGGCTGGTCGCGCAGTTCCCCGCTCCCCTGAAAAGCGGGGCGCGGCCGAACCGTCGGACATGAGGCGGACGCGGTGGCAGCGGGGTCGGATGGCCGCCGCGTCCGCCAACCCGTACGACGGAGCCGTACGGGAGTTTTACGCGCGACCGCGCGTCAGCCCTTCGTGCCGCCCGCTGTCAGGCCTGCCACCAGGTTTTTCTGGACCAGGTAGAAGAAGGCCGAGACGGGTATCGCGACCAGTACCGCGGTGGCGGCCATCAGGTTGCGCTGGGCATCGTGTTCGCTCACGAAGCTCTGCAGGCCGACCGCGAAGGTGTACTTCGTGTCCGACAGCATGAACGTCGAGGCGAACGCGACCTCGCCGAAAGCGGTGATGAAGCTGTAGAACGCGGCGACCGCCAGGCCCGGTTTGGCCAGCGGCAGGATCAGCCGCGCGAAGGTGCCGAAGGGGGTCAGCCCGTCGACTCGTCCCGCCTCGTCGATCTCGAAGGGGATCGTGTCGAAGTATCCCTTGAGCAGCCAGGCGCAGTAGGGCACGGCCGTCGAGCAGTAGACGAGGATCAAGCCGAGGTAGTGGTCGATGAGTTGGAGGTCCGAGAGGATCTCGTACATCGGCACGATGAGTACGGCGATCGGGAACATCTGGGTGACCAGCAGCACCCACATGAACTTGCGGTAGCCGGGGAAGCGCATCCGCGAGACCGCGTAGCCGGTGGTCGCCGCGACCAGCACCCCGATGGCCGTCGTACCGAGCGAGACGATCAGCGAACTCTTCATCCAGTCGAAGAAGTTGGTGTGCTGGAGGACGAACGAGTAGTTGTCGAACGTCATCTTGTCCCAGATGCCCCCGGGGTGGAGGTAGTCGTCCTTGTCGGGGCCGAGGGACAGATAGAGCAGCCAGGCGATCGGGAAGAGCGCGATCAGGCTCGCGACGGTCAGGACGCCGTGGGAGGCGAGGGTGGCGACGAGGCCGCGCCGGCGACGTCCCCGGGGCGGCGGGGCGGCGGCCGGGTCCGACTGTGCGGGCTTCTGGACGGTCATGGCACTCATGGGGGTGGGGACTCCTGCCTCAGATCGCGAGCTGCTGCTCATTGCGGTTCAGCCAGCGGCGGTAGAAGGAGGTGAAGACGATCAGGATGGCCAGCAGCAGCATGCCGTAGGCCGCCGACTGCGCGAAGTCGCGCGGCTGTTGGCCGAAGCCGAGGTGGTAGGCCCAGGTGACGAGGATCTGCGCGTCGGGGGCGGTGTTGCCGAACAGCAGGAAGAGCACGGCGAACTGGTTGAACGTCCAGATGATGCCGAGGAGTACGACGGTCGAGCTGACGGAGCGCAGGCCCGGCAGGGTGACGTACCGGAACTGCTGCCAGGGGCTCGCGCCGTCCATCTCGGCGGCCTCGTACAGGCTGGCGTCGATGGACTGGAGGCCGCCGAGCAGCGAGACCATCATGAACGGCACCCCGCACCAGGTGTTGACCATGATCGCGGCGAACCGCTGCCAGAAGGTGTCCTCCAGCCACAGCGGTGACGGCAGGTGCACGGCGTCGAGCATCGTGTTGATGATGCCGCCGTCGGCGAGCATGAACCGCCAGCCGAAGACGGTGACGAAGGTGGGAACGGCCCACGGCAGGACCAGGATCAGCCGGTAGAAGGTGCGCCCGCGCAGCTTCTGGTTGAGGAGCAGGGCGAGGCCGAGGCCGATGGTGTAGTGGAGGGCCACGCAGGCCACGGTCCAGACGATCGTCCAGATGAAGTGCGACCAGAACCGGTCGTAGGCGGTGTCGCCCCACAGGATGTCGGCGTAGTTGTCGAAGCCGATGAACTTGTAGGTGGCGTCGATGTGGTTGACGCCGATCGTGCGGGCCGAGTTGAGGCTGTTGGCGTCCGTGAGCGTCAGATAGAGGCCGCGCACGAGCGGGTAGAGCACGAGCCCGCCGAGCACGACGACCACGGGCGCGATCATCGCGTACGCGTACCAGTACTTCTGGTAGGCGTGCCTGAGACGATCGAGCCGTCCGGGGCGCTGCCCGGGCTCACCGCGGCGCTTGCCGGTCGCGCGGTCGATGGCGACTGTCATGTTTCGACACCTTCTGGAAGATCCTGGAAGTTCAGAAGATCAGGGGGTACGGCAGGTGGCTGGGCAGGCAGGCCGATGACCGTCGGAACTGTCCCCCGAGTCCGACTGGGCAGTTCCGACGGCCATTCGGGGTCACTTGCCGAAGTCCGGGACCAGCTTGGCGATCGCGGTCTCCGCGTTGCTCAGGCCCTTGTCGAGGGACTCCTTGCCGCCCGCGATCTGTCCGAGCTCGGTGTCGAGCGGGGTCCACAGGGAGCTGTACTCGGGCAGCGCCGGGCGGGGCTGGGCTGCGGGCAGGACGCCCTGGTAGCCGGCGAGGCCCGGGTCGGCCTTGACCTCGGCGGTGTAGGCGTCGTCGCGGGTGGGCAGCGTCGAGTTCTTCAGGGCGATCTGCGTCTGGGACTTCGCGGAGGTCATGAAGTTGACGAACTTCAGGGCCGCCTTCTGGTGGGCGGCGTCCGAGCCGGCGTACACGGAGAGGTTGTGGCCGCCGGTCGGGGCGCCCGCCTTGCCGGTGGAACCGGCCGGGACGGTGGCGATGCCGAGGTTGGCCTTGTCCTTGAACGCGGAGCCCTTGTAGAAGTTGGTGATCTCCCACGGGCCCTGGATGATCGCGGCGACCTTGCCGTTGACGAAGGCGTCCTGGATGTGGGCGTAGGCGTCGGCGGTGGTGTCCGCCTTGTGCAGGCCCTCGCCGTCGAAGAGGCCGAGCCAGGTGCCGTAGGCCTTCTTGGCGGCGGGCGAGTTGACGGTGATCTTCTTGGCGGCGGCGTCGACGGTGTCGGTGCCCTCGCCGTAGAGGAAGCTCTGCGCGTAGTAGGCCTGGGTGGAGCCCCAGTAGCCGTCGACACCGGCCTTGCTCTTGATGGTGGCGGCGGCCGTCTTCAGGTCGGCCCAGGTCCTGGGCGCCTCGGTGAGGCCGGCCTTCGCGAAGAGCGCCTTGTTGTAGACCAGCGCGAGGGTGTCGGTGACGATCGGGACGCCGTACGTCTTGCCGTCGAACTTGGCCTGTTCGATCAGGCTGGGCTGGAACTTGGCCTCGTCGGTGAGGGCCTCGGTGCCGTCGAGCGGCAGCAGGAAGCCCTTCTTGGCGAAGGCGGGGGTCCAGCCGACCTCGGAGCGCAGGACGTCCGGAGCGCCGGAGGCACCGGCGGCGGTGTCGAACTTGTTCTGCGCCTGGTCGAAGGGGACGTTGACGTACTTGACCTTGATGTCCTTGTTGGCGGCCTCGAACTCCTTGACCAGGGCCTGGTACGTCGGCGCCTCGTTGGTGGCGTTGGAGGTGTCCCACCAGGTGATGGTGACCGGACCGTCGGCCGAGTCGCCGCTGTCGTCTCCGCCGCAGGCCGTCGCCGCGAGGGCGAGGGACGCCACCAGCGCGGTGGCCGCTATGCCACGCCGCATGAGTTCTCCTTGAGGGTGAAAGCCCGTGTACTGGCGGAAACGGGCCCGTCCGCCGTCTCCGCCGACTTGCCGGCCGCGCCGTTGCCGCCGCCGGGCGACGTGAACGTAACAGCCATGCAAGCGCAACGAAAGACCTTGCAGCAAAAAAGTGCAAGAACCGGTGACGGTTACCGCGCCGTGACCCGTGGTCCGCTTCCTGAAGGTCGCCTGATCGCCTGTTCTGCCGGTGTCCAGCGGGATCCGGGCCAGTTGTGCAAGACTCTGCAAGCTCTTGCCATACAGGGCACGGCAGACCTCAGGGAGCGCCATGACGCAGCAACCCGCGGCGGCGAGCGGCCGTCCCGGCCGTCCGGCGGGCCGTTCGACGGCCCGCACCCGGCGGTCGTCCGGTGGGCAAGGCGAGGGCCGGCCGGTACAGTCCAGCCCTGTGACCACACGGCTTGCCGATATCGCCGCCCAGGCGGGGGTGAGCGAAGCGACGGTCAGCCGGGTCCTGAACGGGAAGCCGGGTGTCGCCGCCACCACCCGCCAGACCGTGCTCGCCGCCCTCGACGTCCTGGGCTACGAGCGCCCGGTCAGGCTGCGCCAGCGCAGCGAGGGCCTGGTGGGCCTGATCACCCCGGAGCTGGAGAACCCCATCTTCCCGGCCCTGGCGCAGGTCATAGGCCAGGCCCTGACCCGGCAGGGCTACACCCCGGTCCTGGCCACCCAGACGCCCGGCGGCTCCACCGAGGACGAGCTGACGGAGATGCTCGTCGACCGTGGCGTGGCCGGCATCATCTTCGTCTCCGGGCTGCACGCGGACACCTCCGCCGACATGCAGCGTTACGAGCAACTGCGCGCCCAGGGTGTGCCGTTCGTGCTCGTGGACGGCTTCTCGCCGAAGGTGCAGGCGCCGTTCATCTCCCCCGACGACCGCGCGGCGATGCATCTCGCGGTCACGCACCTCGTCTCGCTCGGCCACACCCGGATCGGTCTCGCTCTCGGCCCGAAGCGTTTCGTGCCGGTGCAGCGCAAGATCGAGGGCTTCGTGCGGACGATGCAGGATCTGCTGGGGCTGACCGCGCAGGACGTCGAGACGCGTTTCGTGCAGCACTCGCTGTACACCCTGGAGGGCGGCCAGGCGGCGGCCCTGGCGCTCATCGAGCGCGACTGCACGGCGGTGGTGTGCGCGAGCGACATGATGGCGCTGGGCGCGATACGGGCGGCCCGGCAGCGCGGTCTCGAGGTCCCCCGGGACGTCTCGGTCGTGGGCTTCGACGACTCCCCCCTGATCGCCTTCACCGACCCGCCCCTCACCACGATCCGCAAGCCGGTCCCGGCGATGGGCCAGGCCGCCGTACGCACGCTCCTCGAGGAGATCGGCGGTACGCCCGCCCCGCACAGCGAGTTCGTGTTCATGCCGGAACTGGTCGTTCGGGGTTCGACGGCCTCGGCCCCTGGGGAACGTACTCGTCCCTAGGGTGGAGATCGCCCCGGTTCCCCTGACGTAGGACGTGCGGGCCGGACGGTCCCAGGGGATGATCTGGGAGGGGGCCGTATCTGGCAGACTCTGTGTCCATGGGTGAAACGACCGTGACGACAAGGGAAGGCCACGACCGGGCCGTACCGCACTCCGTCACGGACGAGACGGCGGAGGGGAACGGCCACGTGGTCAAGGGACTCCTGCGCCGGGCGCGGGCTCCGCGTCGGCCGCGACTGTGGTTCGAAATCCTTCTGATCGCGATCAGTTACTGGACGTACTCGCTGATCCGCAACGCGGTGCCGGAGCAGAAGGCCGAGGCGCTGCGCAACGCGGACTGGCTCTGGAAGAC
The DNA here is from genome assembly GCF_033793965.1 of Streptomyces sp. ME02-8801-2C. Classification (NCBI taxonomy): domain Bacteria; kingdom Bacillati; phylum Actinomycetota; class Actinomycetes; order Kitasatosporales; family Streptomycetaceae; genus Streptomyces; species Streptomyces sp. ME02-8801-2C. The sequence goes on along the minus strand of NZ_JARAXP010000004.1, from coordinate 883,432 downwards.
CGAGCACACCCTGGGCATAGCCGTCGAGGAGTCGGTCAACCACACGATCAACTCGGTGACTTGGCTGATCGTGGGCATGAACTACTACTACGCCACACTGCACTTCGTCGTCACTCTCGGTGTTCTGGTGTGGCTGTACCGTAGCCACCCCGGCCGTTACGCGGCGACACGTCTGACCCTTTTCGCGACCACCGCTGTGGCCCTGGTCGGTTACTACCTGTATCCGCTGGCTCCGCCCCGGCTGATGAACGGCGGCGACTTCGTCGACACGGTGATGGTCCACCACACGTGGGGTTCGATGGCCTCCGGCGACCTCAAGCACATGTCGAACCAGTACGCGGCGATGCCGTCGATGCACATCGGCTGGTCCACCTGGTGCGGTCTGACGATCTTCGCGCTCGCCAGTGTCCCGTGGGTGCGTGTGCTGGGGCTTCTCTACCCGGTGGCCACCCTGGTGGTGATCGTCGCCACCGCCAACCACTTCTGGCTGGACGCGGTGGGCGGCCTGATGTGCCTGTCCTTCGGCTTCATGGTGGCCCGCCTCTGGTACGGCAGGCTCCCTTACGCCCTGCCGAAACTGGTCCCGGTGCGGGGGCAGGGCGGCCCGCTGCTCCCGGTCAAACCGTAGGCAGGGGCGGGGAACTCCGGGCCGGGCGTTCCTACATCGACGTCGCCCCGTAGAACAGCGTCTCCACGACCCCACGGGCCCGCCGGGTGGTCCTCCGGTACGCGTCGATCATGTCGCCGACATGGCCCGGCCCGTACCCCAGGTAACGGCCCACGGCGCCCAGCTCGCGCCCGTCCGAGGGGAAGGTGTCCCCGGCCCGGCCGCGCACCAGCATCACGGCGTTGCGCACCCGGGTGGCCAGGACCCACGCCTCGTCGAGTATGGCCGCGTCCTCCGTGGAGATCAGTTCGGCGGCGCAGGCGGCGGCGAGGGCCTCGCGGGTACGGGTGGTCCGCAGCCCGGGTTCGGCCCACCCGTGCCGCAGTTGCAGCAGCTGGACGGTCCACTCCACGTCCGACAGGCCGCCCCGCCCGAGCTTGGTGTGCAGGGTGGGGTCGGCGCCCCGGGGCATCCGCTCCGACTCCATACGCGCCTTCAGGCGCCGGATCTCGCGCACCGCCTCGTCGCCGATCCCCTCCGCCGGGTAGCGCAGCGGGTCGATCAGCTCGATGAAGCGGCTGCCCAGTTCCTCGTCCCCGGCGACCACTTCGGCCCGCAGCAGCGCCTGTGACTCCCAACCGAGGGACCAGCGGCGGTAGTACGCCTCGTACGAGGTCAGGGTGCGGACCATCGGGCCCGACTTGCCCTCCGGACGCAGATCCGCGTCGATGAGCAACGGCGGGTCGGCGCTGGGGGCCTGGAGCAGCCGCCGCATCTCGGAGACGACGGCGTTGGCGGCCTTGGCAGCCTCGTGCTCGTCGACGCCCTCCCGGGGTTCGTGGACGAACAGGACGTCGGCGTCGGAGCCGTAGCCCAGTTCGTGTCCGCCGAAGCGGCCCATGCCGATCACCGTGAACCGGGTGGGCAGGGTGTCTCCCCAGCCGTCCCGTACGACCGCTCGCAGTGTCCCGGCGAGGGTCGCCGCCGTGAGGTCGGAGATCGCGGCGCCGACGCGGTCCACCAGGGCACCCTGGTCGGCCTCGGCGGGCGACTGCTCGGTGCCGTAGGAGTGGACGATGTCGGCGGCGGCCGTACGGAACAGCTCGCGTCGCCGGACACCTCGGGCGGCGTACACGCCCTGCTCGCCGGTGTCGGACCGGCCGACGGCGGCCAGTATCTCCTGCTCCAGATGGGCGCGTTCGCGTGGTGCGAGCCCGCCTCCGTCACCGTCGCCGAGCAGCGCGACGGCCTCCGGGGCCCGCATCAGCAGGTCTGGGGCGAGGCGGCCCGCGGACAGGACGCGGGCCAGGTTCTCGGCGGCAGCCCCTTCGTCCCTCAACAGCCGTAGGTACCAGGGGGTTCGGCCCAGCGCGTCCGACACCTTGCGGAAGTTGAGCAGCCCCGCGTCCGGGTCGGCGGAATCGGCGAACCAGCCCAACAGGACAGGCAGCAGGGTCCGTTGGATGGCCGCCTTGCGGCTCACCCCGCTGGCCAGCGCCTCCAGGTGTCTGAGGGCCGCGGCCGGATCGGCGTACCCGAGCGCGACGAGCCGCTCCCGGGCCGCGACGGTGCTCAACCTGCTTTCGCCAGGGGCGAGTTGGGCGACGGCGTCGAGCAGCGGCCGGTAGAAGAGCTTCTCGTGCAGTCGTCGTACGACGGAGGCGTGCCGTTTCCACTCCCGGTTCAGCTCGGCCACCGGATCGGTGCGCAGCCCCAGCGAGCGCCCGATGCGCCGCAGGTCCGCCTGGTCCTCGGGGACGAGGTGGGTGCGGCGCAGCCGGAACAGCTGGATGCGGTGTTCCATGGACCGCAGGAAGCGGTAGGCGTCGTCGAGCTGCACGGCGTCGGCGCGACCGACGTACCCGCCGGCGGCGAGGGCGCCCAGGGCGTCCAGGGTGGTGCCGCTGCGCAGGGAGGTGTCGGCGCGCCCGTGCACCAACTGGAGTAGCTGGACGGCGAATTCGACGTCGCGCAGGCCGCCGGGCCCGAGCTTCAGTTCCCTCTCCACCTCCGCGAGGGGAATGTTCTCGACGACGCGTCGGCGCATCTTCTGCACGTCGACGACGAAGTTGTCGCGTTCGGCGGCGTGCCAGACGAGGGGGGCGAGCGCGGCGACGTACGCCTCCCCCAGTTGGACGTCGCCGGCGACCGGGCGGGCCTTCAGCAGGGCCTGGAACTCCCAGGTCTTGGCCCAGCGCTGGTAGTAGGCGAGATGGCTGCTGAGGGTGCGTACCAGCGGCCCGTTGCGGCCTTCGGGGCGCAGGTTGGCGTCGACGGGCCAGATGCTGCCCTCGATGGTGGTCTCGGAGCAGATCCGCATGAGGTGCGAGGCGAGTCGGGTGGCGGCCTGCAGCGCCTTTCCCTCGTCGGCCCCCTCGGCGGCCTCGCCGACGAAGATGACGTCGACGTCGGAGACGTAGTTGAGCTCGTGGCCGCCGCACTTGCCCATGGCGATGACGGCGAGCCGGCACAGTGCGGCGTCACCGGGCGCGGCGGTCCTGGCGATGGCGAGGGCGGCACGCAGGGTCGCGGTGGCGAGGTCGGCCAGCTCGGCGGCGGTCTCGGCGACGTCGGTGGTGCCGCACACGTCGCGGGCGGCGATGGACAGCAGGCAGCGGCGGTAGGCGACGCGCAGCGACACGGTGTCGGTGGCCTCGGCGAGCCCCCGCTCGAACTCCTCCACCCCGGGGTGGAGATCCCGGGGCTCGTACATGACGAAGGCGTGCCAGTCGCGGGGATGCCGGATCAGGTGGTCGCCGAGGGCGGCGGAGGCGCCGAGGACCCCGAGCAGCCGGTCGCGCAGCGGTTTGGCCGCTATCACGGTGTCGAGCAGCTCGTGCCGGGCGGTGCGGCCGTCCTGCGCCTCGACGAGCCGGACGAGGCCGAGCAGCGCGAGGTCCGGGTCGGCGGTCGCGCCCAGCGCGTCCAGCAGCACCGGGTCGTCCCGCAGGGGGGCGAGCTCGACGCTGTCGAGGAGGCGTTCGGCGGCGGAGGGGTCGGTGAAGCCGTGCCGCAGCAGCCGTGTGAAGGTACTGCTCCTGCGCCCCGGCGCCATCATCCTGGGCCTTCCCGTCGGACCATCGGATCAAGGTCGTACGCCCACGAGCGTAACCGGAGAGTCGGCGGGAAGCGCCGGACGGAGCTGGAGTGCTGTCCGCGCTGGTCGGAACGGTGGCTTCCGCCGCCGCTGTGGTCGTTTCGGTGGCGGCGGTCACGGTTTTCGGCTTCGGTGAGGGGGGCCGTTTCGTGAAGCCGATCTGGAGGACAAGCGATGCAGTACACGCTCGAAGTGATCCCGCTGCCCGTGACCGACATCGACCGGGCTCGTGACTTCTACCGGGACAAGGCCGGTTTCCACGTCGACATCGACCAGGAGGTGATGCCCGGGATGCGGATCGTCCAGCTCACGCCACCGGGCTCGGGCTGTTCGATCGCGCTGGGCGACACCATCTGGGAGACGATGGACGGCCCGACGCCCGCACCGGGCTCGTACCAGGGCCTTCAGCTGTGCGTCGCCGACATCAAGGCGGCCCACGCCGAGCTGGTCGAACGGGGGCTGGAGGTGTCGGACCCGATGCGGTACTCGCCGGACGACGGCGCCACGTTCATGTACTTCAAGGACCCGGACGGCAACGGCTGGGCGATCCAGGAATACCGGCAGCGGGCGGAGAAGCCGCTGCACGCCCTGCTGGGCGAGCTGGCGGCCGACGCGGGCTAGCTTTCCCGAGTGCATCGGGTTCCCGGGGCCGGGGCCGCGGCCGTGGCCCCGGGAACTCCCGTCACTGGACCGGTCGCACCGGCTGGGGCGCCACCGGTACCGCCCTGCTCGGCCGACGCCGCAGGACGAACGCGGCGATCCCGAGCCCGAGACCGACCATGGCCAGGGCCGCCCCGGCCATGACGGCCGACCCGATGACGACGGGGATCGTGGTGCGGTCGGTCATCCGGCCCGTCACGGCGGATTCGGCCACCGTCCCGTCGTGGTCGCTCGCGAAGAAGCGCGAGTCCAGGGAGTCCGACCGGTTGTCACCGAGCAGGAACAGCCGCCCCTCCGGGACCGTCACGTCGTACGGCCTGCGCACGCCGTCCGCGTCGCCGCCGTTCACATACGGCTCCGAGAGCGGCTTCCCGTTGACGCTGAGCCGCGCGTCCGAGCCCTCGCCCGTGCAGCACACCACCCGGTCGCCGCCGACACCGATCACCCGCTGCATCACGCTTCCGCTGGAGTGGTAGCGATCCGGCGCCGAGAACAGCACGATCTCACCGCGCCGCACCGCGCCGCCGTCGACCTGCTCGAAGATGATCCGGTCACCCGGCCTGTACGTAGGCGCCATGCTCTGGCTGCTGATGGTGGAAGCCCCGTACGAGCCGCGCCCGTACATGACGGAGCCGAGCGTCAGCCCTACCCCGACCAGGCCCACCACGATGGCGGTGACCCCCAGCACACGTCCCTTGCCCGGCATGTTTCCTCCCCCGTGCTGCACTTCGACTGAGACGCCGTGGGGCCGACGGTTCGCAACCGTCGGCCCTACGTGTCGTTCTGGTGGGAGAACCCCTCCCGACCTGCGCCTACAGCACCGGCAGGCTCTTGCGCAGCTCGAAGGCGGTCACCTCGGAGCGGTACTCCTCCCACTCCTGGCGCTTGTTGCGCAGGAAGAAGTCGAATACGTGTTCGCCGAGAGTCTCGGCGACCAGTTCGCTGCGCTCCATGAGCGTGAGCGCCTCGCCCAGGTTCTGCGGAAGCGGCTCGATGCCCATCGCACGGCGCTCCGCGTCCGAGAGGGCCCAGACGTCGTCGTCGGCGCCCGGCGGGAGCTCGTAGCCCTCCTCGATGCCCTTGAGGCCGGCGGCCAGCAGGACGGCGTACGCCAGGTAGGGGTTCACGCCCGAGTCGAGCGAGCGGACCTCGATGCGTGCCGAGCCCGTCTTGCCGGGCTTGTACATCGGGACGCGGACCAGGGCCGAGCGGTTGTTGTGGCCCCAGCAGATGTACGAGGGAGCCTCGCCACCGGCGCCCGCGGTGCGCTCCGAGCCGCCCCAGATGCGCTTGTAGGAGTTCACCCACTGGTTGGTGACCGCCGCGATCTCCGCGGCGTGCTTCAGCAGGCCCGCGATGAAGGAGCGGCCGACCTTGGAGAGCTGGTACTCCGAGCCGGACTCGTAGAACGCGTTGCGGTCGCCCTCGAAGAGGGAGAGGTGGGTGTGCATACCGCTGCCGGGGTGCTCACTGAACGGCTTCGGCATGAACGTGGCGTGCACGCCCTGCTCCAGCGCCACCTGCTTCATGACCAGGCGGAACGTCATGATGTTGTCCGCCGTGGAGAGCGCGTCGGCGTACCGCAGGTCGATCTCCTGCTGGCCGGGGGCGCCCTCGTGGTGGGAGAACTCGACCGAGATGCCCATGGACTCCAGCATGGTGATCGCCTGACGGCGGAAGTCCTGGCCGACGTGGGTCGGGGTGTGGTCGAAGTAGCCGGAGTTGTCGGCCGGGGTCGGACGGGTGCCGTCCAGCGGCTTTTCCTTCAGGAGGAAGAACTCGATCTCCGGGTGGGTGTAGAAGGTGAAGCCCAGGTCGGAGCCACGGGTGAGGGCGCGCTTGAGGACGTAGCGCGGGTCCGCGAAGGACGGCGAGCCGTCCGGCATCAGGATGTCGCAGAACATCCGGGCGGTGCCGGGGGCCTCCGCGCGCCACGGGAGGATCTGGAACGTCGACGGGTCCGGCTTGGCGATCATGTCGGATTCGTATACGCGGGCGAATCCCTCGATCGCGGAGCCGTCGAAACCGATGCCCTCGTCGAAGGCCTGCTCCAGCTCCGCCGGGGCCACGGCCACGGACTTGAGGAAGCCCAGCACGTCCGTGAACCACAGCCGGACGAACCGGATGTCACGCTCCTCCAGTGTCCGGAGCACGAACTCCTGCTGCTTGTCCATCTTCCGCTTCCCCATCCTTGCTGGTCAGGCCGCCTGTCTCCCGCACCACAGGAAGGCGGTCGGGCACCTGAGCATGACACCACAAAAGCATTTCGTGCGCGTTGCGCACCTTGATCGTCCGGCCGACGCCACAGTGAACGCCTCGCGTACGGCGGGTGTCATGCTCTGTCCCTCATCTTGCCTGCTCCCGGCGACATCCGTAATGGGTGATCCCCGACCGGAACCGCCCGGGACCGTCGCGGATTACGATCAGTGGCCACGGATTACGATCAGAGACCGGTACGACCGACCGGCCAACCGACCGCCCCTTTCCCCAGAAGGATCGATCCCATGGGTTCCGCCAAGAAGAGCGCCAAAGACAGTGGCAGCGCGGCGCGCAAGGCGCGCATAGAGGAGATGCGGCGCGCCGAGCGCTCGCGTGAGCGCCGGAACCGGATCCTCACGATCGGTGTGAGCGTCGCCATAGTGGCCGGCCTGGTCGTCGGTGCGACGGTCCTCGTGCGGTCGCAGTCCGACGACACCGACACCGCGGCGACCGACTCCAAGGGCGCGGGCAAGTTCGTCACCGGCGCGGACGGTGTGAAGACCTGGGACAAGAAGCTCACCCAGAACCACGTCACCAAGACCGTGAACTACCCGATGGAGCCCCCGGTCGGCGGTGACCACAACCCGGTCTGGATGAACTGCAACGGCGACGTCTACGACAAGGCGCTCAGCAACATGAACGCCGTGCACTCGCTGGAGCACGGCGCCGTGTGGGTGACGTACAACAGCAAGGCGTCGAAGGCGGACATCGACGCGCTCGCGGCCAAGGTGAAGAAGACGCCGTACACGCTGATGAGCCCGGACGACAAGCAGGCGGACCCGATCATGCTGTCCGCCTGGGGCAAGCAGCGCACGGTGACCAGCGCCAAGGACCCGAACGTGGACAAGTTCTTCGAGGAGTTCGTCCAGGGCAAGCAGACCCCCGAGCCGGGTGCCGCCTGCACGAACGGGCTGTCCCAGTGAGGCGGGCGCCCTGGATCGCCGGCGCGGCCGCGACGGCGCTCGTCGCGGCCGGCGCGATCACCTACGCGGTCGCCGACGGCGACGACTCGGGGATGAAGGCGCCCTCCGCCGACTCGGCGGACGCCGGCTTCGCCCGTGACATGGCGGTCCATCATCAGCAGGCCGTCGAGATGTCGTACATCGTGCGCGACCGGACGGGCAACGAGGAGATCCGGCGGCTCGCGTACGACATCTCGCAGACGCAGGCCAACCAGCGCGGCATGCTGCTGGGCTGGCTCGACCTGTGGGAGCTGCCGAAGGTGTCCTCGGCCGCGCCCATGAGCTGGATGGACATGGCGGGCATGGCCGACGGCAAGGACGGCGCGCTGATGCCCGGCATGGCGACCAACACCGAGATGACCAAGCTCGGCAAGCTCAGCGGCAAGCAGGCCGAGATCTTCTACCTCCAGTTGATGACCAAGCACCACCAGGGCGGTATCCACATGGCGCAGGGCTGCGTGGACCGCTGCGAGGTGGGCGTGGAGAAGCGGCTCGCGCAGGGCATGGTCAACGCGCAGGAGTCGGAGATCTCCCTGATGGCGGGAATGCTGAAGGAGCGCGGCGGGACGGCGAGTTGATATATTTGTCGATTTTTCGCCGTCGGACGTAAGCCTCAAATCGCTTGCGTATACGTTCCCTTGGGGGCTTCTTGGCACAGCCATTCCCCCTGGATTCCCCTGGCATGAACAGTTCATCGCGAGAGTGGCGAGCGGCGAGAGATCACTCGCCTTGCTCGCGTTGAACCGCATCAGGGGGTTCCATGAGATCCAATCGCGCCATCAAGCGCGCCGGTGTGAGCCTGGCAGCGACACTGCCTCTGCTCGCCGGCGCGCTGGCGCTCGGCATTCCCGCGGCCCATGCCGCGGACGCCCCGGGCCGGGACACGCTCGCCGGCACCAGGCCCGCGTGGGCCACCGCCAAGGCGGACAAGGGAGCCACGCCCGACAGCTCCAAGGTGACCGCCCGGGTCTACTTCGCCGGCCGGAACGCGGACGGTCTGACCGCGTACGCGAAGGCCGTCTCCGACCCGAGGTCCGCCTCGTACGGCAAGTACCTCACCGCCGCACAGGTCCAGCAGCGCTTCGGGGCCTCCCCGGCCCAGGTCGCCGCCGTCAAGGCGTGGCTGACGGCGTCGGGCCTCAAGGTCACCGGCGTCACGGCCCACTACGTCACCGTCTCCGGTGACGTGGCCGCCGTCGAGAAGGCCTTCAGCACGCAGCTGCACAACTACGCCAAGGGCAAGAAGACGTACCGGGCGCCCGCGAAGGCCGCCTCCGCGCCGGACAGCCTGAAGGGTGCCGTCCTGACCGTCACGGGTCTGGACAACGCCCCGCACCACGTGACCCACGACGACACGCTGCCGGCGCCGGAGACGGTGTTCCGCAACGCGGGTCCGTTCTCCACGTACTACGGCTCGAACACCGCCGCCTCGCTGCCCACGGCGTACGGCAAGCAGATTCCGTACGCCGTCGAGGGCTACACGGGCAAGCAGCTGCGGGCCGCGTACGGCGCGGGCAGCTGGACCGGCAAGAAGGTGCGCGTCGCCATCACCGACGCCTACGCCTCGCCGTACATCGCCGGCGACGCCGCCACCTACGCGGCCAAGCACGGCGACGCCCCCTACCGCAGCGGCCAGCTCAAGCAGGTCCTGCCGGCGGAGTACACGAACACCGAGGACTGCGGCGCGGCCGGCTGGTACGGCGAGGAGACCCTCGACGTCGAGGCCGTGCACGCGGTCGCGCCGGGCGCCGACATCACGTACGTCGGTTCCGCGTCCTGCATGGACGACGATCTGCTCGACTCGCTCGGCAAGATCGTCGACAAGCACCTCGCCGACATCGTCTCCAACTCGTGGGGCGACATCGAGGCCAACCAGACGCCGGACCTGGCCGCCGCCTACGACCAGGTGTTCAAGCTCGGCGCGGTCCAGGGCATCGGCTTCTACTTCTCCTCCGGTGACAACGGCGACGAGGTCGTCAACACCGGCGTGAAGCAGGTCGACACCCCGGCCAACTCGGCGTGGGTGACGGCGGTCGGCGGTACCTCGCTGGCGGTCGGCAAGGGTGACGCGTACCAGTGGGAGACCGGCTGGGGCACCGAGAAGGCCTCGCTGTCGGCCGACGGCAGGAGCTGGACCAACTTCCCGGGCGCCTACACCTCGGGCGCGGGCGGCGGCACCAGCGCGACCGTCGCGGAGCCCTTCTACCAGAAGGGTGTCGTGCCCAACTCGCTGGCCAAGGCCAACAGTGAGAAGGGCAACCGGGTCGTCCCGGACATCGCGGCGATCGCCGACCCGAACACCGGCTTCAAGGTCGGCCAGACCCAGTCCCTGCCGGAGGGCGGCACCGCGTACAGCGAGTACCGCATCGGCGGTACGTCCCTGGCGGCACCGGTGATCGCGGCCGTACAGGCCCTCGCGCAGGAGGCCCGCGGCGGCGCGCCGATCGGCTTCGCCAACCCGGCGATCTACGCGAAGTACGCCTCGCACGCGAAGGTGTACCACGACGTGACCGACAACCCCACGGGGTACGGACTCGCCGTGGCCCGCCTGGACTTCGCCAACGGCTACGACGACACGGACGGGATCCTCACCTCCGTCCGCAGCCTCGGCAAGGACAGCTCGCTGCAGGCCGTACGCGGCTACGACGACGTGACCGGCGTGGGTACGCCCGCGAAGGGTTACGTGGAGTCGTACCGCCGCTGAGGCATCGACGCGACCAGCCCGACCAGCCCCAAGCCCGTCCCCGGAGCGTTCACCGTCCGGGGACGGGCTCTTTTCGGGTGGCCCGCTCGATCACGAGGAAGATCACGAAACCCGCGACGAACAGGAGTACGCCGCCGACCAGGAACGGTACGGGCGTGTACTCGTCGGTGCACGTCTGCCCGCCCGACGACGAACGGCAGACGGTCCCCGGGCCGCCCCGGTTCAGGTAGGCGAGGTAGAAGAGCGGCAGCGCCAGACCCGAGAGGGCTCCGGCAGCGGCGTTCCGCGGCCCCTTCCGCAGCAGGAGCCCCGCGCCCGCGGCGGCCACTACCAGGAACACCAGCCCCACCGTCAGGATGGCGGCGAGCCCGGCAGCCACGCACGCGCCCACCCCGAACCAGGCCAGGAACCAGCCCCAGCCCGTTCTTCGGCCCGCACTGCCCGCGCTGTCCGCATGTACCCCGTTGTATGTCATGTCTCCTACTGAAAACGCAGGTGTGACGTCAGGCAAGGCACTTCGGGGTCCCATTGCCCCAGCGTCAGGGAGAGTTGACCCGCGTGGGGCGACCCACACGCCCCACCACCCCATCGCGTCGCATTGACGATTACACTGGGCGGCGTGCCTCAACTACGCCTCGCCCTGAACCAGATCGACTCGCGCGTCGGCGACATCGCCGGAAACACGGAATCGATCCTCCGCTGGACCCGGCACTCCGCCGAGCAGGGAGCCCATCTCGTGGCGTTCCCGGAGATGATGCTGACCGGGTATCCCGTCGAGGACCTCGCCCTGCGCTCCTCCTTCGTGGAGGCGTCCCGCGCGGCCCTGCGCTCGCTCGCCGCGCGCCTCGCCGAGGAGGGGTTCGGTGAGCTGCCGGTGGTCGTCGGCTACCTCGACCGGTCCGAGCGCGACCTGCCGAAGTTCGGCCGCCCGGCCGGCTCCCCGCGCAACGCGGGCGCGGTCCTGTACGGCGGCGAGGTGCTCCTGACGTACGCCAAGCACCACCTCCCGAACTACGGCGTCTTCGACGAGTTCCGCTACTTCGTGCCGGGCGACACCATGCCCGTACTGCGCGTGCACGGCGTCGACGTGGCGCTCGCGATCTGCGAGGACCTCTGGCAGGACGGCGGCCGGGTCCCGGCGGCGCGCTCCGCGCGGGCGGGCCTGCTGCTCTCGATCAACGCCTCCCCGTTCGAGCGCGACAAGGACGACACCCGGCTGGAGCTGGTCCGCAAGCGCGCCCAGGAAGCGGGCTGCACGACCGCCTACCTGGCGATGGTCGGCGGCCAGGACGAACTGGTCTTCGACGGGGACTCGATCGTCGTCGACAGGAACGGCGAGGTGATCTCCCGGGCCCCGCAGTTCACGGAGGGCTGCGTCGTCCTCGACCTGGACCTGCCGGCGGCCCTGCCCGACGCCCCGACCGGCGTGGTGGACGACGGCCTGCGCATCGACCGCGTGGTCCTGTCCGAGGACCCGCTGCCCGCGTACGAGCCCGAGCTGACCGGCGGATACGCCGAGCGCCTGGACGACGACGAGGAGATGTACTCGGCGCTGGTGGTGGGCCTGCGGGCGTACGCGGCGAAGAACGGCTTCAGGTCGGTCCTGATCGGCCTCTCGGGCGGCATCGACTCGGCGCTGGTCGCGGCGCTCGCGTGCGACGCGGTGGGCGCGGAGAACGTGTACGGCGTGGCGATGCCGTCGAAGTACTCCTCCGACCACTCGATCGGCGACGCGGCGGAACTGGCCCGGCGCACCGGCCTCAACTTCCGTACGGTGCCGATCGCGCCGATGTTCGACGCGTACATGGACTCGCTGGGCCTGACGGGCCTCGCGGAGGAGAACCTGCAGTCCCGGCTGCGGGGCACGATGCTGATGGCCATCTCCAACCAGGAGGGGCACATCGTGCTGGCGCCGGGCAACAAGTCGGAACTGGCGGTGGGTTACTCGACCTTGTACGGCGATTCGGTGGGCGCGTACGGCCCCATCAAGGACGTGTACAAGACGTCGATCTTCCGCCTCGCGAAGTGGCGCAACAGGGCGGCGGCGGAAAGGAACCAGACTCCGCCGATCCCGGAGAACTCCATCACGAAGCCGCCGAGCGCGGAGTTGCGCCCGGGGCAGATCGACACGGACTCCCTGCCGGACTATCCGGTACTGGACGCGATCCTCGAGCTGTACGTGGACCGGGACTCGGGCGCCGACGCGATCGTGGCGGCAGGCTACGACGCCGAGTTGGTGACCCGGGTGCTGCGGATGGTCGACACGGCGGAGTACAAGCGGCGGCAGTACCCGCCGGGGACGAAGATCTCGGCGAAGGGGTTCGGGAAGGACCGGCGGCTGCCCATCACCAACGGGTGGCGGGAGTCGCTGTAGGGGCGGGAGCCGGTGCGGGGGCACGCCCCTCGCCCGGCCCACATGCGAACATCGACACTCTGCGCAATCCTGGATAAGTGCCCAATATCACCCGGCAGGCACCAGCGCCGGGTGAGGCGGAGAACAGGCGGCACAGCAGGCGGAACGTTGGACGGACCGTCTTGCGCAACTCGGTTTTTCCCAACCCGAAGACGGAGACGGGACATGATACCGAACACGTCCAGGAAACTCGCAGCAGTGGCAAGCAGCATCATCGTGACGGTCGGCGGCCTCGCCACAGGCGCCGCGACCGCGGAAGCGGCCCCGCAGAGCAACTCGCAGTCGAGCGGCCTACGAGCGTGCGGCTCGAGCTCGTACGACAAAGATTCGGGATACAACTACTACCCGACAGGCTTCCCTTCGGGTGGCTGGCTCCGGACATCGTACGGTTGCGGGCGAATCTCGGTGATGACCAACTCGAACCGGAACGTGAAGGTGTGCCGCAGCTATGGCGGCAACGTGACCTGCCAGGGCAGCTACACGTACGCCACATCGGGTAAATGGACCGAGCTCGAGTCGGGTGTCCCCGGGGGCACCTACTACAAGCTCCGCTTCCAGTCGACCGGACGGGCCACCGGGTGGATTAACGACTGACCTGTTCCACCTGGGCGTTGGCCCCCGCGCCGAGAGGCCGGGGGCCAATCGCACTCCCATTGTTCGGCATTTCGATCACAAATTGTTCGGCATATCGACCCTATTTCCCCAAGGCCCTTCTCAGCGCGAAAACTTGACGACTTGTTGGCCCGCCTTTGACGACCTGAACTTCGCCCGAGCTCACTATTGTTAGCGCTCACATTCTGACGAAGTTCGGAGATCAACGATGATTTCTTTTTCACACCGTCAGCGTCTGAGAGGGATTCTCCTCTCGGTCGGCGCGACCATCGCCGTGGTCGCCGGTCTGCTGGTCGGTGCCGCCGGCCCGTCCCAGGCCGCAACCTCGCTCCCTTGTGACATCTACGCCTCGGCCGGTACGCCCTGCGTCGCCGCGCACAGCACCACACGCGCCCTCTACTCCGCGTACAGCGGCGCTCTTTACCAAGTGAAGCGGGCCTCGGACTCCGCGACGACCGACATCGGCACCCTCGCCGCGGGCGGCTACGCCAACGCCGCGGCGCAGGACTCGTTCTGTTCCGGCACGACGTGCATCATCACGAAGATCTACGACCAGAGCTCCAAGCACAACGACCTCACCATCGAGGGCCCCGGCGGCAACGGCGGCCAGGACGTGGGCGCCATCGCCAACGCGCTTCCGGTGACGGCCGGCGGGCATTCCGTCTACGGCGTCTTCGTGTCGGCCGGCGTCGGCTACCGCGACAACAGCACGTCGGGCATAGCCACCGGCAGCAGCCCCGAGGGGATGTACATGGTGACCAGCGGCCACCATGTGAACAACCGCTGCTGCTTCGACTACGGCAACGCCGAGACCTCCGGCAACGACACCGGCAACGGTCACATGGACGCGCTCAACTTCGGTACGGAGTGCTGGTTCTCGTGCTCCGGCGCCGGATCGGGCCCCTGGGTCGAGGCCGACCTCGAGAACGGGCTCTTCTTCGGGGCGAACGGGTCCCACCCGAGCAACACCGGCAACAGCAGCGAGTTCGTCACGGCCCTGCTCAAGAACAACGGCACGACGACCTATGCGATAAAAGGCGGCAACTCACAATCGGGGTCGCTGACCACCTGGTACAACGGGGCCTTGCCCAACCTGGGCGGCTACACCCCGATGCAGAAGGAGGGCGCCATCGTCCTCGGCACCGGCGGCGACAACAGCAACGGCTCCGACGGCTCCTTCTTCGAGGGTGTCATGACCGCCGGCTACCCGACCGACGCCGCCGACAACGCCGTACAGGCCAACATCACCTCCGTCGGCTACAGCACCCCGGCGGCCACCTTCCCGGTCGCCGGCACCGCCTACCGGCTGACCAACACCAACTCGGGCAAGGTCCTGGACGCGGTGAACTGCGGTACCGGCAACGGGACTTCGGTGGACCTGTGGTCCTCGCTCGGCAACACCTGCCAGCAGTGGAAGTTCGCGAGCGCGGGCAACGGCCACTACACCATCAGCAACGTCAACAGCGGCACCGTCCTGGACGACAAGAACTGCGGGCAGAACAACGGCACGGCCGTCCAGCTGTGGGCGTCGCTCGGCAACAACTGCCAGCAGTGGGACGTCACCCGCGTCGGCAGCCACTACACCATCAGCAACGTCAACACCGGCATGACGCTGGACGTCACGAACTGCGGCACGGCCAACGGCACCGTGGTCCGCCAGTGGCAGCAGCTCGACAACACCTGCCAGCAGTGGGACATCGCCCGCTGAATCCCCCCCCTGAGAGACGGTCCTCCGCCCCATCCCATTCCGAAGGCCTGCCCGAGGCTCCGCGTCCCCGGCAGGCCTTCGGCCGCGGTCGTTACGATCGCGGCATGACCACCGACGAACGCATAGCCCAGGCCGAACTCCTCTACGAGCGTGCGGTGTTCGGCGGCGACAGCAGCGCGCTGGCCTCCGCCGACCGCAACCTCGACGAGGCCGAGGCGGACCTCGCACTGGCCCGCGGCAAGGTGATCCACGCGCGTTTCCTGGAGGAACGGGTCGAGGAAGCACGGGAGTTGGAGCTCTTCGAGCGTGCGGCGGAGCTGTACGGGCGGCTCGGGGACGTACGGGGCGAGGGCGAGGCGGTGTTCTGGGTCGGCACCTTCCAGCAGGTGGTCCGTGACGACAACGAGGCCGCCCTGCCCTGCTTCGAGCGGGCTCTCGACCTCGCCACCCGGGCCGGGGACCGGCTGACGACGTCCTACGTCCTGCGGCACCTCGGCTTCGTCGACCACATGGCCGGCCGCCTGGCCGAGGCCCGCGCGCACTTCGAGGAGTCCACCCGCCTCCGCCGGGAACTGGGATTCCTCCCGGGGGTGGCGGCGAACCTGATCGGCCTGGCCTACATCGCCGCCCAGCAGGAGCGGCGGGACGACGCGGCGGCACTGCTCAAGGAGGCCACGGAGCTCGCCGAGAGCAGCGACTCCCACGGTGTGCTGCGGTGGGTGGCGGGAGCGCGCGAGGAGCTCGACTTGGCGTGAGGTCCGAGGGCACCCCGCAAAACGAACCGGCAACGGGCAGGTGGGGGGACACCCCTCAGTGGTGCACCGTCTCCGCCCGCGCGGGCACATGCGACGCCACCACACGCTCCCGCCGGACCGACGGAGCCGCTCCACGCCGGTCGACCACGTACGCGACCCCCGCGACGCCCAGGCCCAGCAGGGCCAGCCCCGCTCCCACCAGCGCCGGAGACGTCGTACCGAAGCCCGCCGCCAGGGCGAGGCCCCCGATCCACGCTCCCCCGGCGTTCGCCAGGTTGAAGGCCGCTTGGTTCGCCGAGGACGCCAGGGACGGGGCCGACGACGCCCGCTCCATCACCATCAGGTTGAGGGGCGTGCCCGTGACGAACGCCGCGACGCCGACCAGGACGACCGCCAGGGCCGCGCTCCACTGCGTACTCATCAGCAGCGGGAACGCGCCCAGGACCACGATCAGCGAGACCAGGCCGCCGAAGAGGGTGCCCCGCATCGCGTGGTCCGCGAGCCGCCCGCCCAGCAGGTTGCCGATCGTCGCGCCGACGCCGAACAGCGCCAGCAGCAGGGTCACGCTGGAGTCGGCGTACCCGGCGGAGTCCGTCAGCATCGGCGTGATGTAGCTGTACGCCGAGAAGAGGGCGCCGAAGCCCGCGACCGTCGTACCGAGGGCCAGCCAGACCGGCAGTGAGCGCAGGGCGGCCAGTTCGCCGCGCAGGCCCGCCACCGGTGCTGCCGCGCGGTCGTGCGGGATCAGCAGCGCCAGGGCCGCTATCGCCGCCACGCCGATCACGCTCACGCCGAGGAAGGTCGCCCGCCAGCCGAGCTGCTGTCCCATTGCCGTCGCCACCGGGACGCCGAGCACGTTCGCGACGGTCAGGCCCAGGAACATCAGCGACACCGAGCGTGCCTTGCGCTCCGGGGCCGCCATGGTCGTGGCGACGACCGCGCCCACGCCGAAGAAGGCGCCGTGCGGCAGTCCGCTCAGGAAGCGGGCGGCCAGGAGGGAGTCGTAGTCGGGGGCGAACGCGGAGAGCGCGTTGCCCGCCACGAACAGGCCCATCAGGCCGATCAGGACCTTGCGGCGCGACATCCGGGCCGTGAGGGCGGCGAGCAGCGGGGCGCCGATGACGACGCCCAGCGCGTACGCCGAGACCAGGTGCCCGGCGGACGGGATCGACACGCCCAGGTCGTCCGCGACGTCGGGCAGCAGGCCCATCATCACGAACTCGGTCGTGCCGATGCCGAAAGCACCCACGGCGAGGGCGAGCAGGGCCAGGGGTGTGGTCCTGCGGGCGGACAGGGAGGTCGGCGTGGGCCGGGACATCAGAGCGGGGGCCTTTCGAAGGGTGCGGCGGGCGTAGGTCCGTACAGTTTATGTTCAAGTACGGAACAAACACTCCCCGGCCCCCTATTCCCCCGGGTTACGAGCCCGTGGACGCCGCCCCTACAGGGTGGGAATCCGCACCCTCGCCGCGATCGGCAGATGGTCGCTGGCCGTGCGCGGCAGCGACCAGGAGCTGACCGGCTCCACGCCCTGCACCATGATCTGGTCGATCCGCGCCATCGGGAACGAGGCCGGCCAGCTGAACCCGAAGCCGCTGCCCGAGGCGCCCTGCGTGGAGCGCATCTGGGCGGTGACGGCGTTGAGGGCGCGGTCGTTCATCGTGCCGTTGAGGTCGCCGAGGAGGATCTTGCGGGTCAGCGTCTCGTCGGAGAGCGCCTCGCCGAGCGCGTTCGCGCTCTTGTCGCGCTGGCGGGCCGTGAAGCCGGCCTCCATCTTCACGCGCACCGACGGGAGATGGGCGACGTACACCGCGACCGGTCCCTCGGGCGTCGCCACGGTGGCGCGCATGGCGCGGGTCCAGCCCAGCTTGATGTCGACCGGGCGGGAGGCGCTGAGCGGGTACTTGCTCCACAGGCCGACCGTGCCCTGCACCGAGTGGTACTTGTACGTCGCCGCGAGGGCCTTCTCGTACGTCGGGACCGCCGTGGCCGTCAGTTCCTCCAGGGCGAGGACGTCGGCGCCGGAGCCGGCCACCTCGCGGGCGGTGCCGGACGGGTCCGGGTTCTCCGCGTTGACGTTGTGGGTGGCCACCGTCAGGTTGCCGCCGGTCCCGGCGTTGCTGCCGAGCAGCCCGCCGAAGAGGTTGAACCAGACCACCGTGGGCAGCACCACCGCGATCAGCGCGGTCGCGGAGCGCCGGATCAGCGCGACGATCAGCAGCAGCGGTACGGAGACGATGCCGAACCACGGCAGGAACGTCTCGCTGAGACTGCCGAGGTTGCCGATGCGGTTGGGGATCTGCGCGTGCAGCAGCATCACCAGGGCGAGCAGTATCGCCAGCGCCGCCGTGATCAGACCGCGCCGCCAGATTCTCGGATCGCCCCGCCAGCCGGCCGTCAGACGGTTCATCAGGCGCCGGAGCCGGGGTCCCCGGCGCTCGGGTCCCGAGCCTCCGTTGTCCGTATCCGTCATGTACGCCTGCTGGGCCATACTGTCGCCTCACAACCTGCCGTGCTCACCCGTCCGTCCCCCGCGCCTAAGACCCTAGGGGATGATCGGTTCCGATCTCGCCGTCCCATGACGGCCGTACGGGGACGATGACGAACAAGTCGGCACGACCAGTTCCGGTTGTTCCGCGCGGACGGCTCTCTGTGACGAAACACGCACAGTCGCGCGCCAGTCGGCCCGACAGGCGTACGAATTCCTGGTTATGGGGCGACCGGCCGCAGACCTTGCAGCAGCGTGTCGACGATCTGCTCCGCGAGGCCCTCCGGCAGGTCCGCGTCGGGGCGCAGAACGGCGCGCAGGAGCATGGGGCCGAGGAAGAGGTCGTACATCACCGTGACGTCCACGTCCGGGCGCACCTCGCCCGTTCGCTGGCCGCGGCGCAGGAGTTCGGTGCCGAGCGCGCGGCGCGGTTCGACGACGGTGGCGTGGTAGGCGGCCCAGAGTTTGGGGCTGCTCTTCATCTGGGCCTGGACGTTGTGCAGGAACGCCGAGGACCGGTGGGCCAGTCCGCGCCGGCGCAGTGTCTCCAGCAGGACGACCAGGTCGTCCCGCACCGACGTGCCGGGCAGCTCGGGGTCCGCGGGCTCCATGACCCGCATGACGTCGACGAAGAGCTCCTCCTTGCCCCGCCAGCGACGGTAGATGGTGGCCTTGCCGACACCGGCGGTCCGGGCCACCCGCTCGATGGAGATGTCCGCGAGCGGCACGCCCTCCTCCAGGAGCTGCATCACGCCCTCGATGATGGAGCGCTCCACGGCCTCGCTCCGGGGGCGGCCACGGGGGGTGCCCCGATCGGTGGCGGTCCGATCGGCGGCGGTCCCGTCGGCCAGGTCGTCCGTGAGGCTCACGCGACCTGCTCCTTTCGTTTCCCACGTGCCACGTCATACGTAGTGCGTACTGCCCACTACGTACTACGTGTTGCTCGATGTCTCCTACGTTCTGCCTTGATTCTCCCAGCCGTTCCAGCCGTTCAGTGGTCTGCCGACGCCAACTGCGGCTTCTCCTCGCCCTCTTGGGGCGCGGCCGGGCGGCCCGGGAGGCACAGGGCGACGACCAGGGCGCCCAGGACGGCGACGCCCGCGCCGCACAGGGCGGTGAGGTGCATCGCGTGCAGGAACGCGTCGTTGGCGGGGCCGACCAGGGCCTCGCCCTTGGGGCCGAGCTTGGCGGCGACGCCGAGGGTGGCCTCGATGGACTCGCCCGCGGTGTGCCGTACGTCGGCGGGCAGCACGTCGAGCTTGTCCTCGATGTCGCTGCGGTAGGACGCCGAGAGGACCGAGCCGAGTACGGCGATGCCGAGCGCGCCGCCGACCTGGCGGAAGGTGTTGCTGAGCGCGGAGGCGGAGCCGGCCTTCTCGCGGGGCAGGGCCTGCATGATGACGACGCTGGTCGGCGTCATGATGTGCGCCATGCCGGTGCCCATCAGGAAGAAGACGACTTCCAGCAGCCAGATCGGGGTGTCGGTCTCGAACGAGGCGAACGCGGCGAGTGTCGCGGCGATCAGCAGCATGGCGGCGGTGGTCGTGGCCCGGTTGCCGAAACGGTCGACGGCCAGCCGGGCGCGCGGCGCGAAGATCAGCTGGGCGGCGGCCAGCGGCAGCATCAGCAGGCCGGTCTGGAGGGGCGAGTAGCCGCGCACGCTCTGGGTGTAGAAGACCGAGAAGAAGGTCACGCCCATCAGCGCGAAGAAGACGAGCGCGATGACGGACATGGCCGCCGAGAAGGTCTTGTTGCGGAAGTACGTCACGTCGATGGACGGGTGGTCGCTGCGCTTCTCGAACAGCACGAACCCGACGAGTACGGCGAGACCGGCGCCGATGGTCGCCAGCACCTGCGGGTCGGTGAAGTCGGCGAGCTGACCGCCCTTGATGATGCCGTAGACGAGCAGCACGAGCCCGACGACCGACAGCAGCACCCCTACGGGGTCGATACGGCCGGGCTTGGGGTCGCGCGAGTCGGGCACCAGGATCGTCATCAGCACCAGCGCGATGATCACGATCGGCACGTTGATGAGGAAGACCGAGCCCCACCAGAAGTGGTCGAGGAGAACGCCTCCGGTGATCGGTCCGATGGCGATGGCCAGGCCCACACCACCGGCCCAGATGCCGATGGCCTTGGGCTGCTCCTCACGCTCGAAGACGTTCATCAGGACGGCGAGGGTGGCGGGCATCACGAAGGCGGAGCCGAAGCCCATCAGGGCCCGGAAGACGATGAGCTCGGTGGGGGACCCGGCGAAGGCGGCGAGGGCGGAGCCGAGGCCGAACACGGCGAGGCCGCCGAGGAGCACCTTCTTGCGGCCGAGCCGGTCGCCGAGGATCCCGGCGGTGAACAGCAGGCCGGCGAAGACGAGGGTGTAGGCGTTGATCGCCCACTCCAGCTCGCTCTGGGTGGCGCCCAGGCCGGTCGGGGCGGGGGTGGAGATGGTCTTGATGGCGACGTTGAGGATGGAGTTGTCGAGCACCACGATCAGCAGGCTGAGCATGAGCACACCGAGGATGGCCCAGCGTCGCCGGTGCACGGCCTCGGGGATCCGGGGGCCGAGGGTGGGTGGGCCGGCGGGAGTAGTCATGTCGGCAAGCCTAAATCCATTTCGATACGAGACCGTCTCGTATCGGAACTCTTTACCGAGACCTTACCCGTGGCGACGGCCGCCCGCGCGGGCGGGAGACGTCGGGCGGGAGACGTCGGGCGGGAGACGTTCAGCACACCGGGCGCCCTCCGCGGGCGACCACTAGCCGTCTCCGGACGCGAGGTGCCACCATGGGAGGGATCCGGGGACGCCGTCAGGGTGCCTCGAGATGATGTGAAGGAGCAGTTGCGATGACGCAGCTTCAGCCTGCCCAGCAGACCTCCGCCGGCAGCACCCACGCGACGAACGCGCTGTACGGAGGCAAGGGCACACGCCGCATCACCGTCCGGGACATCACCGCCGCCAAGGAGCGCGGCGAGAAGTGGCCCATGCTCACCGCGTACGACGCGATGACCGCGTCCGTCTTCGACGAGGCCGGCATCCCGGTCATGCTGGTCGGCGACTCGGCGGGCAACTGTCACCTGGGCTACGAGTCGACCGTACCCGTCACCCTCGACGAGATGACCATGCTCTCGGCGGCGGTCGTCCGGGGTACGAGCCGGGCACTGATCGTCGGCGACCTGCCCTTCGGCTCCTACCAGGAGGGGCCGGTGCAGGCGCTGCGCTCGGCGACGCGCCTGGTGAAGGAGGCGGGGGTCGGTGCCGTCAAGCTGGAGGGCGGGGAGCGCTCGCACCGCCAGATCGAGCTGCTGGTCGAGTCCGGCATCCCCGTGATGGCCCACATCGGGCTGACCCCGCAGTCCGTGAACGCCATGGGCTACCGCGTCCAGGGGCGCGGCGAGGAGGCCGCCCAGCAGCTGCTGCGGGACGCGAAGGCCGTCCAGGACGCGGGGGCGTTCGCGGTGGTCCTCGAGCTGGTTCCGGCGGAGCTGGCCGCGGAGGTCACGCGCGTGCTCCACATCCCCACGGTGGGGATCGGGGCGGGAGCCGAGACGGACGCGCAGGTGCTGGTGTGGACGGACATGCTGGGGCTCACCGGAGGGCGGGTGCCGAAGTTCGTCAAGCAGTACGCGAATCTGCGTGAGGTCATGGGGAACGCGGCGAAGGCGTTCGCGGAGGACGTGACCGGCGGAACGTTCCCGCTGGAGGAGCACTCCGTGCACTGACCCCGTCGCGCACCGACCCCACAGAGCCACTGCGGTACGAATGCAGCCCGCCGACTTCCCCCATCGGCGGGCTGCCCCCGTCTACGGGCCGGGGATCTCGAGGCGGGAGCTGTCCGAGGACCGGCGGGCCCCGTCGAGCGCGTGCCGGGCGGCCGGTACGACGCCCTCGGGCTCGCTCGGCACCGCCAGGACCGCTGACGCGGCCGAAGCGGCCACGGTTCCGGAGGACCCGCCACCGCCGGCCTCGGGCGCCGCGGCCGGCGTCCGGGCCGCTTCCCCCCGCTCGACCAGTCCCAGCGCGACCCCGACGACGATGACGACGCCACCCACGACCTGGGCCGCCCGGATCGACTCGCCGTTGATCACGACGGCGCCGAGGACGCCGATGACGGGCACCAGGTTGAGGATGTTCACGGCGACACTCGAGGCCATTCCGCGCAGGCCGTAGTTGTAGAGCAGGAAGCCGCCGACCGAGCACGCCACGGCCAGGTAGCCGAGCAGCGCCGAGGCGGTCGCGTCCGGCATCCGCCAGTCGCCGGCCTCCAGCAGGGAGGCGGCGAGGAACCCCGCCGCGCCCGCGAGGGTCTGGTAGTACGTGACGCTCACCGCGTTCTGGCCGGCGCTCGCGCGTTTGGTGAGCACGTTGTACCCGGCCCAGGCCAGCCCGCCGAGCAGCAGCAGGAGATCACCCAGCCGGCGCGAACTGCCGCCGACCTCGGCTCCGTTGCGCACGACGAGGAAGGCGCCGACGGTGGCCAGCAGCACGCCCGTCACCCGCAGCCGGGGCATCCGGGTGCGGAAGACGACCAGTTCGAGCAGCATCGTCATCATCGGGTACGTGGCCACGATCAGGGACGCGTCGGACGCCGTGGACAGATCGACACCGACGTTCTCCAGGACGAAGTAGACGGTGATGCCGAGGAATCCGCACAGGTAGAGCTGCCACCGCTGCCGGGCGTCCGGCCGGGCCGGGCGATGCCGGTTCAGGCGTATCAGTACACCCAGGAGCAACGCCGCCAGGGTGAACCTGATGGCGCCGATACTGAGCGGGCCGACGTCCTCCAGCACCCGCTTGGTCACCGCGTACGAGCTGCTCCAGAACAGCGCGGCCGCCACCACCGCGCCCACGGCCGCCACTCCGGGCCCTCGCTCAGCCATCCGAACTCGCCTCTCTCCACCGCCACCGCACCCACACGTCCGAACAAAAATCTGTCAGCGGCGACGACAGTAACAAGATCCACGAAGGCAACGCGTAGACTCCGAATTAGGTTCGAAATTCGGCAGAGTGAGGCGAGCGTGGACGAACTAGATTCGGCGTTGGTACGGATGCTGCAGGAGGACGGTCGGCGCACCAACCGGGACATGGCCCAGGCTCTGGGTATCGCGCCGTCCACCTGTCTGGAGCGGATCCGGTCGCTGCGCGAGCGCGGCATCCTGACCGGATTTCACGCGGAGGCGGACCTCGCGGCGATCGGCCGCGGGCTGCAGGCCATGATCGCCGTGCGGGTCCGCCCCCCGACGCGTGCGGTGATCGAGGACTTCCAGGCCTTCCTGGAACAGATGCCCGAGGTGATCTCGCTCTTCGTCCTCACCGGAAACGACGACTTCCTGGTCCACGTCGCCGTCCGCGACACCGACCATCTGCACGCGGTGGTCCTGGACAAGCTGACCAAGCGTCCGGAACTGGCCGACGTACGGACGTCGGTGGTCTACGCACACATGCGCAAGAAGGTCATCGGTCCGAGTCTGTAGGACGTCTGTAGGCGGTCTGTCGGTCGGAGCTGACAGGTTCGTCCCATGACGCGAATCGACAACCGCCCCGCCCACGGGGTCACAAGTGCCGTTTCCGTGCGGGGGCTGGTCAAGCACTACGGCGAGACCAAGGCGCTGGACGGCGTCGACCTGGACGTCCGGGAAGGCACCGTACTCGGTGTGCTCGGGCCCAACGGCGCCGGCAAGACCACCCTCGTACGCATCCTGTCCACCCTGTTGCGGCCCGACTCCGGGCAGGCGACCGTCGCCGGGTACGACGTGCTGCGCCAGCCCCGGCAGTTGCGGCGGGTGATCGGTCTCACCGGGCAGTACGCCTCGGTGGACGAGAAGCTGCCGGGCTGGGAGAACCTGTACATGATCGGGCGGCTGCTCGACCTGCCCCGCAAGGAGGCCCGGGCCCGGGCCGACGAGCTGCTGGAGCGGTTCTCGCTCACCGACGCGGCCAAGCGGCCGGCGAGCACGTACTCCGGCGGTATGCGGCGGCGCCTTGACCTGGCCGCGTCGATGATCGGCCGGCCCGTCGTCCTCTTCCTCGACGAGCCCACCACCGGCCTCGACCCCCGCACCCGCAACGAGGTCTGGGACGAGGTCAAGCGGATGGTCGGCGACGGCGTGACCGTGCTGCTCACCACCCAGTACATGGAGGAGGCCGAGCAGCTCGCCTCCGAGCTGGCCGTCATCGACCGGGGCAAGGTCGTCGCCGGCGGTGCGATCGACGAGCTGAAGGCCAAGGTCGGCGGCCGTACCCTGCGGATCAGGACGGTCGATCCGCTGCAGCTGCGTCCGCTCGCCCGTGACCTCGACGACCTCGGCATCACGGGTCTGGCCACCACGACCGTGGACACCGAGACCGGCAGCGTCCTGGTGCCGATCCTGAGCGACGAGCAGCTGACCGCCGTGACCGGCGCGGTCGTCGCGCGCGGTATCACGATCTCCTCGATCTCCACCGAACTGCCCAGCCTGGACGAGGTGTTCCTGTCCCTCACGGGCCATCGCGCCAGTGCCCCCAGTGGTTCCAGTGGCTCGCAGGAAGACAGCACGCCCACCGACACCCGAGAGGAGGTCGCCGTATGAGCGCCGCGACCGCTACCGCCACCGTGAAGGACATCCAGGACGACGGCCGGATCCCGCTGCGCGGGCACCTCCGGCACACCGGCGCCCTCGTGCGCCGCAACCTGCTGTGGATCCGGCAGGACCCGGAGTCGATGGCCGACGCGCTGCTGATGCCGATCATCTTCACCCTGCTGTTCGTGTTCGTCTTCGGCGGCTCGATCGGGCAGGCGCTGGGCGGCGGGCAGGACGGCTATGTGCAGTACGTGATCCCGGGCATGATCGCGATGATGAGCATGACGCTGTCCCAGGGCGTCGGCACCGGGTTCAGCCAGGACTTCAACTCCGGTGTCATGGACCGCTTCCGGTCCCTGCCGATCGGGCGCGGCTCGGTGCTGTTCGCGAAGATCTCGGTCGAACTGATCCGGATGCTGTTCGCGACCACCGTGCTGATGATCGTCGCCGTGCTGGTCGGTTTCGACATCAACCACTGGGTCGGGCTGTTCGCGGCCGTGGGCCTGTCCACGCTGTTCGCCTCGTCGATCATGTGGGTGTTCCTCACCCTGGGCGTGATCATGAAGAGCGCGCAGTCCGTGCAGGCGATGGGCTTCCTGGTGCTGTTCCCGCTCCAGTTCGGTTCGTCGATCTTCGCCCCCACGCAGTCGATGCCGGGCTGGCTCCGGTCGTTCACCGACTACAACCCGCTGTCCACGCTCGCGGACGCGGCGCGCGGACTGATGGTGGGCGGTCCGGTGGCGCACGACCTGTGGGTGACCATCGGCTGGTCGGTGGCCATCACGGCGGTGATGGCGCCGGTCGCCATCCACAAGTTCCGTACGAAGAGCTGACGTCGACGGCGCCGGGTCGGGCCACGGGATGTCAGATGAGGGCGGTCGTCTCCTCGGGGGAGAGGCGACCGCCCTCGGCGTACGCGGCCTCGTACGCCTCGTCGCCGAGCACGTCACGGACCACGCGGACGGCGTGGGCGCGGATCTCGCGCTCCACGCGTCCGGAGACATGGCCGGGCGGCAGCAGCGCGTCGGCTGCGCCCAGACAGCGGGCCGCGTCGCGGGCGCGGCCGGGGTCGAAGCCGACGAGGGCGGCGGCAGCGGTGGTCAGGATGCCGGGGCGCAGGTGGGGGGCGATGGCGCGGGACAGCTCGTCGTCGGCGCGGGCCACCGCCTGTCGCGCCTTGACGAGGGCCTCCTCGTGCCGTCCTTCCACGACGTCCAGCCAGGACTCCGCGGCGAGGATGAACGCGTCGAAGACGACGAACGAGGCGGCTCTGAACTCCGCGCGCAGCAGCCGGATCTGCTCACGGGCCTCGGGGACCCGGTCGGTGATGCCGAGCCAGGCCGAGAGGAAGAGCCGGGCGGCGGGCATGGCCTCGTTGACCATCCCGGCCGCCTTCTCGATCACGTCGCGCAGCATCCGCTCGCCCTCGTCGGTGCGGCCGGCCTCCAGGAACACGTTGCCGAGGCGGGCGGCGAGGACGGTTTTCTGGGCGCGGGCGCCGAGTCGGTCGGCCAGTTCCATCGCGTCCCGGAAGTCGGTGGCGGCGCTGTCGTAGGCAGCCTTGCGTTCATGGGCCTCGCCGCGTGCGGAGAGCGCCTCGGCGGCGCCCCAGGCGTCCCCGAGACGGCGGAAGATCTCCAGCGCCTCGTCGGCGTCGCGGGTCGCGTCACCGGCCCAGTCGGTGCGGTTGGCGAGGACGTTGGCGCGCATCTGGAGACAGGCGGCGAGCTCCCACTCGAAGTCGGGGGCCGCTTCGCGGCAGGTGCGCACACACTCGCTGACGATGACGCTGAGCCGCTCCATGTCACGGGTGAGCATGACGGCGTAGAACCAGAGGAGGCCCGGGTAGCGGCAGGTCTGGGGGGCGCCGGGTTGGTAGACCTGGGTGATGGTGTGCAGCTTCTGCCGGCCCTCCGGGGTCTGCCAGGCCTCCAACTCCATGTCCATGGAGGCGAGATGGACGAGGTGGACGCCGCGCCTGGCCTCTTCGAGGAGCTCGCCGCTCCAGGGCGGCGGGGTGTCCGTGCAGCGCTCCCAGACGGGCTGGGCGGGGCGGATCGGGAGGGTGAAGGGGTCGGGGCCGAGGTTCATGACCTCGCGGGACCAGTTGCGGCCGGCGAGGCGCAGATCGCGCATCTGCCAGTACCAGGAGTTCGACAGGACGAGGCAGAGCGCCTCCTGTTCGTCGCGCGCGGCGACCGCGTGACGGAGGGCGGCGCGGATGTTCTCGCTCTCCCGCTGGAACACGTCGAGCGCGGCGACCTGGCCGGGGCCGCGCAGCAACGGGTCGGTGGTGCGGGCGAGTTCGCGGAAGTAGGTGAGATGCGCGCGCTCGGCTTCGGGGCGGACGCCCGCCTCGTCGAGGCGCTCACCGGCGTACTCGGCGACGGTCTCGAGGAGGCGGTAGCGCATCACACCGACGTGCGGCGTGACCCGCGTCGCACCGTTCCTGTCCTCGCCCTCGCTCGCACCCTCGCCCTCGTCCTCGTGCGAAGGGGCGGCCACGACAAGGGACTTGTCGACGAGCGAGCCGAGCATCTCGAGCGCGAAGGGCCCGCACACCGCTTCGGCGGCGGCGAGGTCGCAGCCGCCCGCGAAGACGGACAGCCGCCGCAGGACGTCCCGTTCGTCCGCGTCGAGCAGGTCCCAGGACCAGTCGACGACGGCCCGCAGGGTCTGCTGGCGGGGCAGGACGGTACGGCTGCCGGAGGTGAGCAGCCGGAAACGGTCGTCGAGCCGGTCGGCGATCTGCCGCAGCGTCAGCATCCGCAGCCGCGCGGCGGCCAGTTCGATGCCGAGCGGCAGCCCGTCGAGCCGTCGGCAGATCTCGGCGGCGGCCTCCGGATCGTCCTCGACGCGGAACCCGGGCCGGGCGGCGGCCCCGCGGTCGGCGAGCAGCCGGAGCGCGACGGGCTCGGGCAGCGGTTCGACCGGACGCACCAACTCCCCCGGTACGCCCAGGGGTTCACGGCTGGTGGCGAGCACGGTGACCCCCGGGCAGCGCGTCAGCAGCTCGGCGACGAGATGCGCGGCGGCGTCGACGACGTGCTCGCAGTTGTCGAGGAGGATCAGCATTCGCCGGTTCGCACAGTGCTCGGCGAGGCGTACGAGGGGGTCGTCGTGCCGGTCGGCGGAGGCGACGCGCATCTCCTCGGCGCCGGCCCCGCGCAGCACCGTCTCGCGGGCCCCGACGGCGGTGAGCACGGCCTCGGGTACGGCGTCCGGGTCGACGACGGGCGCGAGTTCGGCCAGCCACACCCCGTCCGGCGCCACGCCCCTCTCCGCGTCCCGAAGGGCTTCGGCGGCCTCCTGCGACAACCGTGTCTTCCCTGCCCCGCCTGGCCCGAGCAGTGTCACGAGCCGGGCGGCGCCGAGGTCGCCTCGGATGGCCTCGATGTCCGCCTCCCGGCCGACGAAGGAGGTGAGACGGGCCCGCAGGTTCCCGGCGGGCGGGGGCGGAGCCTGGGGTGCGGTCCGGGACGTACCGGAGGGCGCGGCGGGCCGGTGCGAGCGAAGGCCGGGGTCGTGGCCGAGTCCGCTGCCCGCAGCGCGCATGGCGGTGCCGCCGTCGACGGCAGCCGCCGCCGTGTTCCGCGCGCCGTCGGACATGCCGTCCGGTCGCAGTAACTCCGCGTGCAGCGCCCGCAGTTCGGGCCCCGGGTCCGCGCCGAGCCGGTCCGCCAGCAACTGCCGTACGTCTTCGTACGCGGCCAGCGCCTGGGCCGGGCGGCCAGCGTCGCGCAGGGCGCGCAGCCGGAGGGCCTGGAGTGGCTCGTCCAGGGGGTGGCTGTCGCACAGGGCGGTCAGTTCGGGGAGCGACTGCTGTGCCGCGCCCAGCGCCAGGGCGGCGGTGAGGCGGGTGCGGCGCGCGTCCAGCCGGCGGGTCTCCCAGCGGGCGGCCTCGGCGGTGCGGTCGGGGAGGTCGGTGAGGGCCGGGCCCTGCCAGAGGGCGAGGGCGTCGTCGAGGACGTCGGCGGCCTTGGCGGGGTCGCCGTCGGCCAGCGCGCGCGTGCCCTCGGCGGCCAGCCGCTCGAAGCGGTGCAGGTCGACGTCCTCGGCTGTGGCGCACAGCCGGTAGCCGCCCTCGGCCGAGGCGATGGCGGCCGGGCCGAGCGCCCGGCGCAGCCGGCCGACCAGCGCCTGCAGGGCGGCCGGCGCGTCGGCGGGCGCGTCGCCGTTCCACACCTCCTCCACCAGGACGCCCGCGGGCACGGTCCGGCCGGGCCGTAGGGCGAACACGGTCAGCAGGGCGCGCAGCCGCGCGCCGCCGACCGGGACGGAGGTGCCGTCGGGACGAAGTGCCTGAGTGGTGCCGAGGATGCGATAGCGCACGCGTCCATTCTCTCCGGCGCGGGTCGCCGAGCGCGCGCGGGTTTACACGCGCGTGAACTGGGAGAAGTCCAGGATCTCCGGGAACATCCAGGAACCTCCGGCCCTCGGTGGGACGTTCTTCACGGAGCACGGGTACCGTCGTCCCTCCCGTACCGGTCCAACGAGTCCTCCAGGAGCCCCTCCCCATGACCACCGCCACCACCCGCAACAGCGACCGGCGGATCAGCCCCGTCTTCGTCGGGATCCTGGCCGTCACGGCGGTCACGGGCTGGGCCACCTGGACCGGGTTCGCCGCGCAGCCCGGTGTCGCCGTGTTCCTGTTCGTGACGGCCGCGTGGATCGTGTCGCTGTGCCTGCACGAGTACGCGCACGCGCGTACGGCCCTGCACGGCGGTGACATCACGGTCGGCGCGAAGGGCTACCTCACCCTCAACCCGCTCAAGTACACGCACGCCCTGCTCAGCATCGTGCTGCCGGTGATCTTCGTGATCATGGGCGGGATCGGGCTTCCCGGCGGTGCCGTCTTCATCGAGCGGGGGCGTATCAAGGGACGCTGGAAGCACAGTCTGATCTCGGCGGCCGGTCCGCTGACGAACGTGCTGTTCGCCCTCGTGTGCACCGCGCCGTTCTGGCTGGACGCGCTGGACGGCGTGCCCGCCGAGTTCCGGTTCGCGCTCGCCTTCCTGGCCCTGCTCCAGGTCACGGCGGCGATCCTGAACTTCCTGCCGGTGCCCGGCCTCGACGGCTACGGGGTCATCGAGCCCTGGCTGTCGTACAACATCAGGCGCCAGGTGGAGCCGTTCGCGCCGTTCGGGCTGCTGTTCGTGTTCGCGTTGCTGTGGCTCGGCCCGGTGAACAGCGCGTTCTTCGACGTGATCGACACGGTGCTGCGCGGTCTGGGGATCAACGCGTTGGACACGTACTGCGGTCAGGAACTGTTCCGCTTCTGGCAGGGGACGAACGAGTTCTGCTCGGTCAGCGGGTGACGGAGGGCTCGGCCGTGTTCTGCCTGGCCTTCTTGAAGTAGTACCAGGCCATGTTCGACGACAGCCCGGCCAGCAGTACCCACACGATCCCCAGCCAGTTGCCCTGGACGAAGGACACGACGGCGGCCGTGACGGCGAGCGCGCAGACGATCAGGGCGTAGAGGGCCAGGCGGGGCATGGGGTGGGCTCCTGTCAGGGGTCCGGTCGGGGGTCCGGTCGGGGGACACCGGTTCGCGGCGGCGTCCAGTGTCCCCCATCCGCTCAGATGTCGGTGACGCGCAGGCCCGCGTGGGCCTTGTAGCGGCGGTTCACGGAGATCAGGTTGGCGACCAGCGACTCGACCTGGTGTGCGTTGCGCAGCCGGCCCGCGAAGACCCCGCGCATACCGGCGATACGGCCGGCGAGGGCCTGCACGATCTCCACGTCCGCGCGCTCCTCACCGAGGACCATCACATCGGTGTCGATCTCCTCGATCTGCGGGTCCTGGAGCAGTACGGCCGACAGGTGGTGGAAGGCGGCCGTGACCCGGGAGTCCGGCAGCAGGGCGGCGGCCTGCTCGGCGGCGCTGCCCTCCTCGGGCTTCAGG
The DNA here is from genome assembly GCF_033793965.1 of Streptomyces sp. ME02-8801-2C. Lineage (NCBI taxonomy): Bacteria > Bacillati > Actinomycetota > Actinomycetes > Kitasatosporales > Streptomycetaceae > Streptomyces > Streptomyces sp. ME02-8801-2C. The sequence goes on along the minus strand of NZ_JARAXP010000004.1, from coordinate 852,711 downwards.
GCGTACGCGCCCTTCTTGTCGAAGCCGAGCGGGTTCACACAGTCGACGACGAGCTTGCCGGCCAGTTCCTCGCGCAGGGACTCGAGGGTCTTGCCGTGTCCGTCCCAGGGCACGGCGACGATCACGATGTCGCTGCGGCGCGCGGTCTCGGCGTTGTCGGCGCCCTCGACTCCGTGGCCGAGTTCGTCGGCGGCGGCCTGGGCGCGGTCGGCGGCGCGCGACCCGATGATCACCTTCTGTCCGGCCCTGGCGAGCCGGTAGGCGAGGCCCTTGCCCTGCGGCCCGGTCCCGCCGAGCACGCCGACGACGAGCCCGGAGACGTCGGGAAGGTCCCAGGGGTCCTTGGCGGGAGCCTTCGCCGGGGGCTCGGCAGGGGTCTGTGCACTGTCGGTAGAGGTCATGGGCCGACCTTACGTCCGTGTCCGGGCGCCCGTGGGCTCAGGTGAGGTCCGTCACGGGCACCCGTCGGAAGGTGATCGTCTCGTAGGCGCTGAAGTCACCGGTCTCGTAGAGGAGTCCGACCGTGTCGTCGTCGACGCGGACCAGGTCGGAGTAGGCGGCGGGCAGGCCGTTCACCGTGTGCGCCGGGCGCCAGGTGGTGCCGGCGTCGGTGGAGACGCGGATGGTCATCAGGGCGCGGGCGGCGGGGTCGGCTGGACCGGAGTAGAGAAGCAGGTCGGGCTCGCGGAGCTGGAGCACGCTGCCCTGACAGATGGGCGCGGCCAGGCCGGCCTGGGGGCGGAAGGGCTTGACGAGGGTCTGGCCGCCGTCGGTGGAGTGGGCGTCGGCGCGGTTGCCGGGGGACGTGGAGTCGTTGCGGGTGTTGAAGTAGACGCGCCCGTCGGGGAGTTCGGCGGCGGTGGTCTCGTTGACGTTGATGTAGCCGTTGGTGTTCTCGTCGAGGTATCCGAGGCGCCAGGTCTTGCCGCGGTCGTCGCTGAGCAGACAGTGGCCGCTGTTGTAGTGGGGCTCGGTGCCGAGGTCCTGCCCGGTGGGCGGGATCGTGTGGTTGGCGGCGACGACGACCCGGCCGGTGCTCAGCTGGAGGGCGTGGCCGGGGGTGGTGGCGTACCAGCGCCAGGCCGGTTTCTTCACCTGGCCGGTGATCTCCACGGAGGAGGACCAGGTGAGTCCTTCGTCGTCGCTGTGGCGGACCCAGACGCGGCGCCCGCCCGCCGCCGGTACCTTGCCGAGCAGGATGTCCTTCTCGGTGGCGGTGCCCGAGGCGCGGATGTACACGAGGAGGATGCGGCCGGTGTCGAGGACGACGGGGGCGGGGTTGCCGGCGAGGTGGACGCCGTTGTCGGCGGCGCGGATGAGCGGGCCCCAGGTGCGGCCGCCGTCCGTGGACCGTTTCAGCACGATGTCGATGTGCCCGTGGTCCGAGGCGGAGCCGACCCGGCCCTCGCAGAAGGCGAGCAGGGTGCCGGAGGGGGCGGCGACGACGGCCGGGATGCGGTAGCTGGCGTAGCCCTCCTGGCCGGACCTGAAGGGGATGCTTGTCTCTGCCATGTGCGGCTCCTCGGCGAGAACGGTGACGGCGGAACGTGACTGTGGCTACGGGCAGTGGTTCGTGTTCTTACCCATGTTGGGCGAAATCATGGTGAAGGGCGCGTCCTGAGTCGGCCGTTGCGGCAGGATGCGCGGGCATGGACGCCGTACGGGTCGCGTTGTTGCGCGAAGTGCTCGCAGGAACCGAGTGGTTGGGGGCCACCCGGAGGTTCGCGGGGGCGTTACGGGGGTTGGTAGCCGCTCGGCAAGGAGTGCACACGAGGACGAATCAGCTCGATCGTGTGATCGTCCTCGTGGTGGCTTGCGGCTCCTCGGGCTGTTTGGGTTAGCGTGTTTGTGCGACCTGGGACACCGGGTACGGCGTTCAGCGTGCGGGGCCCCTGCTCCACCAGAGGATGGCAGGGCCTCCCCGTCGCCCCTGGCCGTACCCACTCGGCCAGGCCGTGAGGGAACTGGCCTCCCGGGCCCGGACCACGCACATGATGCGTGTCGCCACCCGGGGTCGAGTACGCCGGGGACCAGCTCGCCCAAGACCGTTCGGGGCGCGCGACTGAACGGACTCACCCCCGCTCAGTCCACAGGAACGGTCCGTGGTGTCGTACGGGGGCGGATTGCTGTTGGTCGGCACGCCCGCATACGAGCTGTGGCATGGACGAGGCGGCGTGGCCCTGGACGCCTGAGCTGGCCCCGACCTCGTATGGCATGACCCGCGGACATCCGCTCCCGGGCGGCTGTCGGCCGGGCTCGGGCGGATCGAGGCGGCGCGATCCCCCGCCCGGCGAAAAGCAGTTGCCCGCCCTCCTCCCCACCACTCAGCATGACCCCACGTGACCTCCCCTCTCCGCGCCCTCCTCCCCGACCTCTCCCCCTGGCGGGACTCCGTCGACTTCCGGAAGCTCTGGCTGTCCGGGCTGATCACCAACTTCGGGAGTTTTCTGACCTTCGTCGCGCTTCCGGTGCAGATGAAGGAGCTGACCGGGTCCGCCGCCGCGGTCGGGGCGATCGGGGCCGTGGAGCTGATCCCGTTGATCGTGTTCGGGCTGTACGGAGGGGCGCTGGCCGACGCGGCGGACAAACGGAAGCTGATCCTGTGGACGGAGGCGGGACAGGGGGCGCTGTGCGCCGTCCTTCTGGTGAACGCCGTACTGCCCGATCCGCTGGTCTGGCCGCTGTTCGTGGTCGCCGCGCTCACCTCGGCCCTCGGGTCGGTGCAGCGGCCCGCGCTGGACTCGCTGATGCCGCGGATCGTCGCCCATGAGCAGCTGCCGGCCGCCGCGTCGCTCAACTCCCTGCGGTGGACGGTCGGCGGGGTCGCGGGGCCTGCTCTGGCCGGTGTGGTCGTGGCCTACGCGGGGCTCGGGTGGGCGTACGCCGTCGATCTCGCCACCTTCGCCGTGTCCCTCCTCTTCGTCGTGGGGCTCGCCTCCTCCCCCGCGTCCCACGAGGCGGCGAAACCGTCGCTGCGGTCCATCGCGGAGGGCGCCCGCTACGCGTGGAACCGCAAGGAGCTTCTGGGCACGTACGCCATCGACCTCGCCGCGATGTTCCTGGCGATGCCGCTCGCCGTACTGCCGTTCCTCGCGGACGAGTTGGACGCGGAGTGGTCGCTGGGGCTGATGTACGCGGCGATCCCGGCCGGTTCGCTGCTCGTGAGCCTCACCAGCGGCTGGACGTCCCGGGTGCACCGGCACGGGCGGATGGTCGTGCTCGCGGCGGCGGGGTGGGGCCTGGCGATAGCGGCGTCCGGGGTCGTCGGGAACGTCTGGCTGGTGCTGCTGTTCCTGCTCCTCGGCGGCTGCTTCGACATGGTCAGCGGGATCTTCCGGGGCGCGATGTGGAACCAGACGATCCCGGACGAGCTGCGCGGACGCCTCGCCGGCATCGAGCTGCTCTCCTACTCGGTGGGCCCGCAACTCGGCCAGGTCAGGGCAGGTGGCGTGGCCGCCTGGCGCGGGGTACGGGCGTCGGTGTGGACGGGCGGGCTGGCGTGCGTGGCCGGGGTGGGTCTCCTGGCGGTGTGTCTGCCGGGCCTGATGCGGTACGACGTACGGACCAACAAGCACGCGGTACGGCTGCGGGAGCAGCGCGAGGCGGCGACGCGGGAGGCCGGCACGGGGGCCGGCCAAGGGGCCACCTGACGAACGCCCCCGAGCTCGTCCCGGCGAGACGATCCGCCCCGTACGCGGCGCCACGCCCGGCCCAGGAGGGGAACGACTCACCGGCCGGACCCGACTGAACGGCCGGACTGGCCAGGAGGCGGGAGGCGGGCCGAGCTGGCGGGAGCGGGCGAGCAGGCAGGCGGGCAGGCGGGCAGGCGGGCAGGCGGGCAGGCGGGCAGGCGGGCAGGCGGGCAGGCGCATCCTGGCAGTCGCCCGGCAGACAGCCCGGCGAGGCGGCCGTGCAGCCAGTGCCGCATGGCCTGGCCACCGGACAGGACCTGCGGGCCGAGGCCGGCAGGCCCGAACTGGTGTGAGCGACGCGCCGCCGAGGGGCGGCCGGCCCAGCGCCTCAGCGGGGCAGCACGCCCGGGCGCGACGCAGCAGGAGCGCCGAGCCGGACGCGGCTCAACCCAGTGCGACAAGCGGCACCACCGGGACGCCGAGCGGCATGGGCGACACCGCCGGACGCCGCGCGGCACCGCCGAGCCCGGCCACCACGGACGCCACCACCAGACACCACGCGCGGCGCGCCCGCCCGGGCGCAGGCGGCACCGCCGGACCCGACGCGCGGCGCGGCCGAGGCCGGGCGGGCCGGCGCGGGCCTGCGGGTCGGGGGGTTCTTCAGGAGCCGTTCGCGTCGTCGGACTTGGCGTCGTGCCAGTTCGGGTCGTTCTCCCACTGGAGGTTGCGTTCGCGGGCCGTTTCCATCGCGTGTTCCGCCTCCGTTCGGGTGGTGTACGGGCCGAAGCGGTCCTTGCCCGGGCAGTCCGGGCCCTCCTCGACCTTCTTGTGCTCCAGGCAGTAGTACCATTCGCCCGGTTTGCCGACCGTGCGCTTCTTGAACAGGGCCATGGTTCGGGCTCCTTTCCCCAGGGTCATCGTCCCCCACCAGGGCTAGTTAAACTCGCTGGCATGTCTGGCCAGTCGCTGCTCGTACCAGGGGAGCTCTCTCCCATCCGTTCCGTGCCCGGAAACATCCGTCGCCCCGAGTACGTCGGCAAGCCCGCGCCGGCCCCGTACACCGGGGCGGAGGTGCAGACGCCCGAGACGATCGAGGCGATGCGGATCGCCGGGCGGATCGCCGCGCGGGCGATGGCCGAGGCCGCGAAGCTCATCGCGCCCGGGGTGACCACCGACGAGCTGGACCGGGTCGCGCACGAGTACATGTGCGACCACGGCGCCTATCCGTCCACCCTCGGCTACCGCGGTTTCCCCAAGTCGCTGTGCACGTCCGTCAACGAGGTCATCTGCCACGGCATCCCGGACTCCACCGTGCTGCGGGACGGCGACATCGTCAACCTCGACGTGACGGCGTACATCGGTGGGGTGCACGGCGACAACAACGCGACGTATCTCGTGGGGGACGTCGACGAGGAGAGCCGACTGCTGGTCGAGCGGACCCGGGAGTCCCTGGACCGGGCCATCAAGGCCGTCAGGCCGGGCCGGCAGATCAACATCATCGGCCGGGTCATCGAGTCGTACGCCAAGCGCTTCGGATACGGCGTGGTCCGGGACTTCACCGGGCACGGCATCAACTCGTCGTTCCACTCCGGGCTGATCGTCCCGCACTACGACAGCCCGCACGCCACGACGCTCATCCAGCCGGGGATGACGTTCACGATCGAGCCGATGCTGACGCTGGGCACGCACGACTACGACATGTGGGACGACGGGTGGACGGTCGTCACCAAGGACCGCAAGCGCACGGCCCAGTTCGAGCACACCCTCGTGGTGACGGACACGGGCGCGGAGATCCTGACCCTGCCCTGACTGCCGGACTCGGGGACTGGCAGAGGCACAGGGTCAGCGTTCGAGGAACACGCGGCCCCCGACCTCCACCCACCCCATCGGCTGCGGCGCCGTGAGTAGCTGCGAGCCCTTGCCCTGGGTGATGTTGAGCGCCCGCCCCAACTCGTGCGTCAGCAACAGCGCCGCCGCCCCCGTGGCCTCGTCCTCGTCGATGCCGTCGTCACGGCCGGGGAACGCGCGGGCCCGTACCCGGCCCGCCGCCTCGTCCTCCCACGCCCACGCGTAGATCCACTCCCCCGGGGGCGGCACCTCCAGCGCGTCGACCTCCGCGGCCGACCCGTACCGCCGCAGCGTCCGCGCCGGCACCCACTCAGCGCGGGCCTCGATCCAGCTGAACTCCCCGTCCAGCCGGGCCCCCACCAGCCCGGCCGGCGTGACCAGTTCGGGCACGTCGAGCAGCCAGGCCGAGCCGACGCAGGGGTGACCGGCGAAGGGCAGCCGCAGGGTGGGCGTGTAGATGTCGATGATCCCGCGCTCGGGGTCGTCGACGAACACCGTCTCGCTGAAGCCGAGTTTCGCCGCGAACGCCTGCCGCTCGCTCCGCTCCGGCATGACGGAGCCCTCACGGACCACGCCCAGCTCGTTGCCGTATCCCCCGTTGGGGGCGCAGAAGACGCGGAGTACGTCGTAATCAGTCACGCGCGCATTCAAACACCCTGGTGGCAGCCGTCACCAACCGAGGAACCGACCGACTCGGCGCCTTACGCGCGGCGCGGCCCTGCCCGGGCTGATTCCGTCCCCGTCGGGCTCGAGCTGTGTCCTGATCTCGACGGCCCGAGCCGCTTGACCTGTGCGTTACCTGTGCATGGGGTTTGCTTTAGATCGACTTTACATAGCGATTAATCCGCCGTGATCGGGGCGTGCCCTTCACCGTTCATGAGAGGTGAATCACCGATTGTCCGGGTATCACTGAGGCAAGCCTTAGGTAAGTTAGGGCCGCCTCACCAAACCTGTGTGAACCCGGCCACGTCGTTTTTTCGCCAAACGCCATTCGCCTCTCGCGATACCCAGGAGCCCGCATGCGAGCCGTCAGACTCTCCTTCGTCACCGCCGCCACCACCGCGGCGGCCCTGGCCGCCGTCACCGGCTGCACGGAGAAGGGCAGTTCCACAAGCGGCGACCACGTCATCAGCGTCACGGCGACGGACGACAAGTGCGAGGTGTCCAAGAAGGAGTTCCCGGCCGGGCACGTCGAGCTGGCCATCGAGAACAAGGGCTCCAAGGTCACCGAGGTCTACGTCCTCTTCCCGGACGACCGGATCGTCACCGAGCGCGAGAACATCGGCCCCGGCACCAAGCAGAAGGTGACCGCCGAGGTGAAGGCAGGCGACTACACGATCGCCTGCAAGCCCGGTATGAAGGGCGACGGCATACGGCAGGCCGTCAAGGCCACCGGCGGCAAGGTCGCCAAGCGCGACCCGCGTCTGGACGCGGCCGTCGCCGCCTACCGCAAGTACGCCCAGGAACAGGCGGACGCGACGCTGCCGCTCGCCGAGACCTTCGCCAAGGCGGTCAAGGACGGCGACCTCGAGGCCGCGAAGAAGGCGTACGCGCCCTCCCGTATCGGCTGGGAGCGCACCGAGCCGGTCGCCGAGTCCTTCGGTGACATCGACCCGAAGGTCGACGTCCGCGCGGACGGCCTGGAGGCCGGGCAGAAGTTCACCGGCTGGCACCGCCTGGAGAAGTCCCTCTGGGAGGACAAGAAGATCACCGCCGAGGACAAGACCCTCGCCGACGACCTGATCACCAACCTGAAGGACTGGCAGAAGCGGGTCGGCACGGCGGAGATCACCCCGACCTCGATGGCCAACGGCGCCAAGGAGCTCCTCGACGAGGTCGCCACGGGCAAGGTCACCGGCGAGGAGGAGCGCTATTCGCACACCGACCTCGTCGACTTCAAGGCCAACGTCGAGGGCGCCGAGCAGTCCTACGAGCTGCTGAAGCCCGTCGCGAAGGAGAACGACGCGGCGCTGGTCACGGAGCTGGACAAGCAGTTCGCGGCCCTGAACACGCTGCTCGACAAGTACCGCACGGACAAGAACTCGTACGACTTCACCTCGTACGACAAGGTCGGCGCCGCCGACCGCAAGGAGCTCTCCGACGCGGTGAACGCGCTCGCCGAGCCCCTGTCCAAGCTCGCCGCCGCCGTCGTGAAGTAGAGGGGGACCGACTGTCATGACGGACTCAACGGACTCGACGGACTCGACGGAAACCACGGGAACCACGGGAACACCGGGTACGCCGGGTACGCCGGGTACGCCGGAGACGGCTGAAGCCCCCGCCGGCGCGAGCGGTGGTACCTCGCGGCGCGCCCTGATCGGCTGGGGCGGGGCCGGGCTCGCGCTCGGGGCCGCCGCGGCCGGGGCCGGCATGGCGATGACCCGCGGCGGCGACGACGTGCAGACGGTCGCCGCCGACGCGGGCGGGGCCGTCGCCTTCCACGGCGCCAACCAGGCCGGGATCGCGACACCGGTGCAGGACAGGCTGCACTTCGCCGCGTTCGACCTGGAGACGGACGACCGCGCCGAGTTCGTCCAGATGCTGAAGGACTGGACGGCGGCGGCCCGGCGGATGACGGCCGGACACACGGTCGGCGAGGGCGCGTACGGCGGTCTGGCCGAGGCGCCGCCGGACGACACCGGTGAGGCGCTGGGACTCAAGCCGTCGCGGCTGACGCTGACGATCGGGTTCGGGCCCGGCCTGTTCGAGAAGCTCGGCCTGACGGAGCGGCGGCCGGACGCGCTCGTCGATCTGCCGCAGTTCCCCGGCGACAACCTCGACAGGAACCGCAGCGGCGGCGATGTGTGTGTGCAGGCCTGCTCGGACGATCCGCAGGTCGCGGTGCACGCCATCCGCAACCTGGCCCGGATCGGCTTCGGCAAGGTGTCGATGCGCTGGTCGCAGCTCGGCTTCGGCAAGACGTCGTCGACGACCCCCGAGGCGCAGACCCCGCGCAACCTGCTGGGCTTCAAGGACGGCACCCGCAACATCGCGGGCACCGAGACGGACCGGCTGAAGAAGTTCGTGTGGGTGGACGGCGCGGACGTCGACGACAACTCGGCCTGGATGGAAGGGGGTTCGTATCTCGTCGCGCGGCGCATCCGGATGCACATCGAGCCCTGGGACCGGACCTCGTTGCAGGAGCAGGAGGACATCTTCGGCCGCGACAAGGGTGAGGGTGCCCCCGTCGGCAAGGCCAAGGAGCGCGACGAGCCGTTCCTGAAGGCGATGAAGCCCGACGCACACGTGCGCCTCGCACACCCCGACTCCAACCACGGTGCGACCCTGCTGCGCCGCGGCTACTCCTTCACGGACGGCACGGACGGCCTCGGCCGCCTGGAAGCGGGACTGTTCTTCCTCGCCTACATGCGTGACGTCCGCAAGGGTTTCATCCCCGTGCAGCGCAACCTCGCGACGGACGCGCTCAACGAGTACATCCAGCACGTGGGTTCGGCGGTCTTCGCGATCCCGCCGGGCGTCCGGGACAAGGACGACTGGTGGGGCCGAGCACTGTTTTCCCAGGAGGCCTGACCGTGTTCGCGAACTATCTGATCGGTCTGCGCGAGGGCCTGGAAGCCAGTCTCGTCGTCTGCATCCTCATCGCCTATCTGGTGAAGACGGACCGCCGTGACGCCCTGAAGCCGATCTGGATCGGCATCGGGGTCGCCGTCACCCTCGCCCTCGGCTTCGGCTGCGCGCTCGAATTCGGCTCCCAGGAGCTGACGTTCGAGGCGCAGGAGGCGCTCGGCGGCTCCCTGTCGATCATCGCCGTGGGTCTGGTCACGTGGATGGTCTTCTGGATGCGGCGTACGGCCCGGCATCTGAAGGCGGAGTTGCACGGCAAGCTGGACGCGGCCCTCCAGATGGGCACGGGCGCACTGGTCGCGACCGCGTTCCTGGCGGTGGGCCGGGAGGGCCTGGAGACCGCGCTGTTCGTGTGGGCGTCGGTGCGGGCGTCCAGTGACGGCACCGAAGGGCCCCTGATCGGCGTGCTGTTGGGCATCGCGACGGCGGTCCTGCTCGGCTACCTGTTCTACCGGGGCGCCCTGCGCATCAACCTGTCCAAATTCTTCACCTGGACCGGCGGCATGCTGGTCGTCGTCGCGGCGGGCGTCCTCGCCTACGGCTTCCACGACCTCCAGGAAGCCGACCTCGTGCCCGGCCTGACGGACAAGGCCTTCGACATCAGCGAGACGATCCCGCCGGACAGCTGGTACGGCACGCTCCTCAAGGGCGTCCTGAACTTCCAGCCGGACCCGACCGTCCTCCAGGTCACGGTGTGGGCGCTGTACCTGGTCCCGACGCTCGCCCTCTTCCTGGCCCCGGTAGGGTTCGCCTCCGGGAAGGGGAAGGTGAAGCCAGCTGATGAGCAGGGTGAGCAGGGGTCGCAGCCCACGAAGTCCACAAACGCCTCGTAGGCCGCTTACGCCGCGTACGTCTCTCGGCCTGCTTCGGCGAAGCGCCCTCGCGGCGGCCTCGGTGACCGTGTTGTCGCTGGCGGCGAGCGGCTGTGTCGTGGTGCACGGCGAACGCGAGGTGCTCCCGGCGGCGACCCCGACGGAGGCCGCCGAGGCGCTGAAGGACTTCACGGCCGCCTACAACAAGGCGGACAAGGCGTACGACCGTGGCCTGGACGCCGACTACGTCACCGGCGCCCTCGGCGCGATCGACGCCGCCCGGCTGGACGCCGGTCACGAGATCAGCCCGAGCGGCAACCCGTCGTACGTACCCCTGGAGTTCACGGACACCCGGTTCACCATCCCGAAGAAGGCGGGCTGGCCGCGCTGGTTCGTCGCGAACGCCGACGCCAACAAGGGCCAGGACGCGCGCTGGCTGCTGGTGTTCACGCGCAGCAACGTGGCCGAGCCGTGGGCGGTGGCGTATCTGACGCTTCTCGACGCGGACGACGTACCGGCGTTCAAGACGGACAAAGACGGTTTCGCCGAGCCGGTGCCGGCGAACTCGACCGAACTGGCCGTCGCGCCCGAGGACTTGAGCAAGGACTACGCGACGTTCCTCATGGACGGCAGCGGCGACGTCTTCGCGCCCGGCGTGCACACGAGCGCGTGGGTGGCGCAGCGCAAGAAGAGCGCCATCAAGCCCGGGCTCGTCACCCAGTACATCGACGAGCCGCTCGGCAAGGGCGACTTCGCCCCGCTGGGCCTGCGTACGGCGGACGGCGGCGCGCTGGTCTTCTTCGCCACGCACCACTACGAGAAGCAGACGGCCGCCCAGGGCACGTCGATCCCGGCGCAGAGCAACAGTGTGCTGGCGCTGACGACGGGCGAGATCAAGCAGTCGCTGACCCTGGAGTTCGTGTCGAACCAGGCGGTGCTGGACCCGGGCAGGGGTGCCGCGGACAAGGGTGTGGAGTTCCTGAGCCGCATCCAGGGTCTGACGGCGGCACAGGGAGAGTGACTCCGGTCGGCCGGGCGGCGGTTCAGCCTCGGTGGGGCCAGGCCGCAGCGGCGTGGTCGGGCTCCTCGCCGGCGTACCGGGCGCAGGCGTCGGTGAGTACCTCGAGCAGGCTGAGCGGGTCGGGCAGGGCGAACTCCGGCCCGCGTACCCAGTAGACGCCCTGGTCACCGGGCAACTGGGCGGGCGGTACGAGGACATAGGAGCCCCGGCAGTGCCAGCGCAGCCCCGGATGCTCGTCCATGGTCTCGGGGTGGCAGTCCAGTTCGCAGGGCCACCACTCGTCCTCGTCGTCGGGGGTGCCGCGCGTGAGGGTGAAGAACAGCAGCCGTCCGTCGTCGCTCTCGGCGACGGGCCCCACCTCGATGCCGGCGCCGAGCAGCCGCTCCAGCGCCGCGCGGCCCGCTTCGAGGGGCACGTCGAGGACGTCGTGGACTATGCCGGTCGCGGTGATGAAGTTGGCCTGCGGCTGGTGCCTGGCCCACCGCTCGATCTGGGCGCGGTCGGTGGTGGACTGGGTCTGCCAGGCGAAGGAGATGGGGTGCCGGGCGGGGGTCGGACAGCCGACGCGGTCACAGGAACACCGGTAGGCGGAGGGGTGTGCGGCGGGCGCGAGAGGCAGTCCGGCACGGGCGGCGGCGAGCAGCAGTTCCTCACGCCGCCTGCTCTCGTCCCGGTTGGCGGCGTCCTCCCGGTCATTCGTTCGACGTCCACGCAGCCACTGGGAGATCCGGCCCTGCCGGCCCGTCGTACGACCGTCGAACTCCGCGCTCATGTATCGCCTCGCCTCGCTGCTGTTGTGCGGACAGCCTGCTCCATGGTCCCACCATCCTGCGCCGCGGGAGGCCGGAGCCGACATCCGGGGTAGGTGGGACGAGGCACACGGCGGGTTCGATCACCCGATTTCCATCCGATTAGCAGGATTTACCACCCACGGTTTTCGGCCATATTGAGCTCACTTGTTGCCGGGTGCGGCGATCCCGCCCAGGGCGTAGTCGACGAGGGTGTCCGTGTACTCGTACGAGATGGGGCCGGTGAACTGGAGCCAGCGCTGGGCGAGCGGGGAGACGAAGAGTTCGAGGGCGATCCGGGGGTCGATGTCGGCTCGCACCTGCCCCGCCTCCTGGGCGGCGCGCAGTCGCTGGACGTAGAGCTGGAGGGAGGGTTCGAGCAGCTTGGCGACATACCTCCGGCCGAGCTCCTCGTTCACCAGGCCTTCGGCGGCGAGGCCGCGGGAGGGGACTGCGAACACCGGGTCGAGCAGCTGGTCGACCGTGAGGCGCAGGACGGTCTTGAGGTCGGCGGCGAGGTCTCCGGTGTCGGGGATGACGTACGCCCGCCCGGGTGCGGCGGCCTCGGCGGCCTGCTCGCTGAGATCGACGAAGGCCTCCATGAGCACGTCCCCCTTGGAGGACCACCACCGGTAGATGGTCTGCTTCCCGACACCGGCCCGGGCGGCGATGCCCTCGATGGTCGTCTTCTGGTACCCGACCTCGCCGATGAGGGCGAGGGCGGCCTCGTAGATGGCACGCCGGGACTTCTCGCTGCGGCGGCTGGAGTCGGGGACGGGCTTGGCGGGACCCGGCGTGGCCGGGGTGGACTTCTGGACCATGTCGGCAATTTACCAGGTTGACAAGACGGAGCGTCTCGCCGCAAGGTGGAACGCGAATCAGACGAGACGATACGTATCGTGAGACTTTAGGAGAGATGCGCGATGGCGCGAGGCGGCGGAAACATGCTCGGAGTCGGCGGCACCCGCAGCAACCTGGGCAAGGGCGCGCTGCGCGGCGGCGGCCGGGGCAAGCAGGTGGGCGGCGGAACGGACCCGCAGGCCCAGAAACGGGAGCTGCTGCGCAAGTTGCAGCAGAAACGGACGGAGGAGGAGGCCACGGAGGCAGGGAGCGGGGAGGCAGGGGGCGCGGAGGTGAAGGGCACGAAGGCCACGGGCGCGGAGGACGGCGCGTAGACAGCCCCGCGCGATTGCCCTGCTGGCGCCGGGCACCACCCTGTGACTCCGGGCGGTGCCCTGGGCCACACCCCCGCCCCCGACTCGCCCGAAATCCACTTGCGCGCCCGCCTCACCGGGGTCAACGTCTGCTGACACCTGAACGAAGGCAGAGACAAGACGATGACCGCGCAGAACCAGAAAACCCTCCCCGTCGACCACGAACTCATCGAGGCCGCGGCGCACATCGCGCGCACCCGGTGCCGGGGCGACAACCACACGATGGCGGCGGCGGCCCGCACCCCGGACGGCCGGATCGTCACAGCGGTGAATGCCTACCACTTCACCGGAGGCCCCTGCGCCGAACTGGTCCTCATCGGCACGGCAGCGGCGCAGGGCGCCTACGACCTGGACACGATCGTCGCGGTGGGCGACCGCGACCGGGGAGTCGTGCCACCGTGCGGCCGATGCCGTCAGGTTCTCCTCGACTACTTCCCCGCCCTCAAGGTCATCGTCGGCACGGGAGACCACGTCCGCGCCGTGCGCATCACCGACCTGCTTCCCGTGAGCTATGTCTGGGCCGACCACCAGCTCGACGCCGAATAGGCGTACGGTCTGTGAGCCTGCCCCTCAGGGCAGTCGGCCAGAGGTATGGAGCGCGTCGAACACCAGCTGGTCCACTGCCGAGACCCGCGCGCGATCGCCGTAGCCGAACCAGTCCGACTCGGCGATCTCCCTCGAGGGAAGCAGCGGACCGGTGTACTCGGCGGTGTAGCAGATCATCCGGAAGTCCGTGCGGCCGGCGCCGCCCCTCCGGGTCTCGAAGGTGCCGACGTGCTCCATCGTGGCCGTGTCCACTCGGGACCGGAGTTCTTCGTCGATCTCGCGCGCCAGGGTCTCGGCATCGGACTCCCCGGGCTCCCGCTTCCCGCCCGGGAAGTAGAAGAGATCGATTCCTCGGTTACGGGTCACCAGCACCCGCCCGTCACGCAGCAGAACCCAGGCCACCTTCTCCGGAACGCCTTCGCTCTCTCCCATCCCCGAGCTCTACCCACCCGCGCCCCGTCCCAGAGCCGCGACAAGGGCCGGCCGGCTGCCTGGTCAGGACCTGTCGTCCTCCACCGCCTCCGGCGGCGGCCAGGCGTCCCCCCAGTCGATGTCGCGGGCGGCCCGGTACAGAACCCCGTGCCGCTTCGTGACCGTGGTCCGGGCGAGCGAGGGCTCCGTCTCGCACAGGTCCAGGAGCACCTGCCCCTTGCGGATCTGCGGCCTGCGTACGACACGGGCGGGGGCCGGGGTGACCGGGAAGCGGGTGGCGGCGACGTAGCTGAACTTCTCGTCCTCGTACGGGAGGGAGCCGCCCTTGACCTTGCGGTGGAGGGAGGAGCGGCTGACCCGGGCGGAGAAGTGGCACCAGTCCTCACCCCGGACGATCGGGCAGGCGGAACTATGGGGGCAGGGGGCCGCGATGTGGAACCCGGCGCGCACCAGCTTCTCGCGGGCCTCGATGACGCGGAGGTAGCCGTCGGGGGTGCCGGGTTCGATGACGACGACGGCCTGGGCGGCGCCGGCCGCCGCGTCGATCACCGAGGTGCGGTCGGCGTCCGTCAGTTCGCCCAGCACGTACGAGATGGTGACGAGATCAGTGCTCTCGATTTTGAGCGCCGCTCCGATCCGAGAGCGCTGCCACTCCGCACCCTTCAGCTCCGGGTTGGCGGCGGCGATCTCCCGCCCCAGCGCGAGCGCCGGCTCGGCCCAGTCCAGCACGGTCACCGGCCGCGCGCCCGCCCACACGGCGTTGACCGCCCAGGTCGCGGCGCCTGTCCCGCCCCCGACGTCGACATGGCTCCCGGGCACCCAGCCGGGCGCGGCCCGGGCAAAGGCGTCCAACGCGGAGCACACGGCCTCAAAGGTGGCCGGCATCCGGTAGGCGGCGTACGCGGCCACGTCCGACCGGTCCCGCAGCACGGGCACGTCGGTCGGCGTCCGCCCCCGGTAGTTGACGATCAGCCGCTCGACCGCCTGCGCGGCCACCTTGGGCGGCAGCCCGTCGAGCAGACCGGCGAGGGAGGCGCGCAGGGCGTCGGCGGGGGAAACGGGGGTGTTCACGGGGTGATTCCAGAGGTGGGAGGGAGGGGGTTGATTTTCCCTCGGGACGGCTGTGAGCGGTGCAAAACGGGTTGTCGGCAAGCTGCGTGTGCTTGGCTTCGCCGGGACGAGGGTCGTGCCGGTGACGGCCTTGGCGCGAGTCAGAGCCGGCCGAGGTCGATCTCCACCGTGAAGGGAGCGGAAGCCTTGACGACGCCGGTGAACATGTCGCCGGTCCGGTAACGGTCTGTCGCCGGGTCGAGGACGTAGGTGTAGATCAGCGGAACGCCCGTGGCGGCCTGCTCGATCCGCCAGTAGAAGGCGATTCCGGCCTTGGCGTACTGGTCCACTTTCACGATCCGGTCAGTGGTCTCCGATCCCGGCGAGACGACCTCGGCCACCAACAGCACATGCTCGGGGCGAGTGGGTGTGACGTCGATGGTGTCCGCCCGATAGACCACGACGTCCGGGCGGCGGCTGGTGAGTGGCACGTCCTGGAGGCGGACGTCGAAGTCGGTATCGGCATTCCAGTCCGGTCCGGCCGCGGCATCCAACGCGTTCGCCAGGATCCGAGCAAGGCGATTGTGCCGCTTGGACGCGCTGGGACTCACGACAACCATGCCGTCCACGATCTCGATCCCCGCACACTGCTCCTCGGACCAGGAGTCGTACTGCTCCGCCGTGATCTGCTCATGCATCCACGCAGGGGCCACCGTCTCGGCAGTCATGACGCTCCTCCCGGACACCCGTCAGGCGGGCCTGATCCCGCTGGCATCAGCGTACTGTTCCCGCGCGAAGCGGGAGTGCCCGCCGGCTGACTGACCGAGTCGGTCGCGCACCAGACCAACTCGCCTTTGGCAGCAAGTCGGTCGAGCACCAGGCGGTTCAGCTGGAACCCGTACCCGGGCCTTGGACGCGTAGTGAAGTGGCGGTGCACCGTCTGGCAGGACGCGCCGAAGAGAGGCGGCCGGCGCCAATCAGGACATCGTCCTGGGCCGAGACCCTTCACTAGATCAGCGCTGCGCGTCGAAGCAAGTCGGCGTATGGAAGATGAATGGGACAGGCTTCTCCGATCGCGGAGGGAGCGACAACGGAGTCTCGACAGCCACTTGAAAGGCCGACGCCTCGCGTTATCCGCAAGTCCACAAGTCAGTTCCAGACCATCACGTCGATAACGAGCCGCTCTCCATCGACATCGCGGACTTCGATGCGGGCAATTCTCTTCTGAGTCGTCTTGACACAGATGACAGCGCCGCGGCTGATTTCGCTTTTACCGATACTATTCGCGTACCCTGTAACGCCACAATCCGACTTCTTGGTTGCGCCGGGAACGATCACACTGAAGGCGATAATATTGGAGTTATCCGAATAGGTGAAATCGTGATCGTCCTGATCGCTCCCGGGGCTGTACCGCCAGTCCTTCGCTTCCGCTTCAGTAGCATCCAGGTCGATCCCGTTCAGCTTGGCGATGTGAATGTCCTTTTGGGTTCGCCTGATGCTGTCCGGAGGTCCAGACGGGAGACTCTTGATCGTCGTAGGGCCCACTCCGGTCGCGGTGACTTCCGATGGGGCCGGAACCGGAAATGGCCCATTGGAGCCGCGATCCGCATCAGGCTCTCTGGCGTTCAGTACCACTATCAGCACAACGGCCAGCGCAGCAAGCAGGACTACCGCAGCCCAGATCCCCAGCTGTTCCTGCTTCTGATTCTGATGAATAGTGCTCCTAATTACGCCTTCGGCATTCTGCCCACCTTCATTCATTCCGTGAACGGACTGGCTAACTGCGGAATCCTCGACGTTCGCAGCACGCTGGGTCACACCTCTGCCTGCCCGTGCGGGAGCGGTTCCTGAGCCGAGGCTGGTTGCCGTTAACACAGCGGTGGCAACGACCGTTGCGAAAGCGGTGGCGACAAGCCAGCGCTCGGCGGGTGTGTCCGGAAGCCAACCGAACGGCGCAGCGTGGACTATCCAAATGCTCAGCCCGAAGGACAGGGAGGTAGCGCCCACCGTAAAACCCAGGCGTCCCCACTGAACAGGTTGCGCCATTCATTCCCCCGTTTTACTCACGCCTCACTGGACACCAAAGGCCACCCAGCCACCGGAAATCCATTCGGATCTGAACCGTACCCGACGCCAATAGCATTCAACCCTGGGGTTGAAAAGTGGAAGCGTGAGCCGCCCCCTGGACAGCAGGGATCAGGTCTGCGACACGTTCGAGCTGGTTGCGCTGGGAGTGCAGGTCCAGGGCACCGAGGCGGGCGACGATGTGCCGAGCGCCGGCGGCGACGTACCGTCCCAGCTGCTCAAGCACCTGGTCTGCGGAGCCGGTGACAACTGCCTGAATCCTTTCCAGCTCCTCCAGTGGCATTCCGTACGTGGCCCGCGCGTAGCCGTCCAGTGCCCGGCGGCCGCTCTCGATGTCCTCGTCGATGCGTACCGAGACGAACAGTGCGGGGGCGATGTCCTCGGTCGCGCGTCCGGCGTCGGCCGCCGCTTCGTGGACGTCGCGGAGGCCGGAAGCGTAGTCGGCGGGGTCAGGCGGGTAGGGCAGCCATCCGTCGTACAGTCGGCCGGTGCGGGCCAGAGCCGCGGGTGTCGCGCCGCCGAGCCAGATGGGTGGGCCGCCGGCACGGGACGGCCTGGTCGTGGGCGGGATGTCGTCGAACCGGAGGATCTCGCCGTGGAAGGTGTCGGCGCCGCCCCACAGGGCCCGCCACAGCGCGACAGTCTCGTCCAGCCGGGCGAAGCGCCTCTCCCACGGCAGCTCGGACAGCGTGTAGAGGGGCCGCCCGAATCGGCCGGGGAAGCCCGCGCCGACGGCCACGGTGAGTCGGCCACCGGACAGCACGTCGATCGACGCGAGTGACTGCGCGGCCTGGATCGGCCGACGCAGGAACGGCATCAGTGCGGCTGTGCCCAGCGTCACGGTCTCGGTCACCGGCGTGAGTGCGGCCAGCATCGTGAGCGCCTCGATGCGGGGGCTGATCAGGGAATCGTTGGCGAAGAGCGAGGAGAAGCCCGAGCGTTCGGCACACCGGCCGAACGCAATCAGCTCGCGGGGGTCGTCGGCAGCGCCCCACTGGGCGGTTCCCGTCGGAAGCAGTACACCGATGTCCATGCCGGCAATGTTCACGACCGGTCCGAGTGGCGACAATTCCCCGCGGGGAATGGCCCGGCACCCTCCGCTGCGGTTACAACAGGCCCGTGGACTTTCCTCGTACGCTTCGTGAACGTCGCACCCGCCGTCATATCAGTCAGCTCGACCTGGCGCTGCGAGCGGGCACCACCCAGCGCTACCTCAGCTTCATTGAATCCGGCAGGTCCGTCCCGGGCCGGAACATGGTCGTGCGCCTGGCGGAGTCGCTGGAACTGCCCCTGCGGGAACGCAACGAGCTGCTGCTGGCCGCCGGGTACGCGCCCGCCTACCCGGAGAGCTCACTGGACGATCCGTTGCTGGCCCCCGTACGCACGGCGATCGACCACATCCTCCGCGGGCATCTGCCGTATCCGGCGCTCGTCGTGGACCGGGGCGGTGACCTGATCGCCGCGAACGCCGCATTCGACCTGATCACCGAGGGGGCGGCTGCCGAGCTGGTGGGTCCGGGCACGAACATCTACCGCCTTGCGCTGCATCCCGACGGCTTGGCCCCCCGTATCCTCAACCTCGCCGAATGGGCGCGCCACATCTTGGTGCGCCTCGGCAACCTGGAGGAGTTGCACGCCGAACTCACCGGGTACGTTCCCGATTTGGAGCCGTCCGCCGGGCAACTCGGTTTCGCGGTGCCCCTCCGCCTGCGGTCCTCCTACGGTGAGCTGCGCCTTATGACGACTGTGACGACCTTCGCCACCGCCGTCGACGTGACGCTTGCCGAACTGAAGCTGGAGGCGTTCCTGCCGGCCGACCCGGCGACTGCCGAGGCTCTCTCAGCGGCCGCCGGGGCAATGACTTACGCCGCCCTTGGTCAGTAGCCCGGGAAACGACTGCGGCGCAGTACGCAACCGAGGCCCACCGCCCCCAGCCCCGCTACATTCGCCCCCATGCCCGACGAATGCTTCCAGCACCCCCGCCTGGCCGCCATCTACGACCCCCTCGACCGCGACCGCTCCGACCTCGACGCCTACGTCGATCTCGTTGCGGAGTTCCAGGCCCGCCGCGTCCTCGACCTCGGCTGTGGCACCGGTGTGTTCGCGCTGTTGCTCGCGCGTCGAGGGGTCGACGTGGTCGGGGTCGATCCGGCGCGTGCCTCGCTCGAGGTCGCCCGGGCCAAGCCCGGTGCCGGGCGCGTCCGCTGGGTCCACGGGGACGGGACCGCCCTGCCGCCCCTTCAGGTGGACCTCGCGACGATGACCGCCAACGCCGCCCAGGAGATCACCGACCCGCACGCCTGGCAGCTCACCCTGCGGGGCGTTCACGCTGCCCTCCGGCCGGGCGGACACCTCGTCTTCGAGACCCGGGACCCGTCGAAGCGGGCCTGGGAGCAGTGGAACCGTGGTTCCTCGTACCGGGTGACGGAGCTGCCCGGTGTCGGTGGCGTCGAGAGCTGGGTCGAGGTGACCGGGATCGACCAGGTCGACGGCCTGCTCGTGACGTTCCGTTGGACCTACGTGTTCGCGGCGGACGGCGAGGTGCTGACCTCCGACTCGACGCTGCGATTCCGTGAACGGGAGGAAGTCGAGGCGGAGTTGCTCTCCCAGGGCTATGAAGTGAGAGAGGTTCGTGACGCACCCGACCGTCCTGGCCGGGAGTTCGTGTTCGTGGCGCGGCGGCCTGGGTGAGCGCAGCCGTGACGTCCCTCATCTCCCCCTCAGCGCCCTGGCCACCCGGTCCCCCACCGCCACCCGGGGGCCGTTGCCCACGCTCCCCCAACTCCGTTTCGGGTGAACCGTGTTGGCCAGCAGCACGGCGAAGGTGTTGGTGGCCCTGTCCAGGACGAGGGACGTGCCCGTGAACCCCGTGTGGCCGGCCGCTCCGCTCCCCGCCAACTGCCCCATGAACCACGGCTGGTCGACGGCGAAGCCCAGCCCCGGCGGGGCCAGCAGCAGCTCCACGTGGTCCTGGCCCAGGATGCGGGCCGGGCCGTACGCGCCGCCCGTGAGCAGGCAGCGGCAGAGGATCGCCAGGTCGCGGGCCGTCGAGAACAGACCCGCGTGGCCCGCCACCCCGCCCAGCGCCCACGCGTTCTCGTCGTGGACCTCGCCCCGTACCATCCCGCGTTCCGTCTTGGCCCATGGTCTGCGCTGGTCCTCGGTCGCCGCCGCGTCGGGGCAGGGGCCGAAGCGGGTCGCCGTCATACCGAGGGGGCCCGTGACGCCCTCGGCGATCAGGACGTCCAGGGTGCGGCCCGTGACGCGCTCCAGGACGTACTGGAGGAGCAGCATGTTCAGGTCGGAGTAGCGGTACCGGCCCGGTGCGGACGAGGGCGCCTCCGCCCGTAGCAGCGCTCGGCGTGCCGCGTCGTCCGGGCAGTCGTACAGGGGGAGTTCGGGGCGCAGGCCCGAGGTGTGGGTCAGCAACTGCCGTACGGTGATGCCGTGTTGGGCCGCCGCTGTGAAGTCCGGTAGATACGCGGCCACTTGGGCGTCCATGTCCAGCGTGCCGCGTTCCAGTTGCTGCACCGCAGCGATCGCGGTGAACAGTTTCGTGAGGGAGGCGAGGTCGAAGGGGGTCGACGTCGTTGCCGGGATTCGTGCCGCGGCCGGGAGTTCCACTCCGGTGTCCGTGCGCTCGTCGTACGACGCGTACCGCACCGCCCAGCCCGCCGCCGCCTCCACCGCGATCACCGGGCCGCGCCCGACGACCACGACCGCGGCCGGTGCCCAGGGGCGCTCGCCGGTCGTGAGGGCGTGCACCTCGGTGACGAGGTGGCGCATCTCCTCGGGGTCGAGGCCGGCCCGTTCGGGGGTGTCGACGCGCAGTTTCGGTGCGGCGCTCAGCTCTCCGCTCCCTCCGGGGCCGTACGTCTGTTCCGAGGACGGCACAGTCCCACGAAGCAGCCGACCGCCACCAGTGCTGCGGCCAGTTGGACGACCGCCATCGGGACGGCCGTCTCCTCCCCGGCGATGCCCACCAGCGGGGAGGCGACCGCGCCGATCAGGAAGGAGGTGGTGCCCAGCAGCGCGGACGCGGCGCCCGCCGAGTGGCGCGTGCGCATCAGTGCGAGCGTCTGGGTGTTGGGCATCGCCAGGCCCATCGCCGACATCAGGACGAAGAGCGCGGCGGCCACCGGGAACAGGCCCGCCTCGCCGAACACGCCCGTCGCCATCAGCAGCAGCGCCGTCGCCGAGACGGTGATGACCGCGAGGCCGACCGCCAGCACCTTGTCCATCGACACCCGGCCGACCAGGACCTTGCCGTTGATCTGGCCGACGATGACGAGGCCGACCGAGTTGACGCCGAACAGCAGGCTGAACGTCTGCGGGGAGGCGCCGTAGATCTCCTGGATCACGAACGGGGACGCGGCGATGTACGCGAACAGGGCCGCGAAGGCGAAGCCGCCCGCGAGGACGTAACCGGTGAAGACGCGGTCCGCGAGGAGGACGCGCATGGAGCGGAGCGCCTCGCCGACTCCGCCGCTGTGCCGGTCGGCCGGGTCGAGGGTCTCGGGGAGGCGGAAGAAGACCAGCACCGCGAGCGCGATCCCGACCACCGTGAGGACGGCGAACACGCCCCGCCAGTCCGTGACGCGCAGGATCTGGCCGCCGATGAGCGGCGCGACGATCGGGGCGACCCCCGAGATCAGCATGAGGGAGGAGAAGAAGCGGGCCATGGCCACGCCGTCGTACAGGTCCCGTACGACCGCCCGGGCGATGACGATCCCGGCCGAGCCGGCGAGTCCCTGGACCAGGCGGAAGGCAACCAGGAACTCCAGGCTGGGCGCGATCCCGCACAGGACGGTGGCCACGACGTACACCGCCAGGCCCGCCAGGAGGGGGCGCCTGCGGCCCCAGCGGTCACTCATCGGGCCGATCAGGAGCTGCCCGAGGGCCATGCCCGCCAGGCAGGCGGTCAGGGTCAGCTGGACGCTCGCGGCGGGCGCGTGCAGGGAGGTGGTGACCTCGGGGAGCGACGGGAGGTACATGTCCATCGCCAGCGGGGGCGTCGCCGTCAGCCCGCCGAGGACGAAGGTGACGAGGAGACCGGTACGGCGGAGGGAGCGGGCGGGGGTGGGGCCGGGGGTGGGGTCGGGGCTGTCCTTCGGTATCTCTGCCTGGGAACTCTTCTCGTCCCACGTGGTTCGGCCACGCTCGGGCATGCGCCCTCCCTTATCCAGTAATCCGCCACCTATGCTCTCAGCTCGTACAGGCGGTTCGTCCATTCCGTTCGTACAGCGTGTTCGAGGTAACAAACGTCACGGAAATAGCTAGGGGCTGGCATGTCGGCTGAGCGCGTGCGGTGGGGAATTCTGGCCACGGGAGGCATCGCGGCCGCGATGGCCGCGGATCTGGTGGATCTGCCGGACGCGGAGCTCGTCGCGGTCGCCTCGCGGTCCGAGGCCTCCGCGAAGGCGTTCGCGGAGCGGTTCGGCATCCCCCGTGCCTACGGCGACTGGGCGTCGCTGGCCGAGGACGCGGACGTGGACGTGGTGTACGTCGCCACTCCGCACTCGGCGCACCGGGCCGCCGCCGGTCTGTGCCTCGAGGCCGGGCGGAACGTGCTGTGCGAGAAGGCGTTCACGCTGAACGTGCGGGAGGCGGAGGAGCTGGTCGCGCTGGCGAAGGAGCGCGGCGCCTTCCTGATGGAGGGCATGTGGACGTACTGCAACCCGGTCGTGCGGCGGCTGAAGGCGCTGGTCGAGGACGGGGCGATCGGTGAGGTGCGGACCATACAGGCCGACTTCGGTCTCGAGGGGCCCTTCCCGCCCTCGCACCGGCTGCGGGACCCGGCGCAGGGTGGCGGGGCACTGCTCGACCTGGGCGTCTACCCGGTGTCGTTCGCGCATCTGCTGCTCGGGGAGCCCGACGGCATCTCGGCGAGAGCGGTGCTCTCCGAGGAGAACGTCGATCTCCAGACGGGAGCACTGCTCTCCTGGGAGAGCGGCGCTCTCGCCGCAGTGCACTGCTCCATCGTCGGCGGTACGTCCATCGGCGCGTCCGTCACCGGCTCCAAGGGCCGCATCGACGTACCCGACGGGTTCTTCTTCGCGGACCGGTTCGTGCTGCACCGCGACGGCCGCGCCCCCGAGGAGTTCGCCGCCGCCCCGGACCACGGCGCCCGCAACAGCTTCCGCCACGAGGCCACCGAGGTGATGCGCGCCCTGCGGGCCGGCGAGACCGAGTCGCCGCTCGTCCCGCTCGACGGCACCCTCGCCGTGATGCGGACGATGGACACCATCCGGGAGCAGATCGGCGTCCGCTACCCCGGCGAGGCCCTCGCATGAGCGAGGGCAGGGTCGCGGTCGTCACCGGCGCCGGTTCCGGTATCGGGCGGGCCGTCGCCCTCGAACTGCTCGGCGCGGGCTGGTCGGTGGCGCTCACCGGACGCCGTACCGAGCGACTGGAGGAGACGGCGGCACTCGCGACCGGGGGTACACGCGAGGGCGCCCCCGAGGACGAGAGCCCGTCCGTCGGCACCCCGCTCGTCGTCCGGGCCGACGTGTCCCAACCCGACGACGTGGCCGCCCTGTTCGCGGCCGTGCGTGAGCGGTTCGGGCGGCTCGATCTGCTGTTCAACAACGCGGGGACCTTCGGGCCCGGCGGGGTGCCGGTCGAGGATCTGGCGTACGAGGCGTGGCGGCACGTCGTGGACACCAACCTCAACGGGGCGTTCCTGTGCGCGCAGGCGGCGTACCGGCAGATGAAGGAGCAGGATCCGCAGGGCGGCCGGATCATCAACAACGGGTCGATCTCCGCGCACACGCCTCGGCCGCACTCCGCGCCTTACACCGCGACCAAGCACGCGCTGACGGGCCTGACCAAGGCGCTGGCCCTGGACGGACGGCCGTACCGCATCGCGGTCTCGCAGATCGACATCGGCAACGCGGCGACGGACATGACCGCGCGAATGCAAACCGGCGCCCTGCAGGCGAACGGGCAGATGGCACCGGAGCCCGTCATGGACGTGTCGGACGTGGCGCGCACCGTGCGGCACATGGCGGAGCTGCCGTTGGAGGCAAATGTGCAGTTCGCCACGGTTCTGGCGACCGCGATGCCCTACGTGGGGCGCGGCTGACGAGACCTCGCGCACGCATTCGAAGCCTCAACCTGCACAAGCGGAATTGATTCATCCGTAGCGTTCGGGCCGGTCGCGGGCATATGCTCAACACGCCTTCTCCATCAGAGCTTCACACTTGATGCTCTGAGGTTCCGGTAACACACAACGGACCACACCGAGGGGGGAAGGCGACAGCCGCTCCATGGCACATCCGGGTGGGGGTGGATCTCGCGTGGGACCGCGAGATGCGCACCGGGTCATGGAGCGGCTGTCGTGTGCTCCGGCACACGGACGACTTGTCCGAGAGTAGTACCCGGAGGGCCGTTCACCGCCCGAGCAAGTCCTCGACCTCGGCCAACTGCCCCGCGCTGAGCGGGCCCTTCGCGATCGCGCCGGCGTTCTCCTCGGCCTGCGCGACGGACCGGAATCCGGGGATGGGGACGGTACGGGGGCTGCGCGCCCACAACCAGCCGAGGGCGCCCTGGGCGAGCGTACGGCCGCCGCTGGTGAGGACGGAACGGAGCCCGTCGACGCGCGCCAGCCACGCCGGGTCGACACCCGCGCCGGCCGTGAAGCCCGGCAGCCAGGCGGGCGGCGCGTTACGGATGTCACCGGCGTCGAGGACCTGTCCGGCGGACCGCTTCCCCGTCAGCAGCCCCATGGCGAGCGGACTGCGGTTGATGCTGGCGAGCTCCAACTCCTCGCAGAGCGCGAGCATTTCGGGCGCGTCCTGGATGACGTTGAGACGGTGCTGCACGGCGGCGCAGTGCGCCCCCTGGGCGAAGAGAGCGGCACGGTCAGGATCGTCCGTGCTCCAGGCGTAGGCGCGGATGAGCCCTTCGGCGACCAACTCCTCACAGACCTCGCGCAGTTGGGCAGCCGCGTCCAAGTCACCGTCCGACAGGTGCAGTTGGTACAGATCGACGTAGTCGGTGCCGAGTCGGGCGAGGGAGGCGGTGAGGGCGCGGCGGACGTGCTCGGGGCTGTCGTCCTGGCCGTCCGCGATCCGCGTCCGCTCGTCGAAGAGGTTGCCCCACTTCGTGGCGACCACGACATCCGAACGGCGCTTGCCGAGGGCCCGGCCGAGAACGCGCTCGCTGTGTCCGGTGCCGTACACGTCCGCCGTGTCGAAGAACGTGACGCCCAGGTCGAGGGCGCGCCGGATCGCCCGTACGGACTCGTCGTCGTCGACCTTTCCCCAGCCGAGGGGCTGCCCGTCCGGGGCGCCCCACTCTCCGCCGATGGCCCAGCAGCCGAAGCCGAGAGGGCTCACCTCGATGCCGCTGCGGCCCAGAGTCCGGTTCGCGACGGGCTGGGCCGTGCCGGTGCTGTCCGTGGTCGCCGTGCTGTCCATGGTCTCCGTGGTCGCCGTGCTCTCCGTGGTCTCCATGGGTCAGGACACTAGGAGTTGGAGCGCACTTCAGCGCAAGGGGATTCCGGCAGAGGGGTGGGCAACGAGGCGCGCGGCAGGCTGTGCGGGCCTCAGGCCTGGCCCGTCTCGAAGCGCAGGATGCGGCCGTCGTCGACCGTGAAGCTCCACTTCGTGCGCATCTCGCCCCACGTGTCGTTGCTGTAGTTGGCGACGAGGACGCGGCCTCCCCGCGACTCGTTGGCCACGTTCATGTGGCCGTGGGAGGAGAAGATCTCGCGCTCGGTCCAGTCGGCGAGGTCACGGTCGGCGCCGTCGTCGGACATGGTCGCGTCGGGTGCCAGGACGGCCTGGAAAGCCTCGCGGTCGTGTGCGTTCACGGCGTTGACGAAGGCCCGGACGGCTGGGTCGCTGAGCTTGGCGGTCTGAATCGTCATGCCGGTCACACTGGCACCGCCTCCGGGCACCCGCCACCCGAACGGCGGCTCGTACCCGCACGGGCGGGTGCGGCACGGCCGATCGGTGGGACGGTGGAGGCATGACCTGTAACGACCGATACGGCCGGCGTGATCTGGGACTGCTGCTGCTCCGTCTGGGGACGGGCGGGGTGCTGGCGGCGCACGGCGCGCAGAAGCTCTTCGGGTGGTTCGGCGGCCACGGCATCGAAGGCACCGGCGCCTTCATGGAGTCCGTCGGCTACGCGCCAGGAAAGGCCAGCGCCACGGCGTCGGGCCTCGCGGAGACGGGCGGCGGCGCGCTGCTCGCGCTGGGCCTCGCGACTCCGGGGGCCGGCGCTGCGGCGGCCGGCGCGATGGCGGGCGCCGCCGCCGTGCACGCGCCCAACGGCTTCTTCAACGCGGAGGGCGGCTACGAGTACGCGGCGACCCTGGGCCTCGCCGCGGCCGGCCTCGCGGTGACGGGCCCGGGCCGACTCTCCCTCGACCACGCGCTGGGCCACGTACTCGACCGCGGCTGGATGGTCCCGGCGGCCCTCGCTGGCACGGCCGCGGTCACGGCGGTGGTCGTGGGGGCGCGCTACCGGCGGGTGCGGGAGCGTGAACAGGGCACGCAGGATCCCCTGTTCGACTAGCACGAAGATTACGGAGATACGGAGATACGGAGTGTCTCTGGACGTCGAGGTCGCGTGGGAGGCTTCTCCCATGGCCGATGAAGACGTCTGGGCAACGATCGACGACCTCTGGACCTGGCTGGACGCCAACGAGACGCACCCCGGCCGCGAGGGCCTGCTGCTGCGCATGCTGAAGCTGACCGAGGAGGTCGGCGAGGTCGCTCAGGCGGTGATCGGCGCGACCGGGCAGAACCCGCGCAAGGGAACCACCCACACGTGGGACGACGTCCAGGCGGAGCTGTGCGACGTCGTCCTCACGGCGATGGTGGCCCTGCGCACCCTGACCCCGGATGCCCAGGAGGTCTTCACGACCCATCTGGAACGGGTCAGGGAACGCTCGCTCACCCGTCCGAGGTCCGGTCAGATGTAGCCCTCGCGCAGGGCATAGGCCACGGCATGCGCCCGATTGCGCAGATGCAGCCGGGTGGTGAGCCCGTGCATCACGTTCTTGACCGTGCGCTCGGAGTAGGACAGCTTGCCCGCGATCTCCCCCGTGTCGAGTCCCTCGGCGACGAGGCGCAGGACGTCGACCTCGCGCGGTGCGAGCCCCGAGGTGGGCGCACCGGGCTGGCCGACCGCCGTGCGGTGCAGGGTTCCCACCTGGCTGATGAGCCGTCCGAGCAGGTCGGAGGGCAGGTCGCCGTCACCGCGGGAGGCGGCGAGTACGGCCTGTGCCAGCCGGTGTCCAGTGGCCTCGTGGCGCCAGACGATGGCTCCGACGCCGCACTCGATGACGTCCAGGAGCTCGTTCTCGCGCAGTACGCCGACCACGAGAACGGCCTTGGCGCCCTCGCTGCGGACGAGCCGGCGCAGCCGTGACAGCGTCCCGTCGTCGAGGGTCTCGCTGACCAGCAGGGCCACGACGCCGGGGCCGCTGTCCTTCTCGTCCCGGAGTTCGACCACCGGATGCTGACGGAGCTGACTGATCGCGCCGGCGCGGGAGATCGGGTCGGCCGCGTGCACGGCGACGGGTATACGGCGGCCGGTGTCGGCGGGCCCGGTACCGGCGGCCCTGGCCCCGGTACCAGTGCCGGAGCCTGTGCCCGGGCCTGTGCCGGGGCCTGTGCCGGGGCCCGTGGTGCGAATTGTCGTGCTGCGCAAGGACTGCCCCCAGGGTCAGATGCCACCACCTGCGAGCAAGCCGGTGGCGGACGTGCACGACAAACCCTTCTGTGGCCCAGGGGAAGCGCACAATCGTGGACCACCACGAGACGCACCACGAGATTCTCGCGGATCGCTTCAACCTATTCGGGAGTTCGGCCTTCTAAGACCAAGTGACGGTACCCACGAGAGGAGGCGGGCATGCTGTCCGAATCGCTGTACGAGCGCGGGGAGGCGCTGGACCTGGTCGCCGCCGAGGCCGAACGCGCCCGTGCGGGCACCGGCCGCCTGGTCCTGCTGCGTGGGGCCACCGGCACCGGCCGCACCGCACTCCTGGAGGCCGCCACCGAGGACGCGGAGGCCAACGGCATGCGCGTGCTGCGGGTCCGCTGCTCCCCCCACGGCGGCGAGACCGGCGCCCACCTTCCCGCCGTAGAGCAACTGCTGGCACCCGTACGGAAGTTGACCGTCCCGGCCCAGCGCGACAGCTCGATGGGCTCGACCACTGACGCCGTCGACCGCCCGGAGGACCTCCCGCCGGCCGCCCGGCTCTGGCGGTCGCTGTGCGCGTACGCGGCCGAGGGGCCGGTGCTGGTGGCCGTGGACGACGTACACCTCGCGGACGAGAACTCGCGGTGCTGGCTGATCGAGGCGGCGCGCAGGGTGGACCACTTACCGATACTCCTGCTGGTGACGGAGCGCAGCCAGTACGACGTGGACACGCCGTACACCGGCCTGGTCCACACCCTCTCCCCCACCCTCGTACGCACCCACACCCTCGCCCCGCTGAGCCTCGACGCGGCGACGGAGCTGGTGCGTTCGGCGGTCGGCGACGCGCCTAAGTACGTGCGGAAGCCGGAGCAGTCGGAGTACTCACCGCAGTGGGTGGCGGACTGTGTACGGGCGGGCGCGGGCAACCCGCTGCTTCTGCGCGCCCTCCTCGAGGACCTGAACGCCGCCACCGGTGCACCCGACGCGCTCCCGGAGACATGCGCCGCGCTGTATCCGGGCGCGTATCCGGCGGCGGTGTCCTGGTGGCTGGACTGCGCCGGGGCGGCGACGTCCGACGCGGCGCGCGTGCTCGCCGCGCTGGAGGAGCCGGCGGAGGGCGCCGACGTCGAGTTGTTCACCGAGACCGCCGAGTCGACCGGCGCCGATCCGTCGCGGGTACGGGGCTGGCTGACCGCCATGACCCGGCTGGGCCTGCTGCGTCACGACGCGGACGGGCTGCCCCGCTATGCCCACCCCCTGCTCAGGGACGCCGTCCTCGCGGGCTGGCCAGCCGCCGGCCGACAGGCCGCGCACCGGGCGGCGGCCGAGGCGATGGTGCGCCGCGGCGACCCGACCGAGGCGGTCGCCGGGCACCTCCTGCGGTCGGGCACGGTGGACGAGGTGTGGGCGACGGACGCCCTGCTCGACGCGGCCACCGGCGCGGTACGCGACGACCGTACCGACGACGCGGTGGTCCTGCTGCGCCGGGCGCTGACCGAGCCGATGACGCCGGCCCGCCGGGCCGAGGTGCTGACCGAGCTGGGGTCGCTGGAGTTCGCCGCCGTACGTTCCTCGGCGGGCATCCCCCACCTCACGGAGGCGATGCGTCTGCCGGGCCTGCCGCAGTACCGCGTACGGGCGGCGATGGCACTGGGTACGGCGCTGGCCAGGCGCGGCGAGGCGCGCGCGGCGGTGACCCTGCTCCGCAACCTGGACGGCCAGTTGACGGACCACCCCGATCTCCTCCACACGGTCCAGACGGCCTCCGCGCTCCTCGCCGACCACGATCAGACGACCCGCGACGAGATGTACCGCCGCCTGCGCGACACTGCCGGACACTCACCCCGGGCACTGGGCCCCGCCGGCCAGGCCCTCCTCGTACGGTACGAGGCGACAGCGGGCCTGACCTCGGCGGACGCCGCCATGGAGCAGGTACGCGCGCTGCTGGCGGAGCCGGTCGGCCACCTGGCCGAACCCTTCCTCCTCGGTACGGCGGCGGCGGTGGCCCAATGGGCCGACGAACTCGACGAGGCCGAACGCCTGACCGACCGAGGCCTCACCCTCCAACGCCCCACCCTGCTCCACCCGATGCACGAGGCCCTGCTGAACGTACGCGCCGACATAGCCGCGGCCCGCGGGGACTACGGACGGCTGCTGAACGACCCGGAGCCGTGGCGGAGGGAGGGGGCGGGGGCGGCCGACGGGGGGCGGTCCGGGCTGGAGTGGCGGACCGCGGGTCCTGGCGAGGGCAGTGCCGGCGCCGGCGCTGGCACTGGAGCCGGCACCGGTCCGACGAACGCGGCGGCGCACGTCCTGCTCGCACTCGTCGAGACCGACCGCATCGAGGAGGCCGGTCGGTTCGCCGACGCCTTCGACCTCCGAGAGGCGCACGACTCCTGGGAGTTGAACCGTTTCCTGTACGCCCGCGGTGTGGTGCGCGCCGCCTCCGGTGACCCGGCCGGCGCCCTCGGCGACTTCCTGGAGTGCGGGCGCCGCCAGTCCGCCCGGGACGTACTGAGCCCGGTGGTCACCCCCTGGCGTTCCGCCGCGGCCCAGTGCCAACTGGCCCTGGGCCGCCCCCGGGAGGCGCTCGCCCTGGCGGAGGAGGACCTGCGACTGGCCCGGGTGTGGCACACCCCCCGTGTGCTGGGCCGTTCCCTACGGGTACTGGGCACGGCGACTGGCGGCCGTCACGGCCTGGACCTGATCGACGAGGCGGTACGAGTCCTGCGCGAGGCCTCCGTCGAAACGGAGCTGATCCCGGCCCTGATCGCCCGGGGCCGCCAACTGGCCGTTGGCGGCGAAGGCACCCGAGCCCGCAAGTCGCTCCGCGAGGCGGCCGAACGCGCCGAACGCCTGGGCGCGGTACGCCTGTACGCCACCGCCAACGAGTCCCTCCGCGAGGGCGGCGCCCGCCGCACGACGACGACACTGACGGCGAGCGAACGCCGCATAGCCGAACTCGCGGCAGGGGGCCGCACGAACACGGAGATCACGGAACTGCTGCACGTGGCCCGCCGCACGGTGGAGACCCATCTCACCAGCACCTACCGCAAGTTGGGCATCAGGAGGAGGGGAGAACTGACGGCGGCGCTGAACCGGGCTCCCCGGGAACACGGTGTTCACGGCGTAGTCGGCGTACCCCATGTACCCCATGTACCCCGTGTGCCCCATGTACCCCACGTGCCCGATGTCCGCAGAACGGGATGACAGGAGCAGCGCGATGCACCAACTCACGCTCACGTACGGCGACATCGAGTCCGCCGCCGCCCGGATCGCCGGTCGCGTCCGCCCGGTGACGCTCGCTCCGGCCGACCCCGCGCCCCGCAGCACCCCGGGCGCGTACGAACTGTGGCTGGCACTGGAGTTCATGCAGCACACCGGCTCCTTCAAGGCGCGCGGCGCGCAGAACTTCCTCCAGTCCCACCGGGACGCGGGCACCCTCCCCGACGCCGGGGTGACCATCGCCTCGGGCGGCAACGCGGGCCTGGCCTGCGCGTGGGCGGCACGACAGCAAGGCGTCCCCGCGACCGTGTTCCTCCCGGCCACCGCCCCAGAGGTGAAGGTGGCCAAGCTGCGCTCGTACGGCGCCGACGTCCGCCTGACCGGCACGGAGTACGCCGAGGCCCTGGCGGCCTGCGAGCACTTCGCCGCCTCGACAGGGGCGCTGGCCTCCCACGCGTACGACCATCCGCTGATCGCCGCCGGCGCGGGCACCCTCCTGGAGGAGATCCACGCCCGCCTCCCCGACCTCGACACGGTCGTGGTCGCCGTGGGCGGGGGCGGACTGTTCACCGGCGTGGCCACCGCCGCCGGGCACCACGGCATCCGCACGGTCGCGGTGGAACCGCGGAACTGCCGCGCCCTGAACGCCGCCGTCGAGGCGGGCCACCCGGTCGACGTCCCCGTGAACTCGGTCGCCGCCGACTCCCTCGGCGCCCGCCGCACATCAGAGATGGCCCTGACCACCGCCCAACAGGCCGACGTCCACTCGATCCTGGTCCCGGACGAGCAGATAATCCGGGCCCGCCAGTACCTGTGGGCCGACCGAAGGGTGGCGGTGGAACACGGGGCGGCTACGGCGCTGGCCGCGCTGACGGGTCCGGACGCGGCGTACAGCCCGAGCCCGGGCGAGAGGGTCGCGGTGGTGCTCTGCGGGGCGAATACGGACCCTGGCGATCTGGCCTAGCCTCCGGAATCCGTACCGGCACTGGGCTCCACCCCTCCGACCCATGACTCTGACCGGCAGCTGGCCCTCCGGCCGTCGCTCACCAGTCGCGGGTGGCGATCAGCTCCTCCACGTCCGCGTCCGTGAACCCGTATGCCGAGGCGACAAACCCGAAGTCCTCAGCGATCACCTCGCGCGCAACCGTCTCGATCTCACTCCCGGCTGCGGCGAACTCCGCCTCCAGAGTGTTGAATTCCTCCGTCGCTGCCTGGGTGAGCGCATACAGGGCCTCCAGATCCGCCGGCTGCTCAGCCTCAATCCGCTCGCACAGCCGCAACAGGATCGCTCTGCCACGGTCGACGACGTGATCGGGGTAGTACGAGTCCGCGTACATCTGCCGCAGAAACGCGTGCCCTGATACCTGCTGGTTTGTGATCGGCATGGCGCTGCCCCACCTCTGTAGAAGAACTGACACGCCGATCATGCACGGCACCACTGACAACGAACTAAAAGTAGGGGTGGGAGTCGGCGTCGGTGTCCGTCGCCGCCACCACCGCGACCCGGGTGCCACTGGGATCGAGCACGGCGAAGGCAACGTCCGCGGTGTCGTGGTGGAACCAGTCCGTGACCGCCATGAACCGCAGCCACCGATGATCGGCGGCGAGCCGAGCCGCTTCCAGGAACGGCACATCACCCGGCAGCCCCATAAGCGCGTACAGACTGTTCCAGGCGTACAGCCGGGAGTACGCACCACCCTGCCCCTTCCCCTGTCCGTTCACGCCGCCGTGGTGCGCTGCCGCGAACAGTTCGTTGATCACGTCGTCGGGCGTTGTACGGCAGCTGACGGCCACGCCCCGGCGCGTACCTTCGCCCTCCAGACAGGCGAGGGGCAGTTCCTTGATGAACGCGATGTTGAAGTCGTCCGGCCCGAGCGGGTCAGGCAACACATAGAAACGCGCCTCGGGCATACGGGACCAGCCACTGACGACAAAGGGCCCGGCAACCGCCCCCGCCCGCCCGGCATCAACACTCTCAACGGCCCTACGCCCGCCTTCCGCACCCCCGTCGGTGGCGGAAACCTCCGGAAACCGCGAACGAAGCTGCTCCGAGGTCTTCACCGACCCGAGCCCCCGCACACGAACCCCGAACCGGTGCTCGACGTCCAGCCGCGTCCTCGGCAACCGGGCCAACGGGTGCCGCAACTCCCGCAACCTCGCCGCGTAGGCGTCCAGTACGGGCCGCCCACACCCCACACCGATCAAGGCAAGCTCCCCGAGAACGCAGGCCCGCACCTCCACGGCAGGGTCATCGAGCCGCTCGGGAAGCTCCCCGAACAGGGCCTCCAGATCACGTAGTTGCTGCGCCTTGACCAACTTCTCGGCGACCGAGCGGCAGAGCCGGTCGCCTTCCTTCCGGGGTTCGGGCCCGAGTTGCGGGAACAACCCCAAGATGTCCACGGCGTACCTCGCGCAGTCCCGGGAGCGGGTGTCGGCGAGAGCGTCGACGATACGTCCGAGGGTGCGCGCCGCCGTGAACCATTCGCTCCCCTCGTCCAACGCCGAACGACACAACTGCCGTGCCGCTTCGTACAGTTCGGCCGGGTGGGACTCGGCAAGCTGCTTCAGCTCTGCCGGGCTGGACTGTTCCCAGTGGGGCCGACGGGAAGCAGCGTCGCCGGGCGGCACATCGTTGTCGTTCACGCTGCCTTGGGCACTCGCCTTCCTACTCGGAGCACCGCTTCTCTGCACTCCTCACACCGGATAAGCCGTATCAATCACTGCGGCTCGTTGCTCACGTCATCGGGGGTGACAGTGATGATCGCGACCGCGGGTGGATACGGCTGTGGCGCATACGCATACACGACGGTCAGGCCTTGCATGTCTTCGCGTGGTTCGAGCCGGGTCCGGTAGACGATCGTGTCGCCGTTACCGTGCACCGAGCCACGCCGAACTCCGAGTTTGGGACTGCTCTCCAGCTCCCGTCGCAGTTCCTCGACAGCCTGCTGGGCGACCGGACCGAGTGTCTGGAGGCGTTTCGCCGCCGAGGACGTGATCACGGCGATGACTCGACTCACTCCTGCTTGCCTTTCTTGACCTCGGCAATGAGGTCGAGCCCCTCCTGAAGCGCATCGTCGAACTCGGGATCGTTGAAGGCGCGGATGCTGCCGGCGTACGTCTTGATGACGTCGGCGACCTGGTGGAGGTCAGTTGCCGTGGCAGTGTCCAGGGCGCGAGCAAGATCGGCCTCAAAGCTCTCGGCGTCCCCGGGGAAACCCCGCCCGTCCCGCAGGGCGGCGCGAATGTCGGCCACAGTCCTGAGCTGGGAAGATGCGTGCGGCGTCTCAGCGTGCGGCGCGCTCATGAGTCCTCCTCGTGCCTGGTATGCGCTTACGACCATAGTCGCGCTCACAGGTCGATCACGAGCCGAATGACCCCACTCATACGTCCTCCCACTGCCGCACGACAAGCGGCTCGGCCGGCTGGACACGCAGCGCCGGGCCCTCGTCCAGCTCCAGCACCACGGCGGAGCCGTCGGCGCCGATCCGCTCACTCCGCACACCGCCGACCACACGCCACTCACCCCGTACCCTCACCCGCTGTCCAGGCAGCACCAGAACGGCCGCGACCTTCTGCTCCGGGGGCTCGGAGGCGAGATCGGGCGCCTTCAGCTCTGCCCATACGGTCTTCCCGACCCCACCCACGCGGTCCTCCACTCCCCAGCGGTGAGCCAAAGCCTCGACGAGCAGCAAGCCACGCCCGCAGGTCTCCTCGTCGCCAGGCGTCCGCACCTGGGGCAGACCAGAGCCCGCGTCACTGACCTCCAGTCGCAGCAGC
This sequence comes from Streptomyces sp. ME02-8801-2C, assembly GCF_033793965.1. Classification (NCBI taxonomy): domain Bacteria; kingdom Bacillati; phylum Actinomycetota; class Actinomycetes; order Kitasatosporales; family Streptomycetaceae; genus Streptomyces; species Streptomyces sp. ME02-8801-2C. The sequence continues at coordinate 818,040 of NZ_JARAXP010000004.1, read as the reverse complement.
CCCTCCGCCAGCGATCGCGCGATCCGCACACCCACCTGCCGATCGCTCGGCACGGGCACGCGCAGCGCATTGGTCACCAATTCCGAGAGCACCAACTCGGCTGCTTCCAGAATGTCTTGGTCAACACCCCACTCCCCAAGCACGGCATGCGCCAGCGCCCGGGTCCTGGGGACGCTGCGGTGACAACGGCTTAACCGGAAAGTGAGTTCGTTCTGTGCAGCAGCCATGACAGCCCCTAGAGGGTCGAAGCGCGGTCGGAGCCCCACAAGAACGGCCGGTTGGGCCATGAAGCGCCGATGTCCATGCCCAGCAGGATGTACGCGCATCACTCGAATCTGCAACGTTGCCAATTGAGATGGCAGCAATCTTCCACCTTTCGGGCTAACGCAGCCCTCCTGCATCCACGACTCTGCTAAACGTGTCGGCATGCTTGCCAAAAGCGCCACCCCGAACCCCTCGACCGTGCTTGGCCGCCAACTCGGCGACGAGCTACGCCGGTTGCGAGAAGCAGCCAAGCTGACCACCACCCAGGCAGCCGAGGCCCTCGACTGCACGAAGGGCAAGATCAGCCGGATCGAGAACGGTCGAGTGGCGGTCCGGCTTCCGGACCTGACCGCGATGCTGCACGCCTACGATGCAGCGGACCCCGACCTCCGTGAGCGGCTGAGCGCGCTGGCCCGCAAGGCCAACCGCCGCCGCAGGCAGGGCTGGTGGAACCAGTACGGATCCGTACTCGCCGACACCTACCGCGACTACATCGCCCTGGAAGCCATGGCCGGCGAGATCCGCACATTCCAGGCTCAACTGGTTCCCGGCCTGCTCCAAACCCCGGACTACATCCGCGCCGTGACGGTGGCCTCGCGACAGTGGCAGACCGCTGACGAGATCGAGAAGTTCGTCCAGGTGCGTCTGGCCCGACAGGAACGCCTCACCGGCGACTCCCCGCTCCACCTCTGGGCGGTGCTGTCGGAGGCGGTTCTCCTCCAACAGGTGGGCGGACCCCAGGTAATGCAGTCCCAGTTGGAGCACCTCCTGACCACCTCCGAGCACCCCAACGTGACCGTCCAGGTCCTGCCGTTCTCGCGCGGAGCGCACGCGAGTATGTTCGGCCCGTACGTAGTACTGGGTTTCCCGGAGGAGGCGGCACTCGACGTGGTGCTGGCGGACAACCCGACCGGCTCCATCTGGTTGGAGCGGGAGGCGGAAGTCGCCCGCTACCAAGATCTGTTCGACGCCGCCCGAACGTCCGCACTTTCTCCGACGGAATCCCGCGGCCTCATCCGACGCAGGTCCAAGGAGCACAGAGCATGAATCGCGCACGCACCAGCACGCCGGACCTGTCGGGCGCGCAGTGGCGCAGCAGTAGCTACAGCGGCGGCAACAACGAGTGCGTCGAGATCGCCGACAACGTCCCCGCTGTCATACCGGTCCGCGACAGCAAGCGCCCCGCCGGTCCCGTGATCGCCGTCGCTCCCCAGGCCTGGGGCGCATTCATCGCCCGCCTGGGCTGAGGCGGGCGACGGAAGGATCTCAGCAAGAGGCAGCCGCACCCTGCCTCATTCCGCCTGTGCCGTCCCCTCCTGGTGATCCGTGCACTGACCTAGGATGACAAGAACCATCTCAGCGGCCCGACGGGCTTCCTGATCCGCCCCGCCAGCGCGGCGCACGGCGGACATCGGAGGACATGCCCCCACCCGCACGAGTCTTCTTCGTGCTGCCTGGGGGCATTTTCTTGCTGTTCCGTGAGTCCGCGGCGTCCGTGGCCGCCCGCATCCTCGAAGGGTCGCTGGCGCTGCATCTGACCGAGAACTTCCGACACCAGCACGGCCGGAGGCCCGCAGCGGCGGAGATACGGTCCTGGGAACGCAGCCTTCCGGCACTCGTCAACGCCCTCATCGAGGCTGGGCTCGACGAGGTCGAGGTACTCATCGAGTACAGCCTCCCCCTCACGAGCAAGCGGGCGGACGCCGTGCTCGCCGGTGTCCACCCGACCACGGGCGAGCCGTCGTACGTCGTCGTGGAACTCAAGCAGTGGAGCGCGGCCTACCCGGAGGAGGACGAGCCGCTGCTGTGCCGGATCGACGCGTACGCGCAGCCCGTGCTCAACCCGATCGAGCAGGTCCGGGGCTACTGCGAGTACCTGCTGTCGTTCAACGGCGCGCTGGAGCGGATGCCCAGGTCACTGGCCGGTGTGGCATTCCTGCACAACGCCACCGAGTTCGGGGTCGCCGGTCTGCGGGCCGTCACCGAGGACATGCACGGCCGGATGTACACGGGTGAACAGCGCGGCGCCCTCCTGAACTTCCTGCGCTCGCGCCTCGCCGCGAAGCCCGGGGCGGAGGCGGCGGACATACTGCGTGACGCCAAGATCCGGCCTTCGAGGCAGCTGATGGCGGTCGCGGCGGCCGAGATCCGCGACCGCGAGCAGTTCGTACTCATCGCCGAGCAGCGGGTTGCCTACGAGCAGGTGATGTCCGCCGTACGCAAGGCCAAGCGGTCGAACCACAAGCAGGTGGTCGTGGTGACCGGCGGTCCCGGCTCCGGCAAGAGCGTGATCGCGATGTCTCTGCTGGGCGAGCTGTACCGGCGCGGGGTGCCCGCGCTGCACGCGACGGGGTCACAGTCGTTCACGAAGACGATGCGCAGGGTCGCGGGGGCGAAGAAACGCGAAGTCCAGCAGCTGTTCAAGTACTTCAACAGCTTCATGGACGCCGAGCCCAACGACCTCGACGTACTGATCTGCGACGAGGCCCACCGCCTCCGGAAGACCTCCGCCAATCGCTACACCAAGGCGGAGTTCCGTACCGGCCGCCCCCAGGTGGCGGAACTGATCGACGCGGCCCGAGTGCCCGTCTTCCTTCTCGACCAGCACCAGGTGGTGCGGCCCGGTGAGATGGGCACCAAGGAGGAGATCAAGCGGGCCGCCACCGAACAGGGCCTCGACTGCACGGTGGTGGAGCTGGACAGCCAGTTCCGGTGCGGCGGCAGTGAGGCGTACGAGAAGTGGGTCGTCGATCTGCTCGGCCTCGAAGGCGGCTCGCCCGCCCAGTGGGAACCGGACGGCAAGTTCGAACTGCTGACCGCCGAGAGTCCCCAGGAACTGGAGGACTACCTCATCGCGCGCCGCCAGGAGGAGTACAGCGCCCGGATGTCGGCCGGTTACTGCTGGAAGTGGACCACGAAGGTCACCCCGGACATGTCGACGCTGCCCGCCGACGTCGTCATCGGCGAGTGGGCCCGCCCATGGAACGTGTACGGCGACCGGTCCCTACTGGGGGCACCACCGGCGCCTCTCTGGGCCACCGACCCGGCGGGCTTCGGCCAAGTCGGCTGCGTCTACACCGCTCAGGGTTTCGAGTACGACTGGTCGGGCGTAATCATCGGCCCCGATCTGGTGTGGCGTACGGACCATTGGGTCGTGGACCGGTCGGCATCGAAGGACCCGTCCTTCACAAAGGCGACGTCGGACGCGGACATCAGTCAGCTCATCCGCAACACGTACAAGGTGCTGCTGACGCGGGGCATGATCGGCACGATCGTGTACTCGACGGACCCGGAGACCCGCGAGAAGCTGCGGTCACTCACTCGCTCAACGTCTGGGGTCGGAGCGCCCGCGCTCATGTAGCGCCCATGGGTGAATCAATCCCACCCCGGTTCGGCTGACACCCGGCAACACGTCTGCTTCCCGCCCGCCGACCGCCGTACATGCCACCCGGGCGCGAGCAGGTCGACAAACCCAAGCCCGCGCCCGGTCTCGGACTCGCGCTGTCGGGCGAGGTGGCCCGACGCCTGGGCGGTCGCCCGAACCGATGCCATGGACGATCACGGCGACGCCGTATGACTTCACGTACCGCCCCACCACGGGTGGAACGCAATCGCCGTAGGCCCGCGACGCATAAATATTGGAACTCCTTGGATATTCTTGGCATAGATTGGCTCTTGCGCTAAGGTGCCCCTTATGGCGGCATCACTTGAGGAGCTCGAGCAGCGCCTGTCCCACCTGCGCACCGAGTTGCGCGGCGCCGTACGCGCCCGGGACAAGGCCGAAACCACGCGCATCCGTCGCGCCCTGCGCGAGGCGGAGACCGCATGGGAGCAGGCTCTGGAGGCAGAGGCCGAGCCGGCCGCCGATGCGCTCGCAACCGGGGCCGAGACGCAAATGCCAGCCGAGGCGACGGGCGAACCGCGCCGTCAGGAGCGCCCTGCGCACGGCTCTATCCCGGTCCGTGAACAGGTACACCAAACGCTCACCCTGCTGGGTGCTCCCGCATCCCCAAAGCTCATCTCGTCCGCGTACGAGGCGTTCTTCACCGAGCCGCTCGTCGCCGCCAAGCTCGCCTCTCTACGCCGGGACGAGGAACGCTCTTTCACCGCGCAGGGTCATGCCCGCCCGTACTACATCTGCGCGGCGCTGACCCACGACCGCCTCGTGCCCGCCCGCGGGCTTCTGGCCCTGTCCACCTGGCCCGTGGAGCGGCGGATCATTACCCCGCTCAGCCCCCGGACCGACTTCCTCACCCACGCTGTCGGCACCGCCGAGCAGATCCAGCGACTGGCTAACGCAGGGCATCCAGCCCAGGACGCGGCCTGGCGGCTGCTGCGCCGGTTCGCCCTCACGATCCCAGGCGCCTGCGATTCCGCGGCCCCGGAGCCCGACCCCGCCCGTGTGATCGCCGCCGCCCAAGCTGAAGCGACCGTCCACCAGCAGGAGGACGACCAACGGCGGCAGGCAGCGGCGCGACGCGCCCGTACCCAACTGACCGACGCACAAGAGCTGTTCGGTGCTGCACCGCTGCGTGATGCCCTGCGTGACGCGAGCGGCAGCATGCACTGACCTCTCCTGGCGGAGACGACCACGGTCGTCCCACCCGCCGGCACACCTCCGAAGACGTCCCCGAAGCAGAGACGATGCCCTCGCAGCAGTCCGAACCCCCAGACGACAGGCTCACGCGGCTGCGCGGGCCGCGCCCCCCTCAGCCGTACACCGCCCGCAAGATCACCGCCCTGACCGCCAACCCCGCCTGCGCCCGCCGCGCCGTCCTCGACGCCGCGGGGGTGGACAAGGCGTTACTCGCCCAGCAGGTCGGATACGAGCCGCGCTTCGGCCAGTCGCCCTTCGCCCTCGCCCGCGAGCAGGCGTTCCACAGCCTCGTGAAGTGGGGCGGGTACGCCGAGCTCATCCGGCTGCTGCGCGAGGAGCTCTCCGTCCCCGTGGCGGAGGCCCATATAGAAGACCTCAACGAGGTGGGAGGCAACAGATCTCTGCCCGTACGGGAGCGCGAGACCCGCCGCCTCATCGCCCATGTGGCCTCCGGGCAGGACGTACGACTGATCCTCGACCGCCCCGTACTCACCCTCGAAGTCGCCGGACGGACGGCGTACCTCGAACCGGACGCCCTCACCCACCGCGTCGACGGGAGGTTCTACGTCGTCCTGATCCGCTCGTTCGCGGCGATCGACGGGCAGGCCAACCCGACGGCCGTGGCCCAGGCGGCCAAGCAGGCCGCCGTGTACGTCCTCGCCCTGCGCCGCGCCTTCGACGCCGCGGGACTGCCCGCCGAGCAGCTCGCCCACGACTTCCTGCTCGTCTGCCCGAAGGACTTCTCCAACCGGCCCTACGGCCGCCTGATCGACCTCCGGCAGGAGCTCGACGCCCTGCAGTTCCAGCTCACGCGGCTGCGGCGCGCCGAGGACCTGGCGGCGCAGCTCCCCGAGACGGCGACCCTGGACCCGGACCGGAGCTTGACCGAACTCTCCTCGTCCATAGAGGCGTTGGACGCCTCGTACGCACCCGCATGTCTCTCCTTCTGCGAGATGGCGCGCTACTGCCGCGACGAGGCCGACGGGTGTGCCTCACCGGCCCGTCTGGGCAGCGCCGTGCGCAACGACCTGCCGGGCATCGACTCCACCCGCACCGCGCTCGACTACCTGGACGGTGTCGCCGCCCCGGGAGAGGCCGAGACGGAAGCAGCCGACCTGCTGCGCGCCGCCGCCCGGCTCCGCCAGCTCCGCCGGAGGACCGCATGAGTGTCCTGTCCACCGTCGCGGCCCTTACGGCATCCCGCACCGGCCACGCCGAGCCGCTGACCACCGTCCGCCACCAGCACCTGGACCAGAAGCCGTTCGTGCTGGTGCCGCTCACCCTCGCCGGGGAGGCCTGCGCTCCCCTGGCCGCACTCGCGGGTACGGATCCGGCACACCCGACATTGCTGACCGTCCGTCAGCCACGGAACCGCGCCGAACGGTTCCGGTTCGCCGAGCGTCTCGCCACACTGCTGCTGGCGCACATCGACGGATGCCGGACGGAGACGGAGCCGTACACCGTCGGCCGTGGCAAGGAGAAGGCGGAACGCCTGCGCTGCCTGCGGGCCCCGCAGCTCCTCGTGCCGAACGGCGAGGGCATCGCGTACGTCCGCCTGCTCGGCCGTCTGACCAGGCTGCGCGCCACCGAAGGGCCGTACGCGGTGGCCCCGTCCGTGCCCACCCTCGGCAAGTGGCTGACCCGGTTCGCGGATCTGGCCGAATTCCCGGACTCCAGCATGCTCCTCGCGATGACCCGGCAGCTCGCCGCGCACTGGGCGACGGGCCAGAGCCCTTCGGAGGACTCCCACCTCGCGTCCCTGCTCGCCTGGATCGACCCGCCGGACGGCAGCGACGGCGCACGTGCGGCGCGGGAGGCGGAGGACCCCGCCGTGTGGCCCCCCGCCGGCCCGGCCACGGACCCGGTCTTCGACCGGACGCTCCACGAGCTGATGACGCGCTACGACGAGGCGTCCGACGAGCGCGCACGCGAGGCGGTCGGCCGTCAGATCGACGGTGAGTTGCGCGGCCAGATGCTGCCCACCTGGCAGCTGATGTGGCGCGGTGTGGAACTGCTCCGGGACCTGCCGGAGGGCGCCCACGTCCCCGAACGCTGGGCCTTCGACCGGCGCCTGTTCTCCGAGTACGCCGAGTACCTGGACGCGGACGGCCGCCCGCAGGCCCGCCGTGACCACGCCGTCGGGGCCGCGCGCCGCCTGGCCCGCCTGGAGGACGCGGTCGCCCGCTATGAGGCCCAGCGGGCCTACGACGATCCGCTGGTGATGGCGGAGTACGAGCTGGCGGGCGAGGCGTTCACGGGGACGGTGACCGCCAGGGACGAGAACCGGTTCGTGCCCGGCACCCGGCCCGGTTCCCAGGTGTGGCGGCCGACGATCACCCTCCGCACCGACGTCCCCGTCGAGCTCGCGGCCGGCACGGAGGTGAGGTCCCCGGCCCGCCCCGGCCAGGAGGGCCGAGTCCTCGAAGTACGGCACCAGGACGACGCCTGCACCGTGGTACTGGAACTCAAGGGCGGCTTCGCGAGGAAGCGCACGCCTCCGGCACCGCCCGGCACTCTCGCCGAGACCGGCGAGGAGCTGACGTACACCACACTCAACCCCACCTCCATGCCCGCCTCGCTGCCCGCCGAGGAGGACACTCCCTGGACCCACGGCGGCCCGCCGCGACCGTACGAACCCACCGACGAGGACGCAGAGGAGACCTGGGAGTGACCTCCACCATCCCCCGCACGGGAACCCACGACGGTCCCGATGACGATCCCGATGACGGTCGCACCCCTGGGGAGCGCGCCAACCAGGCGGTCGCCGACATCCTTTCCAGCCTCGACACGGCACCGGGCCGCGGCGTCGTCGTGGACTCCCCGCCCGGCGCCGGGAAGTCCACCCTGGTCGTGCGGGCGACCGGGCACCTGACGTCGGCGGGCCACCAGCTCATGATCGTCGCGCAGACCAACGAGCAGGTCGACGACCTGGTGGACCGCCTCGCACGCGAGCATCCCGGCCTGGCGATCGGCCGCCTGCACGCCGGCAGCCACACCCTTCCGCCTCGCGTCACCCGGCACCCCCACATCACCGGAAGCACCCAGGCGGCAGACCTGCGCGAGCTGCCCGTCGTGGTGTCCACCGCGAAGAAGTGGTCGTACGTCACCCCGGACAAGTGCCGACCGTGGCGCTGGGCCATCGTCGACGAGGCGTACCAGATGCGCTCGGACGCGCTCCTCGCGACGGCCCCGCTGTTCAGCGAGGACGGCTCACAGGTCCTCTTCGTCGGCGACCCCGGCCAGCTCGACCCCTTCGCCACCGTGGAGACCGACCGCTGGCACGGCCTGACCTGGGACCCCCTACGCAACGCGGTCGACGTGACACTCGCCCACACCCCGGACCTGGTACGCCACCAGCTCCCGGTCTCCTGGCGCCTGCCGGAGACGGCGGCCCCCCTCGTCGAGCAGGCCTTCTACCCCTTCTACCGCTTCGTCCCCGGTACGACGGCACAGGACCGCGTCCTTTCGTACGCAAGCCTCCCCCACGGCTCCACCCCGCTGGACGACGTCCTCACCCGCGCCGCCACCTCCGGCTGGGGCCACCTGGAACTCCCCGCCCGCCACACCCTCGACCAGGACCCCGAGGTCGCCGAAGCCCTCGCGGCGACGGCGGCCCGACTGCTGGAGCGCGGGGCGCTGGTCAACGGGGAGCCCCTCACCGAGGCACGCATCGCGATCGGCGCGGCCCGCACCGTGCAGGCGGACGCGGTCCGCACCCGCCTCGCCGACCGCGGCCTGACCGACATCACGGTGGACACCGCCAACCGCCTCCAGGGCCGCGAGTTCGACGTCACCCTGGTCTGGCACCCGCTGTCCGGCCGCCACGACGCCTCCGCCTTCCACCTGGAGACGGGCCGCCTGTGCGTCCTGCTCTCCCGACACCGCTTCGCGTGCATCGTGGTGGCCCGCGCCGGGATCCGGGATCTGCTGGACCGGCATCCGCGGAGTAGTCCGGTCTACCTGGATGTGCCGCCTAAGTTTCCGGATGGGTGGCGGGCGCATCAGGTGGTCATGGGGCATTTGGAGCGGGGGGAGCACCGAGTGCGCGGCTAACGAACGGGCGCGTCCTGTCGTGCCACACGTATCACCGAGGCCAGCGGCGGAAGGTGCGCCAAGGCCGGTGGTTCAAGCAGCCGATACTTGAACGGCGAGCAGAGCAGGGCAGCTCCGCACGAGGGAAGAAAAGCATTCACCCGCCAAGAACCGGAGATACCAGGACAGACAGGTAATGCGATCCCGGTAGGATGTGCTGGCCTAATTCATGTCCCCCTTCGCAAGGAGAGCCATCGTGGCTGACCCCTGGGTGTCTGCTGACGACATCGCGGCGCACCTTGGCGTTACCAAGGACACCGTCTACACGTGGATCGCCGAGCGCGGTTTGCCCGCGCACAAGATCGGCCGACTGTGGAAGTTTCAGGCCATCGAGGTCGACGACTGGGTGCGCGCCGGCAAGGCCGCCTCTCCAGCCCGTCCTTCTTGAGTCTCTGGGACTGGATTTCCGTGCACAAGACGATGACCTTCGTGAAGGAGGCGGAGTGAGCGAGTCTGATGGCGCTGGGCGCTACCGGCTGTCCTTCAGCGTTGGCGGGCTCTTCGTTCATGAGGCTCCGATCGCGGCGGACCTGTACCTGCGCCTGACCCGTGACTGGACACAGGTACGCGAGGCACTGGACGCGGACAATCTGCTGCAGGCCCGTACCGCCTCCTCTGCCCGCCGGATGGGCCGGGAGCTGGTGCAGCGCATGGCCGAGCTTGACGACAACGAGCTCGGGTTTCTGATGGAGGGCAGCTCGACCGAGCGGGCCTACCTAATGTGGGTCGCGGCCTGCCGCCGCTATGCCCTGGTTGGGGAGTTCGCCGAAGAGGTCGTGCGGGAACGCTTCTTGCTGATGACCCCGTCCTTGGAGCCGGAGCGGTTTGAGGACTTCGTACGGTCCAAGGCGTTGTGGCACGACGAGCTCGACGACCTGAGCGAGAGCACGCTGCGCAAGCTGCGCACCACTGTGTATCTGATGCTGCGCGAGGCCGGCCTGCTGACCGAGGCAGGGCAGATCATGCCCGCCCTGCTCTCGGAGCCTTTGACCCGCCTGTTGCGCCGCCGTCAGCCTTCCCAGGTCCGGTTTTTCCCGACCCTGATACCCATGACCGGAGACGACGATGACTGACCGGGCCTTGCCAGAGCAGGAGAAACACCTGTTCGACGTGCTCTCCTCCGACCGCTTTCTGCGGATGGAGGGGCTGGGTAACGAGGTGCCTTTCTTCATCCAGTGGTACCCACCGGACTGGGCGCGAGGCATGGACGATGCCCGCAAGCGGGTGACCAACCGCCTGTCCGCGCAAGGCATCACCGTGCGGGAGATCAACCTGTACGATCTGTCGATCGACCTGCTTAAGGACCGGGGGGTGTGGGAGCAGGTGCTGGCCGTGGAGCCGGAGCTGGGCAAGGACGAATTCCGTGAGCTGCTGCAGGGCATGCTTGACCCGCAGGACTACCTGGCCCCGGCTGTCGGCGAACGGATTGCCGACAGCGGTTTCGACATCCTGTTCCTGACCGGGATCGGGGAGGTCTTCCCCTACATCCGCTCCCATAACGTGCTCAACAACCTGCAGAGCGTCGTGGTGGGCAAACCGATGCTCATGTTCTTCCCCGGCAAGTACGCGCAGTCCGAGACTCTCGGCTCCTCGCTGGTGCTGTTCGGGCTACTGCAGGACGACCAGTATTACCGGGCCAAGGACATCCAGGAACAGGAGGCCTGAGCGATGCTTCTGGGCACCATCTTCGCCAAGGACGTGCAGCGCCCCATCGAGGGCGTCATCAAAGCCGATGACACCTCGCACCTCGCTACCGAGGTCGAGGAGTACGTCCTGACCAACGAGGCCGCCAAGGGCCTGGAGATCTTGCTAGAGGAGTACACCAACTACCAGCACGCCAACGGAGTGTGGATCTCGGGCTTCTTCGGCTCGGGTAAGTCCCACCTGCTCAAAATGCTTGCTCACCTGCTGGGCAACGTCGATGGGCAGGACTTCTCCCGCGCCCAGGTCTCCGAGGCCTTCCGGAGTAAGGCTTCGGCGGACAATGCGTTCCTTGCAGCGCTGCTGGACAAGGCTGACCGTATCGGCGCGCACAGCCTGCTGTTCAACATCGACCAGAAGGCCGACGTTATCAGCAAGGACCAGGAAGACGCCCTGCTGCAGGTCTTCGTCAAGGTCTTCAACGAGCACCGCGGCTACTACGGCAAGCAGGGGCACGTCGCCCGCTTCGAGCGCGACCTGGACCGTAACGGCCAGTTCGAGGACTTCCAGGCCGCCTACCAGCGCATCGCGAACAAGCCCTGGAACAAGGGGCGTGAGGAAAGCGTGCTGCAGGAGTTCAATATCTCCCAGGCCTACGCCGAGGTTTCTAGGCAGACCGACGGCCGTCCCACGATGATCCTGACCAAGTACCGGCAGGAGTACTCGGTCTCCATCGAGGACTTCGCCGAGGAGGTCAAAGACTGGCTGGACGCCCAGGAGGATCCGCAGACGCGCCTGAACTTCTTCGTTGACGAGGTCGGACAGTTCATCGGCACCAATAGCCGACTGATGCTGAACCTGCAGACCATCGCCGAAGCCCTCAACTCCAAGTGCAACGGGCGCGCCTGGGTGTTCGTGACTTCCCAGGAGGACATGGAGAAGGTCATAGGGGACCGCACCCGCTCCCAGAGCCACGACTTCTCCAAGATTCAGGCCCGCTTCAAGACCCGCCTGAAGCTGACCAGCGCTGATGTCGAAGAGGTCATCCGCAAGCGTCTGCTGCGCAAGAACGAGCAGGGAGCTGCCGCACTGGAGGGCGTGCACGCCGAGCAGCACCCCAACTTCCGCACCCTGTTCGACTTTGTCGAGGGCACGACATACCGCAACTACCCCGACGAAGCCTCCTTCGTGGGCACCTACCCGTTCGTGACCTACCAGTTCCCGCTGTTCCAGTCCGCGATCCAGGGCATCTCCGACCACAACTACTTCGAGGGCCGTAGCAGCTCGGTTGGCGAGCGTTCCATGCTCGGGGTCGTGCAGGAGGTTGCCAAGGAGCTCGGAGAGCTTCCAGTTGGATCGCTGGCGACCTTTGACCAGATGTACTCCGGCATCCGTGCGGCACTGCAGTCTGCCGCGCAGCGGGTCATCGCCCGCGCCGAGCAGAACCTGCCCGAGAACCAGCTGGCCGTGCGCCTACTCAAAGCCCTGTTCCTCGTCAAGCACGTCGATGGGTTCGTCGCCAACCCGCACAATCTGACGGTGCTGGTTACCGATCGGTTTGATCGGGACATCGCCGAGCTGACCCGTCAGGTCAAGGCGTCCCTGGACCTGCTGGAGACCGAGAACTACATCCAGCGCACCGGGACCGTGTATGCCTTCCTCACCAATGACGAGCAGGAGATGGAGGCGGAGATCAAGAACGTCGACATCGAGCCCGGCGAGGTCAAGGGTCGACTGTTCAAGATCCTGTCGGAGGACGTGGTGCGCCTGAACAAGGTGCGCTACGCCAAGAACAACCAGGATTTTGCCTTCTCCTACAAGCTCGACGACCAGCCCTACAGCCGCAACCAGCAGGCTGACCTGACGCTGCACTACATCAGCCCGGACTACGAGTACAACTTCGATGTCGTCAAGGCTCACAGCGCGGGCCGGGACGAGCTGCGCGTGGTCCTGGGCGACGACGCCCAGGCCATGGCTGACCTGCAGCAGGTCATCCGCACCGAGAAGTACATCAAGCGCCGTCAGACGACCTCACTGTCGGCTTCCCAGCAGCAGGTCCTGCAGGCCAAGGCCGCGCAGAACATTGAGCGCACCAAGGACGTGATCGAGCGACTGCGCACCATGGTGGGCAAGGCTCGCCTGGTGATCAACACGGCCGAGGTGCCTATGACCTCTGCTGACGCCGAGTCTCGCGTGCGTGAGGGCATGCAGGAGCTCATCACACGTATCTACACCAGCCTGCAGATGCTGGGCGGGGTGCGCTATCAGGACAACCAGATCCAGGCGGCAGCCAACCCCGAGGAGCAGGTCCTCTTCGATGCCGAGGGCCTGTCCAAGTTGGAAGTGCCTGCAGGCGAGGTGCTCTCACACGTGACTCGGCGGGGTAACAAGGGTGAGCAGGTCACCGTCAAGGCGCTGGTCGACCGGTACAGCACCAAGCCGTTCGGGTGGGACCTGCCCTCCATCGAGGTCGTGATCGCCCGTCTGGTGGGAACCGGCAGGCTCACCCTGAGCATGGACGGTGCCATCCTCAAGCGCACCGAGGTCCCGCGGGCGCTAAGCAACACCCAGAAGCACTCCCACATCCTGGTCTCCCAGCAGAAGACCTTTGACGCCCGCACAATCAAGGATCTGCAGCACTTCGCCAAGGACTTCTTCGACGAACCGAGCGTGCCCGGCGACCCGTTGGAACTGGGCCGATACGCGGCCGACAATCTGGAGAAGAAGCGCGCCGAGCTGGCCGGCTACCGGGAGCAGCAAGACCGCTACCCGTTCCTGGCCGGGTTGGACGGTCCGATCGCGCTGCTGCAGCAGGCCGTGGGCAAGGGTGAGGAGTGGTATCTGACCGAGTTCCCCATGGCCGAAGACCTGCTGGATGCTAAGGACGACCAGATCACCCCGGCCGTGAGCTTCTTCAAGGGCGCCCAGAGGGGCATCTACGACTCCGCCCGCGACTTCCTGCAGATCAACAGCACCAATCTCGGCTACCTCGAGGCAGACGCTACCGGACAGGTCCAGGCCTTGCTGGACGATGAGGACCTGCTGCGCGGCGGCAAGATCACCAAGCTCAAGCAGGCCGTGGAGAACCTGCAGGCCCACGTCGCTGCCCGCGTCGAGCAGGCTCGCCAAGAGGTCACGGCCAGCATCACCGACCGGGTGCGGTTGCTACAGGAGACCAGCGACTACCAGCAGGCCGCCGACGCTGCCCGTCAGCAGGCCGACCAGAACGTCAAGGCCCTGTTGGACAGGATTGCCTCAGCTGACCAGATCGCCACGGTCAACATGCTCGCCAGCGCCTTCACCGACACTGGCTACCCCGCGCTTCTGGATTCCCTGACCAGCAGCATCCCCCAGCCCGAATCCGAGCAGTCCAGCGTCCCCGGCGGTTCTGAGGCTGAGGGCGCAGGCGGGCAGGCCAGCACTCCCGTGCAGGTGCCGGTCAAGCACACAACCGTCTCCATCAAGTACGTCAAGGTCACCGGTGGGCCCACCCTGCTGGAAAACCCCCAGGATGTGGACGCCTATCTCGACGCCCTGCGCCAGGCTCTCATCACCACCATCGCCTCCGGGAAGCGAGTGACCTTGTGATGGACACCAACGCGCTGAAGAACTTCGCGACCTGGGCACGCACCACCCTGCTGCGCGAGGTCGAGGCCCGAACGACGGCCGTCCTAGCCGCAGGGTCGATCGAACGTGTCGAGCACCCCGGGCGCGTCCGCCGCATGGAAGCTGACATCCAGGCGGCCGGAGGCGGGCAGGCCGGCCGTCAGGCCGTGGTCGACAAGGTCGCCTACACCTGGTTCAACCGCATCATTGCGCTGCGCTTCATGGATGCCAACGGGTACACCGGTGTCGGGGTAGTCTCCCCGTCCGAAGGTCAGCCGGGTGGGCAGCCTGAGATCCTGGTCGACGCCAAGAACGGCGTCTTCGACGCCGACGTCGTCCGTCAGACCGTGATCGACGAGGTCAATGCTCTGCTGGACGAGCAGCGCACTAGCAACGATCCCCAGGGCGAGGCCTATACGTGCCTGCTGGCCGAGTATTGCCACCACTGGCACCAGAAGATGCCGTTCATGTTCGAGTCCGACGACTTGCAGGACTACACCGAGCTGCTGTTGCCTGCCGCCCTGCTGGCTGAGGACTCCATCGTCTCCCGTACCGCCACGGCCCTCACCGCGGAGGTGTGCAAGGACGTCGAGGTCATCGGGTGGCTATACCAGTTCTACATCGCGGAGCGCAAGGACGAGGTCTTCGCGGGCATCAAGAAGAACAAGAAGGCCGGCGCCGAGGAGATCCCGGCGGCCACCCAGCTCTTCACCCCGCACTGGATCGTGCGGTACCTCGTGGAGAACTCTGTGGGGCGCCTGTGGATGCTTAACCATCCCGGCTCGTACCTGGTCGACCAGATGGACTACTACATCGCCCCGACCGACGAGCAGACCGACTTCCTGAAGATCACCTCCCCCGAAGAGCTGACGGTCATCGACCCGGCCTGCGGATCCGGGCACATGCTGACCTATGCTTTCGACCTGCTGTACGCGATCTACGAGGAAGAGGGCTACGCACCCTCCGAGATCCCGGCCGCGATCCTGACTCATAACCTCTACGGCACCGAGATCGACCCTCGCGCCGCAGCCCTGGCAGCCTTCGCGCTGACGATGAAGGCTCGCGCCCGCCACCGCCGCTTCTTCGCCAAGCAGACCGAGCCCAACATTTGTGTGCTCAACCCAATCGCCTTTACCCCGACCGAGCTGGGCCTCTTGGTCACCAAGGATGGTGACCGGTACCAGGAGGAGATGTTCTGGAACCAGTTCCAGCACGCCAGCACCCTGGGCTCGCTGATCCAGCCTGACGCCTCGCTCATTGACCAGCTTCACCAGCACATCGAGACCACGCTCAAGGTCAGTGACGACCTCCTTTCTGGGGCCCTCTTTCCCAAGGCGGCGCGTGTGCTGCAGCAGGCCCAGTACCTGCAAGCCCGCTACACCACGGTTGTCGCCAATCCCCCATACATGGGCGGGCGCAGCATGGATACCGTCCTGGCGGACTTCGCCAAGGAGGAGTACGCCAACTCCAAGGCAGACCTGTTCTCGATGTTCATCGAACGGGCGCTGAGCCTGCTGATCCAGCAGGGTTTGGCCGCGATGATCACTATGCAGGGTTGGGCATTCTTGTCCTCCTTTACCAAGCTGCGCGAGGCGGTCCTGGCTAAGGCGAATGTCCATCTCTTCGCTCACCTGGGGCCCCGAGCCTTCGACAGCATCGGCGGCGAGGTGGTCACCACCGCAGCCTTCGTACTCGAAGAAGCGCCTACGAAGCGGAGTGCAGGGACCTACATCCGTCTGACCGACGGGCGCAATGAAGCCGAGAAGAGCGCCACCCTGCGTGCCGCTGCCAAGGAGGAGAATCACCCGCAGCGTTACAAGGTCGACCCCGACGCTCTGAGCACGATTCCCGGCAAGCCACTGACGTACTGGGTCACCGAAGGTGCCGTGCATGCCATCGCTAAGTTCCCGACTCTTGGTGAAGCCGCCAAGCCCCGCCAGGGCCTGGCCACCTCTGACAACGACCGCTTCCTAAAGCAGTGGTGGGAGCCGGCCTTCGGCCAGATTGGCTTCGGAATGTCCGGCCGTCCTGCTGCGCAGGAGTCAAAGCGGCGTTGGTTCCCTTGCCAGAAGGGCGGGCCCTTCCGTAAGTGGTACGGAAATCACTTGTTGGTGGTCAACTGGCACAACGACGGCGAGGAGATGCTCGCGCTGGCCGCAGACTTGTACGGCTCGCCGACCCGCACAGTGAAGAACATGCCGTTCTACTTCCGCGAGGGCGGTACCTGGTCGACCATCTCGGCCAACTCTTTCGCCATGCGCTACAGCCCCAAGGGATTTATTTCTGAGCACAAGGGGTCGATCTGCTTCACCGATGACGAGGCGACCTTGAAGGCGGTCATCGCCTACGCCAATAGCTCCAGCGCTGACTACTTCCTGGGACTGACCTCTCCCACGCTGGACTTCCTTGAGGGGCCGGTCAGCCGGTTGCCCTTCGATCCCGAGGTCTCGTCTGAGGTGATCGAGCGAGTTGATCGGTGTATCGAGATCGCTCGGCAGGACTGGGACTCCCGTGAGGACTCCTGGGACTTCCAGCGTTCCCCGTTCCTGCAGGAACAGTTCACCAGTACGCAAGCGCTGGCCGAACGGTACGAGCTGATCCGCCAGCAGCAGCGCGACGAGGTACACGAAGTCCGTGGCCTGGAGGCGACGAACAACGTCTACTTCGCCGACCACTACGGCATCTCCGGTGATGTCGAGGTCGACGTGGCTGCTGAAGACGTGCCCCTATGCGCCAACCCTGACTTCACCTTCTCTCACCTGAACAGCGCCGACGAGCGCGAAGCTGCCATGCGCGCCTCGATGGCCACGGACCTGGTGTCCTACGCAGTGGGGTGCATCTTCGGCCGCTACAGCCTGGACACACCTGGCCTAATTCTGGCCGATCAGGAAAGCAGCATGGCCGCCTATCAGGCTGAAATCCCCGAGCCGTCGTTCCTGACAGACGAGGACAACGTCATCCCGGTGCTGGGAGACGACCGGTTCGAGGACGACGTTGTCGCGCGTTTCCGTAAGTTCCTGCGTGCAGCGTTCGGTGAGGAGCGCTTCGAGGAGAACCTGCGCTTCGTGACCGAGGCGCTGGATGTCAAGGACATGCGGGAGTACTTCGTCAAGAAGTTCTATGAAGGCCACGTCCAGCGATACAAGAAGCGCCCTATCTACTGGATGTTCTCCAGCCCGAAGGGAACCTTCAACGCACTGGTCTACCTACACCGCTACACACCCTCGACGGCCAGTACGGTGCTGGGCTACCTGCGCGAGTACCGCAACAAGCTGGCCTCTGCCCTAGAGAACGCCGAGCGCACTGCGCAGAGCGCTACGGGGCGGGAGGCCGCTGCCGCGCGCAAAGAGGCCGTGAAGTTGCGCAAGGACTTGGTCGAGCTGGAGGCCTACGAGCACGAGGTGCTCTACCCCCTGGCCACCCAGCGCATTGAGCTGGACCTGAACGACGGGGTCAAGGCCAACTACCCTAAGCTCGGCCGTGCGCTGAAGAAGATCAATGGCCTGGAGGCCAAATGACCTCGATCGTTGTGCGCCTGGGGCGCCTGTTCGAGACCCAGCGGGTTGTGTTCTGGCACGACCCGGCCGGCGAACACACCGCCTCCTTTGAGGCGCTGGACCTACCCGGCGTCGAGGTCGTGCGAGTGCAGAACAACGAGTTTGCGCTCAAGCACCGCTTCCTGAGGGAAGAGCCCGAGACCAAGTTTCTTGTCTATAGGTCTGGTCAGATCCCCGAGAAGACCGGGAACTGGCTGCTGGACCAGGAGCTGGCCTGGGGCGTGTTCTCCGCAGACAAGGCAACCCTCCTGCGCCAGGACCTCGGTCTTGACGGCGAGGACGTCGACGAGGCCCTGGCCGCACACGAGGCCTTCTTCGCCGATGAGACCCTCGTGGCCGCGCTCAAGCCGCGCCTGGCGAAGGGCGACGGGCCCCTGCAGGTGCGGGCCAAGATGAGTGCGGTCCTGCTGGAGGAGAAGGACCACAGCTTGCAGGAGATAACCCGCAGGCTGCTGGTCGAGCATGCTTCGGGTAAGGGCAAGGGCAAGGGCAAGCACACCGCGTTCTTCGACCGCCTGGCCGAGCATGACTTGGATGCCTACTTCTGGCAGGGCGCCGCCAGCATCTACGGGTACCAGTCGGCGCAACCGAGCATGGACGACTTCGTGCTGTGGCTCTTCACCCAGGCCTCCCGGCGCTTTCCCGGGCAGGACACAGCGGCCAGGAATATCCGCCTGGACTTCGAATCTTGGCGCAACGACCGGCGCAGCCAAGAGGCCATGCAGAAACTCGCCGAGAAGGTTGCCCAGGACATCTCGTACGCCGACCAGATCGAGAACCGCGACTTCCACGACCTGCTGGAGGACGACGTCTTCCCCCAGACCGAGCAGAAGATCATCTCAGCCCTAGCCGGAAAGGTTGCCGACCGCACTATCCCGGCTGGCGAGGTTGCCGAGATCGTGCGCAAGCGCAAGCTCAACAGCCTCTGGTACGACCGGTACGAGGCCGCCTACCAAGGTCTGGAGACCGCGGCGGACCTGATCACCCGGTTGTGGACGATCGACCTGAGCATCGCGTCCTTCGATGATGGGCTGACGAAGTACTGCACTGGCTGGTACGTCATCGACCAGCGCTACCGACAGTTCCTACACCAGGCCCGAACTCTGGCCGACCGCTCCGACGTCCTGGAGCACCTGCGAGAACAGATCAACCGGCAGTACCTGAACCGCTTCCTGCAGCCGCTGGGCGAGGCTTGGTCGCAGCAGCTGCATTCCCTGGCGACCTGGAAGTCGGACGTGCTGCGCCCGCAGACGAAGTTCTTCCATGACCACGTGGTCCCGTTGCATCGCAAGGACCGCCGCGTCGTCGTGATCATCTCCGACGCCCTGCGCTACGAGGTTGCCGATGACCTCAAGAGCGAGATCAACGGCCTGGACAAGTACTCCGCGGTCCTGGATGCCGAGAGCACGATGCTCGGTGTGCTGCCCAGTTACACCCAGATGGGCAT
This sequence comes from Streptomyces sp. ME02-8801-2C, assembly GCF_033793965.1. NCBI lineage: Bacteria > Bacillati > Actinomycetota > Actinomycetes > Kitasatosporales > Streptomycetaceae > Streptomyces > Streptomyces sp. ME02-8801-2C. Next base: position 798,836 of record NZ_JARAXP010000004.1, on the reverse strand, counting down.
GGCGGCCCTGCTGCCGCACATCACGATCGGCCTCACCGGCAAGGACGACCAGGTCCAGGTCGACGGACAGTCGGCCGGGGGAGCGGCCAACCGGTCCAAGATCCTCGCGGAGGTCGGTGGGAGCGCGGTCAAGGCCGATGACGTGCTGAGCATGAAGCGTGATGGCCTGCGCGCGCTGCTGCAGGAGCACAAAGTCGTGTACGTCTACCACAACCGCATAGATGCAGTCGGCGACAAGATGGAGACCGAGCGCAACACCCCCGAGGCCGTGGCCGCCACCCTCGAGGACCTCAAGAAGCTCGTGCGGCTACTGATGAACGCCTACGCCGGCACCGTGATAATCACCGCCGACCACGGGTTCCTGTACCAGGAGATCAAGCCCATCGACCCCGACTTCGTCTCTGAGGAACTGCCGCAGGGCGACGAGATCTTCAAGCAGGCCCGCCGGTACGTCTTGGGCAAGGGGCTCAAGGCCGCTCCCGCGCTGCACACCTTCACCGCCGCACAGATCGGCCTGGAAGGCGAGGGCATGCAGGTGCAGGTTCCCCGGGCCAACCTGCGGCTGCGCCGCTCGGGCTCGGGCACCCGGTTTGTGCACGGCGGCGCCTCCCTGCAGGAGGTCGTGGTGCCAGTGGTCAAGGTGACCAAGAAGCGCACCAGCGACCTCTCACAGGTCGGGGTCCGCATCATGGCCGGAGGAGACAAGATCACCACAGGGCAAGTCGTGGTGCGCTTCTACCAGGAAGACGCTGTCACCGAGAAGGTCCAGGCCCGCACCGTGCGGGTTGGCCTGTACGTCGACGACATGTTGATCTCTAACCAGCCTGAACTGCACTTCGATCGCACAAGCGAGGACAAGCGCGACCGCTTCCAGGATGTGCGCCTGTTGCTGTCGCGGGAGGCCGACGAGTTCAACGGCCGCACCGTGGAGTTGCGTCTTGAAGAGCCCATAGCCGGCACCACCGGGTGGAAGGCGATGCCGCAGAAGGCGACCTACACCCTCAAGCGCTCCTTCACCTCCGATTTCGACTTCTAGGGGAAGCCAGTGGTCTACGACGACACCACCCCTACGCCCACTACATCTGCTGGCGGGTTTGGGGTGCCGGTCAAGACGCCTCTGGATGAGAAGATCACCAGTCGCTTCCCAGGCGTGGTCGTGCGCAAGGACTTGGTCAAGGCCGTCAAGGGCAACGCGATCGTGCCCTCCTACGTTCTGGAGTACCTGCTGGGCCAGTACGCGGCCTCCGACGACGAGGCCACCATCCAGGCTGGCATCCAGGCTGTTCGCAAGATTCTCGCGGACCACTACGTGCACCGCAACGAGGCCGAGCTGGTCAAGTCGACCATCCGTGAGCGCGGCCGTCACAAGGTCATCGACCGGGTCACCGTCACCCTCAACGAGAAGGATGACGTCTACCAGGCCGAGTTCGCGAACCTCGGCATCAAGGGCGTCGTCGTCAGCCCCGATATCGTCAAGAAGCACCCCAAGCTCCTGGTCGGGGGTGTGTGGTGCATCTGCGACATCGAGTACTTCCACTTCGACGACTCCCGTGTAGTTCCGTGGATTCTGGGCTCGATCAAGCCCATCCAGCTGTCCCACTTCGACTTTGCCGGATACGTGCAGGCTCGCAGCGGGTTCACCACCGAGGAGTGGATGGACCTGCTGGTGCAGTCCATCGGGTTCAACCCCGCGATGTTCTCCCGTAGGGCCAAACTCATCCAGCTGGTGCGGTTGGTGCCGTTCGTTGAACGCAACTACAACCTCGTTGAGCTCGGCCCCAAGGGCACGGGCAAGTCCCACATTTACTCGGAGTTCTCCCCGCACGGCATGCTGATCTCCGGCGGCGAGGTCACCGTGCCCAAGCTTTTCGTGAACAACTCCAACGGGCGCATTGGCCTGGTCGGGTACTGGGACGTGGTCGCATTTGACGAGTTCGCCGGCCGTAAGAAGCGCACCGACAAGGCGCTGGTCGACATCATGAAGAACTACATGGCGAACAGGTCGTTCTCCCGTGGTGTCGAGACCCTCGGTGCGGAGGCCTCCATGGTCTTTGTCGGCAACACCTCCCACACCGTGCCGTTCATGCTCAAGCACTCCGACCTTTTCGACGAGCTGCCTGAGGCCTACCATGACTCCGCCTACCTCGACCGCCTGCACCACTACATTCCCGGGTGGGAGGCCGACACCATCCGCGGGGAGATGTTCTCCGAGGGGTACGGGTTCGTTGTGGACTACATCGCCGAAGTCCTCAAATCCATGCGCTCCCTGGACGCGTCCGATCGGTACCAGAAGTACTTCACGCTCTCGAGTGACATCTCCACCCGTGACCGCGACGGCATCCACAAGACCTTCTCCGGCCTGATGAAGCTGCTCTACCCCCAGGAGCAGGCCCAGCCCGAGGAGATCGAGGAGGTCCTGCGGTTCGCCATCGAAGGCCGCAAGCGTGTCAAGGACCAGATCCTGCGCATCGACACCACGATGGCCGAGGTCCGCTTCGGCTACACAGACGCCCAGGGCACCTGGCACTCGGTGGCCACTGGAGAGGAGAAGGACTACCCGGAGTACTACAACAGCCGCCGCCGCCGCAGCTCGGACGGCCAGAACCAGATCGAGGAACCTGCGGCCGGTCCTGCTCTGTCAGACCAACCTGCCGTCCCCGCGACACAGGAGAAGTCAGTCGTCGAGGAGGTCCTCAAGACCGGTCTGGTGGAGTGGGAGGAAGGTCAGCGCGGGTTCACCTTCTCCCGGCAGATTGTCCCGTACCTGCGTGGCGCCTCCCAGATCACGCTGATCGACCCGTACATCCGCTCCTACCACCAGGCCCGCAACCTGATGGAACTCATCGAAGGCATCGCCCGCGTCAAGGAGTCCGCTGACGAGGTCACCTTCAAGCTGGCCACCGTGGAGGTCCCTGACGATGCCGAACGTGCCCAGAGGCAGCTGAAGTATCTGCTGCAGATCAAGAAGAACGCGGCCATCCTCGGCGTGCTCGTGGACGTCGAGCTCGTCGACGAGGGCTCTATCCACGACCGGTCTATCACCACCGACACAGGTTGGAAGATCCTCCTGGGCCGCGGCCTGGATATCTTCCAGAGGCCTGCCGAGTCCAACGCGTTCGACCTGTCGATCAAGTACCAGCAGTACCGCGAGGTACGTGGCTTCGGCATAACCTACCTGCGGCAGAATAAGCACATCGACCACTGACTAAGGGCTGTCCCGTCGGGGCGTAACCGTAGGACTGGAGCTGGTGCATCCACTCATTCGCGGCCTGGGACTGGCCCTGCCAGCCGTAGCCTACGGTGGTCACTGATGCGAGCCGCAGCCGGGGCCTGTGAAACCTTCGGTGAAAGCCATGAGGCCATGGCGCAGACGTGCCGACGGTGTGGTCCGGATTCAGGCAGCACCACTCCGGTACCGCTACGGCGGCTCATACACCGCTCAGCCCTCTGTCACGAACCCGACGAACCGCGACCACTCCTCAGGACCGACGGCGAAGTGAGGGCGCCTCACGTCCTTGGAGTCCCGTACGCACACGGCCTGTTCAGTGACGGCGACCTCCACGCAGCTGTCACCCTGGCTGCCGCTGTAGCTGGACTTGAACCACGCCAGTTCCGGCCTCGTGCTCATAGCTCTCCTCGGAGTCGCTCCAGCAGACCCCGCGAGTCCTTCACGTTCAGGGCCTGCGAGCGCAGTGTGTCATAGCGCTGACAGAGGAGGCTCACCTCTTTCGCATCGGAGATCAGACGGCCGTTCTGCTGCCCCTCCGAGTACGCGAGCCGTTGTCCCTTCGGAGTCTCCAACAACTGCACTGGCCCATCCAGACAGGCATGCAACCCAGCCTCCAACGGCACGACTTGTAGCGTCACGTTCCGCGGTGCGCTCAGCTCCAGCACGTGGTCGAACATCTCCCGCATCTGGTCCGGATCCCCGAACCGGCGGCGGAAGACGTGCTCTTCGACGATGAAGCTGAACGGTGTCGTCGGCCGCTCGAACAGCATCCGCTGCCGCTCCATCCGCCGGGCCATGAAGTCCTCCAGCAGGCTGTCCGGAGCCACCGGAACGGTCCCCTCGAACACCGCCCGCGCATACCCCTCCGACTGCAACAACCCCGGCACCAACCGGCACTCGTACGTACACAGGTTCACCGCCACCCGCTCCAGCCGAGCCCACTGCCGGAACCACGCCGCGAGCCCCACATCCCCGCGCCCTCGTGTCACGTGCTTCGACGCCTTCCGCAGCGCCCCCGTGTTGCCCGTCGCCTCCTCGGAGCGCTCCACCAACGCCACGTCGGGCATCCGGCGCCCCAACTCCACTGACTCCACCGTGTGCTTGGAGAAGCGCACGAGGTCTGCGAACTCGGTTCTGCTGTACCCCGCGTGCTCGCGCAGCGCCTGCATGACCGCCCCGAACGTCCGCAGGCTGTCCGAGGGATCGGGCTCCCGATCCGCCTCGCCGCCCGGCACGTCTTCGTCGTCCACCACACAGCCGTCGGTCATCCGCGGCCACCTCCGGTTCCGTACCCGCGCTGTTCGCCGTCCCACAGCCGACGACACCCAGCGTGACGCAAGAACCGTCGTACCGTCCACGGAATGTGCTCGTACGCTGACACAGCGTACGGGCCGTACCTCTGGAACGCGCCCACGCGTACCCGTCACCGTGGCCCCATGAGCGCAACTACACCCCAACTCGCCGCCGCCGTACACACGTTCGCCCAGCTCCTGTCATCCACCCGCCGCGGAGCCCGGCTCGCTCGTCTCCTCGCCGCCGAGCAGCTCCGCGCGTGGCCGGTGTCACCCGGGGTCACCGAGCGTGCCGAGCAGATCGTGGCCGAACTCGCCGCAAACGCCGCCCTGCACGGTCGTGTCAGCAGCCGCGACTTCCGGCTCACCCTCACCCTCGACACCACGGCCGGCCTACTCCGCATCGCCGTCACCGACGCCCGAGGCGAGCACCTCCCGTCGCCGCCTGCGGAATGCGGAACGCCCCTGAACGCCGAGTCCGGCCGCGGCCTCCTCCTGGTCACCGCCCTCGCCGACCGCTGGGGCGTCGACCCCTACCCGCCCAGCGGCAAGACGGTCTGGGCCGAATGCGCCTGCGAGACCCCCGGCCCGGACACACAGCGGGCGGCGCTAACCGCGACAGCTGGGCGTGGGGGTCGGTCAGGGGCGTGACGAGACGGTATGCGCCGATACGGCACCCCTGGGAGGTGCTGACAGTGATCTCACAGTCAATGGGGCGGACCACAGCGGCTCCGAGCCTCGACAGGTAGGAGCTGTTGGGGGAAACGCTCCAGAACTGGCGGCCTGAGTGGGAGACTTGGGACCTAACGACCCAAGGAGTTCAAGGCATGACAACAGCCGCCCCCGACGGACTGGATCCGGCAGCAGCCGTACGTGGGCAGCGAGTCCTCGCCCTCCTGGACAAGGCAATCGACAGCCAGAGTCTGCTGGTGCGCAAGAACATAGCCCGGGCCCGTCAGCGGAACCCAGAGGCGACACCAGCACAGGTGATCCGCAATCTGGAGCGGATGTACGTCAGCGCCTTGACCGGGACTGGTGCCGCAGTCGGAGGAACCGCGGCCGCGCCCGGCGTCGGTACGGGAGTCGCACTGGCGCTGTCGGCAGGCGAGACTCTCTCATCTCTTGAGCTGAGCGCCCTCTTCGCACTTTCACTCGCCGAAGTCCACGGGGTTCCCATCGACGAGGTCGAGCGCCGCCGAACGATCGTAATGGGGATCATGCTCGGCGGGAGCGGCTCCACCACCATCACCAAGGTCGCCGAGCGTACGGGGCAACACTGGGGACGTCAGGTTGTCGCCAAGGTGCCAGTCGAGACGTTGCGTCAGATCAACAAGATCTTGGGGAGGAACTTCGTCACGAAGTACGGGACCAAGCAGGGAATCATCGTTCTCGGTCGCGTGGCACCGTTCGGTATCGGCGCTGTGATCGGTGGTGGCGCCAACGCTGCCATGGCCACTCTGGCTGTGAGGGCCGGTCGTCGCGCATTCGGCCCACCTCCGACGTCGTGGCATGACTGACGCACAGCACACCGCCGACGTCCGAGAACTCGCCTGGCTGACCCTCGGTGCACTGAAGGGCGTCCTGCACCCTGCCTCCGCCACCGGAGTCGACCACGGCACTTACACCCCGCCGCGCGACACCTGATGGAGCTCCAACCGAGGGGGTGCTTGTGGGCGGCGGAAGGTTCAACCGCACGTGTTTGAAGTGCCGCAACTCCATCAGGGTCGACCAGGACGGCCGCGTGGTCGCCCATGACAGGCCGCTGAGTCGTCTCCCCTGCCGTGCCTCCGGTCAGCTCGCCACGCTCGTGTCGGTCGAGTGGGGGCCCGGGCCACGACGCAGCCGACAGATTTCGGGTGGGAGCAAAGGACGCAGACGTGACCGCCGGGAAAAGACCGAGTACATCAAGCCCCCTGAGTGGATACCGAACTATCGGGGTGAGCATCTACCGACAATCGGCTTGCCCGCCAAGGGGTGGTTCGGTGTCTGGTTCCCGGCTCACACGATGTGGGAGCACGAGCGGAAGCTCTCCAGCTGGGTCGGAAACGATCGATCGTTCCGGTGGGACGGCCGCGAGGGGTGTTGGACGGTCGCCAGCGCTCACTTCCCCAGCGTGAGCCGGGAGCTGCTCCGCAGGCACCCGAGCGTCCTCATCGGCCGTGAGTACAACCCGCGTGAAAGCTGCAACTCGTCCTGCCAGAACGCCCAAGGCTTTCTGTGCACCTGCTCCTGCCGTGCCAAGTACCACGGCCGTGGCAAATGGCGAAGCGGGTGGAGGACGCTCGGCGAGTTCAACGGTCGGCGCGCGGGGAAGCCGTGGCACTGGATGGCCGTTAGCGTTTCCGGCTGATCGTTTTGGCACCGGCTCGCGGAGCAAGCCTGCGAAGTACCAAGCCCCGAGCCCCGCTCCTACCGACGACTCGTTCACCGCCTGCGCGACCACCTGGGCGGGGCGGAGCGTGACTCCAGAGCGTCAGACGGCAACCACGTGCACGTCCGTCGGCGCGAGGACCGTCAGGTAGGCGTGGATGTCCCCCGGGTCGGTGGTGAAGATCACCGCGCTGCCGTGTCGGGCCGCTGCCAGGGCTACCCATGCGTCCACCGCGTCCGGCCGCTTCTTCGCCGGCAGGGCCGCCCGCCCCAGAGCCGTGCCGATGCGCCGCCAGTCCGCGAGGTCCGGGCCCGTCGCGCAGGCCAGACACTCCGGACGGCCCGCCTTCGTCTCCCGCATGGGCGGCTCGGACGTACGGGCCTGAGGGACCGTGCAGTCCTTCAGGACGCCGGACAGAGCGTGCACCAGCGCCGGTTGGGGGCGCCACACCTGGGCGAGGACCGGTCCGAGCACCAGCGCCCGGTGCGGGGCCGTGCGCAGTCCCTCGTGGAGAGCCACCGCCTTCGCCTTACGGTCTGCGAGTGCAATGAGCATGCCGGTGTCGTAGACCGGCACCCGTGCGCTCACGCGGCGTGTCCCGGACGGCGGCCCTGCCGGTCCCAGCCCTGGACGAGACCCAGGGCCTCCTCCACCTCGCGGCGTTCCTGCTCCGTCAGTTCCGCGTGCGGTTCCGGGGCGGGATCGGCGGGCAGCACACCCGCTGCCTGCTCCGCCCGGGCGATGAGCGCGTCCACCTCGGCGAACTGTTCCTCTATAGCATCGCTCTCGGCCATCTGGCGCGTGGCGGCGTGCACCAGGTAGGCCGACACGTCCATGCCCGCCTGCTCCGCGTGCTGCCTGATGCGTTCGGCCTGGTCCTGCTCCAAGCTGATGGTGATGCGCGCCTTCGCCATGAAGGCATCGTAATACGCGTATGAAGGCAGTGCGAGTGCGGTCGAGGTGAGGAACCGCGCACGCCTCCTCTCCCCGGCGCCCCGTTCCGTACCGTCCCCCGTCCACCGGCGTCCGCCCCGCGCGGCGGACCTGCGGCCCGACCGGGATCCGTCACCGCGTCCGGGGCGCCAAGGCTTCGATCACCCGCTCGACGTCGTCCCGCCACGCACACAACTCCACCTGCGTGGGAGCCAATTCGTACCCGTGGTAGTGGCAGGCCCGGCTCAGGCCGGCCCAGGTCACCGACCAGCGGCGGGCCGTGTCGGGGTCGGCGTAGGACTCCAGGCACAGGGCCTGGGCGTGCGGCGCGCAGCGGGCCAGCTGCGGTTTGCGGGCCTGCCAGTAGCAGCGCAGGGCCTCTTCGAGGGCATGGCGCAGCAGGAGTGCCACGGCGCGCGGCCAGACGCCGGTGGTGGAGGCGGTGGCCGTGCCGAGCAACCGGTCCGCGCCCGCGAGCAGTTCCTCGGGGGTCGAGGTGGACGGCGGCGGAGGCGGGAGGGCCGCGGGGAGCCGGGGCGGGCGCGCGGACGGGACGGGTGTGGCCGGGCGGATCGTGGTCACAGGGATCGCACCGCCTTCGCGAGGTCCGCGGTGCGGCGGATGATCTCCTCCACGTCGTCCACGGGCACGGCTTCGTGGGAGCCCCTGTTGCACCACCGGATGTGGTCGGTGGCCTGCTGGCCGTAGGCCCGCGTGAGGTCGGTCATGGCCTCGCCCACCCGGTCGGTCTCCCCGTAGAGGGCGAGGGAGGCCAGCTCGGTGAGCTTGTGCGCCTTGGCGATGCGTCGCTCGATCTCGTCGTGGGGCAGGCCCGTGCCGAGGAGCCGGCGTCGGGCCGGTTCGAGGAAGGCGGCCTCCAGTGCGGTGCGGCACAGGCCGGGCAGGACCCGCGCTACGACGTCGCCGGGCAGGTCGCGGGTCTTGGCGAGCGCCTTCGCGTCGTACAGGGCCTGCTTGACGGGGTCGTCGCCGGAGCGGACGCGTACGGCGGAGTGCTCACGGCGGTCGACGGTGAGGACGGTGGCAGGCAGCCGCAGGTATTTCAGGGCCTGTGGCAGGCGGGTGTCGTGCGTGAACACGACGACCTGGCGGTGCTCGGCGAGGAGTGCGAGGACGCGGGCGAGGCCGTCCACCTTGGCGGGGTCCATGGACTGCACCGGGTCGTCGATGACCAGGAACCGGAAAGGATTCTCCGGCAGGAAGGTGCGCGGAAGGAAGAGAGAGAGGGCGAGGGCGTGCAGTTCGCCCTGGCTCATCACACCGAGTGCGGGGGCGTCGATGTCGTCGACGGTCACGTCGAGGGCGACCTTGCGCTGGGTCGCGGAGCCGCTCAGGCGGACCGGGCCGAGGGCGACGTTGCTCTGCTGGCGCAGGTTGGACCAGATGCGCTGGGCGTCCTCGGCGATGGGCCGCATCCGCTCGGCGCGGATCTCGTCGTGGGCGCCCTTGAGCCACTTCTGGGCGGCCTTGACGCGGGCCAGGCTCGGGATCGCCCGCTCGGCGGCGTGGGCCTTGCCCAGCCAGGCCGCGAGCGCCCGTGCGGCGTCACGCCAGGCGTCGTCCTGGTCGGCGAGGCGCACTGCGGCCTCCTGGCGGGTGACCCGCGCGGCGTCGGCCGCGGTCCGTGCGGCGTTCTCCGCGACGGACGCCAGTGCGGCCGGCTCGGAGACGGTACGGCACCGTAGCCAGTCGTCCCAGGCGGCGGCGATCTCGGGCGGCAGCCAGCCCGGAGGCGGCACGGCGAGATCACGGACGGCCTGGCCGGCCGCGTGCAGTTCCCGGCGTGCGGTGAGGGCCTGTTCGGCCTCGGCACGCAGGAGGCGTTCCTGCTCGGCCGCGTCCAGCGCCCAGTCCTCGTCCAGCCGTGCCGCGCCACCGCACACGGGACAGGTACCGAGGTCCGGGTGGGCGCGGTGGTGGGCGAGAGCCCGGGCGAGGAGTTCGGCGCGCTGTAGCGCGTCCTGTGCGGAGGTGCCCCGCAGGTCCTCGGCGGCGGCGATCGATTCGCGCAGCCGGGCCACAGCCGTGGCCACCGCCTCGGTGTCGGGTCCGGCCAGGGTGGAGCGGCGGCGCAGGTCGAACAGGAGTGACTCGCCCGCCGCACCGGTCCCGGCGGCCAGTTCGGCGGCCCGCGCGAGGTCCGGGCGCCGCCCGTCGAGTGCGGATCGGGCGGCCTGGGCGCGGGGGTCGTCGGTGTTCTCCAGCAGGGCGAGCAGGGCGGGGAGTTCGGCCTTGGCCTCCTTCGCGGGCGCGTCGTACTCGCGGGCCAGGTCGCGCAGCCGCTTGTCTGCGGCGGCGAGCTGTTCCAGGCCGAGGATGGAGGCGACGGCGTCGTACATCTCGCTGGGCTTGCCGCCGATGACCTGGCCGAGTTCGGAGTACGACAGAAAGGGACGGTAGGTCGCCAGATCCTCCTGCCAGCCGAGGTCCGGGAGGGGGACGAGATCGTGGCCGGGCCGGTCGAGTTCGGCGGCGGAGTCGGCGACGTCGCCTCCGTGCCACGTGCGCAGCACAGTGGCGGACTCCTGGTCGCCGTCGATGCGCAACTCCAGGGCGATCTGCGGCTCCTGTCCGTGGTGAAGGTTGCGCCAGCTGCGGCGCCAGATGTCACTGCGGCCGCGCCAGCGGGCGTTGTCGCCGGTCAGCGCGATCTCGGTGGCTTCCGCGAAGCTCGACTTGCCGGAGCCGTTGCGGCCTGTAACCAGCGTGAGCCCCGGGCCGGGGGTGAGCGGGAGGCGTGCGGTCCGGCCGATGCCGCGGAATCCGCTGACGGTGACGGACTGCAGATAAGCGCCCGGCATCCGTCCGCGAACCGGGCCGTCGTCCTGGAAAGCGGTTAGCAGGACGGCCTTGGAGTCCTCGTCGAGACCCGAGGTGGCGAGCCGTTCGGCGATGAGGAGAGCGAGGGTGCCGGGGGCCGCCGGCTGCCTGGCGGGCTGCTGTGCTGAGGACGGGTCCGGAGCGGAACCGACGGATTCGGGCATGACGTGAACTCCCGTAGAGGCGACGGCTGCGGAGCGAGCAGGCAGACAGACGTCCGGAGGCTCCGCAGCGTGAGGATCACGGGCCGCACGGTGCTGTCGGCATTGACGTGTGGGCCGTAAGCTGTGGACGACCATAGTCTACATTGGAAGTCATTGGAAAGCTTTGGAATTTATTGGAATATCGAGTGGCGGCTCGACGCCCCCGGCCCCGTACCTACAGACGCCACTCCTCGGCGAGCATGCCGACCAGCTCGTTCTGCCTCCCCTCCAGCAGCCCGGGGGTCCAGTCGGCATGCTGGAGCACCTGGCTCGTCAACGCGAAGGGGACCACTCCCCCGCGGCCAGTGAAGTACTTGGCCTTCTTCTCGGCGAAGTCGTAGTTCTGGGCCGCCGAGTTCTTCGCACGGTTCAGCAGAACCAGGTTGCCCAGGCGATGGGTCCACCGGGGGCGCTGCTCCTCGTCGAACAACGCGGTCCACCGAGATCCGGACCTCGGATTCTGTGGCAGAACATGCTCGACGGTGATGAGTCCATGGTGGTAGGTCACCCCCTGCCCACGCGCCAGCAACTCGTCGAGGCGGAGTAGCACGTACTTGCGAATCTTGCCGACGAGATAGAGATCGCCATCGAGCCTGGCGCGGGTGTCCGCCTTCTCGTCGTCCGTCAGCTCAAGGGCGGGGGAATCGAGACCCTGTCCTTCATCGAGTTGCCGGAGCAGTTCGGCATAGCGTCCGACCCGAGGTGTGGTGTACTCGCGGCGGATGAACAGGCTTGCCGACAGCCGCTCCAGTGCTCGCATGAACGCGTCGAGCCAGACCGGGTCGTGCTCATGATGGCGCAGGGCCCAGAGAGCCGCGGGCCGCCAATCGTAGTTGTCGACCTGCTGGAGTCGCCGGAACCAGGCGTTGACCGCGTCCGCGCCCGATGCGGACTCGTAACGCGCATCCCGAATCCTGGCGTAAGCGTCGGCGTACGGCCGGACGACATCGTGGACGAAGAGCTCGGCCTTGCCGGGAAGGTAGTGGCTGAGCACCTGCTCCGGGAATTCTTTGAGCAACTCCCGTTCGGCGCGCTTCTTTGCGAAGATCATCCGCAGATGAAGGAAGAGCTCGGCGAAGTCGTCGCGCCCGAGCATCTCCTCGGCGTCCTCCCAGACTGTGGCGCACTCGTCGGACGCCTCCGGGCCGAGATCACCGATTATGCGCGACTTGAAGATGTCGGTCGGGGACAGGTCCAGCCCCCGGGAGTTCATGACACTGAAGATCCGGTGCGCACTGTCGAGGTCGGGGGTACTGACGACGACCAGAAACGTCCGCTCGGCGAGCATCTGAGCCAGCTTCAGCCGGTCCTCCTCGGACGCATCCGAGAGTCTGCGGTGCAGCACCGTAGCGTTGCGCAGGATGGCCTTCTGTGCGTCGGTGCGCAAGACGTCCTCCTTGACCGTCAGCAGCGCGCCCACCGCGTCTTTCGTCTGCACATACTTCCCAAAGAAGTCCGCGTCGCGACTGCGCAGGGTGAGCCGCGGTCTCGGCGCGAGCCCACGGATCTTGGCGCCCGGCTCCATCACCAGCCGGTCGAGGTCGCTGCGCAGTTCCGGATCCTCAGTGAGATCACGCAGGACCGACAAGAGGATGGTCAAAGTGGTGAGGCGCTGCTGGCCGTCGATGACGTGCGCAGTCGGAGTCCCTCCATTCTTGACGAGAACAACCGATCCGAGGAAGTACGGTTCGTCTGTCCCTCGGTCCAGGGCTTCCTGCAGATCTGTCAGCAGTTGAACCGCCTGCTCCTCCTGCCAGGCGTAAGGGCGCTGGTAGTCGGGGATCTGAAAGTCGTAGTCACTGCTGAACACCTTGTGCAGGGGCATCTCATGCGCCTCAAGCTTTTGCATGCCCCGATGATGGCGGAAAGGCCGGGCTTCCCGGCAACCGATCGGCTCAGCTCCCTTCGATCCGGCAGCGGCCTCGTCGGAGCGGCGACCGCCCGACGCCCGAGCGAGGTGTCTGCCGCACAGTCACGCCGGGAAAAGCAAAACCAGTCGGGCTGCCCCCAGGTGAAATGACGGCGTCACCGCGGCCGATCCCAACGCACTCGATGCAGCTCAGCCACACTCCGCCCACCCAGGTGGCCGGTTCACCGATCACCCTGTGACAGCCCCCCAAAGATCGATACCGTGGCGCGAAACGCGACTGATATGGGGAGCCATGAGAGCCGACACCGTTGATCTGCGGCGCATCTTCGGCAGGGACATCCGGTACACGGTGCCCCTGTTCCAGCGGCCGTACGTGTGGGACAGGGACAACAACTGGGCAGCCCTGTGGGAGGACATCCGCCGTACCGTCGAGCGGGCCGAACAGGTCGCGGAGGACGGGGGCACGGTGGCCCCGCATTTTCTTGGCGCGGTGGTCTTCGACGAGACTCCCTATCCTTCGTCGAGCCTCGAGACCCGGCAGGTCATCGACGGTCAGCAGCGGCTGACGACACTTCAGTTATTTCTTTTCGCGGCCCGGCTGTCGGCGACAGCCCTCGACCACGAGAGGTCGGTGCGGCTGCTGACCAAGTTCCTGGAGAACGACAAGGACCTGTTCGACAGCGGCCAGCATCCTGACCACCTCTACAAGGTCTGGCCCACCAACGCCGATCGGGACGAGTTCCGCTCCGTGATGGTCGGCGAAGGGGGCAACGGCCGTCTCGCCGGGGCTGTCGCCTACTTCCAGCAGGAGATCGACGCGTGGCTTGCGGAGTCCTCCGAGCCGCGCGAACGGCTCGGAACGCTCGTACAGACGATGCGGGAGCAGTTGCGGCTGGTCATCATCGACCTGGAGGAGCACGATGACGCGCAGGTCGTCTTCGAGACCCTCAACAGCCGCGGTACACCACTCGAACACGCGGATCTGATCAAGAACCTGCTCTTCCGCAACGCCGAGCACTCCGGGGCGGACGTCGACCGGCTCTACAAGGCGTACTGGTCCCCGTTCGACCAGGACGAGTGGCGCACCGTGCAGACGACCGGCCGCATCACCCGCAGCCGTCTCGACGTCTTCCTGACTTTCTGGCTCACGATGCGTACGCGACGCGAGTTCACCGCTTCCTCCCTGTTCAAGGAATTCGAGCACTGGGTGAACTCGGCCAACACGCCCAGCGAGGACGTTTTCGCCGAACTCGCGCGTTATGCCGAGATCTACGACCGGATCGACCAGCACCCTCTGCATGGCGTCGAAGGCCGTTTCCTGTACCGGATGAAGGTCATGCAGACCTCCACCCCGATGCCCCTGCTCCTCTTCCTCTACGGCCTCGACGACGCCGTACTGCCGGTGGAGCGGCGACACCGGGCCATCCGGGCGATCGACAGCTACCTTCTCCGCCGGGCCATCCTCAACCTGAGCACCCGCGACTACAACAACGTCTTCCGCGACCTCGTCACCGCCGCGTCCCGGCAGCCCGAGCGCGCGGACGAAGCGATCATCAAAGCGCTCTCGGCCATGCAGGGCCATCACCGCCACTGGCCCACCGACGCGGAGTTCCGTACGGCACTGGAACAGGACCCCCTCTACACCCGCCTCTTCCGTCACCGCGTCCGCATCCTCCTCGAAGCGCTGGAGGACGAACTGCGCACGGACCACACCGAGCAGCTCACCGTCCCTGTCGGAGAGCACCTCGGGGCGAAGCTGACCATCGAGCACGTCATGCCGCAGAGCTGGCGCGACAACTGGCCGCCCCTCGACGACGACCCGTCCGAAGGCGCCGACCGAGACGAACTGGTGCACTCCCTCGGCAATTTGACCCTCGTCACCGCCCGCCTGAATCCCGCGCTGGGCAACATGGCGTGGGACGACAAACGGAAGTGGCTCAGCGAGCACAGCCTTCTTCGGCTCACCCACGGCACGCTGCTCAATCCGCCGCCGACCGCCGAGGCCAACGGCTGGATTTCCGCGTGGAACGAGCACCGCATACACGCGCGAGGCGCCCATCTCGCGTCGCTGGCTCTGAATATCTGGCCGTCGGCGGACCAACTGCTCGCCGCTCCCGTGCTGTCAGAGGTCGACAGCAAGTGACGTCAGGTATCTGACGTAGGCAGCGCTCCGTAAGCAGTCAGAGGAGAACGGAAGTCACCAAGCCCGAGTACGAGGCCAAGTTCCTCAACATCGACGTCGACTCGCCAGGCCAAGCCCACCAGCCTCGGCGCCGGTCAGTGGCTTGCGGGGCCTTGGTCTGCGGGAGGTCCGGCCAGGAAACTACCGCCAGAATGGCACCTCGGTGAGGTCGCCATCGACTTCGGCACCTGGCCGGGCCTGCCCACCTTCGTCGAGATCGAAGGCCCCGACGAGGCGTCGGTCCGGCACGCGGCCGCTCTGCTCGACCTTGACTACACCCTCACGCGCTTCGGCAGCGTCGACGAGATCTACAAGAGCGAAGTCGGCCGCGACATCCTCGCCGAGACCACTCTTCTCTTCACCGAGGCCGACGTTGACTGCTACAGCGACCAGTCCGACAGCACTGCGGCAACAGGCCGCACTGACTGAACAGAGCAACTGGGTCGGGGCCCTACACGCACCCCCGTACGGAAAACGGGTGAGTCCCCGGGGCCGAGAAACGGCACCGGGGACTCACCCGTGCTGACCCGAGAGGGATCACCTCACCCGAACGCCAACTTCTCGTTCCACCCCGACCCGATCACCGTCTTCACCGGACCGTTCGTGTTCGTGGTGGACGGGTGGTAGATAGACATGTGTCCGTCCGACGCGAACCGAGCCCAGATGTCCGGGATTCCGTCCCCGCTGAGGTCCGGGATTCCGATCGCCGAGTTGACGTTCGCCTCGGTCCAGCTGTTGCCGAACGGCTCGTCCCCGTTGACCGCGTTCGTGGCCAGCATCAGGGAGTTGAGGTCCACGCTGCCCGCCGCCGTGCCCGGCTTGCCCCGCCGGAGGTACATGTTGCCGTTGTCCAGGTTGCGCCAGAGCAGGTCGGCCACGCCGTCCTTGTTAATGTCGGCCAGGTTGACGACGTCGCGGCGGGCCCAGGCGTCGGCGTTCATCTGGGTGGCTGTCTGGATGCTGCCGCCGGTGTAGCCGGAGAGGACCCACAGGCCCGCGGCGTTGCGCAGGACCAGGTCGGGCAGTTTGTCGCCGGTGATGTCGCCGAGAGCCTTCAGCTGGATCCAGGTGGAGGGCGCGGGGGCGTTGGACGGCAGGCGGATCTTCATGCGCTGGGCGACGTCGAAGGAGCCGTAGCCGTCGCCGGGGTAGAGCCAGAAGCCGCCGTCGGGGGCGCGGGCGAAGAGGTCCGTGGTGCCGTCGCCCGGGTAGGTGCCCTGGTAGTGGGCGATCAGCGCGGCCTTGTTGCCGAGCGTCGAGGCCGCGTCGTACCAGTGGCCGGGCGGGTTGAGGGGCGCCGTGCCGTCGGTGGCCCTGGTGTAACAGGAGGTCAGTGAGCCGTACAGCTCCCCGTCCGGCTGGCCCGGGTATGTCTTGAGGACGCCCAGCGGGTCGATGACGAGCAGGTCGGGGGTGCCGTCGCCGCCCGTGTCGCCGGGGGCGTCGGCGTTCTCCTTCGGGGGGACGTACGTCGTGTGGTCCGTGCGCGCGCTCGGGTTGCCGAGGCTGTCGTAGGCGTAGATCTGGAGGGTGTTGGGACCGGCGTTCGGCGGCCGCAGGTCGGGGACGGTGGCGTTGCCGTTCGCGTCGGCGTTGACGGAGGTCGGGGCGACGCCTCCCCAGGCCCAGGTGAACCTCTTCGCGCCCGGGGAGGAGAAGGTGATCGGGCCGGTCTCGCCGAACTTCAGCGTCGCCCTGGTGGCGCCGTCCGAGGTGGAGCGCAGCCATACGTCGGTGGCGACGACCGGTGGTGGCAGGCCGGAGCCGTCGACGGTCACGGCGCAGGCCGTGGTGCCGGGCGGGAAGTAGGTGGAGACCGCCGAGGTGGGGGTGTCGGAGTCCTCCGCGCGTACGTCCCAGAAGTAGGTGGCCTGTCCTCGAGGGACGCGGCCAGGAGGGTTGTCGAGGCCCAGCCGCTGCTGAGGTTGGTGGCCAGGACGCCGGCCGGGGTGGTCGTGTCCTTCTTCCAGAAGCGGAAGCGCAGGCCCTTCAGGTTGCCGTCGAGGTCGCCTTGAACTTGCGCCAGGTCTGGGTGTGCGACTCGCTGGTGGCCCGCATGCCGAGGGTGAGCGTCGAGTGGCCGTTGGTCGTGGCGTACTGGGCGGCGTCCTTGACGTTGAAGGCCTCGTCGTCGTCGGGGCAGGATGTCGACCAGCCGCGCGCGAAGGACTTGCGCTGGAGTTCGTCGGACCAGCTCGGCTGGGCGTTCCACGTCGTGCCGGACGAGATCGAGCCCGTACGCCAGAGCTGGAACTCGCGGGTCGTGCAGGACCAGGAGTGGTTGTTGAGGAGGGCCGCATCATGGACCGAGTTCCACCGCGGACTTCCGCAAGGCCGCGACCGGGCTCACCGCCTCCTCGGCGTGGGCTGACGACAACGACGCAACGACGCAACGACAAGAGGAAGCAGAGGCGATGAACCCCCCGACGTCCCAGCCCGGTTTCTTCCGCTCCGCCCGCCGATTCCGGTGGGCTTTCCTCTGCGGCCTGGTCCTGTCGATCGGCCTGACGGCCGTGTCCCCGGCAAGCCGGACACCCTTCACGGCCTCCTTCGAACCGGCCAGACCCTGCGTGAGCCTGACCGAGCTGACCTTCGCCGACGGCACTCGCGTCACCGGGGCCGAGGAAGAGGACGGCATTTGCCGGGTGCGCCTGACCGTTCCCGAGAGCATCACCGTCGCGGTCTCCCTGCCGGTGTACGACTGGAACGGACGGTTCCAGGGGGTCGGAGGTGGCGGCTACGTCGGCGCGCTCACCCCACCCGACAGCGCGGCCGAGGCGGGCTACGCTGCGGCGTCCACCGACACGGGCCACACCGCGTCCGCCCTGTCCGGCGCATGGGCGTGGTCGCCGACCGGGATGAGACAGAACCTTGTCACCGACTTCGCCCGCCGCTCGCTCCACGAGATGACCGTCAAGGGCAAGGCGGTGACCGAGGCGTACTACGGCCAGGCCCCCGCCTACTCGTACTGGAACGGCTGCTCCACCGGCGGCCGGCAGGGCCTGATGGAGGCCCAGCGCCACCCCGAGGACTACGACGGCATCCTCTCCGCGGCGCCCGCCGTCAACTGGGACCGGTTCGTCCCCGCGGCGTTGTGGCCGCAGATCGTGATGCGGGAGAGCGGCCGTGTCATCAGCCCCTGCGTCTTCGAGGCGCTGGGCAGGGCGGTCGTCGCGGCCTGCGACGGCAACGACGGTGTGCGAGACGGGATCGTCGATCCCCTGGCCTGCCGCTTCGACCCGTCGCGGCTGATCGGCATGAAGACGGCCTGCGGCACCGTCACCGCCGAGGACGCGGCCGTCGTCGAGAAGATCTGGCAGGGACCGCGTGGCCAGGACGGCTCGTTCCTCTGGTACGGCCTGACACCGGGCGCTTCCTTCATCGGGCTGGCCGGCAGCAACTCCACCGGGGCTGCCACGCCGTTCCCGATCGCGGCCGACTGGTTCAGGTACTGGCTGGCCAAGGACCCGGACTTCGACTGGCGCACGGTCGGCACAGCGGACTTCGCGGACTGGTTCGAGCAGTCCCGGGCCGAGTACCACGACATCCTCGGCACCGACGATCCCGACCTCGGCGCCTTCCGGGACGGGGGCGGAAAGCTGATCCTTTGGCACGGCTGGGCCGACGAGCTGATCTTCCCGCAGGGCACGATCGACTACTTCCGGCGCGTGGCAGCCGAGTCGGGCGGACCGCAGCGTACCGAGCGGTTCGCTCGGCTGTTCATGGCACCCGGTGTCGCTCACTGCAATCTCGGCCCCGGCGCCGCTCCGGTCGATCCGCTCGCCGCCCTGGTGGCATGGGTCGAGAAGGGTGAGGCCCCGGAGACCCTGCTGGGCCGCAACGGGGATCTCACACGTCCGCTGTGCCGCTGGCCCGCCGTTCCTCGCTATACGGGCCACGGCAACACGGACGACGCGGCCAATTTCCGCTGCGCCGCGACGTACGGCCACCGGGAGGAATAGCCGCTACCCCGTGCCGGCGCGAGGAGGCGCGCGTCGTGGTGATGGTGCCGCACGGGCAGCGGACGGAGACGACAAAACTCCCACGGGACGATGTAGACGCAAACCGACGGTCAGATCGTCAGGGTTCTGGACAACGGAAACGGCACGTTCGACGTCGTGATACCCGACCTGAGCAACCCCAGCGGCGGACACAGCACCGCTATGGAGGATGCGACGCGGAAGCACGTCGACAAGAAGATCCGAGATGGGAAGTGGTCGTGAGCGAAGAGCGATCTCCGTGGACCGGCGCGGTGACAGAGCGGCTGAGATGCTGCATCTGTGACGGGTCGGCCGACGACGCACCCGACGGGTAGGGCCGTTGTGTTGCCCGGCTCACCACCCAGCTCGACGGCCACCTCACCCCCGGTCCCGGGAGATCACGTAGCAGAGGCAGCCCGCGTTCCACGCTGGCGAGTAGGCCGACCTGTCAGTGGGTCATGCCAAGATGCCCGCATGACTCAAGCAATCGATCACGCGGACCTCGCCCCGCTGCAGCTGTTCGACACATCGCCCGGCAACTACAGCCTGATCCTCACCGACGACCACTTTGTCGGGTTGACCGAGCTCTTCGAAGCCGTCGGCCAGGAGGGCGGCGGGTACGGCTGGGACGCGGTCGCGCACACGGCACTGCGCGTCCATGCGCCGGAACTGGCCGACCGGATAGGCGGCTTCGATCCCGAGGCCGGGATGATGTGCGTCTACGGCAAGGACGAGGCGGCTCTGCGGGAGCTCGGACTGATCATCAGCAGCGCCTTCCACGACCGCGTGAAACTGGCCGCACTGATCGAGGCGACGGACCCCGGGGACTGGGACTGAGACGGATCGATCTGCTTGCAGTTGGGGTGATCGTCTCGAGGCTGGGCAGGCGGTGTCGAGGGCTGGTTACGGATCCGGGGGGCGGGAGGAGTGACCGCTGGCCCGCCCCTCGCCGTAGCGAACGGCTACGCGGGCCGGCGATCCACCGCGCCAGGCGGCCGAGGCGGGGCCGGTGCACGTCTCCCCGGTCCCGAACGGATCAGATGTCGAGGACCAGACGGTCGCCCTTGGCCCTGGAGACGCAGATCATCATGGTGTCGCCCGCGGCGCGATCCTGGTCGTTCAGTACCGAGTCGCGGTGGTCGATCTCCCCGGACAGCACCTTCGTCTCGCAGGTGCCGCAGATGCCCTCCTCGCACGAGGTCATCACCGGCACACCGGCAGCTTCGACGGCCTCGAGAATGGTCATGTCCTCAGCGATCACCAGCTTCTTGCCGGACTGGGCCAATTCGACCTCGAAGCTGCTCTGCGGCCCGGCGGCGAGGTCCTGTTTGGGGGCGAAGCGCTCCAGGTGCAGGGTTCCACTCGGCCACTTCTCGCAGCCGGCCTCGACCGCCGCGAGCAGCGGTTCCGGGCCGCAGCTGTAGACAACTGTCTTCCGTTGCGGCTTGCCGAGGAACGACGGCAGGTCCAGCAGCCCGTACTCGTCCTGCGGCCGCAGGCTCACCCGGTCTCCGTAGGCCCGCTGCAGGGTCTCACCGAACGCCATCGAGGCGCGGGTTCGGCCCCCGTAGACGAGGCGCCAGTCGGCGCGGGTCGCGTTGACGGCCGCCACCATGGGCAGGATGGGGGTGATCCCGATGCCGCCTGCGATGAACAGGTAGTTCTTGGCCTTCACGAGCGGAAAGTGGTTGCGCGGCCCGCGGATACGCACCGACTCACCCTCGGCGAGCTCGTCGTGAACGTGACGCGAACCGCCGCGGCTTTCCGGTTCACGCAGCACCGCGACCTGAAAGCGGGACCGGTCCCCCGGGTCCCCGCACAGTGAATACTGCCGGATCAGGCCGGCTCCCAGTATCAGATCGATATGGGCTCCCGGCTCCCACTCCGGCAGTGGCCGGCCTTCCGGGTCGCGCAGCGTCAGCAGCACGACGCCTTCGGCCATCGTTTCCTTGCGTTCCAACACGAGGTCGAGCTCGACTTCGGTGCTGAGCGTGCTCATGTTCCGCCTTTCACTTCTCACGGCGATAGTTCAGCGATCTGTCGGTGATGATTCGGTGGCGCCCTTAGGACGGGAAGCAACGGCCGAAGTCGCGCAGCAGGCGGGGGGAGCCCTGCAGCTTGATCTGGCGACGGACCAGAGCCCACGCCAACATCGACGGCTTGGCGAGGAAACTCAGCCAGGTGCGTGTGTCCGCGGTGACCCTGAGATCCGGCTCACCGAGATGCCCCTCGGCGACATCGAGTTCGCGGTTGCGGATGGTCACGGTGATCTGTCGGGACTCGTCGCCGGTGAAGGTGAAGTGGTAGGTGACGGACATGTCCTTCGCCTGTTCGCGCTGGAAGATCAGCGGCAGGCCTTCCACCAGGCCGTCGATGCTGTTCGCTCGCAGGCTCATCGCCACATGCTTCGTGCGCTTGTTCGGGAACCGGGCGGCCACATGCTGTTCGGCGTCGGAACCCTCCACGACGTAGACGGTCTCCGCCTTGTCCATCAGCGGGCGCACGACCTGGTTCAGATGGGCCTTGCGGTCGTCCAGCCAGGGGCCGATGACATCCTCGCCCGCCGGACAGACCGACATGCAGTAGGCCGCTTTGTAGTTGGCACCGAAGGACAGGCTCTGCCACATCGAGGCGCTCTCACTGTCACTCACTCGCGACCGGTAGTCGTGGGCGTCACGGCTTTCGGCGACCTGCTCGGCCCAGTCCCCGAAGCCGCCCATGAATTCACGGTAGTTGTGCGTGTAGCAGGCGGAGAAGTTGAAGTGACCGTCGGAGGCGATGGCCCCGGTCGGGCAGGCCGTCACGCACAACTTGCATTCCAGGCAGGGGTTGTACTCGATGGGCCGGGTGTATTCGCTGACCTCGGCGTCGACAAGAATCGTGCCCAGCAGGATGAAGTTGCCGAATTTGGGATGAATGACGTTGCGGTGGATACCCATCTTGCCGAGCCCCGCCGCCACGGCGACCGGCTTGTGCGAGACGACCCACGCCTTCCTCGGGAAGTTGTCGATCTCCATCGGAAATCCCATCGCGGGGTTGATGGCGCGCACGCCCGCCGCTTCCAGTTCGCCCACCACCTGCCGGCCGATTTCGTTGGTGTGGTCGCCGGTGTGATGGAACTCCAGGTTGGCGACCGAACGGGCAGGAGTGCGGATGTTCTCCCGGTTCATCCGGGTCACGATGCTGATCAACGTTCGGACACCCGGCAGCGCTGCGCTCAGGTCCTCTCGCTGGTCGGCGATGTCCGGCCGGTCGATCTCGACGAAGCCGACGTCGTCCGCACCCGCGTCGAGAACCAGCCGGCGCAGCCACGCCGCGTCCAGCGGTTCGGCGGGCCGGGCGGCTGAGCGGTCACGCCGGCGGGCTTGGACGACGGTGGGATGGTCTTCGAGCTTGTTCTTCGCCATCGAGCACGTCACCTTACGGGGCTGGGCACTTGAGAGTTTCATGAAGCAACTCGCACACTAGCCGCGTGAGTTGCGTGAAGCAACTTATGGTGGAGCTGTGATCGATCTGTCGGGTCGCCTGCTGGAGATGCGCACAACTGGGCATCACAGAAAGGGAGTTCAGGGTCACCCTGGGAGCATCAAGGGCGACGAGGAGGCACAGGCGCCTCCCATGGGCTTCCGGGTCAGCGTTGGGTTCGGGTCACCGACGGCGGTGGAGTAGTAGGACCGGGGCCCCTCGTCACGGTGCGCGCCGGTGCACTCAGCTATGGATCGGGAAGGACGCCTGAAAGGCCAGGCGCTCGTCGGCCTCGTCGCCGAGGCGGGAGAGGATCTCGTCGAGCGCGAGGAACTCCTCCCACGCCGGCCGACCGGTGGCCTCGCTCAGTCTGGCCACGAAGAGGTCCTCCAGTTCGGGGACGCGCTTGTTCTTCCAGATCTTGTCGGCGAGGCTCACCAGGAGGTCCTCCGGACCGACGTCCGGTCGCGTCCACGACGCGTGGGTCGCGGCGAAGCGGGCGAACTCCGGGCTGACGCCGTGCTCGAGCAAGAGGGCCTGCCCGGCCTCCTCATGCGCCGACCCGGGCCGGGAAAGCTCGGCCGCGTGCACTGTCTTGCCTATGTCATGCGTCGCGGCCCCGAACAGCACCGCCTCCCGGTCGAACGTCACGGCGGAGCAGTGCTCTTCCATCCAGACGACCAGCTGATACGCGACATCGTGAACGGCACGCAGATGGGCCGCCAGTCGAGGCGGGGAACACAGCAATGCCAGCAGTTCCGCGACGCGGTCCGGCAGTGGGAGCAGAGGCAGATCACCGGTGCCGCGCACGGCTCTCGACAAGACGGTGTCGGTCGTCACCGCGTCAGGGTAGCCGGGTGCCGGATGTCAGGCCGGTGAGTCCTGGGCCGGGGAGCAGTTGGACGGCGTCCGGGTCCAGCACCTGTCCGCAGTGGGTGCACACGAGCTGTTCCCGCACGTGGCCTCCGCATCCCACATGGGCCGCGATGCGCGGAGGGCCGGCCGGACCCTCGGCGTGTTCGTCGCCCCAGTGCATCAAGGAAAGCAACGCGGTGAGCAGGTCCTTGGCCTTGTTCGTCGGCCGGTACTCGTAGCGGGCTGGCCGCTCCTGGTAACAGACCCGCTCCAGCAGCCCGTCGTCGACCAGCTTGGACAGGCGGCTGGTGAGTACGTTGCGGGCGATACCGAGACTGTCCTGGAACTCCTCGAACCGGCGCAGGCCGAGCAGTGAGTCGCGAACGATCAGCAAGGTCCAGCGCTCGCCCACGACCTCCAGGGTCCGGGCGATGGAGCACAGCTGACTGTCATATGTTCGGCCCAACATGCCGCGAATCTAGCACGTTGCACCAAGCAACTGACATGGCTGGGGTCTCCGTTCAACCAACCAGTAGTCGCCCGCCGCCCCCTCCCAGTCAACGCTCTGTCAGGTTGCCCAGGAAACCGCACAGATGCGCGAGCAGCGCAAGCGGACGTCGCATGCCATGAACTCCGGCAGACGAGTCGGGCTATACGCCGGGTTCTGTCACCCGGGCTCCTCGCGGGGCCCGGGGAGACGGCCATCCATCTAGGGTCGGCGTTGCCGCCGGCCTCGTGCGGTCTACCCGCGGACTCGGGCGGGCAGCCCTCGAACGTCCGCGCAGAGCCGCCTTTTACAGCGGCTCCTTTTGACCTTGCTCCGGGTGGGGTTTACCTAGCTGCCCAGGTCGCCCTGGGCACTGGTGGTCTCTTACACCACCGTTTCACCCTTACCGGGGGCCGGAGCCCTCGGCGGTTTGTTTTCTGTGGCACTGTCCCGCGGGTCACCCCGGGTGGCCGTTAGCCATCACCCTGCCCTGTGGAGCCCGGACGTTCCTCGGGGAGCGCCCCCGAAGGGGTGTCCACGCGGCCGTCCGCCCGGCTCGTCTGCCGTGTCGACCATGCTACCGGGCGTCCGCCCCGACGCGGTCCAGTGGCCGTCGCCAGGACGGAGCCCGCCAGGATCAGGGCGAACGCGGCGAGGATGCCGGCCGTCAGCGGTTCGTCCAGGAACAGGGCGCCCGCCGCCACCGCGACCGCCGGATTGACGTACGTGAACACCGTGGCCCGGGTCGGGCCGACCTCCTTGATCAGCTCCAGGAACGCCACGAAGGCGAGGGCCGTGCAGATCACGCCCAGGACGGCGAGAGCCGCCAGAACCTCAGCAGATGGAAGCTCCGCCGGGCGGGTCAGCACCGCCGCCGGGGCGTAGACCAGAGCGGCCAGCGCCAGGCAGGGCGCGGTGAGGTGGAGCGACGGGACGTTTTTCAGGTGGCGCGCCACTATCAGTGGGGCCGTGGCGTAGCCGATCACCGTCAGCAGGACCTCCGCGAGGGAGCGGGCGTCGCCGCCTGTCAGATGCGGGACGGTCAGGACCGCGACGCCCGCCAGGCCCAGGGTCAGGCCCGTGAGACGCCGGGCGCCCAGCCTCTCCGTACTGCCGAAGAAGCGGGCCAGCGCGACCCCGACTATCGGGACGCCCGCGATCAGGAGGCCGGCCGTGGAGCTGGAGAGGTGGC
Organism: Streptomyces sp. ME02-8801-2C; assembly: GCF_033793965.1. NCBI lineage: Bacteria > Bacillati > Actinomycetota > Actinomycetes > Kitasatosporales > Streptomycetaceae > Streptomyces > Streptomyces sp. ME02-8801-2C. The sequence goes on along the minus strand of NZ_JARAXP010000004.1, from coordinate 773,936 downwards.
GTTCCGCGTCCGTCAGGGTCCACCAGGGGCCGATGATCTCGATGACCGCGAAGGCCAGCATCGGACGCCAGTGGGTGCGGATGGTGTGGGGGAGGCCTCCCTGGCGGATCGCGAAGGGGAGGAGGAGGGCGGCGCCCAGAAGGCAGCGGGTGAACACCACCGCCGACGGTGACAGGTCCGCCTCCACCGCCACCTTGATCAGCAGGTAGGGGATGCCCCAGACCACTCCCATCAGGGAGAACAACAACCAGCCGCGTGCAGTCATGCGGGCAAGTGTCGGCTGCCTCCCCGGACGCCGTCTTGAACGCTGTTGCGGTACACCGCCGGGGTGACCCCCAGGACGCGTCTGAACCAGCGGGTCAGGTGCGCCTGGTCGGCGAAGCCGACGAGGGAGGCCACCTCGGCGGGGCGCAGTCCGGTCTCCAGCAGGGCCCTGGCCCGGGTCACGCGGTGCTGGGCCAGCCAGGCGTACGGGGGGATGCCGACCGTCGTACGGAACGCGCGCAGGAGTTGGTAGCGGGACAGGCCCAGGTCGGTGGCGAGGTCGGCGAGGGAGGGCGGGGTGGTGAGTTCGTCGGCCAGGCGGGTGCGTACGGCGTGGGCTATGTGGTCCGCGCCGGGGATCCTGTCGGCCGGCGGGCGGGCTGTGGAGTGGCGGCGGGCCAGGGCGGTGAGCAGCCAGGGGAGGCGGGACTCGGCCTCCAGGGGGTCCGGGCAGGTGCTCAGGTCGGTGTGCGCGGTGCGGAGGGCGGCGGCCAGTTCGGGGTCGTGGAGGAGCGGCTCGCGGAAGTGGGGGAAGCCGGTGGTGGTGCCGTCCGTGAGGAGGGAGGCGTCGGCGTACAGGGCTCGGTAGGCGTAGCCGTTCGCGGTGTCCGGGCCGCCGGTGTGCATCTCCCCGGGTTCCAGTACGACCACGGAACCGGGCCCGGGGCGCAGGCGGCCACCCCGGTAGTCGATGACCTCCGAGCCGCCGACGTACAGCCCGACCGTGAACTCGTCGTGGGCGTGCGGGGCGTAGACGTGCCGGTCGAAGGAGGCGGTGAGCAGGTCCAGGGCGGGGCCCGTGCGGCCGAGCCTCGCTCTGGTCCAGCGTGCCTGTTCCCGTCCACCCCCGACTGCGCTCACGGTCCCACGGTACTTCGCGGCTGTCGCTACGACGGTTTGACGTACGTGCAGATCGCCAGCGGTGAGCGCGCGGAGTACGGCTCGGCGTCGGTGGGCCAGTCGCCGAAGCGGTGCTCCGGTACCAGGCCGGCGGCTCGGGCGTAGGCGTCCATTTCCTCCGGTGCGGTCAGGCGGGAGACCTCCGTGCCGACGCGGGTGGTGCCGTCGGACTCGTACCAGACGTGGGAGAGGTGCCACAGCGAACCCTCGGGCAGCAGCAGGGAGTGGCTCTGCAGGCCGGTGCCGGGCTCCGGGTAGGGCGTGAAGTACGTGTCGCGGTCGCGGCCCTCGTGCAGGGCGATGACGGCCGGCTTGTTGTGGGTCTCCAGGACGAACCGGCCGCCGGGGGCGAGCAGGTCGGCGGCGCGTCGTACCGCCTGTCGCTGCTCCTCGGGGGTGAGCAGCATGGACAGGGTGGCGCAGACGCAGTACACGAGCCCCACGGTGTGGTCGGCGGTGTAGGTGCGGATGTCGGCGTGCACGGCATCGACGGGGGTGTCGTCGGTCAGGTTGCGGCGCAGGACGCCGAGCATCTCGGACGAGGAGTCGACGCCGGTGATCCTGCCGACGCGGCGCGACAGCGGGAGCGCGAGCCGCCCGTTGCCGACACCGAACTCGATCGTGCCCGAGGCCGCGTCGGGGTGGAGTGAGGCCAGCCGGTCGACCTCGACGGTGACGGAGGCGTCGTCGGGGAAGAGGCGGTGGTAGAAGCCGTCGAACTGCCTGCCGTAGCCGATGTCGTCGACGATGCCTTGCGTGGTGGGTTTGGTGAACGTGCTCATGGGTGCTGCCTCCGCTTCTTGGGTGGGGTGGTCTGGGTGGTCCTCGGGTGGCTGTTCCCTCTGGCCTGTGAACAGGCACCGAACAGCACGACGAGGGCGGTGCCGATCACGACGGGAATGCTGACGGCCCCGGTGGCGATCAGGAAGCCGACGATGCCGACGGCCACGACGAGGGGGGCCAGCAGGAAGTCGTTCATCACGTTCTCCAGTTCTCCGGTTCTCCGGTTCTCCTGGCGGGATCTGGGGCGGCGTCCTGGGATCAGGGCGCCACGTCGCTGAGTGCCTGGAGCCGGGCGAGCCGGCGGTAGAGGTCGCTGTGCCGGTGGAGTTCGTCGTGGGTGCCGACGGCGTTCACCTGGCCCCGGTCGAGGACGACGATCTGCTGGGCCTCGGTGACGGTGGACAGCCGGTGGGCGATGGCGATGACCGCGCAGAAGCCGGAGATCATCGTGATGCTGTCGCGCAGCGCGCTCTCCGACTCGGTGTCGAGGTTGGCGGTGGCCTCGTCCAGCAGCAGGAACCGGGGGGCCTGCAGCAACGTACGGGCGATGGCGAGGCGTTGTCGCTGACCGCCCGACAGGCCGGCGCCCCGGTCGCCGAGTTCGGTGCCCAGGCCCTGGGGCAGCGCGCCGATCACCTCGGTCAGGTTGGCCATGCGCAGCGCCTCGGCGATGTCCTTGTCGCCGGCGTCCGGGGCGCTGTAGGTGAGGTTGTCGCGTACGGTGCCGCGCAGCAGGGTGTGGTCCTGGTCGACGTATCCGACGATGGACCGGAGTTGGTTCAGAGGCAGGTCGGTGATGTCCGTGCCGTCGATGCGGATCGCCCCGGACACGGGGTCGAAGAGCCGCTCGATGAGCTGGAAGACGGTGCTCTTGCCGGCGCCGGACGGGCCGACGACGGCGGTGAGCCCGGTGGCGGGGACGCTGAAGGAGACGTCGTCGAGGACGACCTTGTCGCTGCCGGGGTAGGCGAAGGTCACCGAGTCGAAGGCGAGCCCGCTGCCGTAGGTGCTCCTGGGGGCGCGGGCGCCGCGCTTGCGCTCGGCCGGGGGCCGGGTCGGCCGGTCGCCCTCCACCTCGATCTCGCCGAGCTCGGCCAGGCGGTCGATCGACGCCCGGCCGACCTGGAACTGCGCGATGGACGTGAACAGGGTCAGGAGCGGGGCCACCAGGTAGAACAGGTAGAGGATGAAGGCCGTCAGGTTGGCCGCGGTCATGTCGCCGGTCGCGGTGCGGGCCGCGCCCAGGGCGATGACGACGGTCAGGGCGAGCTGTGTGCCGATGCTCATAGTGGGGTCGAGGAGTGACGACAGGACCGTCACCTTGATCCCCGACTTGCGGGCCTGTTTCGCGATGTCCGCGATGCCCTCCGCCTCCCGGGCCTCGGCGCGGGACGCCTTCACGGTCGGCATCGCGCCGAGCACCCGCAGCAGCGCGGAGCCGAAGTTGCCGGTGTCGGTCTGGTTGGTGATCGACACCTTCCGCACCCCGCGTGCCAGCCACAGCGAGACGAGGCTGGTGACGCCGAGACAGCCCACGGTGGCGAGGAGCAGTACCTCGTCGACCCAGGCCATCAGCGCGAGGCCGCCGACGACCAGGAAGCCGTTCTGGATGATGCTGTCGATGGCGTGCGTCATCGTGGTGCGGGCGAGGAGCGTGTCGCTGACCATCCGGGCGAACACGTCGCCCTGCTTCCAGCCGCTGTAGGCCCGGAACCGGGAGCGCAGCAGGCGGGAGGCGAGGTTGCTGCGGATGTCGTAGACGATGTTCTCGCCGGCGAGCCCGATCACGTACGAGTGGAGGGCGCCGAGGATGGCGTCGGCGATGAACAGGACGGCGGCGAACAGGATGGGTTCTGTCACCGGCTGCCGGTTCTCCACGGTGGCGACCAGTGCGCCGATGACCGCGGGCTGGGCCAGGGATGCCGTGGCGCCCAGCAGGCCCAGCAGGATGCCGAGCGCGATCAGTTTGCGGTGCCGGCCGAGCGCCCGCCACGGTTTGGCTCCCTTGCCCCACAGGAGATGCAGGTGGAGCTGCGGGACCGCCCGGTGCACGGCCCGCGGCCTGGCCGGGGGCCGCGTGCCGGTGGGGCTCACTCGGGGTCGCTCCCGTCCCGCTTGCGCCCGCGTATGAGCTGTACGTACAGGAGGGCCGCCCGGACCAGGCCGACCCCGGCGAGTGCGAGGCCGCTGAGGAAGAAGGGGTTGTCGAGGGTCATGGTCAGGCCCTCGCTTCGGACCGGGCGGAGGCGGGAGGGGTGGCGGGGCCGGACGCGGAGCTCGTGGGGGACTCTGTGCGCGGGGTGGACGCGGTGAGCGGGGTGCTAGGCGCGTGCGGGTCGAGCGGGACGAACGGGGAGACGAACATCAGCCGGGGGCCCTGGCGCAGGTCGTAGCCGGTGCCGGAGGCCAGGGCGAACTGGAAGCCCCTGACCTCGTCGGCCGGTGTGTCCTCAGCCGCGATACGGGTGCGTACGTGCTCGGTGATCAGGCGGTAGCCGGGGGTGTGCGCGGCGGCCGCGAAGCCGGCTTCGAGGCGCGGCAGGATCTCCTGGCACGCGTCGAAGACGGACTTGTCTGCGCGGCGCGTCGGGAACCAGACCAGGTGCATGGGCTTGCGGTCGACGATGCCGCTGGCGTCGCGCCAGGTGGAGGCCGAGCCGTCGTCGCTCACCGTGCGGTACAGGAAGTGGTAGTCGAACATGGCCGGATGCGGTGCGAAGAACCGCCAGTTCGGCAGGAGCGAGAAGTGGTCCCGGGTCCGGACCCGGGAGAAGTCGTGGTGGGGATGCTGGCCGGCGAAGGTCAGCAGGAGCACCGCGGCTCCGGCGATCCGCCAGGGTGCGCCCTCTCCGGTGAGGGCGTTCTTCAGCCGCGTACGTGGCAGGGATGTCATCGGACGGTCTCCTTCCGGCCGGCGGGGCGGGAGGGGCGGGCGGAGTGCGGGGAGGACGCGGCCGGGGTGGTGGGGGAACTGGAGCCCAGGTTGTCGAAGAACGCGATGACGCGGTCGGTGACCTGGTTGGCGTAGCGGCTGGTGATCAGCATGGTCTCGTGGGTGGCGCCCTCGATGACCACGGTCTCGGTGCGCGCGCCGGTGTGGGCCTCGGCGAGTTCCCTGTGGAGCAGCAGCTGTTCGGGATTGCGGTCCACGGTCCGCTGGGCGGAGACGACGAGCGCGGGTACGCCCTCGATACGGGCGAGCGCGCCGGTGAAGGACCTGAAGTCCGCCCGGATCGCCTTCCATTCGCGGCGGGCGGCCTCCCACATACGGGCGTCCGCGTACTGCGCGAAGACCTTCTTCCGGTAGGCGTACGGCAGTTCACCGATCCACACCGGGCGGTTGAGGAGGATGCCGGTGCCCAGCCGCAGCGCCCGGCCGACGGTCGAGAGGTTGCCGGCCAGGCCCTTCTCGCTCGCGCCCAGTCCACTGGCGAACTGGCCGGGGTGGGAGGAGTCCAGGTAGACGATGCCCTGGAGCCGGTCGCCCAGGTGACGGGCGGCCCGTCGGGCGAGCTCGCCCCCGATGGAGTGGCCGACGAGGATCACCTTGCGGTTCGGGGCGACGGCGCCGTTCACGAGGTCGACGAGATCCTGGACGGACTCCGACAGCCGGAAGCCCGTCGTGGCGTGGCGGTGGCTGCCGGCGTATCCGGCGCGGGCGTAGGTGATGACCCCGTACCGGGTTTCGTAGCACAGGCGTTCGGCGATCCACGCGTAGTGCTCGCTGGTCGACAGCAGCCCGTTCACCAGCACGACGACCGGCTGCTGGGGATCGCCCGGCGAGTACTCCTCGTACTGGAGCCGGTTCTTGCTCCGGGTGGTCAGCGTGCGGGAGGTGTGCCAGCCCTCGGTGGTACGCAGGCGGCGTCGCACGGCGGTGGCGGCGGCGGCGAGGGTGCCGCCCGCGAGCGCGACGGCCGCGGCGGTCAGCGCACGGTCGTCGCGGCCGGCGACGGTGGGGTGGGTCCGGGGGGCGGCGGTGTAGGCGACCAGGGGGTGGAACGCGGGGAAGGCGGTCACGAACCTGCTGAGACCCATGAAGTAGCCGTTGGCGACGTGGAACGCGGCGGCGCTTGTGATCATGGAGCGGGTCAGTCGGCCGCCCCCGGCGTAGACGAGCGGGAAGGAGCACTCCAGGGCCAGCACGCTGTGCGTGAGCAGCTTGGCGGTCTTCGGGTGTTCCTCGGTCCACCGGTGCATGCCCTCGTGCCCGTACGTACGGGTGCGCATCACGCCGCCGAGTGCGGTGGCGTCGCGCCAGGGTTGGCCGAAGAGCTTGACCCAGCCGGAGATCGCGTAGGCCATGTTGGCCTGGAGGGCGGCATACCAGACCAGCGCGTCCTTGGCCGCCGGTGACGGCACCAGGCGGGCCGCGCCGGTGGCCAGCTGCACCAGCGTCGCCACCTGGTCGGAGCCGTCGCCGCCGTAGTGGTGGCGCGGGGAGAGCAGGGCGGACGAGGTGCCGAGGAAGACGTTGCCTGCGCCCCGCCAGCGGGAGTCGCCGGGCAGCAGCATGCCGAGGGCCACGGCGGAGCGGGCGACGTGCAGGGCGGTCGTGGTCCGCACCCCGCTGACGCTGTCGACCAGACGGCGGGTCAGGGGGCCGGCGCCGGCCAGGTACTGCCGGGCGACCTCCCAGTCGTTCATGCCGCCCTTCTCGATGTCCTTGCGCTGGGTCAGGTACTCCAGGGAGGACTGCAGGCTGGACACCGCAGCCAGCCGCTCGGACATGCCGATGGCGCGATCCCTGCCGACCGGAGCCGGTCCGAACACCGCAGAGGTGATCCTTCCCGGAATGACGGGAGGAATTTTTCCGCTGAATTTCACGGGCCCCTCTTTCGTGGTAGCCTCTTGCTGCGATTTATTTGCCTCAGGGCACACTGCCGGGCCAGAACACACCTCTGGCCCGGCAGTTTTTTCATGCGCTTCGAATCGATCAGACGGTGCCACCGACGGCCGCGGCCTGCGCGTTCGCGGCGTTCGCGACGGCGTTGTTGGCGTCCACCGCGGCGTTGTTGGCCTCCACCGCGCTGGCCGCACCGACCACCTGGCCGACACCGCCGGCGACCTGAGCCAGGTCCCCCAGGGCGGCGAGCGCGTTGAGGGCGTTGGCACCGTTGATCCGGCCGATGCGCGGGGTACCGAGAGTGGGACGAGCGGACGCGAGGATGACACCCTCCACGGGGAGGTCCATACGGTCCATCGCCTTCGCAATGCTGCTCATTCGCTTTCCCTTTCGTTTAGAGGGCTTCGGAGAATCTTTTTCCGTGCCCTTCGAGAAAGAACACTACGGGCGCCCCCAGGGCCTCACATCCAGAAAATTGACGAATTTCGGAGTGACGGGCTTCACACGGATTTCACACGGTGCGGACGGCGCACCCGAAAGGCCCGGACCATGCGGTCCGGGCCTTTCGGGAAGGAGGTTATCGAATTCGGCGCAGCGCCGACGCCGCCGCGTTCGCGCCGCACATGCCGTGGGCGCCCGCTCCTGGTGGTGTGGCCGCGGAGCAGATGTACATGCCCGGCACACCGGTGCTGTACGGGTCGAGTGCGGCGCGGGGGCGCAGCACGAGCTGGAGGGCGGTGTTCGCGCCGGCGACGACGTCACCGCCGACGTAGTTCGGGTTGTACTCCTCGAAGCCGCCTGGTGAGCGGACGGCCATGTCCAGGACACGTTCGCGGAATCCGGGGGCGAAGCGTTCGATCTGCGCGACGACCGCCTCCGTGGCGTCGCCGTCGTAGCCGTGCGGAACGTGCGCGTACGTCCAGACGGGGTGGACGTCGCCGTTCGAGCGCCGCGGGTCGGCCAGGTACTGCTGGCCCACGAGCACGAAGGGCCGCTGCGGCATGCGGCCCGCGTGGATGGCCCGCTCGGCGGCGGCGACCTCCTCGTAGTTCCCCCCGAGGTGGACGGTGCCGGCCCGGCGGGCCGCCTCGTTCCTCCAGGGCACACCGTCCTGGACGGCGAAGTCGACCTTGAAGGCGCCGGGTCCGTGGCGGTACCGCCGGTACGCCCGGGCCACCCGCGCGGGCAGCCGGTCGCCCAGGATGTCGGCGACCGCGCGCGGCGCGAGGTCGAAGAGGACCACGTCGGCGGGGGGCAGGTCGGCCTGGGAGCGCACCCGGACCCCGGTCTCGATCCGGCCGCCGAGCTCCATGATCAGCGCCGCCAGCGCGTCGCTGATCGCCCGGGAACCGCCCGCGGCCACGGGCCAGCCGTGGCGGTGGCCGGCGGCGATGATGGTCAGCCCGACCGCGGCACTCGCCGGCCGGTTGAACGGGCGGAACGCGTGCGCGGCCACGCCGGCGAAGAGCGCGCGGGTGGTCTCCGACCGCCACAGCCGGGCCACTACGGCGGTGGGCAGCAGTGCCTGCGGCCCGAACCGGGCCAGGCGCAGAGGATGGCGCGGCAGATGGGCGAGGGGCCGCATGAGGTCCTCGGCGAGCTCGTCGTAGCCGCCGGCGAGCGGCCCGAACACCTGCCGCCATCTGCGTGCGTCGACACCGCCGAGACCGTCGGCCGTCGCCGCCACCGACCGGTGCAGGACCCCGGCATCGCCGGAGTCCAGCGGGTGCACGCAGTCGATGTCCGGCAGGCACCAGCTGAGGCCGTGGCGGCCGAGGTCGAGGCCGCGCAGGAACGGGGAGCCGACGGCCATGGGGTGGGTGGCGGAGCAGTGGTCGTGCAGGAGTCCCGGGGTCAGTTCGCTGGTGCGGGTGCCGCCGCCGATGGTGTCGGCGGCCTCCAGCACGGTGACCTCCACGCCTTCCCGGGCGAGGTACGCGGCGGCGGCGAGCCCGTTGGGGCCACTGCCCACCACGACGGCCGTGCTCATGGGCCCTCCTCCCGTTTCTTCGAGAATGGCTGGGCCGGGCCCTCGACAGGGCCCGGCCCGGGCCGTTTCACCACTCTGCGGAACGTGAGAAGGCCGTCCCGGCACCTTTGGGTCTCCGACATTAGGGGCCGCCACGGTCCGGCGCATTCGTAGAATTGCCTAACTCGCGCGCCAGGTCGCCTACACCGCGTCCCAGTTCATCTCCGGCTCGGGCTCCTTACGGGCATTGCGCTTGGCGTGGCGTCCGGGTTGTGGCGGGCGGGGCGACGGAACCGCCGCGGCGGGGCGTTCCACGCTCTGGACAGCGGCCTGCTCGACCAGCGGGAAATGGGCGATGAGCCACCAGCCGCCGTCGTCGGCGGAGCCCGCGGTCAGGGAGCCGCCGACCGCCTCCGCGCGTTCACGCAGACCGATCAGGCCGTAACCGCCGTCGCCTCCCGTGGGAAGGGAACTCCGGAGCTGGGAGCCGGTGTTGTGGACATCGACCCGGAGCAGGTCGTGTCCGGTGCGGTGGACGCGTACGGTCGCCTGGGCGCCCGGCGCATGCCGTCGTACGTTGGTCAGCGCCTCCTGTACCACTCGGTGGACCGCGGAACCCACCTCGGGCAGCAGACCGCTTCTGCGGGCGGCGCGGGTGATCTCGAGCTGGGCGGTGGATCCGTCGCCCTGGCCGCTGAACGCCGAGACGAGTTTGACGAGTTCGGCGTACGGCTCCTCCGGCACCTCGACGGTGGTCTGCTCGAAGGTGGTCTGCTCGCCTTCCTCACGCAGTACGCGAACCAGCCGGCGCATGGAGTCCATGGTCCGCTGCCCGGCCTCGGCGATGTTGGTCAGGATGGGGCCGATCTGCTGGGGCGCACTCGCGTGGATCACCCCGGCGGCATGCGCCTGCGCGATGATGCCCGTCACATGGTGAGCGACGAAGTCATGCAGTTCCCGGGCGAGTTGCACCCGCTCGGCGAGCCGTACGGCGGCGATCGTGCGCCTGCGCCGGGCGGCCAGGGTACGCAGGTAACAGCCGGTTCCGACCGCCCCGCCGACGGCGAACGTCAGCAGGAAGGGATAGGTCAGGGTGATTCCGGTGCCCCCGGTGCGCAGGGGTTCGTCGATGATGCTGACCCCCATCGCGGCCGCCAGCGCGAGGGCGATGCCGGGGCGGTCGACGTCGTGGCAGACGCGGGCGACCAGGACCAGCATGCAGGCCGTCTCCAGCAGCCCCCATTCGGGCATGGCCCAGCCCATGAGGCAGGTGCCCAGCGTCACCGCCGTCGATCCGGCCGCGGAGATTCCTGCCCGTAACTCGGTACTCAGGCGCGCTTCCGGCACGGTCAGCAGCGCCAGGGCGAGTGGGCCGGTCACGAGCGGCAGCCAGTCGAGGGGGCCACGCTGCCGGGACCCGATGATCCCCATGTCCACCATCCACAGCATGCCCAGGGCCAGGTACAGGGTGCGGCGGTTCAGCCACTCCCGCACGGGTGGTCGAGGGGGGCCCTGGTGCGGCTGGGTCGCTCGAGCCGAGAGTGCCGCGAGTGACGAAGTTGTCATACCACCGGAGGCTAGGCAGGCGCGTGCCTGTCCAACAGCGAGTGGAAGGATCTGTGGGCAGGGACACAGATCGACTACAGGATCACCACAGAATGACGGTCAACGTCCCATCCGGACAGCCCCGTTGGCCCAGGCCCAGGCGGCGACCTCCACCCGGTTGCGCACGCCGAGCTTGTGGTGGATGTGACCCAGATGTGTCTTCACGGTCGACAGCGACAGGCACAGCTCGTCACTGATCTCCTGATTGGTACGGCCCACCGCCACCAGTCGAGCGACCTCCAACTCCCGTGCGCTGAGCAACGATTCGGGGTCGCAGGCGCCGTCGGCCGGCGCCGACGCCCGCTCCAGCTGCTTCAGCAGCCGGAGCGTCACCGCGGGCGAGACCAGTGCGTCACCGCGGGCCGCCGCCCGCACCGCCTCGACCAGCAGCGCGGGTGCGGCGTCCTTCAGCAGGAAGCCGCAAGCTCCGTTGCGCAGCGCCACGTTGAGGTAGTCGTCCTGGTCGAAGCTGGTGACCACCACGACCCGCGTCGGGTGTGTGGCCCCGGGGCCCGCGAGCAGACGGGTCACCTCCAGCCCGTCCAGCTTCGGCATACGGACGTCCACCATGCACACGTCCGGCCGCAACGCGCGCGCCAACTCCACGCACGCGAGCCCGTCGGCGGCCTCTCCGACCACCTCGATGCCTTCCTGTGCGTCGAGGATGAGCCGGAAACCGGCCCGGACCAGGTCCTGGTCGTCGGCGATCAACACGCGTGTGGGTGTACGGCTCACGCAGCCGAGCATGCCATGGATCACGTGGCGGATCCGGCCGTCCACGGAAAGCCGACGGAGCCGACGGAGCGAACGGCCGTGGAGATCGGGCGAGTTGGCAGGATCTTGCCGCCGATCGGCCGATGCCTACTTCCGGGTATCGGTCCAATGACCGATGGCCGGGGCCCGGGAGTCACGGAAGAGTCACGACGCACCAGGCGGAATCCGCCGCTGGTCCTTGACCATCCTTTCCTTGACCCTTCTCCGAACAAGGCAGGCACCATGGCAGTGACAGTGGACAGCTCCGGCCGACTCAGCACCCGGGAACTGGAGATCCTCCTTCTGGCAGCCCACGGTATGTCGGACGCGGACATGTCCGACCAGCTGTCGATCTCGCCCCGTACGGTGGCCTCCCATATGCGCAGTATCCGGGAGAAGTTGTGCGCGAAAAATCGCACACATCTCGTCGCGATAGCACTGCGTGCGGAGATCCTCGCGCTGCGAACAGACCGAACCGAACAAAGCGAACGAACCGAACGGACAGACCGGACCGAACGGACCGACCGCCCCGAGCGCACGGACCGTTCAGCGTGGTCGGGCGGGCTGGACCGGTTGGATGAAACGTTCCGCCTGACGGGACGGAGCGGGGTTCGGACCCGGCCCCTCCGCGCCGCGTAGCTCGACGAGCCCTCACGCCGGAGCGAACCGCACCCCCGCCACCCCCATCTCGGCCCGGGTGAGCCGTACCCGCAGCCGCTCCCCCAGTGGCAGCGGAACCCCGTTGCCCTCGATCCTCGCCACCACCGCCGGGGTCTCCAACTGCACTGTCCCGACGGTCGGTCTGCGCTCCTCCACGTCCACCACGCAGCCCTCGAAGACCTCCCCCACCCGGTCCTTGAGGATCGCGGCCTCGACGATGTCCACGCAGCCGCGCTCCACCGCGCCCGCGCGTCGTCCGCCCTCGGCCATCTCCCCGGGGAGTGCGTCCAGGGCCGCCAACACCCAGTCGGGCGGGGGCTGTTCGGCGACGGCGGCCAGGCAGATCTCCGAGGCGTACCGGTCGGCCAGGCGGCGCAGAGGTGCCGTGCAGTGGGCGTAGGGGGCGGCCACGGCCGAGTGGGTCGTGATGTCCGGGAGGTCGCCGTCACGGAAGACCGTGTAGCCGGCGCCTCTCAACAGGGTCGTGCACTCCTGGAGGAAGGCCGCGTGGTGGGGGCGGCGCGGGTCGAGGGAGCGGATCAGGGCCGCGTACGACACATGGTGCGGCCAGTCGATGTGCAGGGCCTGGGCGGTGCGACGCAGACGGCCGACCGCGCCGTCCGGGGCGGCGGGAAGGGTGCGGAGTACGCCCGTCCCGTGCGTCAGCATCAGCTCGGCCGCCACCATGCCGGTGAGGAGGGAGATCTGCGCGTTCCAGCCCTCGACGGGCAGCGGTGCGCGGTACGTGAGGGTGTAGGTGTGCGCGTCCTCGACGATCTCCTGCTCGGGCACGTTCAGGGAGATTCCGCCGCGTTCGACTTCGAGGCGTTCCCGCGCCTCGCCGATGTCCTTGACGAGGGCGAGCGGCTCCTCCGCCGTTCCGGCGTCGAGCCTGCGCTGTACGTCCTCGTAGGCGAGTTTGGCTCGGCTGCGGACGAGGGCCCGGCGGACGTCCGCGGTGACGGTACGGCCCTCCGCGTCGAGGTCGATCGTCCAGAGGGCGGCCGGGCGGGTCCGGCCAGGGAGGAGGCTCGCCGCGTCCTCGCTGAGCACCGGCGGGTGCAGCGGGGTCTTCTCGTCCGGGAAGTAGAGGGTGGTGACCCGGCGGTGCGTCTCCTTGTCCAGCGTTCCGCCGGGTACGACGAACGCCGCCACGTCCGCGATGGCGTACCGGACGCGGAAACCGCCGGCCGGGCGGCGCGAGAGGTGCATCGCCTGGTCGAGGTCCGTGGAGGTGGGCGGGTCGATGGTGAGGAAGGGGATGTCCGTGGCGTCGACCGCCGGCGGGGGCGGGGCCATCGCGGCCCGGTCCGCCTCGGCCAGTACGGCGGGCGGGAAGCCGTCGGGGACGCCGAGTTCGGTGCGCAGGGCGGTGAGGGCGGCCCGGAGTGGGGCTTCGGGGGCGCCGGTCACGCGTATGTGGCGGCGGGGCATGGAACGAGCGTAGGCACAGATCCGGTGGGCCCGCCTCACCACGTAATCTGACGCGAGTCGACGCCGCGTACCTGCTTGGAGAACTCACCGTGCTCGTCCTGCTGCCCCCCTCCGAAGGCAAGGCCGCTTCGGGGCGCGGCGCCCCGCTGAAGCTGGAGTCGCTGTCCCTGCCGGGGCTGACCGCCGCCCGTGAGGCCGTGCTCACGGAGCTCGTGGAGCTGTGCGTCGGGGACGAGGACAAGGCGCGTGAGGTGCTCGGGCTCAGTGAGGGGCTGCGGGGCGAGGTCGCCAAGAACGTCAACCTGTTGACAGCGGGGGCCCGGCCCGCCGGGCAGGTCTACACGGGGGTGCTGTACGACGCCCTCGACCTCGCCTCTCTCGACGCCGCCGCGAAGAAGCGGGCCGCGCGGTCGCTGCTGGTCTTCTCGGGGCTGTGGGGTGCCGTCCGGATCACGGACCGGATCCCCTCGTACCGGTGCTCGATGGGGGTGAAGCTGCCGGGGCTCGGGGCGTTGGGGGCGCACTGGCGTGCGCCGATGGCGGGCGTTCTGCCCGAGGTGGCCGGGGAGGGGCTTGTTCTCGATCTGCGGTCGTCCGCTTATGCGGGGGCGTGGAAGCCCAAGGGGGAGATTGCCGGGAGGACGGCTACCGTGCGTGTGCTGCATGCGCCTTCCCGGAAGGTTGTCAGTCACTTCAACAAGGCGACCAAGGGGCGGATTGTGCGGAGTCTGGTGAGTGCGGGGGTGGTGCCCTCCGGGCCCGGGGAGTTGGTTCAGGTGTTGCGGGATCTGGGGTATGTCGTGGAGGTTGCGGTGCCTGGGAAGGGTGGGGTGGCGTGGGGGCTTGATGTGTTGGTGGACGAGGTTCATTGACGGGCGCCCAATGGGAGGGGGGTGCTTGTTTTTTTGGCGGGTGCTGCGCCGTTGTGGCTTGTCGCGCAGTTCCCCGCGCCCCTAGGGGGTTCCACCGTCCTATTGCAGAGAGCGCAACGGCCTTTGCGCGCAATGCAAGGCGGGGGCAGGATGAGGTGCATGTCGAGCCTTCCTGCGCCCCTTGTCTCCGTTCTTGATCTTGCGGGCGTTGTTCCCGTGGTTGTTGTCGAGGATCTCGGGGACGCCGTGCCGCTTGCTCGGGCGCTTGTTGCCGGGGGGTTGCCGGCCATCGAGGTCACTCTGCGTACGCCCGTCGCGCTCGAGGCCATTCGGGCCGTCGCCGATGCCGTGCCGGGCGCTGTGGTCGGTGCGGGCACCCTCGTTTCGCCGGCGCAGGTGTCCGACGCCGTCGCCGCCGGGGCCCGCTTTCTTGTCAGCCCGGGCTGGACGGACGTACTGCTGGAGTCCATGCGGGCGTCCGGGGTGCCGTTTCTGCCCGGGGTGTCGACCGCGTCCGAAGTCGTCGCGTTGCTCGAGCGCGGGGTGAGCGAGATGAAGTTCTTTCCGGCGGAGGCAGCCGGTGGCACCGCGTATCTGAAGTCCCTGGCCGGCCCGCTCCCCCAGGCCCGGTTCTGCCCTACCGGGGGGATCGGTCCCGCGAACGCGCCGGAGTATCTCGCGCTGCCCAACGTCGGTTGTGTGGGCGGGAGTTGGATGCTTCCGGCGGATGCGATCGCCGCGCGCGACTGGGAACGGGTCGAGACGCTGGCCCGTCAGGCGGCGGCGCTCAGCGCAGGTGCGACGTGTCGTTGAAGAGCCGTACGCTCGCGTTGCCGTCCGTGTAGTACGCCACCGCCGACAGCGAGGCCGCCGAGAGCTCCATGCGGAACAGGGACTCCGGTGGGGCGCCCAGGGCCAGGCGTACCAGGGTCTTGATCGGGGTCACATGGGTGACCAGCAGGACCGTACGGCCCGCGTGGGCCGCGATCAGCTTGTCGCGGGTGACGGCCATCCGGCGTGCGGTCGCCGCGAAGCTCTCGCCGCCGCCCGTCGGTTCGGCGTCCGGGGAGGCCAGCCAGGCGTTCATGTCGTCCGGGTAGCGCTCGCGCACCTCGCCGAAGGTCAGGCCCTCCCACGCGCCGAAGTCCGTCTCGCGCAGGCCGTCGTCGATGGTCACGTCGAGGCCGAGCCGGGTCGCGACCGCGGCGGCGGTCTGGCGGGTGCGGGTCAGCGGCGAGGCGATGATCGCCTCGATCGTGCCGCGCGCGGCCAGGGCGGCCGCCACGCGCTCGGCCTGGTCCCGGCCCACGTCCGAGAGGGACGGGTCCGTGCCGCCGCTGCCCGAGAAGCGCTTCTGGGGGGTGAGGGGGGTCTCGCCGTGGCGGAGGAGTACGAAGGTGGCGGGGGCGCCCATGTCCGCGGGGGCCCAGCCTGTGCGAGGGGTTGCCACCCTGTGCGCGGCGCGGGTGTCAGCTTCGGTCTTCTCGGCCGTCGTCACAGTGCCGGCCGGTGGGGGCTGGTCGCGCAGTTCCCCGCGCCCCTTTGGTGGGACGCCTGAGCCTGTGGTGCGAAGTTCCGCCTCGGTCTTCTCGGCCGTCGTCACAGTGCCGGCCGGTGGGGGCTGGTCGCGCAGTTCCCCGCGCCCCTCAGGTGGGACGCCTGAGCCCGCGCTGCGAAGTTCCGTCTCGGTCTTCTCGGCCGTCGTCACAGTGCCGGGCGGTGGGGGCTGGTCGCGCAGTTCCCCGCGCCCCTCAGGTGGGACGCCTGAGCCTGTGGTGCGAAGTTCCGCCGTCGAAGCCGCCGCCGACCACTGTTCGCCGCGCTTGCCCGCGTCCATCGCCTCGTTTGCCAGGCGGTCCGCGTGCTTGTTGCGCTCACGCGGGATCCACTCGTACGTCACCTGCCCGGCGACCGGGTACACCTGGGCCGCCTCGGCCGCCAGGGGCTTCATGTCCGGGTGCTTGATCTTCCAGCGGCCCGACATCTGCTCGACGACCAGCTTGGAGTCCATGCGGACGCGGACGGAGGCCGTGGGGTCGAGTGCGCGTGCCGCGCGCAGGCCGGCGATCAGGCCCCGGTACTCGGCGACGTTGTTGGTGGCGATGCCGATGTACTCGGCCGCCTCCGCCAGCGTCTCGCCCGTGGCCGCGTCGATGACGACCGAACCGTAGCCCGCGGGACCCGGGTTGCCCCGGGAACCGCCGTCGGCCTCGACCATGAACTCCCGCACGCCACCTGCTCCTTAAGGACCTTTACAGACCGGACTCGGAGGTACGCACCAGGATGCGGCGGCAGTTCTCGCAGCGCAGTACGGCGTCGGGGGCGGCGGCCTTCACCTCGTTGACCTCGGTGATGTTCAGCTCCAGGCGGCAGCCCTCGCAGCGGCGCTGGTAGAGGCGGGCGGCGCCCACTCCACCCTGCTGGAGGCGCAGCTTGTCGTACAGCTTGAGGAGGTCCTCGGGCACCGAACCCGCGATGACCTCGCGCTCCTTCGTCGCCGTGGCCACCTCGCCGTCGAGGGACTCGTACGCCGCCTCGCGCCGCGCGGTCGCGTCGTCGATCTTGCCCTGGACCGCGCCGACCCGCTCGGTCAGCTCGGCGACCCGCTCCTGCGCGGACTCACGGCGCTCCATGACCTCGAGGACGATGTCCTCCAGGTCGCCCTGCCGCTTGGCGAGGGAGACGATCTCGCGCTGGAGGTTCTCCAGGTCCTTGGGCGAGCTGACGGCGCCGGAGTCCAGGCGCTGCTGGTCGCGGGTGGCGCGCTGGCGCACCTGGTCCACGTCCTGCTCGGCCTTGGTCTGCTCGCGGCCGCAGTCGCTCTCCTCCGTCGTCGCGGCCACCAGCAGGTCGCGCAGTTGCGTGAGGTCCTTGGTCAGCGACTCGATCTCGGCGTGCTCGGGGAGCGACTTGCGCTTGTGCGCGAGCTGCTGGAGGCGGACGTCGAGGGCCTGGACGTCGAGAAGGCGGATCTGGTCGGCGGGCGCGGCGTTCAGTTGGGGGCTCCCAGTGCTTCGGATGTTGCAGCAGATGTGGTGGTGGACGCCGCGTGGGCGGTCCAGGGGTCGGTGACCGTCGCGGACACATGGACCCGCAGGCCCCATCCGTTCCGGTCGGAGATCTCGTCGAGCTGGGCGGCGGCCAGCTCGCACCAGGGCCACTCGGTGGCCCAGTGCGCCGCGTCGAGCAGCGCGAGGGGGTTGTGGGTGCCCGTGCCGGTGCTGTGGGCACTGTGGGCGCGGGCCTCGGATGCCGGGTGGTGGCGCAGGTCCGCGGTGAGGAAGGCGTCGACACCGGCCGCGCGTACGTCGTCGAAGAGGCTGTCGCCCGAGCCGCCGCTGACGGCGACCGTGCGCACGAGGGCCTCGGGGTCGCCGGCGACCCTGATGCCCTGCGCGGTCGCGGGCAGCCGTTCGGCGGCGCGGGCGGCGAACTCGCGGACGGTCAGCGGGTGGTCCAGCTCGCAGACCCGGCCGAGGCCGCGTCGGCCGGCGGGGTCGGAGGGGTCCGGTACGAGGGGTCGTACGACGCGCAGGTCGAGGGCGCCGGCGAGGGCGTCGCTGACTCCCGGGTCGGCGCGGTCGGCGTTGGTGTGGGCGACGTGCAGGGCGATGTCGTGCTTGATGAGGGTGTGCACGACCCGGCCCTTGAAGGTGTCCGCCGCGACCGTGGTCGTCCCGCGCAGATAGAGCGGGTGGTGGGTGACCAGCAGATCGGCGCCCAGCTTCACGGCCTCGTCGACGATGTCCTGGACGGGGTCCACGGCGAACAGGACGCGGGTGACCTCCTGGTCGGGGTCGCCCGCGACCGTGCCGACCGCGTCCCACGACTCGGCCCGCTCGGGGGGCCAGAGGGCGTCGAGCGCGGCGATGACTTCAGACAGACGGGGCACGA
Organism: Streptomyces sp. ME02-8801-2C; assembly: GCF_033793965.1. Taxonomy (NCBI): domain Bacteria; kingdom Bacillati; phylum Actinomycetota; class Actinomycetes; order Kitasatosporales; family Streptomycetaceae; genus Streptomyces; species Streptomyces sp. ME02-8801-2C. The sequence continues at coordinate 755,956 of NZ_JARAXP010000004.1, read as the reverse complement.
AGCAAGGCTACCTGGCTGGTCTGGGCGCCTGAACCGGTACGCCCACACCCTCTGGCGTCCCGCCCCGATCAGCACATGCGCCCCCGTTTCCTCAGGCGAATCGTTACTTGGCCACCCTTATGTGTGAAATGGGCGCTGTCGGGTCCCCCGCCCGTGCGCGCGAAAACTACCTTCGTCGCCGGAGGTGACCGATCGATGACGGCCTGTGCGATCGAACTCGCGGTGGTGAACCCGCGGGCGGAGTGCGCGATCACTGCGGACGGTGCCTACGGGGCCCGGCTCGCGCGCCGCGGCGACTCCTGGTTCCCGGAGCGCTGGACGCTCGACGGACCCGAGCCGTACGCCGTGCCGCTGCCCGGCAACCAGCCGGAGGAGCCCGGTACGCAGGTGCTGCCGATGGGCGACGGGCGCGTCCTCATCCACCGTCCGATCGACGGCCGGCACACCTTCGCGCTGCTTTACCCGACCGGCCCCGGCACCGGCGAACTCCCCCTCGGCGCCGTCGAGTGCCCCGACCCCGGCACCCCGCTGCGGCTGCTGCCCCCTGCTCCGGGCGGCGACCGCGCGTACGCCCTCGCCCTGGGCCCGCGTTCGACGACGGTGTGGCTGGTGGCGGGCGGCGCCTTCGGGCCGGAGTACGTCACGGAGGTGCCCGGCCGCTGCTCGGGCGGGGTCTGGTTGGACCGCACGGGTCGGCTGCTCGCCCTGGACCGGGAGGCCGGGGGGTGCACGAAGGCGGTCGTGGTCGACCTGGAGCGCGACGGCGAGGTGTCGCCGCTGCTGCAGATCTCGGCGGAGAGCAACGACCGGCTGCTGCTCGCGGACGCGGACAGCGGGCTGCTGCTGATCGGCTCCGACGCGCCCTCGCCCGGCGAGCAGGAACGGTTGGGCTGGGGGGTGCTGGGCAGCACGCTGCCGGTGCGGTTCCCGGAGTGCCTGCGGATCGACGGGTGCGCGCTCACGCCGTTCGCGATCCAGCCGGGGCAGGTGCTGACGCCGGAGAACTGCGGGGTGGCGTTTCAGATCGAGGGTTCGGCGGGGAGCTGGGTGGGGGTGTGGCGGCCGGCCGCGCGGCAGGTGCGGCACTTTCCGGCGCCGGAGGGGTGGCTGGCGGGGGTCGGGCTGTGGAGCAGGGACGGGGAGCTTCAACTGCCGTACGCGACGGGGGAGGTGCCGTGCGGGGTGGTTCGGGTGTGGGCCGAGGAGCCCGGGGAGGGCGGGGAAAGCGGCACGGGTTGCGTGTCGGGGGCGGTGACGGGCGCGGAGCAGGGTGCCGGGACGGGTGCGGAAACAGGGACAGGGGTGGAGACGGTTGTTCCGGCGCCCGTTGCCGTGGCTCGGCCCGTGCCCCTGCAGCAGGCTCCGCTGGGGCGGCTCGTGACGAAGGTCGGGAAGCCGGGTAACGAAGTGGCGAAGCTTGTAACGAAGTAGTCCCGGTCGGCGTGTGCGGCTCGTGTCACCCGTGGGTGGGTTGGTTAAGATCATCCGGCTGTTAGAAGGATCATGTTGACGGGGTGAACAGTTACCGATGAACGACGCAAGCACCAGCACCATTCAGCCGCTGTCCGCCGACGCCCACGAGGCCACGGGCCACAGCAGGGGCCAGGGCAGGCACCGGGGTCCCGTCTCGGCCCACAACGACGAGACGACCCCGCACGGCCGTCACCGCAAGCCGTCCGAGCAGGCCGAGAACCGGGCCTGACGACACGTCACGTATTGTGCGGCCCCGCCCGGTTGGATACGGGCGGGGCCGCTCTGCGTGTCGGCGCCGGGTCAGCCGTGCTTGAGGCCGAGCACCTCCGCAGCCGCGAACGTCTCCCCGGCGGGCCGCGCCGCGTAGTGCGGGGTGAGGAGGGCGTCCAGTTCGTCGTAGGTGAAGGTGTCCTGCTTGCTGTCGAACTTGGCGGCCACCCGGGGCCGTTCGACGACGGCGACCATCCCGCCGTGGACGACGAGCAGCTGTCCGTTGACGTGTCCGGCCGCTGGTGAGGCCAGGTAGCCGACGAGCGGGGCGACATGCTCGGGGGCGAGGGGGTCGAGGCCGCCGTGGCCGTTCTCCGACTGCTCGAAGTCCCCGAAGACGTCCTCGGTCATCCGGGTCCGGGCGCGCGGGCAGATCGCGTTCGCCGTCACGCCGTACTTGGCGAGGGCGAGGGCCGTGGAGGTGGTCAGCCCGACGATTCCGCCCTTCGCGGCGGCGTAGTTGGGCTGGCCCGCCGAACCGGCGAGGAATGCCTCCGAGGACGTGTTCACGATCCGCCCGTACACCGGCGCGCCGGTCGTCTTGGCGCGGCCCCGCCAGTGTGCGGCGGCGAAGTGGGTCGTGTTGAAGTGGCCCTTGAGGTGGACCCGGATGACGGCGTCCCACTCCCCCTCCGTCATGGAGAAGATCATGCGGTCGCGCAGGATGCCCGCGTTGTTGACCAGGACGTCCAGCTTCCCGAACTCGGCGATCGCCAACTCGACCAGCTCACGGGCCTGTTGCTGGTCGGCCACGTCCCCGGTGTGCGCGACGGCCGTGCCGCCCGCCGCGCGGATCTCGGCGGCGACCTCCTCGGCGGGGGTGGCGGACGCCTCGCCGGAGCCGTCCCGGCCGGGCTGCCCGTAGTCGTTGACGACGACGGCCGCACCGAGCCGGGCCAGTTCCAGTGCCTCGACCCGGCCGAGGCCGCGCCCCGCGCCCGTGACGATCGCGGCGAGCCCCTCGAGTGGCGATGACGATGGCAGTGACGACATCGGCGCCCCTCAGATCTCGATGCACGTACGCAGCGCGGTTCCCGTACGCATCTGTTCGAGGGCCTCATTGATGCCGGCGAGCGGTACGCGGTGGGTGATGAGGCCCGCGAGGTCGACGCGGCCCGCGCGCCAGAGGGCGATCGTGCGCTCGTAGGACCGCAGGACGTCGCCGCCGCCGTACATGGACGGCAGGATGCGCTTCTCGTCGAAGAACAGCTCGAACATGTTGAGCTGGAGGTTGTCGTCCATGGCGCCCGCGCCGACGACGACCATGGTGCCGCCGCGCCGGGTGGTGTCGTAGGCGGTGCGGGCTGTGGCGGAGCGGCCGACGACCTCGAAGACGTAGTCGAACCCCTCGCCGCCGGTGAGCTGTTGCTTGGCGTCGGCCAGCTCGTCCGGTGAAACGGCTTTGGTGGCACCGAACTTGAGCGCGGAATCGCGGCGCGAGAGCACCGGGTCGACGGCGACGATCTCGGCGGCGCCCTGGAGCCGCGCGCCCTGTATCGCGGAGATGCCGACGCCGCCGCAGCCGATGACGGCGACCGACGAACCGGCAGTCACATCAGCGGTGTTGAGGGCGGCGCCAAGTCCGGTGGTGACCCCGCAGCCGATGAGGGCGGCGATGTCGAAGGGCACGTCGTCGGGGATGGGCACGGCGCAGCCCGCGGCGACGACGACCTCCTCGGCGAAGGTGCCGGTGCCGGCCATCCCGAAGACATCCCCGCCGGGGCGCCTGAAGTTGGGGGTGCCCGCGTTCATGAACCCGGCCAGGCACAGCTCGGTCTGGCCGCGCTTGCACGCGGGACACGCGCCGCAGGCGGGCAGCCAGCACACGACGACCCGGTCACCGGCCTTCACGTGGGTTACGCCCTCCCCCACTTCGAGGATCTCGCCGGCGCCCTCGTGGCCCGGGACGAAGGGCGCGGGCTGCGGGAGCACACCGCTCATCGCGGAGAGGTCCGAGTGGCACAGCCCGGTGGCCCGTACCCGGATCCTCACCTTCCCGGGGCCGAAGCCCACGGCCTCGACGTCGTCCAGGACATCGAGCTTGTCCTGCCCGATCTCGTGCAGTACGGCTGCGCGCATGGTGCGGCTCCCCTCAGGAACATGCTTGGTACGAAGCTCAACCCACGGGTGTGCGGTGGTGTGTGCGGTTCATGAGTGTTCGACGACGGTGTCCGCCAGTACGGGCGCGTCCTCCCGCTCGACGGCGGTGACCGACACCTGGACGCGGTCCGGTCCGGGCGTCCACATCCGGATGCGCAGGGTCTCGCCCGGGAACACGACCCCGGCGAAGCGCGTGCGGTACGCGCGGACCCGGCCCACTTCCCCGCCGAGGACCGTGTCGACGACCGCCTTGAGTGTCATGCCGTACGTGCACAGCCCGTGCAGGATGGGCCGCTCGAACCCGGCGCGGGCGGCGAACTCGGGGTCGGCGTGCAGCGGGTTCCAGTCGCCGGAGAGCCGGTAGAGCAGCGCCTGGTCCTCGCGGACGGTCCGCTCGACGACCTTCACGGGATCGCCGTCGGGCGCCGGGAGCCGGTTCGAGGGCCCCCGGTCGCCGCCCCAGCCGCCCTCTCCGCGTACGAAGATCTGCGCGTCGCTCGTCCACAACGGGCCCTCGGCGTCGGCGACTTCGGTGCGCATGACGAGGATCGCCGCGCTGCCCTTGTCGTACACGGCGGCGATGCTTCCGGTGGCGCGCGCCCTGCCCTCGGCCGGGATCGGGCGGTGCAGTTCGATGCTCTGGCCGCCGTGCAGGACGTGGGCGAGGTCGACGTCGACGCCGGGCATGGAGAGGCCGCCGATCACGTCCGGGGAGTCGTTGCCGGCGACGGTGGCGAAGCTGGGCAGGACGTGCAGCCGGGATTCGAGGGTGTAGCGGAGTTCGCCGGGGTCGGTCGCGGGGATGCCGGCGCCGATGCCGAGGTGGTAGAGCTGCACGTCCTTGCGTCCCCAGGCGATCTCTGCGGACCGGGGTTCGGCGGCGACGGCCTTGGCGGCGTCAATGGGCATGGGGCTCCTGATCAGCGGGCGGGGCGGACAGCTCGGGCTGTTTCGCGGAACTGGGACTGGATGCGGGGACTGAGACCTCGGTACGACCGTCCGCACCGTCGGCCGTACCGAGGTCGATACGGGCCGATCTAGAACGCGTTCCAGTCCGGCGCCCCCTGTTGTATAGCCGAGCGGTCCCGAGTTGTGAATACTCCTGACGATGCGTCAGCTCGGTGGCCCCGGGCCGCCCGGCACGCCGAGCCGGGACATTTGTCCTGCCGGACTCCGTACATCGGCATCTGCCCGGCGTGCCGCCCGCTTCGTACGCTGTCGCACATGTCGTGGATACGAAAGGCCGCCTGCCTGGTGGACGAGTGGCGGGCCGAGCGGGTGCGCTGGCGGGCGGACATGGCGCGGTACAAGGCCGCCCGGCGTGCCGCGCGGAAGTCGGGTGTGCCGGAACCGGAGAACCCGGGGCCGCCGCCCACCGGTTTCGCCCTGCTGCCCTGGCTACTGCTGGGCCTGGGCTCCTTCTCCAACCTCCTCGAGGGCCGGACCCCGCTGCCCTGGATCGGCGCGTTGGGCCTGCTCACCTTCAACTCCCTCTACATCTTCGTCACTTTCCGTGCGTTCACGAAGGAGACGCGGGCCGCCAGGTCCACGCGGGTGGCGCTCGTCGCCATGGGCACGCTGACCTGCGCGCTGGCCATCGGGTACGGCGGCACCTGGCTGTACTTCTTCCCGCTGCTCGGACTGGCCACGGGCGCGGTGATGCGCGGCCCGTGGCTGGGCCGCACCGGACTCTCGCTCGCCGCACTGGCGGGGGTCGTGTCCGCCGTACACGAGGGCTGGGACGCGCTGAACGTGGCGTACGGGACGTTCCTGTCGACGATGGTGACGGCGGCGATCCTGTCCCTGGCCGAGGCGGTACGTGAACTGCGGGCGGCGCGCGAGGAGTTGGCGCATCGCGCGGTCGAGGAGGAACGGCTGCGTTTCTCGCGCGACCTGCACGATCTGCTGGGCCACACCCTGTCGGTGATCGTGGTCAAGTCGGAGGCGGCCCGTCGGCTGGCGCCCCGGGACATGGACGCGGCCCTGCACCAGATCACGGACATCGAGTCGGTGGGCCGCCAGGCCCTGACGGAGATCCGCGAAGCGGTGACGGGCTACCGCCAGGGCGGCCTGACCTCGGAACTGGACCGCGCGGACTCAGTCCTGACCGCGGCGGACATCACCCCGGTGATCCACCGCTCGGGCCCACCCCTGTCGCCGACGGCGGAGGCACTGCTGGGATGGGTGGTGAGAGAGGCGGTCACGAACGTCATACGGCACAGCGGCGCGACACGGTGCGAGATCACGGTGGAGAGCGCGGCCGGGTCAGGGGCGCGGGGATCGGGCACGGAGGGCGCGAGCGCGCGGGGTCCGCGCTCGCGGGGCTCGGGGGCGGTGACCATGACGGGGGAGGGCTCGGGCGCGGTGGGCACGCCCCCGCTGGGTCCGGGATCGCGAGGGTCGGGCGTAGTAGGCACGGGGTCGAAAGACACGTCCGGGAAGGGCTCAGGCGCGGAGGCCACGGGCGCGGCGACCACGACCGACGACAGCTCGGGCACGGTGGGCACGAGCGCGGCAACCACGACCGGGGAAAGCTCGGGCACGGAGAGCACGCCCCCGCTGGGTCCGGGATCGCGAGGGTCGGGCGCGGGGGCGCGAGGCACGGCCGGGGAAGGCATGCGCTCGCAGGGCACGAGCGAGTGGGTGCGTCTGTGTGTCGCGGACAACGGGACGGGACCGAAGCAGGTGCCCTCGGGCTCCCCGGGGTGCACGCGGCCCGGAATCGGCGGCACCGGGCTCAAGGGGCTGGCGGAACGCCTGGCGGCGGTGGGCGGCTCGGTCGAGGCGGGGCCGGCACCCGGAGGCGGCTTCCTGTTGACGGCGGCGCTGCCGAGAAGCTCGCGGGAATCACCGTCCCCCCAGCTCGTCGCCGAGCCCGGCACTCAGCTCAACGCCCCCTTCCGCCCTACCCTTACGCCGTGAACGAGATGCCCCGGGATCACCCTCCCGCGAAGTCCATCAGGGTCCTCCTCGCCGAGGACCAGCAGATGATGCGCGGCGCGCTGGCCCTGCTGCTCGGGATGGAGCCGGACATCCAGGTCGTCGCCCAGGTCGCTGCCGGGGACGCGATCGTCGACGCGGCCCTCCTGCACCGCCCCGACGTGGCGCTCCTCGACATCGAACTGCCGGGCATCAGCGGCCTGGACGCCGCCGCCCGGCTCCGCGACGAGGCCCCGGACTGCCGCGTACTGATCCTGACCACGTTCGGCCGCCCCGGCTATCTGCGCCGGGCCATGGAGGCGGGGGCCGCCGGTTTCCTCGTCAAGGACGGTCCGGTGGAGGAACTGGCGGCGTCGATCCGGCGCGTGCTGAGCGGTGAGACCGTCATCGACCCCGCCCTCGCCGCCGCCGCGCTCAGCGCGGGGCCCAACCCGCTCACGGTGCGGGAGTGCGAGGTGCTGAACGCGTCGGTCGACGGCGCCACGGTCGCCGACATCGCCGTCGGACTCCACCTCTCCGAGTCGACGGTCCGCAACTACCTCTCGGCCGCCATCGGGAAGACGCGCACCCGCAACCGCATGGAGGCGGTACGGGAGGCCCGCCAGCAGGGCTGGCTCTAGGCAGCTCGGCGACGGCATCGTGTGACGGGAGATCAGATTCCCATGAACAGGTCAAGGATTAGTTAGTAAGCCAAAACATCGGAATAGTTGCCCAGGCACACGGCTTTATCCACACGTACGTCCCCCACCCGGACCCGCCTGGAGGCTCCACCCCATGACGCACACGACGACCGACCGGCCCGCCGGCGACACCGGCAGAACGGGCGGGGCCATAGTCCCCGTGCTCGCCTTCGCGGGCATTGTTGTCGCGGTCATGCAGACCCTGCTCGTCCCCGTCATCAAGGACCTGCCCCAACTGCTGAGCACCTCGCCCAGCAACGCCACCTGGGTGCTGACCTCGACCCTCCTCTCCGGAGCCGTGGCCACACCGATCATGGGCCGGCTCGGCGACCTGTACGGCAAGCGGCGGCTACTGATCACCAGCCTCTCCGTGATGGTGGCCGGCGCCCTGATCAGCGCGCTCACCAGCGACCTGCTGACCATGATCGTCGGACGTACGCTCCAGGGCTTCGCCATGGGCGCCATCCCGCTCGGCATCGGTCTGATGCGCGACCTGCTGCCCCGCGAGAAGCTCCCCTCCGCGATGGCCCTGATGAGCTCCTCGATCGGCGTCGGCGGTGGCCTCGCCCTCCCCCTCGCCGCGCTGATAGCCCAGAACTCCGACTGGCACGCCCTCTTCTACGGCGCCGCCGGCCTCGGCACCCTCGCCATCGTCCTCACCCTGATCGTCGTACCCGAGTCCCCGACGCGCGCCGAGGGCACCTTCGACGTGCTCGGGACGATCGGGCTGTCCGTGGGCCTCGTCCTCTTCCTCCTCCCGATCACCAAGGGCAGCGACTGGGGCTGGACCTCCGGCACCACGCTCGGCCTGTTCGCCGCGTCCGCCGTCGTCCTGCTCCTGTGGGGCGTACTGGAACTGCGCCTGGACGCCCCGCTGGTCGACCTGCGGACCACCGCCCGGCCCGCCGTCCTGTTCACCAACCTCGCCTCGATCATGGTCGGCGTCTCCTTCTTCGTCGTCTCGCTCGTCCTGCCCCAGCTCCTCCAGCTGCCCACCTCCACCGGCTACGGTCTCGGCCAGTCGATGGTCACGGCAGGCCTGATCGTGGCGCCCCTCGGCCTGACCATGATGTTCACGGCGCCCGTCTACGCCCGCCTCTCCGCCAGGTACGGCCCCAAGATCACCCTCATCCTCGGCCTGCTGATCATCGCGATCGGCTACGGCGCCGGCCTCGGCCTGATGAGTGCCGCATGGCAGTCCGTGGTCATCGCGGTGGTACTGGGCGCCGGTATCGGCCTCGCCTACTCCTCCCTGCCCGCCCTGATCGTCGGCGCGGTCCCGGCCTCCGAGACCGGCGCGGCCAACGGCCTCAACACCCTCATGCGTTCGATCGGTACGTCGGTGTCCAGCGCCGTCATCGGCATGGTGCTCGCCAACACCGCGAACCATGTCGGCGGGGTCGCCATCCCGACGATGCACGGCTTCCGGGTCTCCTTCCTGATCGCGACCGGCGCGGTGGCGGTCGGGCTGCTGCTGGCCCTGTTCCTCCCGGGCCGACGCCCTGCTCAGCCGCAGCTGCGGGCGAGCAGCGAGGAGGACGCGAACCTGGCACGGGCCGAGGAGGCGCTCGCCGCCGCCGGGTTCCGTGGGCGGGTCCTGGACGCAGAGGGCAGCCCGGTCGCCCGGGCCAAGGTCACGTTGATCGACCAGCGGGGGCGCCAGGCGGGGGCGACGCTCTCGGCGGAGGACGGGAGCTATGCGGTCGCCGTCCCGGCGCAGGGGGCGTACGTGCTTGCCGCGCGGGCCTCCGGCCATGGGCCGTTCGCCTCGTCCGCGACGCACGCGGGGGCGGAAGGGGCGGTGGACCTGGATCTGCTGCTGCCCGGGGAGACGGTGAGCGCGTAGCGCTCCGCGCCGGGGGCGTCGGGGGGTGCGTGTTTTGTCTGCGGGTCCGTTGTGGCTGGTCGCGCAGTTCCCCGCGCCCCTTAAGTCGTGAGTCGTGCCCCCTGTCGATTAGTTACCCGGGGGTAGGGCAACATGGGCTTCCGCACGCACGTACGACCGGGAGGCCCCCATGACCGCCGCAGCGCCCAAGCCCGAGGTTCTGGCTGCTTTCGAGGGGGCCAAGGGGTTCATGCCCGCCCGGGAGGGGCTGGCGCTGTACTCGGCCGCTGTCGAGGCGGGGGCGCTCGGGCTGCCGTTGCTGGAGGTCGGGACGTACTGCGGGCGCTCCACGATCCTGCTCGCCGACGCGGCCCGCGCGGCCGGAGTCACGGCGATCACCGTCGATCATCACCGGGGCAGCGAGGAGCAGCAGCCCGGCTGGGACTACCACGACCCGGAGACGGTCGACCCGCGACTCGGCATCATGGACACGCTTCCCCAGTTCCGGCGCACGCTCCACACCGCCGGTCTCGAGGACCACGTCATCGCGGTCGTCGGACGTTCACCGCAGGTGGCGCGGATCTGGAACTCACCGCTCGCCCTCGTCTTCATCGACGGCGGCCACACCGACGAACACGCCACCGCCGACTACGAGGGCTGGGCCCCGCATGTCGCCGAGGGCGGCCTCCTGGTGATCCACGACGTCTTCCCGGACCCCGAGGACGAGTTCACCGGCCAAGCCCCCTACCGCATCTACCTCCGCGCCCTCGCCTCCGGCGCCTTCACGGAGGTCTCGGCGACGGACTCGCTGCGGGTTCTGCGGCGGACGGTAGAGGCGGAGATCGAGCCGGCGGCCAACTGCCGGTCGTAGATCCAGAAAGCGTGCGGGGCCGTACGCCGCAACTGCGCCCCGTCGACGCCGGACTGGCCGACCACCGGCATCAAACGCAGGCCCCGATGCAGTCCGAACCGCATGACGTCGATCACCAAAGTCATCCTCACCCTGGAGCGTCAGGGCTGAAGAAGCTCGTTGACCGATCCACTTTGGATCGCATTCATTATTGAATTGCGCGCGAAATGCAAAATCCTGCCGACTTGCGATCAGGATTGCGGAGTGCTGCTCTGGAATAGGCAGGGGGGCAGAGAGCTAAATGATCCGGGCCCGAATGGGTGGCATTCAGCCGAAGTAGCAGCTGAAGTAGGGGGACGACGCGTCGTGTGACGACCGAATACCCCGCGCTGCGACCCGCTATCGGAGGTTCACGATGACACAAGTCTCTTCTGCCCGCATTCCACTACGCCAGATCATGGCCATGCTCTTGACGGCCGCCCTGACGCTCTCCCTCTCGGTGGTGCTCACCGTCACCTCGGCGAAAGAAGCAGCCGCCTCGTGCTCCGCCAACCGGTTCAACGGCACGTGGCGCTCGTCCGACGCGAGGCTGAAGCGTATCGACGTATGGCAGGGACAGGACTGCCACCCGTACGCCAGGGCCTGGTCCGTCTGCGAGAACGACTCGTCGCATATCTGCAGCTGGGGAAACAGGAGAATGGGAGACAGCCCCGACCCGAACTTCCAGTTCGTCGGATACAACTGGAACAACGCCGATGAGGTGCTGCATCTGCGGATGCAGGACAGTTCTCACATATCGGTGTGGGACCACACCGACTACCACAGCGGTAAGAAGGTCAGCTTCACGGTCGCGATGTACAAGAGCAGCTGAGCCCGCGAAGGGCAGCAAGCTCGACGAGCGAACGGAAGCACTGAGCGTTTTCAGCGTGGCCACTGATGGGGCAATGCCGGTCAGTGGCCACGGTGAGGTGCGGGACGCAACGCACAAAGCCCCGTGCCGTTGAGGGCGGTGTCGACATCGCGACTCACGGGCGCAAGAGCCCTGTTGGCCCCTGTCCTGCCGCATCCGTCGGCGACGGCCGGGCGGACTGGTCGGCCAAGCACCGTCGGCACGGCGTGAAGGTCCAGGTTTCTCACCCCGGCGAACCCATGCGGTCGGAGCACTAGGCTGGCTGACGTGTCCTACGCCGGTCCCGGCTTCGAGCCGCCTCAGCCCCGCCGTTCCTTTCTGCGTCGTCCCTTGTCCGTCGCCCTCGCCGTGCTGGTGCTGGGTGGGGGCGGTGGGTGGTTCGTGTGGGGGGCCGTCGCCGATGACGGTGGGGGTGACGGCGCGGGCAGGTCATTGTCCAGCGGCGGTTATGAACCCCTGGCTCCGATCTCACCGCCCGCCCTCGCCGTCCCCAGTGAGGCCGCGACCTCCCTGGCCGGGAAGGTCGTCGTCATCGATCCCGGGCACAACCCCGGGAACTTCAAGCACACCGCCGAGATCGCCCGCAAGGTGAACATCGGTACGAACTCGAAGGAATGCGACACCACCGGTACCGCCACCAACAGCGGTTACACGGAGGCCGAGTTCACCCTCGATGTCGCGCGGCGGCTGCGGACGATCCTCGAACAGCAGGGCGCCACCGTGAAGTTGACGCAGGACGGCGACCGGTCCGACTACGCCTTCGGGCCCTGTGTCGACGAGCGCGCCCGGATCGGGAACGCCGCGCACGCCGACGCCGTCGTCTCCGTCCACGCCGACGGGAGCGCGCAGGGCAACCGCGGGTTCCATGTGATCCTGCCGGGGGCGGTGCACGAAGGGGCCGCGGACACCCGTGCCATCGTCGCCCCCTCCCGGCTGCTCGGCGAGCGCGTCAAGCACGGGTTCGCCACCGAGACCGGCTCCGAGCCGTCCAACTACATCGGTGGCGGTACCGGTCTCGACACCCGTGCGGACCTCGGCGGTCTCAATCTGTCAACGGTTCCGAAGGTGTTCATCGAGTGCGGCAACATGCGCGACAGCACGGACGCGGCCCTGCTGACCAGCGGATCATGGCGCCAGGAAGCGGCACTGGGGATCTCTGAAGGAATCGTGAGTTTCCTGCGCGGGTCGTGATCAACGCGTGCATCCCGGCGGACAGCCCACACAGGCGGACGATAATGTCGTGCCCCTACGCATGATGACGACGAGACGACCTGAGGACCTGAAGTGAATATCCGCTCCCTCACTCGAGGCGACGGCGTGGTGATCGGAGCAGCGGTGTTGCTGTTCATCGCGTCGTTCCTCGACATCTACTCCGTCGACGGCGCCACGGGCCTCGACATGCCGAACGCCTGGGGCAGCGGCCCGGTCCTGCTGGGCGTCGTCCTCGCAGGCATCATCGGGGCCGCGCTCGTCGTCATGTCGCGCGGTCTGGCGCAGCTGCCCAAGGTCGCCGGTATCGACCTCGGCCAGTTCGGCGTCGCCTTCACCGTGTTCGCCGCCTGGAGCGCGCTCGGCAACGTCTTCGACCCGACGGGCGGTGTCGACAACGTCAGCAACGGCGGCTCCGGCCCGGACGCCGGTACCGGTCTGATCCTCTCCCTCGTCGCCACGGTCGTCATGGCGGCCGCCGCCATCGCCACCCCGCTGGTCCCGGCCCTCAAGGGCGCCCTGATCGGCGCCCCCAAGCCGCCTTCCCCGCAGCCCTACGGCGGGCAGCCCTACCCGGGCGGCCAGCCCCAGGGCGGCTACGGCTACCCGGGCGCCGGCGCGCCGCAGCAGCCGTACGGCGGCCAGCCGCAGGCCGGTCAGCCCTTCGGCGCCGACGCCGGCGCGGGTCAGCCGCAGCAGGCCCAGCCGCCTGCCTCGGACTTCTCCCCGTTCTGGTTCGCCGTACCGGTGCCGCGTCCGCTGTTCGCCGAGGACGGTTCGCCGACCCCGATCGCCGAACTGGCCCCCGGTACCTGGTACTTGGCGGTCGAGCAGCGCGGTCAGGGCTTCATCGCCCAGACGCAGGACGGTCGCCGGGGTGTGCTTCAGGACACCTCCGGCATCCAGCGCGGATAACCGGCCAGGCCTCGCCAGGCCGGACGACACGACTGACCGCCCCTCACCTACTGCTCGCGGCCACGGCCCCTTGCCCTTCCGGGCGAGGGGCCGTTGTCGTACAGTCGCCGCCAGTGGCATCACATCTGACGGTCCGTCAGGAGGCAGGTATGCGGCTCGGTCTCGCGCTCGGCTACTGGGGTCGCGGTCCCTCCCCGGACCACGTACCGCTCGCCCAGGAGGCCGAACGGCTCGGCTACGACTCCGTGTGGACCGCCGAGTCCTGGGGCTCGGACGCGTTCACCCCGTTGACATGGATCGCGGCCCAGACGTCAACCATCAAGCTGGGTACGGCTGTTGCCCAGATGGCGGCCCGCTCGCCGACGGCCACCGCGATGCACGCCCTCACCCTCGACCATCTCTCCGGCGGGCGGGTTCTTCTCGGGCTCGGGCTCTCCGGGCCACAGGTCGTCGAGGGGTGGTACGGGCGCCCGTTCCCGAAGTCGCCGCTCACCGCGACCCGGGAGTACGTGGATGTCGTACGGCAGGTTCTGCGGCGCGAGGCCCCGGTTCAGGTAGCAGGCCGCTTTCATTCCCTGCCCTACGACGGGCCGGACGGCACCGGCATCGGCAAGCCGCTCAAGTCGATCACCCATCCGCTGCGCGCCCGACTCCCCGTCCTGCTGGGCGCGGAGGGACCGAAGAACATCGCCCAGACGGCCCGTATCGCCGACGGCTGGCTGCCTCTGTACTGGTCCCCGTCGCGGACCGAGATGTACGAGGAGCCGCTGAGCGGGGCCGGGGAAGGGTTTCGCGTCGCGCCGATGGCGCAGGCCCGTGTCTGTGCCGATGTGTCGGAAGGGCTACTGCCCGTCAAGATGATGCTCGGCTTCTACATCGGCGGGATGGGCCACGCGGCCCGCAACTTCCACGCCGATCTGATGGCACGCATGGGATACGAGGAAGAGGCCCGGCGGATCCAGGAGCTGTTCCTCGCCGGGCGGCGCGAGGAGGCGGTGCTCGCCGTGCCGGATGCCTTCGCCGACGAGATCTCCCTCGTGGGGCCACGTGAACGCATCGCGGAACGGCTGGAGTTGTGGCGCAAGGGGCCGGTGACCGACCTGCTCGTCCTCTCCCCCGATCCCCATACACTGCGCGTCCTCGCCGAACTCAACTCCTGAGGCGGCGGTCGGCGACGGTTGGCGGCGAGGGTTGGTTTCGTCCCGGGTTTCGGGGCAACCCGAAGGACATGTCCCCCGCATATCACCGTGGTGCCAATCAGGCCGGGACGATCATCGCGATCGTCGCCGACATCATGGCCGTCATCCTCGGCCTCTGGATCCTGATGTACCTGCTGGACGCCAACCGCGCGAACGACTTCGTGCAGGTCGTCCATGACGCGGCCGCCTGGCTGGCGGGCTGGTCGCACGACCTCTTCACGTTCGACGAGCAGTGGGCACGGGTCGTCGCCGGGTACGGACTGGCCGCCGTGGTCTACCTGTTCGTGGGCCACGCCATCGCCAACCGCATCAACCGCCACTGAACCCACTGACGCCAGTTCTCAGCGGTTCAGGCACAGCAGTCGGGGTCCAGTCCCGTAGGCAACAGCTCGCCCCCGAACACCGCGCACGTCGCCTCATGGCCGCCGAGTGCCGCGACCGCGAGGAGTAGCGAACCCGCCGTCCAGGTGGTGAGTTCGCGCGGCCAGATCGCCTCGTCGTGGAACACGTACCCCGTCCAGTACAGGCCGCTGTCCGTGTCGCGCAGGTGCTGGATCGACTGGAGTATCTCCAGGGCCCGGTCGGACTCGCCCACCGCCCAGAGCGCCAGGGCGAGTTCGGCCGACTCGCCGCCCGTCACCCAGGGGTTGGGCACGACACAGCGCACCCCGAGGCCGGGCACGACGAAGCGCTCCCAGCCCTCCTCTATACGGGACTTGGCCTCCGCACCCGTCAACGCGCCGCCCAGGACCGGGTAGTACCAGTCCATCGAGTAGCGGGCCTTGTCGAGGAACCGCTCGGGGTGCCGTCGGATCGCGTGCCGCAGCGCGCCCACCGCCAACTCCCAGTCGGGCTGCGGCTCTTCACGCTGCTCGGCGATGGCGAGCGCGCAGCGCAGTGCGTGGTGGACGGATGAACTGCCCGTCAGCAGGGCGTCGTTGACGTCCGTGCCGTCGTCCTCGCGCTTCCAGCCGATCTCGCCGCCGGGCTGCTGCAGCTGGAGGACGAACTCGACGGCCGCGAAGACCGTCGGCCACATCCGGTCCAGGAAGGTGTCGTCGCCGGTGGCGAGGTAGTGGTGCCAGACGCCGACGGCTATGTAGGCGACGAAGTTGGTCTCCCGGCCCCGGTCGGTGACGGCGTCCGCGTCCCCGTCCGCGTACGCGGCGTACCAGGAACCGTCACCGGTCTGGTGAGCGGCGAGCCACAGGTACGCCCGTTCGGCGGCCTCGTGTTCGCCGGCCGCGTCCAGGGCCATCGCGGCCTCGGTGTGGTCCCACGGGTCGAGATGGTGCCCCCGGAACCACGGGATGGCCCCGTCCTCCCGCTGCTCCGCGAGGATTCCGCGGACGGTGCGGGCGGCCTGCTCGGCGGTGAGGACCCCGGGCAGGACGAGGTGTTCTGTCCGGGGGGTCGTCACTTGGCGGCCACCTCGGCTTCGGACTCGGCAAGGCTCGGCAGGTGCGGCTTGGTCGCGTACGCCACGAAGCTCTTGCCGATCAGCGGGTTCAGCGCCTGCTCGGCGACCCGGGTGGCCAGCGGCTTCTTCATGATGTCCCAGACCAGCAGCTTGTGGTACGCGCGCACCGGCAGCACCTTGTCGTTGTCCACGCCGAACGCGCACTTCAGCCACCAGTACGGGGAGTGCAGGGCGTGGGCGTGGTGGGTGCCGTAGGGCTTCAGCCCCGCTTCGCTGATCTTCGCGAGGAGTTCGTCCGCCTTGTAGATGCGGATGTGGCCGCCCTCGACCTCGTGGTAGGCGTCGGAGAGGGACCAGCAGATCTTCTCGGGACCGTAGCGCGGCACGGTGATCGCGATCCGGCCGCCGGGCTTCAGCACCCGGACCATCTCCGCGAGGACGCCCTTGTCGTCGGGGATGTGCTCCATGACCTCGGAGATGATCACGACGTCGAAGGACTCGTCGGGGAACGGCAGAGCCAGGGCGTCGCCCTCCATGGCCGTCGCGGTGGCCCCGGCTGGCGCCTCGCCCGCCTCCTCCATCGCCGCGAACCACTTGGCGACCTCGCGGATTTCGTCAGCGTTCTGGTCCAGTGCCACGACCTGGGCGCCGCGCCGGTAGCACTCGAACGCGTGCCGGCCGGCTCCGCAGCCGAGGTCCAGAACACGGTCGCCCGGGGCCAGCGGGAACCGGGTGAAGTCGACGGTCAGCACGAAGTCCTGCTTTCGCGGTCGGGGGTCTCGTTGGGGGCGGATATGGAGGTGCGCGTGGGGCGGGGCCCCCGGGGTGCCGATCGGGCGATCGCCTCGCGGTAGTGGTCCGCCGTGCCCTGGGCCGCGCGGGCCCACGTGAAGCGGGCCAGGACGCGCTCGCGGCCCGCCCGGCCGAGGCGCGCCCTCAGTTCCGGGTCGGCGAGGAGGGTCGCCAGGGCGGCGGCCAGGGCCCCGGGGTCGCCGGGCGGTACGGCCAGGCAGGTCTCGCCGTCGGGGCCGGCCACCTCGGGGATCGCTCCGCCGGTGGTGGCGACCAGGGGCGTACCGGTGGCCATCGCCTCCGCCGCCGGGAGCGAGAAGCCCTCGTAGAGGGACGGTACGCAGGCGATCTCCGCCGAGCGCACCAGGTCGACGAGTTCCTCGTCGGAGATGCCCTTCACGAACTCGACGGCGCCTTCGAGGCCGTACCGCTCGATGGCCTGGGCGACGGGACCGTCCTCGGCGCGCTTGCCGACGACCACGAGGTGGGCCGTGGGGTGTTCCGTACGTACCTTCGCCAGCGCCTCGACGAGGAACACCAGCCCCTTGAGGGGGACGTCGGCGCTGGAGGTGGTCACGATGCGGCCCGGTATCTGGGGCACCGCCGGGTCGGGCGAGAAGAGGTCGGTGTCGGCGCCGATGTGCACGACGTGGATGCGGTTCTCCCGTACGCCGAGATGGTCGACGATCTCCTGACGCGATGTCCCGGAGACGGTGAGCACGGACGGCAGGCGGCGGGCCACGCGCCGCTGCATACGCGTGAAGCCGTACCAGCGCCGTACGGACATCCGGCGGCTCAGGCTGTCGGCCGCGGCCAGGTCCAACTGCCGGTCCACGGTGATGGGGTGGTGGATCGTGGTGACGAGCGGGGCGCCGATGTCGCCCAACAGGCCGTAACCGAGGGTCTGGTTGTCGTGCACGACGTCGAACTCTCCGCTGCGGGCGCGCAGTTGGCGGCGTACGCGGAGGGAGAAGGTGAGCGGTTCGGGGAAGCCGCCGGTCCACATCGTGGCGACCTCGAGCGCGTCGATCCAGTCGCGGTACTCGTCACGCCCCGGGGTGCGGAAGGGGTCCGGCTGGCGGTACAGGTCGAGGCTGGGCAGCTCGGTGAGGACGGGGTCGGGGCCTGTGGCCCGGACGGCTTCACCGTCGAGTACGTCGCGGCCCTCGAGTACGTCACGGCCGTCGAGTACGTCCAGCACCGGGTACGGCTGGGAGCCGATGACCTCGACGCGGTGACCGAGCCGGGCGAGTTCGCGCGACAGATGGCGTACGTAGACGCCCTGGCCGCCGCAGAACGGGTTCCCCTTGTAGGTCAGAAGTGCGATGTTGAGCGGTCGCTCGCCGTCCGCGGCGGGATCCCCCTGAGGGCCTGCCTCGCTGGCCTCGGCCGTCACTCCCGGCCCCCTTCTCCCCACGGTTTCCCGCGAGACTACGACGGGACGCTAATCTAGAACAAGTTTCAGAGTTGATCGTTCAGGAGGATCCGAATCTACCGGCAGGTAGGTCGGCTGTGAGCGGTGGATCAGGTGATTCGCGCCACGGCGGACGCACGGCGCCGCACGACACGGACGTGCCATGCTGACTGTTTGCCGACATATCACTGCCCGAACATCACTGCCCGATCGCCGCCCGGTCGTCCACTCGATCGCCGTGCGAGCACCGACTGTCACGGAACGGGACCCATGACTGCCGACGCGAAGGTGGAAGCACATACGGTGAGAGCGGCCTCGTTGCCGCCGTCCGCTCCGCTCACCGAGCGGCAGGAGGCCCGCCGGCGCCGGATCCTGCACGCGAGCGCGCAGTTGGCGAGCCGGGGTGGTTTCGACGCGGTGCAGATGCGGGAGGTCGCGGAGTCCTCGCAGGTCGCGCTCGGCACGCTCTACCGGTACTTCCCGTCCAAGGTCCATCTTCTGGTCGCCACCATGCAGGACCAGTTGGAGCACATGCACGGCACGCTGCGGAAGAAGCCGCCTACGGGCGAGACGGCGGCGGAGCGGGTGGCGGAGACGTTGATGCGGGCGTTTCGCGCGTTGCAGCGGGAGCCGCATCTGGCGGATGCGATGGTGCGGGCGTTGACGTTCGCGGACCGGAGTGTTTCGCCTGAGGTCGATCAGGTGTCGCGGCAGACGACTGCGATCATTCTGGACTCGATGGGGTTGGGTGAGGGGGCGGAGGGAGTGGGGGCCGGACGGTATCCGACCCCCGAGCAGCTGTCGGCGGTTCGGGTGATTGAGCACACGTGGCATTCGGCGTTGGTGACGTGGTTGTCGGGGCGGGCGTCGATTGCGCAGGTGAAGATCGACATCGAGACGGTGTGCAGATTGATCGACCTGACGGACCCCTCCGGGGAGGGTCGGTAGGGGTTTTCCTCGCCCCCGCCGCCCCTACCCGTCCCATCCCTGGGGGCTGCCGCCCCCAGACCCCCGCCACAGCCCTGAACGGGCCTCGTCCTCAAACGCCGGACGGGCTGAACTACTCAGCCCCTTCGGCGTTTGAGGAGCGGGGGTTCGGGGGCAGCGCCCCCGAGAAGGCGGCGGGGGCGAGAACCCCTCCTACTCCTCCGGGGGAAACACCCACTCCCCGCCCTCCGCCAGCGTGATCATGATCGCCTCCACCGGACAGTTCTCCGCCGCCGCCAACACCTGCTCGTTCGCGTCCGTGTCCGGTGCGAGTGGATGGGACTGCATCCCGCCGTCCAGGCGGAACCCCTCCGGGGCCCGGTGGACGCACTGCGCCGAGCCGATGCACAGCGAGCGGTCCACCTCCACGTGCCAGCGGTCGCCCATGCCCCCTACCCCTCCCAGCCGGCCGGGAGGTGGATCATCTTGTGCTCCAGGTACTCGCCGTATCCCTCGGGCCCGAACTCCCGCCCAAGGCCCGAGTTCTTGTAGCCGCCGAACGGGCCGAGCATGTCGAGGCTGAAGGTGTTCACCGAGTACGTGCCGGTACGGACCTGCCGGGCGACCTCGATGCCGTGGCCGACGTCGGCCGTCCACACGCTGCCGGAGAGGCCGTAGTCGGAGTCGTTCGCGATCTTCACCGCCTCGGACTCGTCGCCGTACGGGATCAGGCAGATGACCGGGCCGAAGATCTCCTCGCGGGCGATGCGCATCGAGTTGTCGACGTCGCCGAAGAGGGTCGGTTCGACGTACCAGCCGCGGTCCAGGCCGGCGGGGCGTCCGCCGCCGGTGAGGATCTTCGCGCCCTCCTCCTGGCCGATGCGGATGTAGTCGAGGTTGCGCTGCTGCTGGCGCTGGGCGACCAACGGGCCGACCTGGGTCGCCGGGTCGAGCGGGTCGCCGACCACCAGCGCGCTCGCGGCCTGGGTGAAGGCGTCCGCGAACTCGTCGTAACGGGAGCGCGGGAGGAGGATGCGGGTCTGGGCCACGCACGCCTGCCCGTTGTTCATCCAGGCCGCGGAGGCGATACCGGGGACGGTGGTGTCGAGGTCGGCGTCGGGGAGCACGACGGCCGCCGACTTCCCGCCCAACTCCAGTGTCACCCGGGTGAGTTGACGTGACGCTACCTCCATCACGCGCTTGCCCGCGGCGACCGAACCGGTGAAGGAGACCTTGTCGATGCCGGGGTGTCCGACGAGGTACTCGCTGACCTCGCGGTCGGCCGGGAGGATGGAGAGGACGCCGGGCGGCAGTCCGGCCTCCTTCGTTATCTCCGCGAGGATGTACGCGTCGAGGGGCGACTCGGGCGACGGCTTCAGGACCGCCGTGCAGCCGGCGAGCAGTGCGGGCGCGAGCTTGGCCGCCGCGGTGAACTGCGGGACGTTCCAGGGGACCACGGCGGCGACGACGCCCACCGGTTCACGCCGGACGAGGATGCGGCCGAGGACTCCGTCGCGTGTCTCCTCGTACGTGAAGTCGCGGGCGACGGTGATGGCCGCGTCCCACACCATCATCGCGCCGAGGGCCTGGGCGAGGACGCTCCAGGAGTAGGGGGAGCCGTTCTCGGAGGAGATGACGCGGCCGATCTCCTCGTACCGCGCCGCGACACCGTCCTTGATGCGGGTGACGACGGCGATCCGCTCGTCGAGTGTCATCCGGGGCCATGGTCCCTCGTCGAAGGCGGTGCGCGCGGCGGCGACGGCCCGGTCGACGTCGGCCGTCGAGGCGTGCGGCACGCGGCCGAAGACCTCTTCGGTGTGGGGGGAGATGACCTCGATGACGTCCTTGCCGAGGGGGTCGGTCAACTCCCCGCCGATGAACAGCTGTCCGTGTTCCACGAGCTCGGTCATGGCCGACTGCCTCTCGCCGACTGCCTCTCCGGGTACCGTCTCTGACGGTTCGTCAGATAGATACGGAGACAGTTACCAGTTCCCCTCCGAGGAGTCCACAGATCGCGCACCACAACGGGGTAAGTGACTCGGGCTCCCATTGAAACCGGTTCTAGTTATAGTTGCCGGCAGCCCAGCCACAGGGGAGCCCATGACAAAGACGTCGACGCAGGTGACCGATCACGGCGGGGGCGTACGGTCCCTCCGGGTCCCCATTCCGAACAATCCCCTCGGCTACACGCTGGTGTACGTCGTCGACACCGACAGCGGACCGGTGCTCGTCGACACAGGCTGGGACGACCCGCTGTCCTGGGAGACCCTTGCCGAGGGCCTGTCGGCGTGCGGTACCGCCGTCGGCGAGATCCATGGCGTGGTGATCACCCACCACCACCCCGACCACCACGGCCTCTCCGGCCAGGTACGGGAGGCGTCCGGGGCGTGGATCGCGATGCACGAGGCGGACATCGCGCTCGTCCGGCGCACGCGCGACAACCGCGCCGAGCGCTGGTACACGTACATGGTCGCGAAGCTCGCGGCGGCCGGCGCGCCCGCCGACCATGTGGCGACCCTGACCAGGACTCCCGTCGGCATGCTGCCCGACTTCTCGCCCGCGCTGCCAGACCGTGAGATCGTCCCGGGCGAACTCCTCGATCTCCCCGGCCGACGGTTGCGCGCGATCTGGACGCCGGGCCACACCCCGGGCCATGTCTGCCTCCACCTCGAGGAGGCCCACCCGGCCCAGCTCCCGGGAAACGGGCGCCTGTTCTCCGGCGACCACCTGCTCCCCGGGATCACCCCGCACATCGGCCTGTACGAGGACCCGGACGACACGACCGTCACCGATCCCCTCGGCGACTACCTCGACTCCCTGGAGCGCATCGGCCGGCTGGCCCCGGCGGAGGTCCTCCCGGCCCACCGACACACCTTCCCCGACTCGACCGTCCGCGTACAGGAGCTCCTCGACCACCACGACGAACGCCTCGCCGGCCTCCGCGCCCTCCTCACCACTCCCCTCACGCCCTGGCAACTGGCGGAACGCATGGAGTGGAACCGCCCCTGGGCCGAGATCCCCCCGGGCTCACGGAACATCGCGGTCTCGGAGGCGGAGGCCCACGTACGCCGCCTGGTCAAACTGGGCCAGGCGGAGGCGGTGACGGGGAGCGACCCGGTGACGTACGTGACTGTCTGAACTCGGTGCCGTCAGCCGGACTGCCCCGTTCGCCGGGCCACACGACGGGCCGCCTTCGAGAGCCAGGTCACTTTCGACGCGCCAGGGACGTGAAGCGGCCCATAGGACGCAGATCACCTACGAAGCGAATTAGTAGATCAATTTCCATGTCATGCCCACACAGAAACGACCCCTGACCTGCGCATTGAGAGCCAGATCACAAACAACGTCTTCAGCCCACATACGAACACAACTAGCAAAAGGGGTGATTGCGGACCCCCCGCCCAGCCTGTTTGTCTGAAGCAGTCGCACGGCGCCACGAACCCCCACGGGTCGCGGCGCCGCCGCATGTCACCGCCACACACGCAGCACCCGGCACCGACTGCACGCGGCCACCCTGACCCCGAAGAAAAGGTTCTCCGTGTTCGTCTCCCGTATCGCCCGCACCCTCGCCTCCCCGAAGAAGGCCCTCACCACCGCCGCCGTGGCCGCCGCCACCGCCGGTATGGTCCTGGCCGCGGCTCCCGCGGAGGCGTCCACCGCCTCCTCGTCCGGCGCCAAGGCGATCGCGCACAAGCTGATCCCGAACGACGCGCAGTTCAACGCCTTCAGCAAGATCGTCGAGCACGAGAGCGGCTGGAACGTCGCCGCCACCAACGCCTCCTCCGGCGCGTACGGCCTGGTCCAGGCCCTCCCCGGCTCGAAGATGGCCTCGGCCGGCTCCGACTGGAAGACCAACGCCGCCACCCAGATCGAGTGGGGCCTGAAGTACATGAACGAGCGCTACGGCAGCCCGGTCGGCGCGTGGAACTTCTGGCAGGCCCACCACTGGTACTGAGCCGACCAGGAACGTACTGGCCCGGTAGGACACGGGTACTCAGGCGCCGGCCCCCGATACTTCGGGGGCCGGTCGTGCTTCCTTTTGTCTCCCCCTTGTCTCCCCGTGATGGAGTGGCCGGATGAGCAAAGAGGCAACCGAGCCGGATTCCGAATCGCGTGGTCTGCGGCTCGTGGCCGTACTGCTGGTGCTGACGGTGGTCAGCGGGCTGATCGACGCCGTCAGCTATCTCGGGCTCGGGCATGTCTTCACCGCCAACATGACCGGCAACGTCGTCGTCCTCGGCTTCGCCGCCGCCGGGGCGCCCGGTTTCTCCGTACCGCACACGCTGACGTCGCTCGCCTCGTTCGTGCTGGGCGCGGTGGCCGGCGGGCGCCTCTCGCGACGGCTGGGCGGTGGTTCGCGCCGCAGGTGGGCCCGGATCACCCTCGCCGTCGAGGCGGTGTTCCTGGGCGCGTCCTCCGTGGTCGCCTTCGTGAGGCCGGACGCGACGGCCACCGTCTACACCCTGATCGCGGTCACGGCCTTCGCGATGGGCCTGCGCAACGCGACCGTACGCAGGCTGGGCGTCCCCGATCTGACGACCACCGTCCTGACGATGACCCTCACCGGTCTCGCCGCCGACTCCCGCGCGGCCGGCGGCACGGGCAGACGCTCCCCGCGCCGCTCGGCGTCGGTGGCGGCGATGGCGGCGGGCGCGGTCCTCGGGGCGTGGCTGGTGGTCCATCACGGCCTGGGGATCCCGCTCCTCGTGGCCGCCGTGGCGGTGGCGGCGCTGGCGGTGAGCGCGTCCGGACGGGAGTGAACGGGGCCCGCGACGCCGTACGGGAGGAGTCGCGTTGCTAACGATTCATAACTCTTGGCGATTACTCCACGTGGTGTCGCGCTGTCCGAGGGGCCGGTCCCGGGGCTGGGATCGGCCGTCCATCACCCGTGTGACCTGCGTGATCCGTGTCGGCGAGCGGGATTTCCCGGCGTCGGCGAGCCCGTCCGCCAAGCCGGTGCCTGTGGGGCCGCCGACAGTGGAGTGCGCTCACGGGGTCCATGGCGGGCCGGAGCGGAGCATACTGGCGTCAATGACAAAGACAGCGGTAACGCGGGCCCACCTGGCCACCAGCCCTTTCAAAGCCCCTGTGGCACCCCCTGCCAAGCACTTCGCGGCAGGCGACCGAGTCACTCACGACGTCTTCGGCCTCGGCCGGGTGACCACCGTCGAGGATGGCATCGCAGTGCTCGTCGACTTCGGCGGGCGTCAGGAACGGATTGTCAGCCCGTACGCCAAGCTGACCGTTCTCTGAGATCTGCCGTGCCCCCCTCTCGAGGATCAGGAGATTTTCCATCGAGCTGACTTCTCTGTTCTCCGCGCCGGAACCGACGACGTTCCACGCGAGGACCGATACCCCGACCCCGGAGATCGACCCCTTCCAGGCGCCGGCCTTCCGGGAGGGGACTCCCGGCGCCTTCGCGACCCCGGCGGAGGATTCCGAAGCCCGGGATCAGCTGTGAGCAGCACCGTCGCAGCGGTGTGACCGCCGGCCGAGTCGCCCAGTGACCGGTTGCGAACTTCGGGTGCCCGTCAGTTCCGGGGCATCGGGAGGGCGTACACCTTGTCGAAATGCTGGGCGATCAGCGGATGCTCCGTCCCCGGCGCGGTGTCGCAGGAGAGCTGCCACTCATTGATGCCGGTGTCCCGGTTGTCGGTGAAGTTCCAGAGCAGTTCGCCCCGCCGGGCATCGATCGCGTAGAAGCCGTCCTTGTTGTCCTCTGCCGTGACGAACACCGCGTCGGCGCCCGCCACCAGGGGATTGTCCAGGTTCAGCCGGGGCGTTTCGCAGAACCAGAGCCGTGAGCCGTCGGCGGCGTCGAACGCCTCGACGCCGTGCGGGCTCCTCGTGGTGCAGTACACCGTGGCGTCCGCGGCGGCGACGGAGGCGAATCCGCCCTTCTCCTGGCGCACCCGCCAGCGCAGCGCACCGGACCTCAGGTCCACGGCGATGAGCTCGTTGTCCGCGGCGAAGACGGTGTCGTCGAGCACCACCGGGGCCGACCGGCTGTCCGACCCGGACGCCAGGGGCCTGCTCCACAGCACGTTGCCCCGGCCGGTGCCGTCGCGGGCCGTCAGCCGGTGCAGCCCGTCCATGTAGACGAAGCGCTCGGCGTCGATGAACGGTTTCAGGTCGAGGCCGATGTCCTGTTTGCTGATGGGGATGACCTGCGCCAGGCGCGCCTTGAGATTCGTACCTAGGACGACGTTCGTGGAGGTGGCCGGTCCGCGTGACCCGTCCGGCCGGTCCTGGCGGTCGAACCGCAGTCCGACGATGGTGACCGTGCCGACGGCCCCGCCGAGCAGCGTGTCGAAGCGGAAGTCCGCGCCGAAGTCCAGCGCGTACCGCTCGGCGCCCGTGACCGCGTCGACGCCCAGCACGGTCGCGCCGGTGCCGAGGGCGACGACGACGTCCGAGACGAGCAGGGGCGGGGTCGGCGACTGGCTGATGCCCTGGTAGGTCCACCGGGGGCGGGAGCCGTCGGTGAGACCGAGGCAGAAGAGGGCGCCGGACTGCGTCTTCATCAGGGCGGTGTCGTTGTAGAAGACCGCCGGTGCCTGGAGCAGCGGTTCGCTTCGGAACGTCCACAGCGGTTCCGGCGCCGGGCCGGCGGGGGTGGCCGCGGCGCTCGAGCTGTTCCTCGAGTAGAGCAGCGCGGAGACGCCGGTGCCCGCGGCGAGCGCGGCAGCCGTGAGGACCCTTCGGCGAGAGGGCTTCGGCCGGGTCGAGTGCCGGGCCCGGTGGGTGCCCCGCTCGGGCGACTGCACGGCAGGCCGCTCGGGCGGCTGCTCGTGCGTCGGGACGGACTTCGGTTCCTGCGGGAGGACGACGCGGCCGGGACCGCTCGAACGCTCCGCGACCAGTCGCTGTACGGCCGCCAGGCGCGGGTCGACCCGGAGGTTGCCCGGACCGGGGGCTGTCGCCAGGGCGGCGGCATGGGCGGGCTCCCGGCCGACGGCGTTCACCTTGGTCTCGAGGTCGAGGTCCAGGTCCATGAGGGCGGCGGCCTGTCCCCTGATGTGGGCAGCCACCGGTTCCGGCAGCCAGTCGCCCCAGTCCAGCGCGTCGGCGCCGCCCGGCGCGCATGCCGCCGACACCCGGTCCGGGCTGGGCCGGGCGTCCGGGGCCTTCGCGAGGCAGCCCCCGATGATCGTGTCCAGGGGGGCGTTGACGCCCGTCAGGTCGGGCGTGCCGTGCACCACCTGGTACAGCAGGGTGGCCGCCGAGGAGCCCTCGAAGGGCGCCTGCCCGGTGGCCGCGTAGGCCAGCACCGAGCCGAGACAGAACACGTCTCCGGGCGGACCCATCGGGTTCCCGGTGGCGTGCTCGGGGCACATGTACCGCGGGGAGCCCAACAGCACGCCGGACAGGGTGAGTTCGTAGCCGTCGGTGGCGCGGACGATGCCGAAGTCGATGACGCGCGGGCCGTCGGCGGAGAGCAGCACGTTGGACGGCTTGAGGTCGCGGTGGACCAGCCCCGCGGAGTGCACGGCGATCAGCGCCTCGGCGAGTCCGGCGCCGAGGGCGAGTACCGATCTCGGCGGCAGCGGGCCGTACGCCTCGACCGCCTCGGCCAGCGTCGGGCCGAGGATGTGGGTGGTGGCGAGCCAGGGGACGGGACCGTCCGGGTCGGCGTCCAGGACGGACGCCGTGTAGGTGCCGCTCACCGCGCGGGCGGCGTCCACCTCGCGGCGGAACCGGTTGCGGAAGGACCTGGCCGAGGCCAGCTCGGGACGGATCACCTTGACGGCTACGGAGTGTTGCCGGTCGTCCTTGGCGAGGAAGACCTCGCCCATGCCTCCCGCGCCGAGTCTCGCGACCGGACGGTAGGGCCCCAACCGGTCCGGATCCGTGGGACGAAGTGGCTCCATTGTCCTCAGCTCGCCTGTTCCCCGTCGTTCCCCGTCTGTTCCCCGTTGGATGAGTCTGGAGGGAGAGTAGGTGCTGAGGAGACAGTTGGCGTACGCAATCGCGTAACTCGTGGCCATTACTTGAGACTTCATGCAGGGATCGTCCGGACGTTACTCGTGACGGCGGGACGAATCCGGCACGGCCCGACCGCTCCTGTATACGAATTCAGCTCCGGGTCGCATAAACGATGAGGTTGTTCACCGGGTGCCCCTGGGCGTCGAAGTCGCCGTCGCAGGTGATCAGCCGCAGGGCACGGTCCCGGGTCGGGCCGTAGACCCTCTGGGTGGGGAAGGCGTCCTTGTCGACACTCTCCGTGTTCGTGACGGTGAAGTGGACGACGTCTCCGTTCACGTCGGTGACGGCGATGTCCGCCCCCTTGGCGATCTTCACGAGGTCGTGGAAGACGGCTTTGCCGAAGCGGGTGTCGTTGTGACCGATGATGACGGCCGCGCCGACCTCACCGGGCACGACCCCGCCCGTGTACCAGCCGGCTGTCATCCCCTTCCCGGCCGGCGGGACCTCGACCGTCCCGTCCGGGTTGAGGCCCAGCCTCATCAGCGGGCTGTCGACTCCCACGGAAGGGACGCTGATCCCGGCAGGGGACGCCGGGGCCGCCGCAGCGTTCGGGGCCGGGGCCTGCTCGACGTCGGGGGCCTCTCGGGCGTCGGGCGAGGCGGTGCCGACCGCGCTGGGGACCACCTGGACCGTCGGGTCCGGGGTGGACGAGCAGCCGGTGAGCCCGGCGACGAGAAGGATCAGCATGGCGGTCGCGAACAGGGCAACGGCGAGACGGCCACGGGTGAGGGCCGTACGGCGTGCCGGGTTCGCAGGAGGTGCAGGGGGCAACGCGAGCTCCAGAACAGGGTGCGGTGCGAGGGGGGGCGGGGAACGCACAGGGCGCCGCCCGGTGAAGGGCGGCGCCACCGTGTCGTCGCTGGGGTCGTGCTGCCGGGTCAGCCTTCGCGGCGGGCGGCGGTGCGGCGGCGCAGTACGTAGGTGCCGGCGCCCGCGAGCAGCAGCGCGCCCGTGGCCGAACCGACGAGGGCGCCGGTGTTGTCGTCCTTGGCGGGGGCCTCGCCCGCGGCGACACCGCCTCGCGGGAACTCCTTCCCGGACGCGGCCTTCGCGGCTTCGGCCTTCCTGCGCTCGGCCTCCTTGGCCTGCAGGGCGTCCTCGCTCCTCTTCTTCTCCAGGGCGTCCTTCCCCTCCGAAGGCACGTCGGAGGCGACCGGGGTCGGAGTCGTGTCCGCGAAGGCAGCGGTGGCCGGGACGAGCAGGGCGCCGGCCGCGACGCCGGTCAGGACGGCGACCCGGAGGGAGGTCAGCGGACGCAGCGGGCGCTTGGTGAGACGGCGGGACATGTAAGGGCTCCAGTTCCAGCCCGGCTTTCGTCGTACCTGGTTGCCGATCCGCACCAGGTTCCGGGCATGGCCCCACCCTGACGGGCAGTTGTGAGGAACCTGTCAGGTCGCCGTGGTCATCCCATCAGGGTCGCGCCCGGTCCCCGCCGCTGCCGCCGTCGGCAGCCGCAGTGTGAAGGTGGCCCCCTCCCCCTCCGTGCTCGTCACGTCCACCGTGCCGCCGTGGGCCTCGGCGAGCTTGAGGACGATCGCGAGGCCCAGACCGCTGCCGCCGGTACTGCGGCTGCGGGACTTCTCCGCCCGCCAGAAACGGTCGAAGACATACGGGAGATCGGCGGCCGGAATGCCCGTGCCGGTGTCGGACACCTCTACGGCGAGCTGCTCGCCGGTGTCGGTGACGTACGAGCGCAGGGTCACCCTGCCGCCGGCCGGTGTGTGGCGCACCGCGTTGGAGAGCAGGTTGCTGACGGTCTGGCGCAGCCGCACGGGGTCGGCGTCCAGGAGGGGCAGGCCGGGGCCCGTCGTCGGCAGGACGGTGAGGGAGACGCCCGCCGTCTCGGCCAACCCCTGGTGGGCGGAGGCGACTTGGCCGAGCAGTTCGTCGATCCGTACCGGCTTGCGGTGCAGTCGCAGGGCGCCCGCGTCGGCCGCGCCGAGGTCCTGGAGGTCGTTGATGAGGTGCTGGAGCTGCACCGCCTCCTCCAGGAGCGAGGAGACGAACGCCGGGTCGGGCTGGGCCAGTCCGTCGTGGGCCGCCTCCAGCCAGCCCCTGATGTTGCTCAGCGGCGTACGCAGTTCGTGGGCGACGTCGCTGACCATGACCTTGCGCTGTTCCTCCAGCCTGGCCCGGTGCGCGGCCATGTCGTTGAAGGCCGCCGTCAGCCGTCCGATCTCGTTGTCGGAGACGACCGGCACGGGCACCGGCGTCGAGTCCAGGCCGTCCCGCATCCGCTGGGCGGCGCCGGTGAGCGCGTGCAGCGGGCGTACGAGTCTGCCTCCCGCGAGGACCGACGCGCCGACGGTGAGGGCGAGGACCAGGGCGGTGACCCCGGCGATGCGGGCGGTGTTGGCCGGGGAGAGGTCGAAGCCGGGTACCCCGGCGGCGCCGGGGCCGTCGATGAACAGCAGGGCGGGTCCGGCGACATAGGCGGTGAGCTGCTCGCGGCGGGCGCTGACGACACAGGCGGCGACGGCCCGGTCGTAGCCGCTGTCGCGGAACTCGGAGGGGACGTAGTCGATCGCGCCGCCGGCAGCCGCTTTCCGCTCGGCCGCCTCGGCGTCCTCCTCCCGCTTCGCGGCCAGGAGCGCTTCTTCCGCCGCCGCGCGCTTGCGGCGGGTGGCCTCGGCGTCGGAGAGCGCCTCGTAGTCCTGCCCGTAGGGGGTGCCGTAGGCCCGGTTCCAGGACAGGTCCAGGTTCAGTTGCACAGCCGTACGGCCCTGTCGTTTCAGGCAGGCGTCGGCCAGTTGGTTGAGGGCCTTGAGCGCCTTCCGCTCGGTCGGGGTGGCACCGGTCTCGAAGCCTTCCAGGCACTTGGCCTGCGTGGAACGGTCGACCTCGCTGTCCGTCCCGTTCTCCTCGCTCACGAACTGGACGCGGGTGCGTCCGCCCGGGCTCTCGACGAGGTCGGCGGCGATACCGAGTCGGTTGAGGCACTCCACCTGCCCGGCGGAGGCCTTGCGCAGCGCGGCCCGCTCGGCCGCGGGCAGGCGGAAGGGGCCCACGGCCCGTGGGTCGACGCGGTCCGCGCCGGCCTTGGCCGCGTCGGGCACCAGCACGGTGTCGACGGACAGCGGGTCGACGACCGCGGAGGCCTGCGGCGCGAGCGTGGCCGGCGGTGAACCGCCCTTTGCGGACGGGGAGTCGGCCGAGTCGACGAACGGGCGCCGGCCCTCGTTGGTCAGCACGATCCGGCGCCCCGACTGCTGGGCCAGGTCGCGCACAGTGGCGTCGACGCCGTCCCAGTCGGGGTGGGTGGCCGCGTAGCCGAGGAGGGTGTTGTAGATCTGGGCGTCGGACTTGAGGTTCTGCCCCTGCTCCTGGCGGATCGCGACGGTGGTCGTCTGCACGGCCAGCCAGGCGGTCGCGGCGACCGAACAGGAGGCCACCAGCGCCGTCACGGTCAGCAGCCGCCCGGCCAGGCTCCTGCGGAGCGGCAGCCGGGCACTCGTCGCGCGCGCCTTGTCACGACGACGCATGGTGCGCGTTCCTCGCGGGGTCCGTCAGTTTGTAGCCGACGCCGAAGACGGTGACGATCCGGGACGGGCGTCGCGGGGCGCGTTCGATCTTCTTGCGCAGGTTCATGATGTGCACGTCGACGGTCCGGCCGCTGATGTACTTGTCGAAGCCGTGCAGTTCCTCCAGGAGCCGCGCCCGGGTGAACACCCGGCCGGGCTGGGCCGCCATCGCCGCGAGGATACGGAACTCACCGGGCGTGCACTCGACGGGCGCCCCGGCGATCGACACCTCGTGCCGCGCCGGGTCGACACTGAGCGCGCCGACCGCCAACACCTTCTCGTCCGGGGCGGCTTCGGGTTCCGGAGCGGCGGGCTGAGCCGGTACGGGTACGGGGTCCGGGTCGGTGCCGCGCCGGTTGCGGCGCAGCAACGTCCGTACCCTGGCCGTCAGTTCGCGTGGACTGAACGGCTTGGTCATGTAGTCGTCGGCGCCGAGGTCGAGGCCGAGGAGCAGATCGTCCTCGGTGCTGCGGGCCGTCAGCATCAGCACCGGAACCTCCCGGCGTTCGGCGCGCAGGATTCGTACGACGTCGAGGCCGTCGGCTCTGGGCATCATCACGTCGAGGACGACCAGGTCGGGTTCCTGGTGCCGGACGGCCTCCAGAGCCGCCCGGCCGTCCTCCACGACGGTGACGGTGTGACCCTCGTGCTCCAGATATCGGCGCACCAGTTCGGCCTGTTTCGCGTCGTCTTCGGCGACCACAATGTTTGCGCACACGCCGGAGATCGTAGCGACCGACGGCGCCGCGAGGACCGTAAGCGCCTTTACCCGGAGGGCAGTTCGGTGGTGGACAGGCGGGGATGCAGACGGGTCGTCGAGCGGCCCGTGAGGTCCAGGAGCAGTTCGGCGAAGAGGGCGTCGCCCCAGCCGAACCAGGCGCGGGTGAAGTTCGCGGGGTCGTCCACGTGGAAGCTCTCGTGCACGGAGCCGGTGCCCGCGTCGGTGCGCAGCAGCAGCTCGGCGAGGCGGGTCCGCTCGCCCGGGTCGTCACTGGTCAGTGCCTGCATGGTGAGGGAGAGCGGCCAGACATGGCCGGGCGGGGTGTGCGGGCTGCCGATGCCGGAGGCCCAACCGCCCGCGTAGTAGTAGGGGTTGGCGTCACTGAGGACGAACTCGCGGGTGCGCAGGTAGAGCTGGTCGCCCGGGTCGCACCAGCCGAGGTAGGGCAGTGAGAGCAGGCTCGGGATGTTGGCGTCGTCCATCAGCAACTGCCCGCCGAGACCGTCGACTTCGTACGCGTACACCGCCGGGTCTGCCCCTGCGGTCACCCCGTGCGTACGTACGCCGGTGGCGATCTCGCCCGAGAGGGCCACGGCGTCGGCGGCGAGGTCGAGGTCTCCGAGTACCGTCGCCAGTTCGGCGAGGCCGGCGAGTGAGACGGCCGCCATGGCGTTGGCCGGGACCAGGAAGCCGTGCCGGCAGCGGTCGTCGCTGGGGCGGAAGCCGGACCAGGTCATGCCGGTGGGCGCGACCGGTGCGCCCCGGCCGCCGCGCGGCAGCGAGTCGAACGCGTCGTCGCCGAGGCGCCGGAACTCGTACGGTGAGTGCTTCTCGTGGTCCTGCTCGACCCGCCACAGGGCGACGATTCGGCGGGCGGCGCGGACGAAGCGGTCGTCGGCGGTGAGGTGGCCGAGGCTGCCGGTGGCCCGCCAGATGCCGTAGGCGAGCTGGAGCGGGGCGCAGAGCGAGTCGACCTCGTACTTCTGTTCCCAGACCAGCGGGTCGGGGGTCGGTTCGTCGATGTAACCGGCGCCGGAGCCGTCGGGTTCGGCGTTGAAGGAGTTGGCGTACGGGTCGGCGAGGACGTAGCGCAGCTGGCGGCGCAGGACTCCGGTGAGCGCGGCGGCGACGGCGGGATCGTCGGCGGCGAGGAGGTACGGGCGGACCTGGGCGGTGCTGTCGCGCAGCCACATCGCGGGGATGTCGCCGGTGAGGACGAAGATCTCGCCGTCGGGCAGCGGGCGCATGGCCCTGCCCCAGGTGCCGGTCAGCAGCCCGGTGAAGCGGTCGGCGGCGCGCGGATCGAGGGAGCGCAGCTCGCGGCGCACGTCGGCGCTCAGGGCACGGAGACCTTCCGGCAGCTCACCTTCCGGCAGTCCGCCTTCGCCCGGTGCGCCTTCCCGCAGGCCGCCGTCTGGTTCGTCGATCGATCGCATGATCATCCTCTCGCGCACTTCCCCCACCACCGACCGAGACAACGTTGTTTCGGAACAACGTTGTCGGACCCTACGCACCCGGCACCACACCGCGCAAGGGCGGGAAAAATCCCCGTTGCGATCCATTGACAACGTTGTTTCACGGCGGTTTGCTGTGCGGCACACAGCGACACCGAGCGACCCATTTCGGAGTGATGCCGGACATGCGAACGCCCACCATGCGGGAGGTCGCCGCCCTCGCCGGGGTGTCGATCAAGACCGTCTCCCGGTTCGTCAACGGTGACGAGACGGTCTCCCGCGCGATCGCGGAACGGGTGCGCGCCGCCATAGACGAGACCGGTTACCGCCGCAACGACCTCGCCCGGAGCCTGCGCCCCGGACAGCGCAGCACCACGCTGGCGCTGCTGGTCGGCGACCTGTCCAACCCGTTCTACGGCTCGATCGCCAACGGTGTCATGAGCGCGGCCCGCGCGGGCGGCCACAACGTCGTGCTGGCCAGCTCGGACGAGGACCCCGAGGCCGAGCGCCGCAGCATCGACGACCTGCTCGGCCAGCGGGTGGCCGGGCTGCTGATCGTGCCGGGCGCCATGGACTACGGCTATCTGGGCCGCGAGGTCGCCCAGGGCACCCCGGTGGTCTTCCTGGACCGGCCCGCGCTGGGCCTGGACGCGGACACCGTGCTGCTGGACAACCACGGGGGCGCCCGCAAGGCCACCGAGCATCTGATCGCCGCGGGTCACCGGCGGATCGGCGTCGTGGTGGCGGCCAGCTACCACACCACGGGCCGTCGGCTCGACGGCTATCTGGAGGCCGTGCGCGCCGCCTTCGGCGAGGTCGACGAGGCCCTGATCGCCCGGCTGGAGCACGGCACCCGGGCGGAGGCCGAGGAGGCCACCGCCGGACTGCTGGCGCTGCCCCCGGACCGGCGCCCCACGGCCCTGTTCACCACCACCAACTTCCTGACCTACGGCGCTCTGCGCGCCATGGGCGCCATGACCCCGCAACCCGGCCCGGAGCAGGGCCCGGCCCTGGTCGGCTTCGACGACTTCCCCTTCGCCGACCTGCTGCCCACCCCCGTGACGGTCGTGTCGGGGGACGCCTACGAGATGGGCCGCGAGGCCGCCCGACTGCTGCTGGCCCGGCTCGCGGGCGAGAGCGGACCACCCCGCCGGGTCGAGCTCGGCACCGTACTGACCCCCCGTGGAAGCGGAGAGCTGACGCCATGAGCACCCCCACTCCCGAGGCCACCCCGGGTCCCGCCGCCCCGGCTTCGGCCATCCCGGCTCCGGCCGTCACCCCCGTCCTGGAACTGTCCGGCATCGTCAAGAGCTACGGCCAGGTCCAGGCGCTGCGCGGTGCCGCGCTCACCGTCTACCCGGGCGAGGTCGTCGCGCTGGTCGGCGACAACGGCGCAGGCAAGAGCACCACCATCAAGGTCATCTCCGGGGTGATCCAGCCCGACGCGGGCGAGATCAGGGTCGACGGCAGGCCGGTGACCATCCCGGACCCGATCGCAGCCCGCCGCCTCGGCATCGAGACCGTCTACCAGGATCTGGCTCTCGCCCCGGATCTGGACCCCGCCGAGAACCTCTTCCTCGGCCGCGAGATCCTGCGCCCCGGCCTGCTCGGCAAGCTCGGCTTCCTGGACCGCAAGGCCATGCGCGCCAAGGCCGACGAGGCGTTCGGCTCGCTCGGCGTCGGCATCCAGGACACCGCCGCGCAGGTCGTCACGATGTCCGGCGGTCAGCGCCAGGGCATCGCGGTCGGCCGGGCGGTCAACTGGGCGGACCGGGTGCTGCTGATGGACGAACCGACGGCCGCCCTGGGTGTCGTACAGACGGAACGGGTCGGGCAGTTGATCCAGCGGGTCCGGGCGTCGGGCGTGGCGGTGGTGCTGATCAGCCACAACCTGCCGTTCGTGTTCGAGTACGCCGACCGGATCGAGGTACTGCGGCTCGGGCAGCGGGTGGCCCGACTGTCCGGCGCGACGGCGACCAGCGAGAACGTACTCGGCGCCATGACGGGCGCACTCACCTTCGATGACGGTACGGACCCGGATCCAGCCCTGATTCCAGCCGTCGACGGCTCCGACCGCAGCGAGGACCAGTCATGACGACGCCCACGACGCCCACCACACCGACGCCCCCTGCCACCGAGGTGAAGTCCGCCGCCCCCGGGCCGGACGGGAGCACCGCCCGTCCCCTGCGCTCGGCCGCCCTCGCCGCCGCCTGGCGCAACATGAAGGGCACCCGGAGTCTGGCCCTGATCGTCCTGCTGGTGCTGCTCGCGGTCTTCGGCGCGGCCTACCCCGACAACTTCCTCACCGCCTACAACCTGCGCAGTGTCGCCATCGAGGCCGCCTCCTACTGTGTGCTGGCCATCGGGATGACGTTCGTGATGACCACCGGCGGCATCGACCTCTCGGTGGGCTCGGTGCTGATCTTCTCCGGGGTCGTCGGCGTGAAGGTCATGACGGCACTGGGCGGCGGCGGCCCGCTGACCCTGCTGGCGGGTCTGGTGACGACGATGGCGACAGGCCTCGCGTGGGGCGTGCTGAACGGGCTGCTGGTCACGAAGGCCAAACTCCCGCCGCTGATCGCCACGTTGGCCACCCTCTCGGCGGCCGGCGGCGGCGCGCTGGTCCTCACCAACGGCCTCGACCTGCGCGGGGTTCCCGACTCCCTGGTCAGCGGCCTCGGCTTCGGCCGCTTCCTCGGTATCCCGTACACGGTGTGGCTGGCCATCGGCCTCACCATCGCGGGCGCGATCGTCCTCGGCCTGACCCGCTTCGGCACCTACACCCGCACGATCGGTTCCAACGTCGAGGCCGCCCGCCGCGCGGGAGTCGCCGTCGACCGCCATCTGATCAAGGTGTACGCGCTCTGCGGGCTCCTCGCCGGGATCGCCGCGTACGTCAACCTGGCCCGCTTCTCCACCACCACTGTCGGCGGCCACACCGGGGACAACCTCCAGGCGATCGTCGCCACCGTGCTCGGCGGCACCAGCCTCTTCGGCGGGGTGGGCAGCGTCCTGGGCACCGCCTTCGGCTCCCTCATCCCGGCCGTGCTCAGCAACGGCCTGGTCATCGTCGGCCTCCAGCCGTTCTGGCAGCAGGTCGCGGTCGGCGCGGTCCTGGCGGGGGTCGTGTACGTCGACCACGTCAACCGGCGCCGCCGCACGCTGCGTTAGGCCCTCCCTCTCGCCCCAGCTCCCAACGCCCCGTCGCATCAATGGAGTTGAACCATGCAGACCGCCCACCTCACCCTCAGAGGCGCCGCCCTCGCCACCGCCGTCCTCCTGGGCGCCACCGCCTGCGGGTCCGGCGACTCGTCCTCCTCCACCGCGAACCCCAAGGTGACCGTCATCCTCGGGACAGCGTCCGACTCCTTCTACAACACCCTGGGTTGCGGCGCGAAGGCCGAGGGCAAGAAGCTCGGCGCGACCGTGGACGTCCAGGGCGCGACGACCTTCGACCCGGCGACCCAGACGCCGATCCTCACCAGCACGGTCGCGAAGAAACCGAACGCCATCGTCATCGCGCCGACCGACTCCAAGGCCCTGGGCACGCCGCTGAAGCAGGCCAACGAGGCCGGCATCAAGATCGTGACGGCCGACACGGGCCTCGACGACACGAGCTTCATCTCCTCCGCCGTCTCCTCGAACAACGTGGAGGGCGGCGCCGAGGCGGCCCGCACCCTGGCGAAGCTCGTCGGCGAGAAGGGCAAGGTCGTCATCATCGGCGGCACCCCGGGTGTCACCACGGCCGACCAGCGGATCAAGGGCTTCGAGACCGAGATCAAGAAGTACCCGGACATCACCTTCGTGGGCGTGCAGCCCTCCACCCCCAGCGGCGGCGTCGTCGAGGCGGCCCGCCTCACCGCCGCGTCCCTCTCCAAGGACCCCGACCTGGCGGGCATCTTCTCCATCAGCACCCCGGCCAGCGACGGCGCCAACAACGCCATCAAGGACGCGGGCAAGGTCGGCAAGGTCAAGGTGGTCGGCTTCGACGCGGGCCCCGCGCAGGTCGAGCAACTGAAGAAGGGCACGGTCCAGGCACTGATCGCCCAGAAGGCGGAGGAAATCGGCGCTCAGGCGGTACGGGAGGCGGTGAACGCGGTCCAGGGCAAGAAGGTGACGAAGTCGATCGGGACGTCGTTCGTGTCGATCACGGCGGCGAACCTGGGGGACGCGGACGTGAGCAAGTACGTGTACCGGTCGACCTGCTGACGTTCAGCCAGAGATCAGTCAGGCAGGCGCCGCTCGGGCAGTAACTGACGTACGGCTCCGCCCTGTTTCGGGGCGGAGTCACCACTTCGTCACTTCGTCGCCCGCAGGTTGTCCCAGGTCGCCTGCTTCACCAGGCCGTCGACGGTCAGTCCCTTGTCGTACTGGAAGTTCTTCATCGCGGTCTCCAGCCCTTCTCCGAACACACCGTCCACACCGGTGCCGCCGATGTCGTACCCGCGCTTCGACAGGATGCACTGGACCTGCTTGACGCGCTTGCCCGTGTCGCCGAGTTCCGTACGCGCCTTGCCCGCGTAGTACGTGCAGTCGGTGACCCAGGGTGCCGTGGCGGAATCGGTCGGGGAGGTGTCCGGGGAGGGGGTGGCGGAGGGCGTGGGGCTGGTCTCGGTGCCGCCGTCCGTTCCGGTGCCTGTACCCGTGTCCGTGCCTGTACCCGTGCCGGTGCCGGTACCCGCGCCGGTGTCCGGGGCCGTGTCCGTCGGGGCGCCCGGCGCCGGGACGTCCGGCTCACCGTCGCCGTCGGTGTCGCCGCCCTCGGTGCCGGAGCCGGGCACGAGGGACGGTGCGGCGGGGCCGTCGGCGGTCTCGGTGCCGCTGCCCGGCGCGGCCGGGGCCGACTTGCCGTCCGAGGTCCCCGGCTTCGGCGGGGCGCCGCCCGCCTTGCCCTCGATGCCCACGGAGTCCGACGCGGACACCCCGGGGGGCGAGGCGGTCGCGCGGTCCGCCGGACGGGCGAGTACGAAGACCAGCGCGGCCAGGGCACAGAGGGCGACGGCCGCGGAAGCGGCCGGTACCGGCCTGCGGACCCAGGCGAGAGCCCGCTTCGGGCGCCGCTTCCCGGTGGACGTCTCGGCGGACGCCGCGTCCGGGGTCGCCGACGGGACGAGGCCCACATCCTTCGCCGGACCCTGACCCGACCCCGGAACCTGACCCGAACCCGAACCTAAAACCGCCACCGCGGACGCCGGGTTCGGGCGGCGGCCCGGGAAGCGCAGCTCCGCCGCCCGCTCGACGGGGAAGCGGTGCAGCACGTCGTACGCCCGCTGCCGCTCCAGCACGCTGCCGAGCAACGGCTGCGGCCACTCGAGCGCCTGGACGGACCCGGCGGCACGCTCACGTGCCGCCCCGACCAGCTCCGCCGGCGTCGGCCGCCGCTCGGGCTCCTTGACGAGGCAGGCGGAGAGGAGTGCGCCCAGCTCCGGGTCGGTCGCCGTGATCTCGCCGATCAGCTCGGCGTCGGGCTCCTCGAACGCGACCCGGTGCATCACGTCGACGCCGGTGCCGTCACCGAAGGGGGCCCGGCCGGCCGCCGCGTAGATCAGTGTCCCGGCGAGCGAGAACACGTCGGACGCCGCGTCGCAGTGGCCGGTCCGCAGATACTCCGGGGACATGTAGGCGGGCGTTCCGACCCGGTTGCCGGTGCCGGTGATCGCACTCGCGTCGGCGGCCTTGGAGATGCCGAAATCGATGACGTGGGCGCCCCGGACCGACAGCAGCACGTTGGACGGCTTCAGGTCCCGGTGCACGATCCCCGTGGCGGCGAGGTCGGCGAGCGCCTGCCCCAGCTCCGCCACCAGCCGCCAGACGGCGCCCGGCTCCAGGGCACCGCCCTCCCGGACGGCGACCGCGAGATCGAGCGCGGCGAGATACTCCGTGGCCATCCACAGCAGCTCGTCCTGGAACCCCGTACCGCACAGCCTCGGTGCGCGCGGTGTACGGACCCGGCCGTGCACCAACGCCTCCTGCTCGAACCGGCGCCGGAACGTCGCGTCCTCGGCGTACTCCGGCCGGATCACCTTGACGGCGAACAGGCCGGGGCTGTCGTCCGAGGGGCGCGCGAGATAGACCCGCCCCATGCCACCGCTGCCCAGCAGTGCCAACGGCACGTAGGGGCCGACATGCTCGGGGTCGGCGGGGCGCAGCGGCGCGGCAGCGGTCTGCCGCAGCGCGGCAGCTTCGTCTGTCACGGAACCCCCGAAATGATGTTCTCCATACGCCAGTTCGCCTCACTGGGCACAACGAGGCTAACTCAGCACGCGCGTACGCACAGGGTTTCGATCAGTTCCGCACGGCGGAAGCGGGAAGTCCCGGCTCGACCTCCCGCCCCGCCACCGCCGGTGCTCCCTCCTCGGCCGGGGAGCCATGACCGCGGCCACCACCGCGCCGGTCTCACAACCGCTGGATGATCGTCCCCGTTGCCAGCGCCCCGCCCGCGCACATGGTGATCAGCGCGAACTCCTTGTCCACGCGCTCCAGTTCGTGCAGTGCCGTCGCGATCAGCCGAGCCCCGGTGGCCCCCACCGGATGCCCGAGGGCGATCGCCCCGCCGTTCACATTCACCTTCTCCAGGTCCTGTTCGAAGACCTGCGTCCAGCTGAGCACCACGGAGGCGAACGCCTCGTTGATCTCGATCAGGTCGATGTCCTTCAGCGTCATACCCGCCTTGCCGAGGACCGCCCGCGTCGCGTCTACGGGTCCGTCCAGATGGAAGTGCGGGTCCGACCCCACCAGCGCCTGGGCCACGATCCGCGCCCTCGGGCGCAGCTTCAGCGCCCGCGCCATCCGCTTCGACGCCCACAGGAGCGCGGCGGAACCGTCGCTGATCTGGGAGGAGTTGCCCGCCGTGTGGACGGCCGTGGGCATGATCGGCTTGAGGGAGGCCAGCGCGTCGGCCGAGGTGTCCCGCAGCCCCTCGTCCCGGTCGACGAGGCGCCACATGCCCTGTCCGGCGCCCTGTTCCTCCTCCGTCGTGGGCACCTGGACGGCGAACGTCTCCCGCTTGAACCGCTCCTCTCCCCACGCGACCGCCGCCCGCTCCTGCGACAGGAGCCCCAGCGCGTCCACGTCCTCGCGGGTCAGTCCCCGGCGCCGGGCGATCCGTTCCGCCGCCTCGAACTGGTTGGGCAGATCCACGTTCCACTCGTCCGGGAACGGCTTCCCGGGGCCGTGCTTGGACGCCGATCCCAGCGGCACCCGCGACATGGCCTCGACCCCGCAGCTGATGCCGACGTCGATGACGCCCGCCGCGATCATGTTGGCGACCATGTGCGAGGCCTGCTGGGACGAGCCGCACTGGGCGTTGACCGTCGTCGCCGCGGTCTCGTACGGCAGGCCCATGGTCAGCCACGCGGTGCGGGTGGGGTTGGCGGACTGTTCGCCGGCCTGGGTGACCGCACCGCCGACGATCTGTTCGACGCAGTCGGCGGGGATGCCGGTGCGGCCCAGGAGCTCGCGATAGGTCTCACCCAGGAGGTAGGCGGGATGCAGGTTGGCGAGCGCGCCGCCGCGCCTGCCGATGGGGGTGCGTACGGCTTCGACGATCACGGGTTCCGCGGCCATGGTGGGGAGTTCCTCTCCTCAGGTCACCCGCGCGGCGCGGGCGTCCCGGCCCACCCGCCACGCAGAACTAGTACGCGTTCTAGTTCTGTTTGCAGTCTGCTGACGGGTCCTCGAACACCGCAACCCCCTTGCAGCGCCCGAAAGCACAACCGGTGCCCGGAATTGGTGGTGTCGTGACCCTTGCCTCTTCTGGAACCCGTTACTACCTTCGCGACACCCACCCATTCCTGATGGACCGTCAGATACTGATCAGATGACGGGAGTTTCCGATGGCGTCCTGCCCCGCGATGCCCGAAGGGTTCGACTTCACCGACCCCGACCTGCTCCAAGACCGCGTACCTCTCCCGGAGTTCGCCGAGCTGCGCGCCACCGAGCCGGTCCACTGGGTGCCCCAGCACCCCGGCATCGCGGGCTTCGCCGACGAGGGCTACTGGGCTGTCACCCGGCACGCGGACGTCAAGTACGTGTCCACACACCCGGAGTTGTTCTCGTCCACCACCAACACGGCGATCATCCGCTTCAACGAGCGCATCGAGCGTGACGCGATCGACGCCCAGCGGCTGATCCTGCTCAACATGGACCCGCCCGAGCACACCCGCGTCCGCCAGATCGTGCAGCGCGGCTTCACCCCGCGTGCGATCCGCGCCCTCGAGGACAACCTGCGGAGCCGCGCGCTCGCCATCGCCGCGAACGCCGCCGCCCGCAGCGGCCCGTTCGACTTCGTCACCGAGGTCGCCTGCGAACTGCCCCTCCAGGCCATCGCCGAACTGATCGGCATCCCTCAGGAGGACCGTCTCAGGATCTTCGAGTGGTCCAACAGGATGATCTCGTACGACGATCCGGAGTACGCGATCACCGAGGAGGTCGGCCAGGAGTCGGCCATGGAACTCATCGCATACGCCATGAACATGTCCGCCGACCGCAAGCAGTGCCCGGCGAAGGACATCGTCACCACGCTGGTGGCCGCGGAGAACGAGGGCAACCTCACCTCGGACGAGTTCGGCTTCTTCGTGCTGATGCTGGCCGTCGCGGGCAACGAGACCACCCGCAACGCCATCACCCACGGCATGCACGCCTTCCTCACCCACCCCGACCAGTGGGACCTGTACAAGCGTGAACGTCCGGCGACCACCGCCGAGGAGATCGTGCGGTTCGCGACCCCCATCGTGTCCTTCCAGCGAACGGCCACCCGGGACACGGAGCTGGGCGGCCAGAAGATCAAGGAAGGGGACCGAGTTGGCCTGTTCTACTCCTCCGCCAACCGCGACCCCGAGGTCTTCGACTCCCCGGACGTCTTCGACATCACCCGCGACCCCAATCCCCACCTCGGCTTCGGCGGCGGAGGCCCGCACTTCTGCCTCGGCAAGTCGCTGGCCGTCATGGAGATCAACCTGATCTTCAACGCCCTCGCCGACGCCATGCCGGGCCTCACCCTGGCGGGCGACCCACGCCGACTGCGCTCGGCCTGGGTCAACGGGGTCAAGGAACTTCAGGTGAGCGCCGGCTGACCCGCGCCCGGCCCAGTACTCGGGCCGGCGGCATCCCGGCGCCGCCGGCCCGTCCGACGTCCTCCGAGCACCGCCCGTACACTGCAGACGCAACTGCAACTACGACGGTGAGGCGTGCCGGTGCGATCCTGGCATCGTTGTCTGGACGCGGCGGGAATACACAGCGGGAGCGACCGCGCCGCCTATCTGAAGGCCAAACAGTTCATGCTGAGCCGGGAACCGGCAGGCCACCTGGCGGTACGCCTGCTGATACCCGACCGCCTCCAGCCCCACATCCTGGCCGGATACGCGTTCGCCTCGTTCACCGACGACCTCTGCGACCGCGGCACGGTGCCGGAACGGACGCGTCGCTACGCGAACTGGGCCGAGCAGGTGCGCGCCGCACTGGACACCGGAACGGCCCGGCACCCCCTGCTGCGCGCCTTCCTGCACACCGCCGAGGCACGCGAACTCCCGCGCTCCTGGGTCGACTCCTACCTCTTGGGCGCGCAAGTCGACCTGGACTTCCCCGGGTTCACGACCGAGGACGACTACCAGGCGTACATAGAGCAGCTCACCTGGCCGTTCCTCATGATCACCTCGGGCCTGTCGATGCCGGGCGGCGGCAGCCAGGCGTACGCGGACAGCTGCCGGCTGCTGGCCGACGCCTGCCAGCGCACCGACTTCCTCACCGACCTGGCCGAGGACCTGCGCGACGGCCGCCTCTACCTCCCCACCGACGACCTGGAGAAACACGGAGTCACCCGGTCCGACCTGGAACAGGGCCGAGACCTCCCGGGCGTCCGCTCCCTGCTCTCCGCCACAGCGGCGACAGCCCACGCCACACTCCGCGAGTCCACCCGAATAGTCACCGAACTCCCGGAAGAACAACGCAGGTTGACCCGCTTCGTCATCCTCCTCCACGACCACCGCCTACGCAGGGCGGTCTCCATGGGCGCGGCGGTC
The DNA here is from genome assembly GCF_033793965.1 of Streptomyces sp. ME02-8801-2C. Classification (NCBI taxonomy): domain Bacteria; kingdom Bacillati; phylum Actinomycetota; class Actinomycetes; order Kitasatosporales; family Streptomycetaceae; genus Streptomyces; species Streptomyces sp. ME02-8801-2C. Next base: position 713,331 of record NZ_JARAXP010000004.1, on the reverse strand, counting down.
ACCCGAGGCCCGGTCCGAGACAACCCCCTCAAGCTCCTACGAATCCTGTCGAGCTCCAACCACCCAACCCTGACCCTCCTTTAGGAGCGCGGAGAACCTGGCGACCAGCCCCCACCGCTTTCAGGGGCGCGGGGAACGGCGCGACCAGCCCCCACCGACCCGCACGGACTGCTTTCAGGGGCGCAGGGAACCGCGCAACCAGCCCCCACCGGCCCACACGGACTGCCTTTCAGGGGCGCGGGGAACTGCGCGACCAGCCCCCACCGGCCCGCACTCCACCAACTACCTCCACGCCCCCCTCATCCCCCCGCCCAGCATCCCGAGCCAGCGGCCCCATAAACACATAAGACAACCCAAACCCCGCCAAAACCACCCCTCCCCCACCCACCGCATCCAACACCCAGTGATTCCCCGTAGCCACAATCGCCACCACGGTGAACAACGGATGCAACAACCCCACCCCCTTCATCCACCACCTGGGCGCAACAACCGCGATCACCACCCCACACCACAACGACCACCCGAAATGCAACGACGGCATCGCCGCATACTGATTGGCCAACGCCGTCAACGTGCCATAGTCCGGCTTGGAAAAGTCCTGCACCCCGTGCACCGTGTCGATGAACCCCAACCCCGGCATCAGCCGCGGCGGCGCCAGCGGATAGAGCCAGAACCCGACCAGGGCGAGCAACGTCGTGAAGCCGAGCGACGCACGGGCCCACCGGTAGTCGACCGGCCGACGCCAGTACAGAACACCCAGCACGGCCAGCGGCACGAAGAAGTGGAACGTCGTGTAGTAGAAGTCGAAGAATTCCCGCAGCCAGCCGATCCCCACGACCGTGTGGTTGACCCAGTGCTCGACGTCGATGCGCAGGAACTTCTCGAGGTCGTGGATCTGATGGCCGTGCGCCTCAGCGGTGGCCCGACCGCTCGTGGTCGTGTCACCGGCCGCGGCGAGCCGGACCTTCTGGTAGGCCGCGTAGGTGACCCGGATGAGCACGAGTTCGAGAAGCAGGTTCGGGCGCGTGAGCACCCGCCGCAGGAAGGGCAGAAGCGGAACGCGGCGGAAGCGGGCGGGGACCGGCGCCGCGTAGACCGCGGGGACCGGTGAGCGGTAGTACTCCGAGGCCCGGGACAGGAACGGAACGACGGTGGCGGCGGCGACCGCTGCCAGCAGTACAACGTTGTCGCGGACCGGGTGGAGGGGACCCATGTTCGGGATGACCATCTTCGCGGGCAGCGTCATCACCACGATGACGGCGACCGGCCACATGTAGCGGTCGGAGGCACGCCTGCCGACCCGGCCGACGACGGCGAGCAGCACCCACAGCAGCTGGTGCTGCCAGGACGTGGGCGAGACCGCGACGGCGGCGCAGCCGGTGATGGCGACCGCGAGCAGCAGTTGGCCGTCCTCGGCGAACCGCACCGCCCGGCGCAGTCCGAGGACAGCGACGCCCGCGCCGAGCACCAGGAACAGGCTGATTTCGAGCGGACCCTCGAAGCCCAGCCGCAGCAGCGCCCCGTGCAGGGACTGGTTTGCGAGGTCGTCGGCGGGTCCGCCGAGCCCGGCCCCGCCCAGGTGATGGACCCAGTAGGTGTACGAGTCGTCCGCCATCGCGACCCAGGCGAGCGCGGTGCAGGCGGCGAAGGTGATCCCGGCGGAGACGGCCGCCCGGCGCCGGCCGGTGAACCACAGCAGCGGCGCGAACAGCAGCACGGTGGGCTGCAGGGCCGCGGCGAGCCCGATGAGCGCACCGGCGGCCCGTGCCTCACGCGCGACGAAGCAGCCGAGGAGGACCAGCAGGACGGGAATGATGCTGGTCTGGCCGAGGTAGAGGGTGTTGCGCACGGGCAGCGACAGCATCAGCAGGCTGATCGCGACGGGCGCGGCGAGCAGCGAGACGCGGCGGCTCACGGGCGTCGGCAGGGCGCGGGCGGCGACCACCCCGAGTACGACGACGAGCAGCAGCGTGCCGAAGGTCCAGCCCCAGCCGAGGGCCTGCTCGGCGGCCCGGGTGAGCGGCTTGAGGACGAGTCCGCCGAAGGGCGTGCCGGTGAACTGCGTCGAGTCGTACAGCGACCCCTTGACATGCAGAACGCCGTCGGGTCCGACCCAGGTCTCCAGGTCGGTCAGCCGGTCCGCCTTGGGGGTGCTGAGCACGGCGGCGACCTGTCTGACCGCGAGGACGGCGACGATGAGCCAGAGCGCCGCCCGGGCCATTCTCAGCCGCGCCTGCGTTGTCCCGGCGGCGCCCACCTGGAAGGCACCTCCCGCTCCACCACCGTGCTCCACGTTCGCCACGCCCCGCAGACCTCCCGCCCGATCAGCCCCGTACGTTCCGTACGTTCCCTACATCCCATGGGCGCCGTTTTGCGCACCACGCGTCCTATCCTCTACGAGTCCCTGGAGAATCGCACCGTCTCCTGTGAGCGACGCGCGCAGCCTCTCTCCACCTGACGTACTCCGGTCGACCGACGGTCGCGCGCGGGGCGGCGTAGCGTCGGCGGGATGCGGATCCTCCATCTCTCCGACACCCACATCAACCACGCCGGCGCGCCCAACCGCCACGGCGTCGACACCACCGACTCACTGCGCGGGATGCTCGCCGACGCACGGCATCTCGTGGACCTCTCGGCCGTCGTCGTCAGCGGGGATCTCGCGGACAGCGGGGCGCCCGAGGAGTACGCGGTCGTACGGGACCTCGTGGGCGCGTTCGCCCGGGAGCGGGGCATCCCCATGTTCTGCGCCACCGGCAACCACGACGAACGCGGCGCCTTCGCGAAGGCACTCGGCAGCGGGCACCTCGACCCGACGGGCGGGGACCGCGCCGACTCCCGACTCACCTCCCCCGACGGCGAGTTGGCGGCGGCGAGCCTGGTGGACGGGCATCGGATCGTCACCCTCGACTCACTCGTGCCGGGCAAGGTGTACGGATACCTCGGCACCGCCCAACTGGACTGGCTGCGCGAGGAGTTGCGCACCCCGGCAGCGCACGGCACGACCGTCGTCCTGCACCATCCGCCGATCAACCTCGGCACGCCGCTCCAGCGGGCGATGGGGCTGGGCAACCCGGCGGACCTGGCCGACGCCGTGCGCGGCAGCGACGTACGGCTGATCCTCTGCGGCCATTTCCACCTCCAGATCATGGGATACCTGGAGTCGGTGCCGGTGTGGGTGACGCCGGGAGTGTTCAACCGGATCGACCTGACCGGACCGACGGGGACGGAACGGGCGGTGCGCGGGGCCTCGGCCACGCTCGTCGACCTCGGCTCGCCGCACGGCCCGCTGTTCCACACGCTGCACGCCCGCGATCCCCGAGCCGGTCAGACGGTCTACGAGCTCGGCGAGGCGCGGATCACCGACGTGATCGCCCGCGAGGGCTACAAATGACTCGGCAGATGTCCCGTACCGCACACCCAGGCCCCGAAACACCTCGTCCCGAACGGAAGGCACGACTCTCATGAGCGAGTCCCAGCGCTGGGAAGACGTCGACGACTACTTCACCACCCTCCTGGCCCCCGCCGACGACGCCCTGGAGGCAGCCCTGCGCGACAGCGACGCGGAGGGGCTCCCGCACATCAACGTGGCCCCGAACCAGGGCAAGCTGCTCCAGCTCCTCGCCCAGATCCAGGGTGCCCGCTGCATCCTGGAGATCGGCACCCTCGGCGGCTACAGCACCATCTGGCTGGGCCGCGCGCTCCCGGCCGACGGCAGGCTGATCACCCTCGAGTACGACGAGAAGCACGCCGACGTCGCCCGCCGCAACCTCGCCCGGGCCGGCCTCGACGGCATCACCGAGGTGCGGACGGGTCCGGCCCTGGAGTCGCTGCCCAAGCTGGCCGACGAGAACCCCGGGCCGTTCGACCTGGTCTTCATCGACGCCGACAAGGCCAACAACCCGCACTACGTGGAGTGGGCCCTGCGGCTGACCACGACGGGCAGCCTGATCATCGTGGACAACGTGGTGCGCGGGGGCGCGGTGGCCGACGCCGGCTCCACCGACCCGAGCGTCCGGGGCACCCGCGCCGCACTCGAACTCATCGCCGAGCACCCGAGGTTGAGCGGCACGGCGGTGCAGACGGTGGGCAGCAAGGGGTACGACGGGTTCGCGCTGGCGAGGGTCGTGGCGTAGGGCGAGGAGCCCCTTGCCCCGACTCGGTACTCGCCCCCGCCCCGCCCGAGTACTGCCGCCCCCGGCTCAACCCTCGTGGTAGAAGCCCACGTTGACGCTGCGCGGCCCGGTGCGGTCCTGGACGATGATCTCTCCGGCACCGCCCCGGGGCAGCGGCACGCTCCCTCCGTACGGCACGGTCTGGGCGTACTCGCCGACCACCAGGCGGACTTCGGAGGACGGGTCGGGCTGGGAGCCCTGCAGCCAGGAGAGGTGCCAGGTGTTGTCGGGGCCGCACAGGAACTCCAGGTGGACCCGTGAGACGAACAGCCAGTCGTCGGGCGTCACGAGACGGCACACGGCCTTGTCCCGGCCCACCCGCATGATGGCCCCCGGTTCGCTGGGCGCCTCGGCCATGAGCATGCCGGCCGTGGCGCCGGCGTCCGTCCCGGAGACGGTGGCCATGGTGAGTTCGAGCACGTGCGCTCCTTCTGAACGGTCACCGGAGTGACCCGACCGGTCCTCGCGGACAGTCGTTGCTGAACAGTCCCTGTACGGCAGCCATGTTGCCGTACGCCGCCGCATGATAAATCGCCCAATCGTCCGGTTGGGCGAGGTCCGGCACAATGGACACATGACCGAACGCAAACCAGCCGGTGTGAGTTTCGAGTCCTGGGTCGACAAACAGATCCGCGAGGCGGAGGCGCGCGGCGAGTTCACCGCACTCGCCGGTGCGGGCAAGCCGCTGGCCGACGGCGGCAACACGTCGTACGACGAGCTGTGGTGGGTCAAGCAGAAAATGGCCCGCGAGGGGCTGTCGGTCCTGCCGCCGACGCTGGCCCTGCGCAAGGAGGCGGAGGACGCGCTCACGGCGGCGCGGACCGCCCCCTCGGAGGGAGCGGTCCGCCGGATCGTCACGGAGATCAACGTCAAGATCCGCGACATGATGTTCAAGCCGCCGCCCGGCCCCCCGCTGGGCCTCAAACCGTACGACGTCGACGAGGTCGTACGGGAGTGGCGGGAGACACGGGCGGACCGGGCCGAGTAGGCGACGCCTGTGGGGCGGGGGCGTCAGCTGTGGAGCAGGCGCTCCGCGAGTTCGCGGTAGTCACGCATGGCGAGCCGGAGCCGCTCGGTGTCGCCGGAGTCCTTGCCGTCGGAGGACTGCAGGGTCGCGCGTACGGTACGGCGGCTGCGTGCCACCGCCTCCGTGAGGCGCTCGGTGACCTCCTCCAACACGCGGTCGGCCTCCTCGACGGACTCCTGGGGGCCGTCCACGAACCCGGTGACGGCGTGCTGGAGCCGCAGCGTCAGCTTGTCCCGCTCGTCCTGCGCGAGCAGCGCGGTCCCGTGGGACGAACCGCCCTCGCGGGCACGGACGGGCGCCGGTGCGCCGGACGACGCCGACGAGACCGCCGACGGGGGCGGGGGCGGTACGTCGGGAGCGCCCCCGACCTGCTTCCCGCCGTCCAGATCCGGCTGCCGCGTGTCCGGTTTCTGGGTGTACGGCTTCTGGGTGTCCGGCCTCTTGCCGTCCCGGTTACCGATGTCCGTCATATGGGTCAACTCCCCTTCAGCTGAAGCTTGTGGAGCCGCGACTTCGACTTCTCCCGGGGCCGCTCCCGCTCACCGATCAGATCGTCGAAGAAGGCGCGGGCCTCGATCATCGCGGTGCGCATCTCCTCCGTGCCGGCCCGTTCCTCGCGGGCGGCGTGGTGCACGCGCCGGTAGCCGTGCACATGGTGGGCGTGGTGCACCGAGAGCGCGGCGAACTGCTCCTCGTACTTGCCGCCGCCGGGGAAGCCACGGGCGCCGGCCAGCTCGGCGAGGAGCAGGTCGGCGTCGGCGACCGCCTGGCGCGGCGACTCGACGAACCGTTGCTGGGCGGCCGTCCAGCGGGCCGCGAACCGTTCCCGGTCGGCGGGGTCCAACGGCCGTTCCCGCAGGTCACCGTGGCGTTGGACGCGCTCGGTGAGTTCGTGGTCGGCGGCCTTGGTGTCCCCGTCGTGACGGGCGACGACCCGCTCGTACTCGGGTCCGAAGCGCCGTTTCAGATTGCGTGGGCCGTGCGGACCGGCGGCCCGCCGGTTCAGGGCGACCGCTCCGATGACGACGGCCGCGACAACTACGATCACGATCAGCGCGATGAGCATTCCTGTGGACATGAGCGCCTTCCGGATTTCTCGACCGACTTCTCGCCCGACCGCCCGACCGACAGTCAGATCAGAACAGGCCGGTTAGGTCCCCGGGTTGCCCGGAAGCGGCTCCCCAAACAGCCCGCCGCGGGACTCGCCTGTCACCTCGCCGGTCGCGCATATTCGGTTGCGCACCCGGGGCGGAGGCTCCGGAGAATGCCGGTCATGACGTGGATCATCGCCCCGGAACCCTTCGACTCCCCTGTCGCCGCCGCGCTTTGGCGGGCGTACTACACGGAGGTCAGCGACCGCTGGTACCTCCTGCACGAGGGCCGGCGTACGGAGCCCGGCGAGCTGGAGCGCGAGGTCGCGGCTGTTTCGGGTGCCGAACTGGCCCCGCCCACCGGACAGTTGCTCGTCGCCCGGTACGAGGGCGAGCCGGCCGGCAGCGCGGGCGTACGGCTGCTCGACGCCACGACCGCCGAGCTGACCCGGGTCTTCCTCCACGAGGGCGTGCGCGGCAGGGGCGGCGCATCCCTCCTCGTGGCCGCGGCGGAGGACGCGGCACGGGACCTCGGCGCCCGGTACCTGGTCCTGGACACCCGCTCCGACCTCGTCGAGGCGCGCGCCCTGTACGCGCGCCTGGGCTACACGGAGACCGAGCCCTACAACGACGGCCAGTACGCCGAGCACTGGTTCCGGAAGGACTTGGAGAACACCAGAAGTCCGGCGAGCCTCAACTGAGTTCGTCCACCGAGCCGTTGTGCGGCTGTTCCGTGTCCGAGCCGCACAACTCCTCGTTCAGGAGCTTCACCAGCTGCACCAGGTCGGTGGGCCGGTCGGGGCCCCACCAGTCGCCCAGCAGCTCGGCCAGGGACTCCTCACGGGCCCTGGCGAGCCGTTCGGCGGTCTCCTGCCCCTCGTCGGTGAGAACGAGGTCGAGTCCCTCGCGTACGGCGAGCCGACGTTCCTCGATCTGCCGGGCGGCCTCGATGATCACGGTCGGCGGTACGAGGCTGCGCTCGGCCAGTACCGCGGGCTCCGCCCAGCCGTACCGCCGGATGCGCAGCAGCAGCCAGCTCGACGCCGGGTACAGGTCGAGGCCGGCCCGGGCGGTGATCGTCCGGTAGATCTCGCGGCGCCCCTCGCGGGTGCCGAGCACGGACAGCGCGCGGCACACCTCGTCGTACGAGGACCGCTGGACCGGGTTGCTGGCGAGGGTCTCCGTGACGTCGGGCGCGGTCACCGAGCCGCGCAGCTTGTCCTCGCGCAGGAACCAGGCGAGGACGAAGCCGACGACGGCGACCGGAGCGGCGTACAGGAACACGTCGGTGATGGCGGACGCGTACGCCTCCAGGGCGGCCGGGCGCAGGGCAGGCGGGAGGGCGGCGATGCCGCGCGGGTCGGACTCCAGCGCGTCCGCCGACACCCCGGCGGGCAGCTGTGCGCCTCGGAAGGCGTCCGTGAGCTTGTCGCCGAGGCGGGCGGCGAAGACCGTACCGAAGACGGCCACGCCGAAGGAGGCGCCGATGGAGCGGAAGAAGGTGGCGCCGGAGGTGGCGACGCCCAGATCCTCGTAGGAGACCGCGTTCTGCACGATCAGCACCAGGACCTGCATGACCAGGCCGAGACCCAGGCCGAAGACGAGGAAGTACGCGCTCATCTCGCCGGTGGAACTGTGCTCGTCGAGCCGGTGGAGCAGCAGAAGGCCGAGGGCGGTGACGCCGGTGCCGGCGATGGGGAACACCTTCCAGCGGCCCGTGCGGCTGACGATCTGCCCGGAGACGGTGGAGGCGAGGAGGAGGCCCAGCACCATCGGCAGCATGTGCACACCGGACATGGTCGGGGAGACACCCTGGACGACCTGGAGGAACGTCGGCAGATAGGTCATCGCGCCGAACATGGCGAAGCCCACGATGAAACTGATGACGGCCGTGAGGCTGAAGGTGCGCAGCCGGAACAGCTTGAGCGGGAGGACGGGCTCGGCCGCCCGCCGCTCGACGAGGACGAAGGCGACGGCCAGGACCACTCCCAGGACCGCCAGCCCGACGATCCGCGCCGAGCCCCAGCCCCAGCCGTCGCCCAGGGAGGTGACGAGAATCAGACAGGTGGCGACGGAGGCGATGAGGAAGGTGCCCAGGTAGTCGATGACATGCCGGGCGGACCGGCGCGGGATGCGCAGGACCGTCGCGATGACCGCGAGGGCGACAGCGCCGACGGGGAGGTTGACGTAGAACACCCAGCGCCAGCTGAGGTGTTCGGTGAAGAGCCCGCCGAGCAGCGGACCGAGCACACTGGTCGCGCCGAAGACGGCGCCGAACAGGCCCTGGTAGCGGCCTCGTTCACGCGGTGGGACCAGATCCCCCACGATCGCCATCGACAGCACCATCAGCCCGCCGCCGCCGAGCCCCTGCAACGCCCGGAACCCGATCAGCTGGGGCATGTTCTGCGCCATACCGCACAGCGCCGAGCCGATGAGGAAGATCACGATCGCGGCCTGGAACAACCGCTTCCGGCCGTACTGGTCGCCGAGCTTGCCCCAGAGGGGTGTCGCGGCGGTCGACGCCAGCAGATAGGCGGTGACCACCCAGGACAGATGATCCATTCCGCCGAGATCGCTGACGATGGTCGGCAGCGCGGTCGACACGATGGTCTGGTCGAGTGCGGCGAGCAGCATGCCGAGCAGCAGGGCGCCGATGGAGACGAGCACGTTCCCGGGCACGTGTTCGGGCCCGGTGGCCGCGGGTCGCCTGTCCGCTGCATCCGCCGCGTCGTCCGCCGCGTCTCCCGTCCTACCGCGCGCTTCCGCGGCCATGAGGACCTCCTGTGACTCTTGTGACACCCCCATCGTGGTCGGTGTGACCGGTTATGGCCTGTCGAATCCTCACGAGGTTCGACGGAAGACCGGATTCCGGGGGCTTCCGGGAGAAGGTGTGAAGGGGCTTTGGATAATCTCGGGGATTCGTACGGGGATTCGTACGGGGGTTCGTACGCGGAAGGGACCAACGCGCAGTGAACGATCCGATGGGGCACGTGTGTCCGGAGTGCGGCACGCCCCGGGGAGCCGACAACACGCCCTCCTGCGCCTGCGCCGAACGAGCGGCCGACGCCCACCTCGTCAACCGCACGGCGGAGGCGGCGGCAGCGGAGGACTTCGACCCCCTGCGCATACGCCCGTACGTGGAACTGACCCCGGAAACACCGGGGTCGCCCGGCCACACGGTCCCCACCCCGGCAACCGAGGCCACGATGCCGATGCCGCAGGTTCAGGAGACCAACTGGCCGGCCGGAGAGGCAACGGCACCGATACCGGCGACACCCCTGCCCCTGGGCCCGGAGACCACCCCCTCCCCCTCCGGGGACGAGCCACCGAGCAGCGGGTCGGGCAGCCGCCCCAAGGTCCTCCTCCTCGGCGTCGCAGGAGTCGTCGTCGCCATCCTGGCGGCGGGCGGACTGGCCGGCGGGATGTTCACCTACGACAAACCGGACCGGGACGACACGGCCGCGCAGGAGGTACGGGAGAGCGTGCCGGCGGCGACGACCAGCGCGGCGTCCCCGACCCCCTCCCAACCAAGCCCCACCCCCTCGAAGTCGACGGCACCCACTCCCACCCCGACCCGCACCGCGACCCCGACCCCCTCGCCCACCCCGAGGGCCGCGTCCCCGACCCCGTCCAGCACGCCCACCCCGACCCAAGTCCCGCCGACCGCCCAGGCGACCGGCACGATCACCCCGTCCCCCGCCCCCGGCGACGACAGGGACACCGCCCCGGTCCTACGCCCGGGCGACCACGGCGACGAGGTCCTCGAACTCCAGCTGCGGCTACGCCAGTTGGCCATCTACCTCAACGACACCGACGGCGTCTACGACGACAACGTCGAGAACGCGGTGACCACCTACCAGACGACCCGCACCATCGACACGGAGGAGCCGGGCGTATACGACCGGACCACGAGGGAACGACTGGAGTCGGAGACGACGGAACCGTAGGGCTGCGGCATGTCAGGGGGCGCCCCTGCCCTCGGTGTCCCGGTTCGGCATTTCCCTGGAGTATGGTCGCGAACCGCAGGTCCCCTCCCTGGCGCACATCAGCAGCAGCCGACCATGCGCGGAGGCACTGGTCCGGACCTGTGAACTCGAGATGGGGAGGTCGGTGCCCTGTGGAGGTAGCCGTCGAGAGCTTCGACGCGTCGCGTGGTGCGCGTTTGGCGGCCCACAGTGCCGTCTCGACATCGCTGGCGCTGTGCAGTGATCGCGAACTGCGCGACCTTGTGGACACGGCTGCGCCGATGGGTTCTGGCATCGGCGGGACCTCAGCGCTGCTGGAGGTCGGCGGAACCCCGGTCTTCGTCAAGCGGCTGCCGCTGACCGATCTGGAAAGGCAGCCGGAGAACGTCCGGTCCACGGCGAACCTCTTCGGGCTGCCGACCTTCTGCCATCCCGGCCTCGGGGTTCCCGGAAGCCCGGGATGGGGGGCCTGGCGGGAGCTGGCCGTGCACACCATGACAACGAACTGGGTGCTCGCGCAGGACCATGAGGGCTTTCCATTGATGTATCACTGGCGGGTGTTGCCGCACCCCGGGCAGGTGCTGCCCGAGCAACTGGCCGACGTGGAGAAAGTTGTCGCCTACTGGGGAGGCGGACCGCAGGTGCGCCGCCGGATCGAGGCGCTGCGGGACTCCTCGGCGAGCGTCGCCCTGTTCCTGGAGTACATCCCGCAGAACCTGCACGACTGGCTGGACGCTCAGGTCAAAGCCGAAGAGGAGACTGCCGAGCGGGCATGCACCATGGTGGCGAAGGAACTCGAGGCCGGAACCTCGTTCATGAACGCCCGCGGGCTCCTGCATCTCGATGGCCACTTCCAGAACATCCTCACCGACGGCAAGCGCCTGTTCTTCACGGACTACGGCCTCGCGATCTCCTCCCGGTTCGACCTGTCGAAGGAGGAGGCCGACTTCTTCGCCGAACACCAGACCTACGACCGCTGCTACACCGTCACCCACCTGGTGCAGTGGCTCGTCACCGCCCTGTACGGCTACGAGGGGGATGAGCGCAGCGCGTTCGTGCGCGCGTGCGCCCGAGGAAAAACTCCGACGGGAATTCCGTCGCAGGCCGCGGCGATCCTCACCCGCTATGCCCCGGTCGCCGCAGTGATGACGGACTACTACCGCGAGTTCCGTTTCGAGAGCAGGCAGACCCCGTATCCCCTGGAGGCGATCCGCCGGATCGGCGGGTCCCCAGGACACCACGCAGGACTGGTGTCTGTGTCACACCGGCCGCGCCGGACATGACCTCTTCCGCCGAGTCGCGACCGGACCATGCCCGCGTGACGCGGGACGAGTAGCGGCCCCAGCGCGCTGGTGAGCGCTGGAGGGGCCGCCCCGGGCTTGGACCACCGCTCGCCCGGAAGGTTTCAAGTCCGCCTGTTGATCACACCGAGACGGGCGGGTAGGTGGAAAACGAAACCCGCACCTCCCCCTCCCCCGACCCCTCAACCCGCACCCCCGCCAGATCCGCCACCACCACATCCGGCCGGTGATAGTGGGCCCGCGGCCCAACCCCCACCACCCGCATCCCCGCGGAGCGCCCCGCCGAGATCCCGGCCCCGGAGTCCTCGAACACCACGCAGTCGGCCGGGTCGACGCCCAGCTCGGCCGCCGCCTTCAGGAACCCCTCGGGGTCCGGCTTGCTCGCCCCGACGGACTCGGCGGTGACGCGCACGTCCGGCAGCCTCAGCCCCGCCGCCGCCATCCGCGCGGTCGACAGCGCGACGTCCGCGGAGGTCACCAGGGCGTGCGGAAGTCCCCGCAGGGACGCCAGGAATTCGAAGGCACCCGGTATCGCGACGACACCGTCCATGTCGCCGGTCTCCTCCGCGAGCAGACGCGCGTTGTCCGCGTGGTTCTGCTCCATGGGCCGCCCGGGCAGCAGCACGGCCATGGAGGCGTATCCCTGTCGGCCGTGCACCACCTTCATGACCTCGTCGCCGTCCAGCCCGTGCCGGTCGGCCCAGCGTCGCCAGACGCGCTCGACGACGGCGTCCGAGTTGACGAGGGTGCCGTCCATGTCGAGGAGGAGGGCACGGGCGGTGAGCACGGCGGGGACCGTCATCTACAGGCTCCAGGACACAGGACACAGGACACAGGACACAGATACGGGACCAAGGCGGCCCCGCCCGCCGGTCAGGGAAAACGGGCGGGAGCCACTTTGTTCCTACACGGTACAAAAGAATCGGCGTGCCCCGCTACCGCTTTCGGCGATCGTTCACCGACCGGCCACCTCCAGGACGTGTCGCCAGATCCCCCCTCGCCTCCCCCCACCCAGCTACCCAGCCCTCCCCCTACCCAGCCACCGCCTCCCAAAGACTCCACACCCCGAGCCCCAGCATCAGCACCGCCGCGACCTTGGTGATCAGCTCCAGCGGCACCCGCTTCATCAGCGCCCGCCCACCCACGATCCCGAGCCCTGCCACCGCCCACAGCGCGAGCACCGCACCGAGTCCGACGGAGAGCGGATCGTCGTAGCGGGCGGCGAGGTTGGCCGTCATGATCTGCGTGAGATCGCCGAACTCGGCGACCAGGATCAGCATGAACCCCGTCCCCGCGACCTTCCAGAAGGACTGATCCTCGGGGCGCCGGACCCGCTCCTCGCCCTCACCCTTCTTCATCAGCAGCACGGCGGCACCGCCCAGGAACAGCACGCCGGTCAGCGCGTGCACGATGCGTGGCGGCAGGAGGGTGAGGACGCTGCCCGCGGCGACAGCGAGCACGACATGCAGCGTGAACGCGGCGGCGACGCCGGCGAACACGTACGAGGCGCGGTAGCGGGTGCCGAGGACGAGCCCGGCGAGTGCCGTCTTGTCCGGGAGTTCGGCGAGGAAGACGACGCCGAAGACGAGCGCTGTCACGGTGAAGCTGATCAAGGTTCCTCAATCGGTAGGGGCTGCCCCACCGAGAGTGTTACCGCCGGGCGACACACTTCGGCACGGCAGCGCACAGTCGGTGCACTACTGGCCGAAGGTCTCGCTGGCCGGTCGCATGCGACCTGCCTCCGGGCGCCGGCTCAGACGAGCTGAGCAGTATGTCGACGGTCCGGCGAAGAGCTACTCCCCTTCTGCGCCGTCCACGATAACCGACTCCGCAAACCGACTCCGCACGGTCCAGAGGGTTGTTATGTCATGCGCACGTCACTAACTTCTTACCGATCGCACATCTCACGGCAATCAAGCGACGCAAGCATTCACTCGCTCGCGCTCAACACCCCCATCCCCCGAGGGAGTTCGCATGCCGAAGTTCTACGCGCGTCGACGGCTCAGCATACTCGCCGCGTTCACCGGCCTCATAGCCTCGGTCGGCCTTTTCAACGGTCCGACCGCCTCCGCCGCTCTCCCCACCCCGGTCAGCGCCGCCACCGCCCGCACCTACCTCGCCTCGCTCACCGTGAAGGCCGAGAACCGTACGGGCTACGACCGCGACCTGTTCCCCACCTGGATCACGATCAGCGGTACGTGCAACACGCGTGAGTACGTCCTCAAGCGCGACGGCTCCAACGTCGTCACCAACTCCGCCTGCACCGCCACCAGCGGCAGCTGGTACTCCCCGTACGACGGCGCCACCTGGACCGCCGCCTCCGACCTCGACATCGACCACCTGGTCCCGCTCGCCGAGGCCTGGGACTCCGGGGCCGGCGCCTGGACCACCGCTCAGCGCCAGGCCTTCGCCAACGACGTCACCCGGCCGCAGCTCATCGCCGTCACGGACAACGTGAACCAGTCCAAGAGCGACCAGGACCCGGCCGAGTGGATGCCGTCGGTCACCTCGTACCGCTGCACCTACGTCCGCGCCTGGGTCCAGGTGAAGTACTACTACGACCTCTCGGTCGACTCGGCCGAGAAGAGCGCGCTCACGAGCTACCTCGCCAGCTGCTGACCAGTCGCTCAGCCACTGACCGGCGGTCGGCCCGCCACAGACCGACCGCCGGTCAGACGCATCACGCGAACGCGGCATACGAACGCGCCATGCGAACACGTCATGTGCAAAACCTCCCCCGCCTCCTCCGGCGTCCGTACCGTACGGTGCGACGGAGGAGGGTGATCACATGGCGACACTTCGCCTGGGACCGCTGCTGAGGTACGCCGACGAGTCGTCCGCGACCATCTGGGTCGAGGCGAGCCGTCCGTGCACGGCCGAGGCGCGCTGCGCGGACGGAGCCGGCGGCCAGACCCGCACCTTCCAGGTCGCGGGCCACCACTACGCGCTGATCCCGGTCACGGGCCTCGCACCGGGCACGACGACCGCGTACGAGGTGCTCCTGGACGGCGTCCGGGTGTGGCCGCTGCCCGACTCGCCCTTCCCGCCCTCCGTCATCCGCACCGCCGACGACGGAGTGCGCGGGAAGGAGGGTGACGCGTTCCGCGTGGCGTTCGGGTCCTGCCGCTGGGCCGCGCCGGCCGCGGGCGAGAAGGACCCGGTGGGCGCCGACGCCCTGGACACCCTGGCCGCGCGCATGGCGGCCGACCCCACGGGCGAGCGCCCGGACGTACTCCTCCTGCTGGGCGACCAGGTGTACGCCGACGAGGTGTCCCACGACACCCGCGACTGGCTGGCCGCCCGCCGGGACCTGTCCGAACCGCCGGGCGCCGAGGTCGCGGACTACGAGGAGTACACCCACCTCTATTACGAGTCCTGGCTCGACCCCGACGTCCGCTGGCTGCTGTCCACCGTCCCCAGCTGCATGATCTTCGACGACCACGACGTCATCGACGACTGGAACACCAGTGCCGCCTGGCTGGCCGACATGCGGGACACCCCCTGGTGGCGCGAGCGGCTGCTGAGCGGCCTGATGTCGTACTGGGTCCACCAGCACCTGGGCAACCTCACCCCGGCCGAACTCGCCGCCGACCCGCTGTACGCGGCCGTACGCGAGAGCCCCGACGGTACGGACGTCCTGCGCGCCTTCGCCGCCCGGGCGGACACCGATCCCGCCTCGGTCCGCTGGAGCTACCGGCGCGACTTCGGCCGCGTACGCCTGCTGATGGTGGACAGCAGGGCCGCCCGGGTACTGGAGGAGGGCGAGCGCTCGATGCTGGACCCGGGCGCGGAGGCCTGGGTGCGGGAGCAGGCGCTGACCGATCCCGGCTCGTACGACCATCTGCTCATCGGCACCTCGCTCCCCTGGCTGTTGCCGCATCTCGTGCACGACGCCGAGGCGTGGGACGAGGCCCTGTGCCGGGGCGAACGGGGCGCGCGCTGGGCCCGGTTCGGGGAGAAACTGCGCCGGGCGGCGGACCTCGAGCACTGGGCGGCGTTCACCGACTCCTTCACCGCTCTGGCCGATCTGATCGCGGAGGCCGGCTCGGGTCCCGAGGCCCCGGCGACGGTGCTGGTCCTGTCGGGGGACGTCCACCACGCGTACGCGGCCGAGCCCACCTGGCCCGAGGACTCCCGCCCGGACGCGCGCGTCCTCCAGCTGACCTGCTCCCCCGTCCACAACGCCATCCCCCTCTACATCAAGGTCGGCTTCCGGCTGGGCTGGAGCGGCCTCGGCCGTGCCCTGGGCCGCCGCTTCGCCCGGCACGGCCGGGTTCCGCGTCCACCGGTCTCCTGGCGCAGAACGGGCGGTCCCTGGTTCGGCAACATGCTGATGACCCTGACCGTGCGGGGCCGTTCGGCCCGGCTGCGGCTCGACCGGGCCCAAGGCGAGAAGGGCGTGGGCGCGCGGCTGGAGACGGTCATGGAGTCCGAGCTGAGCGCGTGAGGCATCCCACACCGGAGGCGACCCACCTCCCCGGTGCCCGGCCCGGGTGGTCGTCGGCGGCATGATGAGGCGGACCGTCCGCTTCCGGTGGGCGGTTCTCCTGCCAACGCGCCCCACACGCCCGGGAGTTCCCCCTTGCCCCCAGCACCCGACGAGCCCTCCAGGACCAACTCCCCCGCCTCCTTCGCCCCGCCTGTCGCCGCCCTGTCCGTCGCCCTGGTCGGCGCCGGGCCGCGTGGCACCAGCGTGCTGGAACGCCTCTGCGCTTCCGCGCCCGAACTCCTGCCGCCCGGGGCCCGGTTGACCGTCCACGTCGTCGACCCCGCACCGCCGGGCGCCGGTCAGGTCTGGCGCACCTCGCAGTCGCCCCGGCTGCTGATGAACACCGTGGCCTCGCAGGTGACCCTCTTCACCGACGACAGCGTGGACTGCTCGGGCCCGATCCGCCCGGGCCCGAGCCTGTACGAGTGGGCGCGCGAAACCCCGTACGCGGCAGGCGAGTTGGGGCCGGACGACTATCCGACCCGCGCCCACTACGGGCGTTACCTGGAGTGGGTGTTCGCGAAGGTCGTGCGCGAGGCGCCGCCCGCTGTGCGCGTCGAGACGCACCGGGCACGCGCGATCCGCCTCGACGAGGCGCCCGACGGCAGCCAGACCCTCACCCTCGCGGGCGGTCGCGTCCTGTCCGGCCTGTCCGCCGTCGTCCTGGCTCAGGGCCACCTCCCCCTGGTCCCGGACGACGAACAACGCCACCTCACCTCGTACGCCGCCCACCACGGCCTGCGCCATGTCCCGCCCGCCAATCCGGCCGACGTGGACCTCTCGCCGCTCGCCCCCGGTGAACCGGTGCTGCTGCGCGGTCTCGGCCTCAACTTCTTCGACCATCTGACCCTCCTGACAACGGGCCGCGGCGGCCGGTTCGTTCACCGTCCCGAGGGCGGGCTGCGGTATGTGCCCTCAGGCCGCGAGCCACGGCTCTACGCCGGTTCACGGCGCGGTGTCCCGTACCAGGCACGCGGCGACAACGCGAAGGGCCCGTACGGCAGGCACACCCCGCTCGCCCTCACCGACGAGGTGATCGCCGGCTTCCGCAAGCGTGCCGACTCGGGCGAGCCGCCCAACTTCCGCACGGAGATATGGCCGCTGGTGGCGAAGGAGGTCGAGACGGTCTACTACGAAACCCTGCTGGCGAGACGGGAGTTGACGGACCATCCGCTCTCTGGCTTCCGGGAACGATTCCTCGCCGCCCCGCACCACACACCCCAAGAGGCTGCCGTACTCGACGAGCTCGGCATACCGCAGGCCGAACGCTGGTCCTGGGAGCGGATGTCGCGGCCGTACGCCGGACAGGTCTTCCCCGATGCCGACGCCTGGCGGGCCTGGCTGCTCGCCCATCTCCGCGAGGACGCCGCCCAGGCATCCCTGGGCAATGTCGACGGGCCCCTGAAGGCGGCCCAGGACGTGCTGCGCGACCTGCGCAACGAGTTGCGGCTGATCGTGGACCACGGCGGCCTGCCGGGCGACTCCCGCCGGGACCATCTGGACCGCTGGTACACCCCGCTCAACGCCTTCCTCTCCATCGGCCCGCCCCGGCGGCGCGTCGAGGAGCTGGTGGCGCTGGTGTCGGCGGGCGTGGTGGAGGCGCTCGGCCCCCGCCTCGAGGTTCGGGCGGCGGAGGAGGCCTGGGTGGCGCACTCCCCCGACGTGCCGGGCTCGGCCGTACGCGTGACCGCGCTGATAGAGGCACGGCTGCCGGAGCCCGACCTCCGCCGCACGGCCGATCCGCTCCTCGCCCAGTTGTTGCGGACCGGCAGGGCGCGGCCCCACGTGATCGACGGCTACGAGACCGGCGGACTGGATGTGACCCCGCGTCCGTATTTCCTGATGAACCGTCAAGGGCGGGCACAGGCAGGGAGGTTGGCGTTCGGCGTCCCCACGGAGGGCGTGCACTGGGTGACGGCGGCCGGGGTTCGCCCCGGCGTGGACTCGGTCACACTTTCGGACGCGGACGCGATGGCGCGGGCGGTGCTGCGTATGACTCCGACAGCGGCTCCACGTGCGGCGATCAGCGATTCGGAGGGACAACCGGCAGGCCATGGGGAGGAAAAGCGATGGCCAAATGTTGAACTTGCAATCATTGATTAGGCCGCCCTACGGTGGATTACCCGCTCGGTTCCGCCCCCACCGGACCGATCCGTCCCCACCGCTCAGCCTCGGCCCCCATTCCCGAGACCTGAGACCTGGAACCTGAGACCTGAGCCTGAGCTGAGCCCTCGGACGGAACGATCCCCGACCGAAGGAGACAACCCCCACATGTCCGCTCGACTCAACAACGCACAGCCCTACGCCATCGGCCTGTTCCGGATCGTGGTCGGCCTGCTCTTCGCCTGCCACGGCGCCCGCTCGCTGTTCGGCGTCCTCGGCGACGAGCCGGCGGTGGCGGCCGGCACCTGGCCCGGCTGGTACGCGGCCGTGATCGAGCTGGTCGGCGGCACCCTGGTCCTGCTGGGCCTCGGCACCCGCGCCGCCTCGTTCATCGCCTCGGGCGCGATGGCGTACGCGTACTTCGACGTCCACCAGCCGACCGCCCTCATGCCGATCCAGAACCAGGGCGAACTGGCCGCCGCCTTCTGCTGGGCCTTCTTCCTGCTCGTCTTCACCGGCTCCGGCGCCTTCGGCGTGGACCGGTTCCTCGCGAAGCGCTCGTCGAGGTCGAGCGGGACGAAGGCCTCGGAAGAGAAGACGGACGAGAACACCCCGGTGACCGTCTGATCCGCCGTACGTAGGTGCCCGTTCCGCCGTTCCGGGGACGGGCACCGGCGTACGTCAGGGTGAACATCGTGTGCCGAACACATGCGCCCCCCGTGGATCTCGTGTCAGACCCCCCGCGTACGCTGTATGGCTGTCACAGGCCGCCCGTGCGCTCCCCCGCGAGGTAGCGGCACGGATCGGGCCGACGGGGGAGTTTCGGGGAGTCTGCGGTGCTTGAGAGTGTGGGGTCACTGACCGGGACCCCGTGGATCTATGCCCTGGTGGGTGTGTCCGTGCTGTTCGACGTCCTGGTGCCGGTACTGCCGAGCGGCGTCCTGGTCATCACGGCCGCCACGGCCGCCGCCGGTACGGGAGCCGCCACCGGCCAAGTGCCGCAGGAGGTCCCCGACATCCTCGCGCTCACCCTGTGCGCGGCCACGGCGTCGGTCCTCGGCGACCTGGTCGCCTACCGACTGGCCTGGCACGGTGGGGCCCGCCTGGACCGCGCGATCGCCCGCTCCCGGCGCCTGACGAACGCGCAGGAACGTCTCGGCCAGGCCCTCGCGCACAGCGGCGGCATCCTCGTCGTCGTCGCCCGCTTCGCCCCGGCCGGCCGCTCGGTCGTCTCCCTCGGCGCGGGCGCCGCCCACCGCAGGGTCGGCGAGTTCCTCCCCTGGTCCATCGTGGCCGGCCTGGCCTGGGCCGCGTACAGCGTCGCCCTCGGCTACTTCGGCGGCCAGTTGATGGGCGCGACCTGGCTGGCGACGGGCGTATCCGTGGCGGCCCTCTTCGGCGCGGGCTCGGGAGCGGCCTTCCTGATGCGCCGCCCCCGGGTGACGGGCGCCCCCGGGTAAGCCACCGTCGCAATCCAGGGGCGCCAACGATGACGGGCCCCGGGGAAACGCGCCCCTATAGGGGCGCGGGGAACTGCGCGACAAGCCCCCACCCCCCGCACCCGCCGTCACACCGAACCCCCACCCCCTCAGGCGCCCACCCAAAACCCCCTCCGCACACCCCAACCCACCCAATCCCCCGCCAGCATCGCCCAGTTGAGAAAACAACCTCTGCCACACCCGTTGACTTAAACCCCCCACCGCTCTAATTTCAGCGCGCCCCCTCGTTCGGTTCGCCGATCGCAGTTCGACATACCGACCAAAGAACTCCGGGAATCGCACCGCCGCGCCCCCGGCAAGGAGCCGCATGTACCCCCCGCCGCGCCCGTCCCTCGTGAGACGCACCGCCATCCGCACCCTCGCCCTCACGACCGCGGCGACCGCCGCCCTCCTCTTCGCCCAGCCCCAGGCCGAAGAAACGACCCCCCTCGACAACAGCGCCCCGGTCGCCGCCTCCACCCGTCAGATACCGGTCCCCGCCGCCCCCATGGGCTGGGCCTCCTGGAACAGTTTCGCCGCGAAGATCGACTACAACGTGATCAAGGGCCAGGTCGACGCCTTCGTCGCGTCCGGGCTGCCCGCGGCCGGCTACAAGTACGTCAACATCGACGAGGGCTGGTGGCAGGGCACCCGGGACAGCGCCGGGAACATCACGATCGACGAGTCCGAGTGGCCCGGCGGCATGAAAGCCATCGCCGACTACATCCACAGCAAAGGCCTGAAGGCCGGCATCTACACCGACGCGGGCAAGGACGGCTGCGGCTACTACTACCCGACCGGCCGCCCCGCCGCCCCCGGCTCCGGCAGCGAGGGCCACTACGACCAGGACATGCTCCAGTTCTCGCAGTGGGGCTTCGACTTCGTGAAGGTCGACTGGTGCGGCGGCGACGCCGAGGGCCTCGACCCGGCGGCCACCTACCAGTCGATCAGCGACGCGATCACCAGGGCCACCGCCACCACCGGCCGCCCGATGACCCTGTCCCTGTGCAACTGGGGCCGGCAGAACCCGTGGAACTGGGCCCCCGGCCAGGGCGCGATGTGGCGGACCAACGACGACATCATCATCTACGGCAACAAGCCTTCCATGACCAACCTGTTGATGAACTACGACAGGAACGTCCACCCCACCGCCCAGCACACCGGCTACTACAACGACCCCGACATGCTGATGGTCGGCATGGACGGCTTCACCGCCGCCCAGAACCGCACCCACATGGACCTGTGGGCCATCTCCGGCGCCCCGCTCCTGGCCGGCAACAACCTGGCCACCATGACCACCGAGACCGCGAACATCCTCAAGAACCCCGAGATCGTCGCCGTCGACCAGGACGCGCGCGGCCTCCAGGGCGTGAAGGTCGCCGAGGACACCACCGGACTCCAGGTGTACGGCAAGGTCCTGTCCGGCACCGGCAACCGTGCCGTCGTCCTGCTCAACCGCACCTCCTCCGCCCAGAACATGACCGTGCGCTGGTCCGACCTCGGCCTGACGGGCGCCAACGCGACCGTCCGTGACCCGTGGGCCCGCGCCAACGTCGGCTCGTACGGCACGAGTTACACCGTCAGCGTCCCGGCCGGCGGCTCGGTCATGCGGACGATCAGCGGCGCCACCGAGGCCGCGAGCAGCGCGTACGAGCCCGACTCGTCCGCCCGCTACACCGGCGTGAACGCGGCGAACACGGGTGTCGCGGTCGCCGACTTCACGTACACGAACAACACGAGCACCGCCCGTACGGCGACCCTCAAGGTCAACGGCCAGACGGCCACCACCGTCTCGTTCCCGCCGACCGGCTCGACCCCGGGCACGATCTCCGTCCAGGTCGCCCTCTCCAAGGGCGCGGCCAACACGCTCGCCGTCACGGGCGGCCCGACCCTGGGCACGCTGACCGTCCAGCCGGTGCCCGGCACGAACGGCAACCTGGTCGTCGGCAAGCAGTCCGGGCGCTGCCTGGACATCTTCAACAACACGATCACCAACGGCACCCAGGCCGAGCTGTGGGACTGCAACGGCGGCTCGAACCAGGCGTGGACGTACACCTCCCGCAAGGAACTCGTGGTGTACGGCAACAAGTGCCTGGACGCCTACGACAGCGGTAAGACCAACGGCACGAAGGTCGTCATCTGGGACTGCCACGGCGGCAACAACCAGAAGTGGAACGTCAACACCGACGGCACGATCACGAACGTCAACGCGGGCATCTGCCTGGACGCCTACGGCGCGGCCACGGCCAACGGCACACAGATGGTGCTGTGGGCCTGCGGCACGGGTGACAACCAGAAGTGGAGCCAGAGCTGAGGCTCGGCGGTTGACCTGAACGACAGCCCGGCGCGCGTCCTACGACGCCTGCCGGGCTGTCGCCGTATCGTCCCTCACCACCCTGGCGCCCCCGCCCCGCACCTCGAGTCCGTCGAGGAGTTCGGCCGTGGCCGCCGCGATGACGTCGACGGCGTGTTCGAAAACCTCACGGTTGTGGGCGGCCGGCGCCCGGAAGCCGGAGATCTTGCGGACGTACTGGAGGGCGGCGGCCCTGATCTCCTCCTCGGTGGCCTCTTCGGGGAGTACGGGCGGACGAAGGGTCTTGATGCTGCGGCACATGCCTCCAGTCTCGCGCGTACCGCGCGATCTGCGGAGCCCTCGGGCCTAGGGGGCCCACTGACTGCCGTGGCTCGGCCGTTCGTATGAAGTGGAGGAGGAAGTACCGGAAGGAACTCGCATCTCAAAATCGAACAGGCGTACCATTACCGCGTGGCGACGACCTATGACTTCCCGAGTGACCTCCTGGCCGGTCAGGAGGAGCTGCATCAGGTCCGGGCCGAGCTGTCCGCCCTGCTGAAGCGACTCCCCTGGTCGGTCGAGCCGCTGGACGGTTTCAGTGACACGGGAGGCTGGCGCAAGGTGGAGCGCCCCGCCTCACCGGGCTGGACGGCCGACGAACAGGCCGAGGTGGAGAAGCTGCGGCGCCGGGAACACGAGCTGGCGGTGTTCGTGAGCGGCCACCGCTTCTGGGCAGAGGTCACCGGCCCGGACCGGGTGGACGCGCGCACGCGGCTCAAGCACGCGCACGAGGCCATGGAAGAGGCCTGAGGTCTGCGGCCTGAGGTCTGCGCGGACAGACCTCAGGACTCGGACGTGATGCGGAAACCTTCCCGTACCCGGTCGAAGACCGGACGGTAGGTGTCCCACTTCTCCTCGGGTGCCGAGACGTAGATGTCGTACTCCCGGCCGCCCTCCTTCCCGAAGCCGAGTTCGATGCCGTGGAAGACACGCGCCCGGCCCTGGATGGTGAACTCCCAGATGGCGGCCTTCTGACCCCGGTACGTCGTGCGCTGCATGTAGATCTTGCGGTACTTGTCCCCGGGATAGTTGATCTTCGTGTTCGCCTCGATGTCCTTGAAGTGCTCCAAGGGATCGCCAGCGGGATCCACCATGCCGATGCTGAGGCTGGCCAACCGCGTCTCGTCGATGTACACGACTCCGTCGGACGCGCTCCTGTTCCTCGTCCAGCCATCCGGCACCGGGAAGGCGATGCCAAGCGCCTCCTCCGTGACCAGGTGGTAGCCGTCGGGGACGGGAGAGGGCGCGTAGGTCGTCGGGGCGGGGCTCGTCGCCGAACCCGCGCTCCGTGTGTCGTCGCCGGACCCGTTCAGGTAGTAGAGGCCGCCCGCAGTGCCCCCGGCGACCAGGATCACCGCGACCGCGCTCCACAGGACGGTACGGCGCCCCCGCCCACGGCGAGGCGGTTCGGGTACGGGGGGCAGCTTTCCGGCGCCGGTCCGTCTCCGCGTGCCACCGGTACGGTCCGGGTCCGGGGCCCGTCCCGGCGTCGACAGCGGAACGGACGCCGTCCACGCGCGCGGCTCCGTGTCCTCGGTCACCGACCGCAGGGCCAGTTCCGTCTCCTCCGCCGAGGGCCGCTCGGCCGGGTCCTTGGCCAGCAGGGCCGCGATCAAGGGTTCGAGCGGGCCGGCCTGCTTCATCGACTCCAGGGGGGCGGTGACGATGGAGTACGCCGTCTCGACCGGCGTGAGCCTGCGGAACGGGGGCTGTCCCTCCACCGCCTGGTAGAGGGTCGCGCCGAGCGCCCAGAGGTCGGAGGCGGGCCCGGGGGTGTCGCCCTGGACACGCTCCGGTGCCATGTAGTCGATGGAGCCGACGATCTCACCGGTCCGGGTGAGGGTGCTGGTGCCGGTCGCCGTGGCGATCCCGAAGTCGGTGAGGACGACCCGGCCGTTCTCGGCGAGCAGTACGTTGCCCGGCTTGACGTCACGGTGCAGTACGCCGGCCTCGTGAGCGGCCCGCAGCGCGCCGACCATACCCCGGCCGACCCGGGCGGCTTCCTCGGGCGAAACGGTTCCGCCGCTCTTGAGCAGGGCGCCGAGGGTGGTGGACGGCACGTACTCCATGACGATGCACGGCAGCCCGTCGTCCTCGACCACGTCGTGTACGACGACCACGTTCGGGTGGGCGATCCGGGCCGCGCTCTGCGCCTCACGGCGGGTGCGCTCGTACATGAGGGCCAGTTCGTCGTCGGCGTACCGGGAGTCCTCGTGCAGTCGCTTGAGGGCGACCCGGCGGTTGAGCATCTCGTCGGCGGCCAGCCAGACCGTGCCCATGCCGCCCCGACCGATCTGCTCGGTAAGGCGGTACCGCCCGGCGATGAGCCGTCCCTCGTCCGACGCGTCCGACACCGCAAACCTCTCTGATCCCACCGGCAAACTGCCGCTCACGATATCCGGCGCACAAGTGGGACCGAGCCGAAGGTCGCACACACCACACCTGGCCGCATGAGACGGCCGTACGAAACCGCCGTACGAGACGGCCGCACGAAGCGACCCCCCGGCGAAACCGCCGAGGGGCCATCCGTCCGATTCTGCGGCGTCTTATCGAACAGCCCGTTCGGGGAGCGTCGGGAGAACCTTCTCGGCGATGGCGCGGAGAGCGCTGTCGTCCGGGAGGGCTCCGGTGTCGCTCCACACGGTGAGGTCGTAGTAGCCGCCCCGGTCGGCGGGGTCGAGAGCCACGGTCAGCGTCCTGGCCAGGGGGCCGTTCGTGACAGGTCTGGGGGAATTGGCGCCCCCGAGGTTGAACTCGATCTTCATCGTGTAATCCGAGGAGAGGACCGCGGGCCGGCCGAGAACCTTGAGGTGCTCGACGTCCTGCTCACTCCCGTACTTCATCAGCATCACGTACTGGTCGATGGTCATGCGGTTGTACGTGGCCAGGAGCTGCACGGTGTACGTCTCGAACGCGACCTGGCCCTCCGGCGCGGCGACCTTCTCATCGGTCAGAGGAGCGGTGTTGTTGCTGCCGGAAGCAGAGATCGCGGTCTCCTCGGGGGTACCGAGGAGCGTTGCCAGGTCGGGCCGGTTGAGCGCCTCGCAGAGCTCTTCGCCGGTCGCGGGCTTGGGCGTCTCCTTGTAGACCTTCGGCAGCTTCTCGTGCTCTCCCTCTCCGTCCGAACACGAGGCGGGCTCGGTGGAGTTGTTGGCGGTGTCGGACGGCAGGACCTGGGGGGACAGCCACACTACGGCGGCGAGCGCCCCGAACACGGCCACGGCCGCGAAGGCCTGGCCCCATTGGTTGGGCTCCTTCTCGGGAGCACGCGGCGCGGGAGGCGGACTGGCCTGGACCGGGGCCTGGACCTTGACCGGAGCCGAGGCCTGGACCGCAGCCGGGGCCGGCGCCTGGACCTGGGCGGCGGCGCCGACCGCCGTCCCGGACTCCGGGACCACCGGACTCGGGTTGCGGCGTGCGCGCAGGGCCCTGACGACCCTGTAGACGCTGACCGCGGCGACCAGAAGGAACACCGCGCCGATACCGGCCGCACCCAGATTTTGCTCGACGACGGCGAGATGGATGATGCGCACGCCGAAGACGGACCCGATCAGGATGAGCAGGGGCTCGCGGATCCAGAAGGGCAGACGACGGATGAGAAAACCGACCATCCCGTGATCACACCATGACAAGTCTGTGTTGACCATGTGGAAGCCGCAGTTCCGCAGGCACGAACCGTGAAGGAACAGATCCAGGGCCAGGTTGCGGTTCCGGTTCCGGGTCCGGTTGAGGAACGGCGGCCCGGGAGGATTTCCCCCCGGGCCGGGATGTCCTTACTCGAACGGCACGTTGACGCAGGCGAGGCGCGCACCGGCCGTTCCGGCGTGGCCCGGGTGCATGGCAGTGCCCATCTCGTGCAGGACCACGGAACGTGCCGCGCCCTCACGGAACTGCCAACCGACGACGGCGATGGAGCGGTCCGACCCGTCCTTGTTCGTGGCCAGGTCCAGCCACACCTCGTTGAGCGGGTTGGCGTACACCGGGTCGACCGAGGGCTGCGTGGGGTCCAGCCGGTCCTGGTAGTGCGGCCCGGCATCAGCGGGCAGCGCCCCGCACGGCTTGGTATGGACGTGGGCGCCGTAGACGCGGTTCGGGACCAAACCCCGCAGGCGCAGCTCGATACGCGTCCCGCCTTCGCGGCGCAGTTCCTCCTTCACCTGGACCCTCGCGCCCGCCGGCACCAGATCCTGGTTGTAGGTCACCGCCTTGGCCCCGGCCACATCGCTCACCGGCGAGAACGTCGTCGCGACGACGACCTTGCGCACGGGAGCCTTAGGGGTGTCCTGCGGCGTAGCGGCGCCCGCTGTAGCCACCACACCCGCCGCGATACCTATGGCGGCGACAGCGGCTCCGGCGGCCAGGAGGCCTCGGTGCTCGGCGACGAACTTGTGCTTGGACATGGCGAAACTCCGTGGGGGTTTGGGATGTGGGCAGGCGCGTGCGCTGGGAGTCACCGGGGGAAGGGTGGGCTCCCTGGACGGGCGTGCCTCGCGAGATCTCCGGAACCGTATAACGGAAGCAAAGCCTTCAGATTGGCTTACCGGCGAGTACTGGGGGAGTTTGTGTGAAAGTTCAAGCTCAGTCCAAACCGGCCAAGCGGTCCGTGCCCCCAGCCTTCCGACCTGGCCGGATGACCCGATTACCGGTGCGTTCGCCCTGACCGTGGCCAAGGCCGCCGACACGACCGTGCCGTTCGTCACCGATGCGTGGGCCGCATGTCTGGCGCGCATGGGGAGACGCGCCGGCCATCGTCAATGTGCACTGCAGATGCCACAGTTCCGTGATCCAGTCCCCGAAGCAGTGACGCTGAACCCATGATCGCCGGGGGATGTGGACTCTTAGTGGACTTTGATCACAGGAGAGGCCTCCCGGGATTTCTCCCAAGAGGCCTCTGACCTGCTAACCAGCCCTGGTGGGCGCGGACGGTTTCGAACCGCCGACATCCGCCTTGTAAGGGCGGCGCTCTACCACTGAGCTACGCGCCCAGGACGAGTCGTCAGCCTACATTGCCCGGGGCACTGCCTCGCAAACTCGTATCCGCCCCTGACATCCCCGGGCCCGGATCCGGGGGTTTCCCCTACCCCTCTTCCGGGAGCGTCCCGGATGCCCGGGCGGGCGTCCGCTCCGTACGGTCGAAAAGTGTCGCAGGGCCGGCTCCACCGATCGCCGATCACCGGTCCCGCGTTCACCTCAGGGGGAGTAGACCATGGCCCGTTCAGCGTTTCCGCGCACCCGCACCCGCGCTCTCCATGCTCACGCCCGCGCCCGCATCCGTGTCGTCGCCGTCACCGGTGTCGTGGTCGCGCTCGTCGCCGCCGCGTCGGCGTGTGCCTCCGCCGGGGACGACAAGGACCCGGAGCACCGCTCCTTCGACCTGCGCGGGCGCACACTGACCGTCGACTCGAACGAGTCGGGGCTCGACATCGTCGCCACGGACTCGGACAACGCCGGCCGGATAGAGGTCACCCGCTGGTTCCAGGGCTCCGTCACCCTGGGCAAGGATCCCAAGGTCACCTGGGCTATGAAGGACGATCGGCTCAAGCTGCGGGTGAGGTGTTCGGGCGTGGTCGCCGACTGCTCCGCCAAGCACCGGATCGAGGTACCGCGAGGCGTCTCCGTGATCGTGCGGAACGGGGACGGGAAGGTCACCGCGCGCGGCTTCGACCAGGCCCTCGACATCCGCTCCGAGGACGGCTCCGTCACCGTGCAGGACTCCACAGGCCCGCTGAAGCTCTACACCGACGACGGTTCGATCCGCGCCCTCGGTGTGCGCTCCCGGCAGATGCGGGCCCACTCGGAGGACGGCTCGGTACGGCTCGAACTCGCCGCCGCGCCGGACCTCGTCGAGTCGAGCAGCGACGACGGGTCTCTCACAATCGAGCTGCCCCGCGATACGTACCGGGTGACGGCGGACTCCGACGACGGGTCCGTGAAGGTGTCGGTGCCACGCGCCGAGCGCAGTGCGCATGTGGTGTCCGCGAAGACGCAGGACGGGAGCATACGGGTGCGGTTCGCCGGGGAGTGAGCCGCGCGGTGGTCCCGTGACGCCAGGTACGCGGTTCGATTCGCGACCGGGTACGCGCAGCGCGAACCGACCGGGCCGTGTGTTCGTCCTCCACCGGTGGGAGAATGAACCGGGCAGGGCGGAATCACAGCACGGGAGAGGGATGTGACGGCGACTACTTCTGAGCCGTACACGCCGATTGCGCCGCGCGCGCACCAGTCGCCTCACCCATCGCCTCCCCCCTCACCTCACCCATCACCCCACCCCTCGCCGGATCGGTCACAGCACCGCCGGCACCGCCCTCCCCGGGTCCCGCGCACCGGCGGCGCACTCGTCGCGGCCCGGGACGCGCTGACGCTCGTACTGCTGCCGTTGCCGCTGCTTCTCGCCCTGCCCGCCGCCTTCGCCAGTGGTGGTACCCGGCGGTGGTTCGGTGGGCGGGCCGAGAGCCAGCGTGCCGAGGCGCAGGCCGCGAAGGACGCCGCTGCCGCCGCCTTCTACGAACTGGACACCGCCCAGCGGGATCTGCGGATCTCGATAGAGACCATCAAGGCGGTCGACGACACCCCCGCCGCGCGGCGTGCGGTCGCCGACTTCGAGGGGCTCGGGCGTCGGATCGACGAGGCCAGCGGGCAGTACATCAACGCCGTCGACGCCCACGATCTCGACCGGGACGACCTCGAGGCGTCGGCCGCCGGCCATGCCCGCTCGGAGCTGACCCGGGCCAAGGAGGAGCTGGGGCGGGTCAAGCAGGACCTGGACCGCTTCGCGGACGGGCTCGGGCCGCTGCTCGGCAAGGCGGAGACGCAGCTGGCCCGGCTCGCGCCCTCGGTGGAGCGCGCCCGCCAGTCGCTGTTGGCCGCCTCCAACGCCCTGGACGGGGTACGGGGATCGGGGCTGCGGGCGGACGATCTCGCCGCCCGGCTCGCCGCCCTCGGGCCCGAGCTGACCCGGCTCAACCAGGGCGCCGGGCAGCACGGTGTGCCGGAGACGCTGGAGCGGGCCGACCGGGTCGCGCGCGAGGCGGAGGGGGTACGGGCCGAGGCGGAGCGGCTGCCGGAGCGGGCCGCTGAGATCGACCACCGGCTGGTGTCGCTGCGTACCCGTGCCGAGGCGCTGACGACCAGGTCGGGGCAGGTGGAGCCGGTGCTGAGCGAGCTGCGCAGACGGTTCTCGGCGGATTGCTGGCAGGACCTCCAGCACGTACCGGAGCAGGCCGCGGACCATGTACGGCAGGCCGAGGCCAGGCTCCGGGAGGCGCAGGCGGCGCGGGACGCGCAGCGCTGGCCGGACGCGACGGCACTGCTGTCGACGGTTCGGGCGCTGCTGAACACCACCGACGAGGCGGTGTCGGCGGCCGGGGACCGGCTGCGGCGGCTGAACGCCGTACAGAAGGACCCGCAGAGCGAGATCGACCGTACGCGCTTCGCGATCCGGGACGCCCAGCGGCTGGCCATGTCGGGGCGCAACACCCCTGAACCTCGGCACGCGCGTCCGCTGGACGAGTCGGTGGCGCGACTGGAGCGCGCGATCGCCGGGCTGGAGGGCCGCCACCCCGACTACTGGCACTTCCTGACGGAGACGGAGGCCGTGCGGCAGGCGGTGGCCGGTGTCGTGACCCGCATCCGTGAGGAACGCGGGGGCCCC
Source organism: Streptomyces sp. ME02-8801-2C (assembly GCF_033793965.1). Lineage (NCBI taxonomy): Bacteria > Bacillati > Actinomycetota > Actinomycetes > Kitasatosporales > Streptomycetaceae > Streptomyces > Streptomyces sp. ME02-8801-2C. The sequence continues at coordinate 683,701 of NZ_JARAXP010000004.1, read as the reverse complement.
ACTGTCCACTGAGCGGCGGAGGCCCGCCGCCCCGGCCCGGTGAGGGGCCGTAGCGGCGGGACCGGGGCTGTCAGGTGCGGTAGGCGTAGTAGTACGAGTTGGGCTCCGACGCGATGATGCTCGCCAGCGACCTGCGGTAGGTGTTGGCGGAGTGGTAAGTCAGGTACGGCACGCCCTGGGGGCTGCGGTACGTGACGATCATCGTGTGGTCCTTGGACCCGTCCCGGTTGAAGTCCATCTGGAGCACGTCGCCGACGTCCATCTGGTAGACGTACGCGAGGCTGGTGGTCCGCTTCGAGTTCTGGGCGAACCAGGACCACTCGTTGACGCCGACGAACGAGTCCGACTGGATCTCGGCGTTGCCGAACCACCGGGTGTAGTCGTAGACGTAGCCGGGGACGTGCTTCCAGCCGCCTGCCTTCAGGGACTGGCTGACGAAGTTGGTGCAGTCGCCGCCCGCTCCGTGCCCGTTGAAGTTCGGGTAGGCGGTGTTGTAGTTCTTCCAGTACTTCTCCGCGTACGTGGCCATGGCCTTGTAGTTGAAGGTGGTGCCGGTGAGTTTCTTGGCCTTGGCCGGTGCCGTGCGGGTGGTGGCGGCGCGGGGGGCCTTGGGCATGGGGCCGGAGGCCACGCGGGCGACGCGTGCGCCGGTGGACGGCTGGGCCGGCTGGTTCACCGCGATGCCGGCGGCGGCCGGGTCGGTGTTCCGGATGCCGGTCAGCTGCCAGTCGCCGCGCGCGTCGGCGGTGAACGTCAGCTTGTGGTGGGCCTGGAAGCCGGTGCTCCCCGGCTCGTCGCCACGGACCTTCTTGTACGTCAGGGTCGTGGTCTCGGTGACCTCGGCCTCGGCCTTGGCGCCCTGGACGCGGGTGCTGTTCAGGGTGACGGTGGTGTCGGCCTTGCTGTATCTCTCGCCGAGCGCGGCGAGAGAGGCCTTGCGCCGGTCGAGCGAGGACAGGGCGGAGTTCTCGCTGCGGGCCAGCGCGGCGGACAGCTTGACGTCGCCGGAGAAGCTCTTGGTCAGTGGCTTCTTCCGGGCGCTCTGGCCGCCGTCGACCAGCGCGTCCGTACGGTCGGTGAAGACCGCGTCGGCCAGGCGCTGGAAGGTGGCCCTGGTCTGCTGGTCCACGACCGGGGTCGTGGAGCGGGCGGTCGCCGCGGCGGCGCTCGCGGCCGGCAGCAGCGCCGCTCCCGCGGCGACCGACGCGGCGGCCGCGACGACTATGGCGGCGCGGCTGCGTGTACGGCCCTTGTTGCTTGACTTCACGTATGTATCCCCTCTTGCCCCGGCGATGGGGGATGCCGGGTTGTGGAATTTTCGCATGCCATGTGGAGCTCCCGTGAACGGGGATCCCCTTTGCCTGTAAGGAAGTTGACGAACCGTCAGACGTCTCCGGTCACTTCACGACCGTCGACCAGTCCGGTGACTGCGCCGGGTCCAGGCCGCGCAGGCGCTCCAGCGTCGCCGGGGTCTGGACGTCGAGCCAGTCGGCGAGTTCCTTGAAGGAGACGCACTTGACGTCCTCCTGCACGCACACGGCCGCCATGACCTCGTCGACGGCCTTCATGTAGATGCCGCCGTTCCACTCCTCGAAGTGGTTGCCGATGAACAGCGGTGCGCGGCTGCCGTAGTACACCCGGTCGAAGCCCGCCTTGTACGCGTCGACGGTCTCCCGCTGCCAGCGCGCGTGGTCGGCAGCGGGACCGTCGGTCTCACCTTTGGACTGGTTGTAGAGGAAGTTGAAGTCCATGGAGAGGCCCTGGTACTTACCGCCCTCGTAAGGGACCATCTGGAGCGGGAAGTCCCAGATGCCGTTCTTCTTCTCCGGCCAGATCTGGAAGTCGCCCGCGGAACTCGCGTCGTAGCGCCAGCCGTAGCTCTTGGCGGCCTTCAGCAGGTTCGCCTGACCCTCCAGGCAGGGGGCGCGCCCGCCGGTGACCTCTTTCCTGATGTCGAACGGCAGCGGGGCGAGGTCGGTGTAGCCGGTGTTGGTCTTCCACTTCTGCACGAAGGAGAAGAACTGGTCGATCTCGCTCTTCCACTCCGCGACGCTCCAGTCGCCGCCGCCCTTCTTGCCGCAGAAGTGGCCGTTGAAGTGGGTGCCGATCTCGTTGCCCTCCTGCCACGCCTTGCCGAGCTCGTCGAGGGTGGTGCGGATGTGGTCGTCGGTGGCGTAGCTGATCGCCGCCGAACCGGCCGCGTGCTGCGGGGGCTTGTAGAGGTTCGCCTTGTTCTTGGGCAGCAGGTAGATGCCGGTGAGGAAGAACGTCATGTGGGCGTCGTACTTCGCGGACATCTCCCGGTAGTGGGTGAAGAGTTCGTCGTCGCCCGCGAGTGCGCCGTCCCAGGAGAAGACGACGAACTGGGGCGGTTTCTCACCGGGCTTGAGCGGCACCGCCTTCAACCGGCCCTGCTGCGGGCCGGTGTACGAGGTGGAACCGTCCCCCAGGACCCTGGTCCTGCCGTCCCACTTCGGTTCGCCGCTCGCCTGCCCGGGGGCGTTCAGGGTGTCCCCGGGCCCCACGGAGGCCGTCGGTGCGGTGCGGTCGGGGCGGCCCAGCGTCAGATATCCGGCGGTCAGCGACGCGAGGGCCAGGGACGCGACGACGAGGTACGCCGCGATGCGCGGCCGGGGGTTGGCGGGAGGGCGCGTTGCCGGGGCCCTGCGACGGCGGCCCGACGGTTGTCTCATGTCCTGCTCATTTCGAGGGGGGTGGGGGCACCGGTCCGGTGGTCAGCCGAGCGGGCCCATGGCGCCTGACCAGATGCCGTACGGGACGCTGTCGTCGGTCCCGGCGAGACCCTTCAACGGCAGCGGTTCGAGGCTCTTGGCCAGGTCGATGCGGTAGACGACGACAGCCGTGGACACGAAGTCGTGTGTGCCGACGTACCAGGAAGCGGTGTCGTCCGGATTGGTCCCCGCCTTCCCGGCCACCCTTCCGACGGCGGACGCCGCGGCGGCGGGGTGGGCGGCGCGGAAGGTGTCGGCGAGCGCGGAGGTGACCTCCTCGGCCGCCACGGAGCCGATCGCGCGGGTCGGGGTGGGGATGTGGAGGCCGACACCGATGCCGTTGCGGGTGATCCTGCGCACCGAGTACGGCTCGGTGCGTTTGCCGCCCGCGATGAACGTCGTGTAGCCGCCGGCCATGCGGATCGCGCTGGGCGTGGAGGTGCCCATCGACAGCGCGGGCACCTGCGCCCCAATGCTGGCGGGCAGCAGACCGGCGGCCTCGGCGGTCGCGCGGACGTTGTCGAGGCCGGTGTCCATGCCGAGCTGCATGAACGGCGTGTTCACCGACAGCTCCAGCGCCCGGCGCAGGGAGATCTGCCCGTAGGACCGGTCGCCGTCGTTGCTGGCGTACACCTTCTTGCCGCTGCGGTCCCAGTAGGGCCCCTCGGGGGTCATCACCGGCACGTCGTCGTCGCCGTCGTACAGGGTCTGCCCGGTGACACGTGTCGCCTCCACGTCCCGGCTCTTGCGCACGCCGTGGTCGAGGCCGGCGGCGTACACGAACGGCAGGAACGCCGAACCGGCGGGCACGGTGGTGGAGTTGGACTCGTTGTAGCCCTGCGTACGGTGGTCGGGGCCGCCGTACACGGCGAGGATCCGGCCGTCGGCGGCCACCGACGCGGCGCCGTAGTGGGCGGTCCTCGCCGCGCTCGGATCGTCCTTCAGCGCCTTCTTGCGGGCCTTGGTGACGGCGTCGGCGAGCTTGCGCTCCCGTGCGCGGTCGAACGTCGTGTACACCTGGTAGCCGCCGAGGTCGAAGTCCTTGTCGGAGATCTTCGCGGTCTTCCTGGCGTACTGCGAGGCCACTTCCACCAGGTAGTCGGTCTGCTCACCGGTGTCGTACAGCGGGTTGCTCTTCAGCGGTTCCGGGAACTTCGTGAACTTGTCCCGCTCGGCCTTCGTCAGCCTGCCGATCTCGACCATCCGGTCCAGGGTCCAGGACCAGCGCTCGACGGCACGGGCACGGTTGGCGCGGCTCAGGGTCGGGTCGTACAGGCCGGCTCCCTTGAGGAGGGAGGCGAGGAACGCGCCCTCGCTCGCGTCGAGCCGGCTGACGTCCTTGCCGTAGTAGGCCTGGGCGGCGCGCTGGATGCCGTAGCAGCCGCGACCGAACCAGCTGGTGTTGAGGTAGCCCTCGAGGATGTCGTCCTTGCTCATCCGGTTGTCGAGCTTGAGGGCGATCATGGCCTCGGTGAACTTGCGGCCGATCGTCTGGTTCTGGTTGAGATAGACGTTTTTGACGTACTGCTGGGTGATGGTCGATCCGCCCTGGGTGTCCCCCTGGCCAAGGGTACGGAAAAGGGCGCGACTGATACCCTTGACGGAAATGCCGGAATCGCTGTAGAAACTCGCGTTCTCGGCGGCGAGTACCGCCCAGCGGACCCCTTCGGGAACCTCGTTGAGCGGCATCGCCTGCCGCTGTACCCAGCCGGTACGGGCCATGGGCGTGCCGTCGGCCCAGAAGTACACGTTGTCCTGCTGGGTGGCGTACGTGTTGAGGTCGTCGGGAATGTCGGTGGCCGCGTAGGCGATGCCGAGCAGCAGGGCGCTCATCCCCAGGGAGCCCAGTACGCCCCCCAGCCACTGGCGCCAGGAGGGTATCCAGCGCCGCCAGCCGGTGCGGCCGGGCCGCGGGTACTTCGGCGCGTGGGACGCGAGGCGGGCGAGGAGCCCCGAGAGAATTACCCGGTGAGCTTTACGAGCTAATCGGGCTTCACGCCTGTTTCCCGGCCCGGCAACGTCAATGTCCAGGTCGGATATACGCAAATGAAGAGTGGCGTCCGATTCATCCGGTTCCCGTATCACGACACACCCCTCCGCACTCCGCGCAGCCCTGAATTCCCCGACTTCACGAGTCATCGCGGCAAACACAAAATACCAGCGATCTTCGCACGTTCTCCACACGGGGAATGGGCGGAAAGGGGCACGGCCAAAACCTGCGGGCTCCACAGGACGAGCAATTGGGGACTAACCTGTGCGCATGCCTCGCTACGAGTACCGCTGCCGCACCTGCGGCGACACGTTCGAACTGAGCCGCCCGATGGCCGAGTCGGCCGCCCCCGCGGACTGCCCCGCAGGTCATGACGACACCGTGAAGCTGCTGTCGACGGTCGCCGTCGGCGGTTCGGCGTCCGCACCGGCTTCGGCACCGCGCGCGAGTGGTGGCGGAGGCGGCGGCGGTTGCTGCGGCGGGGGCTGCTGCGGCTGAGGGCGTTCAGGGTCCCTTCAGGTTGGGTTTCCTAGCCTGGCCGAATGACAGCCACGACGGCCGCACCCCAGTGGGTCACCGACCTCATGGACACGCTCGGCGCCCCCGGCGCGGGCCTCGCCATCGCCCTGGAGAACCTCTTTCCGCCGCTGCCGAGCGAGGTGATCCTGCCGCTGGCCGGTTTCGCGGCGAGCACCGGGCAGATGAGCCTGCTCGCCGCGCTCCTGTGGACCACGGCCGGCTCGGTCGTCGGCGCGCTCGCCCTGTACGGGGTCGGCGCGCTGCTCGGCCGGGACCGCACCGTCGCGATCGCCGCCCGGCTGCCGCTGGTCAAGGTGGCGGACATCGAGAAGACCGAGGCGTGGTTCCTGCGGCACGGCACGAAGGCGGTGTTCTTCGGCCGGATGATCCCCGTCTTCCGCAGCCTGATCTCTGTACCGGCCGGCGTCGAACGCATGCCGCTGCCGGTGTTCCTAGGCCTCACCACCCTCGGCAGCGCCCTGTGGAACACGGCCTTCGTGTGCGCGGGCTACCTGCTGGGCGACAACTGGACAGAGGTCACGACCGTCGTCTCCGCGTACTCGAAGGTGGTGCTCGCGGGGGCGGCAGTGGCCCTGGCCACGTTCATCGCCGTACGAACAAAACGCCGTGCACAGGGGCGCCCCATAGGGGCGCGGGGAACTGCGCGACAAGCCACGACGGCGCCGCAGCGACCCGACAACCCCTCACGGCACCCCTAAAAGATCCCTACCGCACTTCCCGAAGGAACTCCCGAAGGATCCTCTCCCCCGCCGCGACCCCCCGCTCGGGAAGCGCGGTGACGGTCTCGGCCTTCCACTCGGTCTCCGCCAGCTCACCGTGCCCCGGCCGCCAGCCCCGGTCCGCGGCAAGGAGCAGATCGGCGTCGAGCAGCGAGTCACCCGCGGCAAGCGTGAGCGTCGCCCCGGAACGCCGCGCGACCTCGCGCATCGCCGCACTCTTGGTGAGCGGCTTCGGGACGGCGTAGATCTTGCGGCCCTGGAGGGAGACGGTCCAGCCGCGGACCTCCGCCCAGACGGCCAGTTCCTTCACCCACTCCTCGGGGAGCAGCTCCCGCTCGACGACGAGGTAGGCGAAGAAGTCCTCGGCGATGCGGTGCTTGCGCACCCAGAGCGGGTCGGCGGTGGCGGCGAGGTGCTCCCGGACCTCGTCCAGGGACGCGCACTCGTCCGCGAGCCGCGCCTGCACCCGCGCGTGCCAGTCCTGGTCGGCGACACCGTCGACAAGGATGTGCCCGCCGTTCGCGCAGATCGCGTACTTCGGTGCCGGACCCGGCAGGTTGATGCGCAGGTACTGCTTACGGGTCCGGGTGGTCGTCGGTACGAAGACCGCCGCGTCGCCGAGCTCGGTGAGCAGGTGGGCGGCCGTCTCCGTCATGTACGACAGCGGCCGGGTCTCGTGCACCTCGACACAGAGCAGCCGGGGCGCGCGGGCGTCCGGCATGGTCAGCGCGAGGGCGGCGGCGGAGTAGATGAGGGTGCGGTCGAGATCGCTGGCGACCAGGACGGGACTCATACCGACACCGCCTTGCCGTCGGCGCCGGTCGCGCCACGGGTGTACTTGGGGTGGATCAACCCCACGCAGGTGTAGGGCAGTTCGGCCACCTCCTCGACGGGTACGCCCCGCTGCTCGGCGAGCAGGCGTACATGGTCGAGGTCGGCGCCCGCTCCGGCGCGGGCCAGGATCTTCCAGGGGACGCGGCGCAGCAGCACCCGGGTGGTCTCGCCGACGCCGGGCTTGACGAGGTTGACGTCGTGGATCTCGTACTCCTCGCTGATCCGCTCGACAGCCGCCCAGCCCTCCCAGGTCGGGGCGCGGTCGCCGGACAGCAGTTCCTTCACCGTGCTGTCGACGGCGTCCGTGACCTCGGGGAAGCGGGTGGCGACGGCGTCGAGGAAGTCCAACGAGACGTCGGCACCGGCGAGTTCGCGGTAGAACTTGGCGCCGTGGAAGTCGTTCGGGCCGACCAGGTCCGCGCGCAGGACGGTCCGTGAAATCAGGCCGGACACCGTGGAGTTGAGGCAGGCGGAGGGGATGAGGAAGTCCTCGCGGGTGCCGTACGTACGAACGCAGGAGCCCGGGTCGGCCAGTACGGCGATCTCCGGGTCGAAGCCGGTGATGCCGTCGGACGCCTCGAACTCCGCGATGGCGTCGGCGAGTTCGCGGGTGATGGCGCCCTTGCCCGTCCAGCCGTCGACGAACACGACGTCGGCGGGGTCGTGGTGGGCGGCCAGCCAGCGCAGCGCGTTGGCGTCGATGCCCCGGCCCCGGACGATCGACACGGCGTAGTGGGGCAGTTCGAGCCCGTGCCGGTGCTGGGCCCAGCGGCGCATCAGCACCCCGACGGGCGTTCCGGCCCGCGCCAGCGACACGAGCACGGGACGCGGCGACCGCTCGGCGAGCACCAACTCCGTGACCGCGCCCACGGCTTGGGCGATACGGGCGGCGGAGGTGTCGAGGGCGGCTCGGAACAGCTCCTGGTACTGGTCGCTGGGCTGGTACTCGACCGGCAGCGACTCGGCGTAGTGGGCACCGCCCGCCTGGATCGCCTCCTCGCGCTCCTCGGTGGGCGCCTCCAGGGTGACGTCCGAGAGGTCCTGCAGCAGCCAGCCGACCTCGTCCGGTGGGTACGAGGAGAACGCGGGACCGCGGAGGGGCTCGGGCAGCATGCGGGGCCTTTCGGGTACGTGCGGAGGTGCGGGTACGTACGAGGGGACGACGGCGAGCAGCACGTGCGGCGTGTGTTCGGCGAGCGTGGCCAGCAGGCCGTCGGGGGCGTGCAGTTCGGGTGTGTCGGCGGCCGAGTCCACGACCGCGACGACGGCGTCGAAGCCGGCGCCCGCCACGTTGTAGGCGTAGCGCTCGCCGGGCCCGTCGGCCGGATCGTCGTGGGCCGGGAAGACGAGGCGGCTGCGGATCGCGTACCCCGGGTCGTCCACGGCGAGGACGGGTGAGCGGGTGGTCGTCGAGTAGCGGATCTCGACGCCCTCTGTTTGCCGGGTTTGCCGCGTTTGCCGCTCCAGCTCGCAGGCGAGGCGGAGGGGGGCGTACATCAGCTCTTCGAAGCCGAGCACCAGGACGCGGTGCGCGTCCTCGGGGAGGGCTTCGGTGAGTTTTGCGGCCATCGTCGGGAGTGCGGTCTCCAGGCGTATTCGGTGGCCGGGGGTGAAGCCGTGGCGGGCGCCGTCCGGCAGCCGTGCGGGCCAGCGCAGGTCGACTCGGGTGGGCTGGTTGTTCGGCGGCTGCGGGCCGGTGGGGGTCGTTCGCGCAGTTCCCCGCGCCCCTGAGGTGGGTTGCTCGTGCCCGGCGACTAGTGCCTGCCCCTTCTCCAGAACCCCCTCGGGCAGGGTTACCGTGCCCTTTGCCGTTGTCACCAGGTCGATCTGTGCGCCGATCTCCTGGGCGAAATCCGTCAGGCGGGCCACGTCCGCCGGTGCTCGCATGTCGACGAGGGCGACTATGACGTACCGCTCGCGCGGGTAGCGCTCGTGCAGGGCTCGGACGGTGTTGAGAACCGTGTTGCCGGTGGAGAACTCGTCGTCGACGAGGACCAGCGGGCCGGGGCCCGCCAGCAGGGCGGGGTTCTCCGGGAGGAGGAGGTGGGAGGTGGCGTGCGAGTGGGACTCCTCGAAGCCGCCCGCCCTGGCCACGCCCTCGACCGGGCGCCGGGTGGAATGCAGGTAGGGCGCGAGGCCCACGCCGTCGGCGACACAGTGGCCGAGGCCGGTGGCCGTCTCGGCGTACCCGAGGACGACGGCGCGCCGGGACTCGTCGGCGCCCAGCAGCTCCCGTACCCGCCTGCCGAGGGCGAAGCCGTGCCCGTAGACGACGGCGGGCGACTGCGGGACGTGCTTGCCGAGCACGTTCGACACCAGCAGGTGCGCCCGCTTGGGGTTGCGCCGCAGGGCGAGTCCGAGCAGCTCTCGCAGCTCGTCGTCGCCGACCAGCTCGACCCCGAGTCGCTCGGCGACCCAGGTGCCGGACCAGACCCCGTTGTGCACAGCGTTGTTCATGAGTCCCTATGTGTAATGAGCATGTGTGGTGAGCGGATGCCGAGCGGGTCAGTCGGGGATACCGGCGGTGAGCAGCTCCACGAAGCCGATGTCCTCGTTGGCGACACCGAACACCTCGGCGCGCATCAGGGTCCGCTCGGCCCAGGCGCGATGCGGTTTCACCTCGTTCATCTTGTTCGTGTACGCCGACCTCAGGACACCGCCTCCGCAGCGCTCGGGCCGCAGGATGTCCTGGGCGTCGCTGAACTCCTCGTGGCTGACCACGGACAGTGTGTGCACGGGCAGCACGTGCGAGGGGTGGATGCAGGTCTTGCCGAGCAGACCGTTGGCGTGGTCGAGGCTGATCTCGCGGAGCAGCCCGTCCATGGCGTGCTCAATGAGCTTCTCACGCAGTTCCTCGGCCTGCCCCTCCAGGAAGGGACTGCGGCGCAGCTGTGGCTTGAACATGCGCTCCTGGACCCGGAAGTACTCCCAGACGGGCCCGGTGACGGTGAACCCGGTGCCGTCGGCCCGCCCCAGCATGTTGACGACGTCGGCGATGACGGAGGCGACGACGTGGACGTCGTACGCGGTCATGTCGGGGGCTCGGCGCAGGCCGTAGGAGGAGCAGAAGTCGGTGACGCCGAGGCGCAGGGCGAGGACGCGGTCGCGGTATTTGTCGACGGCGCGGGAGATGCCCTCGAGGGTCTCTACGCGCGTTTCCCGGTACATCAGCTCGGGGGACTCGAGCACCGGCATGCCGAACAGCCGGTGACCGCTCGCGGCCTCGGCGTCGGCGAGGGCCTCCAGGAACGGCATCCCGCGTTCCTCGGTGAACTTGGGCATCACGAACCCGGAGAGCAGCCGGACGGTGGACCCGAGGCGCTGTACGAGGTCGGGGATCTGTTCGGGTGTACGGACCCGGATGAACAGCAGCGGCAGCCCGGTCGCGGCGTCGGGGCGCTCGGCGAGCACCCGGAACTCCCGCACCAGGTTCTCCTCGGCGTCCTCGACCTCCGAGTCGTCGATCGAGTCCTCCAGGCACAACACCATCGAGACGACACCGCGGGCGACCTGTTTGACGACGGCGTCGGCGAGGTGCGGGCGGGTGGCCGGGCTGTACAGGGTGGCCCCCAGGGCCGTGGCGAGCACCCGGGCCGGGGAGTCGGCGGAGAACTCGCACGGCTCCTGGTGGAACAGGCGCTGTCGTACCTCAGGGGCGATGTGCCCGAAATGACGCATGAAACTCCCCTGTGGTGGCTGGACTGCCGGTCGAGTGGTGATCGATTGTCGGTCGAGTGTTGCTGGGTGGCCGGTAATAGTACGTAGGGATCCGTGTCAGGGGTTCCCACTGAGAATGAAGTTCAGGTAACGCGGACACGCAGAACGGATGCCCCCGCGTTGTCGTGACCAGGACCGAGAAGGCAGGATGACCGCATGACGCACGCGATGCTGAAGGGGTCGAACGTCCCGCTCGAAGCCACGACGGTGCGCGCCGTGCTGCGCTGGACGCCCGGGCAGGGGGTTCCGGATGTCGACGCCTCGGCGCTGCTCCTCGGCCCCGACGGACGTGTGCGCTCCGACGAGGACTTCGTCTTCTACAACCAGCCCCGGCACCCCTCGGGCAAGGTCTGGCGGCTCGGCAAGAAACGGGTGGCCGAGGGCCTGACCGACACGATCCAGACGGATCTGACCGGTGTCGAGTCAGGAGTCGGACAGATTCTGCTGGTCGCCTCGGCGGACGGCGTCGCCTTCGACCGCGTACGGTCCCTGCGCATCGTGCTGTACGACGGTGCGGTCGCGGACGGTGAACCGCTTGCGTACTTCGACGTCAAGCCGGAGACGGGTGAGGAAACGGCGCTGATCTGCGGCGAACTGTACCGACGCGGCGACGGCTGGAAGTTCCGCGCGCTGGGCGAGGGGTATTCGAACGGCCTGGAGGGCCTGGCCACCGACTTCGGTATCTCGGTGGAGGACCAGTCGGCCGAGGCGCCGTTCCCGGACACCACGAACGCCCCGCCCACGGACACCTCGGCGGCCACGACAGTCCAACATCCCCCCACCCTCCCTCCCCAACCGTCCTACGGCTACCCCCACCCGGTAGGAACATCCCCGGGCCCGTCCCCGGACTTCCACCTACCCCCTCAGGGCCCCCAATTCATCGGACGCTGAGACAGGCGCGCCCCTATAGGGGCGCGGGGAACTGCGCGACAAGCCACACACAGCCCGCGCCCGCCCCCGAACAGAGCCCCCGAGCTCTTGGGCGCCCCCGCCCAGACCAAGCGTCAGCGCTCCGCCTTCGTCTTGTATCCCCTCCCCCACTGCAACCCCCACCCGTACAACCGATCAAGCTCCGCCTGAAACCCGTAGACGAACTTGACCTCCCGCCGAACGATCAACTCGTTCTTCACGTTCTCGATCAACACCACCGCACAGGACCGGGCCTGCGAGTGCCGCTCGTCCAGACCTATCTCGATCCGAGGCCCATTGCTCGGATAGAGCGTCACCACCGCGTGGGTCCGGTCGAACGCCGGCGTCTGGTCGTAGATGTACACGAACACCAGCAACCGCTTGATCTCGTCCCGGTGATCAAGGTTGACGTACGCCGTCTCACCGGACGCCGATCCGAACCGGTCGTCCCCGCTCAGCTTGACGTACGGCGGCGCGTTGGTGTCGCCGAGGAACCCGCCCAGGGGCTGTACGACTCCCTTCGTGCCGTCGGCGAGCTCGTACAGGATGCCCAGGTCCAGGTCGACGTTGACCATGCTCTGGGTGTGCCCCTGGACCGCCTCCGGCTTCAGCGCCTGGAAGGGGTGCCGCCACAGGCTCTGCCGTTTGGGGCCGCCGATGTCCGACGTACGCATCCGCCACGACAGGTTGATGCGCAGATGCCCGGTCGCGGCGCCCTGTTTGGTGAGCGAGACCCGCTGGTGCCGTTTGGTCAGCTCGATGGAGTTGCTCGCGGCGCTGCCGGCGTCGTAGTCCGTCGTACGGCCGCGCCACAGATCGTCCCAGAAACTCATCCCGTCCCCACCCGTCCAGCCCCCGCACATTCGTCCATGGCGTCAAAGCCGCGGGGCGGCCGACGAGGACGATTCCTCGTAGCCGCCCCGCTCAGAGCGTTCCTCACACCGGAGGCTGTCACACCCCGGACGAGACCTCAGTCTTCTCGTCCGAGGCCGTCGCTTTTCCCTCGGCCGCTGCCAGCGCCTTGTTGCGGCGCACGGAGGACCAGAAGGACCAGGCGATGAGGACGACCCCCACCAGGCCGGTGATGACCTCGTGGATCTCGTACTGGATGGTGACGAGGAGGATGGCGGCGAGGGCGCCGATCGCGTAGTGCGCGCCGTGCTCCAGGTAGACGTAGTCGTCGAGGGTGCCCTGGCGGACCAGGTAGACCGTGAGCGACCGGACGTACATGGCGCCGATACCGAGGCCCAGGGCCATCAGCACGATGTCGTTGGTGATGGCGAACGCGCCGATGACACCGTCGAAGGAGAAGGACGCGTCGAGGACCTCGAGGTAGAGGAACATGAAGAACGCGGCCTGGCCTGCGAGGACGATGGCCGGCTTCTTCTTGCCGGTCCGCTGGGCCTCTTCCTCCTCCTCGTGCTCCCGCTCCTCCTCTTCCTCGAGTTTGTCCTCGAAGTAGCCGGAGAGCCCGCCGACGATCATGTACGTGATCAGACCGGCGATACCGGAGATGAGGACCGTCTGCGCCTTGTCGACGTGGGCGCCACCGTGCTGGTGGGCGTGGGTCGCGAAGGTCATGGCGGAGATCATGAGCACGATCAGGGCGATGCAGACCGACAGCATGTCGACCTTGCCGAGCTTGGCGAGCGGGCGTTCCAGCCAGCCGAGCCACTTGATGTCCCGGTCCTCGAAAATGAAGTCGAGGAAGATCATGAGCAGGAACATGCCACCGAAGGCGGCGATCGACGGGTGTGCGTCGGTGACCAGCTGCTGGTACTGGTCCTTGTCGTTGAGCGCGAGGTCGACGGCGTCGATCGGACCGATCTTGGCGCTGATGGCCACGATCACGACGGGGAAGACGAGACGCATACCGAAGACGGCGATGAGGACACCGACGGTGAGGAAGATCTTCTGCCAGAAGGCACTCATCTTCTTCAGGATGCCGGCGTTGACCACCGCGTTGTCGAAGGACAGCGAGATCTCGAGGATGGAGAGGATCGCCACGATGCCGAAGCCGGTCCACCCCCCGTAGAAGACCGCCGCGACCAGGCCGAGCGCGGTGACCGCGAACGACCAGCCGAAGGTTTTCAGAATCACTGGCTACCCAATCGTGTGTTTACGGGTCTCCCCCGCTGCCTTACTCGGCTTTACGAAACATTGACTCCGAAGTCTAGAGCGATGCCCTTGAGCCCCGACGCGTACCCCTGACCAACTGCACGGAACTTCCACTCACCCTGATATCGGTACAGCTCCCCGAAGATCATGGCGGTCTCGGTCGAAGCGTCCTCGCTCAGGTCGTAGCGGGCCAGTTCCTGGCCGTCGGCCTGGTTGACGACCCGGATGAAGGCGTTGCCGACCTGGCCGAAGGTCTGGCCCCGGTTGTCCGCGTCGTGGATCGAGACCGGAAAGATGATCTTGTCGCAGGCGGCCGGCACCTTCGGGAGGTCGACGATCAGCGACTCGTCGTCGCCCTCGCCCTCACCGGTGAGGTTGTCGCCGGTGTGCTCGACCGAGCCGTCCGGGCTCCTGAGCTGGTTGTAGAAGACGAACCACTCGTCGCCGAGCACCCGTCCGCCCCCGCACAGCAGTGCGCTGGCGTCGAGGTCGAACGGCGCGCCCGTGGTGGAACGCGCGTCCCAGCCGAGTCCGACCAACACCTGGGTGAGGTTCGGTGCGGCTTTGGAGAGGGAGACATTGCCCCCCTTGGCAAGCGTGACGCCCATGCTGCTGGTCCTCCCCGAGGTGATGCGAAAACATGTGCCGAGCGCGTCCGGCGCCGCACCAGAAGTGCGACGCCGGACGACGGAGCCGGAGGAGTCCGGCTCAGACGTTCACGCCGAAGTCCTGCGCGATACCGCGCAGGCCGGACGCGTAACCCTGGCCGATGGCGCGGAACTTCCACTCCGTGCCGTGCCGGTACAGCTCGCCGAAGACCATGGCGGTCTCCGTCGAGGCGTCCTCGGAGAGGTCGTAGCGCGCGAGCTCCGCCTCGCCCGCCTGGTTCACGACGCGGATGAACGCGTTGCGCACCTGACCGAAGGACTGCTGACGGTTCTCGGCGTCGTAGATCGAGACCGGGAACACGATCTTGTCGATGTCCGCCGGGACCGCCGCGAGGTTGACCTTGATCTGCTCGTCGTCGCCCTCGCCCTCACCGGTGGTGTTGTCGCCCGTGTGCTCGACCGAGCCGTCCGGGCTCTTGAGGTTGTTGAAGAACACGAAGTTGGCGTCGGAACTGACCTTGCCGTCCGCGTTCGTCAGGATGGCGCTGGCGTCGAGGTCGAAGTCGGTGCCGGTGGTGGTCCGGATGTCCCACCCCAGACCGACGATGACCGCGGTGAGACCCGGGGCCTCCTTCGTCAGCGATACGTTGCCGCCCTTGCTGAGGCTGACTCCCACGAGTCCTCCATTGGTGTCTCGTCTGCTGTCCAGGGGCGGTGTGCCCGTGGTGCGCCGTTATCGGATCAACGTGTCGATCCTAGTGACGGGTTCCCACCCCACGCAGGGCTTGGAACCGAAGAATCACAGGGTGTCGAGGGCCTTCACGTACTCGTTCAGGTCGCGCGCGTCCGGCAGGCCGTTGACGACGGTCCACCGCACGACGCCCTCCTTGTCGATGATGAAGGTCCCGCGCACCGCGCAACCCTTGTCCTCGTCGAAGACGCCGTACGCGCGCGAAATGTTGCCGTGCGGCCAGAAGTCGGACAGCAGGGGGTAGTCGAAGCCCTCCTGCTCGCCGAAGACGCGCAGGGTGTGGATGGAGTCGTTGGAGACGGCGAGCACCTGGGTGTCCCGGTCGGAGAACCTCGGCAGGTTGTCCCGCAGGTCGCACAGCTCGCCGGTGCAGACGCCGGTGAAGGCGAAGGGATAGAAGAGCAGCACCACGTTCTTGGCACCACGGAAGTCCGAGAGCCGCACGGTGGCGCCGTGGTTGTCCTTGAGCTCGAAGTCCGGGGCCTTGTCGCCGACCTCGATCGCCATGATCCTGCATCCCTTCGGTGGGCTGTTCGGGTGAGGACACCCTAGTAACAACCCACCTCAGGGCACATCCAGCCCGTCCGGCGATTGAGGACAAGGCCCGTTCAGGGCCGAAGCGGGGGTCCGGGGGCGGCAGCCCCCAGCAGACGGCCCGCTTCGGCCACGGTCACTACCTACTTCTTGGACTTCGCTGCCTTGGGCGTCGCCAGCCGACTCCCACTCCAGTCCTTGCCCACACTGACGCTCTTCGTCGCCGACAGACCCGCCGTCGTCGCGGCTTCAGAGATGTCGCTCGGCTCCACGTAGCCGTCACGGCCCGTCTTGGGCGTGAGGAGCAGGATCGCGCCGCCTTCTTCGATGTACGTGGTGGCATCCACCAGCGAATCGGTCAGGTCGCCGTCGTCGTCGCGGAACCACAGCACCACGGCATCTGCGACGTCGTCGTACTCCTCGTCCACCAGATCGCTGCCGATGACTTCCTCAATGGCCTCGCGGAGCTCCTGGTCGACGTCGTCGTCGTAGCCGATCTCCTGGACCACCTGCTCGGGCTGGAACCCCAGCCTGACGGCAGGGTTAGTCCGCTCCTCCGCGTGGTCCGCGGTCGCGCTCACGGGTTGCCTCCTGATCATGTTCGAGAAATGTCCAGCCACGCGCGTGCGCGAAGCATTGGCCGTAGTCCACACGGGCGGGGCGGATCGCGCAAGTACCCGGCCGTTCAGACCGCCGAAACGGTGACGATCCTGGCGGTGTCGCCGCAACTACAGGCAGCGGCTCCCGGGAATGAGTGACGCCCACCACACCATTCTGCCCGCTTTGCGGTTTTGCTGCTCCCGAGTGACTCCCGAACCTCTCACACATACGAGCGAGATCCGAATCGCTTTACGGAACACGTCATGGACTGGGCGTATCGTTGCGATTTGGCTGCGACCACCCGCCGAGCGCCTCCACCGGGGGCTACCTCCGAGTAGAGGTGACGTACCCGGCCTCGGGGTACACGATGGGGCCAGTGCATTCGCAGCCCCGGGACAGGCCCACAGCGTGCCCCGGATCAAGCCCTCCGAGAGCGAAGGAACAGCGTGGCTTCCGGATCAGATCGCAACCCGATCATCATTGGCGGCCTTCCGAGTCAGGTTCCTGACTTCGATCCCGAAGAAACCCAGGAGTGGCTCGACTCCCTCGACGCCGCTGTTGACGAGCGCGGCCGGGAGCGAGCCCGCTATCTGATGCTGCGGCTGATCGAGCGGGCCCGCGAGAAGCGCGTGGCCGTGCCCGAGATGCGGAGCACGGACTACGTCAACACGATCGCGACGAAGGACGAGCCCTTCTTCCCCGGCAACGAGGAGATCGAGCGCCGCATCCTCAACGCGACCCGCTGGAACGCGGCCGTGATGGTCTCGCGCGCCCAGCGGCCCGGGATCGGCGTCGGCGGCCACATCGCGACCTTCGCCTCCTCCGCCTCCCTCTACGACGTGGGCTTCAACCACTTCTTCCGGGGCAAGGACGAGGGCGACGGCGGCGACCAGATCTTCTTCCAGGGCCATGCCTCCCCCGGTATCTACGCCCGCGCGTTCCTCCTCGACCGGCTCAGCGAGCAGCAGCTCGACGCGTTCCGCCAGGAGAAGTCGAAGGCGCCGTACGGGCTGTCCTCGTACCCGCACCCGCGGCTGATGCCCGACTTCTGGGAGTTCCCGACCGTCTCGATGGGCCTCGGCCCGCTCGGCGCGATCTTCCAGGCGCGGATGAACCGCTACATGGAGGCGCGCGGAATCGCGGACACCTCCAAGTCACACGTGTGGGCGTTCCTCGGTGACGGCGAGATGGACGAGCCGGAGTCGCTCGGCCAGCTGTCGATCGCCGCGCGCGAGGGCCTCGACAACCTGACCTTCGTCGTCAACTGCAACCTCCAGCGGCTCGACGGCCCGGTGCGCGGCAACGGCAAGATCATCCAGGAGCTGGAGTCGCAGTTCCGGGGCGCCGGCTGGAACGTCGTCAAGCTGGTCTGGGACCGCAGCTGGGACCCGCTGCTCGCGCAGGACCGGGACGGCGTGCTCGTCAACAAGATGAACACGACGCCCGACGGGCAGTTCCAGACGTACGCCACCGAGACCGGTTCGTACATCCGCGACCACTTCTTCGGGGACGACACGCGGCTGCGCGCGATGGTCGAGGGCATGACCGACGACCAGGTGCTGCACCTGGGGCGCGGTGGCCACGACCACCGGAAGATCTTCGCGGCGTTCGCGGCGGCCAAGGCGCACAAGGGCCAGCCGACGGTCATCCTCGCCAAGACCGTCAAGGGCTGGACGCTGGGACCCAACTTCGAGGGCCGCAACGCCACGCACCAGATGAAGAAGCTGACGGTCGCCGACCTCAAGGGCTTCCGCGACCGGCTGCACCTGCCGATCTCCGACAAGGAGCTGGAGAGCGGCGCGCCGCCGTACTACCACCCGGGCCGGAACTCGGAAGAGATCCAGTACATGCACGACCGCCGCAACTCGCTCGGCGGTTACGTCCCGACCCGCGTCGTCCGCGCGAAACCGCTGACGCTGCCGCCGGAGAAGACGTACGCGAGTGTGAAGAAGGGTTCGGGTCAGCAGTCGATCGCCACGACCATGGCGTTCGTGCGGCTGCTCAAGGACCTCATGCGGGACAAGGAAATCGGCAAGCGTTTCGTGCTGATCGCGCCGGACGAGTACCGCACGTTCGGCATGGACTCGTTCTTCCCGAGCGCGAAGATCTACAACCCGCTCGGCCAGCAGTACGAGTCGGTCGACCGTGAGCTGCTCCTCGCGTACAAGGAGTCGCCGACCGGTCAGATGCTGCACGACGGCATCTCGGAGGCGGGCTGCACCGCCTCGCTGATCGCGGCGGGTTCGGCGTACGCGACGCATGGCGAGCCGCTCATCCCGGTCTACGTCTTCTACTCGATGTTCGGTTTCCAGCGCACCGGCGACCAGTTCTGGCAGATGGCCGACCAGTTGGCGCGCGGTTTCGTCCTGGGCGCGACCGCCGGCCGTACGACTCTGACCGGTGAGGGTCTCCAGCACGCCGACGGCCACTCGCAGCTGCTCGCCTCGACGAACCCGGGCTGTGTGGCGTACGACCCGGCGTACTCGTACGAGATCGCGCACATCGTGCAGGACGGTCTGCGTCGGATGTACGGCCCCGACAGTGAGGACGTCTTCTACTACCTCACCGTCTACAACGAGCCGATCCAGCACCCGGCCGAGCCCGAGAACGTCGATGTCGACGGCATCCTCAAGGGCATCCACCGGGTGGGCGCGGGCACCGCGGGCTCCATCCCGGCGCAGGTCATCGCGTCCGGTGTCGCCGTGCCGTGGGCGCTGGAGGCGCAGCGGATCCTCGCCGAGGAGTGGAACGTCAAGGCGGACGTCTGGTCGGCGACCTCCTGGAACGAGCTGCGGCGCGAGGCGGTCGCGGTGGAGCAGCACAATCTGCTGCACCCCGAGGAGGAGCAGCGCGTCCCCTATGTCACGCGGAAGCTGAGCGGCGCCGAGGGTCCGTTCGTGGCCGTGTCCGACTGGATGCGGTCGGTTCCGGACCAGATCTCGCGTTGGGTGCCGGGGACGTACCAGTCGCTGGGTGCGGACGGGTTCGGCTTCGCGGACACGCGGGGTGCGGCCCGGCGTCACTTCCACATCGACGCGCAGTCGATCGTGGTGGCGGTGCTGACGGAGCTGGCGAAGGAGGGGAAGGTGGACCGGTCGGTGCTGAAGCAGGCGATCGATCGGTATCAGTTGCTCGATGTGGCTTCGGCGGATCCTGGAGCGGCTGGCGGCGACGCATAGCGCTCCGCTTTCTGGGCTGAGCCGGTAACGCCGGTTCGTTGTCCGCAGGTGCGTTGTGGCTTGTCGCGCAGTTCCCCGCGCCCCTATAGGAGCGCCCCTTCGGGGCGTCCTATAGGGGCGCTTCCGCGTCCTACGATGCTGGGCATGAACGAACAGTCGGCGCAGGCTCGTTGGGAGCGGCATACTCAGCGGCCGCTGATGGCGCTTGCGGTCGTGTTCACCGTTGCCTATGCGGTGCCGATCGTGGACAACCCCGCGAGCCGGTCGGTTTCGGTCGCGTGCACGGTCGCGGAGTGGACGGTGTGGGGGGCGTTCGCGGTCGACTATCTCGTCCGGATCGCGCTCGCCGACCGGCGCCTGGAGTACGTGCGGAGGCACTGGCTGGACCTGTTCGCCGTGCTGCTCCCGTTGCTCCAGCCGCTGCGGCTGCTGCGGGTCGTCTCCACCCTGCTGCTGGTCGGCCGGCGGGCTCAGATGGCGTCCCAGGTGCGGCTGACGACGTATGTCGGCGGGGCTGTGGTGGGGCTGCTGATGTTCGGTTCGCTGGCCGTGCTGTCGGTGGAACGCGCGTCGCCGGAGGGGAACATCCGAACGCTGGATGACGCCTTGTGGTGGTCGTTCACCACGATGACGACCGTGGGGTACGGGGACCACGCGCCGACGACCGGAGTGGGCCGGATGCTCGCGGTCGGGCTGATGCTGTCCGGGATCGCGCTGCTCGGTCTCGTCACCGCGAACATCGCCGCCTGGTTCATCTCCCGGTTCGAGATGGACGACGTGGAGGAGAGGCGCCAGACGGCGGCCATCGCGACGCTGACCGACGAGGTGCGGGCGCTCCGGGCGGAGGTTGCCGCCCTGACCGGCACCAGGGGCGCGCGGGAGCGGGTGGGTGAGGAGCAGCCCCAGTAGGGGCTGTCAGTGATCAGCAGGGGCTGGTCCTCACTCCTCACGGGCGCTCGGGCAGCGGGCCGCCGTCAGAAGAAGCCGGGCGTCGGGCCCGTGGTGTTCGCCAGCCAGATGATGGCCAGGAGGGTGTCGATCGCGCCCAGGACCACGGCCACCAGGGGCGGTATCGGGCGCGGGCCCCGCCAGGTGCGGCCCATCGCCAGCCAGCCGCAGACGATGGCCACGGGGCCCAGGACGATGCCGAGGACGAAGAAGCCCGCCACGGCGCAGATGAGCCCGATGATTCCCAGCGTCGCGCTGTCCGGGGCCGAGCGCTGCCAGGTCCTGCCGCCGCGTGAGCCGGGGTGCCTGCGGGTGGGGTGCTGCCGTCCGAAGGCCGCCATTTTCATCAACTCCCTGGAACTTGTCAGTAGTTCGGGGTCGATGGGCGGGTACCCCCGCTGTGGGGTTCTAGCCTCCCGGCTCTTCGGCAGGCCCGCCGGCGCGCTGTCCCCCTCCGGCAGCGCGCCGCGGCCCGGCCGTCCTCCCAGGTCGTAACGACCATGCCGTGCGGAGGACTTGACTAACTGTGACCTCTCCCGAGGACCGAAGGGGAGGAATCTTTAGCGGAGTCACCCTGATGAGCGAACCTCACCGGGATGGCCATAGATATATGCGCGATATATGCGCCTCAGATGTGCGCCGCGCCCGCTCCCGCCTCCGCGTTCTCGCCGCGCTTCGTCAGCAGCGCGACCACGATGGCGACCACGGCCACGCCGGCCGCGACGAGACAGGCCAGGCTCATACCGGAGATGAACGTGTCGTGGGCGACCTTCGTGATCTGGGCGACGACCGTCTCCGGCGTGCCCTTCGCCACCGGCGGCACCCCGACCTGGACCGCTTCCGAGGCCTGGGCCTGCTGCTCCGGGGTGAGCTTCGGGAGCCCCGCGGCCGTCCAGTTGCCCGGGAGGTCGTTGTCGACCTTGGAGGCCATGACCGCGCCCAGGACCGCCGTACCGAGGCTGCCGCCGATCTGCATCGCCGCCTGCTGGAGGCCGCCGGCGACACCGGAGAGCTCCATCGGGGCGTTGCCGACGATGACCTCCGTCGCGCCGACCATCACCGGGGCGAGGCCGAGGCCGAGCAGGGCGAACCAGAGCGACATGATGCCGCTGCCGGTGTCCGTCTCCAGCGTGGACATCCCGAACATGGCGACCGCGACACAGGCCATACCACCCGCGAGCGGGATACGGGGACCCGTCTTGCTGATCATCGCGCCGGCCAGGGGCGAACCGACGATCATCATCCCGGTGAGCGGGAGCAGATGCAGGCCCGCGTCGATCGGGCTCATGCCGTGCACGTTCTGCAGGTAGAAGGTGACGAAGAAAAGGCCGCCCATGAAGGCGATGGCCATCAGGACCATCAGCACCACACCCGCCGAGAGCGGGACCGACCGGAACAGGTTGAGCGGGATCAGCGGTTCCTTGACCCGCTGCTCCCAGCGGGCGAAGCGCATGAAGCCCACCACCGACACCGCCAGGAACAGCCACGTCTTGCTGTCGCCCCAGCCCCATTCCGGGGCCTTGATGAGCGCCCACACCAGGCAGAACATCGCGCCGGAGAGCAGGGCGATACCGAGGAGGTCGAAGGAGCGCGGGGCGTTCTCGGCACGGTGGTCGACCAGGATGACCAGACCGATGACCAGGGCCAGGACACCCACCGGCACGTTGATGAAGAACACCGACTGCCAGCTCACGTGCTCGACCAGCAGCCCGCCGAGGATCGGGCCGCCCGCGGTGGACGCGCCGATGACCATGCCCCAGATACCGATGGCCATGTTCAGCTTCTCGGCGGGGAAGGTGGCCCGCAGCAGACCCAGCGCGGCCGGCATCAGCAGCGCGCCGAACAGCCCCTGGAACACCCGGAAGGTGACGACCAGGGCGATACTGCTGGACAGGCCGATGGCCGCCGACGAGGCGGCGAAGCCGACGATGCCGACGAGGAAGGTCTGCCGGTGTCCGAACCGGTCCCCGAGCTTGCCCGCGGTGATCAGGGTGACCGCGAGCGCGAGGAAGTAGCCGTTGGTGATCCACTGGACCTGCGCGAAACTCGCACCCAGGTCCTTCTGGATGGCCGGGTTGGCGATGGCCACGATGGTGCCGTCCAGGGCCACCATCATGACCCCGACCGCCACGGATATCAGGGTCAGCCATGGATGGCCGCGCAGCCCCTTGGCAGGCGTGGGGTCCGAGGGGGAGACAGATGTCTCGACGGTGGTCTGACTAGTCATACGTTCGAGGCTAGTGACAGCCGCTGACAATTGACAAACCAGTTCACAAGTCGGTAACTGACACGCCACTCACCGAAAAGACGAATGAACAGCGAAGAGCGAAGAGGCCTGATCGTCATGAGCGCTGCCGAAACCGAGGCGGGTCCGGCGTCGGCCCCCGGCCTGCGCGAGCGCAAGAAGCAGCGCACCCGGGACGCCCTGGTGCGCGCCGCCCTCACCCTGTTCACCAGCAACGGGTACGAGCACACGACCGTCGACGAGATCGCCGAGGCCGTCGAGGTCTCGCAGCGCACCTTCTTCCGCTACTTCGCCGGCAAGGAGGACGCCGCCTTCGCCGTGCAGCGCATCGCGGAGGCGCACTTCATCGAGGCCCTCCGCGCACGCCCGCCGCACGAGGCACCGCTGGAGGCGCTGCGCCAGGCCGTACTGGAGGGCTGGCACACGATCAACGAGGCCGTGGAGTCCGTCGTACCGGCGGAGTTGCAGATGCGTATGTACTACGTGATCGAGTCGACGCCGGCGCTGCTCGCCGCGCACATGCGCCGTTCCGCCGAGACGGAGGACGCGGTGGCGCGGCTGATCGCCGAGCGTGAGGGCGTCGACGTGGACGGCGATCTCCGGCCGCGAGTCGTGGTGGCTCTGTTCAGCGGGCTGATGCGGCTGACGGAACGGCGGTGGGGCGCGGGCTCGGACATGAGCGTGACGGCGATGCGCGAGCTCACCAGCACGTACCTCGACGCGATGGGACCGGCGCTGGCGGGGAACTGGCGCGCGGAGCGGCCGTGACGCCGCGTACGGGCGTGCGCACGGAGTGGCGTACCCAGCGTCGGTTATCGAAACGTGATCCGCGTCACTCAGCTAACGCGAGACCCTCTCGTTCTCCTAGTGTGTCCTTTCAGTGACTTCCTTCGACACCTCTCCCCAACTGAACGTCTGGCGCGCACTGCTCGCGCTGGCCGTGGTCTTCGTGATGCTCGCGACGACCGGCTGGACCGCGGTCCGCAGCCATCGCACGCCCTCGCCGCTCCAGGCGTCGCTCTCCGCGTGGGAGCACGGACGGCTGGGCGGCCACGCGCTGCCCGACCCGGACGAGACGCCGTACCGGCTGGGCCGGTTCTTCGCCTCGCTCACCGACCGCCAGCGCGACCGGCTCGTCCGGCGCTACCCGTTGGCGGTCGGCAACATGAACGGCGCGCCCGTCTCCTTGCGCTACCGCGCCAACCGCGTCGCGCTGCACACGGCACGCGAGACCGAACGCGTACGCATCCACGACAACCGGCTCTCGCCCGTCGGCCAGCACGAGGCCGAGCGCCGGATGGACCGCTACGACTCGCTCCTCGAGCCCGGCCGCCAGATCCTCGCCTTCGACCCCGAGGGCTCGGGCCGGGTCGCCGAAGTCTTCGGCGACCTCGACAAGGCGCAGCGCGTCTCGGTCGTGGTCCCCGGCGTCGACACCGACGTCCTCACCTTCCAGCGGACCAACCGCAAGTACTCGGCACCCGTCGGCATGGCCTCGGCGCTGTACCGCGCGGAGTGGGAGACGAGCCCCACGACCCGTACGGCTGTGATCGCCTGGGCCGACTACACCGCGCCCAACGGGGTCGGCATGGACGCGGCGACGGCGATGCGCGCCAACTCCGGCGCGCTGCGGCTGAACGCGCTGGTGCGCGCGCTGCCCGGCCGGGCACCGGTCGCGCTGTACTGCCACAGCTACGGCTCGGTGCTGTGCGGGGTCGCCGCGCACGCGCTGCCGCGCCGGGTGACCGACATCGCGGTGGCCGGCAGCCCCGGCATGCGGGTCGAGAACTCCGCCGGGCTGCACACCTCTGCCCGGGTCTGGGCGATGCGGGACGCCGACGACTGGATCCAGGATGTGCCGTATCTGGAGGTCGGCGGGCTCGGACACGGCGCCGATCCGGTGTCGTCGGCGTTCGGCGCCCGTGTGCTGTCCGCGCGGGGCGCACAGGGGCACGGCGGCTATTTCGAGCCGGGTACGGAGAGTCTGGACAACTTCGCGGAGATCGGCGTCGGCGCGTACGACGCCGTTCGGTGCGCTCAGCAGGATCAGAAGGATCAGCGGGACCGCAAGGATGACGCGTGTCTGAAGGGTTTGTCCGACGGGGCGATGGCCGGACGCGCGTAGAGGACGCAGAAATCACGGTGTGCCCGGGGAGGGGACTATGAAGCTCGCGCCGCATACGATGAGCCGCATGGGTGACGTACTGGCCGGATTTCATGCCGCCTGGGAGTTCGAGTCCGACTCCGTGCTCATCCGCTTCGAACGGGGTATTCGCACGCCGAAGCTGTTCCAGGCGCTCGGCGAACGTCGTATCCCCCTGGAGGCGATCGCGGGCGTGACGCTGACACCGGGCAAGCGCGGGACGGTGGTCCTGCGTGCCGAACCCCGGCCCGGCGCCGACCCGTTGATGGAGGCGGCCGACGGTCAGCTGAAGGAGAACTGCGATCCGTACCGGCTGGTGCTGCCGGCCGAGCGGGAGACGCTCGCCGAGTACTACGCGGACGAACTGCGGGCCCAGCTGACCGAGCAGGGTCCTGCTGAAAGGTTTTTGGTGGCCGCGCCCGAGGTGCCGCGGGCCTTCAAGGCGTACGACGCGAAGGCGTCCTTCGACGGGCGTGCCGTGTCCTTCCGGTGGTTCTGGACGGGCGCGTCGTCGGCGAAGTGGAAGGCGGGCGACCAGACGTTTCCGGTCGCCGACCTCAGTGGGGTGGAGTGGCGGTCGCCCGAGGTGTTCGAGGGGCATCTGCGGTTGCTGAGGCGTACCGATTCCTCTGTGACGCCGGTCGACCAGGATCCCGCCTCGGTGGTGTTCGGGCTGGGGTACGGGCCGGTGCACGAGTCGTTGCCGTTCGCGGCGGCGGTGCTCTCGGCGGTTCGCTCCGCGGGTGGGGCGGGGGTTGTGCAGGTTGGTTCGGGGCGGCGTGATCCTGGGGATGTGGCTGAACGGATCCGGCATCTGGGGGAGTTGCACTCTGCCGGGTTGGTCACCGATGAGGAGTTCTCGGTGAAGAAGGCTGAGTTGTTGGCGGAGTTGTAGCGCCTATGGGGGGGCGGGTTCGGTGCGTTCGCGGGTGCGTGTTGTGTGTGGCTTGTCGCGCAGTTCCCCGCGCCCCTGAAAACGCCCCCCCGTTTTCAGGGGACCGTTCTTACTCCCTGCCTGCTGATGCGAAGCGCATGTCTGGGTAGCGGGGGCCTGCCACCTTTGCCGCTATCGGGGCCAGGGATGCCAGTTCCTCCTCCGTCAGGGTGATGGTTGTCGCTGTCGTGTTCTCCTCGATCCTGGAGCGCTTGCGGGTGCCCGGGATCGGGATGACCGGGAGGTTGTGGATCGTGGTCTGTTGTTGGACCCAGGCCAGGGCGATCTGGCCCAGGGACGCGCCGTGGGCCTCGGCGACCGCCCTGATGGGGGCCAGCAGGGCCGCGTTCGTCGTGGCGTTCTCGCCGGTGAAGCGGGGCTGGGTGCGGCGGTAGTCGTCCTCGGTCAGGTCCTGGTCGGCGTTGGTGAAGGAGCCCGTCAGGAAGCCCCGGCCGAGCGGGGAGTACGGGACCAGGGTGACGCCCAGTTCACGGGCCGCCGGGACCACGCCCGCCTCGATGTCCCGGCTGAACAGGGACCACTCCGACTGGACGGCCGCGATCGGGTGCACGGCCTGGGCCGCCCGCAGCTCCGGGCCCGTGACCTCGCTCAGGCCCAGCTGCTTGACCTTGCCGTCGCGGACCAGGTCGGCCATCACGCCGACGGTCTCCTCGATGGGGATGTTCACGTCACGCCGGTGCATGTAGTAGAGGTCGATGACGTCCAGGTCGAGGTTCTTGAGGCTGGCCTCGATGGCCTGGCGGATGTAGGGCGGGTCGTTGCGGACGACCCTGGGGCCCGAAGTGCCCGCCGGCATCGACAGGGCGAACTTCGTCGCGACGACCACCTCGTCACGGTGGGCCTTGAAGAACGGGGACAGGAAACGTTCGTTCTCGCCTGCGCCGTAGGCGTCCGCCGTGTCGTAGAGGGTCACGCCGAGTTCGAGGGCGCGTTCGAGGGTGGCACGGGCCTCGTCGGCGTCCGTGGGGCCGTACGCGATGCTCATGCCCATACAGCCGAGGCCCTGCACGCCGACCCGGGGGCCGTCGGTGCCCAGCGGGGCGGTGCCGAGCCTGCTGTCGTCGTTCGTCATCGAACCCTCTCCATCTGGCGAACGTCCCGGACGAGACCGGCGTCGAGGTCGGTGTCCGCGTTCGCGTAGAAACTGATTTTCCGGTCGAGTACCGCGAGCGTGTCCTGGAGTTCGGCGATCCGGTCCAGGACGGCCCTGCGGGTCGATTCGAGCAGCTCGAAGCGCTCGCCGTACGTGTGGTCGCCCTCGCGCACGAGTTCGGCGTACCGCACCATGTCCGCGACCGGCATACCGGTGAGCCGGAGCTTGCCGACGAGGTCGAGCCAGTCGAGGTCGCGGTTGCTGTAACGGCGCTGGCCGGTGTGCGAGCGGTCGATGTGCGGCATCAGCCCGATGCGCTCGTACCAGCGCAGGGTGTGCGCGGTCAGTCCGGTGAAGAGGACGACCTCGCTGATCGTGTAGCGGTCCGCTCCGTCCGGGCGCCGGTCGGGCTGCCGCGGGCCCGCGCAAGTGTTGGCGGGGGCTGTGGGGGTGGGGGTGTCCGTGGTCTCCAGCACCGTCATGACCCCCACGCTAAAACCCTGGAGTGCACTCCAAGCAAGCGGATCCCGCGATATTGCGGAGACTTGGCCGGTCCGGGCTCATTACCGTACGGATCATGACTCTCGTACGCCGTGCCACCCCCGCGGATGCCGGGGAACTGCTGCGACTGCGCCAGGTGATGATCGACTCGATGCCCGGGGCGAACACCGACGCCGACTGGCAGTCCGCGTCCCTGTCGACCGTGACCGCGAGGCTCGCCGAGCCGGCCGACGGCTTCGCCGCGTTCGTCGTCGACCATCCGGAGCGGCCCGGGTCGCTGGCCACGCTGGTCGTGGGGACCGTCGAGTACCGGATCGGGCGCGCGGGCAATCCGCACGGGCGGATCGGGTACGTGTTCAGCGTCGCCACCGATCCGGACGCGCGCCGCCGGGGGTACGCGCGGGCCTGTATGGAGGCGCTGGTGGACTGGTTCCGGGAGGAGGGCGTCGGTCAGATCGATCTCACCGCGTCCCCGGACGCGGTGCCGCTGTACGCGTCGCTGGGCTTCGTGCGGCAACCGGACCCCTTGATGCGGCTGCGGTTCTGAAGCTTTTAAGCTCGACGGCATGTCGTTGAAGAGCCTCGCGCTGATCGAGAACTGGCCCGTGCCCACCGCCGCCGCGGCCGTCGTACGGGCGGACGGTGTGGTGCTCGGCGCCCACGGCCGGCTCGACCACCGGTTCGCGCTCGCCTCCGTCACCAAGCCGATCGCGGCGTACGCCGCCCTCGTCGCGTACGAGGAGGGCGCCGTCGAACTCGACGAGCCGGCCGGGCCGCCCGGATCGACGGTCCGCCACCTCCTCGCGCACACCTCCGGGCTCGCCTTCGACGAACACCGGGTGGCGGCTCCGCCCGGGGAGCGGCGGCTGTACTCCAACGCCGGGTTCGAGGTGCTGGGGGATCACGTCGCGAAGGCGACGGAGATGCCGTTCGCGGAGTACGCGCGGCAGGCGGTGCTGGAGCCGCTGGGGATGACGGCCACGGAGGTGGAGGGGTCGCCGGCGAAGGACGGGGTGTCGACGGTCGGTGATCTGGTGCGGTTCGCGGCGGAGGTGCAGGCGCCTCGGCTGCTGGATCCGCGGACGGTCGCTGAGGCGATGAGCGTTCAGTATCCGGGGAGGAAGGGGGTCCTTCCGGGGTACGGGCATCAGAACCCCAATGACTGGGGGCTGGGGTTCGAGATCCGGGGGGTGAAGTCGCCGCACTGGACGGGGAGTTTGTCTTCGCCGGGGACCTTTGGGCACTTTGGGCAGGCTGGGACGTTTCTGTGGGTCGATCCGGCGGCCGGGGTGGCGTGTGTCGCGCTGGCGGATCGGGCGTTCGGGGCGTGGGCGGTGGAGGTCTGGCCGGGGTTCACGGATGCGGTGCTGGCGGAGGTGCGGGGCTGAGGTTGGGGTTTTTCCTCGCCCCCGCCGCCCCTACCCGTCCCTCCCCCAGAGGGGGGACCCACCCCCACTGGGGGCTGCGCCCCCAGACCCCGCTTCGGCCTGAACGGCCTCGTCCTCAAACGCCGGACGGGCTAAAAGAACTCCCATACGAGCAGCTCTGTTTGCGTTGTCGCTGTTGCTTCCAGGTTTGTCGGTGCCGTGATGCGGGCCGCGTCTCCCTGGGTCAGTTTTTCGGGGCCCAGGAGGACCTCGCCGCGTACTACGTGGACGTATACGAAGGGTGCGTCCGGCAGGGCCGTGCGTTCGCCTGCCCGCAGGCGGCGTATGTGGAGGAGGGTGGCTGCCTCCGGGATCGCGTACGGGGTCTGGTCGGCGATTCCTCGGACCGTTTCGTAGGACGGGGTGCCGCCGGGGGTGAGGGGGGCCAGCCAGGTCTGGATGAAGGTCAGGGGGGTCGAACCCTCGTTGCGCTCCACGTGGCGTACTCCCGCCGCCGCGCTCAGGCGTTGCACGTCCCCGGGGTGCACCACCGTCTCGTGGCCCGTCGAGTCGCGATGGGTCAGTTCCCCCTCCGTCACCCACGTCACGATCTCGGTGTGGCTGTGCGGGTGTTCGTCGAAGCCGGTGCCGGGCTCGAGGCGTTCCTCGTTGCAGGCGATCATCGCGCCGAAGCGCAGGTTGTCCGGGTCGTAGTGGGGGCCGAAGGAGAAGGCGTGCCAGGATTCGATACCGGCTGCCGGGTCGCCCCCTGGATAGCGCTCGTCCGCGCGCCGTACGTCCATCACTCCCCCACCGTAGACCCGGCGCCGCACGCTCCCGTCCCGATAAGGCAGTCTTGTTCCGTGCCCGAACCCGAATCCCACCGCCCCGCACCCGCCGCACGTCCCGAGCATCCGCACCCGGGGACCCTGAAGCGGCTGGAGAAGTCGTCCGGGAGTCTCGCCGCGCAGGCGATCACGCGCATGGACGAGACGCTGTCGTGGTACCGGGCGATGCCCCCGGAGAACCGTTCCTGGATCGGGCTGGTCGCCCAGGCCGGTATCGCCGCCTTTACCGAGTGGTTTCGGCATCCTGATGCTCCGCAGGCCATCTCCACCGATGTCTTCGGTACCGCTCCCCGCGAGCTGACCAGGGCGATCACCCTGCGCCAGACCGTCGAGATGGTCCGTACGACCATCGAGGTCATGGAGAGCGCCATCGACGAGGTGGCCGCTCCCGGTGACGAGTCCATGCTCCGTGAGGCGCTGCTCGTCTACGCCCGCGAGATCGCCTTCGCCACCGCGCAGGTGTACGCCCAGGCCGCCGAGGCACGGGGTGCCTGGGACGCCCGGCTGGAGTCGCTCGTCGTCAACGCCGTGCTGAGTGGTGAGGCCGACGAGGGGGCTGTCTCGCGGGCCGCCGCGCTCGGCTGGAATTCGCCCGAGCATGTGTGCGTACTGCTGGGCACCGCGCCCGACGGTGACAGCGAGTTGACCGTCGAGGCGATCCGGCGGGCCGCCCGGCACGCCAAGTTGCAGGTGCTGACCGGTGTGCTGGGTGATCGGCTCGTCGTCATCGCGGGCGGCAGCGACAACCCGATCGCCGTCGCCAAGGCGCTGATCGGGCCTTATGCCGCCGGGCCCGTGGTCGCGGGGCCGGTCGTGCCCGATCTGCTCGCCGCCACCCGGTCCGCGCAGGCCGCCGCCGCCGGACTGAAGGCATGTTCGGCCTGGCAGGACGCACCGCGGCCGGTGCTGGCCGACGATCTCCTGCCGGAACGCGCGATCGCCGGTGACCCGGGGGCGCGCGACCAGTTGGTGGAGGAGATCTACAGACCGCTGGAGGAGGCGGGGTCCGCGCTTCTGGAGACCCTCGCCGTCTATCTCGAACAGGCGAGCAGTCTGGAGGGCGCGGCGCGCATGCTCTTCGTTCACCCGAACACCGTGCGCTACCGGCTTCGACGTGTGACTGACGTCACCGGATGGTCACCTTCAGATGTACGATCCGCATTCACACTGCGGATCGCGTTGATCCTGGGGCGTCTGGCCGATGGGGATCATCAGCCCTAGGGTTTTGTCGGGGGCCTACAAAACCCCCTGCTGTTCTTCGTCCTTGTCCCCACGGGCGGCCGTGCCCGTACCCAAGAGAGAGTGTGAGAGTGCTCGTACTCGTCGCTCCCGGCCAAGGCGCCCAGACGCCCGGCTTCCTGACTCCATGGCTCGAACTGCCCGGTGCCGCCGAGCGCGTCGCCGCGTGGTCCGACGCCATCGGGCTCGACCTCGTCCACTACGGCACCGAGGCCGACGCCGACGCGATCCGTGACACAGCTGTCGCCCAGCCGCTGCTCGTCGCGGCCGGGATACTGTCCGCCTCGGCACTCGGTGCCATGGGCGGAGACCTCGTACCCGGCGCCGTCGCGGGTCACAGCGTCGGTGAGATCACCGCCGCCGCCTTCGCGGGCGTACTCGACGACATGGCCGCCCTGACCCTCGTACGCAAGCGCGGTCTGGCCATGGCCGAGGCCGCCGCCGTCACGAAGACCGGTATGGCGGCGCTCCTCGGTGGTGACCCCGAGGTGAGCGTGGCGCATCTGGAGAAGCTCGGGCTGACTCCGGCGAACATGAACGGTGCCGGGCAGATCGTCGCCGCGGGCACGGCCGAGCAGATCGACGCCCTGGTCGAGGACGCGCCCGAAGGGGTGCGCAAGGTCGTCAAACTGCAGGTGGCCGGCGCCTTCCACACCCACCACATGGCTCCGGCGGTGGACAGCCTCGCTGCGGCCGCCGCTTCGCTGACACCCGGCGACCCGAAGGTCACGTACGTCTCGAACAAGGACGGACAGACGGTCGCGGACGGCTCCGAGGTGCTCGCCCGGCTCGTCGGGCAGGTCGCCAACCCGGTGCGCTGGGACCTGTGCATGGAGACGTTCAAGACGCTCGGCGTGACCGCGTTCATCGAGGTGTGCCCGGGTGGCACCCTCACCGGTCTCGCCAAGCGCGCGCTGCCCGGCGTGAAGGCGCTGGCCCTGAAGACCCCCGCCGACCTCGACGCCGCTCGTGAGCTCATCGCCGCGTCATCGACCGCTGCCGCCGACGCGGCGGGCGCCTGAAAGGAGCCCCGAGCAATGTCGAAGATCAAGCCCAGTAAGGGTGCCCCGTACGCGCGCATCCTGGGCGTGGGCGGATACCGGCCGGTCAGGGTCGTGCCGAACGAGGTGATCCTGGAGACGATCGACTCGTCCGACGAGTGGATCCGCTCCCGCTCCGGCATCGAGACCCGGCACTGGGCCTCCGACGAGGAGACGGTCGCCGCGATGTCCGTGGAGGCGTCCGGCAAGGCGATCGCGGACGCGGGGATCACCGCCGAGCAGATCGGTGGCGTGGTCGTCGCCACCGTCTCGCACTTCAAGCAGACCCCGGCCGTGGCCACCGAGATCGCCGACAAGCTCGGCACCGCCAAGGCCGCCGCGTTCGACATCTCGGCCGGCTGCGCGGGCTTCGGCTACGGTCTGACCCTGGCCAAGGGCATGATCGTCGACGGTTCGGCGGAGTACGTGCTTGTCGTCGGCGTCGAGCGGCTGTCCGACCTGACCGACCTGGAGGACCGGGCGACCGCCTTCCTCTTCGGTGACGGCGCGGGCGCGGTCGTCGTGGGCCCCTCCGAGGAACCGCACATCGGTCCGACGGTTTGGGGGTCCGAGGGCGACAAGTCGGACACCATCAAGCAGACCGTACCGTGGAACGAGTACGACAGTTCCGGCAAGTTTCCTGCGATCACGCAGGAGGGCCAGGCGGTGTTCCGCTGGGCCGTGTTCGAGATGGCGAAGGTCGCTCAGCAGGCGCTGGACGCGGCCGGGATCACCCCGGACGACCTGGACGTCTTCATCCCCCACCAGGCCAACGAGCGGATCATCGACTCGATGGTGAAGACACTGAAACTGCCGGAGCACATCACGGTCGCACGCGACGTGCGCACCACCGGCAACACGTCGGCAGCCTCGATCCCGCTCGCGATGGAGCGGCTCCTGGCGACCGGCGAGGCGAAGAGCGGCGACACCGCGCTCGTCATCGGCTTCGGGGCGGGTCTCGTGTACGCCGCGACGGTCGTTACCCTCCCCTAGGCACCCGTACCGGATCTTCGGAACCGGAACGGGGACAACTGCCAACCCTCTCTGGATAGATACACAAGAAGGAGCGCCTGCCATGGCCGCCACTCAGGAAGAGATCGTCGCCGGTCTCGCCGACATCGTCAACGAGATCGCCGGCATCCCGGTTGAGGACGTCCAGCTGGACAAGTCCTTCACCGACGACCTGGACGTCGACTCGCTGTCCATGGTCGAGGTCGTCGTCGCCGCCGAAGAGCGCTTCGACGTCAAGATCCCCGACGAGGACGTCAAGAACCTCAAGACGGTCGGCGACGCCACCGAGTACATCCTCAAGAACCAGGACTGATCGCGGGGACCGGCCCCCGGGCCGGTCCCTCAGCCCCGCCACCCGGCGGTGGCGCCGTTCTCCCCGCCTGTGCGGGGGTTGTCCTCCCGTATCCGTTGGAGAAGGAATTCCCGTGAGCCCGACCAATCGCACCGTGGTCGTCACCGGTATCGGCGCAACCACACCGCTGGGTGGTGACGCGGCCTCTACCTGGGAGGGTCTGGTCGCCGGCAAGTCCGGTGTCCGTGCCCTGGAGCAGGAGTGGGCGGCCGAGCAGGCCGTTCGCATCGCCGCGCAGATCGCCGTTGAACCGTCCGAGATCATCCCCCGCCCGCAGGCCCGCCGACTGGACAGGTCGGCGCAGTTCGCGCTGATCGCCGCCAAGGAGGCGTGGGCCGACGCGGGCTTCACCGACCGGGCGGGCGAGGGCGACAACGACGCCGTCGACCCCGACCGGCTCGGCGCCGTCATCGCCTCCGGCATCGGCGGAGTCACGACTCTGCTCGACCAGTACGACGTGATGAAGGAGAAGGGCGTACGCCGCGTCTCCCCGCACACCGTCCCGATGCTGATGCCCAACAGCCCCTCCGCCAACGTGGGCCTGCTCGTCGGCGCCCGCGCCGGTGTGCACACCCCGGTCTCCGCCTGCGCGTCGGGCGCCGAGGCCATCGGCTACGCCATCGAGATGATCCGTACCGGCCGTGCCGACGTCGTCATCGCGGGTGGCACGGAGGCGGCGATCCACCCGCTGCCCATCGCCGCGTTCGGCAACATGATGGCGATGTCCAAGAACAACGAGAACCCGCAGGCGGCGTCCCGTCCCTACGACACGGGCCGCGACGGCTTCGTGATGGGTGAGGGTTCCGGTGTGGTCGTCCTGGAGTCCGCCGAGCACGCCGCCGCGCGCGGTGCGCGGGTCTACGCGGAGGCGGTCGGCCAGGGCATCTCGGCCGACGCCCACGACATCGTGCAGCCGGAGCCGGAAGGCCGCGGGATCTCCGCGGCACTGCGGAACCTGTTGGCCGCGACCGACCTCGACCCGGCGGAGATCGTGCATGTGAACGCGCACGCGACGTCGACGCCCGCGGGTGATGTGGCCGAACTGAAGGCGCTGCGCAATGTGTTCGGCGAGGATGTCGACCACATGGCTGTGTCCGCGACCAAGTCCATGACCGGGCATCTGCTCGGGGGGGCCGGTGGGGTGGAGACGGTCGCGACCGTGCTGGCGCTTTATCACCGGGTGGCTCCGCCGACGATCAATGTCGACGAGCTCGATCCTGAGGCTGACGCGGACATTGTTCGTGGTGAGGCTCGGAAGCTGCCTGTGGATGGGCGGATCGCCGCGCTCAACGACTCCTTCGGGTTTGGTGGGCACAACGTGGTGCTGGCGTTCAGGTCTGTGTGATTCACCTGAATGTGGCCCGGACTCCTTGTTGGAGTCCGGGCCACTTTCGTTGTTTGTCGGCCGTCGCGCCGGTGGGGGCTTGTCGCGCAGTTCCCCGCGCCCCTAAAAGCTCACACGACCTGGTGGAGCCATCTCACCGGGGCGCCTTCCCCCGCGTACCTGAAGGGTTCGAGTTCGTCGTCCCAAGGTTTGCCCAGAAGTTTGGCCAGTTCGGCCTCCAGGTCCGTCTCGCCTCGCTGGGAGCGGGTGAGGGCGGCGCGGAGGCGGTCCTCGGGGATGAGGATGTCGCCGTGGATGCCGGTGACCGCGTGGTAGATGCCGAGGTCGGGGGTGCAGCTGTAGCGCTCGCCCTCGGCGGTGGCGCAGGGTTCCGCGGTGACCTCGAAGCGCAGCAACTGCCAGCCGCGCAGGGCCGACGCGAGCTTGGAGGCGGTGCCGACCTGGCCCTTCCAGGAGAACTCGGAGCGCCAGGTGCCGGGTGCGGCGGGCTGGCGGATCCAGTCGAGGCTGACGCGCGTGCCGAGGACTCCGGCGACGGCCCACTCGACGTGCGGGCACAGCGCGCGCGGCGCGGAGTGCACGTACAGAACTCCACGTGTCGTCACTGCAACCTCCGGACAGAGCGGGACATCTTGCGAACTGGCTGAGCGGCGGTGGCGGACTGCCCCGTTGATGGCGAGGCTACCGTGCGGCGGCGCAAGGAGTGTGACGTACCGTCGGTCCCGATGCCATGAAACGCCCGCCATTCACCCAGGGGGACGCTTGTACGGGTGTGCGACGTTGCAGTGTGTGGGGCATTAGTTGTTTTCGGTTCGGGAACTTTCGTGCGTTGTTATGTGCGAGGGCCATTGAACGCCGACCGAGGGGACCCGAAGGATGCGGAAACGAAGCCACCGTTCGCGGACCGTCGCCGCCGTGGTGTCGGCTGCCCTGCTGGGTGTCGCCGGGTGTGACGCGGCCGGTGGCGCGTCCCCGGCGCCGGACGGTACGCGGGCGAAGGCGAAGCCGTCGGCCCCTCCGGCGCCCGTCTGGGACAGCAGCCCCGCATCCATGGTCGCGGTGGGCGACTCCATCACCCGCGGTTTCGACGCCTGCTCGGTGCTGTCCGACTGCCCCGAGGTGTCCTGGGCGACGGGCAGCGACAAGCAGGTCAACAGTCTGGCCTTACGGCTGCTGGGGACCACCGGGGCCGCCCGGCGGAGCTGGAACTACGCCGTCAGCGGCTCCCGGATGGCCGATCTGCCCGCCCAGATGACGAAGGCCGCCGCCCGCAAGCCCGCGCTGGTGACGGTGATGGCGGGCGCCAACGACGCGTGCCGGCCGTCGGTCGCGGAGATGACGTCGGTGGCGGACTTCCGGTCGTCGTTCGAGAGGTCGCTGCGCACCCTGCGTACGGCGTCGCCCAGGAGTCAGGTGTACGTGACGAGCGTGCCCGATCTGAAGCGGCTCTGGTCGCAGGGGCGGACCAATGTGATGGGCAAGGCGGTGTGGAAGC
The DNA here is from genome assembly GCF_033793965.1 of Streptomyces sp. ME02-8801-2C. NCBI lineage: Bacteria > Bacillati > Actinomycetota > Actinomycetes > Kitasatosporales > Streptomycetaceae > Streptomyces > Streptomyces sp. ME02-8801-2C. Next base: position 647,888 of record NZ_JARAXP010000004.1, on the reverse strand, counting down.
TGGGGATCTGTCAGTCGATGCTGGCCGATCCGGACGCGGTCGACTCGGTGGCGACCGCGCGGCGCGACGAGGTGCAGGGACGGGTGGAGGCGTACAACTCGGTGCTGAAGGAGGTGTGCGCCACCGACCGGCTGTGCCGGTTCGACGGGGGCGCGGTCTTCGACTACGACTTCGGGACGCGGCAGTTGAGCCCCTGGGACTGGTTCCATCCGAGCCGGAACGGGCAGGCGCAGCTGGCGGAGATCGCCTACCGCGGTATCACCGGCAGGAAAGCCGTGACCTAGGGTTTTCCGCATGGCCCACAGATACGAACTCTTCGGCACACTTTCCGACGGCACACCCGTCCACCGCTGGACGCTGGAGCGGGCCGGGGTCCGGGTGGGGGTGCTGACGTACGGCGGGATCGTGCAGTCGGTCGAGGTGCCGGACCGGGACCGGCGGCTCGTGGACGTCGTGCTGGGGTTCGCGGACCTGGCCGGTTATCTGGCGCACCCGGAGCCGTACTTCGGGGCGCTGGTGGGCCGGTACGCGAACCGCATCGCCGGCGCCTCCTTCCCCCTGGACGGGCGGACGTACGAGCTGGCGCGGAACAACGCGCCCAACTCCCTGCACGGCGGCACCCACGGTTTCGACAAGCGGGTGTGGGACGCGGAGCCCGTCGAGAACGGGGTGCGGCTGTCCCGGGTCAGCCCGGACGGCGAGGAGGGGTTCCCGGGGCGGCTGGCGGTTTCGGCGACGTACACGCTGGACGCGGACGGGGCGCTGCGGATCGCGTACGAGGCGGTCACGGACGCGCCGACGGTGATCAACCTGACGAACCACACCTACTGGAACCTGTCGGGGCATGCCTCCGGCACCGCGTCCCTGCACGAACTGCGCATGGACGCCTCGCGGTACACCCCGGTCGACGCGGACCGGATCCCGACGGGCATGGAGCCGGTGACGGGCACCCGCTTCGACTTCCGCAAGGAGCGGGAGGTGGGCGCCTGGTACGACCACAACTTCGTCCTCGACAAAGGACGGACGGCCGACGCGGTGGAGGTCGCCGAGCTGTACGACCCGGCCTCGGGGCGTTTCCTGACCGTGGCGACGACCGAGCCGGGCCTGCAGCTCTACACCGCCGACCATCTGGGCGAGCCGTTCGGACCGCGGCGCGGCATCGCCCTGGAGACGCAGCACTTTCCCGACTCGCCGAACCGGCCCGAGTTCCCGAGCACGGAACTGCGGCCGGGTGAGACGTTCCGCTCGGAGACGGTGTTCGGGTTCGGCGTGCGGGACTGAGTCGCGACCGAGTTCGGTGTGCGGGGTCCGTACAGGGCTGACGAACCCCGGCCCGGGGGTCAGGTCCCGGGCCGGGGCCGGCTGGTGGGGCGGACTGCCCTCGGTCAGACCGTAATGGGCGCGGTGAGCCTGCGGTCGGTGATCGAGCGGCCCACCTGGATTTCGTACGAACCCTTCACAAGGGTCCACGTGCCCGTGGACTCGTCCCAGATCTCGAAGGCGCGGCGCGGGAGTTCGAGGACCAGTTCGGCCGTCTCGCCCGGCCCGGCCTCGATTCCGGTGAAGGCGGCCAGCCAGCGGGCGGGGCGGTCGGGGGCCGGGGACTGCTGGGAGGCCGGTGCGAGGTACGCCTGTACGACCTCGCGGCCGGGGCGCGTGCCCGTGTTGGTGACCCGGACGGTGAGTGTCACGCCGTCCGCCGGGCTCCCCTCCGCCTGGACCGTCTCGTACGTCCAGTCGGTGTAGCCGAGGCCGTGGCCGAAGGGGTACGAGGGGGTCCTGCCCTCCTTCTCCCAGGCCCGGTAACCGATGAACACGTCCTCGGTGTACGGGAGTTCACCGTCGGCCGGGGTTACCTGGGTGACCGGGGCGTCGGTGAGCGTGCCCCAGGTGGTGGGGAGCCGGCCGCCGGGTTCCCGCGCGCCGGTGAGGACGTCGGCCAGGGCCGCGCCGCCCTCCTGGCCGGGGAACCAGGTCAGCAGCACGGCGGCGACTTCGTCGCGCCAGGGCAGTTCCACCGGGGAGCCGGCGTTGACGATCACGACGGTGTTCGGGTTGGCGGCGGCGACCGCGCGGACCAGGTCGTCCTGGTGGCCGGGGAGTTGGAGGTCGGCGCGGTCGAAGCCCTCGGATTCGACGCGTTCGGTGGTGGCGACCACGACGACGGCGGTGTCGGCGGCGCGGGCGGCCTCGACGGCCTCGGCGATCAGCTCGTCGGGGTCGCGCTGCGGTTCCTGGTGGCACAGGCTGAAGCCGATGGCGGTCATCGGGGCGTCGTCGGGGAAGGTGACGCCGTAGGTGAGGGACACCTCGACCGGCGTGTCCGCGGTGAGGGCGACCTCGGCGCGGGGCTCGGGGTCGCCGAAGAACGAGATGAAGGGGTCGTCGCTGTCGGTGGCCTGGACGTCGTCGTAGTACGTGGTGCCGTCGACGGTGAGGGTGAAGGCGCCGAGGCCCTTGATGCCGAAGGTGTGCCGACCGGTGTCGCGCGGGGTGAAGGTGCCGGTGAGTTGGACCGTGTGGAGCCGGTCGTGGGTGACCCCGTCGGGGAGGTCCGAGCCCATCCAGTTGATCTGGCCGCTGGGCGCGGAGCCGGTGCCGATGACCGTGCCGGTGGCGTCGCGGCAGACGGCGCGCAGGACGAACCCCTTGTCGGCGATGGCGAGTTCGGTGTTGGGGTCGGCTCCCACGGTGTAGGTGAGGGTGCCCTCGGGGAGGGCGGCGGTGAGGCCGTCCAGCGGGGAGACCACGCGGGCCGGGAAGACGGTGGCGGAGCCGCCGCCGAGGACTCGGGCGTCGCGGGCGGCGGCTCCGATGAGGGCGACCGTGCGGCCTTCGGGCAGCGGGAGGGCGCCCTCGTTGCGGACCAGGACGAAGGAGCGGTGGGCGATCTCGCGGGCCAGGGCCTCGCCGTCCACCGGGGCGGGGAGGTCGGCGGGGGCGACCGCGGGTTCGGCGCCCTCCAGGATGCCGACGCGGGCGGCGAGGCGCAGGACGTTGCGCACGGCGCCGTCGACGGTGGCCTCGGGGACGAGTCCGTCCCGTACGGCCTGGGCGAGGGGGGCGCCGTAGACCGTGCGGGGGCCGGGCATGGCGACGTCGAGGCCGCCGGTGATGGCGCCGGTGGTGGAGCGGGCGGCCATCCAGTCGGAGACGTTGTAGCCGTCGAAGCCCCATTCGCCGCGCAGGATCTCGTTGACCAGGTAGCGGTGCTCGCTCATCGTCGTGCCGTTGACCGTGTTGTAGGCGGTCATGATGCCCCAGGGGTGGGCGTTCTCGACGATGGCCTCGAAGGGCGCCAAATACAGCTCGCGCAGGGCGCGTTCGGAGACCAGGTTGTTCACGGTGAAGCGGTCGGTCTCGGCGTCGTTGGCGACGAAGTGCTTGACGGTGGTGCCGACACCCCCGGACTGGACGCCGCCGACATAGCCGGTGCCGATGCGGCCGGTGAGGTACGGGTCCTCGCTGTAGGCCTCGAAGTGCCGTCCGCCGAGCGGGGAGCGGTGCAGGTTGACGGTCGGGGCAAGGAGTACGTGGACGCCCTTGCGGCGGGCTTCCTGGGCGAGCAACACGCCTGCCCTGCGGGCGAGTTCGGGGTCCCAGGTGGCGGCGAGGGCGGTCGGGGAGGGCAGCGCGACGGAGGGGTCGTCAGCGGTCCAGCGGGTGCCGCGGACGCCGATCGGGCCGTCGGACATGACCAGGGACGGCAGTCCGATCTCGGGCAGCTCGGGCAGCGACCACATGTCCTGCCCGCCCAGCAGCCGGGCCTTGGCGTCCAGATCGAGCTTGGCGAGAGCCGCCTCGACGGCCGCCTCACGGGCCTTGTCCGCCGATGTCGGTCCGCTGTCCGGGATTCTGGCCGCCATGGTGCCTCCTCGCTGAGTCCGGGTGTCCCCCACATCCTGCACGCGTTACCTGTAGATCGGTAGGTTTCGTTACGTTGCCGTTATTTATGAGGTGGGTGCATACCGTACGGTGACGGCATGGCGACCAGAGCGAGGACCGAGGAGCGGCGCGCCGCGATCATCCGGGCCGCCCTGGACGTGATCGCCGAGCGCGGCTACCGGGGCACGAGCCTGGCCGCGGTGGCGGAGCGGGTCGGGCTGACCCAGCAGGGGCTGTTGCACCACTTCCCCACGAAGGACGCGCTGCTGGTCGCGGTGCTCAGGGAGCGGGACCAGTGGGACGCGATGCCGGACTCCCGGTGGCGGGTCGATCTGCTGGCCTCGCTCGTCGAGTACAACGCCATGCGGCCCGGGATCATCCAGACCTTCTCGGCGCTGCTAGGCGAGAGCGTCACCGAGGGGCACCCGGCGCGTGACTTCTTCACCGGGCGGTACACCGACGTCCGTACGACCATGGCGGCGGCCCTGCGGACCGAGTACGGGGACCGGCTCCCGAGCGGTCTCACCCCCGAGCGGGCCGCTCCCCTGGTCGTGGCGGTGATGGACGGGCTCCAGTACCAGTGGCTGCTGGATCCGGAGGCGGTGGACATGCCGGCCGCGTTCCGGGACTTCCTCACGCTGCTGGGCGGCGAGGACGACTCCAGGAACGGCTCGGGCGGTATGGCGTAGACCACTTCCGTCACGCGATACTGCCGCCGTCGACAGCAGCTCACTGTCTGCTCCCCCACTGCGACGGAAGGCCGAACTCCCTTGAGTCAGCTGAGTTTTCCCCGTGTACGGGTCCGGATCGGCGTGCTCGGACTCGCCCTGCTGGCCGGGCTCGCGGCGCCCACCACCGCCTCGGCCGCCGACGCCCCGGCTGCTCCCACCGTCGAGGAGCAACGGCTCGACAGGGCGGCGCCGCAGGAGATCCTCCGGCGGTCCGGATTCGACGCGGTGGCGCCGGAGTTCGCGCGGGCGCTCGGCAAGGCGCGCTCATACGCGCGGGCCCGCGCGGTCGTCGTGGACCAGGGGGCCACGCTGTGGCAGCGGGCCGTCGACCGGGCGCAGGGGCGCGGGTCCGCCGGGGGTGATCTGAGCCGGGACGACGACCGGCCGCTGTACTGGGCGCGGCTCGCGTTGGTCCGTGAACTGCGGCTCTGGGAACCGTCGTTCGGGGTGAGCGACGAGCAACGTGCGGCGCTGCTGGGTGAGTTGGAGCGGAACTCGCGGGGGCAGACGGCGATCCGGTATCCGTGCGGCGGTGGGGTGTTGAAGCGGGTGCTGGTGACCGGGTTCGATCCGTTCACGCTGGACCGGGACGTCCGGATCTCCAATCCGTCCGGGGCCACCGCGCTCGCCCTCGACGGCACGGTGATCCAGACGGCGGAGGGACCGGCCAGGGTCGAGACCGCCGTTTTCCCGGTGCGCTGGCAGGACTTCGCTGGGGGCACCTCCCAGGCATTCGGCTCTGGGGGAAGGACGGTGGAGCGGACGCTGCGTCCGGTTCTGCCGAAGGTCGATCTCTTCGCCACCGTGAGTCAGGGGCGGGTCGGACGGTTCGACGTGGAGCGGACCAACGGGGCCTGGCGGGGCGGCTTCGCGGACAACGAGAACATCGGCGTGACCGGGACGGTCCCGGTCACCGACCCGGCCTCGCAGCCGCAGTGGACGTCAACGACCCTGCCGTACAAGGCGATTGTCGCCGCGAACACCGGACGTTTCCCCGTGTACGACAACACGGCAGTGACCGAGATACCGGTGGGCGGGACCGTTCCCGTCGTACGGGCCGACGGGCCCACCGCCGGGTCGACGGCACGGGCCGGGGGCGGCGGGGACTATCTCTCGAACGAGATCGCCTACCGGGCGACCCTGTTGCGCGACCGGCTGGGCCTGGGCGCCACGCTTCCCGGCGGGCATGTGCACACGCCCGTGCTGCAGTTCGGGACGGGCAACACCGACCCGGCGACCGGGGCCGTGACCGATCCCGAGTTCGTGCGGAACCGGCTGGACATCATCGCCCAGGTGCGGTCGATCCTGACCGTGGCGGTGGACGCGTCCAGTGACTCCTCCGGTCAGGGTGCCGGGGCCGACGTGTCCTGATCCTCGTGGTCCTCGGAGTCCCGCGAGGGCTCCCGGGTCTCCTCGCCGAGCAGGTCGCGGGCCATCATCGTGGCGCCCGCGACCGCGCCCGGCATCAGGAAGACGGCCACGAACGGCACCAGGAAGGCCAGCCCCAGCGGCGTACCGAAGCCCCACACGAGCAGCTTGCGGGAGCGCAACAGGGCGAGCCGTTCCCGGAGTTCGACCCGGCGCCGCTGCAGGGCGACTCCGGTCAGCTCCTCGGTGAGGAAGAAGCCGGTGACGACGAAGCCGATCACGGGTACGACGGTCTGCCCGACGAACGGGACGAAGCCGAGGGCGAAGAGGAGCAGCGCCCAGCACAGGGCCCGTACGAGGACCCGGATGCTGTCGCGGGCCGAGATCCACAGCTCCTTGTGCAGCGGCAGGCCCGACTCGGGGGCCGTGCCGTCGGGGGACACGTCCCGGTCGACCTTCTCGGAGAGGTTCTCGTAGAAGGGCTGGCCGACGAGGAGGGTCATCGCGGTGAAGGTGAGCACCGACAGGAGCAGGGCCAGGGCGAAGAGGAGGGCGGTGAGGAAGCCTCGGAAGAGGCCGAGCCAGGGGCTCGACCAGTCGTCGGCGAAGGGGGTGGCCCAGGTGGTGAGGTCGGTGCCGTAGAGGGCGAGGGCTGTGAGGGCGGCGAGGTAGAGGACGAGGGTGATGAGGCCGGGGAGCAGCCCGAATCCGTACTGCTTGCCGTGTCGGGCGACCCAGCGCTGGCCCTTCAGGAGGTAGCGGAAACCTGTCGCGAGATCGCTCATGGGGGAACTCTATCGGGCCTCTTCCGGCCCCCTCGACGTGCGCCATCCGGGGCATGCGGGGCGCCGAGACCCTCTTGTTGGCGTTGAGTCGAGAAGGTACATCTCGCCGTACCGAACTCAGGAAAGCCAGGAAGCAAAGGAAGTACAGGAAGCATGGAAGAGGTACGCGTGCGTCGCACAAGACCCGTTCCACCGAACCCTGTTCTGCTCGCGGTCCTCGCCGTCACCACGGCGGGCTCGCTCCTGCTCACCCCCCACACCGCCACCGCCGACCGCAGGCCCGTGACCCGTGAGGGGGTGGAGGGCGCGGGGTCGGAGGCCGAGGGGGCGGAGGGTGGCCTGTCCTCGGGTGGCCCGCGCGCCGCCACGGCTCCGGCCGGTGCCGCCGCCCGTGCCCTCGCCGCGCCCGTCACCGACCTCGTCGACACCGGGCGCGGCTACCCCCGCGAACAGGTCCTCTCCCCCGACCCGCAGAACCCGGCCGACAAGTCCATCAAGCTGGGCCTGACCCCGTACCACGCCATCGCCCCGAAGCTGAACGCCCTGCAGCAGCTGGGTGACCGGGTGAGTGTCGAGGTCGTGGGCCGGTCGGCGGGCGGGCACCGGCTCTATCTCGTCACGGTGACCGCGCCGGAGAGCGTGGCCGAGACGCGCGCCCAGGAGCAGATGCGTCAGCAGATCGAGAACGCGCCCGCGCTCGCCGCCAACAGCCAGGCGATCAAGCGGAGTTACAAGGCTCCCGTCTTCGTCAACAACAACATCCACGGCAACGAGTGGGAGGGCACCGACGCCTCCCTGAGGATCGTCGAGCGGCTCGCGACCGCCACCGACACCAGGACGCGGGACCTGCTCGCGCACAGCCGGCTGTACTTCAACATCACCGCCAACCCGGACGGCCGGATCGCCGGCACCCGTGCGAACGCCAACGGCTTCGACCTGAACCGGGACTTCGTCACCTCCTCGCAGCCCGAGGGGCGGGCGATGCGGCAGATCGAGATCGACAAGCAGCCGACCGTCATGCTCGACCTGCACGGATACGTCAACGGCACCCTCATCGAGCCCACCACTCCCCCGCACGGCGAGAACTACGAGTACGACCTCTTCCTGAAGAACACCTACGCCAACGCGCTGGGCATGGAGGCCGCCGTCAACGGCCTGGGCTACACGCCCGCGAAGGACGGTGTCGAGCCCGCGCAGATCCCGTTCCGTGATCAGGAGGAGGGCTGGGACGACTGGCCGCCGATCTTCACCCCGCAGTACGCGGCCTTCCACGGCACGGTCGCCGCGCACACCGTCGAGATCCCGATGACGGTCAACAACCGTGCCTACGACACCCTGCCGGTGGAGGAGTTGCGGCGCCGCAGCGCGATCAACGTCGCCGTGGCCGGCGCGGCCATCGACGCGACCCTCGACTTCGTCCGGGGTCACCGGACCTCGCTGGTCGCCGACCAGATCGAGGTCTTCCGGCGCGGCGCCTCGGGGGCCGCCCAGGTGCCGGTGTCGGCGGCGACCGTCCCCGGGGTTCCGGGGATCGGGCCCGAGGACGTCTACACGGCCGACTTCCCGCGTGCGTACGTCATCCCGGCGGGCGCCTCGGCCCAGCGTTCCGCGCCCGCCGCCGCCCGGCTGGTCGACCAGCTGCTCGCCAACGACGTGCGGGTCACCCGGGCGAGCCATGCCTTCCGGCTCGGCGGTCGGACGTACGCGAAGGGTTCGTACGTCGTCGACATGCGCCAGCCCAAGCGGGGGCTCGCGAACGTGCTGCTCGCCGACGGACGCGACATCAGCGGCAAGGTGTCGGTGATGTACGACATCTCGGGCTGGAGTCTGGGCCGGTTGTGGGGCGCGACCGTCCAACCGGTGGGCAGGGGAAGCCTGTTGGGGCTGCCTCTGCGGTCTGTGGCCGCTGCCGCGCGGGTCGGGTATGTCGCTCCGCACGGCGGGCTGCGACTGCGGCTGGACGACCCTCGCGAGGTGGCCGCCCTCAACTCCCTGCTGCGGGACGGGGTTTCGGTACGGCTGGCGGCGGACGGCAGTGCGATCGTCCCGGCGTCGGCGCGCACGAAGGCCCTCGCGGCGGCCCGGACCTACGACGTGGCCTTCGACGAGACGAAGGCCACCGGTACGGCGGACCTGCGGCGCACGCGGGTCGCGGCGGCCGTCACGTCCGGGGAGCTGTTCGCGCTGCGGGAGATGAACTTCGAGGTGACGCCGGTGTCGACGGCCGTCCTCAACGCCGGTTTCGACTGGTCGGGGGTGGAGGTGCTGTTCGTGTCGCAGGGTGTGGCGTACGAGGGTCTGAACCCCGCCGCCCGTGCGGCACTTGACGCCTTCCTCGGCTCCCGGGGGCTGCTGGTCGGCCGGGGTGCGGCCGGGGCCGCGTTGAACTCCGCCGCCGGGCTGCTGGCGGCCAAGGCGGTCGAGGGCAACGGGGATGCCAACGGCGTTGTACGGGTGGTGAATTCGGGTCGCAGCCCGGTCACCGGCGGAGCACCGGAGCACGGGTTCGTCTACGCGCCCGTCTGGTTCACGGACCTGGGGCCTGGTGTGCGGGTCGACCAGTCCTACGGGAGCGGGAACCCTCTGGTCTCCGGGCACTGGCGGCCGTTGGCGGACGGTTCGGGTGGGCCGGGGGCAGCTGCGGGGCGGGCGTCGGTGGTCAGCGGGCCGCATGCGGTGCTGTTCGGTACCGAGCCGTTGTTCCGGGATCACCCCAAGGGGGAGTTCGCGCAGGTGGCACGTGCTTTGCTGACGGTGCCAACCGCCACAACGGGGTATGTCGAGCAAGGAGAACGGTTGGCTTCCTCCCCCTCGTGAACGAGGGGGATTCCTACAGCTCGCGCCGTGGGGTTTTCTGCTTCATCGCCGACCGCCCCGTCCGGGAGGACTCCCGTTGAGGTCTTACACCAGCTCCCCAGACAGACACCGCCAGCCCGGCGGCCAGAAGGTTCTCTGCGGCGTTCACGTCCCGGTCATGGACCGCACCGCACTCACACGTCCACGTACGGACGTCGAGTGGCAGCTTCGCCCGGATCGCGCCGCAGGCACCGCACAGTCTCGAGCTGGGGAAGAAGCGATCGACGACCACCAGTTCCCGCCCGTACCAGGCGGTCTTGTACTCCAGCATGCTCCGCATGTCCGACCACGCCGCATCACTGATGGCGCGGGCGAGCCTGCGGTTCTTGACCATGTTGCGGACGCTCAGGTCCTCGATCACGATCGTTTGGTTCTCACGAACGAGCCGAGTGGTCAGCTTGTGGAGGAAGTCCCGGCGCCGGTCGGCGATCCGGGCGTGGACACGGGCGACCTTCCGGCGCGCCTTGGCCCGGTTGGCGCCGTCGCCCTTGGCCTTGCGCGACAGTTCCCGCTGGGCTTTGACAAGCCGGGTCCGGTCCTTGCGCTCATGCTTCGGGTTGGTGATCTTCTCCCCGGTGGACAGGGTCACCAGGGACGTGATCCCCAGATCGATGCCGACCGCGTTCGTGGTGGGCGGGGCCGGGGTGATGGTGTCGTCGCAGAGCATCGACACGAACCAGCGTCCGGCCGCATCCTGGGACACCGTCACCGTCGACGGCGTGACACCCTCCGGCAGCGGCCTCGACCACACGATGTCCAGCGGCTCCGCCATCTTCGCGAGGGTCAGCCTGCCGTCACGGAAGCGGAAACCGCTGGTCGTGTACTCCGCGCTCCTGCGGGACTTCTTCCGCGACTTGAAACGCGGATACTTCGCCCGCTTCCCGAAGAAGTTGGTGAACGCCCCCTGCAGGTGCCGCAGCGCCTGCTGGAGGGGGACGCTGGACACCTCGTTCAGGTAGGCGAGTTCCTCGGTCTGCTTCCACGCCGTCAGCATCGCGGACGTCTGGTTGTAGTTGACCCGCTCCTGCCGCGTCCACGCCCGCGTACGGGCGTCGAGCGCCATGTTGTAGACCTTCCGCACGCATCCGAAGGTGCGCGACAGCTCAGCCGCCTGCACATCCGTCGGACGGAAGCGGTACTTAAAGGCCCGCTTCACCTGCTTCGTGGTCATGCTCACAAACTAGAGCACCTGTCGGTGAGGGCCAACTTCGCTGGTCAAGGCACCGCTATTCGCCCTGGCGGCGAATCCCAACTCCTGGCCGTGCTCCGCACGAGTCCGATTCCCCCCGGCCCGAAGGCCGGGGCTTCCTCGGAGGTTTTGTCCCGACTTGTTTGACTGTCCCACTGCTTTGGCTGTTCCGACTGCTCAGAACTTGACGATCATCTTGCCGGTGTTGTCGCCGCGCAGCACCCCGAGGAACGCCTCGAGGTTGTTCTCGATGCCCTCGACGACCGTCTCGCGGTACTTGAGCTCGCCGGAGCGGACCCAGGCGCCGACCTCACCGACGAACTGCGACTGGAGGTCGTAGTGGTCGCCCACGAGGAGGCCCTCCATACGACCGCGGGTGGCGATGAGGCGGGCGAGGTTCTTCGGGCCGGGGGCGGGCTCCGTGTCGTTGTAGACGGAGATCATGCCGCAGATGGCGATCCGGCCGTGGAGGTTGAGGGAGCCGATGGCCGCCTCCAGGTGGTCGCCGCCCACGTTGTCGAAGTACACGTCGATGCCGTCGGGGGCGGCCTCGCGCAGCTGCGAACTCACCGGCCCGTCCTTGTAGTTGAAGGCGGCGTCGAAGCCGTACTCGTCCACCAGGAGCTTGACCTTCTCGTCGGAGCCGGCCGAGCCGATGACCCGGGAGGCGCCCTTGAGCTTGGCGATCTGCCCGACCTGGCCGCCCACCGCGCCGGCCGCGCCGGACACGAACACCACGTCGCCCTCCTTGAAGGAGGCGGTGCGCAGGAGGCCCGCGTAGGCGGTGAGGCCGGTCATGCCGAGAACACCGAGGTACGTCGAGAGCGGCGCGGCCTCGGGGTCGACCTTGACGGCGTCCTTGGCGTTCACGGCGGCGTACTCGCGCCAGCCGAGGAAGTGCAGCACATGGTCGCCGACGGAGATGCCCTCGGCGTTGGAGGCGACGACCTCGCCGACGGCCCCGCCCTGCATGGCCTTGCCCAGCTCGAAGGGGGCGGTGTACGACTTGGCGTCGCTCATCCGGCCACGCATGTACGGGTCCACGGACACATACAGGTTGCGCACCAGCACCTGGCCCTCACGGGGCTGCGGGACCGCGGCCTCCACCAGGGCGAAGTCCTCGGCCTTGGGCCAGCCGACCGGACGGCTGAGCAGGTGCCATTCGCGGCTGACGGTGGGGAGCGTGGGGGTCTCGGACATGACGGCGCCTTCCGGTGCGGCTCGGATCAGATGCTCGGATTCAGATACTCAGATGCTTCAGTACGTGAAACAATAATGCTCCTGAATATTTCAGGGTGTCAAGTAAAGGGGTAGCCTGGAGAGCATGGCCACACCAGAGAAGACCCGTCGCGATCCCCTGACCCTGGAGGTCATCGACCTCATCGGCACCGTCGTGGCCCGCTATCACGAGGAGTACGAGCAGGCGGCAACCCAGCACTCCCTCACCGGAGCGCAGGCCCGTCTGCTGAGCCTGCTCTCGCTGGGGCCGCTGCCCATGCGGCAACTGGCGCGGAAGCTGAGATGCGAGCCGTCGAACGTCACCGGGATCGTGGACCGGCTGGAGTCGCGGGACCTGGTCGAGCGCCGCCCCGACCCCTCGGACCGCCGGGTGAAGGTGGCCGCCTGCACGGACGAGGGGCGCCGGGTCGCCCGGAGCCTGCGCGACTCGCTCGACTTCGCCCGGGAGCCGTTGGCAGGCCTGTCGGAGGAGGAACGGGAGCTGCTGCGGGGGCTGTTGACGCGGATGGTGGAGGCGTAGCCGCTCAGCGGTTCCACGAGGGCTGCCATGGGTGGCGGCGGCCGGATCACCGAGGCCTCCACCGGGAAAACGCACGGAGGACGAGGGACGAGCGGTAGAAGTCGGCCCGGTGCACGGCCTGGCCTGTCCGGCGGACGGCGTTTCACCACGCCTCTCCTGGAGCTGGGCCAGTGCCCCTAGGTGCACCACCAGAGGAACTGCTCGCACGTCTCCGAAGGGGACGGCTGCGGTGTGGGGTCCGTTGTCGTCGGGTCAGGGGACGGGGTCGTCGCGTCGGTCGGGGTCGGTGAGGGGTTCCCCCTTGTCGGCATCGGTGCCGTGCCGATCGCTCCCGACTGGGGGGATGTGCTGCGGCTCGGCGAGTCCGAGGGCGACGGTGATCCCGAGCTTTCCGATGCCGACGGGGACGGGGACGACGACGCGTCGGGGGATGCCGGGTCCGACGGGTCGTCGCCCCTCGAGGGCGTCTCGTCGGAGAGGGGTTCCGCCGTTTCCTCGCCGGGCTTTGTCGTCGCCGCGCCGTCCGGCTTGTCGCCGTCCGCCACCGCGGCCTCCGGGTTCGACCCCGGGGCGTCCGTGCCCAGTTCGGCGAGGCTCAGTCCGCCCGCCGCGAGCACGAACCCCGCGACGACGAGCAACGCCCGCTTCCGCCGCCGCCGGTGCGCCGCGGCCTTGCGGTCCCGCCGGCTGCCATTGCCTCGCCCAGCGTCGTCGGCCTCGCCCTCGTCCTCGGACTCGAGCGCGTCCTCGGACTCGTGGGCTCCGACGTACTCGGACGCGTCCTTGTATCCGGGCGCGTCCTCGTATCCGCCGGCGGCTGTGGCTTCGTACTCGGTCGTGGCCTCGTATCCGTCCCCGGTCCCGTATCCGTCCCCGGCCCTGGCCCCGGCTCCGTACTCGGCCGTGGCTTCATACTCGTCCCCGGCCCCGGGCTCGGCGGCAGCCGTCTCGCGGGCGCGGCCACGGCCCGCCTTCCGGGTCGCCGCCCGGCCGGGACGTACTGCCTCGTACTCGTCCCCGGGCTCCTGCTCGTGAGCGTTCGCGTATCCGTCCCCGGCCGTGGCTTCGTACCCGGCCGTGGTCTCGTATCCGTCCCCGGCCCCGGCTTCGTACCCGGCCGTAGCCCCGTATCCGTCCCCAGTCCCGGGCTCGGCGGCAGCCGTCTCGCGGGCGCGGCCACGGCCCGCCTTCCGGGTCGCCGCCCGGCCGGGACGTACTGCCTCGTACTCGTCCCCGGGCTCCTGCTCGTCACGGTTCGCGGCCTCGGCCCCAGCCGTCTCGTGGGCGCGGCCCCGGCCCGCCCTGCGGGTTGCCGCCCGGCCCGGACGTGCTGCCTCGTCGGCCGGGGCGTCCGGCTCCGGGCGGGCCTCGGCCTCCTCCGCGTACGTGTGGAGGGGGGCTATCGATGAGCCGCACCCCGGGCAGGCAAGTGCGCCGTTGAGGTGCCGTTGGCACTGGTGGCAGTAGTCCATGACGCGGGAAGAATAGGTTCCGCGGACGGGGTGTTGTGAAGGGTCCCGTGAAGGTTCCGTGCACAACTGGCGTTTCGGGTTTGGCCGGTCGGGGTCAAGCCGGACCATTCCGCACCATCTTCTGACACGCCGTCGCCCCGAACGCCGAAGCGGCCCGTCGCACGGCATACGTGCGACGGACCGCGTCGAGCGGGAGAGCCTGGCCTGCGGCTCGGACGCTCAGGTCTGTTTGCGGGCCGTCATGGCGCGCTGGATCAGGATGAACGCGCAGAGCAGTACGCCCGTCGCGATCTTCGTCCACCAGGAGCTGAGCGTCCCCTCGAACTGGATGATGCTCTTGATGAGACCCAGGACCAGGACGCCGAAGAGCGTGCCCACCACATAGCCCGAGCCACCCGTCAGCAGGGTGCCGCCGATGACGACCGCGGCGATGGCGTCGAGCTCCATGCCGGTCGCGTGCAGCGGGTCGCCCGACTGGATGTACAGGGTGAAGAGAAGGCCGGCCAGGGCCGAGCAGAAGCCGCTCACCGTGTACACCGCGATCTTCGTGCCGCCCTGCGGGAGGCCCATCAGCATGGCGGACTGCTCGTTGCCGCCGACGGCGTACACGCGCCGCCCGAAGCGGGTGTAGTGCAGGACGTAGAAGGCGATGGCCAGGACCACCAGCGCGACGATCGCGCCGATCGACAGGAAGCCGACCCCGAGCTGCGCCTGGGCCTGCGCCATGCTGCTGACCGAGGAGTCGTCGATGGCGATCGACTCCTTGCTGATGACCAGGCACAGCCCCCGGAAGAGGAAGAGGCCGGCGAGGGTCACGATGAAGGGCTGGATCTCGTAGTTGTGGATCACATAGCCCATCAGGAAGCCGCCGAACGCTCCCACGCCCAGCGCGATGGGGATGACGACGATGATGGGCAGGCCCTGCTTCTCCACCAGCCATGCCGTGAGCATGGTCGTGAAGCCGATCACCGAGCCCACGGAGAGGTCGATGCCGCCCGACAGGATGACGAACGTGGCGCCCACCGCGGCGACCAGCAGATAGCCGTTGTCGATGAACAGGTTGAGGAAGACCTGCGCCTCGCCGAAGCCGTAGTTCTGGTAGCGGCTCAGGCCCACGATGTACATCACGACGAAGAGCGTCGCGGTCACCACGACGGGCAGGCGCCGGTCACCGAGCAGCCGTGAGGCCGTGGACGGCGTACGACGGCTGTCGGGGGCCGTGGGGGTCTTGGTGGCCGTGCTCATCACGACACCTCCATCTTGGGGGCTGCCGCGGTGGTCGAGGCCGTGTCCGTCGGGGTGGCGGCCGGGGTGCCGCCGCCCTTCGCGCCGGAACCGGAGTTGAACCTGGCGCCGAAGACCTTGGCGCGGAACTTCGGGGACTGCAGCAGGCAGACGACGATGACGACGGCGGCCTTGAAGACCAGGTTGGTCTGGGTCGGGACGCCGATGGTGTAGATCGTGGTGGTCAGGGTCTGGATGACGAGGGCGCCCACCACCGTGCCGCCGATGGAGAACCGGCCGCCCGTGAGTGACGTACCGCCGATGACGACGGCGAGGATCGCGTCGAGCTCGATCCACAGGCCGGCGTTGTTGCCGTCCGCCGCCGAGGTGTTGGAGCTGATCATGAGGCCCGCGATGCCGGCGCACAGGGCGCAGAACACGTACACCATGATCTTGATGCGCATGGACCTGATGCCGACCAGGCGGCTGGCCTCGGCGTTGCCGCCGACCGACTCGACCAGCAGGCCGAGGGCCGTGCGGCGGGTCAGGGCCACGGTGATCGCCACGACCGCCGCCACGACGAAGATGGAGAACGGCAGGGTCAGCCAGTAGCCGCCGCCGATCAGCTTGTACGGCTCGCTGTTGATCGTGATGATCTGGCCGTCGGTGATCAGCTGTGCCACGCCTCGGCCCGCGACCATGATGATGAGGGTCGCGATGATCGGCTGGATGCCCATCCGGGCCACCAGGAAGCCGTTCCACAGACCGCAGACGACCGCGGCCACCAGGCCGATGCCCATGGCCAGGAAGACTCCGGCCAGGGAGTCCTGGTCGGCCTGGTCGCTGATGTACGAGCAGGTCAGGGCGCCGGTGATGGCGACGACCGCGCCGACCGAGAGGTCGATGCCGCCGGTGGCGATGACAAGGGTCATGCCGACCGCCACCAGGATGAGCGGCGAGCCGAACAGCACGATCGAGACGAGGCTGCCGTAGAGGTGGCCGTCCGTCATCTTGATCGAGAAGAAGTCGGGGGTGAAGGGAACGTTGATCAGCAGCAGGACGACCAGCACGGCCACCGGCCAGAACAGGTTGTGCTGCGTCAGCGCCCGCAGGCGGGAAGCGGGGGCCGGAGTCGGGGTCGGAGTGGTGGTCACTGGTGCTCTCCGCTCGCGATGGTCTCCAGGATCCGGGTGGGGGTGATCTCGGGCCCGTTGGCGATCTGGGCGACCAGCTTGCGGTCGCGCAGCACGCCGATGGTGTGGCTGAGCCGGAGTACCTCCTCCAGTTCGGCCGCGATGTACAGCACGGACATGCCTTCCTCGGAGAGCGAGACCACGAGTTTCTGGATCTCCGCCTTCGCCCCGACGTCGATGCCGCGCGTCGGCTCGTCCAGGATCAGCAGCTTCGGCTGGGTGATGAGCCAGCGGGCGAGCAGCACCTTCTGCTGGTTGCCGCCGCTGAGCTTGCCGACCCGGGCCTCCGGGTTGGCGGGGCGGATGTCCAGCGCCTTGATGTACTTGGCGACGAGTTCGTCACGCTGGGAGGCCGGGATGGGCCGGGTCCAGCCGCGGGACGCCTGGAGGGCCAGGATGATGTTCTCCCGTACCGTCAGGTCGGGTACCAGGCCCTCGGTCTTGCGGTTCTCGGAGCAGAAGGCGACCCCGGCGCCGATGGCGTTGTTCGGGGCGCTCATCGAGACCTGCTTGCCGCCGACGGTGACCTTGCCGCTGTCGGGCTGGTCGGCGCCGAAGAGCAGCCGGGCGAGTTCGGTGCGGCCGGAGCCGAGCAGGCCGGCCAGGCCCAGGACCTCGCCCTTCTTGATCTGGAGGTCGAAGGGGGCGATACCGCCCGTGCGGCCGAGGCCGTCCGCCTCGAGCAGCGTCTCGCCGACCTCGGCGTGCAGCTGGTGCTCGTGGAGCCCCTCCAGCTCGTCCATCGCCTTGCCGATCATGAGCTGGATCAGTCCGACCTGGTCGAGTTCGCTGACCATGTGCTCGCCGACGAGGGTGCCGTTGCGCAGGATGGTCATGCGGTCGCAGATCTCGTAGATCTGGTCGAGGAAGTGCGAGACGAACAGGATCGCGACGCCTTCGTCCCTGAGCCGGCGCATCAGGCGGAACAGCTCGAGGACCTCGTCGCGGTCGAGGCTGGACGTCGGCTCGTCGAGGACCAGCACCTTGGTGCCGGCTCCGGCGCCGTCGCTGTCCCCGGTGCCCACCGCCCGTACGATCGCGACCAGTTGCTGCACGGCCAGCGGGTACGAGGACAGGGGCGCGGTGACATCGAGGTCGAGGCCGAGCCGGTCGACCAGTTCGGCGGCGTCCTTGCGCATGCGCGTCCACTGGATGCGGCCGAAGCGGGTGGGTTCACGTCCGATGAAGATGTTCTCCGCCACCGACAGGTTGGGGCAGAGGTTCACCTCCTGGTAGACCGTGCTGATGCCGGCCTGCTGTGCCTGGAAGGGGCTGTCGATCCGTACGGTCTCGCCGTCGAGGGTGATCTTGCCCCCGTCCAGCGGGTAGACGCCGGTCAGCACCTTGATGAGGGTGGACTTACCGGCTCCGTTCTCGCCCATCAGGGCGTGGATCTCGCCGGGGAAGAGCCGGAAGTCGACACCCGACAGAGCCCGTACCCCCGGAAACTCCTTGACTATGCCCGTCATCTCCAGGACGGGCCGCGGCTCTGCCATGGCAGCGCTCCTTGACTCTCGTTCAGGCCCACGGTTGGTTGGTTCGGGACCGCGATTTCACCGATGCCCGCAGGGAGCCCCCGTGGCCGCCCTCCGTGCGGAGGGCCGGGCCGGGGTGAGGGCTCCCTGCCGATGGGTGCGGTCGGTCAGTACTTGCGGGTGGGGAGCGCGGCCTTCGCCTGGTCCTGCATGAAGTCGCCCTCCTTGGTCTTGATCCAGCGCTCGACCTTCTCGCCGTTCTTGACCTTCTTGACGACCTCCATGAGCTGGGGGCCGAGCAGCGGGTTGCACTCGACGATGGCGTTGATCTTGCCCTCGGACATCGCGATGAAGCCGTCCTTCACACCGTCGACCGTGACGATGAGGATGTCCTTGCCGGGCTTCTTGCCGGCCGCCTCGATGGCCTGGATGGCACCGATGCCCATGTCGTCGTTGTGCGCGAACAGCACGTCGATGTCCGGGTTGGACTGGAGGAAGGCGGCCATGACCTGCTTGCCGCCGGCCCGGGTGAAGTCGCCGGTCTGACTGACGACGATCTTCCAGTCGTCCGCGTGCTCGGCGTCCATGACCTCCTTGAAGCCCTTGGCGCGCTCGATCGCGGGGGCGGCACCGGTGGTGCCCTCCAGCTGGGCGATCTTGACGGGGCCCTTCTTGCCGGCCTTCTCCAGGACCTTCTCGAGGATCTTGGCGGCGCGGCGGCCCTCGTCCGTGAAGTCGGAGCCGACCAGGGTGACGAACAGGGACTCGTCGGAGGTCTCGACGGAGCGGTCGGTGAGGACCACCGGGATCTTCTTGGCCTTGGCCTCCTTCAGCACCGCGTCCCAGCCGGTGACGACCACCGGGGAGAAGGCGATGACGTCCACGCCCTGGGTGATGTAGTTGCGGATCGCGGAGATCTGGTTCTCCTGCTTCTGCTGCGCGTCGGAGAACTTGAGGTTGTAGCCGGCCTCCTTGGCCGCTTCCTTCACCGAGTCGGTGTTGGCGCTGCGCCAGCCGCTCTCCGAGCCGACCTGGGAGAAGCCGAGGACGATCTTGCCGTCACCGCCGCCGGTGGAGCCGCCGTCGTCGTCCTTCTTGGCACAGGCCGCCAGGCCGGTCGCAGCCGCCACGCCGACCGCCGCAGTGAGGAAGTTCCTTCTGTTGAGCATGTTCTTCTCCTTTGAAGAGCCGCCGGCCCGGTGATGGGCCCGCTGGTACTCGTGGTGCTCGTGGGGCTTAGTGGTGCTTGTGGTGCTCGTGGGGCTTGGTGGTGGTGCTCTGGTACTCGTGGGGCTTGGGTCGACAGGCTCGATACGTCCAACCTGTCGATCACCGTTCGAGATATCGGCCGCACCGAGGGGGTGGAGACGATCGTCGAACCGGCGGGTGTCGCCTCAGCCGGGAGCGGTCCCGGACTGGGGGGCGTAGGGGAAAGTGCTGGCGCGGACGAGCAGTTGGGGTTCGATGGCCACCTGCGCCGTCCCGGAGGGTGTCCGGCCCTCGATGAGGTCCAGCAGCAGGGCGATGCTCCGCTTGCCGACCGCCGAGAAGTCCTGCCGGACGGTGGTGAGCGGCGGAGCGAAGAACTCCGACTCCGGGATGTCGTCGAAGCCGACCACCGCGACGTCCTGGGGGATGCGCACGCCCGCCTCACGCAGCGCCCACAACACCCCCAGTGCCATCTGGTCGTTGGAGACGAAGACGGCGGTGAGCCCTCGACCGAGCCAGCCGGCCAGTTCCTGGCCCGCACGATAGCCCGACAGCGGACTCCAGTCCCCCCTCAGCGGCGCCGGCGGTTCGACGCCTGCCGCCTCGAGGGTCTCCCGCCAGCCGTCGGCCCGGTCCACCGCCTCCTGCCAGTTCTCGGGCCCGGCGAGATGCCAGACCGTGCGGTGGCCGGTGGCGAGCAGATGGCCGGTGGCCAGCCGCGCGCCGAGGTGCTGGTCGACGTTGACGCTGGGGATGTCGACGCCGGAGCCGGTGCCCACGGCCACCACCGGGAAGGGGTGCCGGAGTTCGGTGAGAGCCTCGACCGCCGACCGCTGCGGGGCGAGGGCGATCACCCCCTCCACTCCGCCCTCGCTGAGGCGGTGCATCGCCTCGGAGAGGGTCTCGACCGTCAGTTCGCGCAAACTGACGGTCGAGACGAGGTATCCCTCGGCGCGTGCCGCCTCTTCCAGTGCGAAGAGGGTGCTGGCGGGCCCGTAGAGGGTGGTGTTGGAGGCGACCACCCCCAGGCTCAGGGTGCGGCGGGTGGCCAGGGCCCGTGCCGAGGAGTTGCGACGGTAACCCATCTCCTCGATCGCGTGAAGCACCCTGGCCCGGGTCTCGTCCCGCACATTGGGGTGGTCGCCCAGTACGCGGGAGACTGTCTGGTGGGACACGCCCGCCTTGCGTGCCACGTCCGCCATGGTGGGCGGCCGTAGCGGCGGGTGGGGCTGAGCGCTGGTCTGCAAGTGGGCCACGGCTGCACCTCCTCGGCGGTCGGCTTCGGGTAAGTCCTGTGGGGTGGGCGGGTCTTCCCGCGCCTCCGGCGTCACGCCGGGTTTCCGATAAGCCCCAAGGCGTCTGGCGGGTGGGCGAGTTGGGGCACTGCCGACATGACGCTCATACCTCCTTGGATGCCGTTGGACGACGACTGGTGAAGCGGAGGTCATTGTGAGCGCTAACAATCGGCGGCGGTCAAGAGGGCTGCGTCAGGGAGGCCGTCACGGTTGGATAACGCGGTGGGCAACGGGCGGGAGGGGTGCCGCTGCGGCATTGTGGGAATCTGCGCGGCCGTCCAAGACGCGGGGCAGGTTGTTCGTTTCGACCCATTGACACTCTGCCCGAAGTTTCCTTACTGTCGCGACAGCATTTCGAACAAGTGACGAAATCTCGAACAAGCAAGAGGGCGAGGGAGTACCGTGCGCATCACGGGAATCAGCACGCACGTGGTCGGGACGCCGTGGCGGAACCTGACCTACGTCCAGGTACACACCGACGAGGGCCTCACCGGAGTCGGCGAGACCCGCATGCTGGGCCACACCGACGCGCTGCTCGGCTATCTGCACGAGGCGAAGACCAACCACATTCTCGGCTCCGACCCGTTCGCTGTCGAGGACCTGGTCAAGCGGATGAAGTACGGCGACTACGGGCGCGCCGGCGAGATCGTGATGTCCGGCATCGCCGTGATCGAGATGGCCTGCTGGGACATCAAGGGCAAGGCCCTCGGCGTCCCGGTCTGGCAGCTGCTCGGCGGCAAGGTGACCGACAAGGTCAAGGCGTACGCCAACGGCTGGTACACCACCGAGCGCACGCCGGAGGCGTACCACAAGGCGGCGAAGGGCGTCATGGAGCGCGGTTACAAGGCGCTCAAGATCGACCCCTTCGGGACCGGCCACTTCGAGCTGGACCACGAGCAGAGCCTGTACGCCGTCTCGCTGATCGAGGCCGTGCGCGACGCCATCGGGCCGGACGCCGAGCTGATGCTGGAGATGCACGGCCGGTTCTCGCCCTCCACCGCCGTCCGCCTCGCCAAGGACCTGGCGCCCTTCAAGCCCGCGTGGCTGGAGGAGCCGTGCCCGCCGGAGAACCTGAAGGCGCTGGAGAAGGTCGCCGCCAAGGTCGACATCCCGGTGGCCACGGGTGAGCGCATCCACGACCGGATCGAGTTCCGGGAGCTCTTCGAGAGCCAGGCCGTGGACATCATCCAGCCCGACGTCGGCCACATCGGCGGCATCTGGGAGACCCGCAAGCTGGCCGCGACCGCCGAGACCCACTACACGCTGGTCGCACCGCACAACGTGGGCGGTCCGGTGCTCACCGCGGCCTCGCTGCAGGTCGGCTTCACCGCCCCGAACTTCAAGATCCTCGAGCACTTCAACGACTTCGCGGACGCGGAGATCAAGAAGGTCGTCTCGGGGGCCCCCGAGGTCATCGACGGCTACTTCCACCTCTCCGACAAGCCCGGCCTCGGCGTCGAGCTGGACGTGGACGCGGCGGCGGAGTTCCCGCAGCAGCAGGCGCGCTTCGACCTGTGGGCCGAGGGCTGGGAGCAGCGCAAGCCCAAGGGGACCGAGTGAGCAGCGCCGTGGTGATCGAGGCTCCGGGCGAGCACCGACTGGTGCCGCACGAGCCTCGTCAGCCGGAGGCGGGCGAGGCCCTCGTACGGGTCCACGCCGCCGGGATCTGCGGCAGCGACCGCGAGGTCTACCAGGGCAACAGGCCCGAGGGGTACGTCCGTTACCCCCTGACTCCGGGCCACGAGTGGTCCGGGACGGTGACGGCGGTCGGGGCGGGAGTTCCTTCGACTCTCGTCGGCCGCAAGGTGGTCGGAGAGGGCTTCCGCAACTGCCAGGTGTGCGACCGCTGCCACGCGGGCGAGACCACGCTGTGCTCGGCCGGGTACGAGGAGACCGGGTTCACCGAGCCCGGCGCGATGGCGCCCACGCTGACGCTGCCGGCCCGTCTGCTGCACGTTCTGCCCGAGGACGCGGATCTCACGGCGGCGGCGCTGCTGGAGCCGGCCGCGTGCATCGCGGCCGCCGCGCTCAAGGCGAAGGCCGTTCCGGGTGAGCGGGTCGCCGTGGTGGGCACGGGGACGCTCGGGATGTTCGCCATTCAGTTCCTGAAGGCGGGCTCGCCGTCCGAGCTGCTGGTCGTGGGGACGCGTCCGGACCGGGCCGAGCTGTCGAAGAAGTTCGGTGCCACGGAGTTCCGGACCAAGGACGAGGAGCTCCCCGGGGACTTCGACGTCGTCATCGAGACCGCCGGGTCCGCGGACGCGGCGGTGACCGCCGCCGCCCTGCTGCGGCGCGGCGGCCGGCTGGTCCTCACGGGGATCCCGGCGTCGGGCGCGGACGGGCTCGACCCGACGGATCTCGTCGTACGGCAACTGGAGGTGCACACCGTCTTCGGTGCGGCCCCCGACGCCTGGGCGCACACGGTGCGGGTCTTCGGGGCCGGGCTGCTCGACCCGCTGCCGCTGGTCACGCACGAGCTCCCGTTGGAGGAGTTTCCGCAGGCCATCGAGTTGGTGGGGTCCGGCGACCCGAAGGTCGGGAAGGTCCTGCTGCGGCCATGACACACCCCTGAGCCGTACGCCGGTACGGGGTACCTGACGACTCCGTACCGGCGTACATCCATAGCCTTGTGCACCCAGAGCCGCGAACCTCGTCCGAAATACCGAACCCGATGCCTGTCGACCGGGTGCCCGCCGAACGTGCCGAACCCGCCGAACCTGCCGATCTGAAGGACAGATTGTGACCGACACCACCGCCTCCGCAGCCCGTCGTCCCGGAGAGCAGGCGCTCGCCGCGCTCGGCCTCGGCGCGCCCGCCCTCGACCCCGCCGACGCCTCTCCGCACACCTTCCCCGGTGGCGGACGCTGGCGTACGGAGATTCCCTCCGTCGAGGGGCCCGAGGCGCTCGGCGTGGTCCTCAAGGAGTCCTCGCGGCTCGATGTGCCGATCCACCGGATCAGCCAGGGCAGCGGCATCTGGATGCTCACCGACGCCGAGATCACCGAGATGGTGGAGGCGACGGGCGAGCGGGACATCGAGCTGTGCCTGTTCACCGGCCCGCGCGGCACCTGGGACATCGGCGGCTCCACCCGTACCGACTCCAAGGGCGGCGGACTGCGCGCCCGGGGTCACGACGCGGTCGCCGGCTGCGTCGAGGACGCCGTACGGGCGACCGAGCTGGGTGTGCAGTGCCTGCTCGTCGCCGACGAGGGGGTCCTGTGGGCCCTGCACCGGGCGCGGCTGGCCGGGATCATCCCGGCCGAGACGACGCTCAAGGTGTCGGCGCTGATCGGGCCGGTGAACCCGGCCGCGTACGCCGTGTACGAGAACCTCGGCGGCGACTCGATCAATGTCCCGAGCGACCTGACGCTCGATCACCTCACCGAGATCCGGCGGGTTTCCGCCGCCCCCATGGACATGTACATCGAGGCCCCGGACGACCTGGGCGGATACATCCGGATGTACGAGGTCGCCGAGCTGATCCGGCGCGGCGCACCGCTCTACCTGAAGTTCGGCCTGTCGAAGGCACCCGGGATCTACCCCTACGGTAATCACCTGCGCGACCTCGCCCTGAACACGGCCAAGGAAAGAGTGCGGCGTGGCCGGCTCGCCCTCGACCTGCTCGCGCGGCACGGGGCGGACGGCGACATGGCACCGCTCGGCTCGCGGCTGCCGGGCGCACTGAAGCGGTTCGAAACACCTGCATAACGTTACGGACAACCCCTCTTCACAAAACCCGACGCAGTCGCACAGACTCCGACACGACTCGTCTCTGTCCCATCTCTGTCCCACCCCCCACCGCCCCTCGGGTGCCCGTAACGCCAGACCGCTCCAGGCCCCAAGACATCAAGGATGATGATCATGCGTACTCGCAGAGCCGCACTTTCCGCCATAGCCTCCTCCGCCGCTCTCGCCCTCTCCCTCACCGCCTGTGGTCAGAGCAGCGAGGGTGGCAGCGACACCAGCGGGGACAGCGCCAAGGGCGGCACCATCGGCATCGCGATGCCCACCAAGTCCTCGGAGCGCTGGATCACCGACGGCGCCAACGTCGAGAAGGACCTCAAGGCCAAGGGCTACAAGACCAAGCTGGTCTTCGGCGAGGACGACCCCGACCAGCAGGTCTCGCAGATCGAGAACCTGATCACGCAGGGCGTCAAGGCGCTGATCATCGCCGCCATCGACAACAAGTCCCTGAACAACGTGCTTCAGCAGGCCGCCGACGCCAAGATCCCGGTCATCTCCTACGACCGTCTGATCCTCGGCACGAAGAACGTCGACTACTACGCGTCCTTCGACAACGAGAAGGTCGGCCAGCTCCAGGCCACCTACCTCGTCGACAAGCTGGGTGTCGCCAACGGCAAGGGCCCGTTCAACATCGAGCTGTTCGCCGGCTCCAACGACGACAACAACACCAAGTACTTCTTCAACGGCGCGATGAAGGTGCTCCAGCCCTACATCGACAGCAAGAAGCTCGTCGTCAAGTCCGGCCAGACCGAGCTCACCAAGGTCACCACCCTGCGCTGGGACGGCGCCACCGCCCAGAAGCGCATGGAGGACATGCTCACGTCGACGTACACGAGCGGCCGGGTCGACGCGGTCCTCTCGCCCTACGACGGCATCTCCATCGGTATCCTCGCCGCGCTGAAGTCGGACGGCTACGGCACCAAGGCCAAGCCCCTGCCGGTCATCTCCGGTCAGGACGCGGAGCTGGCCTCGGTGAAGTCGATCATCGCCGGCCAGCAGTCGATGACCGTCTACAAGGACCTGCGCAAGCTCGCCCAGGTCGCCACGGACATGGTCGACGCCTCGCTCAACGGCAAGAAGCCCGAGATCAACGACACCAAGTCGTACGACAACGGCACCAAGGTCGTTCCCGCCTACCTGCTCCAGCCCGTGAGCGTCGACAAGTCGAACTACCAGAAGGAACTGGTCGACGGCGGTTACTACACGGCGGACCAGCTCAAGTAAGCGTCGAACCTTACGGATTGGAAGGCACGACCATGGCGGGACCCGTCCTGGAAATGCGCTCGATCGTCAAGACCTTTCCCGGCGTCAAAGCGCTGTCGGACGTCTCACTGACCGTCCGTCAGGGCGAGGTCCACGCCATCTGCGGTGAGAACGGCGCCGGGAAGTCCACCTTGATGAAGGTGCTCTCCGGTGTCCATCCGCACGGCAGTTACGAGGGGGACATCCTCTTCGAGGGAGAGGTCTGCTCCTTCAAGGACATCCGGGCGAGCGAGCAGCACGGCATTGTCATCATCCACCAGGAGCTGGCGCTGTCGCCGTACCTCTCCCTCGCGGAGAACATCTTCCTCGGCAACGAGCACGCCAAGGGCGGGTTCATCGACTGGAGGCAGACCCTCGGCCACGCCACGGAGCTGCTGCGCAGGGTGGGTCTGAGCGACCACCCGGAGACCCGCGTCGCCGACATCGGCGTGGGCAAGCAGCAGCTCGTGGAGATCGCGAAGGCGCTGTCGAAGAAGGTCAAGCTCCTCATCCTCGACGAGCCCACGGCGGCTCTGAACGACGAGGACAGCGACAAACTCCTCGATCTCATCCTGGAGTTGAAGAACCAGGGCATCACCTCGATCATCATCTCCCACAAGCTCAACGAGATCCGCAAGGTGGCGGACTCGGTGACGATCATCCGCGACGGGCACTCCATCGAGACGCTCGACGTGAAGTCGGCGGAGACGACCGAGGACCGGATCATCAGCGGCATGGTGGGGCGCGACCTCGACCACCGCTTCCCGGAGCGCACCCCGCACGAGGCGGAGAAGGGCGCGGCTCCGGCCCTGGAGATCCGCGGCTGGACCGTGCACCACCCGATCGACCAGCAGCGCAAGGTCGTCGACGACGTGTCCATCCAGGTGCGGCGCGGGGAGATCGTCGGCATCGCGGGTCTGATGGGCGCCGGCCGTACCGAGCTCGCGATGAGCGTCTTCGGGCGCTCCTACGGCCGGTACGCGAGCGGCACGGTCCTCAAGGACGGCAAGGAGATCCGTACGAAGTCCGTCGCGGAGGCGGTCGAGCACGGCATCGCCTATGTCACGGAGGACCGTAAGCACTACGGCCTCAACCTCATCGACACGATCAACCGCAACATCTCGCTCACCGCTCTGAGCAAGGTGGCCAAGCGCGGCATCGTCGACGAGCAGGACGAGCGGAAGGTCTCCGAGGGCTTCCGCAAGTCCATGAACATCAAGGCGCCGACCGTGTTCGAGCGGGTCGGCAAGCTCTCCGGCGGCAACCAGCAGAAGGTCGTCCTCAGTAAGTGGATCTTCGCGGGTCCTGACGTGCTGATCCTGGACGAGCCGACCCGGGGCATCGACGTCGGCGCCAAGTACGAGATCTACACGGTGATCGACCGGCTGGCCGCCGAGGGCAAGGCGGTCGTCTTCATCTCCTCCGAGCTGCCCGAACTGCTCGGCATGTGCGACCGCATCTACACGATGGCCGCCGGGCGGCTCACGGGCGAGTTCTCCCGAGCCGAGGCCACGCAGGAAGTGCTGATGCGTCAGATGACGAAGGACAAAGAGGTAACGCGATGAGCACCGATGTGACCAAGAGCCCGGCGGACGCGCCGCCCGGCAAGAGCGGCGGACCGGCTTCCGGCGGCGGACTGCTCCACCTGGTGCTGGACGGCCTGCGCCGCAACATGCGCCAGTACGGCATGTTGATCGCCCTCGGTCTGATCGTGGTCCTGTTCCAGGTGTGGACCGGCGGCGACCTGCTGCTGCCGCGCAACGTCTCCAACCTGGTGCTCCAGAACAGCTACATCCTGATCCTCGCGATCGGCATGATGCTGGTGATCATCGCGGGTCACATCGACCTGTCGGTCGGCTCCCTCACGGCGTTCACCGGGGCCTTCGCGGCCGTGCTGATGGTGCAGCACGACATGGCCTGGCCCCTCGCGGTCGTGCTGTGCCTGGCCATCGGCGCGGTGGCCGGCGCGGCCCAGGGCTTCCTGATCGCCTACTTCGGCATACCGTCCTTCATCGTCACCCTCGCGGGCATGCTGATCTTCCGCGGTCTGACGGAGATGCTGCTCAAGGGTCAGACGCTCGGCCCGTTCCCGGACGGCCTGCAGAAGATGGGCAACGGCTTCCTGCCGGAGGTCGGCCCGGAGACCAACTACCACAACCTCACGCTGCTGCTGGGCTTCACGCTGATCGCCTTCTCGGTCATCCAGGAGGTCCGTGACCGCAAGCGGCAGCAGGAGTTCGCCCTCGAGGTGGCGCCCAGGAACCTGTTCCTGCTCAAGCTCGTCGCCATCGTCGCCGCGATCCTCACGGTCACGATGCTGCTCGCCAGCTACAAGGGCGCGCCGATCATCCTGATCATCCTGGCGGTGCTGGTGGTCGGTTACGGCTACGTGATGCGCAACGCCGTCTTCGGCCGTCACATCTACGCGATCGGCGGCAACCTGCCGGCCGCGAAGCTGTCCGGCGTCAAGGACAAGAAGGTCACCTTCCTCGTCTTCCTGAACATGGGTGTGCTCGCGGCCATGGCCGGTCTGGTGGTCGCCGCCCGTCTGAACGCGGCCTCGCCGAAGGCGGGCCTCAGCTTCGAACTCGAGGCGATCGCCTCGTCGTTCATCGGTGGAGCGTCCATGAGCGGCGGTGTCGGTACCGTCCTCGGCGCGATCATCGGTGGTCTCGTGCTCGGTGTTCTGAACAACGGCATGAACCTCCTCAGCGTCGGCACCGACTGGCAGCAGGTCATCAAGGGCCTCGCCCTGCTGGCCGCCGTCGGGTTCGACGTGTGGAACAAGCGCAAGGCCGGTTGACCGGCAAGAAGTCGTCATGTCGTGGGTCCCGCGGACGATCGGGCAACCGGTCCGCGGGACCCTTCGGCTTTCCCCATGGAGGCAGGAACCCCGTGAAGGCATCCCCCGTGCAGGCATCCAAGGAACTCTTCGGCAAGCTCTCCGACGGGACGGAGATCCACCGCTGGTCGCTGGAGAACGGCGGCACCCGTCTGAAGGTCCTGTCGTACGGCGGGATCGTGCAGTCCCTGGAGATCCCGGACGCCGAGGGCCGGTACGCCAACGTCTCGCTGGGCTTCGACGCCATCGAGGAGTACGTCGCCGCGAACCCCTACTTCGGCGCGCTGATCGGCCGGTACGGCAACCGCATCGGCAAGGGCCGGTTCACGCTGGACGGCACGGCGTACCAGCTGTCGGTCAACGACGGCGAGAACAGCCTGCACGGGGGCAGCGCGGGCTTCGACAAGTCCGTGTGGGACGTCGAGCCGTTCAGCGAGGGCACGGACGTCGGCCTGGTTCTCCGACACACCAGCGCCGACGGGGAGATGGGCTACCCCGGCACCTTGCGGACGAAGGTCACGTACACCCTCACCGAGGACGGTGACTGGCGCATCGACTACGAGGCCACCACCGACAAGGCCACCGTCGTCAACCTCACCAACCACGTCTACTGGAACCTGGCCGGCGAGGGCAGCGGCTCGGTCGGCGGCCACGAGCTGGAGATCGCCGCGTCCCGCTACACCCCCGTCGACGCCGGCCTGATCCCCGACGGTGAGCCGGCCGAGGTCACGGGCACCCCCTTCGACTTCCGGACCGCCAAGACGGTCGGCGCGGACCTCCGGGTCGCCCACCAACAGCTGCTGTACGCCAAGGGGTTCGACCACAACTGGGTGCTCGACAAGGGCGTCACCGCCGAGCCGCGGCACGTCGCCACGCTCAGGGACCCGGCGTCCGGCCGCACGCTGCGGATCGCGACCACCGAGCCGGGTCTGCAGTTCTACTCGGGCAACTTCCTCGACGGGACCCTCGTCGGCACCGGCGGCGCCATCCACCGCCAGGGCGACGCGCTGTGCCTGGAGACCCAGCACCACCCGGACTCGCCGAACCGGCCGGACTTCCCGTCCACGGTTCTGCGGCCCGGCGAGACCTACCGCTCGACGACGACCCACTCGTTCCACGCCGGCTGAGTCGCTTTCACAGCAGCTTCACAATTTTTTTCCGAACCCCAACGTTTGAACACCCTCACCCAGCCGTCCGTATGTAGGAGCGGCCCGCGCTCCCCCGCGCGGGCCACCCTGGAGTTGGAGGTCCCGTCCTCCCCAACGGGTCCGCCACATACGGAGGTTCCATGGCCGACAACGTCACATCGCTCTTTCGCAGCACCGCGGCGCACAGCCCCTCGATGGCTGCGCTCGCGCGCGAGAGCGACGGGACCGGCCCGGTCGACTTCTGTATCCCGTGCAACCCCTACTTCCCCACTCCCGCCATGATGGACACGATGGCGGCGAGACTGCGGGACATCATCACGTATTACCCGAGCAGCGCCGACACGATCACCGCCGAGCTGTGCAACCTGCTCCAACTGCCGCCGCAGGCCGTGGCGATGGGCAACGGCTCGACCGAACTGATCACGTGGATCGACCACTTGCTGGTCCGCGAGTCCCTCGCCGTCCCCGTCCCCACCTTCGGCCGCTGGACCGACCAGCCCATGGAGACCGGCAAGCGGGTCGACATGTTCCCGCTCCAGGAGTCCAGCGGCTTCTCCCTCGACCTCGCCCAGTACGCCGAGTTCATCCGGGCGCGCGGCACCCGGGTCGCCGTCATCTGCAACCCGAACAACCCGGACGGCGGCTTCCTGCACAAGCACGCGCTCGTGCAGTTCATGGACGCGATGGCCGACCTCGACCTGATCATCATCGACGAGTCGTTCCTCGAGTTCGCCGACGCGGAGGCCGAGCCGAGCGTCGTGCAGGAGGCGATGATCCGCCCCAACGTGATCGTCCTGCGCAGCCTCGGCAAGAACTTCGGCCTGCACGGCATCCGCTTCGGCTACATGGTCGCCAACCCGTCGCTCGCGGGCCGCGTCCGTTCGATGCTGCCGAAGTGGAACCTCAACGCCTTCGCCGAGTACGTGGTGTTCATGCTCAAGGAGCACGGCCAGGAGTACATGCAGAGCCTCCACCAGGTGCGCCGCGACCGCCTCGACATGGCGAGCCAGCTCTCCTCCCTGCCCGGTCTGACGGTCTACCCGTCGCAGGGCAACTTCCTCTTCGTGCGCCTTCCCGTCGGCGCCGAGGGCACCGTGGTCAGGGACCGGATGCTCACCGAGCACCGCATCCTCGTCCGCGAGTGCGGCAACAAGATCGGCTCGTCCAGCCGCTTCCTGCGTCTCGTGGTGCGCCCCCAGGTGGACGTGCGTCGCCTGGTGTCCGGCCTGGAACAGGTGCTCTACGGGACCAGGAGGGGAGCCGCCGTACCCGAGCTGGGTACAGGGACCGCCTACAGCTCGGGCACGGCGGCGGTGGACCGGCTGGTCAGTGCCACCAACGGGGGCGGTATGCCGGGCCTAGCCGCTCAGGCCCTCGGTACCGGTATGCCGGGTGGCCTCGCGGCCGCCGCGGCAGCCGGTACCGGCATGCCGACCCCGGTGCCGGCCCCGACCCCGATAGCGGCTCCGGCCCCGGCTCCCATGCCAATGCAGATGCCGGCCGCCATGCAGATGCCGGCGGCGATGTCCGCCCAGAGCTACGGCGGTCCGGGCCAGCAGAGTTACGGGGGCGGCGGGCAGAGCTACGGCGGGGGCATGCAGATGCAGCAGATGCAGCAGGTGCCCGCGATGGGGCAGATGCCCATGCAGCCGCAGCCCGCGCAGCCCCAGGCCCCCCAGCCCCAGGTCCCCCAGCCGCAGATGCAGCAGCCCCCGGTCCCCCAGCAGCCGCAACCGCAGCCGATGGTCCCGCAGCAGCCCACCCCTTCGGGCGTCCCGGCCCGCAACGGCCTGACGGCCGCCCAGGTCCGCGGCACCACCGGCCCGGGCCTGGCCCCGGCCCCGGCAACGGGCTGGCCGGCCGCCCAGAGCTGGCCGAACGCGGCGGGGATGGGGCAGGCGGGCTGAACGCCCGCAGGACGGTGAGCAGGTACTGAAGCGACCGTGTGCCGCCACCCTGTCCACGGGGGGCGGCACCTCTCGGGCTCTCGCCGGGAATACCGGAGGGACTCCTGTGGTCAGAGAGGATACGAAGACCGACGGCCGGAGAGGACCAGGTCCATGGACACCTCGCAGGATCGATACGAACTCGGCAGCGCGCCCCCGGAGTTGGAACGGCTCACCCGCCAGGGCCGCGTTCTCGAACCCGCCACCCGGACCCTCCTGCGGGCCGCCGGAGTCGGCGCCGGCATGCGCGTCCTGGACCTGGGCTCGGGCGCCGGCGACGTCTCCTTCCTCGCCGCCGAACTGGTCGGCCCCACCGGCGAGGTGATCGGCTTGGACCAGTCGCCGGACGCCGTCGAACTCGCCACCACTCGCGCCCGCCACAACCGGATCGACAACGTCCGCTTCGTCGTGGGCGACATCCACGAACCCGCGCCTGGTGGCCCGTTCGACGCGATCATCGGACGTGTGGTCCTGCTGTACTCGAAGGACCCGGCCGCCGTGCTGAGGACGCAGGCCAGGCAGCTGCGCCCCGGCGGCGTGGTGGCCCCCATCGAGACGGATCTGACGACCGCCGGTGCGCGGCCCGCGACACCCCTTGCCTCCCGCCTCGTGTCCTGGGCGGGCGCGGGCTTCGCCGCGGCGAACGCCAACCCCACACTGGGCCGCGAGCTGTGGGAGGTCCTGCGCGAGGCGGGCCTGCGGCCCCTCGGCATGCTGGGCGTCCAACCCCACTTCGGCCCCGGCGACCCGAACGGCCCGGCCCTGTACGCGGGGATGATCAGGACGATGGTCCCCCTGCTCGAACGGACCGGCGCGGCCACCGCCCAGGAGATCGACCCCGACACGCTCGAAGAACGGCTGGCGCAGGAACTGATCGACGCCGACGCGGCACTGGCATACGCGCAGCTGCTCTGCGCGTGGGGGACCAAGGACTGACCGCCGGGCCTGTGGCGTGCGCGGGCCCCCGACTCGCCCTCTTCGCCACCACTTGGCCGGCTCGTCGCGTCGCACGACGCCAAGTTCTGAGCGTCTCACCGACCTGCGGTGGTGAACGTAAGCCGGGCCGCAAGCGTCCCAGTCCCGACAGCGTCAGCTTCGGGGGGACCCCATGCGTACGTACATCACCCGCACCTCGACCCGACTCGCCCTCGTTCTCACCCTCACCGGCGCCCTGTTCGCGGCCGGTTGCGGCAACGAGAAGGCGCGGGACAGCATCGGTACGGCGCCCCGCCCTGGGGACACCTCGTCGCCGACGGCAGGTCGCGCCCAGGAGGTCGCCGACGCCTGGGACGGTTCCAAGGCCGCCGAGACATGGCGCGAGGGCTACTACCCGACGGGGGACTGGGTCTCGCCGCCCGCCGGAGGCTTCCGCGGCGCCGACGACAACAGGGCCTACTCCCTGACGAACTACGTACTGGACGGCGAACTCCCCACCACCACGCCCGAGAAGGGGGAGGTGAAGTGGGCGGGCGGAGGCTCACTCGTCCGGCCCCTGCTGGACGCGCGCCGGACCTACACCGCCCTGAGCCGCAACAGCAGCGCCGAGGAACCCCATCTCACCGTCACCGGCGCCAAGTTGGGCGAGACGACCATCGCGACCAGTCGCGGCCCTGCGACCGTGCCGGCCTGGCTGTTCACACTGGAGGGGTACGACGAGCCGCTCAGGCGCGTCGCCCTGCGGCCGTCGGAGCTTCCGCCGTCGCCGATCGGCCGGATCGGGGACGACGTACCCACCGAACTGATGGAGCTCCCACAGCTGATGGAGGTGTCCGGGGACGGGCGGACCGTCACCGTGCTGGCGTACCACGGCTCCTGCGACGACGGCCCCCGCGTGAAAGCCCTGGAGACGGACGGCAGTGTTGTGCTCTCGGCGACCGTCGCGTCCGTGGAGTCGGACCTGCCCTGCACCGCCGACATGCACAGCAAGAAGGTCCCGGTCGAGCTGGAACGGCCGCTGGGCGACCGGGTCCTCCTGGACGCGGTGACGGGACGCCCTGTGCCCTACGGCGAGCCGGAGTCGGCCTCACCGAGCTGGAGTTGAGTTCGCGCCGACGTCACCGGCGCCCGTCACGGGGTGCGGACACGGCCGGCCGTGTCCGCACCCCGCGCCACGACTCCCTTACGGCGTCACGGCGTCACGCCGCTCACTTCGCCGGGCACCGCTGCCAGGCCAGGTGGTACACGGTGTTGATGTCGCCGTCAGTCGAGTCCATCGCCATGAAGCTCGTGCCCATCGACGTACCCGCGTTCACCCGCAACTCCGTGTTGATGTTGAAGTTGCGCTGGACCCCACAGGGCGCGTAGACGAGCTGGGCCCAGTCGGTGATGTCGGTGGCCTGCCAGTTGTCGTTGAGCGGGCCGTTGTACGTGTGGGTGCGGAACGCCGTGCTCGACGAGCCCTGGAAGTAGTACGAGGCCCGCTGGATGGCGCTCGCGCCCCGCTGGAGGGAGGCGAAGCCCCGGTAGTCGGCGCTGGCGATGGCGTACGTGAAGCCCGCCGGGACGTGCACCTTCAGGTTGAGCTGGCAGTTCTTGCGGAACGCCGTCGGGTCGGAGTTGCCGCCGACCTGGGCGAGGTAGTCGCTGTAGGTGACGGTGAAGGCGGTGTTGTCGCCCGAGACGGCCACCGCGGCCGTACCGGCGGGACAGCCGGAGCCGTTCACCGTGGCGACGTTGATGACGATCTTGTCCGGGGGCGGGTCGTCGAAGGACGACCCGGATGCACCCTGTGCGGGTATCGCGGCGGCGAACAGCGCGGCGATCGCGCCACTCGCGAGCAGGCCTCCAGCCATGGTTCTCCCTTTCATCGCGGTGTTGCAGTGGGGGGTGAGAATCACGCACTCGGCGGTCATGGGCATGCCAAATGCATGCGCGGACCGCACCCGACCTGTGGTTGAGCAGTGAAGGAGCTGTGAAGGTCGAGCGGTCGCAGCATAGGGGGCCGGGCAGGTACCGGCCACGTCGATCCTCGGCCAATCCCCGCCCCCGCGCGGCCTGATTCACCCGTCGATGTAACCCGCAGCCAAAACCCGCAACCGTCATCGGAACGCAGAACAGCCTGAGCGCCGTACGAGGACGGCGCTCAGGCTGTTCGATGCCAGTACTGCTCGGCGGAGGGCTACTTCAGGTACACCAGGCCGTCCGTCGTGACCGCCGGGCGGCCGCTCGTGCCGACGACCACCATCTTGACCGTGTGCTTGGCGCTCGCGCTCCAGCTCTTCGTCCAGATCGCGTCCCGGTACTTCGTCGTCGCCGACTTCAGGTCCACCGTCGCGACCTTGACGTTGTCCACGTACACGTTGACCTGACCGGACGTCGAGGCCCGCGACACCACGAGGGCGGCCGATCGACCGGTGAACGTCCAGGTCAGGGCGGCGTTCTTGGTGATGCTCGAGTACGACTTGCCGCCCAGGTAGCTGGTCGACGACTTCGTCGTCCAGGAGCCCGTGCGGGTCGCCGAGGACTCCTGGAGGATCATCGGCGTACCGACGACCGAGGCCGCCTTGGTGTTGCCCGCCTGGTCGTACGCAGTCATCGACCAGGTCGTGGCCGCACCGGACTTGGAGGTCAGGTTGGCGCTGGTGACCGTCGGGCCGTACGTCTTGGCGACCGGGGCCGTCAGACGCACCTCCTTCAGGGCGGCCGAGTCCGTGGCCTTCCACTTGAGGGTGACCGGGACGGCCGTCGTGTTCACCGTGCCGGCCGCCAGGGAGAGGTTGGGCGCGGTGGTGAAGGCCGGCGGGGTCGTCTCGGCGACGACGGTCGCCGGGGCGGTGGTGGTCGTCGTCTTGCCGGAGATGTGGGTGGCCCGTACGAGGACGGCGTGCGTGCCGAGTGCCAGGTTCACCTTGGCGGAGGTGGCCGTACCGGCGGTGGTGGCGGCCACCTTGCCGTCGACCAGCACCTCGTACTTGGTGATCAGCGCGGCGGGCGTGGTCGCCGACCAGCTGACCGTTATGGCCGACTTGGTGTACGTCCGGGTGCCCGAAGTGCCCGCTCCGGTGACCGACTTGAGGGTCAGGCCGGTGACCGGGCCCGCCGCGTAGCTGCGGATGGTGGGCAGCGCGTTGTAGAGCTGGGAGCCGGGGCACTCGGTGGCGTAGCCGTTGCCGTGGCCGTGGATGGTCGGGAAGCTGAGCTGGGCGCCCGTGCTCCACGTCCGCTTGGGCTCGTAGTAGCTGCTGCCGGCGGCGCCCGCCGTGAGCGTGGTCGTGCCGGTCGGGCTGACGCCGTACTGGCCGAGCTTCCAGGCGGCGAGGCGCGCGACGGAGGTCAGTACCGCCGTCGGCGGGGCGACCAGGTTGTAGTTGCCGAGGACCGAGATTCCGGTGGTCTGGCTGTTGAAGCCGTAGGCGTGCGCACCGAAGACCGGCTTGTCGACCCCGCCCTTGCGGCCCTCAAAAATGGTGCCGCATTTGTCGACGAGGAAGTTGTAGCCGATGTCCTTCCAGCCGTTCGTCTTGACGTGGTACGCGTAGATTCCGCGGATTATGGCCGGCGACTGGTCGCAGGTGTAGTCGTTGGTCTCGGCGGTGTGGTGGACGACCACGGCCTTGATCCCGCCGGTCAGGTACTCCGGCGCCTCGGGGCTCATCGTCTCGTCCGCGCCCCAGCCGGCCCGCAGCACGATCGGCGGCTTGGCGGCGGTGGACGGCGGGGCCGTGGGGCCGGTGCTCGGCGAGGGCGCCGGCGGGGTGGTGGCCGGAGCCGAGGTCGTCGCCGGCGGAGTCGTCACGGGCGCGCTGCTCGGCGACGCGGACTCCGTGGGAGGAACGGTCGGGGGAACGGAGAGGGACTCGCTCGGGGACGCGGAGGCGGACGCCGAGTCGCTCGGCGTCGGCGAGGGAGACTCCGACACGTCCGGCGTGAGCGACGGGTCGGGCGATTCGGTGCTCGCCGCCGCCACATATCCCGCCGGTTCGAGGTCCGAGACGGAACCGGTGCCCGGGTCGATCATGTCGACGCGCAGGCCCTTGGGCAGCTCGGCGGACGCCTTGCCGTCGACCCGGACCTCCACACCGTCGGACGCGCCGACCCACGCGGGCTCGGTGCCGGCGCGGGTCGCGCCCTCCTCGCCGGGTCCGCTGTCCGTGCCCAGCTCCAGCCAGGACGTCCAGTTCTCGGTACCGGCGGCGCGGGTACGGACCTCGACCTTGCCGGCCATGGTGGCCGACGGGTCGGCCCAGGTGACACCGAGCATGCTGAACGGCTTGGTGTCCCGCTTGGCCAGCGTCGCCGAGTCGCCGTCGGCGGCGACCTTCAGCGCCGCCGCGTACTCCTCGGTCGCGATCGGCCCGGAGGCCGCAGGCTTGCTGTCGTCGGCCGCGTTGTTCGCGCCACCGCCGCCACTCACCGACTGGACGATCAGAACCCCGGACACTCCGGCGGCCACAACGGCCCCGATGCCCCACCCTCGACGCGACCTCAACGATCTCATCCCCGAACGCACACCCTTCACGTAGACCCCACCCGTTACATGCACATGCAGGGGTCAAGGTATCGGGAGAGTGAAGGTCGTCAACAACCAACCCGGAACTTCATACGTCACGGTGGTTTAGAAACGCTCTGTTGGAGCAAAATTAGGGGCCCTGAAAGACTGAAACTTTGGCCTTTTTCGGACATACGGGTTTACCGGTTCATGGCTTGCCGCAGACCGCCCGCTGCCTTCTTCCGAACAGATTCATGGGTTCTCCCACGCCGCCGGTTCCTCGGCCAGCCCCCGCACGGCGTCCGGCAGCTCCCCCGCCGCCAGATCGGCGAAGGTCACCCCCTCCAGCACCTTGCGGACGTTGGCGCGCAGCGCGACCCACAGCGGGAGCAGCGGTTCGGCGGGGCCGGTGTAGGCGAGAGTGGTCGGCCGCTCGCCGCGCACCGACACGATGGGCCCGTCGACGGCCCGGACGACGTCCGCGACCGTGATCTCGGCGGCGGGCCGCGCCAGCCGGTAGCCGCCCTTCCCGCCGCGCCGGGAGTCGACGATCCCGCCGCGCCGCAGATCGCCGAGGATGCCCTCCAGGAACTTGTGCGGAATGGCCTGGGCGGCGGCGACGGTCTCCGCCTTCACGGCAGCGCCGTCGCCCTGCGGTACGGCTGCGTCCTGTCGTACGGCCAGCTCCAGCACCGCTCGCACCGCGTAGTCCGCCCGCGCCGAGATCCTCATGCGGTCATTGTCGGTCGTCGCGGTGTAGGGACAATGACCGCACCCGCACATCGGCGCACTCGGTACCCCCTGTCCACCCGCGCGGGCCCCGTACGGCCGAGGAGAGCACGTTGATGTTGAGCAGAAGGTCATTCGGCGCGTTCGCCGGCACCGCCGCCCTCGGCCTCTCCCTCGGCGCGAGCGCCGGCCCGGGCTCCGGCGGCCAGGGCGGACCGGCGCGGGCGGCCCGCATCGCGCCCACCGGCCCGGCCCCCGACCCGCCCGCGGCGGACGGCCGCCGGCACACCGTCGGCTTCGACCGCTACTCCCTCCTCGTCGACGGCCGACGGCTCGTCCTGTGGTCGGGCGAGTTGCACCCCTTCCGTCTGCCCAGCCCGTCCTTGTGGCGGGACGTGCTCCAGAAGATGCGCGCGCACGGCTACAACGCGGTCAGCATCTACGTCGCCTGGAACTACCACTCCCCCGCACCCGGCCAGTACGACTTCACGGGCGTCCGCGACCTCGACCTGTTCCTGCGCCAGGCCGCCGAGACCGGTTTGTACGTCATCCTGCGCCCCGGCCCGTACATCAACGCCGAGGTCGACGCGGGTGGCTTCCCCGGCTGGCTGACCGCGACGAAGGCCCGCGCCCGCGTCTTCGACCCGGCCTACATCGCGTACGCCGACGAGTGGCTGACGGCGGTCGACGCGATCGTTGCCCGCCATCTGTACACGCGGGGCGACGGCACGGTCCTGCTCTACCAGATCGAGAACGAGTACTACGCGTACGTCACCAGGCCTCCCGGCCTCGACTACATGGCCCATCTGTACGCCAAGGTCCGCGCCGACGGCATCGACGTCCCCCTCTTCCACAACGACCAGAGCAGACACGGCTACTGGACCCCCGGCTCCTTCGACACCGGAGGTGAGCGCGGGCGTTGGCTGTACGGCTTCGACGGGTATCCGGCGCCGGACGAAGTCCCGCCCGACTGGGGGCACTTCGGCATCGGCGGCCAGCAGGGCGGGGCCACGGCGAGCCCGGACACGCCAGGGTTCGTGCCGGAGTTCGGGGGCGGCTGGTTCGATCCGTGGGGCGGGGCCGAGTTCGACGGCGCCGGGTACGCGGGGTCGGCGCGGACCCGGGACGCGGCCTACGAACGGCGCTTCTACCTCACCAACTTCGCCAACGGCATCACCGTCCACAACGTCTACATGACCTTCGGCGGCACCAGTTGGGGCTGGCTGCCCGCCCCGCAGGTGTACACGTCGTACGACTACGGCGCCGCCTTCGACGAGGGGCGCCGGGCGACCCCGAAGGTCGTCCCCATGCACCAGTTCGGGCATCTGGTGCGATGCGTACCGGAGTTGGCCAAGCTGGATCCTGCCGGGGACGCGGAGTACATATCGGCGGCGGGAGGCGTCACGGGGGCAGAGGCCGGCCGGATCAAGGTGTACCACCTCACCAACCCGGACACCCACGCCCACGTCTACGTCCTGCGCAACGACTCGACGCGGCCCGTCACTTCGGTTCTCCCGGTCGCCGGGACCTCGCTGCCGGTGACCGTCCCCGCCTCGGACGCCCGTCTTCTCGCCGCCGGAATCGCCTTGGGGCGGCGGAAGTTGGCGTACTCCAACGCCCAGCCGATGCTGTGGCTGACCGCAGGGCGCCAGGACGTCGCCGTACTGACGGGACGCGCGGGCGAGGCGACGGTGACCGCGCTGGAGTGCGCGAGCGAGCCGACGGTGACCGTGCTGGCGGGGGACGCGGAGTCCTCGTACGCGGACGGGCGGGTCCGGGTGACGGCCCGACTCGGGGGTCTCACCCGGGTGTTGGTCGAGGGGGGCGGGGTCTCGGCTCCCCTTCTCCTTCTCCTCGCCGACGACGAGACCTCCGTGCGGCTGTGGCCGCGCGAGACCCCGTCGGGGTCGATGCTGGTGTACGGGCCCGCGCTGCTGCGGACCGTCGAACAGCGCGGCGACTCGCTGCGGTTGACCGGGGACACCGTCGAGGCGACCGATCTGGAGGTGTGGACGCCGGACGGGGTGCGTGAAGTCGTCTGGAACGAGAACGAGTTGAGGGTATCGGTCACCGGTTCCGGGAGTCTGCGGGCCGAGCGGCCGTTGGCGAGGGTTTCCGGGGTCGTACTGCCCTCACTGGGCGGCTGGCGGCGGCAGGTGGAGAACCCCGAGTCCGAGCCCGGCTTCGACGACTCCAAGTGGACGGTCGCCGACCGGACTTCGACGTTCAGCACGACCCCCGTGCCCGACGGGCAGCCCGTGCTGTTCGCCGACGACTACGGCTTCCACTACGGGGACGTCTGGTACCGGGGCTCCTTCACCGACGCGACGGGAATGCGCTCCGTGTCCCTCGGCTACAGCACCGGGACGCAAGGGCTGCTGATGGCGTGGCTGGACGGTGAGCCGCTGGGCACGCACCGGATGCCGGTGCCGGACAAGCGGACGGTAAGGACGGGGAGTTGGGCGGCGACGGCCACCTTCGACGTGCCGGAGAAGGCGCGCACTTCTGGCCGGCATGTGCTGTCCGTGCTGGTGCGGCGGATGCAGCACGACATGGACGGCAGGACGCAGGACACGCACAAGGTCGCCCGCGGACTGACGTCGGCGACCTTCGCGGGCGCCTCCCCCGCCGTGAGCTGGCGGTTGCAGGGTGCGGCTGCGGGGGCGGCCGATCCGGTGCGTGGGCCGCTCAACACCGGTGGGCTGTACGGGGAACGGTCGGGCTGGCATCTGCCGGGGTACGGGGACGGCGGCTGGCCCGTGGTCGACCTGCCGCGTGCCGAGCGGCCGCGGCAGGGGGTGACCTGGTACCGGACCGGGTTCCGGCTCGCCGTCGATCCGGGTGTCGACGCGTCGATCGGGCTGGTGCTGGAGGACGACCCGGGGCGCGCCTACCGCGTCCAGATCTTCCTGAACGGCTGGAACATGGGCCAGTACGTCAACGACGTCGGCCCCCAGCACACCTTCGTCCTCCCGAACGGCGTGCTGCGCACCCGGGGCGCCAACACCCTTGCCCTGGCGGTGCTTTCGGACGGTACGACGGAGTCGGGACCCGGCGAGGTGCGGCTGACGCTGCTCGGGAGTGCGGCCGGGGGAGTTGAGGTGACGGACGTTCCCTCCCCCGGCCGCTAGCTCCTTGTGCGGCACCCCGCCTACGCGAGCCGGATCACATTCCACGACAGCGGCTCCAGGACTGCGGTCAGCGTGCCGTCCTGGAGGGTGGTGCCGGACGCCTGGTGGGGGGCGACGCGCTCCGGGTCGTCCAGGGTGTTGCGGGCGTCCGGGTCGGCGTCGGCGATCACGCTGTGCTCGACCACCGAGGTCAACTCCAGTCCGTTCAGGGCGACTTCGAGGGGCAGCGGCCGGGTGCGGTCCCGGTTGACGGCGAAGACGGTGACCGTGCCGTCGTCGGCGCGTACGGCGGTGGCGTGCAGGAGGTCCGTCTCGCCGTACTTCTTCGTCTCGTACGTCGGCGAGTCCACCCGTACGTCGAGGACCTCGCCGCGTCCGTACCTGCTGGCCTGCGCGAACGGGAAGAACGTCGTCTGACGCCAGGCCGGGCCGCCGGGCTCGGTCATGATCGGCGCGATGACGTTGACGAGCTGGGCGAGACAGGCGACGGTGACGCGGTCCGCGTGCCGGAGCAGGGCGATGAGGAGCGAGCCGAAGACGACGGCGTCGGTGACGGAGTAGACGTCCTCCAGCAGCCTCGGGGCCTCGGCCCAGTCGCGCGCGCCGGAGTTCTCGATCTCGTGCCACCCCGACATGTACCAGACGTTCCACTCGTCGAAGGAGAGGTTGATCTTCTTCTTCGACTTGAGGCGGGCGCCGACGTGGTCACAGGTCGCGACTACGTTGTCAATGAACGACTCCATGTCCACGGCCGAGGCAAGGAAGGAGTCGATGTCGCCGTCGTGGGGCTCGTAGTAGGCGTGCAGGGAGATGTAGTCGACCAGGTCGTACGTCTCCTGGAGGACCGTCGACTCCCACTCGGCGAACGTGTCCATGCCCTGGCTGGAGGAGCCGCAGGCGACGAGCTCGAGGTCGGGCTCGAGCTGGCGCATCGCGCGGGCGGTCTCGGCGGCGAGACGGCCGTACTCCTCGGCGGTCTTGTGGCCGGTCTGCCAGGGGCCGTCCATCTCGTTGCCGAGGCACCACATCTTGATGCCGAACGGGTCCTTGTCGCCGTGTGCGACGCGCAGGTCCGAACGGGCGGTGCCGGAGGGGTGGTTGGCGTACTCCTGGAGTTCGAGGGCCTCGGCGACCCCGCGCGTGCCGAGGTTGACGGCCATCATCGGTTCGGCCTGCGGGCCGATCTTCCGCAGGAGGTCGATGTACTCGGAGAGTCCGAACCTGTTGGATTCCGTGGAACGCCAGGCGAGGTCGAGGCGGCGGGGGCGTTCGTCGACCGGGCCGACCGAGTCCTCCCATTTGTAGCCGGAGACGAAGTTGCCGCCGGGGTAGCGGATGGCGGTGACGCCGAGTTCGCGGACCAGTTCCAGCACATCCGTGCGCAGACCCGCCTCGTCGGCGGAGGGGTGGTCGGGCTCGAAGACACCGGTGTAGACGCAGCGGCCGAGGTGTTCGACGAAGGATCCGAAGAGCCGGGGGTTGACCTCCCCGACGGTGAAGGCGGGGTCGATCGTGAAGCGGGCGGTGCGGGACATGTGTTCCTCTCCGGCATTCGGCGTACAGCGTGCGGTGTTCGACATCGCGGCGTTCGGTATCTCGGCGTTCGGTATCTCGGAATCCGCTCGTAACTTCGAACAGGACGGTAATTTTGGAGTGTCCGCACGTCAATGGCGGACGTGCCCAACGATCGTTCCGCGAACTCCAACGATCGTTGGATTCCCCTGGTGCGCGGCCGTCCGCACGCGTAGGGTCGGCCCGTGAGTGAGCCCCTCTCAGAGACCCTCGCCCGCCTCGAGGAACGCATCGCCGAGGCGCGTCTCGACCGCGCCGAAGTCCTCGACGTACGGAGCCTGTCGGCTCGCACCGCTCTCACCGAGGGGGAGATC
Organism: Streptomyces sp. ME02-8801-2C; assembly: GCF_033793965.1. NCBI lineage: Bacteria > Bacillati > Actinomycetota > Actinomycetes > Kitasatosporales > Streptomycetaceae > Streptomyces > Streptomyces sp. ME02-8801-2C. Next base: position 605,351 of record NZ_JARAXP010000004.1, on the reverse strand, counting down.
CAGGCACTGCTGACCGAGGGCGCGCGGCCTTTGGCCGACGACATCGAGGGCCGTATCCGGCGCCGGGTGCGCACACTCCACGAGACGCGGCTCGCGGCGAACGGCAGGACGCGCGCCGAGGTCTGCAAGGAGGTCGCGGGCGCCCTGTCGATCAGCCCCGAGTGGGCCCGTCAGCTGCTCCTCGGCAAGAAGATGCCGAACGTTCCCGATCTCACCGCGCTCGCCGCGTACTTCGGCGTCGAGCAGGGCACCGGCTTCTTCACCGACCCCGCGCCCATCGTCCTCAACCGTGAACTCCGCCGTCTGCTCGAGGACCTCGGGGGCGCCGAGGAGGGTCCGCTGGTCCGGTTCGCGACCCGGCACGGTGTCGTCACGCTGGCCCTGCGCGGCCGGCGGCTGACCCCGCGCAAGCAGGAGGCCCTCGCGGTGATGCTCGAAGGGCTGCTGAGCGTCGGCGAGGAGACCGAGCGATGACGGCCACGCGAGCGACGCGAGCGGGCCGGGGTGCGCTGGCGGCTCTGCTGCCCGCCCGGGCCGCGCACCGGTTGCGGACCCGGGGCGCGATGCGTGACCTGACCGGCGCACTCGACGTGGCACTGCGAGCGCAGGGCAACGGCCCTTCCGAAATACGTGAGTTGTGCCGGGCGCTGTGCGAGGAGATGAGCGCGCGGCGCGGGCGGCGCGTCGAGCTGCGTTTCGAGCGTTTCCCCGACGAGATCGAAGTCACCGGTCTGTGGGTGGAGTTCCACGACTTCGATCTCGTCATCGTCGAGGAGCGTGCCGAGGCGGTGCAGCAACTCGTCATTCTGGGCCATGAGTTGTGGCATCTGCACGCCGGACACTGTCACCACCACAGCGCGGGCGCGACCGCCGCCCGGGTGCTGGCCGACGAGCAGTCCTGGCAGGGCGACGCGCTCACCGTGGCCGCCCGCAACGGCTCCCGTGCGGCCGACGAGGCCGACGCCGAGGAGTTCGGCCACCGCCTCGCCACCGTCTTCCGGCCCTGGGTGGAGGGGTGCGCGGCGAGCACCGGCAGCAGTGGTGTGCAGGCCTCGCTGGGATATCGCGGCAGAGGAAGCGGAAACGCGCGGCGATGAACTCCTCCGGCTTCCCCGGCGAGCCGTACTCCGTCCTGGTCTTCGGGACACCGATCGTGGCCCTGCTGGCCGCGCTGGTGTTCAAGCTGCCCAGCATCGTCAGGCTGTGGCGGGACCCGCTGCGGCGGGCGGTCGGCGGGCTGCTGCTGCTCGCCTGCGGCATCTTCGTCTTCGCGGCTCCGCCGGGCATCGCCTGGACCAACCGGGTCACCGGCGTGCCCAACTTCGCGGCGCCCCTCGTGTACAGCTTCCTCGTCGCCTTCTGCGGGGCGAGCCTGCTGCTGATGGTCGCCTGGCGCGGGGGCCTGGCCGGTCACTCGGCCCGGCCGGCGCGGGCGCGGCGCGCGATGCGCTGGGTCGTCGTCGGTCACGCCGGGGTGATCGTCACGCTGTGGGGGCTGTTCGCGCTCGCCGACGTACCCGTGGAGCGTCGGCGGGACCTGGACACGTACTACGCCCGTACGCCCTTCATGCGCGAGCTGATCGTGCTCTACCTGCTCGCGCACACCACGTCCTGTGTCCTGACGTACCGGCTGATCCGGGACTGGATCCGCACCGCCGGACTCGATGTGTGGCTGCGCCGGGGCCTGAAGGCGCTGGCCTTCGGCTATGCCGCGAACCTGGTGTTCGACGCGGCGAAGGGCACGGCCGTCGCCGTCCGCTGGGCGGGCGGTGACCTGGACCCGCTGTCCACGGAGGTCGCCCCGGTCGCCGGGTGCGTCGCGGCCGTCCTGATCGCCACGGGGTATGTGCTGCCGCACGCCGGCCAGTATCTGCGCGACCGCTGGCGGGTCCGCCGCGCCCACCTCCGACTCGCCCCGCTGTACGGCCTGCTGCGCGCCGCCACCGGCCGGGGCGTCCCCTTCTCCCTGCGGGCCACCCCGGAGCTGCGGCTGACCCGCCGCGAGACGTTCATCCGCGACGCCCTGCTCCAACTCGCCCGCCACTTCGACGGAGAGCTGCGGCGGCGGGCGTACGAGGCCGCGGTGGACCTCGGGTACGGCCCCGGCCGGGCGCGGGCGCTGGCGGCGGCCGTGACGATCCGGGACGCGATCGAGGCGCGCGCCCTGGCCCGTCCTCCCTCTCCTCAGTCCCCCCAAGTCGCGCAAGAGGACCCGGACTTGCTCGCCGAGCTGCTCCGGGGCATCGAAGCCGTGTCCCAAATCCTTGGTCACCCCGATGAGATCGAGGCGGTACGCGCCCTCGCGTCCGCCACAGTGGAGAGCCTGCACGTATATGAGTGATCAGTCGTCCCCCGTCAGATCCGCCGTGGTCCTGGGCGGTTCGCTCGCCGGGCTGCTCGCGGCCCGCGCGCTGGTCGGGTTCGCCGACCGTGTGACCGTGGTCGAGCGTGACGTCCTGCCGGACGGGCCCGAGCCCCGCAGGAACCTGCCGCAGGCCCGGCACGCGCATGTGCTGTGGTCCGGCGGTGCCCGTGCCGTCGAGGAACTCGTGCCGGGTGTGGGCGAGTTGCTGCTCGACGCCGGTGCGCACCGGCTGGCGGTCACGACGGACATGGTCGCGCTGGCACCGCAGGGCTGGTTCAGGCGGTGGCCCGAGTCGCACCATGTGTTCCTGTGCGGCAGGGACCTGCTGGACGCGACCGTCCGCGCCCAGGTACTGGACGACGACCGGATCAAACTCGTCGAGCACGCCGAGGTGTTGGGCCTGGAGGGCACCGACGCGGCCGTCACCGGGGTGCGGCTGCGCGGCGCCGACGGCAGCCGCCGCACACTCCACGCGGACCTGGTCGTGGACGCCACCGGCCGCGCCTCGCGCGCCCCGCACTGGCTGCGCGAACTCGGCCTGCCCGAACCGACCCGGCGCGTGGTCGACTCCGGGCTCGCGTACGCCAGCCGGATCTACCGGGCGCCCGAAGCCGCGCGGCCCGGTTTCCCGCTGGTCAACGTCCAGGCGGACCCGAGGGCGGGCGGGCCCGGCCGGGCGGGCGTCCTCGCACCCATCGAGGACGGCTGCTGGCTGGTCTCCCTGTCGGGCACCCGGGGCAGCGAACCACCCACGGACGGACCGGAGTTCACGCGCTACGCACGCGAGGAGCTGCGGCATCCGGTGATCGCCGACCTGCTCGCGGGAGCGGAGCCCCTGACGGGCGTCTCCATCACCCGTACGACGTCGAACCGCCGGCACTACTACGAGCGGATGCCGGCCTGGCCGGAGAACTTCGCGGTGATCGGCGACGCGTTGGCCGCGTACAACCCGATCTATGGCCACGGAATGTCGGCGGCGGCCCAAAGTGCGGTCGCCCTACGGGATGTGATTACCCGTCAGGGATGGGACACCCCCGGCCTGTCCCGTCGTATCCAGAAGGCGGTGGCCCGCCCGGTCGCGGCGGCCTGGGACCTGGCGACCAGCCAGGACGTCTTCTATCCCGGCGCCACGGACAAGGGCCCGACCCTGCGGGACCGTCTGCTCGCGGCCTACGTGGGCCGCCTGATGCGCACGGCCACGGGCAACGGCCGGATCGCCCGCCGGGTGACGGACGTGACGTCCCTGGAACGCGGCGCGGAGGTACTGCTGACACCGGGCGTCCTACTGGCAACGGCGATAGGCCCCCTGAAACCCCCACTGAGCGGCCCACCGCTCCGGCCGGAGGAATGGAAGGCGGCGGAGTGAGCCCGAAGGGCGTGTGACGACCGACGGCAGCCGGGCGGGCGCGGGGCATTCCCCCCACCTGCCCGGCGGTCGGGCCGCCGGACCGTTCGGCGGGGTTCCGTCAGCCCCCGAATGCGGGCTGGGGGGTTCCCTTGCCCGCTTCCGGGACCACCAGGAGTGAGCCCGACATCGGGTGGGGGTCGGACAGGCCGACGCGGGCCGTGGTGATGTACAGGTCCGTGAGGTTCGGGCCGCCGAAGGCGCAGGCCGTCGGGCGGACCGTGGGGAGCGTGATCGTACGGTCCAGAGCGCCGGCGGGGGTGTAGCGGCGGACCGCGCCGCCATCCCACAGGGCGACCCAGACACAGCCGTCCGCGTCGACCGTCAGGCCGTCGGGGAAGCCCGCACCCTCCTCGATCAGCGCCAGTTGACGGCGGTTGCTCACGCTCCGCCCGTCCGCCGACACGTCGAAGACGTCGACGCGACGGGTCGGGGAGTCGATGTAGTACATCAGGCGGCCGTCCGGGCTCCAGCCCGTACCGTTGCTCACCGTCACGTCGTCCAGGACGGTCGTCACATCGCCGTCACCGGTCAGCCGGGACAGCGTGCCGCCGCCCGGCGTCTCGTCGTACGTCATCGTGCCGGCCCACAGGGAGCCGTCGGGGGCCACCGCCGCGTCGTTCGCCCTGCGGCCGGGCACCGGGTCGTGGTGCAGCCAGCGGAAACCGGCGGCGGGGTCGGCGCCCTCACCGTCGTTCACGTCGTCGTACAGGGCCACTCCGTCGCGCAGGTTCAGGACCAGGCCGCCGCCCGCGCGCGGCTTGGCGGCGCCCACGTGCTGCTCGGTGGCCATGACCGTGCGACGGCCGGTGGACGGGTCGTAGGTGTTGACCCGGGAGCCGAGGATGTCGATCCAGATCAGCCGCGACTTCGCCGCGTCCCAGGTCGGGCCCTCGCCGAGGGTCGCCTGCGCCTGGACCGCCACTTCGAGGGCGGGTTCGTACGTCGTCATGCCACACTCCGGTAACCGAGGCGCTCGGACAGTTCGGCGGCGCCCTTGGCGGCGAGCTGTTCCAGCTCAGAACGGTGGTCGTCGCTCCAGCGGATCATCGGAACGGAGATCGACAGCGCGGCGACCACCCGGCCCGTGCGGTCGTGCACCGGCGCCGCGACACAGCTGACGTCCGGGTTCGACTCGCGGTTCTCCACGGCGACGCCCCGGCGGCGGATCTCCGCGAGAGCCTCGCGCAGGGCCGCCGGGTCGGTGATGCTGTTCGGCGTCATCGCGGGCAGCGGGACGTTGTTCGGGACCCGCGCGGCGAGCTCGTGGTCGGGCAGCGAGGCCAGCAGCATCTTGCCGACGGAGGTGCAGTGGGCGGGCAGTCGGCGGCCGGCCGCCGACACCATCCGTACCGCGTGCGTCGAGTCCATCTTCGCGATGTAGATGACGTCCGTACCCTCGAGGATCGCGACATGCACCGTCTCCCCGCAGGTCTCGGCGACGGAACGGGCCACCTGCAGGCCCTCCGCGGCCAGGTCGAGCTGCTCGGCGTAGCGGCTGCCGAGCTGGTACGGGCGCACACCCAGGCGGTAGCGGCCCGGCTGACCGGGGACCTGCACAATGTACGAACGGGCGGCGAGCGTCGTCACCAGTTCGTGCACGGTGGTGCGTGGCAGCTGGAGTCTGCGCACTATGTCCGGGGCGGAGAGCGTGCCGTCTCCGTCCAGGAAGAGCTCAAGAATGTCGAGAGCCCGGGTCACGGCAGGTACGAGGCGTCCCATGACGGCCCCCTCTCTTGTGTACAAGGTGTCTACGATCTCGACGCCTTTCGGTGGCGTTCGAGATTTCAACAGACGATCGGCATGACGAACAGAGGACAGGCTAACCACAAGGACCCGGGCGGGCAATGGGCGTGCGATGGCTTCGTTGCCGTCAGTGACCGCCCGCCCCCACCTCCCGGCCGTTACGGGACGATGGTCCTTATGTTCACGGTTCTCGACTTCCAGCTGGTGCTCCTGCGCCGCATGGCCGACCACAACCCGGACCTGGTGGAGGACGCCCGCCATGAGCTGGGCGTGTCGATCGCGGACATGCGCGAGGCCAACAAACGCTGGCAGGCGATGCTCCGCTCCCCGCGCGCCCGCGCCGCCGCCTCCCGGTACCGCTCGGTCCTCGGCACCCCCGAGTCGGTGACGCCCCGCAGGATCGGCGACCTGGAGTGCGAGGCCTGGCTGTGGCCGGTCCCCCTCTGGCCCGACCTGTGCTTCGAGGTGCTCGTGGCCCCGAACGGCGTGGCCTGGAACGAATGGCTGGTACGGGCCCCGGGCGCCCCGGCGCCGGACCTCCACACATCGGCCGACCTGCGCCCCTGGTCCTGCACGGTCGACGAGGTCGCCCGCGCCTTCGCCCCCGCACGCCCCCTGGAGGGGACGGCCCCCACCCGCTGGGGTCTGACGTTCACGGCACCGGACGAGGCCGGGGCACGGCGGGAGTACGCGGCGGAGTTCACCTGGGGGCTGCTGCAGCGGGTTGCGGTCAGGGACTGAGGGGCCCGGCCGTCATGACGGTCACTGGCGGCCCACGGCGGCCCTGAGGATGGCCTGCACCACCACCGGTACCGAGTCCGGATGCAGGTCGAGGAAGAGGTTCGGCTCGATCAACTCCAGCTCCATGACCCGGGGTTCACGGTCGTCACCGAGGACGAGGTCGACACGGGCGTACAGCAGATCGGAGTTGTCCGGTACGGCGGCCAACGCCCGTTCGGCGACGGCGAGTTCGGCCGGGGTGGGGGTCCACACCTCGAGGTCGGGATGGGCCACCTTGTCGTCGTCGTACGCCGTCCCGGGAGCCAGCACGGCCCCCTTGCGGCTGGCGTGCAGAAAGCGGCCGCCGAAGAACTGCAGGGCCCGCTCCCCGTCGACGTCCACGCTCCCGACGTACGGCTGCACCATCGCGGTGAACCCCTCGGCGTGCATGCGCGCGAGATGCCGTACGGCCGTCTCCCGGTCCTCGGGCGTGTAGCGGGCGGCGTAACGGGCTCCGGCGCCGGAGGTGGGCTTGACGACGTACTCGCGGTCGTCGGGGAGGTCGGAGGCGTCGAGCGGCGCTTCTCCGGGGGCGAGGTAGCTGGTGGGGACCGTGGGGACGCCGGCCGCGGCCAGCTCGCCGAGGTACCGCTTGTCCATGTTCCAGCGCAGGACACCGACCGGATTCGCGACCCGCGTGAGCTTCCCGCACCGCTCGAGCCAGCCCGCGAACTCCTCCGCACGCCAGGTGTAGTCCCACGTCGACCGCACCACCACGAGGTCGAAGGAGGCCCAGTCGACGGCGGGGTCGTCCCAGTAGGCGGCGGTCGCGTCTGCCCCGGCGGCCACCAACTCCCGTACCAGAACCGGAAAGTCCCGGTCCTTGCTGGTCCCCGGACGGGGGTCGTAGGTGACGATCGCGATGCGGACCACGGGGACTCCCTCGAGTAGGCGGGCCGCGCTGTAAGGCGCGTACTGCTGGTTCACCACTGATAGTGATACCGGGTGAAGGTTAACAAGCCGCTTGACCTTCACCTTCGGTGAAGCCGCAGCATCGGTGGCGGAACGAGGAACACGGCTCGGGAATCCAGGGGAACGAGGTGCTTCACGGTGAAGCCAGAGATACCGGAGATGCCGGAGATGCTGACCATCGGAGCGTTCGCCAAGGCGTGCCGGCTGTCCCCGAAGGCCCTGCGGCTCTACGACGAACTGGACCTGCTCCGCCCCGCCCGCGTCGACCCCGACACCGGATACCGCTATTACGCGCCCGAACAGCTGGAGCAGGCGAGGCTGGTGGCCTGGCTGCGCCGGCTGGGGATGCCGTTGGCCCGTATCCGGCAGGTCGGGGCCATGGAGTCGCCGGCTGCCGCCCAGGAGATCCGCGCCTTCTGGGCGCGGGTCGAGGCGGAGACGGCGGCCCGCCGGGATCTCGCCGCGTTCCTCGTCGACCATCTCTCGACACCGCCGAGGAAGGACACCCACCTCATGGCAAGCACCGATCTTCTCGAACTCCGTTACGCCGCCCGCACCGACACCGGTCTGGTCCGCGCGGCCAACCAGGACACGGCGTACGCCGGCGCACGCGTCCTGGCAGTCGCCGACGGCTTCGGACCCGGGGGCGCACCGGCCGGCGCGGCCGCCGTCGAGGCGCTGAAGTTCCTGGACGCCGAACCGCTGACCGCGGGCAGCGTCCTGAACCTGCTGGAGGACGCGGTCCAGGGCGCCGCCCAGGCGGTCCGGGACGTCGCCGACACCGAGCACGGGAGGACAGGGGACGAGAAGACCGACGATGTCGGCACCACCCTCACCGCGATGGTGTGGACCGGCTCGCGCCTCGCCCTCGTACACATCGGGGACAGTCGCGCGTATCTCCTGCGTGACGGCGAGCTCTTTCTGATCACCCACGACCACACGGTGGTCCAGTCGATGATCGACGAGGGCCGGCTCACCCCGGAGGAGGCCGCCGCCCACCCCCAACGCACCCTGCTCGTCAAGGCGTTGACTCGCGCTCCCGCCTCCCCCGACCTGCGTCTGCACGACGCCCGGCCCGGCGACCGGTACCTCCTCTGCTCGGACGGCCTGACCAGGGCCGTACCGGAGGACACCATCCAGCACCTTCTCGCCACCGTCCCCGACCCGGACGCGACCGCGGTCGCCCTCATCGAGACGGCGAACGCCAACGGGGGCCCGGACAACGTGAGTTGCGTGGTGGCGGATGTGGTCGCGGGCAGCGGCGGGGGTGGGGTTGGGCTCAGTCGGACGGTGTGACCGGGGACCGGACGCCGAGCCACTGCTCGGCGTCCCAGGCCTGGAACCGTTCCACCTCGGTGAACCCGAGTTTCGCGGCGAGGCGCATCGAGGCGAGGTTGGCGCTCTGGGTGGTGAGCACCACCGGTTCGCCGGGAAGGACCCCGTCGAACCAGTCGAGTGCCGCCGCGCACGCCTCGGCTGCGTATCCGGACCCCCAGGCCCGCGGCAGGAACAGGTAACCGAGGTCGGCCTTTCCTGCGGCGGCCGGGCGGCGGTGTTCTGTCGCTCTCCTGAGCAGGATCTGGCCGATCATCGCTCCGTCGAGATCGACGACGAAACTCCCGGGCCAGCGCTCGGGCGCCCCGGCCGCCTCGGGCATCTCGCGCTCGAGCTCGTCACGCGGCCGGGGACCGCCGAGGTAGGTGTGCACCTCCGGGGAGGCGAGCAGCTCGATGAACGCCGCACGGTCCCGGGCCTCGGCCTCACGGAGTACGAGCCTCTGGGTTTTGATCGGCTCGGGCGGCCAGGCGACATTTCCCAGGTCTGACATGCGCGCAGGCTAACAGTCAAAGGGACGGGAAACTGGGGGCGTTGGCCTGGGGCCCTCGTGTGGGCCAGTGCCCGGGACAGGGAATTGGTTCGGCTCAGCCGGCCGCGAGTCGTCCTCCTCCACGTAGGCCGTTCTGGGCTTGACCAGCTTCGCGGTCCTCTCCGACGGCACGAAGATCGACAGCCCACGGTTCCTGCGGCGGGCGGAGAAGAAGCTGAAGAAGGCACAGCGGGAGCCGTCCCGTGAACGAGAGGGATCAAAGAACCGGGAAAGGGCCCGCCGAAAGGTCGCCCGCGCTCATGCGAGTGCGTCGGACGCGCCGATGTCGACCGCGAACGTTTCTTCCGGCAGCTGATGGTGTACGGAGGAAACGTGGTGGCCGTGGTTCCCGCGGTGGTGTGGCTGGTGCTGGTGGTACCCGGCTGGGCGTGACCTCCGACGTACGACCGCACATGTACGACCGACGTGACGAGTTAAGGAGTACGACGCGTGTCCTCTCTCTTCCCCGGGCTGACCGACGGCCCGACCGACACCGCGGGCGGGCGGCCCGCCCTGCGCTTCGGCGACCGCTCGCTGACGTACGCCGAACTCGCCGCCTCGGCCGGCGTCCTCGCCGAGCGGATCTCCGGGGCGGGCGGCCGGGTCGCCGTGTGGGCGACGCCAACCCTGGAGACGGCCGTCGGCGTCGTGGCCGCGCTGCTGGCCGGGGTCCCGGCGGTGCCGCTGAACCCGAAGTCGGGCGAGAGCGAGTTGGGGCACATCCTCAAGGACAGCTCACCCACGCTCGTCATCGCCGCCCCGGGCGACCAACTCCCAGCCGCTTTCGGCGCGTTGGAACGCATCGACGTAGAGGCAGACGTTGACGTGCGGCCGTCCGGCGGGGCATCCACCGGGACGGCGTACGAACCCGCCCCCGAAACCCCCGCCCTGATCGTCTACACCTCCGGCACCACCGGGCCGCCCAAGGGCGCCGTCATCCCGCGCCGTGCCATCGCCGCCACGCTGGACGCACTCGCCGACGCCTGGCAGTGGACCGACGAGGACGTGTTGGTGCACGCACTTCCGCTCTTTCATGTGCACGGTCTGATTCTCGGCATCCTCGGTCCGCTGCGGCGCGGCGGCTCGGTACGGCACCTCGGGCGGTTCGGCACGGAGGGCGTGACGCGCGAGCTGAACGACGGGGCGACGATGCTGTTCGGCGTACCGACGATGTACCACCGGATCGCGGAGGCGCTCCCCGGCGACCCGGAACTCGCCGGGGCGCTCGGCCGGGCCCGGCTGCTCGTCTCGGGTTCCGCCGCACTGCCGGTGCACGACCACGAGCGGATCACGGCGGCGACCGGCCGCCGGGTCGTGGAGCGGTACGGCATGACCGAGACCTTGATGAACACAAGCGTCCGCGCGGACGGGGAGCCACGCGCCGGCACGGTCGGCGTGCCGCTGCCGGGCGTCGAGCTGCGGCTCGTCGAGGAGGACGGGTCGCCCATCACGGCGTACGACGGCGAAAGCGTGGGCGAGATCCAGGTGCGCGGGCCGAACCTGTTCTCCGAGTACCTGAACCGGCCCGACGCCACCGACGCCGCGTTCACCGCCGACGGCTGGTTCAGGACCGGGGACATGGCGGTGCGGGATGCCGACGGCTATGTCCGTATCGTCGGCCGGAAGGCCACCGACCTGATCAAGAGCGGCGGTTACAAGATCGGCGCGGGCGAGATCGAGAACGCCCTGCTGGAACACGCGGGCGTCCGCGAGGCGGCCGTGACCGGCGAACCGGATGCCGACCTGGGCGAACGGATCGTCGCCTGGATCGTCCCCGCCGATCCGCAGTCCCCGCCGGGCGCCGACGAGTTGGCGAACCATGTCGCCGGCCGTCTCGCCCCGCACAAACGCCCCCGGGTCGTGCGCTACCTGGACGCACTCCCGCGCAACGACATGGGGAAGATCATGAAGCGGGCCCTGCCCGGTGAGTGACCGAACCAATGACCCAGCGACTGACCGAGTGGCCGATCCATTGACCCACCGGACCTCCGGGCGCCACTCCGCCCGCGAGTTCATCTCTCTCCTCGCCGACAGCTCGACAGACGACTGGACCGACATCTCGACCGACGACCCGACCGACCGCTTCACCGACGGTTTCAGGGAACTCCCCCACCCCACCCGGGAGTTCACGCCGGACGGCCCCCTCTCCTGGCAGGGTTACGACGCCTCGCGCGCCCGTGCCGCCGCCCGTACCGGTGAGGAGGAATCCGTCGTCTGCGGCACCGCCCGCATCGACGGCACCCCGGCCGTACTGATCGCCTTCGAGTTCGGTTTCCTCGGCGGCTCACTCGGCGAACGCACCGGGGACAGGCTGGAGTCGGCCTACGAGTACGCGCGCGCCCACCGTCTGCCCGTCGTCCCGCTCGTCGCGACGGGGGGCAGCCGAATGCAGGAGGGCATGCTCGCGCTGACCCAACTCCAGCGCGTGGCACGGCAGTCGGCGCTGACGCGGGAGGCGGGCCTGCCGCAGATCGCGGTCCTGCGGGATCCGACGACCGGCGGCGGGTGGGCGACCCTGGGCGCGGGAGCCGACGTCGTGCTGGCGCTGCCCGGCGCCCAGGTGGGCTTCGCGGGTTCCCGGGTCCGGCCGGCCGACGCGGACCCGGCGGCGTACACGGCCGAGGCCCAGGTGGCGGCGGGCGCGGCCGACGCGATCGTACGCCCGGAGGCGCTCCGGGAAACGCTGGGCCTGTGGCTGCGCCTGCTGAGCACCGGCGCCCATGCCGGGGCCAGGACCGGCGCCCCCACCCATACCAGTGCCCGTGGCGTTGCCGCGCGGGCCGGGTCGACGGAGGCCGTCCCGCCGCCGCCGTCCCTCGGCGCGGTGTCCCTCCCCGGCACCGGATGGGACGCCGTCCAGCGCGCCCGGTCACCCCGACGCCCGCGCGCCGAGGCCTACTTGGATGCGTACTTCGCCCGGCGCGCCGCGATCAGCGGCGACCGTTGCGGCGGTACCGATGCCGGGATGGCATGCGGGTTCGGCGAGCTTGCGCGAGACGGGCGGACCGTCGCGTACGCCGCCCAGCTCGGTACGGCCACCCGGCCCGCCGGTTATCGCACCGCCGCGCGGCTGATCCGCCTCGCGGACCGGCTCGGCATCCCGGTGCTGACCCTGGTGGACACCCCGGGCGCCGCGAACGACGCCGACGCGGAGCGTCAGGGCGCGGGGGCCGCCATCGCGGACCTGTTCCTCGCGGTCGCCGCCGCCCGTACGCCGGTCACCACGCTGCTGATCGGCGAGGGCGGCTCGGGCGGCGCCCTGGCCCTGGCCGCCCCCGGAAACACGTGGGCCACACCGGACAGCTACTTCTCCGTGATCGCCCCGGAGCTGGCGGCGGCCATCCTCAAGCGCCCGGAGGGGGAGGTGGAGGCGACGGCGGACCAACTCCGGATCCGGCCGCAGGACCTGGTGGAGCTGGGGGTGGTGCGGGGCATCGTGGGCCGCGCGGACGGATAGATCCACCCGTACGGCGGCACCCCACCCGGCCCCCCACAACAGGCGCCCCCTCCCCCACCCCCCGCACGATGCCAGTGGAGGCCCGCCGACCGGCGCGGCCCGTTCGGTCTGCGCTCTCGGGAGGATCTGCCATGACTGTCAGTCTGGAACAGATGCGCCGCTGCCATTTCGCCGTCGACCTCGGGGCCGCGCGGACCCGTGTCTACGTCAAGGGTGCCGGGCTCGTCGTCGACCAGCCGTCCGTCGCCGCCGTGAACACCAAGACCGGCGCGCTGATCGCGGTCGGGGAGTTCGCGGAGAGGATGACCGGGCGTACGCCCCACTACATCCGGGTCGTACGGCCCGTGTCCGGCGGCACCGTCGTCGACATCGAGATGGCGCAGCGCATGCTGCGGCACCTGATCGGCGACAAGGTACGGCGGACGCTGCGCCGCAAGCCCTTCCTGCGGGCCGCCGCCTGTTACCCGCACGACGCCGACCCGCTCGCGCAGCGCGCGACCATCGAGACGCTCGTCGGGCTCGGCGCTCGGCGCGTCGAACTCGTCGACACGCTCATCGCCGCCGGCGTGGGCTGCGGGCTGCCCGTCGAGCGGCCCGAGGCAACCATGGTCATGGTGTGCGGTGCCGCCGCCACCCAGCTCGCCGTCCTCTCCCTCGGCTCGATCGTGACCGCCGAGCGGATCCCGGTCGGGGGCGAGGCCGTCGACCACGCGATCGTGCAGCATCTGCGGCACCAGCACGAGCTGATGCTGCCCAGCCAGTCGGTACGTCCGCTGCAGCTCGCCCTCTCCGGGAACGGGCTCACCGCCCACGGGCCGTCGTCGACCGAGATCCACGGACGGGACGTCGCCACCGGCCTCGCCCGTTCCGTGCAGGTCGACACCGCCGCCGTGCGCGACGCCATCCAGACGCCGCTGACCGCCGTACTCGACGGGATCGGCAAGGTGCTGCGGGACTGCCCGCCCGATCTGGTGGCCGACCTCGCCGACCGGGGCATCATGATGGTCGGCGGCAGCGCACTGCTCCCCGGGTTCGACCAGATGCTGCGGCAGGCCACGGGCATGCCGGTGCACATCGCCGAGCGGCCGGACGTGTGCGCCGTACAGGGCCTCGGGTACATGCTCGAGGGGAAGATCGAGCCGATGGTGCTGGACCCGCTGGCCACCTGAGGCCGCCGGCATCCGAACCGGTGACCCCGCCATCCGGGATGCCGGACGACGACACGCCCCCATCCCCAGCCCCAGCTCTGCCACCCCGACTCGAGGCCGTGCTCGGCATCGGTACCGATCTCGAACTGCGCACCACCCTCCAGCACATCGTGGACGGCGCGGCCGAGTTGACCGGGGCCCGGTACGCGGGACTCGCGATGGCGGACCCCGGGCACGACGGCCTGGTGGAGATCCGCAGAGCCGATTTGGGGCGCGCCGAACGCGAAGGCGTCACCGTCATCGACGTACCGATCCGAGTGGACGAAGAGGAGTTCGGACGGCTCTATCTCGCCGAGAAGCTCGACGGCGGCCAATTCACCGACAGCGACCGGCAGTTGCTGGGTCTGCTGGCCGCGCAGGCCGGTATCGCGATCGGCAACGCGCGGCTGTACGAGACGGCACGGCAACGTGAGCGCTGGATCGAGGGTGCCGCCGCCGTGACCACCGCGCTGCTCACCGGTGGGGCCGCCGACGACGCGCTGCTCACCGTCGCGGACCGCGCCCGGCTCCTCGCCGACGCCGCCGCCGGTGTCATCCTGCAGCCGACGGACGAGGGCGGCATGGAGATCGTCACCGCGGCCACGCGCGACGACGAGCCCGGTGACATCGTCGGCACCACCATCGCCCCAGGCAGTCCCGTCCTCGTTCAACTCCTCGGCGGGGAACCGGTGTTCGTCGAGGACTCGGCGACCGACCCACGGATGACGACCCCAGTACGGCACCGGTTCGGGCCGAGCATGCTGCTGCCGTTGCAGGCCGAGGGCCGGCTGATCGGGACGCTCGCGCTGCCGCGCCGGCGCGGGGACCGCCCGTATACCGACACGGAACGGCTGCTCGCGACACAGTTCGCCTCGCAGGCCGCCCTCGCGCTCGTGCTCGCCGAGGCCAGGCGCCGTCGGGCCCGCCTCGCGGTGTACGAGGACCGCGACCGGATCGCCCGTGACCTGCACGATCTCGTCGTCCAACGGCTGTTCGCCACGGGGATGATGCTGGAGTCGACCCAGCGCCGGGCGGCGGGCGACGACAGGGTGCGCGAGCTCATCGGGCACGCGGTCGACGAGCTCCAGGCCACGGTCCAGGAGGTCCGTACGACCATCTTCGCCCTTCAGCAGCTTCCGGCCGACGCGCCAACCAGCCTGCGTGGCAAGGTACTTCGGGAGGCCGCCGGGGTGTCCGCGGCGCTCGGCCGCCGGCCCTCGACCCACTTCACCGGCCCGGTCGAACACCGCGTCCCGCCCGCCGTCGCCGCCCGGCTCCTCACCGCCCTGCGCCGCGCCCTCGCCGACGCCGTACGCCGCCCCGGTGTCACCCGCGTCGAGATCACCGTGGACGCGACGGCGGTCCTGCCGGACGGCCGGGACGCCGTACGGCTGACGGTGTACGCCGATGACGGCAGCCACGACGGCACAACGGGCCCAGGCCCGGGTACGCCGGTCATCTGGCAGGCGCCGCTGGAAGACGGCACCCTGTAGGGAGGTCACGGACAGTGGACGGCGGAGGGCAGCCAGTGACTGACTTCGACAGGCGCGGGGGCACTCGCGTCGGCACGGGCATGGACACGGGCATGGGCACGCGCGTCGGATCGCGCGTCCGCACACGCATCGGCGTGACCGGGCATCGCTCGATCCCGGCCGCCGTGCTGCCGTCCGTACGCACGGGCATCCGGCGGCAGTTCCAGGGCGAGGAGGAGCTGGAGGCGCTGAGCAGCCTCGCGGCGGGGGCCGACCAACTGTTCGCCGATCTCGCCCTGGACCGCGGTATCCCCGTCACGGCGGTGATTCCCGGTATGGACTACGAGGCCCACCTCGGCGACGCGGACACCCGGGCCGCGTACCGCCGCCTCCTCGACTCCTGCCGCACACAGGTGAATCTGCCCGTCGAGGCGACACCCGAGGAGGCCTATTTCGCGGCGGGCCGCTGGATCGTCGACCACGCCGACCGCCTGGTCGCGGTATGGGACGGCCTGCCCGCCCGCGGCCTCGGCGGCACGGGCGACGTGGTGGCGTACGCCAGGCGCACGGGGGTGCCGGTGACGGTGCTTTGGCGGCCGGGGGTGTTGCGGGGCTGAGGTGGGGGGCGGGGTCTGGGGTCTCGGGGGGCCGGGGTACCGGCGTGCCGACGTGCCGACCAGCGCGGTGTCCACGGTGCCGTCGGTCAGCCGCCGAACCGCACCAGCCAGTCGGTGTGCTGCGGTGAGACGATCCGCTCGGCCTCGGCCACCGCGTCCGCCCACCCCGCCTCCGTCACCGTCTTGGTCATCGAGACGCGCAGTGTCTCCAGGTCCTGTTCGATGAGGGAGTACGCGTACTTCAACGGCCGGTGCCGCCGCACCTCCTGCCAGGCCACCCCGGCCGCCGCACCGGCGCTGAGGAGCCCCGTGAGGTCCCAGCCGCCGATCACACCGAGGGCCCGGAGCACGGCGGCCAGCAGAGCGAAAAAGGTCAGCGCGGCCGTGCCGGAGGTCCAGCGCACGGAGGAGCGATGCGACTCGGCGGCGCGATTCTTGTACCAGACGAACTGTTCCAGCAACCGGTCACGAAGGTAGATGTCCCGGCGGGCGGCGAACGGCTTGGCGCGCACGGCCCGCATGGCCGGGGTGATCTGCCCGGCGCCACGAGCGTGGACGCCGTTGCGGGAGTCCTCCCACCCCACCCGTCTGAGCTCCCGCAGCCGCTCCTCCAGCCGTTCGGCGAACAGCCCGTCGGGGTCGGCGACCCGGGAGTGGAACGGTCCCCCGTGCATCATGTACTGCCAAGCCAGGGACTTCAGCAGTTCGGCCGCGTCACGGTGTGCCCGCCACTGAGCGCGGGCCCGGCGACGGGCGATATGGAGGCCGATAGCAATCGTGAAGGCGTAAAGTGTTGCCGCAAATGCTGCTGGAATATGACTGTCGAAACGTTCCGCCAGCATCGCCATCGCTGTCGCCGACAACAGCAGAAGCAACTGCGTGCGCACCGCGTAGAAGGTCTCACTCTGACGGCTCAGCGCCCGCCGATCGCTCAGAACAAAGAGCGGTGGAAGATCGTTCTCACTCAGCGTGACACTGGGACCCGGAGTACTGGCGTGCAATCGACTCACCCCCGCGGTCATTGCCCACTCATATTGCCCACTCTTGGCATTGAGAGCCCTGAAGTCGAATGGACAGATTCCATCCTGGGGGTCGTCCTCCGGTATCGTCCGCGTCAAAACCAGACTTTCTTGTCGCCGGCGGGTCCCAACCGACGACAAGGGGGCTGGACAGCGCCAGCAGAAGGAGCTACGAGCCAGTCATGAGCCTCTCTCAGCCACAGGCAGCGCCCACAAACGGCGCTCGGCCGACGCAGCAGCGGCAGACCCCGCTGACCGGCCTCTCCCGCTACTCGCCCGCGGTCACGAGCACGATCGGGCGACTGCTGGACAGTCCCGACAGGCGTCCGACTCACCCCACCTTCAACTCGGCGGTCTGAGTCCGAGGTTCACGCGGACAGGTGTATCCGACGGAACAACCGTCGGATGCCCCCACGTCACAGCTGTCACACTCGTCAACTTCGGGGACATTTCGACGAGTTGGTCTCGGGTAGGGTAGTGGGTTTGCAATGATGCAGTGTGACGAGCCCCTCCCTCCAGCAGCTGGTCCTGAAGGTTCACAGCAGATGTGACCTGGCCTGCGACCACTGCTACGTGTACGAGCATGCCGATCAGGGCTGGAAATCCCGCCCGGTCGTCATCTCCGAAGAGGCGCTCACCCGGACCGCCCAGCGATTCGCCTCCTACGCCGAGGCGCACAAGCTACCTTCCGTGACGATCATTCTTCACGGGGGCGAGCCTCTTCTCTGTGGCCCCACCCGGCTCGGACAAATCTGCGCGGAACTCACACGGACCCTCGCCCCGGTCACCACACTGGACCTCCAGATTCACACCAACGGAATCCAGCTGAGCCCGCGCCATCTGGATGTCTTCGCGGAATTCGGCGTCAGGGTGGGTATTTCACTCGACGGTGACCGGGCCGCCAACGACCGGCACAGACTCGACCGCAGAGGCCGCAGCAGCTACGACCGGGTACTGCGCGGAATCGACCTTCTGCGCTCCCCCGCATACCGCCACCTCTTCGGCGGTCTGCTGTGCACCGTTGATGTCGCGAACGATCCCGTCGCGGTGCACGAATCGCTGACGGCTCTCGATCCTCCCCGTATCGATTATTTGCTACCGCATTCGACTTGGGAGCACCCGCCACCGAACCCTTCCGGATCACCGACCCCCTATGCCGACTGGCTGCTCGCGGTTTTCGACCTCTGGGAGGAACAGGGGCGCCGCATTCCGGTACGGACTTTCGAGTCGGTGCTCAGTACCCTGCGCGGCGGTCCCAGTCTGACCGAGGCGATGGGACTCGCCCCGTCCGACCTCGCGGTGATCGAGACTGACGGCACTTTCGAGCAGGCGGACTCGCTCAGGACCGCTTTCGATGGAGCAGCGTCCACTGGCTACGATGTTTTCCGCCACGGCTTCGAGGAGTTCGCCCGGCACGAGGGAGTCGTGGCCCGCCAGCGCGGGCTCGCTGGTGTCAGTGAAGCCTGTCGCTCCTGTCCGGTGGTCGACTCCTGCGGCGGCGGGCTGTACGCCCATCGCTACAGCGTGGAACGAGAGTTCGACAACCCCTCGGTCTTCTGTGCGGATCTGCGTGCCCTGGTGGACGGCATCGCCGAGCGGGTGACAAGCCGGGCACTCGCCCCTTCGGTCTGTCGATCGGACGAACTCAGCTTCTCCCAGCTGGAGTTGGACCGGACCCTGCTGAGCGTCACGCTCGACGACCTGGCGCCGGAACCCGGTGGGGAGGACGCCCGGCGGACGCTGCTGGGGCTGGACTCCGGGGACGACACCACCCAGCACCTCAATGAGGTTCTCACCCACCCCTACATCCGCACGTCGCTGCTCCGGTCCCGGCACGAAGCCGCCGATCTCCCTCGCTTCTTGGCCCTGGCCTGCGCGACGGCGGTGCGCGCCGGCGCCGATGTGACCCTGGGTTGGAACCAGCCCGAGCGTGCCCTCCACCTTCCGGCGCTGGGCACGTTCATGCTGGCCGAGCCCGGCCGGGTCGAGGTCAAGGCGACGCCGGGCGGCTTCTGCGTGTTCGGCAGGTCGGGCCCCGTACAGGTGCAGCTCACCGATGCCGCGGCCACTCCCCAGTGGCGCCCGCTGGACACCGTGGAACTGCCCGGCAGACCGGCGCTGGTGATCGACGACGCGGATCCCTACCGTGACTGTTTTGCCGTGCCGCCGGCCGCCGGGCCGACCCCGGCGTCCTTCGCGGAGCGTCTGAGGCGGGCGTACGAACTGCTCGACGCCCGGCTGCCACGGTGGTCGGTGGACCGCAACGCGTTCCATGTCACCACCGTCACCCCGCTGACGGCGGGCAGCGGACTGCGGCTCGGCACGCACGGGCCGGGGGCGCTGGGCGTGGCGGTCGACTTCACGCCGGAGGAGTTCGCGCGCGAGCTGCCACGGCTGGGGCGGCGGGCCCGGCTCAAGTCACTCCGGGAGACCAGCGACCTGAACGTTCTGGGCAACCGGGCGGGCCGCCTTCTCGACGAGGCCTTCGAACAGCTCGGCAGCGCCCGGCGTGAGGCGGCGGTACGTGCCCTGGTGGAGCTGACCGTTCTCCCGGAGAGCGAACTCACGGAAACGGGGGCGGTGTTGGCGGCCCAGCTGTGGAACGAGTGGGCGGAGCACGTGAACACACCGGCCGACAGGCCCCACCATGCCTGACCGACCCCACCTGGCGCCGACCACCCCGGAGCCCGGCCCCCGAGAACCGCCACCCACCCCGGCGACCACCCGAGCCCGCCACGATCCGCCCACTCCGGACCGGACACCACCCCCACCTCAGGTATCACCTGCCCCTTTACCCGGAAGCACCCCGGCCCACCCGACAGCCACCGCCCAACGGCCAACCCAGCCCCCGCCCACCACCGCCCCCCACACCGAAGGCCCGCCCACCCCACACGCCGACCGCACGCCATGGCCACCCCCGGCCTCGTACGCGCCCACCAAAGACACGCGCACGACGCCCGCCGACCCAACCCCCACGGCCGACTCCCCCACCACCCCAGACTCCGACCTCGCACCGTGGCCACCCCAACCCGCCCCCACCACCGACCCGAGCCCCAACCCCAACGACACGCCCACCCCGGCCGCCGACTCCCCCGCCACCCCGCACTCCGACCGGACGCCGTGGCCACCCCCGATCCAGCCCTCACCCACCACCAACCCCAAAAGCGCTCCCGCCCCGCGCACCGGCCCCACGACCGCCGCACACCCCCACACCACCCCAGACCCCGACCTCACACCATGGCCACCCCAACCCGCCCCCACCACCGACCCGAGCCCCAACCCCAACGACACGCCCACCCCGGCGGCCGACTCCCCCACCACCCCGCACTCCGACCTCGCACCATGGCCAGCCCCGCCCGCCCCCACCGCCGACCCCGAGAGCAAAACCCTGGCTGCCGGCTCCGTCCTCGCGGTCGGCGGCGACCCCGTCTCGGCCCCGAGCGCCCGTCGAAGCCCGCGCCCTTCCGCCCCCGGCACCTCGGTCCGTGCTCGCTCCTCAGGTCATCCCGACCGGCAACTACGGGACGTGCTGGCGGAGTTGGGGATCCGGTCCGCTTCCCCGCTTCTCGTCCACGCCTCGCTCCACGGCACCGGAGTCGCGCCCTCCCTCGTGCGGGACGCCCTGCTCGCCGTGTTGGGGCCCGGCGGGACGCTTGTCGTTCCTGCCTTCACGCCCGAGAACTCCGACACCTCGCGGGCCTACCAGGCCGCCGTGGAGGGGCTGACCGACCGGGAGAAGGCGGCCTTCCGCGCGGCGATGCCGCCGTTCGCCCCGGACAGCACGCCGTGCCCCTCCGTGGGGGCGCTGGCCGAATGTGTGCGGACCACTCCCGGTGCCGTGCGCAGCGCACATCCGCAGACGTCGTTCGCCGGACTCGGGCCCGGGGCCGCCGAGTTGCTCGGCCGGCACGATCCGCACTGTCATCTCGGTGAGCGCTCACCGCTGGCCGCGCTGTACGCGGCGGACGCCCAGATCCTGCTGCTGCGGGTCGGGTTCGAGGTGTGCAGCGCGTTCCATCTGGCCGAGTACCGGACGACCCCGCCCGCCCCTCTGCGTACCTACCGGTGTGTGGTGGGCGAGCGGGGAAACTGGATCTCGTACGAGGATCTCGTCCTGGACGACAGCGACTTCGGTGTGATGGGCGGGCGGCTCCCGCGTGAACTGTCGGTGGAGCGGGAATGGGCCGGAAAAACGGTCACGCTTTGCGCCATGCGCGCCGTCGTGGACCACGCTGTCGATCAGATGGCCGGTTATCGCACCGGAATGACGTAAAACAAGCAACCCGGCCGAGCATCCCGTCGGGCACATTGTTGGTTCCGGTCAGGTGACCCCGACGTAGGGGTCACCTACGGGCAGGGGGGCGTGTGGACAACACCGAACGGGGTGACCGGGGGCCGGACACCCAGCCCTACTTCTTCCTTTCCTACGCACACACACCACCGTGGGGCACGGGCGGCGGAGACCCCGATCACTGGGTGCACGTCCTGTACCGGGATCTGTGCAACCACATCATGGCGCTCACCGATCTGCCCGCCGGTTCCCAGGCCGGTTTCATGGACCGGGAGATGCGTTCCGGCGAGGGCTGGCCGGAGAAGCTCAGCGAGAACCTCGCCAGATGCCGGGTGTTCGTACCGCTGTTCTCTCCCCGGTACTTCACCAGCGAGATGTGCGGACGCGAGTGGTACGCCTTCCACGAGCGGGTGTTGCACGCCAAGGCCACCGGAACGGGCTCCGCCTCCGCCATCGTGCCCGCCCTGTGGACCCGGGTGGACTACGACCAACTCCCGGACTCCGTACGGCACATCCACCTCGACCACGCGACCTACGGCGACCGTTACGCCACCAACGGGATCTACGGCCTGATCAAACTCAACCGGCTGCACGACGAGTACGAGGAGACCGTGCTGGGCCTGGCACAGCGCATCGTGCGGGTCGCCCAGGAGTCACCGCTGGCGCCGAGCAGGCCCCGCAACTACGAGAGCACGCCCAGCGCGTTCAAGCCACGTGGGGCGGGTCCCCGGCACATCCATCTCACCGTGGCCGCGCCGACGCGGGACAGTGTCCCCGAGCACCGGGACATCCGGCCGTACGGCGAGGACGCGCAGGACTGGAACCCGTACCACGGTGAGTCCACTCGTCCGCTGCCCTCGCTCGCGGAGGAACTCATCCGCTCCCTGGACTACCGGATCACGGTGTCCTCCTTCGACGACGAGGACCCCGGGGAGCCGTCGCCGCCACCCGGCGGCTCGCCCGACGACGGCGACGAGCACGGTGACAAGGACGACAAGGCGGTGGGGCGGCCGGGCATCCTGCTGGTCGACCGCTGGGTGCTGACCGACGAGGAGCGGCGGCGTCGGCTCAAGATATTCGACGCCCATGCCCGGCCGTGGGTGAGTGCGATCGTTCCGTGGAACCGCCTCGACCTGCAGTGTCACAGTCCGGAAGGGCGGCAGCTCACCTCGGAGCTGGAGCGCACCCTCCCGCTGATCCTGGACCGGGGCCGGCGCACCGACTGCCGGATCGCCGTGACCGGGGTGCCCACCCTCAAGGCCTTCACCGACGTGCTCCCCTCCGTCGTGGCCCATACGACCCGGCAGTTCCTCAAGCACGCCGAGGCGCATCCGCCACCCGGTCCGCACGTTCCCAGGCCCCGCCTGATGGGCCCCATTCAGCCGCAGTACCCGGAATCGGGATCCGACAACGGAGGAGAAGCATGACGGCCGTGCGGAACGGACGCATCATCACCTTCTACTCGTACAAGGGCGGTACGGGCCGCACGATGGCCCTGGCCAACACGGCGTGGATCCTCGCGGCCAACGGCAAGCGGGTCCTGGCCGTCGACTGGGACCTGGAGGCTCCGGGCCTGCACCGTTTCTTCCACCCGTTCCTGGAACCCAACGCGCTGGTGGCCACCACGGGGGTCATCAACATCATTCACGACTTCGCGTGGGCCGCGACCACCGGCCCGCAGCGCTCCGGCGACTGGCAGGACGACTACGCGAACGTCGAGCAGCACGCCATCTCCCTCACCCCGGAACGGTTCGGGCTGAGTTTCAAGGACGGCGGGTCGCTCGACTTCCTGTCCGCGGGCCGCCAGGACCGCGCCTACTCCGCGACCGTGTCCTCCCTGGAGTGGGACAACTTCTACGACCGGCTGGGCGGCGGCGCCTTCCTCAAGGCACTGCGCACCAACATGAAGAAGTCGTACGACTACGTCCTCATCGACAGCCGTACCGGACTGTCCGACAACGCGGACATCTGCACCATGCAGATGCCCGATGTCCTGGTCGACTGCTTCACCCTCAGCGACCAGTCCCTGGACGGCGGGGCGGCGGTGGCCCGCAGCGTCGAGGACGGCTCCCTCCCGCATCCGATCCGGGTGCTGCCGGTGCCGATGCGTATCGACGAGGGCGAGAAGGACAAGGTCGACGCCGGACGGGCACTGGCCCGGCTGCGCTTCCAGGGGCTGCCCAAGGGGCTCAAGGGCGAGAACCTGGGCCCGGACGAGCTGACGGCCTACTGGGGGAGCGTCGAGATCCCCTACCGCCCCTACTACGCGTACGAGGAAACCCTCGCCACCTTCGGCGACGCGAAGGGTGACCCCAAGTCGCTGTTGTCCGCGTTCGAGCGGCTCACCCAGGTCATCTCCGACGGCGACATCACCACGCTGCCGCCGATCCCCGAGCCGGTCCGGCTGCGCTGCCGCGACGCGTACCTCAGGCGGCGCCCCCTGACCAGCGCGGCGAACGTGGTCGTGGCGTACTCGGCGGAGAACCGGATGTGGGCCGACTGGGTCGAGTCGCTGCTCAAACGGGTCGGCTGCAACGTCGTGTCGCACGACATCTCCGGCGGTCCCGTCGAGCGCGCGGACCCGGCCACCCGCACCCTGGTCCTGCTGTCGACCGCGTTCCAGAAGTCCCGGTACGCCGACACCGTCTGGCGCACCCTGGCCGACGGCGGCGTGGACGCCCCGCCCGGTACGACGGTCGCGCTCCGGGTCGACGAGGTGCGGCTGCCCGAGACCTACATCGACCACAACCCCGTGGACCTGCACCGGTTCGACGAGTCGCAGTGCGCCGCGGCGGTGCTGCGGGCCCTGGGCCTGCCCGGGCAGGCGCCGGAGGGCGGCCCGCACGCCGCGCGCTTCCCCGGCAACATTCCGTCGTATCTGAGCGCGCCGCAGCGCAACAACACGTTCACCGGGCGCAACGTCATTCTGGAGCGCATACGGGACCAGCTCGGCGGCGGTGTCTCCGCCGGACCCTCGCAGCCCCAGGTCCTGTTCGGGCTCGGCGGCGTGGGCAAGACCCAGGTCGCACTGGAGTACGTACACCGGTTCATGGGTGACTACGACCTGGTGTGGTGGACGTCGGCCGAGCACGAGGACGATGTCGTCGCCTCGCTGGCCGAACTGGGTACCCGCATCGGCGCGCCCGGCCGCGAGGACATCACCATGGCCAGCAAGGAAGCCCGGCAGATGCTGTCGCGGGGCACGCCGACCAACCGCTGGCTGCTGGTCTTCGACAACGCCGACGACCCGGCCGCGCTGACCCCGTACTTCCCGACCGGCGGCAGCGGGCACATTCTCATCACCTCCCGCAACCAGTCCTGGGCGCAACAGGGTTCGGCGCAGCTCGTCGATGTCTTCCTCCGCGAGGAGAGCGTCGAACACCTCACCCGGCGGGCCAGAGGGCTGACCCCCGAGGCGGCCGACCAGGTGGCGCTGGCGGTGGGCGATCTGCCGCTGGCCGTCGAGCAGGCGGCGGCCTGGCTGGCCGAGACGGCCACGCCCGTGGAGACGTATCTGCGGCAGCTGGCCGAGCAGACCACCGATGTCCTGGACCTCAACCAGCCCGCCGACTACCCGAAGACGGTCGCCGCGACCTGGAACGTGTCCATCTCCCAGCTGAAAGAACGTTCTCCCGCGTCGGTACGGCTTCTGCAGCTGTGCGCGTTCATGGCCGCGGAGCCGATCTCCTCCGACCTGCTGTACAGCAAGGAGATGATCGACGCCCTCAAACCGTACGACCCGGCGCTCCAGGAGCCGTTGCTGCTCGGCCGGGTCGTCCAGGAGATCGGGCGGTTCGCGCTCGCCAAGGTCGACCAGGTCAGCAACAGCATCCAGGTCCACCGGCTGGTCCAGGCCGTGATCCGCGCGCAGTTGACGGAGGAGGAGCAGCGCCGCGCCCGGCATGTCGTGCACACGGTGCTCGCGGGCGCCCGTCCCGACGGTGACGAGCCGATCGACGACCCCGAGAGCTGGCCCCGGTTCAGCGTCATCTGGCCGCACCTCACCGCCTCCGACGCCCGCAACTGCACCGAGACCGAGACCCGCCGGCTGCTCATCGACCGGGTCCGCTACTACTGGAAACGCGGCGACTTCCCCAACGCGCAGAAGCGTGCCGAGGATCTGCTGGAGCACTGGAAGCCGCTGCGCGGCGAGGACGACGTGCAGTACCTGTATCTGCGCTGCCAGCTCGCCAACGTGCTGCGCTCGCAGGGGCGTTACATCGAGGCCCGGGACATCGACAGCGAACTGCTGGACCGCCAGCGCCGGGTACTCGGACCCACGCACCCGCACACGTACGTCACGACGTCCAGCCTCGCCAGCGACCTCGCCGCCCTCGGTGACTACCGGTCCGCGGAGAACCTCGCCCGCGAGGCGCACAACGGGTTCAGCGAGATCTTCCACGAGTCCCACCCGAGGACCCTGAACGCGGCCAACAACCTCGCCCTCGCCCTGCGCATGGTGGGCCGTTACAGCGACGCCCGCGACCTGGACCAGGAGACGCTCGACCGGCGTCAGCGGGTGCTGGGGCCGGAGCATCCCTACACGCTGGCCTCGGCCGAGGGGCTGGGCCGCGACCTGCGTGAGGTCGGCCGGTACGCGGAGTCGGTGGCGGTGCTGTCCCAGGCGTACGACACGCACAAGCGGATCCTGGGCAAGGAGTTCCCGGGCACGCTGCGGTGCGCCAAGTCCCTGGCGGTGTCGCTGCGTCGGGCCGGGCAGTTCGAGGACGCCCGCCGGCTCACGACGGCGACGCAGGACCAGTACCGGAGCCAGTACAAGGAGCCGACGCCGGACTCGCTGGCCTGCGATCTGAACATGGCGGCGGACCTGTTCGCGGCGGACGAACGGGAGCGTGCGCGTGAGGTCGCCCGGGAGGCGCTGGCCCGGTACATGGACGTACCGGGCGAGGCCCACCCGTACACCCAGGCCGCGTTGAACAACCTCGGTATCTACCACTGGGGTTGCGGCGACACGGAGAAGGCGGACACGGTGTTCCGGCAGGTGCTGCGGCGTATGGGCGAGGTGCTGGGCAAGCAGCACCCTCACTCCCTGTTCTGCGGTGTCAACTACGCCAACGTGCTGGCCGGCCAGGGCCGTCTCGACGAGGCCCGGGAGTTGGAGGAGACCGCGGTGACGGCCCTGCGTCAGGTGCTGGGACCGCATCATCCGGAGACACTGGCCGTGGTCGCCAACTCCGCCCTGACACTGAGCGAGTTGGGTCACGAGGCGGAGGCGGAGCGGCTGCACGGGGAGGCACTGACGGAGCTGCGGATGCTGCTCGGCGACGAGAACGGGATCACGCGGTTCGCGCACAGCAGGCGGCGCGTGTACCGGGACCTGGAGCCGCTGGCGGTGTGAGGCGGGGTGAGTGGGGCGGGGCACGGGGGCCTCGCCGACGGACTGCGCCGCGGCAGCGCGCTCAGGGCTGACTGTCCTCCGCGAGCAGCCAGTTGAGGGCGGTGGGCAGGGCCCGCAGGGCCGCGAAATGGGCCGCCGCCGGTTCCAGTACGGCCGTGGCGCGCGGGATACGGGCCGCGAGCCAGGAGGAGTGCGAGGCGGGCGAGAAGACGTCCTTCCCGCCGTGCCACAGCAGCACCGGCACATCGATCTGTGCCGGGTCGAACCCCCAGGGGCCGGTCAGCGCGAAGGCGTCGTCGATCCAGCCGTAGGGTGAAGTGCGCAGTGCCTCCAGGTAGTTGCGCAGGAGCATGGAGCGGATGGCGTTGTCGGAGACGATCATCCGGTCGTCGTCGGTGAGATCCCTGCGCAGTTCCTCGAGCAGTCTCGCCGGGTCGCTGCGGATGGCCGCCGACCGCGGAATGAGCCGGGCCGCGAACCGCTCCGGATCGGTGAACGCGGTCTGGAACTCGTTGACGTTCGAGGGGGCCATGCCCGCGAACCAGTCGAGGCCCTCCGCGTCTCGCGGCGCGAGCCCGACCAGCGCGGCGGCCCTCGTCACCCGGTCCGGCAGCAGGGCGGCGCAGGCGAGGGCGTGCGGCGCGCCGCCGGAACGCCCGGCCACCGCGAACCGGTCGAGTCCGAGGGCGTCGGCGACCACGGAGACGTCGTGGACCACGTCGGCGACCCGGCGGCCCGCCTTGCGGTCCGAGCCGCCGTATCCGGGGCGGTCGTAGCTGATGAGGCAGGCGCCGCGCTGGTAGAGGAACATCGCGCGGGGCCGGGGACCGACCCGGCTGCCGGGGGTGCCGTGCAGGAGGAACACAGGGTGTCCGTTCGGGTCCCCCGAGATCTCGACCCGTAGTCGCCGCCCGTCCGCGGTCCGTACATGGTCCGGCACCACCGCCGCGTCTCCCTCCCCCTGGCCGACTCGCTCGACCGGGACCACGCTGCCCGATCCTTGCCCGGATGCACAGGGGGCGAAACGGGTGGGTTTCGCGCAGGGCGTTCAAGGCCCCCTCGTCGCCTCCTCACCGGCCCTCTCCCCCGACAGCGTCCTTACTCCCACCTGGCACACTGTCCGCACCCGGAAAAGGAGCAACCGCATGTCGATGGTCGGCAGCCTGCGCAAAGTGGCACGCCTGGCTCGGCGTGGGCGGCGGCGGGTGGATCTCAGTCATCCCGCCCGTTCACCGCTCGGCTCGACCGTCGTCAACTGCGTCATCTACCGCGACGGGGTACGCCAGCCCACCGCCCCCACCGTCGAGGAGTCCCTCGCCCGGGTGCGCAAGCACGACCGCGGTTTCGTCTGGCTCGGGCTGCACGAACCCTCCGAGAGTGAGTTCGCCCACGTCGCCGAACTGTTCGGGCTGCACCCGCTGGCCGTCGAGAACGCCGTCCAGGCCCATCAGCGGCCCAAGGTGGAGCGGTACGGCGATGTCCTGTTCGCCGTGTTCAAGACGGTCTGCTACGTCGAGCACGAGGAGCTCACCGCGACCAGCGAGGTCGTCACCACCGGCGAGATCATGGTGTTCGCCGGCCCCGACTTCGTCGTCACCGTCCGGCACGGCAGGCATGGCTCCCTGGGCCCCCTGCGCGAGGATCTGGAGGCCGACCCGGAGCAGCTGCGCAGGGGCCCGGCCGCGGTACTGCACGGCATAGCCGACCATGTCGTCGACGACTACCTGAACGTCACGGACTCCGTCCAGGACGACCTCGACCAGGTCGAGTCGGACGTCTTCTCCCCGCAAAGCCCGCGCACCGCCGACGCCGGCCGTATCTACCAGCTCAAGCGCGAACTGCTCGAGCTGAAGCGGGCGGTGGTACCGCTCGGCCGTCCCCTCCAGCAGCTCGCCACCGAGCCGATGCCGTCCGTCGAGCCGTCGATACAGGCCTACTTCCGGGACGTGTCCGACCATCTGATCCGCGCGACCGAGCAGATCCACGCCTTCGACGCCCTGCTCGACTCGATCCTGCAGGCCCACCTCGCACAGGTCACCGTCGGCCAGAACGAGGACATGCGGAAGATCACGGCGTGGGCCGCGATCGTCGCCGTACCGACGATGGTCTGCGGGATCTACGGCATGAACTTCCAGCACATGCCCGAGCTGCACTGGCGCTACGGCTACCCGCTGGTCCTCTCCCTCATCGGCACCGTCTGCTTCTTCGTCCACCGCGGTTTCAAACGCAACGGCTGGCTGTGAACGCGGCCCGACACCCGTCCGTACCTTCAGGCGAGTCGTACGTCCGCCGTGCCACCCGACCTGGAGCAGCTCAGTGTCCCAGCAGCAACCCCAGCGATCGTCCTCCCGCCGGGGCGTCGCACTCGCCGCGCTCCTGACGGCCCTCGCCCTGCCCCTGGCCACGGCGTGCACCTCGGACTCGGACCCGGCCTCGGACAAGGGGCAGAAGGCGTCGCCGTCCGCTTCCGAGTCCGTGCCGCCCGCTCCTGTGGCCGCCGTGGTCGCGCCGGCCAAGGTCGAGGTGATCGCCAAGCTGACGGGCTGCGACGTGACGATCCGCACCGACGCGAAGGAACTGCGCGAGGGCATCTGCCACACCGCCGACGGCGACTACCTGATCACGACGTTCCCCGAGGAGAAGTACAAGCTCGTCTGGCTGGACAGCGCGGCCGTCTACGGCGGCAAGTACCTGGTCGGCACCCGGTGGGTCATCAGCGCGCCCCCGAAGCTCCAGGAGTCGCTGCGCCAGAAGGTCGGCGGCACGTTCGAGGACCTCAACGACCACGACGCCCAGAACTGACGCCCAGAACTAGGGTCTCGCCCTCCGGATCTCGTAGCCGCTGATGACGTACGACTCCTCGTCGTCGACCGCGTCCTTCTCCGGGTCCAGGGTGATGCGTACGGGGTGTCCGTCGGGCGCGTACTCCGCCTCGGCCGTGTCCGCGCCCTCGTCGTGCGCCCGGCCCAGCTGGTCCAGCAGGCCCTTGATGGTGGGCACCTCCTCGGGGGCGCGTTCCACCGCGCCCCGCGCGCTGTCGTCGAGCCCGACCGCCTTGGCCACCTTGCCGTCCTTGACCGTCACCCGGAACGTGCCGATCAGGCTGCGCTCCCCCTCGCTCGACGTCAACGTGTAGACGTACGAGGCGGGTTCCTTCCAGGACTCCGCGAACGACGAGAACGACGAGGAGGGGGTCGGGGAGGACGTGGACGAGCCCTGCCCCGGTTCGGAGGACCCGGAGTCCCCACAGCCGACGGCCGCGCACATCAGCCCCCCGACCAGCACGACGGACGACAGCAATCGGACCGAAGCCATGGTGATCCCCCTGAACAAGTGAACGAGTACCGACTACTGCCAGGGCGTGTCCGTCGGACACGCCCAACCGGTACGACGCGGCTCCGCCGGAAAACGTTCACTCGAGAGCCGGAAGGTCCAGCAACCCCCGAAGCTCTCAGGCCGCGCGGCCCGGGTCGTCGGCGGCCGGGGTCGCCGCCACCACCCCGGCGATTTGCTCGAGGAACGCGTCCACGAGGTCGTACGCCCGCTGCCGTGACTCCTCGAGCCGGGTGCGGGTCTCCGCGAGCAGCCGGTCCGGGTCCTCGCCGTGGGCCCTCGCCTCGCGCCTGCCGCCGGAGTCCAGCCACTGGAGCAGCGTCTTCTCGTCGAGCTCGGGGTGGAACTGGACCCCGAGCGCCCGCCCGGCCCGGAACGCCTGCGGGCCGACCGCGCTGCGGGCGAGCTCGACGGCGCCCGGCGGGACCACGAACCGGTCGAAGTGCCACTGGAACCAGGGCCCGGCTCCGATCAGTTCCGGCACGTCCGACTCGACGGCGCTCCAGCCGATCTCGTGCCGGGGCGCCGCCTCCACGCTCCCCCCGAGAGCGGTGGCGAGGGCCTGCGCCCCGAAGCAGATGCCGAGCACGGGCAGTTCGGCGGCGTGCGCGGTGCGCAGCAGTTCCAGTTCGCCGTCTATCCAGGGCCCGACCGAGGCCCGGTCGTAGACCGACCAGGGCGCGCCGAGCAGCACGATCAGGTCGTAGCCGGCGCCGACCGGGTCGGGGAAGTCGAACTCCACCCCCGGGCGGTCGTACCGCTCGGCCGGTACGACCGTCAACTCGTCGATTTCATAGCCGAGTTGGGCGATCCGGTCGCCGACGGGACCGGACAGCGAGAGATGGTCGTGACGTATGACGAGGGCGCGCACGTGGTTCTCCACTTCTCCGACGAGGCTGGGGTCAGCTTTTGGGGCGGCGGCCGCTGCGGCGCGGGGCGGGGGCGGCGCCGTCAAGGAGTTCCAGCCGGCGGTCCTCCCCATGGGTCTCCACCTGGACGACGATCCTGCGCAGCGCGTCCGCCGTGGCCCGGCACTCCTCGGCGCTCAGCGGCGCGGCGACGAACGCCTCCTCGGCGTTGAAGTCGGGGAACAGCGTCCGCATCAGCGTCTCGCCCTCGTCCGTGAGGCCGAGCAGCACCCGCCGTCCGTCCGAGGGGTGCTCGCTGCGCCGGACCAGACCGCGTGACTCCAGCGTCCGGGCCACCCCGGTGAGCGTCCCCTTGGAGATCCCGGCCTCCTCGGCCACGAGGCGGGTCTCGGTCTCCCCCGAGATCCACACGACCCACAGCACGACGAACCCGGTCCAGGTCAGATCCGCGCCGCGCAGCACGGAGTTCTCCACGTGCTGGCGCACGGCGGAGGCGGCCCGGTGGATGTTCGCGACGACGGCCATCTGGTCGTGCCGGATCGAGATGTCCCCGAGCTTGGCCTTGACCAACTGCTCGGTCTCGGCAATCGGTCGCTGCGTCACCGGTGGTTCTCCCTCCACATGCCTGGTGTCGTTCGGCACCGAATTGTACGGAGGGTGCGGCAGGTACCCCTTCACCCTTCGGAGGCGCGGGGCCCCGTCAGGTCAGGCGGACACCCGCCGCATGACGTCCCGGCAGAACCCGCCGACGCCCGCCGGGTCGTCGATGAACTGGGAGGGTTTCACGCAGAACGTCGTGAACCCCGCCTCCATCTGCTCCGGGATCGTGGCCAGCGCCGCCCCGAGGTCGGCGCAGGACCGGTCGTCGGGGAACACCGCCCGCGTTCCGCCGATCATCTCCAGTTCGGAGAGGTCCCGGCCCGCCTCCTTCATCGCCTCGCCGAGCACCCGCATCTCCTCGGCGGTCGGCCGCCCCAGCGGATTGAAGGCATGCCCGTACCGCACCAGCCGTCGCACCATCGCGGGATGCATTCCGGCCCCGCCGAAACACAGGCGGGGGCCGTCCGCCCGGTACGCCTTGGGCTCGAAGTACACGTCCTCGAACCGGTAGTGCTCGCCCTCGTGGGACACCGGCGACGGCCCCCACAACTTGGCCCAGACCTCGAGGTGTTCGTCCAGCAGCCGGCCGCGTCGGGTGAAGGGCACCCCGAGCGCGTCGTACTCGTCCCGGCTCCAGCTGACGTTGGGCAGGACCATCAGCCGCCCCTCGCTGAGCAGGTCGAGCGTGCCCAACTCCCTTGCCAGCAGCAGGGGATGACGCAGCGGAGCGATCACCGCCGAGGCGGCCAGCCGGACCCGCTCGGTCACCGAGGCGATCGCGGCGAGCAGGATCAGGGAGTTGGGCCAGGGCATGTACGGGTCCTGGTTGCCCGGCAGGGCCCAGTCGCGCGGGTTGCCCATGACGCCGTTCACGCCCGCGTCGGGGCCGAGCACGATGTGCTCGCTGAGCATCACCGAGTCGAATCCGGCGTCCTCGGCCTCCCGGGCCCAGCGCACCAGCAGCGGCAGGTCCACGCGCCCGCCGGTCATGGTCCAGTTCTCACTGAGGACCAGTTGCATACGAGGAGTCGCGGTCATGGTCGTACGCACTCCGTTCTTTTTGTTTGACACCAAACGATAAACGGATCGACGGCGAACGACAAGGGGTCCCGCCGGCACCGGCCGACCCGTCGAACGACTCCGACCTCAACTCCCCCACGCGCACTGTTGGTTGAGTTTTCATCACAGTGACACCCGCCGACGATCGAACCGTCGGGCCGCGGGGCAACGTTGATCCGAGCACGCCAAACCGGACCGTCGCCTTCCGCACGCCCTCATCTCTCCACCCCCCACGCGCACTTCCCCCTTCACCTCACCCCCATGGTCAACAGGAGCCGCAGTGAAGATCACCTCGCGTGTCCGCAGAGCCTCCCTGGTTCTCGGCAGCGCCGTCGCGCTGGTCGTCGCCGTTCCCGGCAGCGCCTTCGCCGCCCCGCCGACCGCGCTGCCCGCCAACGCGGACGACCTCGAGAAGACCTGGCAGCCGGCCTACGACTACGACACCGACGGCTGCTACCCCACTCCGGCCATCGGCCCCGACGGGACCGTCAACGGCGGTCTCAACCCGTCCGGTTCGCTCAGCGGGGAGTGCCACGACACCTCGGACCTCGACAACACCAACGGCTACTCGCGCGAGAAGTGCAACAACGGCTGGTGCGCGATCATGTACGGCCTCTACTTCGAGAAGGACCAGGCCGTCGCGGGCAGCAGCATCGGCGGCCACCGGCACGACTGGGAGCATGTCGTGGTGTGGGTGCAGAACGGCCAGGCGAAGTACGTGTCGACGTCCAACCACGGCGAGTTCACCGTCCACGCGGCCGCCGACGTCCGCTGGGACGGCAACCACCCCAAGATCGTCTACCACAAGGACGGCGTGGCCACGCACGACTTCCGCCTCGCGAACGCGAACGACGAGCCGCCGGAGAACGCCTACGGCACCTGGCGGTACCCGGCTCTGGTCGGCTGGAACGGCTACCCGGCGGGGCTGCGCGACAAGTTGAGCGCGTACGACTTCGGCAGCGCCAACTTCGGCCTCAAGGACGCCAACTTCGCCGCCCACCTCACCAAGGCGCTGCCGTCGGGCATCACGTTCGACCCGAACGCCTGACCGCCCGGGCGGACGCGTGCGGTGACCGTCCCGGGTCCGAGCAGCCAAGGCTCGCAAGGTCTCGCGGGCGGTGACCGTCCCGGGCCCCGGCAGCCGACGCGCTCCGCGTCACGTCCGGGCCCGCGCCACAGCCGACGCCGACGGAACACGTCCTGGCGAGCAGACGCCAACGCCCAGCGCGCCACATCCCGGGCCCGACACAGCCAACGCCCGCAAGGTCGGGTCACATCCGGACCACCGCCCAAGCCCCCCAAGTCACCTCCGGGTCCCCGCCGCCGGCCGCCCAGGCCCGCAAGATCACCTCCGGGTGCCGCCAACGCCCACAAGACCGCCTCACACCCCCGCCACCACCCAGACCCGCAAAGCCACCCCCAGGCCCCAGCCACCAGCCCACAAGGCCGGCTCACACCCCGGCCACCACCCAAACCCGCAAAGCCACCCCCAGGCCCCAGCCGCCGACGCCCGGACGGTCGGGTCACATCCGGGTCGGGCAGCCGCACGACGCCCGGATCACCAGGCGGGACGGGAAGCGCCGGGTGCGGTTCCCGTCCGGCGCCGGTCCGCCCGGGGCGGCCCCGCCGGGTTGCCCGTCGAGCGCGAGGTCGACGGCCGTACGGGCCATGGCCTCGCGGTCGGAGGCGACCGTCGTCAGCGGCGGGTCGGTCATCGCCGCCTCCTTGACGTCGTCGAAGCCCGCCACCGCGAGTTCGCCCGGTACGTCGACGCCCAGTTCACGGGCTGCCCGCAGCAGTCCGATGGCCTGGTCGTCGGTCGAGCAGAAGACGGCGGCGGGACGGTCGGGGGCGGCGAGCATGCGCAGGGCAGCCTCGTAGGAGTCGTAGCGGTTGTACGGGGCGTGGAAGAGGAGCCCCTCGGTCGAGCGGCCGGCGTCCGCCATCGCCTTGCGCCAGCCCTCGACGTGGTCGGCGACGGGATCGCCGGCCAGGAGAGCCGACTCCGGTCCGCCGACACAGGCCACGGCGGTGTGGCCGTGCTGGAGGAGATGCCGGGTGGCGAGCCACGCGCCCTCGATGTCGTCCGTGACCACGGCGAACTTCCGTGGGGAAGCTGACCGTTCGTGCATCAGCACCACCCGGGTGTCCGTGGCGTCGAGTTCGGCGGCGATCCGGTCGCCGAGCCCCAGACTGACCAGGATCAGCGCCGATACCCGCATCCCCAAAAAGGCGTGCAGGTAATGGATTTCGCGCTCCTCCTGGTAATCGGAGTTGCCGACGAGCACCATTTTTCCGCGGTCGGCGGCGGCACGTTCCAACGCGTGGGTGATTTCCCCGAAGAACGGCTGCCGGGCGTCCGGAACGATCAGCCCCAGCAGATCCGTACGGCGGCCGGCCATGGCCTGGGCCACCCGGTCGGGCCGGTATCCGAGTTCGCTGACGGCTTCGAGAACGCGCCTGCGTTTCTCCGCGGAAACAGGCCGGGGGCCGTTGTTGACGACGTAACTGACAACCGCGCTGGAAGTTCCGGCACGCCTGGCGACGTCGTCCCGTGTCACCTTTGTCACCGGGGGAGTCTACGGGCGTCAACTCGCCCTCCGGGAAGGGATGTTGGCTTTCGGCCAGGCCGGACGTCCGTGTCCTGTACGCCGGCGCCGTTCCGGGGACCGCGACCGCGTTCGGCCCGTCGTCGCTCGTTCCGTCCGGCGGACGTGTTACGCGTCGGAAACCTTGACGATCTCTATGGCGGCTGCAACGATTCCGGCGCCGCGATGTTTACGTAAACATCGCCCCCCTCGGACCCCGTCCGGCATGCGAAAGGGCAAGTTGATGCGCAACGTCCTCGGCGGCACCCGCCCCTCCTCCCGGCTGCGCGCCGCCCTCGTGGCGCTCGCGATCGCCGCGACCAGCGGTACGGCGGTCGCCGCCAGCCCCGCCTCCGCCTCCACCCCCGCCCCGGCCCTCGCCCCCACCGCCCACAGCGGGCTGGCAAAGGACACGACCCAGTTCAAGGGGGTCAACTGGGCGGACCCGCGCGACAACTTCGCCGACGACCTGCTTCAGCTGTCGGGTCTGTCGACCTCCGACAACTACCGGCAGACCTACGCCAAGGCGAGCCGGATCATCTCGGCGTTCCGCGCGAACCTCGGCGCCAACACCGTACGGCTGCCGATCAACCCGTACACGGTCAACGGCGCCTACTGGAAGTCGTACCGCGGGGTCATCGACGCGGCGTCCGACAAGGGCTTCAAGGTGATCGTCTCCTACTGGGAGGGCACCGGCGCCCAGAAGGACGGCTTCATCGACGACCAGGCCACCTACTGGCCCATGTGGGACAGGGTCGTCAAGGCCTACAAGAACGACCGGCACGTCTACTTCGAGCCGATGAACGAGCCGCACGGCTACACCGACACCGAGTGGGCCGACATCGCGGCGAAGTGGCTCGCGACGTACAAGTCCGTGGCGCGGGGCCAGGTGTTCGTCAGCGGCGCCGGCTACAACGACCACGTCACGTCCGTCTGCGCCGACCCGCGGCTGAAGGGCACCTACCTGTCGCTGCACCACTACGGCTTCTGGAAGGACTACGCGACCTACGACCAGTGGGTGGCCGACCTGAAGGTGCGCATCGGCGACTGCGCGAGCCGGACCGTCGCGGACGAGTTCGGAGCGTTCATGACCACGGGCCTCGACTACAACAAGAAGACGCCCGACAACAACTTCATCAACTTCATGCAGGCCGTCACCGACACCTTCCGCGAGCTGAAGATGGGCTCCGTGTACTGGCCCGGGCTGCGCACCGACGACATGTACTCGATCCAGAAGCTGACGGGCACCCCCGACCGCCCCTGGCTGGCCACCACCAACCAGTCCGGCGCCGACCGTCTCGCCTGGGGCTGGGGCCGCGGCAAGCCCGTCAAGGGCTGAGCCACCGCCGGCTCGCGTAGGTTCATGACCATGACGAACCTACGGATCGGTGTGATGTATGACCGCGACTGGGCCCCGGAAGGGCTGCCCGGATTCGCACGGCAGGCCGAGGCCCTCGGCGTCGACGACCTGTGGGTGGTCGAGGACCTCGGCTGGAACGGCGGTGTGTCGGCGGCGGCCGTGGCGCTGGGCGCGACGGAACGGCTGCGGGTGGGCATCGGGATCGCCCCGGCTCCCCTGCGCAGCCCGGCACTGCTGGCGATGGAACTGGCCACGCTGGCCCGGGTGTTCCCGGGCCGGCTCGTGGCCGGGATCGGGCACGGGGTGCGCGACTGGATGGTCTCGGTCGGTGTCGCGCCCCGTTCCCCGCTTGCCCTCCTCGAGGAGACGATCACCTCCGTACGCGCCCTGCTGCGTGGGGAGCGGGTCGACCTCGAGGGGCGCGAAGTACGCCTGGACGGCGTCCAGTTGGTGCATCCGCCCACAGAAGTGCCGCCGGTGGTCGCCGGTGTGGTGCGCGCCCGCTCGCTGGAGCTGTCCGGCCGGGTCGCGGACGGCACCCTGATCGCCGAGGGACACGGTCCGCGCGACCTGGAGAACACCCGGGTGCTGACCGCGAAGGGCGGCGCGGGACCCGAACACACCCTGACGGTGTTCGCCTTCGCCTGCGTGGGCGACGACGCCGGCGAGGTCGCACGGACCCTGCACCCGCACACCGAGGGGCACGGCGAGTGGCTGGGCCGCCCGCAGGAGGACGTGTTCACCGTGTCCGGCAGTGCCCCGGAGGCCGCCGAGGACATCGGCGCCCTGTCGGCGGCCGGCGCGGACACGGTCGTACTCCGGATCGTGGGCGCCGAGCCGCTGCGTCAACTCGAGGCCGTGATGGGGGCCTTGGGGCGTCGCTGATCGGTGGGTCAGTGTGCGGCGAACTGGACGCGGGTGGGCTGTGCGACGTCCGGCCGTACCGCGATCCCGTCGATGGTCAGCTGCTCCCCGTAGATGTCGCTGATCCGGATCGCGCCGCCGCACCCGCTGCCCTGCTCGGAGAGGAAGTAGTTGTAGCTGGTGCGTGCCAGGCGGACCCAGCCGCTGTCCGTACGGACTTCCAGGCGGGCCAGCGGGTTGCGGTGGCCGATCACCTGGATTCCGCACCAGTAGCGGGTGGACCCGGTCTTGTAGCGGATCGAGATCGGGTCCGCCGAGGCGGGGCTCAGCAGGCTCCAGGTGATCGGGATGCGACCGGTCACCGGGGCGGCGAGTTTGGCGAACGCCTGGGGACTGAGGTCGAGTTGGCCGGGGAGGCAGTCCCCCGGGCATTCGTTGGTGATCCGGACCGTGACGGTGGCCCCGCTCGCCGCGCGGACGAGGATGTACGCCCCGCACGCCATGGACGTCTCGTAGTCGGCGGTGTTCATCGCGGCGGTCATGACGTCGGAGGTCGGTCCGTACAGACAGGCGCCGTCGCCGTTTCCGGTGTCGTAGAAGGTGGCGACGCCCTGGTAGGTGGTGCCGGGCCGGATCCGCCCCGCCAAGGGCGCCGTGCCGGAGGC
Organism: Streptomyces sp. ME02-8801-2C; assembly: GCF_033793965.1. Taxonomy (NCBI): domain Bacteria; kingdom Bacillati; phylum Actinomycetota; class Actinomycetes; order Kitasatosporales; family Streptomycetaceae; genus Streptomyces; species Streptomyces sp. ME02-8801-2C. Next base: position 567,536 of record NZ_JARAXP010000004.1, on the reverse strand, counting down.
GGGCCGGGCGGCGGTGCCACTCCCGCCGCTGCTCCCGCCATTCCCGCCGCCCTCGCCGCCGCTCGCGGCCGTGGGCGTGGACTTGGGCGTCGGTCCGGTTGGCGGTTGCGTGGGCTTGCCCTTCGGCGCCGCCGCGACGGTCGGGGTGGCCGTCGGGGTCGGGGACGGGCTTGCCGAGGGCTTCGCCGGGGAAGGCGTCGGCTCCGGTGAAGTGCTCGGGGCTGTCGTCCGGGCACCGGCGGCGGACGTGGCCACTTCCTGCCCGTCGCCGGTCCGGTGGTCGGGCCGCAGGGCCATGACCAGGGATATGACGAGGGCGACGGCCGCCACGGAGGCAGCCACGAGAACGCCCCGCCGCTGACGGAGCGGGCGGCGGGGAGAACGACGCGGGGAACGGCGCGGGGAACGGGACGCCACGACAGAGGTCCTTACCTGGTCCGAAAACCATGTGCTCGACTGCTCGATACGAAACTCCGGTTGAGGCAGCTTCCGGCCCATAGTCTCCACGGCGCCCCGGAAGGTTGCCGGGGTTTCGCGGATTCCCCGGTTCAGGGCACCGGCCGGGCGGCCCGCGCATCCCGCGTTCATCCCATCGGCATGGCGTTTCCGCAGGTCAAAGGCTTCTTTCCGTCCCGGTATCCCAATTCGCGGCGAGGGGATCTCCCGCTGGACGCCCGCTGCCGGCATGGCCACCGGCCGGGGATCCCCGGTCACTCACCTGTGGCACATGAGGGGGAACACCGGATGGGACGAAGGACGCTTCTGCGGGGTCTGGCCCTCGCCGTGGCAGCGGCCCTGCCCATGTCGGGCCGGCGGCGGTGCGGTCGGCGCAGGCCGCGGTCACCGCGGTCGCGGTCTGCGGGCACACGAGCGCACAGCCCACACTGCAGCGGGGATCGACGGGTGACCCGGCGGTCGTCGAGGCGCAGTGCGAGCTCGATCTGGCGACGAAGCCGAGCCGGTACACGCCGATCGGGGCGAACGGTTCGTTCGGGCCGGCGACGGAGACGCGGGTCGCGGTGTGCCGGGCTGGGCGTCGACGGGGTGCTCGGCCCGCAGACCTGGGCCGCGCTGAACACCTGGGCCGCGGATCCGCACACCTGCGCGAACCAGGGCACGTCGAGCACGGCACAGTCGACCGTGTGCGGGCACACCGACACGCGCCCGACGCTGAAGAAGGGCGCGAAGGGCGCCGAGGTCAAGGAGGTCCAGTGCAGGCTGAACCTGGCCATGGAGCCGTTCCACTACCCGCCGTTGACGATCGACGGCGACTTCGGGGGCGGTACCGAGTCCCGGGTCATCGAGCTCCAGCACTGTGCCAACCTGAGCGCCGACGGCACGGTGGGCCCGAACACCTGGGCGAAGCTGGTGGACTGGTCCAGCCGTAACACGTACTGCACACCACCGCGCCCCGCCGGCTACCCGATCGACGGGCTCGACACGGCCAAGTACCAGCACCCGGGCGGCGCGCCGTGCTGCGCGGCTCGCTCGCCGCCGGCGCCGGTGTCGCGTTCGGTCAGCTGCTGTTCTCCGGTGTCGCACAGGCCTACTCGTGGCCACGCACCATGAACCAGGGTGACAGCGGCGCCGACGTGACCGAGCTGCAGATCAGGGTCGCGGGCTGGGCGGCCGACAGCGCCTCCCACAGCCGGGTGAGCATCGACGGCGACTTCGGACCCGGCACCGCCGCGGCCGTGCGGCGGTTCCAGGCGGCGTACGGTCTCACCGCCGACGGCAGCGCCGGGCCCAACACGCAGGCGAAACTCAACGCGCTGGAGCAGTCGGACGGTTCCACGCTCCACTTCAACTGGAGCGAGTTCGTGGACCAGTCGACCGGCAACTTCAACGGCGGCAAGCTGAGCGCGGCGGCCGTGAAGGAGAACGCCCGCCGCTGCATGTACAAGCTGGAGGCGCTGCGCAAGAAGCTGGGCGACAAGCCGATCACGGTCAACTCCGGGTTCCGCAGCATCGCCCACAACGCCGAGATCGGCGGAGCCACCGACAGCCAGCACCTGTACGGCACCGCGGCCGACCTCGACGTGCCCGGCGTGGCCACCAAGACCGTCTACCAGAAGGCGGAGACCTGCGGCTTCTCCGGGCTGGAGAAGTACACCGTCGACCACCAGCACGTCGACAGCAGGGCCGACCTCGGCAAGGACTGGTGGTGGGAGAGTGGCACGATCTGACGCCGCCACGTGGGAACCGAAGCCCGAGTCCCGGACTCGGGCTTTTCGGCTCCACGGAGAGGGCGGGGCCGGATGTCCCGAATCCGCAAGCGTCCAGGTCCGCCACAGGAAAGACGGCACCGGCGTCCACGGGGTTGACTCCGGGCATCCGCGACGCGACGAGAGAGGCCCCCGCATGCCCGACATGCCCGCCGGAGAGTTCTGGAAGGACCTCAGGCCGATCGAGAACTCCTTCCGACCCGACGCCCTCCCCGAGGTCTACCTCTCCAAGGTCGCCACGGACGACGACCGCTACTACGTGCCGTTCACCGAGACCGTCGGCTCGCGCCCGCTGTGGATCAACGTCAAGGACAACAGCTGGGCCGACATCCTGCGGGCCAAGGAGGCCGGGCTGGTCAACCGGCACTATCACCCGCACGAGGTGTTCGCGTACACGATCTCCGGCAAGTGGGGCTATCTGGAACGTCCTTGGACGGCGACCGCCGGCGACTTCGTCTACGAGGCCCCGGGCGAGGGCCACACGCTGGTCGCCTACGACAGCGACGAGCCGATGAAGGCGTTCTTCATCGTCAAGGGCCCGCTCGTCTGGCTGGACGAGAACGGCGAACCCGACGGCTTCTTCGACGTGCACGACTACATCAAGATGTGCCGCGAGCACTACGAGAAGGTCGGGCTCGGCGCCGACCACGTCAACTCCCTGTTCCGCTGAGGAGGAGCCGTATGAGGGCAGCGGTCTGGTACGGGGCGAAGGACCTGCGCGTCGAGGAGGTGCCGGCGGTGCCGCCCGGGCTCGGCGAGGTGACGATCGAGGTCGCCTACTGCGGGATCTGCGGCAGTGACCTGCACGAGTACGCCGACGGGCCGCACGCCATCCCGGTGGGCGCCCCGCACCCGGAGTCGGGCGTGGCCGCCCCGCTCGTCCTGGGGCACGAGTTCTGCGGCACCGTCACCGAGGTCGGGGGCGGGGTGGACGGTGTCGTGCCGGGTGACCGGGTGGCGGTGGAGCCGCACTACCGGTGCGGCAGCTGCCCGCGATGCCTCGCCGGGGAGTACAACATCTGCCGGCATTTCGGCTTCGCCGGGCTCATGGGACACGGCGGGCTGGCCGAGCGCGCCACCGTGCCCGCGTACATGCTGCACCGGCTGCCCGAGCGGGTCTCCCTGGAACAGGCGGCGGTGTTCGAACCGGCCGCGGTCGCCCTGCACGCCGTACGGCGGGCCCGGATCCGGGCCGGCGAGACCGTCGCCGTCCTCGGCCTGGGCCCGATCGGGCTGCTCGTGACCCAGCTCGCGGCCCGGTACGGCGCGGGCCGCGTCGTGGCCGCCGACCGTTCGGGGGCCCGCCGCGAGCTGGCGCTGCGGCTGGGCGCGGCCGACGCCGGCGCGGATCTCGCCGACGTGGTCGGCGGCGAGGGAGCGGACGTCGTGTTCGAGGCGGTCGGCTCGGAGGACACCCTGCGCGCCTGCCTGGCCGCCACCCGACGCGGCGGGCGTGTGATGTTCCTCGGCCTCACCGGCACGGTCCGCGTGGACGCCTTCGCCCTGGTGAACAACGAGCAGACGATCATGACCAGCGTGGGATACCGCGACGCCTATCCCGAGCTGATCCGCCTGGTGGCGGAGGAGGGCGTGGACCTGACGCGGATCGTCACGTCCACCATTGCCCTGGACGACGTCGTACGCGACGGGTTCGAGGCGCTGCTGCGGCGCGACGAGGAGCAGATCAAGGTGCTGGTACGCCCGGGAGCGGCACCCGGGACCGGCGAACAGGCGGGGGTGGACGGAGGCTGTCGAGCCGTACGACCCGTCACCTAAGCTGAGCGCCCCTGACGTGCGCGAACCCGGGAGGCCATGTGTCCGCCCCCTCCGTGATCTCCCGGGCCACCACCGAGCACATCGCACCCGCCGAGCGCATCCACTACTGGGAGGACTACAACCGCAGGGCGCTGGTGGGCCTGTCCTGCACGTCCTACTCCGAGCAGGGCCTGCTGGCCAGGCAGACCAACATCGAACTGGGTGAACTGCGCCTCGCCGACATCTCCGGCAACGCCCACGCCATCGAGCGCAGCCCGCAGACGGTCAGGTCGGCGCCCAAGGACTCGGTGTTCGCGACTCTTCTGCTCAAGGGCGAAGCGGTGTTCCTGCACGAGAACGGCTGCCTCTCGGCCACCGCGGGCGAGCTGTGCGTCTACGACACGCGACGGCCGTATCTCTTCGGGTTCTCCTCCTCGATGCGCCAGATCCTGGTGGACATGCCGCGCGACCTGTTCACCCAGGCGTGTGTGGGAGGCGAGCTGCCCGGGCCGATGCTGTTCGGACGGGGCACGGCGCGGGAGGGCGCGCTCGTGGCCGCGCTGGGTTCCCGGCTCACGGGGCTGACCGCCCCGCGCGGCGGGCCGCACGACCCGGGCGACGCCGAGGGAGCCGTGCTCGACCTGCTCAGGCAGCTCGCCGAGGAACGTACGGGAGGGAGGCCTGGGCCCGACGCCTACCGGTCGCAGCTCATCGTGGCCGAGGACTACATCGACCGTCACCTGCACGATCCGTGGCTCTCGGCCGCGCAGGTGGCCGGGGTGATGGGCATCTCCGTACGGCACCTCGGCCGGATCTTCGAATCGACCGGCAGGTCCCCGGTCCGGCACATCACGGAGCGGCGCCTGGTCGGGGCGCACCGGGAACTCACCGCTCCAGGGGCGCGGGAGACCAGGATCGCCGATGTCGCGCACCGGTGGGGGTTCTCGAGCCAGGCCCACTTCGCCCGTCTCTTCCGCACGAGGTTCGGCGTCACGCCGAGCGAGGCCCGCGCGGAGGGTTCCTGAAAATTGCCTGTCCGCACGACCGCATGCAATCTTCTCTCTGTGGACGCGATCGATCTGGCAATCATTGCCGAGCTTGAGCAGGACGGACGGCTGACCAACGTCGAACTGGCGCAGCGGGTCGGGCTGACGACCGGGCCGTGTCTGCGGCGCGTTCAGCGACTGGAGGCCGACGGGGTCATCCGCGGTTACCGGGCCGTCATCGACCCCGCCTCCGTGGGCCGTTCCTTCGAGGTGCTCATCGATCTCGGTCTCGAGGCGCAGGACGCGGACACCGTCGAGCTTTTCGAGCAGACCCTCGCGCAGGCCGAGGAGGTCGTCGAACTGCGGCGGATGTTCGGGAACCCGGACTACTTCGTGCGGGTGGCCGTCGCCGACCTGGCCGCCTACGAGGCCTTCCTCAGCCGGCGGGTCATGACCATCCCGCGGATCAAGAACGTGACCTCCCACTTCACGATGAAGACCGTGAAACCGGCGTGAACGCCCGCCGTCATGTCCCCCTCCCCCTGCGCGGCAGCATCCCCGCGAACCGTGCCGAGGGTTCCAGGCCCAGTTCCTCGTTGATCAGCATCCGGAACGTCTCGTAGCGCCGGACGACCTCGACCATGTTGTTCTCGGCCAGATGGACGGCGGCCACCGCGCGATGCGCGCTCTCGCGCAGCGGCTCCACGGTGACGCACATCAGCGCCGCCTCCAGGGCGAGCGCGTACCGCCCGTGCTCGGTCAGGAGGGCGCTCAGCGACTCCAGCGCGTGCAGACGGAGCTGACGCAGTCGCTCCCGCTCGAACAGGACCCATTCCTCGTCCCATCCGCACAGCAGTTCCCCGCCGTCGAGGACGACGGGCAGCGGCAGATCGTCGCCGGGAGCGTGATCGGAGTTCGCGAGGCCCAGGGCGGCCCGGTTGAAGGCGTCGACGTCGACGATCACCCCGTCCGCCAGACAGAGGGTGTCCCCGTGGGTCCCGACGATCGGCTGCCTCCCCCGGCGGAGCCGCCACAGTGCCGTACGCAGGCTGCCGTGCGCGTGTTCCTCCGTGACGTCGGGCCACAGGGCGCCCGCGACGACGGTTCGGGGGGCGCGCTTGTGCAGGCCGAGGAAGGCCAGCAGCCGCTGTGCGTTCGCCGGGACGGTGACGGTTCCGTCAGCGCCCTCCAACTGGAAGGTGCCGAGCAGACGTAACCGGGAATGGGCGCGCCCCGGCCCCGTCCCCGCTCCGGTCCCCGCCCCTGTCCTCGTTGCGCCGTTCGTCCGGGCAGCCGTGGTCGCCTCGTGCTGAGCCATCGTCGTGCACCATTCCCCCCGTGCGACGACCGCCCTGGACGGCGGTCCCCCTGCGCCGGACGCTCGGACCTGGCCGGCGGACAGCCAGAGTGGAGCCGGTGGGAGCCGCCTGTCACGTGCCGTTCCGCTCAGCGGACCGGGATGCCTCCACGGCAGCCCTACGACAGAAGGGCTCCCGCGAGTCATGCCCTCGCGGGAGCCCTCGGTGGTCGGGTCAGGGAGCCAGCAGCAGGCTGTCGCCGCGCTCCTTGGCGGCGGCGTAACGCCGGGCCACGTCCTGCCAGTTGACGACGGCCCACATGGCGTCGATGAAGTCGACCTTCTGGTTCTTGTACTGGAGGTAGAAGGCGTGCTCCCAGGCGTCGAAGACCAGGATCGGGGTCGAGCCCTGACCGACGTTGCCCTGATGGTCGTAGACCTGTTCGACGATCAGCCGCCCGCTGAGCGGCTCGTAGGCGAGGACGCCCCAGCCCGAACCCTGCGTCGTCGCGGACGCCTTGGTCAGCTGCGCCTTGAAGCCGGCGAACGAGCCGAACGACTCGGCGATCGCGTCCGCGAGCTCACCGACACCGTCCTTCTCCAGGGGCTCGCCGCCGCCGTCGCCGGTCATGTTGTGCCAGTAGATGGAGTGCAGGATGTGGCCGGAGAGGTGAAAGGCAAGGTTCTTCTCCAGGCCGTTGATGGAGCCCCACTGCTCCTTGTCGCGTGCCTCCGCGAGCTGCTCCAGGGTGTCGTTGGCGCCCTTGACGTACGCCGCGTGGTGCTTGTCGTGGTGCAGCTCGACGATCTGCGGGTTGATGACCGGTTCGAGCGCCGCGTAGTCGTACGGAAGTTCCGGGAGCGTGTAAACCGCCATGTCCAACGTCCTCCGTTGTTATTGCAAGCAGTGTTATTGCAAGCAGTATGCAGTTGCACGCTAGCAGCAAGAGAAACCTCCTCACACAGCCGGAGGGGTGTTGAGGCGGTGGGTATGCTCGCCGCCGTGTCCCGCCGACCTGGCGGCGGCCCGCACTTCCGACCAGAAGGAGCACGGTGTTCGAGTACGAGAAGGACGGCGCGGCCATCTACCGCCAGTCCTTTGCCACCATCCGCGCCGAGGCCGATCTCGCGGGTCTGCCCGCCGACGTCAGCCAGGTCGCGGTGCGGATGATCCACGCCTGCGGGATGGTCGACCTCGTACGGGACCTGGCCTACACGCCCGCCGTGGTGTCCCGCGCCCGCGAGGCGCTGCGCGCGGGAGCGCCGATCCTCACCGACGTGAGCATGGTCGCCAGCGGTGTGACCCGGAAGCGGCTGCCCGCCGGCAACGACGTGCTCTGCACGCTCTCCGACCCGTCCGTCCCGGACCTGGCGGCGAAGCTGGGCACCACGCGCAGCGCCGCCGCGCTGGAGCTGTGGCGGGACCGTCTCGAGGGCGCGGTGGTGGCGGTCGGCAACGCGCCCACGGCCCTCTTCCGCCTCCTGGAGATGATCGAGGAGGGGGCACCCCGCCCGGCGGCCGTCATCGGCGTCCCGGTCGGCTTCGTAGGCGCCGCGGAGTCCAAGGAGGCCTTGGCCGCACACCCCTCCGGGCTCGAGTACCTGGTCGTACACGGCCGCCGCGGGGGCAGCGCCATCGCCGCCGCCGCGGTCAACGCGATCGCGAGCGAGGTGGAGTAGTAGAGGAGGGGTAGCGGGCGGTCGCCTGCCGAGGAGGACTGTGCGTGGGCTGTCCTAGTCGGCGCCCTGCTCGGCGGGGACGGGACGGGCGAGGCCCGCTGTCCATTTCTCCTCGATTCGGCCGAACCTCCACACCAGCAGGGCAACGGCCCAGGTGGCGAAGAACAGGCCGACGATGACATAGCCGATGATGTTGAGGTCGAGGCCCGAGACCCAGTCCCAGAACGCGCCGTGCAGGTCCGCCTTCTCCGCGACCAGGCCCAGTAGTTCGACCGTACCGATGATGAGCGCGACGGCGACGGACAGGCCCGTGATGGTGAGGTTGTAGTAGACCTTGCGCACCGGCTTGGAGAACGCCCAGCCGTAGGCGAAGTTCATGAACGAACCGTCGATGGTGTCCAGCAGCGACATGCCGGCGGCGAACAGGACCGGCAGGCACAGGATCGCGTACCAGGGCAGCCCGGAGGCCGCGCCCGAGCCGGCCAGGACGAGGAGCGCGACCTCCGTGGCCGTGTCGAACCCGAGGCCGAACAGGACGCCCAGCGGATACATCTGCCACGGCTTGGTGATCGACTTCATCAGGCGGCCGAGGAGGCGGTTCATGAAGCCCCGTTTGTCGAGCTGTTCCTCCAGGGCGGCCTCGTCGAAGTGGCCCGAGCGCATCTGCCGGAAGACCTTCCAGATCCCGGCCAGGATCACGAGGTTGATGCCGGCGATGAGATAGAGGAACGTCCCGGAGACGGTCGTACCGACCCAGCCGGTGATGCTGTGCAGGGTCGAGTCGTCGTTCTGGACCGGGCCCGCCAGCGCCTTGACGCCCAGGGAGAGCAGGAAGGTGAGCCCGAAGACTACGGAGGAGTGGCCGAGGGAGAACCAGAAGCCGACGGACAGGGGCCGCTGGTCCTCGTTCATCAGCTTGCGGGTCGTGTTGTCGATGGCGGCTATGTGGTCGGCATCGAAGGCGTGCCGCATGCCCAGGGTGTAGGCGGTGACGCCGATGCCGATACCGAAGGTCTTGGTGCCCAGGCTGTAGTGCTCGGGCTCGACGATCGCGACGAGGACGAACCAGCCGATGACGTGCAGCACCAGGATGAACGCGGCCATCCCGCCGAGGCTCGCCCACTCATTGCGGGTCATCGACGTACGGATGCGGTGCCATCTCGAATGATTGTTCTCAGCCACCCGCCCAGCTTGCTGCACATTATTTGCAGGTAGTAGCCAGACGCAGCAAAACTGGGGTCAGGATTCAGCCAGCGTCAGGAAAAGTGGGCAGGTGGGGGCGCCGGACCTGCTCCTCGATCCAGTCGGCGGCCTCATCGGGCCCCGCCGCCACCGGTACCCCCTCGGGCACCGGCGGTCGGCGCACCACTACCACGGGCAGCCCGGCCTCGCGGGCCGCGGTCAGTTTCGGGGCGGTGGCCGCTCCTCCGCTGTCCTTCGTCACGACGACGTCGACACGGTGGCGCAGCAGCAGCTCCCGCTCCCCTTCGAGCGTGAAGGGCCCACGGTCGAGCAGGACCTCCATGCGGGCCGGAGCCGGTCCCTCCGCCGCGTCCACGGCCCGTACGAGGAACCACAGGTCGTCGAGGGCGGCGAAGGCCTCCAGGCCCGTCCGGCCGGTGGTGAGGAACACCCGGCGGCCGAGCGAGGGCAGCAGCTCGGCGGCCTCCGCGAGCGAACCGGCGTCGTGCCAGAGGTCCCCCTCGACCGGGGCCCAGCCCGGCCGCCGCAGCGCGAGCAGGGGCACGTGGGCGGTGGTCGCGGCCCGCGCCGCGTGGAAACTGATCGTCGCGGCGAAGGGGTGGGTGGCGTCGACGAGCACGTCCACGGCGTGCTCGCGCAGCCAGGCGGCCAGCCCCTCGGCGCCGCCGAAACCGCCGACGCGTACGGCGCCCAGGGGCAGCCGGGGACTGGCCACCCGCCCGGCCAGGGAGCTCGTCACTCGCAGGCCGGAGGTACCGTGCAGCAGTTCGGCCAGGCGCCGGGCTTCCGTCGTTCCGCCCAGTATCAGTACGTGCATCGCTTGGAGATCCGATCCGTTCATGAGCAGCGAAACGCAGGGCACCCCAGAGGCCGGGGCCGAGGGCGGTCGCGGCGCCCAACTCAAGCACACCGGCCTGCGGCCCGGCTGGACCACCGGCGCCTGCGCGACCGCGGCCACCACCGCCGCGTACACCGCCCTGCTGTCCGGGGAGTTCCCCGACCCGGTGACCATCACGCTGCCCAAGGGACAGACGCCGTCCTTCGCGCTCGCGGCCGAGGAGCTGACCGGCGCATACGCGATGACGGGGATCGTGAAGGACGCCGGCGACGACCCGGACGTCACGCACGGCGCGCTGGTACGGGCCACGGTACGGAGGCTGCCCGCCGGATCCGGGGTGGTCTTCAGGGCGGGGCCCGGTGTCGGCACGGTCACCCGCCCCGGCCTGCCCCTGCCGGTCGGTGAACCGGCCGTCAATCCCGTCCCCCGCCGGATGATGCGCGAGCACGTGGCCCGGGTCGCCGAGCTGCACGGCGGCACCGGTGACGTCGAGATCACCCTCTCCGTCGACCACGGCGAGGAGATCGCCCGCTCGACCTGGAACCCCCGGCTCGGCATCCTCGGCGGGCTGTCCATCCTGGGCACGACGGGGATCGTCGTGCCGTACTCGTGCTCGGCGTGGATCGACTCGATCCGGCGGGGGGTGGACGTGGCCCGGGCGGCGGGTCGTACACATGTCGCCGGGTGCACCGGATCGACGTCGGAGAACACCGTCGTCGCCGAGTACGGGCTTCCGCTGGACGCCCTGCTCGACATGGGCGACTTCGCGGGCGCGGTCCTGAAATACGTCCGCCGCCACCCAGTCGACCGGCTGACGATCTGCGGCGGCTTCGCCAAGCTCTCCAAGCTCGCCGTCGGCCATCTCGACCTGCACTCGGCCCGCTCCCAGGTGGACAAGGGGTTCCTCGCCGAACTGGCCCGGCGCGGCGGCGCGGACGAGACACTGGCGGCCGGTGTCGCCGCCGCCAACACCGGTCTGGCCGCGCTCCAGCTCTGCGAGGCCGCCGGAGTACCCCTCGGCGACCTGGTCGCGACAGCCGCCCGCGACGAGGCACTGACCGTGCTGCGGGGCGCACCGGTCGCCGTCGACGTCATCTGCATCGACCGGGCGGGCCGGGTCGTGGGCCGCAGCGAGGTCCGGTAGGCCCCCGCCGCCCCACCCCTCACGCGGCCACGGCCTCCCGCGCCTCTGTCGGCCCCGCCCTCTCGGGCGCCTCGGCCTCGTCGAGGAGGGCGGCAGTGACGTGGCCACCTGGGCGCAGAGCGACCGGCCCACCGACGCCACGGCCGTCTTCCCGGCCGACCAGGTGCCCTCGTCCAACACGGGCAGCGGAAACCTGGCCTCCGGCGACTACAGCCGTGCCACCGTGCACTACCTCGACGTCAACGGGCGCGAGGTCGACACGGCGGTGCCGGGCGGGCACATCACGACCAGCGAGTACGACACCTCGGGCAACACCGTGCGGGAACTCACCGCGGGCAACCGCGAACTGGCACTGGCCGCGAGCTCCAACAGCGAGCTCAACGCGCTGGGCCTGGCCTCGGCGACCACCGCGCAGCGGGCGACCCAGCTGTCCACCCTGCACGTCTACGACAGCACCGGCCAGCAGGAGAAGGACACCTACGGGCCGCTGCACCAGGTCACGCTGGAGCACGCCCTGGCAGCCTCCGGCACGTCGGCCGCCCTGCCCGCCGGTTCGGTGGTCGCCGCACGGACCCACACCCACAACACCTTCGACGAGAACCGGCCCACGGACGGCTCCGCGAAGGTCTCGGACCAGATCACGACGTCGGTGATCGGAGCGGCCGTCACCGGGTACGCGGCCGACGCGGACACCCGTACCAGCAAGACCTATTACGACTGGACCCTCGGAAAGCCGACCAGGACGGTCACCGACCCCTCAGGTCTGGCCGTCACCACCCTCACCGGCTACAACACGGCCGGCCAGGTCACCAGCAGTTCCCAGCCCGCGTCGAACGGCTCGGACGCGGCCACCACCATCACCACCTACTACACCGCCGGCGGCTCGGCGCCCTGCGGCGGCCACCCCGAGTGGGCCGACATGGTCTGCCGGACCGCCCCCGCGGCCGACATCACCGGCGGCGGCGCCAACCCGGCGCAGCGGGTCACCTCCACGACCACCTACACGGCCTCGGGGCTGCCCCGCCAGGTCACGGACACGGCCAACGGCGTCACCCGCACCACCACGACGACGTACGACAGCGCCGACCGTACGACCCAGACGGCGGTCTCCGGCGGCAGTGGCCAGGCGGTCCAGACCACCACCGTCTCCTACTCGTCCGGCACCGGTCTCGCGGCCGGGGCGTCCACTCCCGACGGGAAGGCCGTCGCCCAGACCTACGACCAGCTCGGCCGTCAGATGTCCTACACCGACGCCGACGGCAACACGGCCACCACCCAGTACGACAGCCTCAACCGGCCCGTCAGGATCAGCGACTCGGCGCCGTCGACGCTGACGTACACCTATGACACCGCGAAGGACCCGCGAGGTGTGGTGACCTCCGAGACCGACTCCAACGCGGGAACGTTCGGCGCCACCTACGACGCGAACGGCACCCTGGCCACCGAGTCGCTGCCCGGCTCGGTCACCCTGACCGCGACCACGGACGAGGCCGGCCAGAGCACCTCACGCACCTACACCGGCGCCTCCGGCAACGTCCTGCTCTCCGACCAGGCGGGCCACTCCGCCGCCGGTCAGGAAGCCGGCCGGGCCCTGTCGACCTCCGGTGGTCTCGGCGTCGACGACACCTACACGTACGACAACGACAGCAGGCTCACCCACACCAACGAAACCGTCATCCAGGGGCAGGCGCAGAGCTGCACCGCCCGTACGTACGCCTTCGACCAGGACACCAACCGCAAGAGCCTGACCACGTCCACCGGCGCCACCACCACCGACGGCACCACCCCCAGCTGCCCGACGAGTGGAGGCACCACCACCAGCCACACCTACGACAGCGCGGACCGTCTGGTCGACAGCGGGTACACCTACGACGCCTTCGGCCGCCTCACCGGTGAGCCCGGCGGCGTCACCACCGCGTACTACGTCGACGACCTCGCCCGTCAGCAGACGAGCGGAAGTCAGCGCACCACCTGGCAGCTGGACCCCGCCGGACGTTTCCACTCCTCCACCACCGAGTCGGACTCCTCCGGCACCTGGACCCAGACCGCCTCCAGGACCAGCCACTTCGACGGACCGTCGGACCGTCCCGCGTGGACGGTCGAGAACACCTCCACCGGCGCCTACACGAGGAATGTGCCCGAGCTCGGCGGGGCACTGGGGGCGACGTACAGCTCGACCAACGGCGATGTCATCCTGCAGCTCACAGACCTGCACGGAGACGTCACGATGACCCTGCCCACCAACGACGCGAACACCGCCGTCGTCGTCACGGCCACGGACGAGTACGGCAATTCCGTGGCCGGCGCCGGCAGTGCCCGCTACCGCTGGCTCGGCGCCAAGGAACGCTCCGGCGAGACACCCACCGGCGACATCATGATGGGCGTCCGCCTGTACAACCCCGTCAACGGCCGCTTCCTCAGCACCGACCCGGTTCCCGGCGGAAGCGCGAACGCCTACGACTACGCCGCCCAGGACCCGGTCAACAAGTTCGACCTCGACGGCAACATGATCGTCTGCGGCGACAACCGCACGGGAAGTCAGTGCAGCAACGCCACCACGCCCTGGTACTACGAGGGCCGCTACACCCACATCACCGGCTGGAAGCCCTCTTTCTACAGCTCGATGCCCGCGCACGTCCGCGCCATCTTCCAGACTCTGGAGGCGTCATTCATGGCGGGCGTCTACGTCGAGGGAGCCTACTGGCGGTACGACTATCACTACAGTTCCTACTGGCGGTACTACCACGGCCGGGTTCAGCACAAGACGGCCCACTGGGAGCTGTATGCCGATCAGCCCCGGTTGAAGGTCTGGATCAATTTCTTCGGTGACTACACCATCACCGGCTACTGGAACGACCACGAGTACGACTGATTCCACCTGGCGGAGGGGAGCGGGCTCATTTCGCCCGCTCCCCTCCGCCCCAAATGTTTTCAAGACAGGGATTCCCATTGACTTACCTGCAGATCACGCTGGCGCTGGCGGAAATACTTTCCGCGGGCGCGGTCGTGTGGCAGCTCCGAGGAACGCGCGATCCCCTGTGGATTCCGTTTCTGATAATCCTGGTCGGGGCGGGAGTACTGGTTCCCATGAACTATCCGATGGGCCACGCCACCGTGGTGTCCCTCGGCCTCCAGGCCGTCGCGGCGGCCGCACTCCTCTGGATCGCCCGGGCGGGCTTCCGGCGGGACTCCGGCGGTTGACGCGGACCGACACCGACATCGTGATCGTTTCCCGGGTGGGCCTAGGCTGTTGTCAGGGCCCGAGAACAGGGGAAACGAAGGATCATGGTGATGGGGGAAAAGCCCATGTCCAGGCCGCCCCGGCCGTCAATGGCGGACGTCGCCCGGCACGCCGGTGTCGCTCCGCAGACGGTGTCGCGCGTGTCGAACGGGCACACCAATGTCGACCCGGCGACCAGGCAGCGGGTCGTCGAGTCGATGCAGGCGCTGGGCTACCGGCCGAACGGAGCGGCACGCGCGCTCAAGAGCGGCCGGTTCAACACCATCGGTGTCATCACCTTCACGCTGAAGACGTTCGGAAACACACGCACACTCGACGCCATCGCCGGGGAGGCCGCCCGCGCCAAGTACGCCGTCACCCTCATCCCCGTGCCCGACCCGACCATGGGCAGGATCTCCGGCGCCTACGACCGGCTCAGTGAGGCCGCCGTCGACGGGGTGATCCTGGTCTTCGAGGCCCATCTCCTGGACGACGCGGAGTTCAGCCTCCCGCCCGGGGTCCCGATGGTGGTCGTCGACTCGGACACCGGCCCCGGCTACACGGTGGTGGACACCGATCAGGCGTTGGGCGCCCGCCAGGCGACGGAACATCTGCTGGAACTCGGCCACCGGCAGGTCTGGCACATCGCCGGCCCCTCGACCTCGTACTCCGCGGCCCACCGGGTGGAGTCCTGGCAGCGCACTCTGCGGGAGGCCGGCATCGTCCCGCCCCCGGTGCTCTACGGCGACTGGACCACGCGGTCCGGGTACCGGCACGGGCTGGCCCTGGGGCGAAGGCCGGAGGTCACGGCGATCTTCGCCGCGAACGACCACATGGCGCTCGGGGTCATGCGCGCCCTGCACGAGCTGGGCCGCCGCATCCCGGAGGACGTCAGCGTGGTGGGGTTCGACGACATGGAGGAGGCCCACGCCTTCTGGCCGCCGCTGACGACCGTACGACAGGACTTCGCGGCGGTCGGCCGGCTCAGCCTGCAGAAGCTGCTGAGCAAGATCGGCCGGACCGGACCCGACCTGATCGACAAGACCCTGGTCCCGACCCGGCTCATTGTGCGCGCCAGCACCGGAACGCCGCCGCCCTCGCCGGAGGGCGAGGAGCGGCGGCGCTGACCCGTACGGTCGGATCAAGGATCAGGGATCAGGAGCAACAGGTGCTGGTGTCAGCTCCGGGTCCACTGCTGGTTGGTGCTGCCGTTGCAGAGCCAGACGTCGACCGACGTGCCGTTGCCGGTGCCGGCTCCGGCCGCGTCCAGGCAGAGCGCCGGGTTCGCGACGCTGGTCACGGAGAGGTCCGCGTTGACGTTCCACTGCTGTGCCGTCGCGCCGGTGCAGTCGGCGATGACCACGGGGTCGCCCGCCGTCGAGCCGGTGCCTCCCACCGTCATGCACTTGTTGCCGTAGACGGTGAGCTGCTCGTCCGCGTCGTAGTTCCAGATCTGGTTGCCGCCGGAGTTGCAGTCCCAGAGGTCGAGCTGGGTTCCGCTCTTCGTGCTGAAGCCGGGCACGTCGACACAGCGGCCCGAGCCCACGCCGCGCAGGACCTCACCGGGAGGCGCCGGCGGCAGGTTGTTGACCGGCGGGGTCTTGCCGAAGCCGTAGCCCCAGCGCAGCAGGGCGACGCCGGTCTCGCTGTTGTCCACGAGGTTGCCGTCGGCGTCCAGCGACTCGATCGAGTAGGCGTCGTCGAACCGCAGGCCCGGCCAGTAGACGAGCCCCATCCCCTTGCTGCGGGCGGTGTTGGCCACGGCGGCGAGGTAGGAGGTGTAGATGTTGCCGTTCCACGCGCCGTAGTTGAGGCCGATGGTCATCGGGGAGCCGGCCTCGTCGATGATGGTCCGGTCCGTGTACTTGCCGAGGCGCGCCTCGAGGTCGGCGGTCCACTCGGCTTGCGTGGTGTAGCTGTTCCAGAAGCCGTAGAAGTGCAGCGACAGCAGCGTGCCGCGCAGTTCGCGGGCCGCGCCGACGCCGGTGACGTTGTCGTTGTAGCCGGTGCCGCTGATCACGACACGGCCGCGCGGAACGTCCTTGTGGCTCGACAGCCAGCCGCTGGTGACGGACACCCACTGGTCGAGGGTGTAGCCGTGCGGCTCGTTCATCGGCTCGAAGTAGACCCGCGGGTTGTGCTTGTACTCCCGCACCACGGTGTTCCACATCTTCTTCCAGGCGGCCGTGTCGTCGACCAGCCCGTCCTTGCTGGTGTTGGCCTCCCAGTAGCTGACGATGACCTTGTCACCGGAGGCCGTGGCCGCGTCGATCGTCGCGCGGTACGACTTCCACCAGGTGGTGCCCACGCTCGCCGGGTTGATCGGCAGGCGCAGCGTGTTGGCGCCCAGGTTCTTCTTGAACCCGCTCACCATCTTCTGCGTGGTGCGGTACACGCTGCGGTAGCTGTCGGTCACCGACAGCCCGCTCGGCACCACGGCGTCAGTGGCGTAGTTGTCCCGCGGGTCTGCCCAGTTGACCCCGCGGAAGTCACTGGTGCCGCCCTTCGCGGGCTTGCCCTGCGCGTACGAGGCGGCCGACGCGTCGCCGGTCGACTGGGTGAGGGCGGGGGCGGGGGCGGCGCCCAGGAACATGAGCGTGGCGCCGAAGCCGGCCATGAGCACACTGGCCAGTCTTCTCGACCTCGTCGGGGTCTTGGTCATCTCGTCTCCAGTGACGGGAGGGCGGAGTGCGGGTTCGTGCGGGTTCGTTCGTCACCTGAGCCGAGGCAATGATGAACCAGAGTCCGAAATAAGCCACTCGGACCCGTTTGAAACCAGCCATGGTTACGCAACCATGGCCGGACACTTGCACGACGCCCGCCCTGATGACAAGACCTCGTGACGTTTCCGAAACACGCCGGACCCTTTCACCGGCCTGTGCCGTCCGGGTGCTCAGGTCCCGGTCGACGGCAGCGCGGCCGGGCCGGCGATCCGCTGGTGCTCCTGATCAGCCATTTCGCACAGGGCGAGAGCACCGCACGCGACAGACAGGGCCTTCGCCCGTTCCACCTGGGCGACCGCTTCGACCCGGCGACCGGAGGCCGCCAGCGCGGTGGCGGCTGTCAGCCGGGCCATGGCCTCGTTGAGGGGCATCCGGGCCGTACGGAACTCGGCGGCGGCCCGGCACGCGGTCGAACCCGCTGCCGGTTCCTGCCGGGCGAGTTGCACCTCGGCGCGGGCCAGCAGCGCGAACCCGCGCCGCCCGGGCGGCCCGTCAGAAGCCGCGGCGGCGGCCGCGCGGTCGGCCCAGCTCTCGGCGGCTGTCACGTCGCCCAGGGCCAGGTTCGCGACCGTCAGCAAGTGGAACCACGTCGGGCGGACCGGTGCTTCGAACCCGAGCAGGTGCGGGCCGCCGCCCGCTTCGAGCACCTTGCTGACACAGCCCTCCGGATCACCGTTGAGCAGCAG
Source organism: Streptomyces sp. ME02-8801-2C (assembly GCF_033793965.1). Lineage (NCBI taxonomy): Bacteria > Bacillati > Actinomycetota > Actinomycetes > Kitasatosporales > Streptomycetaceae > Streptomyces > Streptomyces sp. ME02-8801-2C. Next base: position 549,779 of record NZ_JARAXP010000004.1, on the reverse strand, counting down.
CGTATGGCCGAGCATCCCGACGATCGCCGACCGGCGCGCGCCCGGCGCGGGGCCGACCAGGGCGAGGGACTCCTCACAGATCTTCAGTGCCCCGGCGAAGTCTCCCCGCCACATCAGGACCGCCGCGCTCACCACCTCGGCCAACGAGCGTGGCTCGCTGCTGCCGACGAGTGATGCCGCCTCCAGGGCGTCGTCGGCATACGTGGCCGCCTCGTCCAGACGCCCGAGCCACATGAGGGCGTAGGCGGAGGCGGCGAACAGATCGGCGAGCACAAGGCTCTGGCCGGTGCGACGGGACAGCTCCAGGCCGCGGCCGAGATGGCGCAGTGCGCGGTCGTAGCGCTCGTGGAGCAACTCCGTCCAGCCCATCATGACGATGATGTCCAACCGCCCGGCCAGTTGCTCGTCATCGGTGTCGTCGAACGCTTCCACCACCAGGTCCAGATAGTCGGTCGACCGGGCGTCGCCGGCGGAGGTGTGTGCCAGAGCCAGGAGCGCGCGGACCGCGGTGGTCCGCAGCGGGGCGCCGAGACGTTCCACCGAGTGCAACGCGCGTTCGCCCCAGTGGACGGCCGTGGAGAAGTCGTTCCTACGAAGTGCCACCACCGCGACGCCCCACTCCAGGTCGGCGGTCTCGGGACCGGATCGGCCGTCGTGGTCCGCCAACTCCCGGAGCAGCAGCGCCGTGGCCTCTTCGTACCGGCCGAGCGCCCACTCCATGGTGGCTCGGAGGGCGGTCAGCCGGGCCCGCTGGTCCCGTGCCCCGGCGGGCAGCAGGGAGGAGGCCGTCCGCAGGATGTCGCGGCTCTCCAGCAGTCGTCCGGCCATACCCAGCGCGTTGGCCTGCTGGAGCCACAGTTCGGGCCGCTGTCGGCTCCGCTCGCCGAGCAACCGCAGGGCTTCCCGCGTCCAGTGCGCGGCGGTGGCCGGTGCGATCGTCAACACCTGCCGGGCGGCCCCTACCAGTACGTCGACGGCGTGTTCGTCCCCCACGCGCGCCGAACGCTGAACGTGCGAGGCCTGGGCGGTCAGCGGGGCGCCGTGCAGGGCGAGGCCCTCCGCGGCCCGGGTGTGCGCCTCGATCCGCCAGCCGGCGCCCGCCCCCTGGTACACCGCCGCCCGCACCAGCGGATGCCGGAACCGGAACTGGCGGGTGGAGCCGGTCTGGCGGACGAGGTCCCGCTCCGCGATCTCGTCCAGGGCGGCAAGGGCCTGTGCTTCACCGGTCCCGGCGACGACTGCCACCATGTCGGCTTCGAAGGAGTCGCCGAGCACCGCGGCCGCCTGCGTACAGACCCTCACGGTGGCCGACAGACTTCCCAACTCCTCCAGCAGCGCGGCGCGCACCGATTGCGGCAGCTCGCCGGTCAGGGGCCCCGGATCGGCCGGGACAGCCTGCGAGCCCTGTGCGTCGGCGCTCCGGGTCAGCGCCTCCAGGTAGAACGGGTTGCCGCCGCTGGCCTCGTACAGTCGCTTGAAACGCCAGTGCTCCGCTCTGGCCCCGCACAGTTCCGCTCCCTCGGCCGGGGACAGCGGGCCCAGTTCGATTCTGGCCAGCCGCCCCTCCGCTCCGGCCCGTGCCAGCGCCGCGGCCAGTCGTGGCGGGGCCTGCCGGGGCCGGTAGGCGAGGGCGAGCAGCAGCGGTGTCCTCGGCGGGTGCCGCACCAGATGGTCGATCAGCTCGGCCGTGCCTTCGTCCGTCCACTGCAGGTCGTCCAGGCCGACCACGAGACCGCCGTCCGCGCTCACCGCCTCGAGTAACGTCCGTACCGCCCGGTGGAACCAGTACCGTTCGACCGTCACCGGCTCCGGGCCGGCCGGGAAACGCTCACCGAGCGCGGGGAAGACCGTGCTCAGCAGAGCCAGCGCGCCGGCCGGTGCTCCGTCCTTCCGGAGCCGGCCGAAGTCCACGGTGCCGAGGTGGTCGTCCAGGGCGTCCACGAACGCGCCGTACGGAGCCCGGTCGAACTCCACGCTGCGTCCGGCCAGGGACACGAAACCGCGCTGCCTCGCGCGCTCGCCCAGTTCACCGAGCAGCCGGGTCTTCCCGATGCCCGGTTCCCCGACCACCTCGACCACTCCGGCGGCCCCGGCCAGGGCGTCCTCGATCGCACCGTCGAGAAGCGCCAACTCCGCCGCCCGTCCGATCAGCTGACGCCCGGTCCGGGGACGTCTCGATGTCGACGGACCGGGCGGTGCGCCGCCGTCGCGCCTGATGGACTCCGCCGGGGACAGGGGCGCGGGGCGCGGTACGAGGGCGCGTGCGGATCCCGTGGTGCGCGTGGCCCGAGGGTCGGCGGCCTGGACGTTCAGCGCGGGATCGACGGTGAGGATCTGCCGGTGCAGTCGTTGCAGCGGGAGGCTGGGATCACAGCCGAGTTCGTCGGCCAGCAGGAGCCGGGTGCGCTCGTAGTGGCCGAGGGCATCGGCCGGGCGCCCACCCCGGTACAGGGCGAGGATGAACTGGCCGGCCAGTCGTTCGTCCAGTGGGTGTGCCTTCACCCGGGCGGACAACTCGGCCGGCAGTCCGGTGTGGTGACCGCAGCGGAGCCGGACGTCGGTGTGGTCCCGTTCGACTGCGGTGCGTTCCTTGTCCAGGTGGTCGCGGAGGACGTTGAACCAAGGGGTGTCCAGACCCGCGAAGGCGTCTCCCCGCCACAGGCCGAGTGCCTGCCCGAACAGGAGCGCGGCCTGCTCGTCGTCCTCGTTCCGTACGGCCGCGCGGGCTCGACCGGCAAGGTCATGGAACCGGTGCAGATCCACTGCGGTCGCCTCGACGTCGAGGACGTAGCCACCGGAGCGCCGGACGATCCCCACCCCCTCGGCGACGGCCAGCGCCTGCCGCAGCCGGGAGACGTAACCGTAGAGCGTGTTCCGGGCCCGCTGCGGGGGGCGGTCGGCCCAGACACGCTCGAGAAGCCGGTCCACCGAGACCACCCGGTTGGCGTCGACGAGCAGCACCGCGAGCACACATCGCTGCCGGGCGTGACCCAGATCGACGATTCGGCCGTCCACTCGCGCCTCGACGCTGCCGAGCACATCGAACTCAACTGTCACGGCGCTCCCTTGAGTCTCAGGTGCTCACCTTGGCACGGCGCCTTCGACCAGCCAATTCAACGTTCGTACAAGGTTCGCCGACGGTCGGCCGAGCACCTTGGTCCAGGACAGGAAACAGCGCGCCGAAGAACATCATCACCCCAGGAGGACAGCCATGGTCAGGGTCAGTGGCATCACGCTCAAGGGCGTCAAGAAGAAGATCGCGATCGCGGCCGCCGCCGCGGGTCTGGTCATGGCCTTCTCCGGCCAGGCTCAGGCGGCGAGCTACTGGAAGAGCACGTGGGACGGCTGCGCCTCCGTCGACGGCTCGTACAACTACTGGCAGGTCGGATCAGCCGGCGGCTACGGGCTCTACGACACCAACTGGAACTTCACCATTTCGGACAACTGCGCCGACGGCAAGGGCGCGGGGCTCTACACCACGTACCAGAAGTGGGAGAACGGAGGGTGGAACTACCACAGTTACACCAAGCTCGGTTCGGACAGCGACGGCGCCAACGGCAACTCCGCCTACGTCAGCGGCAACGGGCACAACGTCCGCGACGTGAAGCTGTACGTCTGCTTCGTCGGTGACGCCAACTCCTGCGCGGCACTGTTCTAGCGTCCCCGCCCCAGAGCCGGTCTCGGCGATGGACACCACGGCACCCGGAGGAGGGGGCCGGTGCGGTGGTGGCCGCAGGGGGCTGGATGTGCCCGTTCTCCGCTTGGAGGACGGGCACACCGGCATGGACATCAGGCGGATGCTGCACCTGCTGGGTCAGTGCGGTGTCACAGCGCGGACGTGTCGAGCAGGTATGTGGTCACTCGGGTTGTGCAAAACGTTTTGGATCCTTAGCGTCCGTTCTGGTGAGCGACCTGTCGGACGTACTGGTGTCCGACGACAACTTCGCCGCACGCCAGGTGACGCAGGTCGTGGCGTTCGCCGCCCACGGCATCTGAGCCGTCGGCTCCGGGCACGTCGGGCCGGGACGGCGACCACGTGATCGCGGTCGCCGTCCCGCCTACGGTCCGGTCGGCCCGGCCGCGTCAGCGAGGCATCCGGGTCGAGCGGCCCCGGCTGCCCTTGTCGGCCGCGCCCGCCGCGGCGCTGGTCGCGAGCGCGAGCAGCAGGGCGACGATGCCGACGATGATGTTGTTGACCACGGTGCGGGTGGTGTCGACATTCCCGGCCACGACCCACGGCGCGACGATGGTCCAGAGGCCGATCATCGCGGCGGCCCATGCCCTGGCGTGGGTGCGCTCATAGGCGTGGCCGAAGCCGCCCAGCAGCACCGCGAAGGCGATGCCCGTGATCAGGTTGTTCATGGCGAGGGTGTTGAAACCGTTGAAACCCGCGATCCAGGGCGAAGCGGCCAGGTACAGCCCGGTGATGAGGGCCATCGCCTCGACAGCCTGACCCTGCTGGGTCGTCACGGCGCGCTCGGCACGGGCATGGCGCTCCCGCATCTCCATGATGTCCGGGTGCGACTCCATGGTCGTATGAGTTTGGTCGGTCATGATCGTCCTCCAAATGGGAACGCATGGGCGATAAGTCCAGTTCGTCCATCCAAGTACCCCCCGATCGGCAACCCTCCCGCGTGCTCAGCCGGAGCCGGTCCCAGAGGGGTTCGGGGCGGTCGAGGACGACCGGCGTACCCGCAGGACGAACCCGGCGCTGTCGCGGCGGCCGGGGAGGTCGCGGAAGTCCTCCAGGTCCATGCGGGAGCGCAGGAGCGACACCGCTCTGCGGGCGATCGACGCGCGCTGCGGGTCGACAGTGGTCAGGGGCGGTGAGGCGAAGCGGGCCGCCTCGATGTCGTCGAAGCCCGCCAGAGCCACGTCGTCCGGAACGGAGATCCCGCTTCGGGCCAGCACCGACAGCGCGCCGATGGCGACCACGTCGTTGTAGCAGAACAGGGCGTCGAAGCGGACGCGGGTGCGCAGCAGCCGGGCCACCGCGCCCGCGCCGGAGGACCACAGGTCGGCGTTGTCCACGCCGATCACCAGCGAGTCGTCATAGGCGACCCCGGCGTCCTCGAGCGCCCTGCGATAGCCGTGCAGACGTCGGCCGCCGGCGCGCGGCGCCTCCTGCTCGCACAGGGCGGCGATACGACGCCGGCCCTGGGCGAGCAGGTGACCGACGGCCGCGTGCGCGCCCTGCTCGTCGGCGATCTCGACGTAGTCCAGAGGCATCCCGGCGGCCTGGGCGGGGCGCTCGCCGAGGACGACGGTGGGCTGGGTGAGGGGCAGGGGCAGGTACTCCGCGGGTGTGAGGGCCTGCGGTACGTAGATGACCCCGTCCACGAGTTCCTTGTGCGACGTGGACAGGACGGCTCGTTCCCGGTCGGCGTCCCCGCGGGTGGTCTCGACGACCACTTTCAGTCCCTGGGTCTCCGGCGCCCGGATGACCTGTTCGGCCAGCTCCGCGTTGAACGGCTGGTAGACGTTCGGGATGACCAGCGCGATGGTGCCGGTGCGCTGCGAGCGCAGGCCGCGGGCGAAGGGGTTTATCCGGTAGCCGAGTTCCTCGACGGCCACACGGACGCGGTGTTCCGTCTCCGGGCTGAAGGAGCCGGTGCCGTTGATGACGTTGGAGACCGTCTTCGTCGACACCCCCGCCTTCTCGGCCACGGTGCGCATGGTCACGCTCCGCCCCATGCGGCCATCCCTCCCAGAGTCGAATCACGGACGCTCAACTGGTGGTCGGCGACGACCAGTCGCCCGGTATCCCGCTCGACCGTACCGGTCGCCCGGTCGTTCATACGGTCGTTCAGCAGCGCCAGGGCCTCCCGTGCGATCTGGGCCCGGCCGGGGTCGATGGAGGTGAGCGACGGCTGGGCGTACCGGGCGTCGTCGGTGTCGTCGAACCCGGCGACGGCCACCTCGGCCGGGACCCTCACCCCCGCTTCCTGCAGGGTGTGCAGAGCACCCAGCGCGAGCGCGTCCGCGAAGGCGACCACGGCATCGAAGGGAACGCCTGAGTCGATCAACCGGCGCATGCCGGTGGCGCCCTCCTGGCGGTTCCAGTGGGGGGTGCCCACTTCGAGGACCAGGTCGGGGAGGTAGGGCAGGCCGGCGTCGCGCAGTCCCTCCCGGTAGCCCTCCAGGCGCAGCTGGGCGGCGGCCCGCTCGGGCCGGCCGGTGTGGTCGGCGCCCAGAGCGGCGATCCGGGTGTAGCCCAGCGACACCATGTGCCCGACGAGGGCCCGGATGCCCTCCCGGTTGGCCATGGCGACCCGGTCGACGGGCGCCTCGTAGGCACGCTCGGAGACGAACACCGTCGGCACGGTCCGCGCCACGGTCAGGGCCTGGGCGTCCGACAGCCCCACCGGGTACATCAGCAGCCCGCCCAGGTGCGGACCGTGCTCGCGGACCAGGGCGAGTTCGGCCTCGGCGTCTCCCTCGGTGAGTTCGATCAGCACGGTGAGCCCATGGCGTTCCGCCTCGCGCATGATCTCCTCGGCGAGCGAGGAGAAGTAGGGCTGGGACAGGTGGGGCAGAGCGAGTCCGACGAGGTCGATCCGGCCGGTGCGCAGGTTGCGGGCGACGGAGTTGGGCCGGAAGTCCAGCTCGGCTATGGCGGCGTCGACCTTCCGCCGGGTCTGTTCGCTGACGTTGGGCTCGCCGTTGACCACACGGGAGACCGTCTTCAGTGACACCCCGGCCCGCTGGGCCACGTCATGCATCGTGGACATGACCGAACCTTAGGCTCCGGCCGGGACGGGACCGCGCAGCCCCGCGCACTCGGCCTCGGTGAGCGGCAGCACCGAGCCGTGGCGGAGCCCCGGGGGCAGTACGCAGAACTCCGGGTCTGCCACGGGAAGCCACACCGGGCTGTCCAGACGGTCGGCCCGGAAGGGCACGTAGCCGCGGCCGAGGAACTCGTCCAGCAGGAGCAGCCAGCCGCGGCCGTCGGGTGCCGGCAGCACGATCGGCCCCTCGGCGTACGCCAGTCCCGGCAGTTCGTCGGTGCCACGGCCCACGCCCCTCGCGACGGGCTCGTAGTCCGTGGCGTGCAGGTCCCGGGAGCGCTCGACGAAGACGAACTTGGCGTCAGGGGCGTCCGGTGTGCCGGGCAGACGCTCGTCCTTGGTGAACCGGTAGAACCATCCTTCGTGCTCCACCACGGTGGAGTCGATGACGGGGAACCCCTTGTCCACCCACACCCTGGGCTCGCCGAAGGTGCGGAAGTCCTTGGTGGTCGCGTAGTACATGCGCTGGTACGACGGGCTCTCGTGCCCCGGGTCGTCGTCCGGGTAGACGGTGGACGCCCAGAACACCAGGTACTCCTCGCGTTCCGGGTCGTGGACGGCTTCCGGCGCCCAGACGCACCCGGCCCGCTCGGGCATGACCTCGATCCGGTGCGGCCCGTCCCACTCGCGCAGGTCGGCCGAGTGCCACACCAGCAGGTCGCGGCTGCCGTGGGCGACCGCGTATTCCCAGCCCTCGCTGCCGTGGACACGTAGATCGGTGGCGAGCAGATGGAACCCGCTGCCGTCCGCGGCCCGCACCAGGAACGGGTCCCGCGCACCTCCGCCCTCGGGGGCGAGCGGGGGGATGCCGGTAAGCAGCGTCCAACGGTTCATGCGGGGGTCGTCGCTGAGGGCGAACCGAATCCGCTCGCCATCGGGCCGGTGTTCGCCGGTGAAGTGGGCGAAGAGGTAGCCGGCGGGCCGTTCGGGCCCCGCACCGAGGGCCGGCTGAGCCGTACCTGTGGCTTGGTGGTCGCGGTGGGGGCTCTGAGGCACGGGGGCTCTCTCCTCGTCTGCGGGGGTGGGGTGAGGTGAGCTTCGCACCGGAGATTCATCGTTGTCAAAGGACTGGAACTCCGCTGTCACACAGCGGCCTCATGGGAAACCCGCCCAAGGACTGAAGGAAGAGACGAGGAGGACGGCTGTGACCTGCGAAAGTCGCGAACTCGGCGGGGATGCGCAGGGACGCTCTTCGATGTCGGTCTGTAAAAGGAACGACCAAGGAGGGTTGACGACGATGTACTCGGCGGACATCCTGATCCCGCTTCACCCAGCCGTAACACCCGGTTCATCCGGTTCACACGGTTCGCTCGACCTATTCCTCCCGACGAAGCCGGCCCTCGCCGGCAGAAGAAGGTCGTCATGGCCTCCCTTGTCCCCGCCCCGGCGCCCCTGTACGAGGACCCTGTCCACGCGGGCCCGACCGATCCCGTCGTGCAGTACGACGGCCGGCAGTGGTGGATGTTCTACACACAGCGCCGCTCCGACGTGGCCGCGCCCGGCGTCGCCTGGGTGCACGGCACCGCGATCGGCGTCGCGACCAGCGTGGACGGTCGCGACTGGCTCTACCGCGGGGTGCTGGACAGCCTCCCGTTCGAGCCCGGCACCAACACCTTCTGGGCCCCGGAGATCGTGCGGGCGCACGACGGGGTGTTCCACATGTACGTCAGCTACATCCGTGGTGTGCCGGACCGCTGGGAGGGACACGACCGGCGGATCCTGCACTACACCAGCGTCGACCTGTGGCACTGGGTGCAGGCCGGGCCGGTGGCCCTCAGCTCGCGCCAGGTCATCGACGCCTGCGTCCACCCGCTGCCCGGCGGCTCGGGCTGGCGCATGTGGTACAAGGACGAGGCCCACGGTTCGTACACGTGGGCCGCGGACTCGGCCGACCTGTACGACTGGCGGGTACGGGGTCCGGTGCTGGAGCACCGGGCACACGAAGGACCCAACGTCTTCGAGCTGGACGGCCGGTACTGGATGGTCGTCGACTGCTGGGACGGCCAGGACGTGTTCCGCTCCGACGACCTCGACGAGTGGACCCCGGCGGGCCGCATCCTCGACGGATCCGGCACCCGCGCGGACGACCAGGGCGTCGGCCACCACGCCGATGTCGTCGCGGGACCCGACGCGGCCTGGATCTTCTACTTCACCCACCCCGACCGGGACGGCGACGGACCGGCACAGCGCCGCTCCGTGGTGCAACTCGCCCGACTCACAGCCGACGGAGACCGACTCCTGCTCGACCGCGACACGGTCCCGCTCGACACCCTGCCCCGACCTGGGCACCCGTCCCTCGACCCTGATCCCTACGCCGCCCGCCCCTGATACTCCCCGTCGGAGCTGAGCCTTCCGCTCCGCGGACGCCTCGGTTGCGGCCCGTTGGCCCACCCCGACACCTCACCCGGCGTCACGTGACCCTCGCCGGGCGCCACCTCGCCTCACCTGCCCTCACCTCGGCTCCCCTCCCCGGGCGTCACCACGCCCCACCCGGCCTCACCGCGCCACCCCTCCCCCAGCCTCACCGGCCCTCACCCAGCCTCACCACGCCACCCCTCCCCCAGACTCACCGGCCCTCACCGGCCCTCACCCAGCCTCACCGGCCCTCACCCAGCCTTACCGCGACACCCCTCCCCCAGCCTCACCGGCCCTCACCCAGCCTTACCGCGACACCCCTCCCCCAGCCTCACCGGCCCTCACCGCGACACCCCTCCCCCGGCCTCACCACGCCCCACCCGGCCTCACCACGCCACCCCTCCCCCGGCCTCACCACGCCCCACCCGGCCTCACCACGCCACCCCTCCCCCGGCCTCACCGGGCCTCACCTCGCCTCACCAGGCCTCGCCAGCCTTACCTCTGCTTTCCTGCCTCGACTTCCCTCGCTTCCCTAGCCTCACCTCGCCTTACCTGGCCCGTTCACCCCGCCCGGCCCCGCCGGGCCAACCCGCACAGCTCGACCCCGCCGCGCCGCCCCGCCCACCATCTCCACCCCGGCCCAAGCCCCCGCCTCCGGCCCCCCGAACTCCCCCCGCACCGCCCGCGACACATCCACCCCGCCCCCACGCGCACCCCGAGAGGAATCACCATGTCCGTCGACAGCACAAGCAACCGCACCCCCGAGCTCAGCAGACGACGCTTCGTCCAGGGCAGCCTCATGGCTGCCATCCTCGGCGGCACCGCCCTGGGTGCCTCCGCCTGCTCCACCAGCACCGCGGCGAGCGGAGGCAGCGGCGGCAAGGGCGCCGTGTCCTTCTTCTCCTGGGACACGCAGACAGTCATGAAGCCGGTCCTGGACCTGTTCACCAAGAACACCGGCACCGGCGTCTCCTTCTCCTACGCCCCACCGGTCCCGCAGTACGTCTCCACCCTGCAGACCCGCCTCCAGGCGCACACCGGCGCCGACGTCTTCATCCTCACCGCCGAGGACAAGCAGCTGGTCGGCGGCGGCTTCGTGAAGGACCTGACCGGCCAGAAGTTCCTGGACCCCATGAACTCCGCCAACAAGGACTTCATGACGGTCGACGGCAAGGTGTACGGACTGTCGATCTCCTCCTGGGCCGGCGGGATCATGTACAACAAGGAGCTGCTCGCCAAGGTCGGGGCGGACAAGCTCCCGGACAGCTGGGACGGGTTCCTGCAGCTGTGCCGCAAGCTCAAGGACAAGGGGATCACCCCTTACTACGACGCCGCCCACGACGGCAACTTCATGGCGCTGTGGGGCCTGCTCGGCGGCTACTTCGACAGCCAGGGCTCGTTCCCGGACGCGGACATCTTCGCGGGCAGGACCACCTTCGCCGACACCTGGACCGAACCGCTGGTCGCCTACTGCAAGCTGTACACGGACCAGCTCACGCCCAAGGCGATCCTGGGTCTGACCAGCGACCAGGTGGTCAGCGAGTTCGCCAACGGAAGGGTCGCCATGTTCGGCGCCGGGACGTGGAACGTCCCCACGGTCCAGAAGAGCGCCCCGAACCTGTCCTTCCAGACCGAGGCCATCCCCGGCATGACCCAGGGCACCAACTACTGGACCGGTGCCGCCAGCCCGGGCTACGCGATCAACGCCAAGGCCAAGAACCCCGAGGCCGCCCTGAAGTTCCTCGAGTTCCTGGCGAGCCCCGACGCCGTGAAGGCGTACGGCAAGTCCAGTGGGGCGATCACCACCACCAGCGACTACACGCCGAGCTTCGCGCAGAGCGTGACCAACCAGGCCCTGGGTGCCCGCTCCGGCAGGATCTACCTCCCCGTCGTCGCCTGGCCGCGCCACTCCAACGAGCTCATCCAGGAGTTCAACACCCAGATGCAGCAGATGGTCCAGGGGTCGGTCAAGCCCAAGGACATCCCCGCCGCACTGGACAAGAAGCTCAAGCAGCTCGACGCGAAGTAAGCGGGAAGCGACAGCTCTCATGGCCATACAGACCTCCGAACTCCCCACCAGGGCACGCACCGCCGGCACCGCGCCCGGCGGCGCCCGCCCCGGCCGCCGCCGGCTGCGCGAACAGCTGACCACGCAGGCGTTCCTGCTGCCGATCGCCGTCGTGCTGGTGGTGCTGTTCCTGGTGCCGCTCGCCGAGTCGGTGTACTACAGCTTCACCGACTACAGCGGCTCCTCCCCGACCCGGCATCTGGTCGGGCTGCGCAACTACCGGCAGATCTTCACCGACCCCTCGGTGCTGACCGGCCTCGGCTTCACCCTGCTGTACGCGGTGGCGACCACGCTGATCGTGACCGTCGTGGCCATCCCGCTCGCGGTGATCCTCAACCGCCGCTTCCCCGGCCGGAGTCTGGTCCGCGCGGCGTTCTTCTTCCCCGCGGTGCCCAGCATGGCGATCCTCGGCCTGGTGTGGACGTTCGTCCTGTCGCCGCTGTCCTCCGGGGTGATCAACTCCGTGGTGGGCGGCCTCTTCGGAGTCGGCCCGGTGCCGTGGCTGTCGGACAACACCCTGGCCAAGGTCTCGGTGATCGGGGTGGGGGTCTGGGCGCAGGCCGGCTGGCACGCCGTCCTCTACCTCGCCTACCTGCAGTCCGTCCCCCGGGACTACTACGAGGCCGCCACGATTGACGGCGCCACGACGCGGCAGCAGTTCTTCCGCATCACCCTGCCGCTGCTCGCGCCGGCCATGACGGTCAGCCAGTTCCTGCTGCTCATCAACGGCCTCAGGGTGTACGACCTGCCGTTCACCCTCACCAACGGCGGCCCCGGCTACGACACGTACACCATCACCCAGGTACTCGTACAACGCGGTATCGCCCAGGGCGAGTACGGACTCGGCGCGGCGCTGGGCGTGATCTTCCTGATCGCGGTCGCCGCCGTGCTGTCCCTCCAGCTCTCGGTGACCCGCAGGCTGGAAAGGAGGTTCCGGTGACGGCGATCCTCTCCCGGCTGCGTACCCGGGGCTGGCTCACCAGCGCCTACATGCTGCCCGTCTCGGCGGTCATGGCGCTGCCCTTCTACTACGTCCTCGTCAACACCCTCAAGACGCAGGCGCAGACCACCGCTTCACCGCTGGCGCTGCCGACCTCACCGGACTTCTCCACCTACCGCCGGGTCCTGGACCAGGTCCCCGTCGCGGCGGCCTTCGCGAACACCCTGTACGTCACGGTGCTCTCGGTCGGCCTCATGGTGCTGATCGGCGCCATGGCCGCCTACGCCCTGACGATCCGCCCGACCGCGTTCAACCGGCGTTTCGGCAAGCTCCTGCTGCTCGCGTTCGTCGTGCCCACGCAGTCGACCCTGATCCCCGTCTACCAGATCTTCGTCAAGCTGGGCCTGGTCAACAGCCTGAACGGCCTCGTGCTTGTCTACAGCGCGGGATCGATCTTCTGCTGGTTCGTCATCCAGGGCTATATGGCCACCCTGCCGTTCGAGGTCATCGAGGCGGCCCGGCTGGACGGCTGCGGTCCGTGGCAGGTCTTCTGGCGGATCGTACTGCCGCTGATCCGGCCCATCCTGGCCACCGTCGCGGTGTTCCAGACGATGTGGATCTGGAACGACTTCTTCACCCCCAACGTGTACCTGAGCGACCCGGGCAAGAGCACGATCGTGCTGGAGGTCTACACCTCGGTCGGGCAGTTCCAGGTCGACTGGCCGGCCTTCCTGACCCTCAGTGTCATGGCCCTGGTCCCCATGGTGGTGTTCTTCGTCGCGGTCCAGCGGCACATCATGTCCGGCCTGCTCAGCGGCGCCGTCAAGGGCTGAGGCCCGCCCTCGGCCGGCTGACCGCCGCCCCTTCCCCAGATCGACCGCTGCGTTCGGCGTGCCCTCCTCCCCTTCTCCCCGGCACGGCGTGCGCACCGGTCTGCTCCACCCCACTCATCCGCTCCGTTCGAAGAGGAACGCAATGCGAAGATGGCCACGCCGCCTCCTGGCGGCCCTGGGCAGCGCGGCAGCCGCGCTGGGACTGGTGATCGTCCCCAGCACGGCCGCCCATGCGGCGACCTGCACCACGTACTACATCTCGTCGTCGTCCGGCAGCGACAGCAACGACGGATGCAGCACCAGCACCCCCTGGCAGACGCTCACGAACGTCAACGCGACGACGTTCACGGCCGGCAACCAGATCCTGTTCCAGGCAGGCGGTTCCTGGACCGGCGAGCTCCAGCCCCAGGGTTCCGGCGCCGCCGGCAACCAGATCACGATCTCCAGCTACGGCTCCGGTGCCGCTCCCATCCTCAACGGAGGAGGTGCCGCGGCCACCATCTACCTGCACAACCAGCAGTACTGGACGGTGCAGAACCTGGAGATCACCAACCCGGCGTCCAGTGCGGCGCTGCGCAGCGGCGTCCAGCTGGAGAACGACACCACGGGGATCCTCGCCGGGATCCACATCCTGAACAACAACATCCATGACGTGAAGGGCTACTGGGCGAACGTCGCGAACCCCGTGCAGCCGAGCCAGTCCTCCGGCATCGCCTTCGACGTCACGGACAACAACACCACCAGCGGCTGGGACGACGTCCAGATCAGCAACAACACGCTGACGCGTGACGACGCCGGCGGTATCTACATCGGTTCGCTCGTGGGCCTGAACCACAACATCAACACCACCAACGTCGTCATCGACGGCAACACGCTCACCGACATGGGCGGCAACGACATCGTCTGCGTGTTCTGCGCCTCACCGGTGATCCAGAACAACGTGGCCACGGACAACGGCTACCGCTACTCCGGCGCCGGTCTGTGGAACGGGTGGACGACCAACGCGGTGTTCCAGAACAACGAGGTCTCCCGCCAGTACCGCAACTTCGTCGACGGCCAGGCCTTCGACATCGACAACAACAACTCCGGCACGGTCATCCAGTACAACTGGAGCCACGACAACCCGTTCGGTTTCACGGAGTGGTGCTGCCGCAGCGGCTTCGGCGCCAAGTCCTCGGTGATCCGCTACAACATCAGCCAGAACGACGGCGCGTCCAACGCGGTCTTCCCGGGGATGGGCGGCGTCGACAGCAACACCACCACCCAGGTGTACAACAACACGATCTACATGGGCGAGGGCGACAACGGCTGGGTGACCGGCGGCACCCCGAACAGCACGGTCGCCTTCTCGAACAACATCGTCTACAAGCTGGGCACCGGCAACTACGCCACCAACAAGACGACGTGGACCCACAACCTGTTCTACGGCCACCATCCCGCCAGTGAACCGGCCGACTCCGCGAAGATCACCGCGGATCCGCTGTTCGTGAACCCGGGTGCGGGCGGAACGGGCCGGGCATCGGCGGCCGTATACAAACTTCGCAGCGGCTCCCCCGCCCTCGGCGCGGGCGCGGTCGTCTCCTCCAACGGCGGCCTGGACTACTTCGGCAACACGGTCTCCGCCACCGCCGCGCCCAACATCGGCGCGTACAACGGCCCGGCCGTCTCCGGGCCCACGGCCCACGCGGGCGCGTACTGGCCGCTCGAGGAGGGCTCCGGCACCGCCACCGCCGATCTGACCGGCGGTGCAAACAACGGCACCCTCCAGGCCGGCGCCTCCTGGACGACCGGCAAGGTCGGCACGGGCGCGCTCAGCCTGAGCGGGGCGAGCAACTCCTGGCTGGACGTCCCCACCACCGCCCTCGACACCAGCGGCAGCTACACGGTCTCCGCGTGGGTGAAGCCGAACAGCCTCACCGGCAACCAGACCTACGCGAGCATCGACGGCTCGGCCATCAGCCCCTTCTACCTCCAGCTGTCGGGCGGCACCTTCGCCTTCACCGTCCGCAGCTCCGACTCGACCGGCGCCACGTACAAGCAGGTCACCGGCGGCACCCCCGCCACCGGCACCTGGTACCACCTGACCGGCGTGTACGACAACAGCGCCCACACCATCGCGCTGTACGTCAACGGCCAGCTCCAGGGCACCACGGCGTTCTCCTCACCGTGGAAGGCCACCGGCCACACCACGATCGGCCGGGCCAAGTGGAACGGCGCCAACGCCGACTTCGCCAACGGGACCATCGACGACGTACGGATGATCCCCCGAGCCCTCACCGCCCGCGAGGCGTACGCCCTCGGGACCGGCGCCGCCGGCTACTACCAGCTCGACGAGGGCAGCGGCCACACCGTCGCCAACCTGCTCGGCAACACCGACGACGGCTACACCGAGGGCAACACCACCTGGGCGGGCAGCGGCAAGATCGGCAGCAACGCGCTCGGCTTCGACGGCAGCGCCGTCACGATGGCGGTGGTCCCCTCCTCGGTGATCGACACCGGACAGAGCTACACGGTCGGCGCCTGGGTGAAGCTGAACTCCGTCAGCGGCAACAACCAGACCTTCGCCAGTCTCGTCGGCGGCAAGGTCAGCCCCTTCTATCTGCAACTGTCAGGAGGCAAGTTCACCTTCGTCACCCGGGCCTCCGACGCGAACAACTCCGCGGCCACGACGGTGACGGCCGGCTCCGCGGCGACGACGGGCACCTGGTACCACGTCCTCGGCATGTACGACAGCGGCGCCCAGACGATCTCGCTGTACGTCAACGGCACGCTCCAGGGCAGCACGTCCTTCACCTCCCCCTGGACCGTGAACGGCGCGACCCTCATCGGCGCCGGTACGTACAACCAGGGGCCGGTGGACTTCACCAACGGCCAGATCGACGACGTCCACTTCTACAACCGGACGCTCAGCACCACTGAGATCCAGACACTCGCCACCGGCTGACCCGGCGGCGAATCAGGACGGGTGCCCACCCGGGCACCCGTCCCCCTCGGCCGGCAGCACAAGAGAGGAGCCGGCGATGAGCACGTCGACCCACCGCCCCCGGACATCGGCAAAAGGCCGTCCGCGCACCAGCCGCCCAACCGCCCCGGCACGCCGTACGGTCCCGCTCTGGCTGATCACCGTCGCCGCGCTGCTGGCCGCCACCGCCATCGCGGCGGCGGTTCTCCTGTCCGGCACGCGACCGAGCCGTCCCGCCACTCCCCCGGCGCCACCGGCTCCCCCGCTCACGGCCGTGGCGGCCACGATCGACGGCCAGGACATCCCCGTACGGGAACTGGCCCTCTACCTCGTCCAGGAGCGGGCGGCGACCTTCACCCACTTCCGGCAGAAGTACGGCGCCGAGGACGGCCCCGACTTCTGGACCACCGAGCACGACGGCCAAACCCCCGCCGCCTACCTCCGCGAGCGGGCCCTCGCCGACGTCACCCGGACCACCGTCGAGCTGACCCTGGCCCACCGCCAAGGCCTCCTGGCGGATTCCGGCTACGACGCCTTCCTGCGCAACTGGCAGACGGAGAACGCCCGCCGCCTGAAGGCCGTCACCGCCCACCAGGTCATCTACGGGCCGGTGCAGTACACCGAGTCGAACTACTTCACCTACGTCCTGAGCAACCTCGCCGCCGCCCTCCAGAACAAGCTCACCGAGACGCGGGCCATCACGACATCGGACGACGCCCTCAGGACCTACTTCACCGCCCACCCCGGCGACTTCCCGCACCAGTCGTTCACCACGGCCCACGACTCGGTCCACCAGTCGTACGTCCTGGACCGCTACCGGGCGCTGATCGAACGCCTGGCGGGTTCGGCGCAGGTCCGCGTGGACCGGGCGGTGTTCGACGCCGTCCCGGTCGACTGATCCGCCGACGGCACCTCCCCGCGGCACTGTTCGCGTCCGGTTTCCCTGTACTTAGCCGCCGACCGGCCGCGAGCGCCGAGGCGACCATTCACAGCTGACACGATTCAAGGCAGCGGCACGCGGAGTGAATGGGGAAACGACATTCACCGGTATTCCCGGCACCCCGCGCCGCTCGAAGGGGCCGCCCCTCTCAGGCCCCGAAACGCCGAAAGCAGCGTGCGCGCACCCCTGCGCGGGTGCGCCATGTCGCGCTGCGCCCGGCCTCTCCTTGCACATCGGAAAGTTTGAAATCCCATGAATAATCTGGTCGCCACGTTATTGATCGTGGCGGCGGCCCAGTTGGCCGCCATCGTCACGCTCGCGCGACATCCACACCCCACAGCGCGCGAACTGCGTTTCCCGACAACAGTTCACGCCCTGTGCTTCGGCACAGCCCTGCTGGTGAGCGTGGCCTTCGGGGGCTCCCTGAAGTGGGGCCTGCTCACCGCGCTCTCCATGATGGCGCTCAGTTTCCTGGCACTCCGGAGACTGACCGCCTTCCGGCCTGTCGGCAGCCTGTTCGTCGTGACCTGCGTGTTCCTGAGTGTCCTGCCGGTGGTGTGGCTGGTGCCGTTCGCCGCGAAGGCGATCGACTCGGGCGTGAGCACGGTGACCCTCGTGTTCGTCACGATCAGCTCCGTACTGACCATCGTCTGCCTCCCCTCGGACCTGCTCGACGAGGTCACGGGCTCCGAAGTGCTCCTGCGCTCGCGGTGGCGCAGGGCCGGCGCGACCGCGCGCCCTCGTCGGTCCGGCTTCGCACCGATGGTCTCCGTGCAGCTCCCGATCCACGCCGAGCCGCCCGGGGTGGTCATCGAGACGCTCGACGCGCTGAGCCTGCTCGACTACCCCGACTACGAAGTGCTCGTCATCGACAACAACACCACGGACGAAAGCCTCTGGCGGCCCGTGGAGGAGCACTGCGCCCGGCTGGGACCGCGTTTCCGGTTCCTGCACGTGGAGGGGATCACCGGCGCGAAGGCCGGTGCGCTGAACTGGGCACGGCCCCACATCGATCCTCGCGCGGAAGTGGTGGGCGTGGTCGACGCCGACTACATCGTCGAACCGGACTGGCTGACGGACACCGTGGGGTACTTCGAGGATCCCGAGACGGGCTTCGTGCAGTGCCCGCACGCCTACCGCGACTACGAGTCGTCGGCGTTCACGAGGATCGCCAACGCCGAGTACGCCCTCTTCTTCGCCGCCCACATGGTCGCGCTCGACGAGAACGGGGCAGGCCTCACCGTCGGCACGATGTCCACCATCCGCCTGGCCGCCCTCGACAAGGCCGGCGGCTGGGCGGAATGGTGCCTGACCGAGGACTCCGAGCTCGCCATCCGCATCCACGCGAGCGGGTACAAGTCGGTCTACCTCAAACACCCGTACGGCCGGGGGCTCGTCCCGGAGACCTGGAACGGCTACAGGAAGCAGCGGTTCCGCTGGACCTACGGCCCGGTGCAGGAGATCCGCGCCCATGCGCACATGTTCCGCCCGGGTGCCGGGCGTACCGCCTCGCACCTGAATGTCACACAGCGGATCCACCACGCCAACCACGGGCTGATAAACGCCCTGCGTGGCGTCAGGTTCGCCGGGGTGGCGGTGCCCCCGGCCATGCTGCTGTCCATGATCGCGAACGATGACGTGTGGCCGGTGCCGGTGACCTGGTACGTGCCGTTCCTCTTCGTGATGGCGGGCAGGCGGCTGCTGCAGTGGACGGTGTACCGCAAGGTCATGGGCTTCACCGCACGTGAATTCGCCGGAGCCGTCCTGGCCCAGCGCGCTCTCTTCTACGTGATCGGGAAGGCGGCACTGCTCGCGATGCTGAACCGGCCGGCGATCTGGAACCGGACCGACAAGTTCCGCCGACTGCAGTCCAGGATCCAGGTGTTCAACAGCGCCGGTGAGGAGACCGTCCTCGCCGTGCTCTTCCTCCTCTTCGCCGTCCTCTCGGCCACCGCGCTGCCCTTCGGCGTCGTCTCGGTGGCCATGACGCTCACTCTCCTCTACCAGGCGGTGAGTTTCAGCGCGGCACCGGCGCTCTCGTACCTGGCGGAGCGCGAGATACGCAGGGACCGGGCGCCCGCACGCGTTCCCGGGTTGGTGTGATCTGACGGAAAGGACGAGCCCCCGGCCGTAGGACGGTTCCGGGGGCTCGTGCCGTGTCGTGTCAGAGGGCGTCGGTGAGTACGGCGGTGACGAGTTCGGTGCGGGAGCGTTTTCCCGTGCGGGCGAACAGCCGGGACATGCGCCGGGCGGTCGCGTCCTCGGTGAGCCCCAGGACGGTGGCCGTCTGGCGGGTGGTCAGCTGCTCGGCGAGCAGGGTGGCGAGCAGTTGGTCGTTCTCGGCGGTGGCCTGCTTGCGGCCGGGGACGGTGAGTCCGGCCTCGCGCAGCGCGGTCCTGGTGTGGAAGCGCCACAGGGTGGCGCCGGTCGTGCCGAACAGCTCGTAGGCCTCGTGCAGCAGCGCGGCCGGGACCGCGCCCGTGGTGGCGGCGGCCACCAGGGTGGTCGCCGTCTCGAAAGGCAGGCCGCGGGTGCGAGCGAGGTCGACGGCCTCGCTCAGGTTGTGGCGTGCGGTGTCGGGTGCTTCCTGCCGCAGGATGCGGGCCGAGGCGAGCAGGTGCCGAAGGCGGGACCGGTCGGTGCCCGTCCGCCCGGCGATGCCTTCCAGGTGTCGCAGGCAGACCGCCGCCTCGTCGGTCTGCCCGGCCTCGGCCGTCACCTCTGCCAGCAGGGCCCACAACTCGTCCGTGCCGTAGACCTGGTCGTGCGCCTGTGCCGTGGTCAGCGCGTCGCGGAGGGTCCTTTCGGCGCCGCCCAGGTCGCCGAGGGCCATGAGCACCTCTGCTTCCGAAGCGTGCAGCGCGCACTGGGGTGGGCTCCCTTCGGGACCGCGCACGCCCTCGATGATTTGGAGCGCGCTGGTGATGCGCCCCCGGGCGAGGAGGATGGCCGCCGTCCGCGCGGGAAGCGGTGAGCTGTCGGCCACCGGGATCGACTGGACCTCGTCGTTGGCCAGCAGCCGGCGGGCCGATTCCAGTGCCTGGTCCCACCGGCCCGTGAGGTGATCGAAGAGAAACCGGCCGAGCGGCGGCAGCATGGGCACGGTCAGGCCGGCGGTCTCCAGCAGGGCTTTGGCCGCGTTGAGGTCGTAGCCGGTGAGCAGGGTGTCGAACATGCCGCCGGCCAGCGAGTACACCTTGCCAAGGGGTAGGTCCGGGGCGTCGTGCAGGGCCAGTTCGCGCCGGTAGGGCTCCGGTCGGCCCAAGGCCAGACAGGCCATGGCTCGGAACCGGCCGGGCGCCGCACGCGCGCGTGGGCAGGTGTTCCACACCGGCCGGGTCCGGTCGAGCAGTTCCGCTGTCTCCTGCCAGCGCGAGAGGTGACACAGGGCCAAGGCCTGTCCGGTGACCTTCGCGAGGGCGGGTACGGGCAGTCCGTCCCACCAGTGGGCGGTCGCGAGCCGGGACATCGTGGGCCAGTCGCGTTGGTTGGCCGTGACCGCGACGACGAGGCAGGCGGCCTCTTGCAGGTCGAGGTCGCTCAGCGTCGGTCCCGGGTCGCGCAGCAGGGATTCGCCTGCGGTCCGTGCGGTGGGGTAGTCGCAGGCCAGGTAGGCGGCTGTGCCGTACCGCTGGAGGAGGAGATCGCGGACGTCGGCGTGTTCGGTCAGGTCACGGGCGGCCCGCAGCCACCGCAGTACCCGCCCGTCATCGGTACCGGGCCGTATCTGCTGGGCGGCGGCGGTCAGTTCGGCCACCGCGCGTTCCCGGTCGACCAGGCTGCCCGCGTCCGCGATCCGGTCCGCACGGTAGGTCAGGGCGTTCGTCTCGTCGAGAAGGCCCGGCGCCGGGGGGATCGCCGCTTCCGCGTGCCGCGCGTCCGCGTATCTCCAGAGGACCTCGACCGCGGTGGCGGACAGCCGGCTGCGTTCCACCGGGCTCAGCCGCTCCCGGACGGTGTGCTCGGTCAGGGGAATGCGGAAGCTCCAGCCTCGCGGTGTGGTCCGGTACGGGCCGGGTGGTTCGTCGATGACGCCCGCCTCGACCAGGCGGTGGGCACCGTCGGTGACGGCGTCGGTGGACAGGCCCGTCCAGTCCGCGGTCAGTTGAAGGGCCGGCGGGCCGAGGGGTCCCAGGATGCTCAGCGCGGCGGCCACCGCGCGCTCGGGCTCGCCGAGTCGGTCCAGGGCCCGGACGAACCGGTCGTCGTCGGGCAGCACCGGGGCCGTCGCCCGCGCGGGTATGAAGGCGTGGCGGTCGGCGACCCGGATCACGCCTCGGCGCGTCCAGCCGGTGAGCAGGGCCTCGACCGCTCCCGGGACACCGCGCGTCAACTCGCCCACCCGGCGCGCCAGATCGGCGTCCGCTTCAGCCCGCAGCCACCGCGCGACCAGAGAGGTGGTGTCGTGCGTTCCCAGCGGTAGCAGGACGACTGTGCGAGACCCCCTGTCGTCGGCCGGCTCCTCGATCATCCGGGCGACACCCTCGCGGCCTGCGGCCCGGGGCCCTTCGGGCGCGGGGGTGGCTGTTCTCGTATCGCCCGCGCCCGGTGCGGTGTGCCGGGCGACCGACACCACCAGCCGGACACCAGGGGCATCGATCCGCCCGAGCGCGGTCACGGAGTCGGGGTCGGCGTGCTGGGCATCGTCGACCAGGAACGTCACCGGTGCGCAGCGGGTGAGAGCGGCGTGCAGCAGTGTCTCCATCGCGGCCCGGTCGTGCCGGTCCACGGCCGACAGCGCCCGGGCGACCGCCCCCGTGGCCGATCGGGGACCTTCCGGGCCGGACCGGCGTTCCTCCAGCGCCATGACCAGTCGCAACGCCAGCAGCAGTGGCCGGTCACCGTCGCCGGGGACACAGTCCACGACGTACACGGCGATTCCTTGTGTCCGCAGGCGCTCACCGGTGGCGTGCAGGAACGCGCTGCGGCCCACGCCGTGTTCACCTCGCACGAAGACAAGGCCCGGGCCGTCGGGGTCGCCCAGCAGACCATCGATCTGCCGCGACTCCCGCTCGCGGCCGAGCAGGAGGTCGCCGGAGCGGTCCATACGGGCGGGCCTGCCCCAGCGGTCCGGTTCGTCGGTTCCCGGCCTCACAGTCACCGTCCAGTTTCCGAGATGTGCCTTGGGGTTGATGAACACGGCCGAGGCCGGCCGCGTACCCGTGCCCGGAAAGGCGTCAGTGCACTGACCATATGGGCCGCGCCGCCATGCCCCGCACCGCCATCGGTCGCGGAGAACGAACGAGGTGGCACCGTGAGGGAACAGCGGGGAGCGGTCATCGGCAGAGCCGACGAGGTCCACGCACTGGCCGACGCCCTTCGCGCCACCGGTGAGAGGGCGCGCGTCCTGCTGGTCAGCGCGGGGGCGGGGATGGGCAAGACGACCGTCCTGGAGCGGGCACGGCGTGCGGCCACCCAGGACGGCACCGCGGTGCTGCGGCTCGGTTGGGAGGGCGAAGCCGACGACGCCCG
This sequence comes from Streptomyces sp. ME02-8801-2C, assembly GCF_033793965.1. Lineage (NCBI taxonomy): Bacteria > Bacillati > Actinomycetota > Actinomycetes > Kitasatosporales > Streptomycetaceae > Streptomyces > Streptomyces sp. ME02-8801-2C. The sequence goes on along the minus strand of NZ_JARAXP010000004.1, from coordinate 527,421 downwards.
GGACACGACCGACACGGCCGGCACGGCCGCCGTCCCCGCCGGACCCGGCCTGGTCCTCACAGACCCCGGCAACTGCCTGGCGGCGCTGCCCGGCACCGAGAGGTCGCGGCTGCGGAGGGCGGCGCGGGCCGCCGGGGCGGAGGAGCTGTCCGCGTTCTCCGAGGCACTGGCGGCGGGGGCCCGCCAGACGTCGCTCGCCCTGGTCGTCGACGGTATCGACCGTATGCCGCGACCGGCTGCCGACGCGTTGGGGCTGCTGCTACGGGTCTTCCGCCCGCGCGGCGTACCCGTGGTGATGGCCGGCCGCCCCGGACCCGCCGGGGATCACTCTCGCGCCCAGTTGGCGGCCGCCGCCGACGACGTCCTCGAACTGCCCCCTCTGCACCCGGCCGACGTCACCAAGCTCGTCGACCTCCACCTCACCCGACGGTTCGGTCACCCGGCCGACCCCGCGGTGGCGGCCACGGTGTCGCGGGCCCTGGGCACGCTGGCGGGCAACCCGCGCGCCACGCTGTCGGTCCTCGACACCCTGGACGGACGGGACCTGCTGGAACTCGACGGCAGGATGTGCCTCACGCGTGCGGAGAAACAGCTGGGACTGGGCACCGAGGAAGCCTTCCTCCTCGGGTTCGGCCGACCCCACGCGCCCCCGTACCCCGGCATGGTCGAGACGGCGATCGTCACCGCCCGCGTTCTCGACCATGCCGATGTGCACGTCGACGACGCGTTCAGGATGACGCCGTCGACCGGCGCCCGGGCCCTCGAACGCGCGCTGGACCGTCTGATCACGGACGGGGTCCTGACCGCGGACCCGCGAGGCCTGCTGTCGTTCGCCGTCCCGGCGCTCGCGGCGACTCTGCGGGCCCTGCCCAGCCGACGCGACGTCCAGGGCAACTCCGCGCGGTACGTCACGAGGTTGACGGACAAGCTCGGTGCCGAGGCCACCGGCCGCGGCTACCCGAGGCTGGCCGACCGCGTCGCGGCCTCCGGCCCTCTCCTGGCCGACTCCCTCGCGGTGCCGCTGTTGCTGGCGGCGGCCCGCGAGGAGGCCAGGAGCAACTGGCCCCGCTCGGCCCGCGCCTACGCGGCCGCGCTCCACCGGCTCACACCCCAGGACCGGCGCACGCGTGGTGTGCTCCACGAGGCGAGCAGCCTGAGTCTGCGATACGGCGACCACGGAGGACTCCTGGCACTGGGCAAGCCGCTGCTCGCCCTGCTGGACACGCCGCACACCGAGCACACCAGTCACACCGAACGTACTGAACGCACCGAACGCACCGAACGCACCGACGACGTCGGGGAACCAGCCGGCCTGTCGTACGTTGCCGCCGCATGGGCGTGGGCGGCGCTGCACGAACACCGCGCCCCCTGCGCCGATGACATGCGCCCCCGCTCCGCCGAGACGGCTGCCCGGTTTACCGCCGCGGCCGGGCTGGCGGCACTCGGCGGGCTGTACGGCATCGGCCCGCTCACACCCCCGGCGGCATCGACGGCCCGCCACGCCCCGGACACCGGGCCCGGGCACCGCCGCACGCCCTTGCCCTCACCCGCCGAACTGCGTCTGGTGGCCGCCGCGATGGGCAGCCACACGGAACTGCGCCGAGCACGGCGCGACCTGCCCCCCGACGCCCTGGACGACCAGACCATGGACCGGCTGCGCCACGCCGCCGCCCACGCGGACCTGGCCGGCGCGTTCGCCGCCGTCCTCGGCGACCGGTACGTGGCGGCTCCCGACGGCATCGCCGTCCAGTACCGGGGCATGGTCCGCGACTACCTGGCGGGGAACTGGGACGCCGCGCTGACAGCCGCCCGCCGCATCGAAGTACGCGGCCGGACCCATCCTGCGGCAGGCGTCCCGCACCTGCCGCGGGCGCTGGCCGCGGAGATCCACTGCAACCGCGGAGACGTCGCACACGCCCGCGCATGGCTCGACCTGGTCCCCGACACCGTCACCCATCCCCTGGCGGCGCGTGCCCGCCTGGCCGTCCGGTACTGGTCCGGCCAGAAGGAGGAGTCGCTGGAGGAAGCCCGGTGCGACGCGCGGCAGGCACGCAAGAACGGCCAACTCGCGGGCGTCGAACGGCTACTGCTGCGCATCCTGTCCCTCGCCGCCCTTCACGACCTGCGACAGAAGGTCCAGCAGGCCCTGGAGGAACTGGAAACCCTGCACGAGGAAGCGGCCACGGCACTGACCCACGAGGCCCTGCTCATCGCGCGAGGCATCGCACATCACGACGCGGACAGCGCGCTGACCGCCCACCGCTCGATCCGACGCCGGGGCGACGTCCACCTGAGCGTCATCGCCGGCATGTGCCTGACGTCCATCACCGACGACCCCCGGCACTGGCTGACCGAGGCCCTACGCGAGGCCCGCCCCCTCGGCCTGGGCCGCCCCTTCCGCACCGCCGTCACCCGTGCCGCACAACAGCGCGGCATCCCCGTACCGAGACTCCGCCGAGCACAACACAGGCTCACCGAGCCCGACATCACGCTCGTACGCATGGTCAGTGACGGCGCGACCAACCAGCAGATCGCCGCGGAACTCACGTGCAGCACCAAAACCGTGGAACAACGCCTGACCCGCCTGTTCCAGCGCACCGGCACCCGCTCCCGCGCGGAACTCACCGCCACCTGGCTCAACGGAAGCCTCACCGGGTAGGTGTCGGCGGCGTCGATCCCGTCGAGCGCTCAGCGGGCCGGGTTCGGCACGGCCGACGGCCGCCACTCCCGCCTGAGCAGGCCGAACACCCATGAGTCGGACACCTCGCCGTTCACGACGCAGTCCTCCCGCAGGGTCCCTTCGCGTACGAAACCGACCTTCTCCAGCACCCGGGCGGATGCCAGGTTGCGCGTATCGGTCTCGGCCTGGACTCGGTTCAGGTCCAGTGTGTCGAAGGCCCACGTCAGCACGGCGTGCGCGGTTTCCGTCGCGTAGCCGTGGCCCCACGCCGCTTCCGTAAAGCAGTAACCCATCGACGCGCTGCGGTAGTCCGGGTTCCATCCGGTCAACCCGCACCAGCCGACGAAGACCCCGTCTGAGACACGGTCGATGGCGACCCGTACCCCGGTGCCTTCGTCCTCCATCTTCCGGCACGCATCGAGGAAGCGGTCGGCTCGAGCCCGTTCGGTCCACGGCGCGGAGTCCCAGTAGCGCAGCACGTGGGCGCTGCTGTGCAGTGCGAAGAGGGGATCCGCGTCGGTGCCGGTGAAGGGGCGCAGTCGCAGGCGAGCGGTGTGCAGTACGGGGGTGGTCAGAGTCATGCGCACCATCCTGGGTCCCCAGGGGGTGGGCGGAACACCGATTAATCGATCCCCGGCTTCATCCGAACCTTGCCTCATCTATCGATTTTCGATAGATTCCCATCGCGATTCGATGGAAGGGTGGGTCATGGGACAGCTGACCGTGCGTGCGCTGCGCGCCGTGCTCGTGGTGGTGCTCGCCGGCACCGTGTTCGTACAGGCAGGGATGGTGTGGGTGCTGGTCAGCGGGAACGACCCGGAGGACGGGTCGCTGCCGCTGACCGCGCTGCGCGTCATCACGATCCTGGGGATGCTGGCGGCGCAGGTCGCCCTGGTCTGCGTATGGCGGCTGGTGACGATGGTGCGACGCGAGACCGTGTTCTCCCACGCCGCCTTCCGGTACGTGGACGGCGTGATCGGCGCGATCGTGGCGGCCGCCCTCCTCTGGTTCACGGTCACGGCCCTCAACGCGCCGGGCCAGCGGGACGACCCGGGCGTCAGCGTCATCATGGCCGGGGTCGGTCTGGCCATCCTGGGGGTCGCGCTCATCGTGCTCGTGCTGCGGATGCTGCTCGCCCAGGCCGTCGCACGCGATGTCGAAGCGTCCCGGATGCAGGCCGAGCTGGACGAGGTGATCTGATGCCGATCGCCGTCGACATCGACGTGATGCTGGCCAGGCGGAAGATGTCCGTGGGCGAGCTCGCGGACCGCGTGGGGATCACTCCGGCCAACCTGGCGGTACTCAAGAACGGCCGCGCCAAGGCGGTGCGCTTCGCGACACTCGCCGCGCTCTGCGAGGTGCTCGAGTGCCAGCCGGGCGACCTGCTGCGCTGGGAGGCCGAGACGCCGGAACAGGCGAATGACGTGCCCGTCCAGGAGGAGATCAGGATCTCTGGTGCGTGACACCGGGTGTCATACTGGCGCCTGGCGCCTGGCGCCTGGCGCCTGACAGGCGGCACAGGGACGGACTGGGTGAGCACGGAGGGGATCTCGGGTGGACGGGGCTGCTGGGCGCACGAACACCCGGAGCATCGCCCGGGCCGCCGTACGCGCGGAACTGGCCCAGGTGGCGTTCGACCTGTTCCTCCGCGACGGGTTCGAGAAGGTCACTCTGGATGACCTGGCCACTGCGGCCGGGGTCTCCCGCAGCACGTTCCTGCGGTATTTCGGCAGCAAGGAGGACGCTGCCCTCAGCGTCTTCGAAGCGCATGGCGAGCAGGTAGCCGACGCCGTACGCGCCCGCCCCTCCGACGAGGACGACTGGACGGCGCTGCGCCGCGGCCTGGACGCCGCGATAGAGCACTACCGTCGGGACCCCGCCAGGGCCCTGAGGACCACCCGGTTCGTCCTCGACACCCCCGCGCTGTGCGCCCGGCAACTGGAGAAGCAGCGCGGGTGGTGGCCCGCCCTGACCCAGGCCCTCGCCGAGCGCGCCGACCCCCCGCAGCCCGTGACGCTGGCCATCTCCGTGAAGGCCGCGGCAGCGCTGGACTGCCTCAACATCGCGCTCGACCACTGGACCGCTTCCGACGGCGACCTCGATCTCGTCGACCTGCTGGACGAGGCCTTCAGCACGCTCACCCCTCGCTGACGAGCCCTCTCCTTCAACTCCTTCACGCCCGAGCCCTTCACGCCCGCCTGCCCTCTTACCACCTTCACGGCACCCGTCTGCCGTCTGCGGTGACCTCCAGTTGCTAAGATGACGCTCAGTTTCAGTTATGGGACCATGTTCCAATCTTCGTCATAACCTCTGTCTGGAGTTGCCATGTCCACGCTTCTGAGCGGCAAGACCGCGCTGATCACCGGCTCCACCAGCGGCATCGGCCGCGCCACAGCCGACCTCCTCGCCGAGCGCGGCGCCCATGTCATCGTGTCCGGACGCAACGCCGAGCGCGGCGCACAAGCCGTCGCCGACATCCGGGAAGCGGGCGGCAAGGCGGACTTCGTACAGGCCGACCTGACCTCGGCGGACAGCGCCCGGACCCTGGCCGAACAGGCCCGGTCGGTCACCGGGCGGATCGACATCCTCGTGAACAACGCGGCCGTGTTCCCCGAGGGCGGCACCACCGACACCCCGGAGGAGGTCTTCGACACCGTCTACGCCACCAACGTCAAGGTGCCGTTCTTCCTCGTCGGCGAACTCGTCCCGGCCATGGCCGAGCGGGGTGCCGGCGCCGTCGTCAACATCAGCTCCTTCGTCGCCGACAAGGCGGCGCCGGACAGGGCCGCCTACTCGTCCAGCAAGGCCGCGCTGAACAACCTCACCAAGGCATGGGCGAAGGAGTACGGCCCGTCGGGCGTACGCGTGAATTCGGTCGCTCCCGGCCCTGTCCTGCCCGAAGAGATCCAGGCCGCTGTCGCCGCCGATCCACGGGCCGCCGCCGTCACGCAGGCGCTTCCCGCCCGCCGGTTCGGCCTGCCGCGCGAGATCGCCGAAGCCGTCGCCTACCTCGCCTCCGACGAGGCCGCCTTCGCCCACGGCGCCTTCCTGAGCGTCGACGGAGGCGCAGGCCTGGCCTGACGGACGCCGGGCGCGCACGGCCGCCGGCACGTCGGTGCGCGAGGTTCGCACGGCCGTCGGCACGTCGGGGCGCGAGGTCGAGCCGAGCAGCTCTGGGCGGCAGCGACCCCGTACCCGCTCAGGTTGGCGTAGGAGACGTTGAAGGTGACGGTGACGCGTGAGCTCGACGTCGACCGGAGCGGTGGCGTCCGCCACACGGTCCACACGGTCAGCATTGCCGGTGCCGACCGCTGCGGTCGCGCCGCCGAACATCCACGCCGCCCTGGGAGACGCCGACTCAACGCGGCTGTCGGGCTGTTGGCCCAATGTGTGCCGCACCGCCCGCATGCGCCGCCGTGCGCTCGGACTGATCGCCGCCACCGGCGCCCGCCTCTTTCGCGGCTGCGCCCGCCCACGGTGCGAAGACCGGCCGCGCCCCCGACAGGCCGGTATCCCCGCCGTTCTTGCTGGGGGGACAAGCTCTACAGACCTTGGTCAGTCTCTGCAACGGCCGCACGGCGGCCGACCGGGCGTCACGATATGACGGCCACCAGGACCTCGCCGACCGCACCGCTCTCCACCACTCGATGCGCGTCTGCGGTGCGGTCGAGCGCCAAAGCGGACCAGCGGCAGGCCGTGCTTCTCGCCGACCGGCAGAGCACCGTCGCGGACTGCGGCGGTGACGTCCTCGACGGCGGCAGTGCGTGCCTCCGGTCCGGCCGTGTAGAGCACCAGGAACTGGAAGCGTGTGTTCAGCAACATGCTCTGCCGCATGTCCAGTTCGACCGCCTTGCCGCCGTCGTTGGCGTAGGTCGACATCGTGCCGCGGGTCCGCAGCACGGCCAGGTCCAGTGCGAGGTTCGCGCCCAGCGCCACCTCGGCGACGATGTCGACGCCGTCCGGGGCGATCCTGCGGATCCGGGCCGCCGGGTCGCCCTCGCGATAGTTGATGACGTGGTGGGCTGCGGCGTCGGTGGCCGGCCGGGCTTTCTCCGGGCCACTGATCGTGCTGATCACGGTGGCCCCGGCCCAACGGGCGAGCTGGATCACCGCGTGCCCGACCGCTCCGGCCCCGCCCGCGGCGAGCACCACTCTGCCGTCGAGCGCCCCGGGCCGCAGCCGGCGTGGCCCGTCCTCGGCGACGGTGAGCGCGCGGTGCGCGGTGAGCGCGGGGACGCCGAGTGAGGCGCCGACGTCGAAGCCGGCCTCGTCGCCCACAGACCCGTGGCCCAGCCGGAGCCGACGGTGGCAAGGGTGCTGCCACCGGGGGCGATCAGGGGTGGTCGCCCCGGCCTGCGTCTGGTCGCCGTTCGCGCGCGCGTACGGCGACCAGGCTCAGTACGTCGTCCAGGGCGATCCGTGGTTCCCGCCCCGGCCCCCGCCCCCGCCCCCGCTCCTTCTCCTTCTCCTGCTCCTGCTCCTGCTCCTGCTCCTGCTCCTGCTCCTGCTCCGAAATGGCGCAGGCCCCGTGCCTGTTCTTCAGGGCCGGGTACGGCAGGTGATGTCGTGGCTGGGCAGGCGGCCTGTGACCAGGTAGGTGTTGACCGCGTTGGTGGCGCAGGCGGGAGTGCCGGGGATGCCGTACACGCCGTGGTCCCGTCCGCCCTCGACCTGGACGAGGCGTGAGCCGCGCAGGGCGCGGTGCATGGCCAGGCCGCTTGCCGCCGGTGTCTGGGAGTCCCACTGGTTCTGCAGGATGAGTGCGCCCACGGTGTTGTTGACGCGCGTGGCCGGTTCGGCGCCGCGCGGCCAGAAGGCGCAGGGTGTGATGTTGGAGGTGAAGTCCCCGTAGAGGGGGAGGCGGGCGCCGTCGCGGATGGCGTCGTGCCGGTAGCGGGCCGGATCGCGGGGCCAGGAGGCGGAGTTGTCGGCGCAGACGATCGCCCAGTGGAGCGCCTGGAAGTTGGCTTCGAGGGTGTCCACGGGTTCGTCGGAGGGCGGATCCGGGCGGGTCGCGCGGGCCTTGCCGAGGCTGACGACATCGCGCGCGGCCTGATAGGGGTCGAAGAAGAACATCGATCGCAGTGAATCGCGGATGTCGGCGCCGGTGACGGCCCGGTCCTCGAAGTCGAGGTCGCTGCCGTTGTACTTGAGCGGTGTGCGGTCGGCGCGGGCGATCAGCCGGAAGAACGTGGCGCGGACCTCCGCGGGAGTGTCACCGAGGTGGTACGTGCGGTCCCGGCGGGCGACCAGACGGGTCCAGTCCCGGAACGCCGGCTCGACGCCCTCGGCCATGGCCTGGTACGTGCCCCGGCCGAAGCGGTTCGGGTCCACCGAGCTGTCGAGGACGACGCGGTCGCTGCGGGCCGGGAACATCTGGGTGTAGACGGCGCCGAGGTAGGTGCCGTAGGACAGGCCCAGGTACGAGATCCGCTTCTCACCCAGGACAGCGCGTATGACGTCCATGTCCCGTGCGGTGTTGCGGGTGGTGAGGTACGGCAGGCGGGCGCGGTCCCGGGCGACGCACTTCGCGGCGAAGCCGCGGGCGGAAGCGGTGTCCTTGCGGAAGGACGCCGGCCGGTACGCGCGCGGCCAGTCCAGTTCCTTGTTGGTGAGGCCGCAGTTCAGGGGGCTGCTGGCGCCTGTACCGCGTGGATCGAAGCCCACGATGTCGTACCGGTCCCGGACGCTCTTGGGCATGACCTCCGTCAGCCCCGAGGGGTCCAGTCCCCCACTTCCCGGCCCTCCCGGGTTGGACAGCAGCACACCACGCCGCTTGCCGGGCACGCTGGTGCGCAGCCGGGAGATCTCCATGCGCAGGGTGGGCCCCGCGGGCCGCTTGTAGTCGAGAGGCACTTTGACGGTCGCGCACCGTAGGTGGGACGCCCCGACGTTGTCGCAACGGTGCCAGGTGGGGTGCTGGTCGTAGTAACGGTCGAGAGCAGGGGCCGGGGAACGGTGGGCTTCGACTGCTGTCGCCTGGGCGGTGGGAACGCACAGGCCGAGGGTCAGTCCGGCCGCGACGAGGGCGGCCTTGCGTGCGGTAGGCATGGCAAGGACTCTGCTTCACCACCCGACCACCCCGCCTCGGCCGAACGGCCAGGAAACGAAGGCGACCGCCGGCAGCCGTCGGCCGAAAGGCGGATGGAGCACCCACGGGCCGTCACCGCTGGTCGTGCCTCGTCTCCCAGGCGCTTCCTCCAGCGTGTCAGCCTCTGAGCTGACGCTACGACATACCTCAGGCTGACAGAGCCGGGCCCGGGCATCAGCCCCAGGTAGTCGGTATTTCGGCTGATCCGCGAGGGCCGCTGCGAACCCGACGATGAAGGGGTTACCGGCCGGGCATGGATCTGAACCGCGCCCGGCGCTGCCCGTGCCTTCGATCGGAGCAAGAACTCGTGATCACCCTGCCGCCCGTTTCCCGCACTCCCGCCGTGGCCGCCCGCGCCACCGAACTCTCCAAGGTCTACGGAGAGGGCGACACCAAGGTGGTGGCGCTCGACCAGGTCAGTGTCGGCTTCGGGCAGTCACAGTTCACCGCGATCATGGGGCCCTCCGGGTCCGGCAAGTCCACGCTGATGCACTGCGTGGCCGGACTGGACTCGTTCTCCTCCGGCTCGGTCCGCGTCGGTGACATCGAGTTGGGGTCGCTGACGGACAGGCAGCTCACCAGACTCCGCAGGGACAGGGTCGGCTTCATCTTCCAGGCGTTCAACCTGCTGCCGACCCTCACCGCGCTGGAGAACATCACGCTGCCGATGGACATCGCGGGCCGGACACCGGACCAGGAGTGGCTGGACACCGTCATCCAGATGGTCGGTCTGTCCGACAGGCTCAGCCACCGCCCCGCCCAGCTCTCCGGCGGCCAGCAGCAGCGGGTCGCCGTCGCCCGGGCCCTCGCCTCCAAGCCCGAGATCGTCTTCGGGGACGAGCCGACCGGGAACCTGGACTCGCGCGCGGGGGCCGAGGTTCTCGCGTTCCTGCGTGACTCCGTACGGGAGTTGGGCCAGACCGTCGTCATGGTCACCCATGATCCGGTCGCCGCCTCCTACGCGGACCGGGTCATCTTCCTCGCCGACGGGCAGATCGTCGACGAGATGTACGAGCCCACCGCGGACGGGGTCCTCGACCTCATGAAGTCCTTCGACACCAAGTTCCGCACGCGCTGAGCCCTCCCGGCCGGCACATCCCCAAGTCGCCACCGACCCGCGGCCGTCGCTGTCGCAGCCCGCCGCCGGCCGGCCCACCCCTCTGCTCCCCCCTCACCCACCAGGACCACACCACCATGTTCCGCACAGCCCTGCGCAACGTCCTCGCGCACAAGGCCAGACTCCTGATGACCGTGCTCGCCGTCATGCTCGGCGTCGCGTTCGTCTCCGGCACCCTGATCTTCACCGACAGCTACAAGAACGCTTCCAACAGCCAGACGGCCAAGAGCTACGCCCAGGTGGACGTCCAGGTCGACGAGAACACCGCCTACAACGGTGAATCCTCCGGCATCAGTCCGAAGACGCTCGACGAGGTCGCCCGGGTCGACGGGGTCGCCGACGCCGCCGGACGGGTCGACGGGAGCGCCTACGTCGCCGACAAGCAGGGCGGGCTCATCGCCGGTGGCCTGTTCAACTCGGCCGCCAACTTCGCGCCGGGCAAGGACGGCAAGGACCCCCTCTACGAGTTCACCGACGGCAGCGGGCCCACCCGGCCCGGGCGGATCGCGCTCGACAAGGGCACCGCAGATACGGGCGGCTACCACGTCGGCGACACCGTGCCCGTCGCCCTCACGGGTCCGGCGAAGACGTACAAGCTCTCCGGCATCTTCACCACCGACAACGAGGACGTGGCCGCAGGCGGCAGCCTGGTGCTGTTCGACACCACGACCGCACAGCGGCTCTTCCTCCAGCCGGGCTTCTTCGAGAACCTCACCGTCAGCGCCGCCCCCGGCGTTTCGAGCCCCGACCTCGCCGCCGCCATCAACAAGGTGCTTCCGCACTCCGCGAAGGCCAAGACCGGCCGGCAACTCGCCGATGAACACGCCAAGTTGGTGTCGGGAGACGCGACGACACTCAATGGGATCCTGTTCGCATTCGCCGGCGTCGCGCTCTTCGTCAGTGTCTTCCTGATCGCCAACACCTTCACCATGCTGGCCGCCCAGCGCACCAGGGAACTCGCTCTGCTGCGCGCGGTCGGCGCCTCCCGCAGGCAGGTCACCCGGTCCGTGCTGATCGAGGCGATGGTGGTCGGCGCCGTCGGCGCGGCCGCCGGGCTCGGGCTCGGTGCGGCCATGGCCGCCGTAGCGAGTGCCACGGTCGACTTCGACGGCGGGACACCGGACGGCCCGTTGATCATCACGTCGACGACCGTCCTGGTCGCGGCCGTCGTCGGTGTCCTCGTCACCATGGTGGCCGCCTGGCTGCCGGCCAGGCGCGCCGCGAAGATCCCGCCGGTCGCGGCGATCGGCAGCGCACATCTGCCGGCCACCACGAGGTCCCTGGTCCTGCGGAACGTGTTCGGCGGCATCCTCACGCTGCTCGGCGCGGCGGTCGTCGCCGCAGGTGCAGGGTCAGGCGCAGGTGTCGGCAGCTCCAGGGGCGGAGCGATCGTCGGGTTCGGGGCCTTCCTCACCGTGACGGGTGTGCTCGTGCTGATCCCCTTGCTGTCCCGGCCGCTGATCGCGGTCGTACAGCCGCTGCTGCGGCGCGGCTTCGGAGTCTCCGGCACGCTCGCGGGCCGCAACGCGGTACGCAGCCCGCGCCGCACCGGCGCCACCGCCTCCGCCCTGGCCATCGGCCTCACCCTGGTCAGCGCCCTGACCGTGCTCGGAGTCACCATCGGCCAGTCCATGAACGCGATGACCACGGACATCGTCAAGGCCGACTACATGGTCACGGCCGGTGGAGCACGCCTGGACGCCTCGGCGGTCACCGCCCTGCGCAAGGTACCCGGCGTCAGCGCCGTGTCGCAGGAGCAGCAGGGGTGGATGCAACTCGGCGGCAGCCAGCAGGACGTCACCGCCGTCATCCCGGCGGACCTCGACAAGGTCCTTCACCTCCCGGTGGTCTCCGGCTCGCAGGACACGCTCGCGAAGGGGCAGGTCGCCGTCGACGAGAACCTCGCGCGCTCGCACGGCTGGAAGGTCGGGGACACCCTGTCTGCGGTGTACGAGGACTCCGCCAAGGGCCGCAGGCTGACCGTCGGGGCCGTCTTCAAGTACAACGAAGTCGTCCTGCCGGTCGTCGTCTCCGCAGACGTGATCGACGCGAACGCCCCCGCGACGTCCTTCTCGAAGATCTACGTCACAACGGACGGCACCACGAACGAGAAGGCACTCGCCGACGCCCTCCGCGGCCGTCCCGGGATCAGGATCGACGACCGGCAGGACATCCGCAGCGAGCTCGGCGGCGTCTACGACACCCTCCTGAACGTCCTGTACGGGCTGCTCGCGATCTCCCTGATCATCGCGGTCCTGGGAGTGGTGAACACCCTCGCGATGTCGGTCTTCGAACGGCAGCGGGAGGTCGGCATGCTGCGAGCGGTCGGGCTCGACCGGCCGGGGGTGACACGGATGATCCAGCTGGAGGCCGTGGTCATCTCCCTCTTCGGCGCGGTGATCGGCATCGGGCTCGGTTCCTTCCTGGGCTGGGCCATCTGCGAGATCACCAAAGCGGACATCCCCGGCTACGCACTGGTGCTGCCCTGGGGCCGGTTCGCCCTCTTCCTGCTGCTGGCAGCGCTGGTCGGCCTCCTGGCCGCCCTGTGGCCCGCCCGCAGCGCGGCCAGGCTGAACCTGCTCACCGCCATCAAGACCGAGTAGCCGGAGCGGGCCGCTGCCTGCGGACCACGGACCACTGAGGCGCGCGGTCAGCTTGCGCCGGCCGGCTCGACGCCGTCTTCGGCGGCGGCGCCCGCTGCCGGCGCCGGCTGTGGCGTCGTTCCTCGGTCCCGGCCTGTTGGCTTCGACCGCCCCAGGGCGCCGGCAGCGCGGCCGCCGCCCTGGTCATGGTCGGCAAACTCGTCGAGTCCGCACTCAGCCCGGCAACAGGGCCGGCGCGTCGGACCGATGAGTTTGCCGGTTGCCTGAAGTCTTCCCTGTGACAAGTCCGCCCCGTCGGCGGATCAGGGAACGCCGGATCCGGTGCCATGGAGGTGCCAGGAGAGACGGAGTCCAGGATGAACAATCCGATTCGGCTGTACATGTCGATGTCGCTCGACGGCTATGTCGCCGGCCCGGACGATCGGCCGGGGCAGGAGCTCGGACGTGACGGTGGACGGCTCTTCAACTGGCTCGACGACCGGGAGTCCGACGGTCCGAGCGGCCAGGTCTACCGCGAGGCGACGGCGACCGGCGCGGTGATCTCCGGCCGTCGGACCTTCGAACTCGCCGGCCGCTGGCAGGGCGACCACCACGACGGCGTGCCGATCTTCGTCCTCACCCACGAGGTGGACGACGGGGACGTGCCACCCGGCCACGCGCGTTTCGTCACCGATGTCGAGGACTGCGCCCGCCAGGCTCGCGCAGCCGCAGGGGACCGGCCGGTCATGGTCCATGGGGCGGGGGCGGCCCAAGCACTTCTGCGAGCCGGTCAGTTGGACGAGATGGAGATCCACCTGGTTCCGGTCCTCCTCGGGGACGGCAGACGGCTGTTCGACCACCTGGGCGGCGATCACATCGAACTCGACCTGGTCCGACGGCTCGAGGACCGGGACGTCACACACCTGCGCTACCGGGTACGTCGACCCGAGGAGGCGGCGTGAAGACGCTCTTCGTCTCCTACCGCGTCACCGACCTGGACCGCTCGCTCGGTTTCTACACCACTCTGGGCTACGCCGAACTGGGCAGGGTCCAGGTCGGCGACGCGGCTCAGCTCGTGATCCTCAAGTTCCCCGACGAACCGGCGGCCTCGCTCGAACTGGTCCACCGCCCCGGCGCCGGACCGGTCGACGTGGGCAGCGGTTTCGACCATCTCGCGATCCAGGTGGAAACGCTCGCCACCACCCTGGAGACGCTGGCCGAAGCCGGCCTGAGGCCCGAACCCCTCCAGTACCCCGGCGGCCCCCACGGCCCGAAGACGTCGTGGCTCACGGACCCGGACGGCTACCGGATCGAGCTGGTGGAGTGGCCGTCCGGACATCCCGACGGCATCACGGCAGCAGACTTCGCCTGAGGCGCCGGCAGGTCGTGCGTTTGACCGGGCAGGGCTGGTGAGAGCCACAGCGTCCGGCCGGCCGTTCGGGTCCGTGACGACCTCCAGGTGTGGTCGCTGTCGGCGCAGGTATGCCGGAGCGATCACCGCACCCGCGGACGGCCGGAGTTCGCAGCCCCGCAGCGGCGATCTTTGCTTCCGCTTGGCGCCACGTATACCAGCCGCATAAAACGCGCTCCCTAGTGTCGATCATGTCGATTGGCATGTGCATAAAGAGGTGCACGCGGTAGTGCCACGAGGTGGGTCTACGGGGGCTGGTCATATGTCGGATCTGGCGAAGGAAGCCACATCGATGCACAAGGCCGCGTCGGGACTCCGGACAGTGGGACAGCACACGGCCAAGCCCTTGCAGGAGTTCACGGCGGCCTCGTACGCCCTGGACGCGTTGGGGGCGCTCGGGTCGCTGTTGGGCGCCAAGGCCGAGATAGAGAAGGGCATGACCACCCTGTCCGAGCTGACCAGGCAGCTGGAGGAGGAGTGGGAGGCGGAGGCGAAGCTGATCGGTGACGTGTCCGACGCCTTCGATCTGCTGGATCTGCTGCTGGCGGCTCAGGCCCGGGCGCAGAAGGGCTGAGCGGCCGGCTCATGGTGGACCTCAACCCGCTGCACTACATCAACAAGTTCAACCACATGTTCGGCGACTCGGTCGCCAGTGAACTGGAGTTCCTGGGGATCTCGGATCCGGCGGTGGATCCGGACGGGGTACGGGAGATCGCGAAGAAGTGGCGGCGACTGGCCACCGGCCTGGAGGACGCGTCGGCTTCCGCTGACCGGGCGTTGGCGGACGTCGTGTGGGAGGGAAAGGCGGCCAAGGCCTTCCACAAGCGGTCCAAGGCGGCCGGTAGGAGCGCGACGGAGATGGCGCACTCGCTCCGGGAGGGTGCGAAGGCGCTGGACGACTTCGCGGACAAAGCCCATGAGTTGCTGTCCGAGATCGGTGTGATCCTCGCGGAGATCGTCGAGTTCGAGATCGCCGGCCTGGCGCTGTCCGTCCTGACCGCGGGCGCGTCGGAGGTGGCCTCGACGCTGGTGGCGGGCGAGCGGGCGCTGAAGGTGATCGCGCTGATCGGCCGGATCGAGGAGGAGGGCACAGCCCTCGGCTCTGTCGTACGCGGGGTGATGGAGGTCATCCGGAACGTCGAGCGGACGCTGAAGGCGTTGCAGGAGATCCGGGGCGTGGCGGCGGCCGGGAAGATGGCGATGGACGGGGCGAAGTTCTCCGCGTTCGAGACGCTGCTCAAGGACCCGGCGGCGTTCAAGGACCCGGCGAAACTGGCGGGAATCCTCACCGAGGGCGCGCTGGTCGGCATCGGATTCGGTGTCCTCGGCAAGACCCTCGGGAAGGGCCTCAAGGCGCTCAGGCCCAGCGAACTCGCCAAGCTGGCCAAGGCGTTGAAGCTCGGCGGAAACGATCTGTCAGGGCTCAGGCTGCGGCCCGGTGAAGCCGAGGAACTCGAAGCGGCCATCCAGGCGGCGGAGAAGGAGTGCAAGCTCGACCCGATCGACGTGGCCACCGGCGACATGCTGCTGCCCCAGACCGACGTCGAACTGCCCGGCGTCCTGCCGCTGGTGCTGCGGCGCGCCCACGTCTCCTCCTACCGGTGGGGCGGCTGGTTCGGCCCGTCCTGGGCGTCCACGCTCGACCAGCGTCTGCAGGCGGACGACGACTCCATCACCTATGCGGCACCGGACGGCTCCCGGCTCGTCTATCCGCTCCTGGACGCCGACACCGATGGGCCCGTCTACCCGGGGGCCGGTCCCAGGATGCCGCTGTCCTGGGACACCGAGGTCGACGGCGCCCTGCGCCTGCTCGACCCCGGCACCGGTGTCTCCTACGTCTTCCACACGCCCGGGCCCGCCGACGACGGCAACGCGATAGAACTGCCGCTCCAGTTCATCGTGGACCGCAACGGACAGCGCATCACGATCCAGTACGACCGCACAGGCACGCCCGTGGGCATCACGCACTCCGGCGGCTACCGCATCGCGATAGACCGGCACCGCGAACTGCCCCGCGTCACAGCCCTGCGCCTCCTGAACCCCGACAGCACCAACACCCCCAACAGCCCCGACAACGCGGAGAACGCGGAGAACGCGGAGAACGCGGGCAGCCACGGCACCACCCTGCTGACGTACGGATACAACGAGGCCGGCCGGCTCACCGAGGTCACCAACTCCTCCGGTCTGCCCCTGCGGTTCACCTACGACGCCGAGGGGAGGATCACCTCCTGGACCGACCGCAACGACACGTCGTACACCTACACGTACGACGAGCGCGGCCGCGTCGTCCGCGCCGAGGGCAGCGGCGGCTATCTGTCCGGCACGCTCGCCTATGACGACACCACCCGCACCACGACCACCACTGACGCGCTGGGCAACGTCACCCGCTACGAGCACGACGAGGCGTTCCGCCTCATCCGCACCACGGACCCGCTCGGGCACGTCACCCGTCAGGAGTGGGACGCGAACCACCGGCTGGTGGCCGTCACCGACCCCCTGGGACAGACAACCCGCCCGGTCCACGACGACCTCGGACGCCTGAGCGGCGTCATCCGCCCCGACGGCAGCCGGATCCACACGGAGTACGACGATCTCCATCTGCCCACGGCCGTGACGGAACCCGATGGCACCGTCTGGCGCTATGAACACGACGAACGCGGCAACCGCACCGCCGTGATCGACCCCACCGGCGAGGCAACCCGCTACACCTTCGGGCGCAACGGCGCGATCAGGGGTGTCACGAACCCGCTCGGTGAGCGCGTCGAGATCACCTCCAACGCGGCCGGGCTCCCGCTGGCGGTCTCCGACTCCTCCCGGGTGCTCAAGCGGTACACGTACGACGCCTTCGGCCGACCGGTGCGGGTCGCAGGTCCCGGCGGAGGGACCACCCGCCTGACATGGTCCGTGGAGGGCCGGCTCAACTCCCGTACGGGCCCGGACGGTTCGGTGGAGAGGTGGGTGTACGACGGCGAGGGGAACTGCACGAGCCACACGGATCCGCTCGGCGCGACGGTTCGCTGGGAGTACGACGTCTTCGACCTGCTGACGGCCCGGGTGGATCCCGACGGGACGCGTCACACGTTCTCCTACGACAGCGCACGACGCCTGACGGCGGTGACCGACCCCCAGGGGCTCACCTGGGTCTACCGCTACGACCCTGTCGGACGGCTCGTCGAGGAGACCGACTTCAACGGTCACACCATGACCTACGAGTACAACGCGGGAGGGCTTCTGGTGCGGCGGACCAACTCCGCCGGTCAGACCGTCACCTACGGCTACGACTCCACGGGGCAGCTCGTCGAGAAGGCCGCCGACGGCCGCACCACCCGCTTCGAGAACGACCCCGCCGGCCGCCTGCTGCGTGCCACCGGCCCCGACTCGACACTGGAGTACCGGTACGACGCGGTGGGACGCGTCATGGCGGAGACCGTCGACGGCCGTGTCCTCGCCACCTCCTGCGACGCCGCAGGACGCCGCACCCGGCGCACCACTCCCGCCGGCGTCACAACGACGTACTCCTACCACCCCGGCGGAAACTACGAAGCCCTCACCCTGTCGGGCCGCACGTTCTCCTTCACGCACGACGCGGCGGGCCGTGAGATCCAGCGCACTCTGGACGACCGGTTCACTCTCGCCTTCGCCTGGAACGATCAGGGCCGCTTCACCGGCCAGACCCTCACCCTCCCCGGCAGCGACCAGGCGCGCATCCAACGGACGTACACCTACCGAGCCGACGGACACCTCACCTCCGTCACCGACGAGCACACCGGCAGCCGCACCTTCACCCTTGACCGGGCCGGCCGCGTCACGGCCGTTCGCGCCGCGGACTGGGAGGAGTCCTACACCTACGACGACGCGGGCAACCAGACCCACGCCTCGTGGCCGGATCACCATCCGGGCGGCGAGGCCCGCGGCCCGCGAAGCTACACCGGCACCCGGCTGACCAGCACCGGCGGCACCCGCTACGAGTACGACGCGGCGGGCCGCACGATCCTGCGCCAGAAGACGCGCCTGTCACGCAAACCCGACACCTGGCGCTACACCTGGGACGCCGAGGACCGCCTCACTTCGGTCACCACACCGGACGCCACCGTCTGGACCTACGTCTACGACCCGCTCGGCCGCCGCATCGCCAAGCAGCGTCTCACCGCGGACGGAGCGGCCGAGGAGACCCGTTTCACCTGGGACGGCAGCACCCTCACGGAACAGACCACCCGCGTCACCGGGGCGGCGGAACTCGTCACGCTGACCTGGGATCACGACGGGCTCGCGCCACTCGCGCAGACGGAGACCAGGTCGTCGGCCTCGGCCCCGCAGGAGATCATCGACCAGCGGTTCTTCGCCATCGTCACGGACCAGATCGGCACGCCCACCGAACTCGTCGACGAGAACGGCGACATCGCCTGGCGTACTCGCTCCACTCTCTGGGGCACGACGACATGGAACCACGATGCCACGGCCTACACCCCGCTGCGCTTCCCGGGCCAGTACCACGACCCCGAAACCGGTCTGCACCACAACTACTTCCGCCACTACGACCCGGAAACCGCCCGCTACCTCACCCTGGACCCACTCGGCCTCGACCCGGCGCCGAACCCCGTCGCGTACGTCGACAATCCGCACACCCTGTGCGACCCGCTCGGGCTCACGCCCTGCGACGAGGCCGACGTCACCTGGGGCGGTCGTGTCCGCTACGGTGCGCCCGGCCCGGGCGGACGCGCCACCGGCATGGAGGCCACCATCGAGGCGGACATGACCGGCGGGAAAACCAACCCCCAGGTCAACGTGCCGGGCTACCAGAAGTACATGAAGCTCAACAAGACACACCTGCTCGGCGCCCAGATAGGCGGCTCGAACAAGGACGTACGCAATTTCGTCACCATGCACCGGTTCGCCAACTCACCGGTCATGAGGAAGGTCGAGGACCAGATCAGAGCGGCGGTCGACCGTGGCGAGACCATCGAGTACTCCGTCACCCCCGTCTACCGGTCCGAGGATCCGAGCGACGTCGTACCGCTGGGGCTCACCGTGAACGTCCGGGGCGACAACGGCTTCGCCTTCACCCCCTACGAAGGCGGCAGCGCGACGAACTCCGTCACTATCCTGAACGTCCCCAAGCACTAGAACCGCTCTGGAAACCACCCTCGAAACCGCCCCCGTAACCGTTGCAGAAGGGATCCGGCCGCCATGCACCCCGCGGTGGAACGCCTGACCGAGATCATTCCGCCTGGCGCTCCGCGCCGCCCGCGCGACTGGGCGACCGCCGAGCAACAGCTCGGCACGCCGCTGCCGGAGGACTACAAGGAACTCGTCGAGACCTACGGGGGCGGCGTCTTCGACGAGACCATCTGGCTGCTGGACCCGGAATGCCCCGACGAGGACTACAACCTCCTCGAACAGGCCACGGCACGCGCCGAGATCCTCGCCGATCTGTGGCAGACCGAAGCCAGGCCGACCGAGCTTCAGCACGATGCCGAAGCCCAGGTCCTCCCCTGGGCCTATATCGAGGAGAGCGGCGCGTACCTGTACTGGCTGCGGCGGCCGGCGCAGAAGCCGGGCGAGTGGACGGTCATGCTCAACGAAGGCCGCGGCCCCGAATGGGAACACCACGCCGGCCAGTGCGCCGCCTTCCTCCTGTCCGTCCTGACAGGCGAGGCGGACACCGAGTACTTCCCCGAACTTCCCGCCGAGAGCCACCAGTTCGACTCCAACGACAACATCCTCACTTGACACGCTCCTCAATCCGAAGAGCCGGACGGGGTCGACTCGAACGCGAGGCAGATGTCCTCAGGACGAGGCATCCGAGTTGCCCGCCAGGCCTCGAGAACCTCCTCGTTTCAGCACGGGGCCGCGGTCAGGGTGTCCTCGATGCCGCGCCGGAGTCAGCCTGCGGCGCGGCCCTTGGCAGCGAGCACGATGTGGGTCTGGGTCGTCTGTCCCACGAGCCGGTCCTCGTCGTCGCGCAAGTCGGTCTGGACCACCACGAGGGTCCCGCCGACGTGTAACGGGCGAGCGGTGGCGTGGACATGTCCGGTGGTGAGAGGCCGCAGGAAGTTGGTCTTGGACTCCACCGTGGAGGTCCCGGCTGCTGCGGGGAGGTTGAGGTAGGCGCACACGGCGCCGACAGAGTCGGACAGAGCCATCAGTGCCCCGCCGTGCAGGACGCCGCCCACCGTGCAGAGTTCCGGCGACCAGGGCAGACTGCCGACGGCGCGATCGGCGGTGGCCTCGTGGAGTTCGACGCCGAGCCGGGTCGCGAAGGGCATGGCGGCCAGGAGCTCGGCGGGGCGCGGGCCTGCTGACTCGATGGAGGTCATGGTGTGTTGCCTTTCCTGTGCGGATGGGTGGACGTGTCCTCGGCGAGGATCGGTCGGCGTGTCGTCGGCAGTGCGCCGGCGCGGCTGTCGGGTCGGCTGAGACAACGGATGAGGATGCGCCGTTCGCTGCCGGCGGCGCGGGGGTGCCGTCGGTCGCCGGAGGCTTTGCTGTGGGGCTCCGTCGTCATGGGGCGGCCGGGGGCGTCAGGTGGTCGCGAAGATGCGGTCCAGGTGGTGGCCGAGGACCGCGACGGCCGACGTCGGCCCGCGCTGGCCCACGAGGATGCTGGTCCCCATGGCCGCCGTCATGGCGAGGAGGCTGATCGCCTCCGTGCGCGCGTCGATGTCGCGGCCCGCCAGACCCGTTTCCTGGGCTTTTTGCAGCTGGCTGGTAATGGCGTCCTCGGCGGCGTCGGGGCTGTCGATGAAGGGTTGGGCGGCGAGCGCCTCATCGGTCACGGACAGGATCGCGTACGAGCTGTAGAGGAGGTGAAAGGTACGGCTCTCGTCATCGGTCGGGAGAGAGGCCAGGAGCAGCGCCTCGATGGTCGCGCGCGGGCCGGGGTCCCGACCGGCGGCACCGAGGCGGGCTCCCACCCGCGCGGTGAACCTGTCGGTCAGGTGCTGGAGCCCGTAGAACAGCAGTTTTTCCTTCGTCTGGAAGTAGTACTGCACGAGTCGGAGTGACACTCCGGCTTCGACTGCCACATCACGCATGCCCACCGCGTGCAGTCCGCGCCGTCCGGCGACCCGGATGAGCGCCTCGGCGATCTGGGCACGCCGTTCTTCGTGGTCCACGCGTTTCGGCATGGGGGTGTCTCCGCCCGTCAGTGGTGATGCTCGTCCGGCTCCCCGAACCCGTTTATGGTACCGCCGTATCAACATCATGATACGGTCGTATCACGAAAATCGGATCTCCCCGGAGGCGCCACCGTGCCCGAGAACACGACCCGAAGCCGCCCGCGACGCGACATCGGCCGCTACGTCAACGACACCTTGCGCGACCGCTACTTCGCCACCTGCGACGCCCTCTTCGCCATGGGCGCGCCCGCCCGCTCCGAGACTGACGTCGAGACGAGCTTCGGCACCACACACGTCTACCGGTACGGCCCCACGGACCCCGCCGGCGAATCCCGTACGCCGATCGTCCTGATCCACGGCGCCGGAGGCTGCTCCGCCCAGTGGTACCCCAACACCGGCGGGCTCAGCGCCGAACGCCCCGTCTACGCGCTCGACACCCCGGGCGACCCCGGCCGCAGCGTCCAGCGCGAGCCGATGTGGCAGCCCGAGCGCGCGGCTCAGTGGCTCGACGAGGCGCTCGACGCCCTCGACCTCGACCAAGTGCACCTCGTCGGCTCCTCCTACGGGGGCTGGCTGGCCCTCAACCAGGCGCACCGCAGGCCCGGCAGGCTCGCCTCGGTCACCCTGCTCGACCCCGGCGGCCTGGAGAAGGTGGGCCTGCGCTTCTTCGTCTGGATCTTCGCCAGCCTCTTCGCGACCTTCGCCCCCAAGGCGCTGCGCCCGCGTCTCGCCTCCTGGCTGGAACAGCCCGTACTGGTCGTTCCCGAGCTGCGCGCCTGGATCCACGCGAGCCGTCGGGCCTTCCGGATCCGCCGCCCCGCGCCGCTGCCGCTGTCCGAGGAGGAACTGTCCACCATCCGCACCCCGCTCTACCTCGTACTCGGCAAGCACAGCCTCCTCGTGCACCCTCGGCGCCAGGTGGAACGCGTGCCGCGCCTGATACCGGGCACCCGGGCCGAGATCGTCTCCGACACCGGCCACACACCCCAGTTCGACCACGCCGAGGAGATCAACCGTCGGATGCTGGCCTTCATGGCCTCGATCGACGGACGGATGACGGGTGCTTCTTCCTCCCATGAGTGACTGGGGTCTCAACGCAGAGGGAAGTCCCCAGCGTTGAGCGGCTTGCGGGGGACCTCGTGCTTCCGCGTGCGACGTCTCCGGACGGACGGGCGCGGCCGGCGAATACATCCTGGCCGAACCCCAGGCCATCAGCACCGCCCCCAGCGGCACAGACCTGGTGCCGGAAGCCGCCCTGCCCGCGGTCGGCATCGCCGCACTGCGCGCCCTGCGGGACACCCTGCGCCTGCGCTCCGGCCAACGGCTGCTCATGGTCGGCGCGAGCGGCGGCGTCGGCAGTACGGCGGTCCAGCCGGCCCACGCCTGGGGCGCCCACGTCACCACCGTACCGGCGCCGCCAACGCCCCGTTCTGCCGCGAACTCGGCGCCGACGTGGCCCTGGACTACGCCACCACCCCAACGAACGCCCTCAAAGGGCAGTTCGACGCCATCCTCGACTGCCACGGCTCGTCTGTCCGCGACTACCGACGCGCCCTCCGCCCCGGTGGTCGCATCGCTTCGCCCGCCGCCGACGCCATACCCTTCGCCCTGCTGTCCATCGTCCTGCCAGGTCCACGCGTACGGCTGATCATGGCCAGCCCCCGACGCGCGGACCTGAAAACCCTCGCCGATCACGTCGACAAGCAAGGCCTGCGTCCGGTCATCGAGCGCGTGTATCCCCTGGACGAGATCCAGGACGCCCCCCGAGCCACCGAAACCGGCCATGCCCGCGGCAAGCGCGTCATCCGCCTCGTTCAGCGCCTGTGCTTCCGCCTACTCCCAGGCCCGCAAGAGCCCCCTGACGACCCTCTCATCAGCTGCGAGACGTGGCTCCTGTACCAGGATCGCCAGAGGGGCAGCACCGGCAGAAGCTGGATCCATGAGCGGCCCGGGCCGGGGTGGAGTACCGAGGTTCACACCCCGGCCCGGGTTTCAACGGATGCGCTTCGCGGGCTTGGTGGCGGCGTTGAGCAGGTACTCCAGGGGGCCGCGGCGGAAGAAGCGGGACCAGATCGCGGCGAACAGGATGGCTGCGAGGACGTACATGATCAGGGGCAGCCAGGACTGCTGGGTGCCGGTTCCGGCGGGCGCGGACAGTGCGGTCTGTGCGAGGAAGTGGCCGACGTAGGCGGTCAGGGACATGGTGCCCACGGCGATGACCGGCTTGGCCAGGCGGCGCAGTCGCGGCAGGCGGTCCATCGCCACCGTCGCGCCCACGATCACGAGGATGGCGATTCCGACGCTCCCGATGATGTCGAACGTCGTGCCGCTGTGCGGGCCGGCCGTCAGGAGCATCGACGACGGCATGTCGGGGAACGACCCCCCGTCGGGCATCGATCCGCTGCCGAGGGACATCGACCCGGAGCCGGACGACGACCCGTCCTCCGCGAGGCTCCGCAACGCGCCCTTGCCGGCGAGCAGCAGGGACATGCCGTAGGCGGCCGCGGTGAGGCTGGCGCCGAGCGCGGCCAGGCGCTTCTGGACGGTGGCGCAGGAGAGGTCGAGGCGGCCCAGCGCCATGCCCGCGATGACGAAGGACAACCACGTGAGCGCCGGGTAGAAGCCGGTGAGCAGCAGATCGAGGACGCCGACCTCGCTGAGGTGCCGGAGCGGGTCGTAGGTGTTGATGCTCAGCTGGACCGACGGGGTCAGCAGCGAGTTGAGGACGAACGCCAGCTGCG
The DNA here is from genome assembly GCF_033793965.1 of Streptomyces sp. ME02-8801-2C. Taxonomy (NCBI): domain Bacteria; kingdom Bacillati; phylum Actinomycetota; class Actinomycetes; order Kitasatosporales; family Streptomycetaceae; genus Streptomyces; species Streptomyces sp. ME02-8801-2C. Next base: position 503,681 of record NZ_JARAXP010000004.1, on the reverse strand, counting down.
GTGCGACGAGCGCGAACGCGGCCGCGACGATCGCGAGGGTCCTGGCGCTCAGTCGTACCAGGGGCAGGGCGAGGAGGAAGTAGAGGCCGTAGAAGCCGAGGATGATCACTCCCCCGTACTCCATCGCCATCACGGTGCCCAGCGCCAGCAGGATCACGGCGCGGATCGCGATGCGGGCCCTCGCCTGCCGGCCCGCCTGGCCGGTCTTCGGCTCGCGGCGGCCGGCGAGCAGCATCAGTGAGAACCCGGCGAGGGTGGCGAACAGGACCGACGAGTGGCCGTCCGACATGTATCGGATCCAGCTGGCGACGCCGGTCGTCGCGGACAGCGGGGGGCCGATGTGCACGACGTACATACCGAACACCGCCACTGCGCGGGCCAGGTCCACCCCGACGAGGCGTCCCATCGAGGGACCGGCCGAGGCCGGGGACTCGGGAGAGGTCCGGGGTGGCGGAGGCGAGTTCTCCTGCGGGGCTGACGTCTCCTGCGGCGGCTGTGTCTGTGTCATACGGAGAACCTCGCGTGGGCGTGCTGCCACACGGCACGGGCAGGGCTCATCGGCCGGCCTCCGACCGCGTGCGCTCGTCGAGCAGCCCGGCCCGCTGTGCGAGCAACGCGGCCTGCACCCGGCTCGTCACCCGCAGCTTCGTGAGGATCGCGCTGACGTGGTCCTTCACCGTGCCGGCCCCCAGGTGGATGCGCGCCCCTATGTCGGCGTTCGACAGCCCCTCCGCCACCAGGACGAGGACGTCGCGCTCCCGCGCGGTGAGCAGCCGGACCCGCGCGGCCTCCTCGTCGACGGCCGCCTCGGTGCCGGGGTGGCTGTGCAGCAGCGTCCGCGACGCCTTGGGCGACAGCACCACACCGCCCGCGACCAGGGTCCGCACCAGGTGGGCCAGCTGTTCCGGCTCCGTGTCCTTGAGCAGGAAACCGGCCGCACCGGAGTGCAGCGCGGTCAGGATGTACTCGTCGGCGTCGAACGTCGTCAGCATCGCCACCACCGGCGGATCCGGCATCGTCCGCAACTCGCTCAGGACGGTGAGCCCGTCGACGTCCGGCATCCGGATGTCCAGCAGCACCACGTCCGGCCGCTCCCGCCGGACGGTCTCCACCGCGTCGCCGCCGCTCGCGGTCGCGACGACCTCGATGTCCTCGGACGCGCCCAGAATGAGTTCGAAGCCCGAGCGGACGAGTGCCTCGTCGTCGACCACCACTACCCGGATCACGCGCTCCGCCTCTCCCTCGTTCATGCCTACGGCCCATGCCGACTCGACCCTAAAGTCACGTAGAGCCCTTGCGACCCGGCGAACGGCAGCTCCAGCCACACGGCGGGGTATCACCCACCACTCGGCAGGGACACGGCAGCCTTCTGCCGGATAGTTCACGCTCGGCCCGCAGAGTCGGGCAGCACTGTGCGTATCTCTTGCAGATGGTCCAGTAATGCAAATTTGACGGGTTTCGGCTTCTCATCGCAGACGGGCGCGCGGGGTACGCGGAACTCGGCGCTCGGGTCGAACTGTCGGGCGACGCGGTGCGTGAACGGCTGAAGCGTCTGATCGCCGACGATGTCATTCAGGTGATCGGCAGCGTCTCCCCGACCACGGTGGGCCTGGACAGCTTCGCGTTGGTGGGAATCACGGTGCCGGGACGACCGGGAACTGCTGCGGGTCCTCGACGAGTCGGTGCGTGGCATTCCGGGGAGTACTCGGTAGAGGGGGCCGCCGCTGTCGCCGCTGCGGGCGGCTTCCTGGCCGTCCATCTGCTCGCCCTCCATCAGGTCCTCGGAGTCGTTCCAGTAGAAGAGCACCTTGATGTTGCAGACCGGGCCGCCGGTGGCCCCGGCGCTGGTGAACCCGGACTGGCAGAGGTACTCACCGGGGTAGGTCCAGTGAGGCGCGGCGGTGATGTCCCGCCTCTCGACAGGCTCCGGATACGGCGGAACGCCCGGCCGAGGAAACTCGGCCGGGCGTTCCGGATGAACGGCTACACCTCCGCGGTCAGAGCTCGCCGCGGCGTGCGAGCTGCTTCAGCGCGTTCTCACGGATGATCTCGTTCTCGTCGTCGCGCAAGCCCTCGAGGGCCTCCCGGGCCTCCGCGCCGGTAATGGCGCCGAGAGCCCAGATCGCCTTCACCGCGAGCGCCCGGTTCTCGTCCCAGTCCAGGTACTCGGGAACCCAGCGAGCCGCCTCGCGCAGCGCCGGCACCGCCCTGGGCGAGCGGAGCTTGCCCAGCATGCGCACGACGTCCTCGTGGCGAGTGTGCCAGTCGGCACGGGACAGCTCGATCAACGGCTCCAGGAACTCCTCGCCCGAGGCGTCGGCGGCGGACTTGACGATCAACGCCATCTCGACGTCGTCGGCGTCCCGGCGCTCCATGGCGTCCCGGAGCAGCCGGAGCGCCAGGGCCCCACCGTCGGACTCGCCGAAGTGGGCGAGCACCTCGTCGAGCGTGCGCGTTCGGCCTTTACCCGGTACGAGCACGAGGCCCATGACCAGATCCTGCTCCTCTGGGGTCATCGCCTGACCACCTCCCATGCGGTGATGTTCTCATTGAAGAGCTTGAGCGCCTTACCCCTGCCCAGGCCTATGTTGATCTGGTCGCCCTCTTGCTTGAACTGGGCGTGATTCCTGTTCCATTTGTTCACGGTCTTGATCGAGGGCATGTTCGGGTACGCCGCCCTGACCATCCCGGATTCGTCCCGCACCCCGATCTTTGCGAGGGCCGCGGTGGTGCCCGGCTTCACCGTGAACTTGATGAGAACACCGTCGTAGTCCTCCGAGAACGCCTGCGTAGGGGACGTGAACGTCTCGCCGGTCCCCGACAGACCGCCACCGTCCTTCAGGGTCTGGTAGTGCTCCTCGCTGATCGTCCGGTAGAAGGTTTCCCCGTCGGGGTCGCCACCACCACCATCGGCCTTACCGGAGCCGCCGCCACCGCTGGAGCCACCGTTGCTGCGGGAGGAGCCGCCGGACTTGCCGCCGCCTCCGCCGCCAGAGCTCTTGCCGTTGCCGGCGCTGGGCTTGCGCTGCGGCATGGAGGAAGGCTTGGGTGCCGCCTTCGCCTGGGCCTGCTTGTGGGTGTTGTTACCCGTCTTGCGCTTCGCCGCGGCTGCCGCGTCGGCCTTTCTCTTGGCTGCTTCGGCGGCCTTCTTCTTGGCCCGTTGCGCGGCCTCCTTCTTGGCCCTCTCAATGGCGGCCTTCTTGGCTCTCAAGGCCGCTGCCTCGGCGGCCTTGGCGGCCTTGAGGACGATCTCGGCGGCCTTCTTCGCCGCCTTGAACGCCTGGATGGCGGAGATCGTACGGTCGATCGCCTTGATGACCGCCGGGATCTTTCCGATCTTGCCCCAGGGAATGGCATCGAGGATCAGGCCGCCGCAGGACCACATGTCGCCGCCGAAGCAGGCCATGGCGTCGCTGATGCCGATGAAGTCCTTCAGCGTCGCCCACGCGATGGAGAGGATCACCGAGGACAGCGACTTGCCCATCATGGACTGTGCCTGGGCGACCTGTGCCGGGGACAGTCCCGCGCCGCTGAGGGCGGCGCCCCGCTCCGAGGCGGTCAGGGTGATCGCGAGTCCGCTCGGGTCGGCGTACGTGAGCGGGTTGTTCTGCGCGTACGCGTACCCGTTGGACTGCAGGGGGTCGTTCAGGTCGATCTCCGGGTCGACGGACAGGAAGCGTCCGACCACCGGGTCGTAGAGACGAGCTCCCAGCGGCTGGAAGCCGGAGGCGTCGTTCCGCGTCTGGCCCAGGAACCCCTTGTTGGTCTGGAGGTTCTGCCCTGTCCTGTCGGCACCACGCTGGTTGCCGAAGGGGTCCTGCTTGCGCACCCGCACCGGCATGCCGGTGTTGAGCACGACCTCCGTGTACACACTGCCCTGGTGATCCGTGGCGAGCGCGGTGAGTGTCTCGGAGCCCGTGCCGTTGGCGTAACGCAGGATCGCGCCGTCGGGCGCCGCGTAGGTGCGCTCGGTGCGGACCAGGACGCCGCCCTGCTGGACGGTGACCTGCGCCTCGCCCAGGTCCAGCGTCGCCTGCTTGCCCTGGATGGTCAGCAGGCGGCCGCCGTCGGGCCCGTAGATGTGACGGGTGTCGTTCTGCGGCAGCCACTGCTGGGCCGTGGACGCGGCGTCGCAGGTGGCGAGCACGATCGGCGTCGAGTTCGCGTTCGCCGCGCCCTGCACCGCGAGGCACAGGCCGGAGGCGAAGTGAGTCAGCTGATTGGCAGCGTTGCGCTTCAGGTGCTGGGCGCTGGTGCCGTTGCACTTCTGCAGCTGGAGCGCGGAGCCCGCCGTGTTGGCGGCCGGCTGGAGGCACCAGTTGCCGTAGACCTTCAGGGTGCCCAGGTTCGGGTCCGCCTGCGGGGCCTCCGTCGAGCCGGGAACCGGCTCGAACTGCCAGCTCTGTGCCACCGTGCCGTTGCAGGTGTACAGCTGGATGGCCTGGCCGGCGGACGCGAGACCGGACTTCAGGTCGAGGCACTTCTGGCCGAGACCCACGTACGGGGTCTTGCCACCGGTGCCCTGACCGGTGATCCGGTCCACCTGACCGTCATAGGTCCAGGTCAGTTCCTGCTTGTCACCGTTACCGACCGAGGTGATCGTCTTGGTCTCACCGGTCAGCTCGTACAGACGCGTGGCCTCGGCCTTGACCTGCTGACCCGCGGGGGTCGTGTAGGTCTTCGACACCTTGGTCAGCGTGTGCGGCTGGCTGCCGTCGGCCTTGCCGTAGGCATAGGTGCTGACGGCGTCCTTGGCGGTGTTGCCGGAGAGATCCTTCTCGGTGAGCTTGGTGCGGTTGCCGAGCAGGTCGTACTCGTACTCCTGCCAGTAGCCGGAGCCGTCGGTGCCGGACACGGCATTGAGCGTGCCGTCGGTGTTCTTCGGCGTGGTGCAGCCCTGCGTCGCCGGTTCCTTGTTGGTCCAGGCGGACTTCAACTGACCCATCGGGTCGTAGCTGAAGCACTGACGCTCGTCGATCCCGACGGACTTCTCCTGGATCGAGGTGACGTTGCCGGCCGGGTCGTAGGTGTAGGCCCGGTTCGAGACCAGGGTGCCGCCGACGAGGCTCCTGTCGGCGGTGGTGTCGTTGGGGCCGCCCTTCTCGCGGTGGACCGACTGCTCCTTGAGCTCACCGCTGCTCTCGTCGTACGTGTTCTGCGTCCACACCCGGTACGGCATCGCGCCCAGGGTGGAACGGAGCACCTGGCCGTAGGGCGAGTAGACGGTTTCGGAGCCGTACCAGTCCTTTCCGGAGATCGAGAGCGGCTTGCCGTCCTTGTTGTAGCGGATGACCATCTTCTCGCTGGCGAACTTGCCCGCTGCGGGAAGGGTGGTCTCGTTCAGCATGCCGTTGTCGGAGTACACGTAGTCGTACGTGTAGTCCTTGGCGAAGCCCCACGTGTCGACGATGGACTGCGGCAGGGACAGGGTGGTCGAGGTCGGCTGGTAGTCCTTCGTGTAGCCGTTGACCTTCTGCGTGTAGGCCAGCGTGTCCGTGTAGCGGGTGGCGGTGGCTGGCATGCCCTTGCCGCCCGGAACGTTGTCGTAGGTGAGTTCGGTCAGGACCTTGCCGGTGGAGCTGTTCTCACGCGTCTGGATCGGCCGCGACAGATCGTCGTAGCCGTTCCAGACCTTGACGCCACGGGCGTTGGTCGTGGTCAGCGGACGGTCGAAGGAGTCGTACTCGATCCGGGTCGTGCCCTTGTCCGGGTCGGTCGTGGTCTCCATGTTGCCGCGGTTGTCGTACGTCCAGGTCCATGGGTGCGTCGGGTCCGCCGAGGCGGACGCTTTCACGGGCTGGCCCTGCGTGTCGTACTCGTAGCGCGTCGACGTGAAGCCGCCCGGCGCCGCGGGGTTGAACGTGTCCGTCCGGACAGTGCGGCCGGTCGCGTCGGTCCAGACGCGGTAGGACGAGTCGCCCTGCGGCTGGATGACCTTCGACCAGTCCGAGCCGTACTCGTAGCGGACGGCCTTCTCCGGGACCTCCTGCGAGATGGCCTCGGTCGTGCCCGGGAGCTTGACCTTGAGGACCGGCATCTCCTCGAGCACGCGGCCGAGACCGTCGTACTTGTACCGGGTGATGTTCGGGACGGTGGTGTCCGCCAGCGGCGTGAACAGCTCGCTGCTCGGGGCGTCCTGGTTCAGGTAGGCGTTGTTGGTCTGGTAGATCTCACCGGCCCTGTTGTACAGCGTGTCGGTGATCAGACGGCCACCGCCGTCCGCCTCCTCCTGCGACTGCCGCTCGCGGCCCAGACCGTCGTAGATCGTGACGGACTTCTCGACCCGGTCCTCGTAGCCACGCGTGTACGTGGTGACGTACGGAGGCTTGCGGATCTTGCCGCCGTTCGGGTCGCTCGGGTCCGGCTCCTCGGCCGGGACGACGTACTCGGCCCTGAAGTCCGGCACGCCCGAACCCGGGGCCCGGCCCGGGGCCCAGGCCTCGGCCAGACGGCCCAGCGGGTCGAACAGCGCCTCGCTCACGTGCCCGTTCGGGTCCGTGGTCTTGACCGTGGTGGCGCGGCCCGGCTCCAGCTCCTGGATCTGGCTGTGGCCGAGCTCATTGGTCGTGGTGACCTTGAAGATCTGGCCCGTGGCCGGTCCGATGGACTCGTAGCTGATCGTGGAGGACTTCGGAGGTACCTTGGCCAGCTGCTCCGCGTTGGTCTGCCGGATCACCCGGCCGATCTCGTCGAAACCGGTGGTGCCGTTGGTCTGGAAGTTGGTGCCGGTGCGGTTCAGCGACCACGACTCGGTGGCCAGGGCGCGGGTGGTGGAGATGAGCGACGTCTGGTTCGCGTCGAACGGCTGGCCGTCGTACGCCGTACGCTGCGCCCCGCTGAGGGTGGACAGGTTGGTCCAGTTGGCGTTCGCGCAGGTCGTCGGGGACACCAGGACCTGCTTGGACAGACCGATCAGGTTCTTGTCCGTGCGGTGCAGGTACTCCAGCTTGGTGCAGGACTCATCGCCGGTCTTGGTGGGATCGGCGTCCCCGAGGGACTCCACCAGCGTCGGCAGACCGTACGTCGACTCGTAGGTCGTGTGGGTCTTGACCGTCCGCAGCGTCCGCGTGTCGTCGCCCGTTCCTGAGGACTTCGTGTACGCGATCTCCTCGGGCTCCGTGACCCGCCACGCCTTCAGCGGCTTGAGCCCGTCGCCGAGGTCGCGGCTGGCGAGCTCGGTGGCCTCCGGGATCGTGATGCTGCGGGTCAGCCAGTTGGTGTCCGCGTCCGTCGCGTTGGTGTAGGACAGCTCCTCGGCGATGCGGCCGGCGAAGGCGTCACGGTCGTACACGGGCTGGCCGTTGTACGTGATCGTGTTGCCGTGGACGTCCTTCACGGGGACGGTGTCGCCCATGCCGCGGTAGAAGCGGGTGACGGCCTTGGTCTTCGGGCCGTCGACGCCGGGAATCTCCTCCGCGGGGCTGGTGCCCTCACCGCTGTCGGCCGTGGCCTTGCGCTCGCCCGTGGTGACCGTGGTCTGCTCGAAGCCGGCGAACTGCGAGTAGGTCCGGGTGGACTTCTTCGTGAACTCGGCCTCGGCCAGCTTCCAGCCGGCGTTCTTGTAGTCGTAGCCGGTCAGCGTCGAGTACGAGCCGTCGACGTTCGGCAGCTCCTCGATCGTGTCGACGACGTACTTGTTGAACCAGTCGATGTCCTCGATCTCGGCGTCCGGGTGCCAGAACACCGGGTAGCAGAGACGGTTGTTGGACTTCAGCGCGGCGGTCTCGGTCTTGCCCGGCAGGTTCGTGCTGTCCTGGCACGCGGTCTCGCGGGGCTTGTAGGTGACGACCGTCTCGCCGCCGTACTCGTTGACGACACGCGCGATGCGCAGACGCGAGAAGCCGGGTCGCGGATCCGTCGCGGCGCTGCCGCGGTAGACGCGGTTGGGCATGTCGTCGGAGTTCGACTCGAACCGCACCGCGTTCAGCTTCACCGAGGCGTCGGTGGAACCGTTGCGGGCGTAGCCGGTGCGCTGGATCGACTCCAGCCAGAGCGCGGTGTTGGCGCCGGTCTTCAGGACCGGGAAGCTCTGCTTGAGCTGGTACTCGTCGACGACCTGGCGCGCGGTGGTGTCGGTACGACGCTGCGTCGAGGTGGTGATCTTGTCCAGTTGCTTGCGGGTCCAGAACGTCGGGCCGGCGTTCCAGCACTTGCGGGTGTACGTCGAGGTGACGGCCTTGCAGTTCAGGTCGGCCGGGGTGTCGTACCAGATGCGGTACTTGCCCGGGTCCTTGTCCGTGAACTCCGCTTCCGAGCAGGTCAGACCGGCCTCGGGGTAGCAGCGCTCGGCGACGGTGAAGCCGACGCGGGCCGGCGCCGGCGCGGAGAAGAGCGATTCCTTGCGCTGGCCGTAGTAGATGTGAGACAGGTAGCCGCCGCGGTGGTACTTGACCGGGCCCTTGAAGTAGAAGTTCTTCGCGTAGTAGTTCTCCTCGCGCTCCCAGAAGAGGGACATGGCGTTGCCGTGGATGTCCTCGACGTAGTCGAGGTTCCACCGCCAGGCCTGGAGGCAGGAGGAGTTCTTCCAGTTGGTGGTCCCCGCGCCCGCGTAGCAGGGCTCGCCCGAGTGGTTGCCGTACACCGGCACCGAGAGGACGGAGTCGGTGTACGGGTCGTCGGTGGCGGTGCCGTTGTCCGACCAGTTCGGGAGCTTGTTCAGACCGAAGTGGTAACGGGTGCCGTCCTTGGTCGTGACGACCCAGTACTCGCCGTCCTCGTCCTTCAGCACGCCCGAACGCGGGTCCTTGGACGTGTCCTTGAGCCGCTCGATCTTCGAGCCGTCACCGTTGGCGGTGAACCACTGGCCGACGGGCTTCCCGTCGGAGCCGAGCGGGCCCTTGTCCTTGTCCCACACCAGCTCGGTGGTCATACCGCCCAGCGACAGGGTGGCGTTCTCCGAGCCCCAGCACAGGTCCGCGGTCTTGTGGTCCGTGTTGTTGGCCCCGGCCCGCTTGGAATCCTGGCGGCAGTTGTTGTACGTCCGGGTGATCGAGCCGGCGTTGTAGTCCCAGCCGTCACCGATCCACGAAGCCTGGTTGTTCGTCGACGACGTGCGACCGTCGACCGACTGCGAGTTGTACGACAGGCTCACCTTCGGCATCAGGCCGCCGGCGGTCTCCGGGACCTGCACCTGGTACGAGTAGGTGAAGGCACCGTTCGAAGAACCCGCCGCCCAGGAACCGGAGGACAGCAGCGGCGAGGCGGTGAAGTCACCGGACGCCGAGGAGCCGGTGTCCATCGCGCCGACGACCTGGCGGCCCGAGGCGCCCACGTTCGACGCGAAGGCGGCTGTGCGCACGGAGGCGCCCGAGGCCGTCGGCTGGGCGTTCTCGTCCGGCAGCAGGTTCGCGACCGGAACCGTGCCGGAGAGGATCTGGCGGGTCGCGGCGTTCTTGGTCTTGCCGGACGTCGCCTTCAGCTTGGTCTTGGCCGCCGGCACCTCCTTGACGGTGCTGCGCAGCCGCTCGACCTCGGCGTCCGGCTCGTCCCCGATCGACATGGTCTGGATGCCCGTGTCCGGCGCGCAGTCGTCGGCCTCCGGGGAGTCGATGACGCAGTTGGGCAGCAGGACGAGGCCGAAGCGCTCGGCGGCAAGCTGACCGTAGCGGTCCTCGAAGGCGGTCGTGTCGACGTCGACGAGCACCTGCGCCGTCGGGTCCGCCGTCACCGGCGGCACGATCTCCATGATCATGCCGGGCACGCCGGCGTCCTCGGACGTGGTCGTCGCCTTGACGGCGACCTGCCAGTCACCGGCGATGGTCGCCGGGTCCTGACCGACGGGCACACCGACACCGACCGGCAGGAGCGCCTGAGTGGTCGTGTTCTTGACCTGGACCGTGGTGCCCGGCGTGGCCGTCGACGGGTTCGCCTGGCCCGCATCCGCCGCCCAGGGGTCCGTGGCGACCGGTGCGTAGGCCGTGATCGGGTTCTCCGGCGCCGTGCTCAGCGTCTTCGGAGCCTGCGCGTTGTCGGCGAGCGTGGTGCTCGGCGGAATGTCGGGGAGGTCGACCTCAGAGGTCGTCTCCTCACGGGACATCCCGGGCCCGGGCACCGCCAGGGCCTCGGAGCCCAGGCTGGTCACCGTCAACGTCGAGGACAGCAATAGGACGATCGCCGCGCGGCTTCGCCGACGGCGCCGTCGTTGTGACTCTGTCATGGCCAGGCGATTTCGCCCCAGCCATGACAGTGGACCTGAAGCACGCATACGCGCCGACTCCCACCCAGACGAACAAGACAACGGAGGTGCGGAAACACCAAAGAGCACGCGTCCGGATCAGGCGCGTGCGTGCGCACTCTCTGTCATGCCCGCCACACTTTCAAGATCGGGTAAAGCGAGCAGAGCGGTCTCGACGTGAGATTCACCACGGTGCAATCGCAAACAGACTGCCACATTGCCAATCTTCGCCGCGGATCAGGCATCAGGGGCAAATCGAACGTAATACTCCATCAAATCACCCGAATACCGATGCCTTCACAAGGCATCAGATTCTGACGCGACGACACATAACAGCTTCATAAATCCTTAAAAAATGGACGTTGCATGACCTTCGTGTGATCGTGTGCGCGCCTATGCCCCGTGGTCTGCGCCACGGGGCTGTCTGTGCTGTCCGAAATCCTCTGGTTCCTACGGGAGTAGACCGCCGTGCCAGCGCCGCCTCGTCTTCTCAGCCCATTCGTGCGCACGCGCGCACGGCTGAGCCTCACTCTCGGCCTTGTCCTGGCCGCACTCACCGCCGCGCTCCTGCCCTGGTGGCAGCCGAGCGGGCCCACGACCGCCGACGGCGGCACGCCCGCCACCGATGCCCGGCAGGCGTCGACCGGTCCGCGCGACGAGGCCGCTGCCGCGGCCGAGGCCAGGCGGACCGGGAAGAAGGTGCTCGTCGACACGGCGACCACCGAGAACCAGCTCATCTGGGCACTGCCGAACGGCAAGATGCGCACCCAGATCGACGCCCAGCCGCAGCGTGCGAAGAACGCCCAGGGCAAGTGGGCCCCGATCGACACCACGCTGCGCCGGACGAAGGGTGCCGGTTCGCTGAGCATCCGTCCGGTGAACGCGGTCGTGCCGGTGCGTTTCGCCGGCGGTACCCGGTCCGCGGACCGCGCCGACCGTTCGTACGTCCGCTCCCCGCTGGCCGGCGAGACCGTCCTCGCCGAGGTCGACCTGAACGGCCACACCGTCGCGTACACCTGGCCGGACACCCTGCCCGAGCCGGTGCTCGACGGCCCGCGCGCCCTCTACCCCGAGGTGTTCCCGGGTGTCGACCTGCTGCTGGTCGTGCGCGCCGAGGGCGGCTTCGGCCAGCTCCTCATCGTCAAGGACGAACAGGCCGCGCGGAACAAGGACCTCGCGACCGTCTCGTACGGGCTGCGTTCGAAGACGGCCGTGTTCCGGCAGGACACGAAGGCCAACCGGATCCGGGTCCTCGGCAAGGACGGCAAGGAGGCCGGCAGCATCCCGACCCCGTTCGCCTGGGACTCGGCCGGCCGCGACCCCGAGCTGCCCCCGGGCGCGCCGCAGCGCACCTCCGTGACCACCACGGCCGACGTGCTGAAGCTGTCGGGCCTGACGGGCATCGAGCCGGGCGCGAAGTCCGCCCAGCTCCCCGTCGTCCTCGACGGTGACGGCACCGGCTCCGCGACGCTGAACCTGGACGTCGCGGCCACGGGCCTGTTCACCGACAAGGACACGCGGTTCCCGGTCTTCATCGACCCGCCGCTCAACAGCGACTGGCTGGCCTGGACCGTGGCGTACAAGAAGTACCCGAACTCCAGCTTCTGGAACGGCACGAACTTCTCCTCCGGCACCTCCGACGCCCGCGTGGGTTACGAGAGCGACACCGGCGGTCTGGCCCGCTCCTTCTGGCGGATGAGGTTCTCCACCAGCTACGAGGGCGCCAAGTTCGACTGGGCCACCTTCAAGATCGTGAACAACCACTCCTGGTCCTGCACCGACCGTCAGATGGAGTTCTGGCTGACGGGCGGCATCTCCTCGGGTACGACGTGGAACGCGCAGCCGAGCTGGTCGAGGGTGCTGCAGAAGAAGTCCTTCGCGCACGGCTGGTCCTCGTCGTGCCCGGACGCGTGGGAGTCCTTCAACGTGACCTCGGCGGCCCAGGAGGCCGCGGACAAGGGCTGGGCGAACCTCACCCTCGGCATGCGGGCCACGTCCGAGACCGACACCCAGACCTGGCGCAAGTTCGCCGCGACCGGTGCCCGGATCGAAGGCGAGTTCAACCGCCCGCCGAACCAGCCGACCTCCGGCACCTCCTCGCCGGGCGGTGCGTGCGTGGCGGGCCCGACCGCCAGCGCGCTGATCGGCCGTACGACCATCACGCTGAAGGCCAAGGGCTCCGACCTGGACGGCGCTCCGCCGAAGCTGCGCTTCCGCTTCTGGAAGGACGGCAGCACCACCAAGAAGGAGTACGTCGCCACCGCGGACAGCACCGGGTACGGCAAGATGGTCATCGAGGCGACGGACCCGCTGCTCAGCAGCATCACCACGAACACCCTCTACAAGTGGGACGTGCGCTCCGAGGACTCCACGTACCCGGCCGCGGGCTCCACCTCGACCTTCTACCCGGCCGGCACCGAGCCGTGCCAGATGACCGTCGACCCGACCGCCCCGCCGCAGCCGGACATCACCAGCACGGTGTTCACCGAGTCCACTCCGGACGGCAAGACCTGGGCGCAGGTGAACTTCGGCAAGCCCGGTGACTTCACCTTCACCGCAGCCGGTGCGTCGAAGTTCCGGTACGCCTTCGAAAGTCAGGGCTACGTCGACGCGCCGACCCCGGTCAACGGCAAGGTCACCATCACCGGTGTCACCCCGCCGCACGCGGGACCGGTGACGATCAACGTCTACGCCTACGACGCCAACGGCAACCAGAGCATCCGCGGCGACTACGGCTTCTACCTGCCGCCTCGTGACACCGCCGACGGCCCGATGGACACGGGCGGCGACAACATCGCCGACCTGCTCGTCCTCTACGCGGACGGCAGGCTGAAGAACTGTGTCGGCGCCCCCGCCGACCCGGCCGTCCCCGGCACCGGCGGTGAGTTGTACAACTGCCTCGCCGCGTCCTACGTCACCGCCGGCAAGAAGATCGACCCGGCGAACCACTGGATCGACGCCGCCGGCACTCCGTCGCTGATCGCGCACTACAACGACGCCTACCCGGGCGACGGGTCGACCGACCTGTTCGCCGTCACCCCGGACAAGCAGTTCTGGCTCTACCCGGGCGACGGCTACGGCACCTACAACGTCGACCAGCGCATGAAGATCCGGCTGCCGTCCAACGCCCCGGCGCCGTCCACGTGGACGCAGATGAAGGCGATCGGCGACATCACGGGTGACAAGCACCCGGACATCGCCCTGCGCGCGGGCACCGCGTTCTGGATCCTCTCCGGCTACACCGGCGGCAGCTTCCAGTCCGCCACGCTCATGGAGGGCACCGCCTGGGCCACCACCGCTCGCGACATCGTCAACATCGCGGACATGAACAAGGACAACACGCCCGACCTGCTGTGGCGGAACGTGTCCAACGGCAACATGTACGTCCGCCACGGCAAGCCCGGCCCGGTCGCCGGCAGCGTCGACCTGGAGTCGATCAAGCTCGCGGCCAACTCGGTCAACGGTGACGTGCCGTTCGGCACCAACTGGACCGCGACCAACATCACCGCCGCGATCGGCATCCCCGACGTCAACAAGGACGGGGTGCCCGACATCTGGGCCCGAGACGGCGCCACCGGCACCATGAAGCTGTACAACCCGTCCACCACCAACACCAACGCCCCGGTCAAGACGGTCCTGTCCACCGACTGGAGCACTGTCAAGGCCTTCGGCTGATCCCGCCCGCCCGCTGACGACACCGAGCCCCCGGCGCCACCCGCGCCGGGGGCTCACCCCATGTCATCGGCCGTCCAGGTCGGTCAGTCCTCACTCGCTGTCAGCTTCTCCAGCGCGGCGACCAGCTCGGCACGCCGCTGGTCGGACGTGTTCTTCTGCTCCTGCGATGTCCAGGCGAGCGCGAACCGGTCGACCTGCCGCCAGTCGCCACCGGCCGTTTTCATTTCCTTGACCCGGTTCGCGGCGACTGCCGGCGTCCCGTACTCGTAGATCGAGACGGTGTAGGTGGCAATGAGCTGGACGCAGTCGTTCTTGTGCGGCTCTTTGCCGGCAGCCTCGTTGGAGCACAACCTGGTGTTGTCGGTCTGGTCGCCGAGGTCGACGACGCCGGTCGCGTCGGCAAGTTCGGCCGCGACTTCTTCGGCGGTGAGGCGCTCGGGCTCGTCGTTGCTGGAGCAGGCGGTAAGTGCGAGCGCGGTGATCGCTATTGCGGTGACGGTGTGGCGGTGGCGCATGTTCTCCCCAGGAACGCGATGGTTGCGGAGGAATCATGCCGCACCCGGGACAGGATTGGTTTCCGGGCATGCCTGATCCGGTACTGCCGCGCCTCGCGACAGTCGTTGCCCGCCCCGGCCCACGGCTCGGTGGCCGCGCGAGCAGGGCAAAACGGGCGGTAGGCTGCGGACACGTGATGGTCAACAGACGACAGCCCGAACGGGACCGTGTCCCCCTGTACGGCTTCCAGCCCCCGGTCGGCACGCCCTTCGGCCTCGAGGTGACCACCGTCGAAGCCTTCTTCGCCCAGCACGACGACTGGCCGTGGAACCCGCCGGTCCCGGGCCGGGCCACGTTCCACTACCTCATCGCGGTCACCGAGGGCGAGTTGTCGCACGACGTCGACCACGTCACGCGGACCGCGGCCCCCGGACAGTGGCTGTGGGTGCGCCCCGGGCACACGCAGTGCTGGCACCCGCCGGGCTCCGCAGGCGGCCCGTTCATCCTGTTCGAACCGGAGGTGCTGCGGCCCGACATCGCCCGCCTCCTGGCCCCGCTCACCGCGCACGACGCCCCGCCCCTGCTCACCCCACACCCCGACGACGCAGCATGGCTGCAGCAGACCGCGCTCCAACTCCTGGACGAACACCGCGCGTTGGGCCGCCGCCCGCTGGACTCCCACCACGCGCTGCGGCGCAGCCTGCTCGAAGCCCTGCTCCTGCGCCTCGCCTACTCGCCGGGCGTCCCCCGGGCCACTCCCCCCGCTGCTCCCGACACACCTACAGGCGGTTCCTGGACACCCTGGAACTGCACTTCCGCGAGAAGCACCGGGCCTCGGAGTACGCCGAACTCCTGGGCTGTTCCGTACGCACCCTCAGCCGCGCCACCCAGCAGGCGACCGACAAGGGGGTACGCGACCTCATCGACGAACGACGCCTCCTCGAAGCGCGTCGCCTCCTTGGCACCGCCGGCTGGAGCGCCCGCGCGGTGGCCGCGCATCTCGGCTTCGGTGACACCTCCAACTTCGGCCGCTTCTTCCGCCGCCACACCGGCCTCGCCCCCGCCGCCTACGCGGCCCGCGAGGTGACGGACCGTCCGGTCACGGACGGCTCCGGCGGGCCGAGGGCCTGTTGAGCACATCGCGCAGGTAGCGGCTGGTCACACTGTCCGCGCTGTGGGCGACCTGTTCCGGGGTGCCGGTGGCGACAATGCGCCCGCCGTCGACGCCGCCGCCGGGCCCGAGGTCCACGACGTGGTCGGCGTTGGCGATCATTTCGAGGTCGTGCTCGATGAAGACGACAGTGGCGCCGTGGTCGACCAGACGTTCCAGGACGGTGAGCAGGACGCGCACGTCGAGGGGGTGCAGCCCGACGCTGGGTTCGTCCAGGACGAACAGGGCGTCGTGCTGGTCGCGGTCGAGTTCGGAGGCGAGCTTGAGTCGCTGAGTCTCACCGCCCGACAGGGCCGGAGTGGCTTCGCCGAGCGTGAGATATCCGAGCCCGAGGTCCTGCAGAATCTGCAGGCGGGAGCGGACCTTCTTCAGGTCGCCGACGTGCTCGACGGCCTGGGCGACGGTACAGGCGAGCAGCTCAGGCAGGGTCGGTCCGGGCTCGTCGTCACTCCCCTGCGGGGTACGGCGGATCGCGTCGGCCTCGGGGGCATAGCGGCGCCCCTCGCAGTCGGGGCAGACGATGTCCACGTCGGGCAGGAACTGGACGTCGAGTTCGATATGGCCGGTTCCCTCGCAGGTGGGGCAGCGCAGGCTGCCGGTGTTGTACGAGAAGTCGCCCGCCTTCAGGCCCCGGTCCCTGGCGGCCGGGGTGGCGGCGTACGCACGGCGCAGATCGTCGAGGACACCGCTGTACGTGGCCACCGTGGAGCGGACGTTGATGCCGATCGGGGAGGCGTCGACGACGTTGACGCGGGTGATGCCGTCGGCGATCAACTCACGTACGTGTGAAGGGAGTTCAGCGCCTGCCGCGTGGGCCTTCAGGGCCGGGACGAGGCTTTCCAGTACGAGGGTGGTCTTGCCCGAGCCGGAGGCGCCGCTGACGGCGGTGAGCCGTCCGCGAGGGATGTCGAGGTCCAGGGCGTGCACGGTGTGCAGCGGGGCCGTCCTCACCTGGATGCGGCCCGTCTTGAAGACGTCGTCCGCGTCGGGGCGGGCGCGCACGAGGATGTCCTCGCGGCCGGTGAGGAATCCACCGATGCGGGAGTTCTTGTCACCGCCGATGCCGGCCAGGGTGCCTTCGGCGATGACGGTGCCGCCGTCGCGCCCGGAGCCGGGCCCGATCTCGATGAACCAGTCGGCCTGGCGCAGGACCTGGGTGTCGTGGTCGACGACGACCACCGAGTTGCCGTCGGCGAGCAGGCTGCGGATGACATCGAGCAGCCCGTCGACGTTGGCGGGGTGCAGGCCGATCGAGGGCTCGTCCAGGATGTACAGGACGCCTGTGGTGCGGTTGCGGACGGCGCGGGACAGTGCGACGCGTTAAATGAACGTTTCCGCAGGTCAGGTGCCTGCCGAAGTGGGGCGGGTGGGACTCGAACCCACGGCCGACGGATTATGAGTCCTTTGAGGATCTTGGCGGTCCTTGCCGATCATTGCCGATTCACGCCGTTCTTGCAGGTCAGACGCGCCGATCCGTGTCAGCCCTGTGCAGTGCCTGTCTGCCTGTTCCTGTCCTGGTGGCCCCCCGATGGCCCCTGGCAGTCGACGAGTTGGACACTTGCCACAGCAGCAGCCGCGTCCACCCAGTTCAGCCAAGGGGCTGGAACCCTTCGCGCAGCGGAGTCCCTTACCGACGCGATGATGCTCCATCCCAGGCCACCGGGGTGGAGCATCGTCCCTGACCTCACTGGTCGATCCCGCCCACCGGACCGCGCATCGAGCTGGGTAGCGGCGCGTCGATCGGGTCAGCCGAGGACGTAGCTCTCATCACCGAAGTCAGCGACGATCTTCAGCTTGCCGCCGAGCGCCTTGACGTACGCGGCGAGGGTGTCGACCTCGCTGCGCTCCAACTGACCCTTCTCGATGCGCGAGACGCGGGCCTGGGTGACACCCATGGCTTCGGCGACCTGCACCTGTGTGGTGTGCTGCCGCTTCCGCAACTCGGCGAGGCGGTGCACACGAGAGGCCAGGACCATCGCCTGCGCCCCCTTCTGGATCTGGTCCTTTTCGGCATCGGTGAAGGCGAAATCCTCGGCCAGATCTCCCCAGGAGACGGCCTGCGGGTCCTTGAGGTGATCAGTCATCGTGCCCCGTCCTCTCCATCGATTCGCTTCAGATGCTCCGCGTACGCCTGCTCCGCCTGGGGCACCGCCACGCGGTACCAGCCGGACCAGTTGCCTGCCGTGTCACCGCCGACCAGGATCACAGCCTGGCGGTCCGGGTCGAACACGAACAGCAACCGCACTTCCGTGGCCCCTGCCGAGCCGGGGCGGAGCTCCTTAAGGTTCGACAGCACCGAGCCCTTGATCGTGTCCACCAGAGGCCGGCCCAGCGCGGACCCTTCCTCCTGAAGGGCAGCGACAGCCTGGCTGACCTGAATCAGGGTGTCGCGGTCAGTACGGCGCAGGCCGTGAAGCCACGAAAGAGCCGGCTCAACCACGACGATCTTCCACGTCACGCATGAGCCCCATCTGCAATTATTACGCTTGCAGCATACACCACTGACGTCATAACGGGAGGGACGCGGTTCTCGCAGTCACCTGCGTGCTCGACGACACGCCACGACGGCAGGAGTCGTCCCCGACATTTGGCCGGGCAGTGCTGCAGTCCGACGCGAGGGCCCTCGCGGAGACGTCGCGGGCGCGGCCGGTCAGCCGCGTTGCCGGCGGGCGCGCAGCGCCGCCCAGTGGCGCAGGCGCTCGGTGATCTGGGCTTCGTAGCCGTTGCGGGTGGGCTGGTAGTACGTCTCGCGGTCCATGTCGTCGGGGAAGTAGTCGTCACCGGAGAAGCCGTCGGCTGTGTCCGGGTCGTACCGGTAGTCCTTGCCGTAGCCGAGGTCTTTCATCAGCCGGGTCGGGGCGTTGAGGATGTGGGCGGGTGGCATGAGTGAACCGGTGTGCCGAGCTGATCGGTGTGCGGCGTTGAAGCCGCGGTAGACGGCGATGGACTTGGGGGCGGTGGCGAGGTGGACGACGGCCTGGGCGATCGCCAACTCACCCTCGGGGGAGCCGAGTCGCTCGTACACGTCCCAGGCGGCGAGGGCCTGCTGGACGGCGTGCGGGTCGGCCATGCCGATGTCCTCGTTCGCGAAGCGGACCAGGCGGCGGGCTACGAACAGCGGGTCCTCGCCGCCGTCGAGCATGCGGGCGAGCCAGTACAGGGCTGCGTCCGGGTCGGAGCCGCGCATCGACTTGTGCAGCGCGGAGATCAGGTTGTAGTGGCCCTCCTGCGCCTTGTCGTACAGCGGGGCCCGCTGCTGGATGTGATGGGCGAGCCCGGCGGTGTCCAGGGTGGTTTCGGTGTCCGGGAGGGCTTGGAGCTGTTCGGCCATGTTGAGGAGGTAGCGGCCGTCTCCGTCGGCCATGGCGATCAGCGCGCGGCGGGCGTCCTCGTCCAGGGGCAGAGGGTGACCGGTGAGCTGCTCGGCGCGGTCGAGGAGCGTGGACAGTGCGGCTTCGTCGAGGCGTTTGAGGACGAGGACCTGGGTGCGGGAGAGGAGGGCTCCGTTGAGTTCGAAGCTCGGGTTCTCCGTGGTGGCGCCGATCAGGGTGACGGTGCCGTCCTCGACGTAGGGCAGGAAGCTGTCCTGCTGGGCGCGGTTGAAGCGGTGGATCTCGTCGACGAACAGCAGGGTGCCCTGGCCGATGCCGCGTCGGCTTCGTGCGGTGGTGAAGACCTTGCGCAGGTCGGCCACGCCGGAGAAGGTGGCCGACACCGGTTCGAAGGCCAGGTCGCCGGCGTTCGCGAGGAGGCGGGCGATGGTCGTTTTCCCGACGCCGGGCGGGCCCCACAGGATGGCGGAGCTGAGGCGTTGCTGGGCGACCATGCGGCCCAGCGGGGCGTCCGGGGCAAGGAGGTGGTCCTGCCCGACGACCTCTTCCAGCTGGGTGGGGCGCAGGCGGTCGGCGAGGGGCCGGGCGGGCTCCTCGCCGAAGAGCGGCAGGGTCGGTTCCATCGGTCTCTCGGGTCGGAAGCGGACGTATCAGGACGCGGTGAGTGGTGCACGGGGCGCTGACAGGCGTCGGCTCAGCCTCTCGCGGGGAAGCTCGCTGCGCTCATCGGGCACTGGGCCGGTCGCGTCGCGGCAGCCGCTCGGCGACCAGGTCGTAGGAATCCTCGACCGCGTCTGCGATCAGCCGCTCGGTGATGCCGGGTCCCGGCCCCAGCGAGATCCAGTGGCGTTTGTCGAGGTAGCGGCCCGGGATGATCGAGGCGAAACCGCGCTCCAGTGCCCGCGCGTGCTCAGGTTCGCACTTGACCGTGATGATCTGTTCGTCCGGGTCGTCGGTGACGATCAGGAACACCCTGCCCGCGACCTTGTACACGTCGAGTCCCGGGGTGAAGGGGTAGCCGTGGCTGACGTCGGCCAGGGCCAGGGCCGCGCGGCGGGCGGTGTCCTGGAGCCGGTCACCTGCCGTGCTCACCTGGCCTTCCGCGTGCCGGTGCCGTAGGTGTGCGGGTCGACGGGCTGCTCGGCCTTGGGCAGGTGGGCGACGACGAGCCGGTAGGAGTCGGTGACGAGCTCCCGGACGAGCTCCTCGTCGACGCCTTCTCCGCTCTCCAGGGTGATCCAGTGCTTCTTGTTCATGTGGTAGCCGGGGGTGATGTGGCTGTACTGCTCCCGCAGGGCGTGGGCCTCGCCGGGGTCCGCCTTGAGGATCACGACGGGCCGCCCCGGGACTTCGGTCATCAGAAGGAACACCTTGCCGCGTACCTTGAAGACCTCCCAGTCAGGGCCGAAGGGATGTTCCAGCTCGGCTCCGGGGAGTTCCTCCGCGCAGTCGGCGGCGGTCGTGTGCAGGGTTGATCCGTTCATGGGTGGTGTGCCTCCTGGGGTGGTGACGGACTGTGGCATCGAAGGAAGCGGAGGGCGCGCCGCGCGGGCGGTGGCACGTCCCATCCTTGCGTCGAAACCGACGACAAGGGCTGTAGGCTGCGGACACGTGATGGTCGACAAGCGACACTCCGGGCCGGGCAGACAGGCCGGACCAGTTGCGGTTCCGCTGTACGGTTTCCAGCCCCCGGTCGGTACTCCGTACGGCCTTGAGGTGAGTACCGTCGAGGACTTCTTTGCCCAGCACGACGACTGGCCGTGGAATCCGCCTCGCCCGGGCCGTGCCACCTTCCACTACCTCATCGGGGTCACCGAGGGTGAGCTGCGGCACGACGTCGACCATGTCACGCGGACCGTCGCGCCCGGCCAGTGGCTGTGGGTGCGTCCCGGGCACGCGCAGTGCTGGCATCCGCCCGGCGCGGCCCGCGGCCCGTTCATCCTGTTCGAACCGGACGTGCTGCGGCCCGACCTCGCCCGCCTCCTGGCACCGCTCACCGCGCACGAGGCCCCCGCCGTGCTCAGCCCACACCCCGACGACACCGCCTGGCTCCAGCAGACGGCACTCCAACTTCTGGACGAACACCGCGCGCTGGGGCGCCGCCCCCTCGACATCCACCACGCCCTGCGCCGCAGCCTGCTCGAATCGCTGCTGCTGCGCCTGGCCAACTCCCCGGGCATCGCCCCCATCGGCACGGCCACGGCAGGCACTGGCCGTGCCGACCGGTACGGGTGCTTCCTGGACGCCTTGGAGCTGCACTTTCGCGAGCTGCACCAAGCCGCCGACTACGCCGAACTCCTCGGCTGCTCGGTCCGCACCCTCAGCCGCGCCACCCGGGACTCCACCGGCAAGCGGGTACGTGAACTCATCGACGAGCGGCGCCTGTTGGAAGCCCGGCGCCTGCTGGGAGGTGCCCGGTGGGATGCCCGGACCGTGGCCGTCCACCTCGGCTTCACCGATCCCGCGAACTTCGGCCGCTTCTTCCGCGACCGCACCGGCCTCACCCCGGCCGCCTACGCAGCCGGTGAGGCTGCGACCGGCCCCCCTCTTCTCCCTCGTTGACAATGTGAGCGGTGACCGGCCGAGTCTCAGTCGGCTGCCTCGACGGTGACGTCGACCGCGCCGTCGTACTTCTGCAAGGCACCGGCCCCCGAGTCGATTTCGCCGAGGACGATGATGCCGGGGGCCGGGATAAACTCGCCGTCTTGGTCGTAGAAGATGGCGATGTCGGGACCGGGTGACCAGTAGGCGATGTTGCCGATCTCGTAGCTGGACCGCGGCTCGCCGCCCGCGGCGAGAGACCGGGGCAGGTGAGCGTACTTCTCACGCTTGAACAGGTCGTTCATCGGCAGCGTCAGCGGAAGCAATGCGGCAAAGTCGCGTGCCGTCGGATTGTCGTCGAGGGTTGCGTGGAGGACGGCCCCTCCGGCAGTCAGTCGGCAACGCGGTCCCCGCCGCGAGGCCGCCGCCGTCGCTGACTCCGGTGACCATGATCCGCTCGGGGTCGATCCCGAGCTCGGCCGCGTCCTTCGCCATCCACACCAGCCCCGCGTAGCAGTCCTCGACCGGTGCGGGATCGGGGTGATCCGGCGCCAGTCGGTACTCGACCGACACGACGACCGCACTCCCATCGATCACATGGGGAAGGCTCCTTCGGAACCGACGGGAGCGGCGACGCTCATCGCCGGGCTGAGGCACCCACCACGCACGGTGTGTGCGATGACCTTGTCGCGTCCCGCGATCAGGTTTCAGTCGTCCAGGACGACGACATGCTTGCCCGGAGTCCCGCCGGATTCGAGGTCGGCCTGGGCGTCGCGGACCTGTTCCAGGCCGTGGTAGGTCTTCGCGACCGGGACGTTGAGACGTCCGGCGGCGATGGCCTGGAGCTGGTGGGCGAGGACGTCGGCCGGGAGGTCGGCGGCCTGACCGCTGTAGGAGGTCAGCCCCACCCCGCCCGGGATCATGAACGGGCTGAAGTCGGGGATCGTCCACTGGCCCGCCAGGGCTCCGGTGAAGCAGACCGTGCCGTGGCGGCGGACGGCGTTGAGGGTGTCGGGGAGGGCCGAGCAGCCGACCAGTTCCAGGGCGGCGTCGACGCCGTCCGGGATCAGCTCGCGCACCTGGTCGGCGAGGATGCCGTTGTCGACGAGGGGGTGGTCGACGCCTGCGGCCCTCAGTTCCCCTGACCTCGCCGCGGTGCGGGTGGTGGACAGCACGGTCGCTCCCAGATCCTTCGCGATCGTGGCCGCGCTCAGCCCGACCGTGGAGGTGCCGCCGCGGATCAGCAACGTCTGCCCGGCCTTGAGGTCCAGGCCGGTGGTCAGCGATCCGTAGGCGGTCTGGAACATCTCCGGCAGCGCACCGACGACCTCCCACGGCAGGCCGGTCTCGAACGGGATGACCTGTGCCGCGGGGACGGTCACGTACTGGGCGTAGGCACCGTCGTACGAGCGGCCCATGCCGCCCATCATCGTGGCCACCTGCTGTCCCGGCCGCAGCTCGCTGTCCTCGTCGGCCTCGTCGACCACGCCGACGCCCTCGATGCCGGGTACACGCGGGTAGGTGACCTCCGCGTCCGACTCGCCTCTGCGGGTGGTGACTTCGGACTCGTTGACGCCGAACGCCTTCACCCTGATCCGCACCCAGCCGGGCTTGCGTACGGGCACCGGCACATCCTTGATCTCCAGTGCGTCGAGGCCGCCGGGCCGGGTGACGACGACGGCCCGCATCGTCGCCGGTGCGGCGTCGCCGGCTGCTGTTGGTTGACTCATGTCGAGCAACTCACTCCCTGTTGTCCCCTGCGCTGTTCCGTATCGCCCGCCGGCCGTCAGGGGCGGTCGATGCCTTCCCACAGGTCGAGGACCTGCTGGTAGTGGGCGGTGCCCTCGAAGGGAGAGTTGCCGACGGTTTCCGAGGTGGGCTTGTCCGTGACCGCGGGCCACAGACGGGAGTGCTCGCCGGTGGCGAAGTCGAGCACGATGTCGCGGATACGGGTGTCCCGCTCGGCCTGCTCGGGGCTGCGGCCCGGCTTTTCCTGACCGACCAGGGCGTACATCTCGGTGCCGTGCACGGCGGGCGCGCCCTCGGCGGGCCCGATCAGGAGGAGGTGGGCGTTGCCGCCGGCGGCGGCGTGGGCCAGGGCGCCGCGGGCGGCGGGAATCGCGAAGAGGTAGTCCGCCATGACCGCGGCGCGGACCTCGGCCGGGGTACGGCCGCCCTGGTCGTAGGCGTCGACGATCTTCTGCGCGCGGGAGCGGGAAATACGCCACCCCGCGACCTCGTCGACGACGCGGTCGACGGTGCCCGGGTCGAACCGGTCGAGGTCGTTCGCCACCCACCAGCCCATGTCGTCGCTGGCCATGCTCAGCAGGATGTCGACGTCGCGGTGCGCGCCCGAGGCGAGGACGTCCATGGGGTGGGCGTGCACCACCGCGCCGGGCTGCCCGAGGTCCAGGACGACGCCGGTGGCCTTGTTGTCCACCCCGCCGCGGACTCCGAGGTCCGTCGGGGCGACCTTGCGCAGGGCGTCCCGCAGCGAGAGCGGGTCGAGGTCCAGCAGCTTCTCCGGGTTGTCCGCGACGCCGAGTTCGGTGACGAACAAGTGCGCGAGCTCCTCGGCCCACCAGGCCGGGATGGAGCAGGCGGGCCCGCCGGAGAATCCGGCCAGGCGCCGGTACAGGCCGTCCGCGGAGGAGGCGCCGAGCAGACCGAAGGTGGAGTAGGCGCCGGCGCTGTGGCCGTAGACCGTGACCTGGTCGGGGTCGCCGCCGAAGTGAGCGATGTTCCGCCGGACCCAGGTGAGCGCGGCGATGATGTCCTGGAGGAAGAGGTTGCTGGCCTCGGCGAGCTTCCCGCCGTACTGCGAGAGCGAGAGCGGGCCCAGGGCGCCGAGCCGGTAGTTGACGGACACGCCCACCACGCGTCCCGTCGCGGCGAGACCGGCGGCGTTCGAGGTGATCTGGGTGTTCGCGCCGTACTCGAATCCGCCGCCGTGGATGTACACGGTCACCGGGAGCGCCTTGTCGGCCGGCCGCTCGGGGGCCCACACGTTCAGGTTCAGGCAGTCCTCACCCATCCCGCTGTCCGCTTCGAGCCAGTCGCCGCTGTCGGGCTGGATCGCAACGACGCCCTTCCGGTCGTACGGGAGACTCGGATCGAAGTCCGCGACCACGGGGCGGCGGTACCGCTCGGCGGTGGCGTAGGGGATCCCCCACCAGGACCGCACCCCTGGTGCGGTCGGAGCCTTGGGCACGATCTCGGTCATGGCGTGAGATTCCTTCCGGTGGGTTCGGGTGCTTCGCGCGGCGTGTCGGCGGCTGATCGCTCGCGGTGGCGCTCCCCAAGCATTCTCTGGACTCCGGTAAATCGCCGGGCGGACAGCGGTCACCTGATGGTCATCAGGCGACACCTGTCTGCTCGTCCTCTTCTCCTGGCCCGTCGCCAAGCAGGCGAGGGCGACCTGAGACCCTGCCGTCAGCGGGTCCCCTGACTCGACACGCCGACTTGCCCAGGTAAGCCGGTGCAGCTCGCGGGCCCGCGCATGCCCGCTGATCATGCTGCTGCATCGGACGGTGATCTTCCTGGCCTCGCCAGGGATGGAGTCGGCTACAGAAGGCGTCGGGTGTGGTGTGACATGACGGGGGAGGGCTTCGTCGATCTTCTGAGGTTCGTTCTCGGGGGCCGTACCTGCCCTAGAAACAGTGCAGGGTCGGGCGTCACACCGGCCTGACGGCCGAACCGCAGGGCTCTACCCAAGAGGGGCGAGTAACCCGTCCTGGCGGTTTCCTCTTGGGGCAGTTTCCCCACCCCTGGACGTCATCGCAGATGGACCACAGCGGGGCGACAGTGTCTGCACAGCGCGATGGCGGCCCTGCCGCACAACCGGCTAATGGGACAACGAACCGCCCCGTAGACACCGTCGACCGGACACGACCGCGCCGTCCCGGCCCCTGTACGGCCCCTGGGGCTTGGCATCGCCCCTCAGAGCAGTCGCCCGAACGACGACCGGTAACCGCGAGCACCTACTCCGCCGCAGGTCAGATGGGTTGGAGCTCCCCCGACCGCACCGGACTCCAAACCCCACGAGCAGCGGATTCGGTCCGTTCAGGCAAAGTTGACGGCCCGGCACCCAAAAAGGAACGTTTCCGCAGGTCAGAAGCCTGCACAAGTGGGGCGGGTGGGACTCGAACCCACAGCCGACGGATTATGAGTCCTTTGGGGATCTTGGCGGCCCTTGCCGATCAACGCCGATCCGTGACGTTCTTGCAGGTCAGATGGGGTGAACCGTGTCGACGCTCCCCTACCTTTGTCGGTCTGTTCCTATCCTTGTGTCCCCAACGCGTCCCCAACGGGTCCAGAATGGACGACTTCACGGGGCGCAAGGCCGATCCCGCCAGCTCGGAGACCGGTCCTGAACCCACCCGCAGCGGATTGCCCTTCCGAGTCGCCCGCCCTCACAGCAGGGGCGCTCCTGTCGCTGCGCGGACCTGGGTTTCCGTTACTCCCGGCGCGATCTCCTTCAGGGCGAGTCCGTCGGGGGTCACGTCGATGACCGCGAGATCGGTGATGATCTGCTGGACCACGCCACGGCCGGTCAGCGGCAGGGTGCACTCGGGAAGGATCTTCGGAGAGCCGTCCTTGGCGACGTGCTCCATGAGCACGATGACCCGCCGGGCTCCGTGGACGAGGTCCATGGCGCCGCCCATGCCCTTGACCAGCTTGCCGGGGACGGCCCAGTTGGCCAGGTCGCCGTTCTGCGCGACCTGCATGGCGCCCAGGACCGCAACGTCGAGATGACCGCCGCGGATCATTCCGAAGGACAGTGCCGAGTCGAAGAACGAGGCGCCCGGCAGCGTGGTGACGGTCTCCTTGCCCGCGTTGATCAGGTCCGGGTCGACCTCGGCGGCGGACGGGTACGGGCCGGTGCCGAGGATGCCGTTCTCGCTGTGCAGCACGACGCGGACACCGGCGGGCACGTGCTGAGGGATGAGCGTCGGCAGGCCGATGCCGAGATTGACGTACTGGCCGTCGCGGAGCTCCACGGCTGCGCGGGCGGCCATCTGGTGACGGGTCAGACTCATGCCGCCGCTCCCGGGTCGCTGACGGTGCGTTTCTCGATGCGCTTCTCCACTCCGGGGGCGTGCACGACGTATTGCACGAATACTCCTGGGAGATGGATGTCGTCCGGCGCGATCTCGCCCGGCTCGACTAGTTCCTCGACCTCCGCGATCGTGATCAGACCCGCCATGGCACACAGCGGGTTGAAGTTCCGCGCGGACTTGTCGAACACGAGGTTGCCGTGCCGGTCGCCCTTGGCAGCGGCGACGAGGGCGAAGTCGGTGACGATGGCCTCCTCCAGCACGTGGGGCCGTCCTGCGAACTCCCGGGTCTCCTTGGCGGGTGAGGCCACCATGACGGTGCCGTCGGGGGCGTAGCGCCACGGCAGGCCGCCCTCGGCGATCTGGGTGCCGACCCCGGCGGGGGTGTAGAACGCCGGGATGCCGCAACCGCCGGCGCGCAGCCGCTCGGCGAGCGAACCCTGCGGGCACAGCTCGACTTCGAGTTCGCCCGACAGGTACTGGCGGGCGAACTCCTTGTTCTCCCCCACGTACGAGCTGGTGGCGCGGGCGATCCGGTGGTCGGCCAGCAGGGGGCCCAGTCCCCAGTCGTCGACGCCGCAGTTGTTGGACACGACCTGAAGGTCGCTGACGCCGGTGCGTTGCACGGCGGCGATGAGTGTCGTGGGTATGCCGCAGAGTCCGAAGCCGCCCACGGCGATGCTGGCCCCGTCTGTGATGCCGGCGACCGCGTCGTCGGCCGTGATCACTTTGTCCATGGTCGTGCGTCTTTCGTTTGTTGACCTCTGGAGACGACGCCGGCCGTACGACCGGCGTCGAAGAAGGTGCGTGGAGCGACCGGGATGCCGGGCGCCGTCAGTCCCGGCCCGGGTGACGGGTCGGGACTGACGGCGCCCCTGGCGACGTCCGGTCCGATGCGGACGTTTATGCGGACACCACGTTGTTGCGCAGTCGGCCGATCCCTTCGATCTCGACCTCTACGACGTCGCCCGGCCGCAGGTACGTGCCGGAGACGAACCCCACGCCGGCGGGAGTGCCGGTGAGGATCACGTCGCCGACTTCGAGGGGCGCGGAGGCGGAGATGGCCGCGATGATCTCGGGCACGGAGAACAGCATGTTCCGGGTGTTGCTGTCCTGACGCAGTTCGCCGTTGACCCGGGTGGTGACGCGCAAGGAGAGCGACTGAGGGAATTCCTCGATCGTGACCAAGGCGGGCCCTATCGGTTTGAAGGCGGGAAAGCTCTTGCTGCGCAGGATGCCCGAGGGATCGCTGAGGGCGCCGCCGGTCATCGCGGCGAACTGCACGTCGCGGGCGGAGACGTCGTTGGCGACGGTCAGCCCCGCGACGTGGCTCCACGCCTGTGAAGCGGGGATGTCCTGGCCCGGCTTGCCGATGACGACGGCGAGTTCGGCTTCATAGTCGACGTGATCGGGCGCCTCGGCCGGCAGGATGATGCTCGAGTGCGCGCCGACCACCATGTCGCCGCCGATGGAGCCGAACATTACCGAACTCGGCAGGGCCAGCCCCGCCTCCTCTGCGTGGTCCCTGTAGTTCAGCCCTACGAGCACCACTTTCCCCGGGGTGCCCACGGGGGGCAGCAGCCTGGTCTCCTCGGCCTGGAGAGGGAGCCTTCTGCGGACCGGCGCCGTCCGCGCCAGGCCGATGTCGTCTCTGAGCAGGGATCCGGCATCAGGGTGAGGAAGATCGAGTACCAGGAGCTCGTCGCCCTCACCCCGGGCCAGCCCGTACTGGGTGCGGTAGAGACGCAAGGTCACGCACTTCCCGCGAGGATGGTCGTCGTCCTGCGCGACAGGCGCCACACCTGCTGCTCGTCGCGTACGAATCGGTCCGTCAGCCGCGAAACCGCCCGCGGGGACGTCCTGTCCGTGCCGAGGTGGAACAACTGGATGAGCGTCTCCGCCTTGGCCACGTCGGGGGTCAGGAGCCGGAACAGGGGCTCCCCGGGCAGGTGCAGGCGCCTGACGCCGTCGGTCTCCCGCTGGGCCAGGGCGGCGCGGAGCGCGTCGCCGAAGATGACGGTGTCGCCGAGGATCAATTCCCCGTCGTCGGTGAACAGTTCCAGCGCCTTGGTGGCCTGGCCGCTGTCGACCAGCTGCAACGACGTGGTGACGATGTCCAGGCAGGCGGTGCGCGCCTTCAGGAAGTCGGCGTCGGACTCCTGGCCGACCACCAGGGCCTGCGCGGTCACCATGTCGGGGTCACCAGTGCGGCCTGGGACTCGCCGGCCCTCAGCCTTGCGAGCATCTCGTCCGGGTCGAAGGGCACGCCGACGGGGTTCCTCCGGAAGGAGTCCGACTCCATGAACGCGGTGCCCTCGTCCGCCGTGTCGAAGTTGTCGATCTGCAGCTCGATGTTGTTGCCGTCCGGGTCGGCGTAGTACAGCGAGGTGGTCGTCCCGTGGTTGATCACGGTGACGGGCTTGATCCCGTTCTCCGTGAGCCGCTCGTAGTTCTCGAGCAGATCGAGCAGCGACGCGTAGGTGAAGGCGATGTGCATCAGGCCGTGCGGCGGCAGGGTGGACAGGTCGGCCGGAAGCTCGGCCGTGCTCTTGCCCGAGCCCGCGAGTTCCTCAGCGCCGTCACCGCCGTGCTCCGCCGCCAGCCTGGCGATCCCGTCCGGGTCGGTCAGCGCGATCCGGTGGTGTTCGTCGTCGTACGTGAGGAACGCCAGAGCCGGGTTCTCGTGGACGACCCGCGCCTGCAGTACATCGAGGTACCAGTCCCGCATCTGCGGCAGCTGCCGCGTCCACAAGACCACGTGCGCCAGCTTCTCCGGTGAGGCCATGGCCTTCTCCTTGTCCGTCGGTTCTTGCCATGACTGCGCTCGCGCAGGTCATGGCGGGGCCGGGCAGGGTCGTGACTTCGGGACCACCCGACCCCAATGGGCACTTGGCGTACCGGGAAAACCTGCGAGGGGCAGCAACCCAGTCGCCCTGTTAATAGAAGTCACTACGACTCTCACTGTCACTTCGTAAAAACTAGTGACGTGTGCAAACCTAGCTGCGAGTTCACGGATGTGCAAGCGGCCTCATTCGGCATGGTCCAACCGCGCGCAGTCGGCGCACGCGCGGTCCCGCGCCGTTCCGCCATGGAGTGCATGGAAGCCGGGGCGGGCCGAAGCCGCGAAGAATGGTCGGCGCAGGCGCCTGACGACCGGCGCCTGCGTGCGTGCCGCGGCCGTTCACCAAAGCCGTGGACACCTGGCATGCGTACTGCCGGGCCGGGGGGTACTCATCGATGTCAAGGCGGGGCGTGGCGAGCCGCGGGGGGATCAGGGTGACGGCGCGGCGCAGCAGTGCCACTGGCTTTGCACGGAAACCGTGTTGGACTGCGACGGGGCGAGGTCGCACAGGCCGGCGCGGGCGATCCCGATGCACTGCAGTCCCTGGCCGGGCGGCTGGCGAAAAGTGCGCCCAGGCGATCGGCAGCGACGGACCCGCCAGGGCTGGCTCGGCAGTTCACTTTCCCGGCGGGCCGGCCGCAAGCGAGGACCAGAACTACGGAAATAGTAGTCGATAGGGGATGACGAGTGGCTCGGGTAGTCTGGGGACATGCGAGAGAAGCAGATCCCGGCCCGAGAGGACGAACGGTCCTGCAGCGTTGCCCTGACCCGTGCTTTCGAGTTCCTCGGTAAACGCTGGAACGGCATCCTCCTGGCGACCCTGATGGACGGGGGGCCGGCGGGCTATGCCGAGCTGAGGCGTGCAGTCACTGGGATCAGCGACTCGGTGTTGTCCGACCGCCTCAGCCAGCTGGGCGCCGCGGGCCTGATTGAACGCGTCATCGATGGAGGCCCTCCGATCTCGGTCACCTACCAGCTGACGCCCAGAGGGCATGCACTGCTGCCCGCCCTGCAGGAGCTCAGCGCCTGGGCAGAGAAGAATCTCGACACCGCGGACAACTGACAAGAGGTCCGTGTTCACCCTGCTCGGTCTGATGACCAGCGTGATCACGACCACTTGCCCGCCTCCAGCACGCCTGCCTGATGAGTGAGGCCTTTCCGGGCGCCGGACCATTTGGTTCGGCGCCTGACGGCTTACGGCGTGCTGGTGAGTTTGCTCATCACCTCGGCGAGCTGCTGTGCGGTCAGTGGGGCGGCGGGGAGGGGGTGGGCAGCTTGGGTGCGCAGGCCGTCGAGCGTGAAGGCGATGCCGCGGCGCCAGAGGTCGGGGGCGTGGCCCCTTGCGGCGCGAGCCAGTAGGGAATTGGTGCCGAAGAGGAACAGCAGGTCCTCGTGTGCGAAGTCGGGGCGCAGGGCGCCGGCCTGCTGGGCACGTTCGATGATGCGCGCGGCTGCGGCGTTGGTGCTCTCGCAGACCGCCATCAGGCGTAGGGCATTGGGGTAGCGGCCGATGACCACGTCCCTGATGGCGGCGTCGGTGATCTGCAGTTCGCAGACCGTCTCGATGTAGTACGCGAACCCAGCCCAGGCGTCCTCGTGGGCGAGTGCGCGCTCGGCTGCTTCGCCCAGGCGGGCGGCAGCAAGGTCTGCGACCACGTCGTCGATGAGCGCCTCGCGGGAGCCGAAGAGGTTGTAGAGGGTGCCGTGACTTACGCCGGCGCGGCGGGCGATCTCCTTCAGCGGAGCGTCCAGGCCGCGCTCGTTGAAGAGCTCGGCCGCTGCTGCGCGCAGCTTTTCCGCGTTGCGTTGCGCGTCGGCCCGCATCCGGCGTTCCTCCTCCTGGTCGTGTGCCCGGCCCATGGTCTCATTCGCCCACCCCACGGAACTTGACCATAGGGTCAACTTCCATGCTAAGGTCCGGGGCGCAAGTTGACCAGAGGGTCAACATATCTAAGGCAAGGAGCAGTTCCATGTCCAAAGTGATCGCCGTGTTCGGCGCCGGTACTGGGCTCGGAGCGTCCGTCGCCCGCCGCTTCGGCCGCGAAGGTTTCCGCGTCGCCCTGGTCGCCCGGCGCAAGCAACGGCTGGAGACCCTCGTCGCGCAACTCGCCGACGAGGGCATCGCGGCGGTCGCGTTCCCCGCCGATCTTTCCGAGCCAGCGGAGGTTCCGGCCCTGGTCGAGGCCATCCGGGACCGCTTCGGCCGCATCGACGTCGTCGAGTACGGGCCGTTCGGTGGCACCCAGTCCTTCGTCCCGGCTGTCGCCCTGGACGCGGCCACGCTGGAGAACCTCTCCAAACTGTTCCTGCTCACCCCGGTGGAAGTGTTCCACGCCGTACTGCCGGAGATGCGCGAACGCGGTGACGGTGCAGTCCTGATGACCACCGGCTACTCGGCGGTGCAGCCGATGGCACACCTCAGCGGTCCGGGCCCGGTGATGTCCGCCGCCCGCAACTACCTCTACTCCCTCAATGCCGAACTCGCCGACACCGGCGTCTACGCCGGCACTCTCACCATCGCCGCCCTGATCGCAGGCAGCGAGAGCGCCGCGACCTCCACGGCCCCGGCCGATGCGCCGGCGGACGCGGACGTGGCCGGCCCGGCGATCCCCACTGTGCATCCGGACCAACTCGCCGAGCACTACTGGGACATGTACACGCGCCGCGACCGCGTCGAGCTGGCCCATCCCGTGGAACTCACTCCGCAGGCGAGTGCCGCTGCGTAACGCGTCTGCACGCGCTCCGCATCCCCTGGCCGTTCGTTCCGTCTCGGCCTTCTCATGGCCGAGTACCGCAAGCTCGCTCCAGGGCCGGAGTTGCACGGGCAGCGCGCGGGCCACGGAGGTACGCTCCGCCAGCTCCGTGCGCAGGATCTGGTCATCGGCCGCGGTCTGACGCAGGGCGCCGACGACGGCTAGGACGTCGGTCTTCAGCTCGGCGATTTCTCAGCGTCAGCGGCCGGCAGTTCCTGAGCTTCCGGAGTTGCCGGGGAAGCCGATTCTCACTGTCCGACGTCGGGCCGCGGGCGCAAGCCCGGTCGTACGTTCTGCGGATCCGGGTCGTGCTGAGGGAGTGCGTTGCGGGTCATCTGCGCCTCTACATCGAGCGCGACGGCAGTCGGCGCCCCGAGGGAGTACCCATGCCCCAGGCTCAGTGCGCGCTGGGAGGCTCACGACGCGAAGCCCTCGATCCGGTGGCGCATCGCCTCGTAGCCGAAGATCCGCCCGGGGAGGTTACGGCTGCGGGGTGGCGTGGGCGCGCGTGTCGAACAGCAGCCCACTCGGCCGGGCGCGACGCTCCAGGACGCGGATCGCGGTGACCGCGGAAGGAGAAGCGGCCCAGGGGCTCACCTCCCCTGGCCGGCGGAGCGGTGGTTGCCGAGATCCTCCGTCGCTCGGCGTATGCCGACACCCGTTAGGTACGCCACCCGGCATGCGTGT
Source organism: Streptomyces sp. ME02-8801-2C (assembly GCF_033793965.1). NCBI lineage: Bacteria > Bacillati > Actinomycetota > Actinomycetes > Kitasatosporales > Streptomycetaceae > Streptomyces > Streptomyces sp. ME02-8801-2C. The sequence goes on along the minus strand of NZ_JARAXP010000004.1, from coordinate 470,954 downwards.
TCGATCCGCTTCAACAGGTCGAGGCAACAGGGAAGACGACTGAGACCACCACCACATAGAAGTCACTAGTTTTTATGGAGTAACATCTAGAAGCAGAGCTACTCAATCTAGTGAAGGTGCCCGTCATGTTCATCGCCACCCTCGCGGTCTCCATACCGCTGACCCTCATCCTGATCGTCTCGGCGATGGGGAAGGTGCGGCGCGATCCGAAGCAGATGAGCACCATTCAGGCGGTGGGTTTCCCCGCCGACAAGCTGTGGTTGCTGGCGGCCGCCGAAGTGGCCGGGGCCGTCGGTCTCGCCATCGGCCTCTTCTGGTGGCCGCTCGGTGCGGCAGCGGCGGTGGGCGTGATCCTCTACTTCGTCGGAGCGACGGCTGCGCACCTGCGGGTACGGGACTTCAACGTCACGGCGTCGGTGGTGCTCCTGCTGGCAGGCGCGGCCGCCCTGGTCCTCCGCGTGCTGTCTGCCTGAACCGCACGCCTGGCCGATTTCGCGAAGCCCGTCACGCAACATCCCGCCATAGGAGGTCACCCGTGGTCACCGCTACGAACCCCGTCCAGTTCGGGGTGTTCCTCAGCCCTCAGTCCATCGACATCGGCCGCCTGCGCGAGCAGGTACAAACCGCCGAAACGGCCGGCATGGACTACGTGTCCATCCAGGATCACCCCTATGTGCCCGTCTTCCTGGACACCTTCGCGTTGATCGGCACATTGATCGGCGAAACGGAACGGCTGCGGTTCATGCCCAACGTGGCCAACCTGCCGCTCCGCCCGCCCGCCATGCTCGCCAAGACCAGCGCGACACTCGATCTCCTGTCAGGCGGCCGGTTCGAACTCGGCCTCGGCGGCGGGTACAACTGGCCGGGCATCGTCGGGATGGGCGGCCCGCATCTCACCCCCGGCCAGGTGGTGACCGCCGTCGACGAGGCGATCAGCGTGCTTCGCGCGCTGTGGACACCGGGACACAAGATCAACCTGCAGGGCAAGCAGTACGCGGTGGAAGCGGAGACCGGCCCCGCGCCGGCGCACGACATCGGCATCTGGCTCGGCGCAATGGGGCCCCGGATGCTGGACCTGCTGGGCCGCCGGGCCAACGCGTGGATCGCCCCCATGGGCACCGGGTACGAGACCAAGCCCGCCGCGCAGAACCGCATCGACACCGCCGCGACGGCAGCCGGGCGCCGGCCCACCGAGATCCGACGAGTGATCCAACTCGTGGGGTCCGTCACCGACCGCGCCATCACCACGGAACGACCGCGCACAGGGCCGGGCAACCAGCCCATCCGCACGACACCCGAGTACTGGGCCCGCATCATCGCGGAGTTCGTTCACCAGGAGCGGTTCGACACCGTCAACTTCATCCTGGAGCACGACAGCATCGAACAGATCACCCGGTTCGCCACCGAAGTCGTCCCCGCGGCACGGGCCGCCATCGCGCAGGGGGCGGGCGACCATGGCACGCGTCATTGACATGCTCCTCGCCTTGAAAGGCGAGGATTCTGGCCTTCTCTACCGGTTGCCGTGCCGCTACGCGGCGCGGTTTGCGGTGGGGAATCCGTGGCTTCCTGTTTCTTCGCGCTGTGCCGGGATCGCTCCTGGTCTTACCGGCGCTCCGCAGGCTGTTACCGCCAGTCCGGCGGCCTGTTTGACGTTGAGTGCGGCGTTGTGGTCCCGGTCGTGGAGGGTGCCGCAGGCGGTACACGTCCATTCCCGGATGTGCAGGGGTTTGGGACCGTCCTTGACGCCGCAGGTGGAACAGACCTGACTCGTCGGCTCGTACCGGCCGATCTTCACCAGGGTGCGCCCGTACCGCTCAGCTTTGTATTCCAGCATGGTCACGAACGCCGTCCAGCCCGCGTCATGCACGGACTTGGCCAGCCAGGTGCGCGCCAGCCCCGCCACCGACAGATCCTCCACGGCGATTCCTTGGTTCTCGGAGATCAGCCGGGTGGAAAGCTGGTGGTGGAACTCCTTGCGTGCGTCGGTGACCTGGGCGTGAGCGCGGGCGACCTTGAGACGTGACTTCTCCCGGTTCTTCGATCCCTTCTGTTTGCGGGACAGGTCCTTCTGGGCTTTCTTCAGCTTCTTCTCCGCCCGGCGCAGGAACCGGGGTGAGTCGATCTTCTCGCCGGTGGACAGCACGGCGAAGTGGGTGAGGCCGAGGTCGATGCCGATGCTCTGGTCCGACTCGGGCATCCGGGCCGCGTCGGCGGCGGGGTCGGTGTCGATGACGAACGAGGCGAAGAACCTGCCCGCACTGTCCTTGACGACGGTGACGGAGGTGGGGGTGGCGGGCAGGGTGCGGGACCACTTCACCTTCACCGCCCCGATCTTGGGCAGGTTCAGCCGGCCGGTGTCGGTGATGTTCCAGCGGGCGTTGGCGGTGAACCGGATCGACTGCCGGGTGTCCTTGCGGGACTTGAACCGGGGCGCGCCCAGCTTCGGGCCCTTGCGGGTGCCCTTGAGGGAGGCGAAGAAATTGCGGTAGGCGGTCTCGGCGTCGCGCAGGGACTGCTGCAGGACGACCGCGGACACCTCACAAAGCCAGGACCGCTCCACGGTCCGTTTCGCTTCGGTGATCAGACGGGTGGACAGTTCACCGGCCGTCGGGAAGGGCCTGCCCGCTCTGCGGGCGTCCTCGCGGGCGCGCACGCAGTCGTTGAACACGACGCGGGCGCACCCGAACGCCCGCGCCAACGCGACCTGTTGACCGGCATCCGGGTACAACCTGAAGGTGTACCTGAGCTGCATGACGATCACACTAGGCAGATCGAACAGGGACTGTCACCGGGAACATGCGAGCGAACCTTCACCGTCACCACAGCACAGCCCGGCTCCGCCGGAACGACACCGCGACACTCCGTGTCGCAAGCATCAGATTCGCTTCACCCCCGGGGTGAACCCCGGAGCACTGCGAATAAATCCCGGTAGCCCGGGAACCGACCACCACCCTGCGGAGGCAGAGACCATGACACCGGACTGCGAGCGTGTTCCGGCCGGAGCGGAGGCAGCACGATGAACGCCTCCTGGCTGCCCGGGTCGTTGAACAGCAGGGTGCTGCGCCCCGGCGACCCCGGCTACCCGATGCACAGCTCGACCTACACCACCCGGGCTCACCCCGCCGCGGTCCTGCTCGCGCAGGACACCGACGACATCGCCACCGCACTGAACGCCGTCCGCACCGCGGGTGTGCCGGTCTCCGTGCGCAGCGGCGGACACGCGTTGTCCGGCCGGTCCTCCAACGACGGCGGCCTCGTGGTGGACCTGTCCCGCCTGAACAAGGTCGAGATCCTCGACCGGGAGCGGCGCCTGGTGCGCGTCGGCGCTGGGGCACGCTGGGGCGAGGTGGCCGAACGCCTGGCCGGCGCGGGGCTGGCCATCAGCTCCGGCGACCACGGCAACGTCGGGGTCGGTGGCCTGGCCACCGGCGGCGGCATCGGCTGGCTCGCGCGAAGCTACGGGCTCACCATCGACCACGTCGTGGGCGCCGACGTCATCACCACGGACGGCCGTCGGCTGCGCGCGGCCCCGGACGGCGACACCGACCTCTACTGGGCACTGCGCGGCGCCGGCGCGGGCGTCGGTGCCGTCACCTCCTTCGACATCGAGGCGGTCGAGCTCGGTGACGTGGCCATCGCCCAACTCGCGTTCACTGTCGACGCGGACGGCCGCGCGCTCACCGACTGGGCATCGGCACTCACGGCCTCACCCCGCGAACTCTCCGCCGTCGCCACCCTGATGGGACATGGGGGCGACCTCGTGCTCAGCGTCACGGCCGTGGTAGCCACCGCCGACGAGTCCGCCGTCCGCGACGCCCTCGCCCCGATGCTCGACCTGCGCCCACTGCAAGCCACCGCTCAACTGGCCCCGTACACGGCCCTGGTCTCCTCCGCCCAGCAGCATCGCAACATCGGCCAGCAGCAGGTGACCTCGACGACTGCGATGCTCCGGGACGTCGACGACGCCACCGCGTACGCGCTGGCGCAGGTGGCCCGCGATCCGCACCAACCCATCCTGCAGTTCAGGTCTCTGGGTGGTGCCGTCAACGACATCGAGCCCGGCACGACAGCGTTCGCGCACCGCGCCCACCAGTTCCTCGTGGTCGGCGCCGTTCCCGGGAGCGACCAGGCAACCCAGCTGGCCAAGGCATGGGATCCACTGCTCCCGCATGCCGACGGGGCGTACATGGGTTTCGAGACGCGGACCGACAGCGAGATCTTCGATCGCGTCTACCCGGGCATCACAGGCACCCGGGTGCGCGACCTCTGGCGCACCTACGACAGCGACGGCATCCTGCGTCCCCTGCGGATCGATACCCACGCCGACCAGCCGTAGCCAACGTAAACGGACCAGGCACCCGGCGTCCTTGGCCGTCCGCCGTCGAGTCGCTGCGCCGTGCCACCGAGCATCACGCGAACCACCGGATTGGCGTGATGCGTGGGAACATGAACCTCGGTCTGGCGATGCGCCACGTGACGTTCCGCCTCGGCGACTCCCTCATGCCGCCCGCCCCGCCGCACGGCGGTTCCATGACGATGGCCAGCGTCGGATCGGCCGTCCAGGACGGCTGCGACAAGCTGCGGAAGCAGGCCGTCAAGCTCGCCGTCGAGGACGCGAAGTCGCCGCTGCACGGCGTCGCCCCGACACCGTCGTGGTCCGCGCAGGCCGATTGCACGTCAAGGACCACCCCGCACGCGGCGAGACCTACCAGCAGTTCCTGACCCGCAACAAGCTCACCCACCTCGACGCGATGGGATCCTTCACCCGGCCCACAGGACCGGAACGGCACTCCCTGTTCGCCTACGGCGCGGTCTTCGCCGAGGTAGGCGTCGACGCCCGGCTGGGCCTGGTACGGGTACGGCGGATGCTCGGTGTGTACGACGCGGGCCGCATCATCAGCCCCAAGCTGGCCGACAGCCAGGCCCTGGGCAGCATGGTCGGCGGCATCGGCCAGGCACTGCTGGAGCACACGGTCACTGACCACCGGGACGGCCGCATCGTCAGCGCCAGTCTCGCCGACTACCTGGTGCCCGTGAACGCCGACGTCCCCGACCTGAAGGCCATCCATCTCGACGGGGACGACCGCGAGGCCGACCCCATCGGCGTCAAAGGCCTGGGAGAGATCGTGCAGGTCGGGGTTGCGCCCGCCCTCGCCAACGCCGTCTTCCACGCCACCGGCCGCCGCATCCGCGAACTGCCCATCACCGCTGAAGCCCTGCTCTGAACAGCCAGGCACCCTGAAGAGCCAGGTGCTCCTCCGACCGTCCGGCGGTGGCTGAGCGGACCGCCGCCGGACACCAGGGCCGTCGCCGTGCCGCGTCCCTCCCCCGGACGCCAAGGCGACGGTCCGCCCACACCGTCATCCCTCACGTCCGTCGTCTCACACGGAGACCCCCCATGCTGAACATCGCAAACACGCTGTACGCCTGGCGCCGCGGGGCCCGCCATTTCGCCCTCGCCACGGTCGTCCAGGTCAGCGGCAGCGCACCCCTGCCTCCCGGTACCGCGCTCGCCGTCGACACCGACGGCACGGCGGTCGGCAGCATCTCGGGCGGCTGTGCGGAAGGAGCCGTCTACGACCTGTGCCGACAGATGCTCCAGGACGGTGGCAGCCCCGTACGAGCCCGTTTCGGCTACTCCGACGACGACGCCTTCGCCGTCGGCCTGACCTGCGGCGGCGAGATCGACGTCCTGATCCAACGCGTCGAGCCGACAGAGCAGCCCCACCTGACCACCGCCCTGGAAGAAGTGGTAGGGGGCAGACCCGCCGCCCTGGCCCAGGTCGTCGACGGCCCCGGCGACCTCCTCGGCCGCACCCTGAGTCTTCTCGGCGACGGCAGCACATACGACGGCACCCTGGGCAGCGAGGACGAGGACCGAGTGGTCGTGGCACAGGCGCGCGCTCTGCTGAGACCGGGCCGCACCGCTAGGATCGACGTCGGCGGAGATCCGGACACCTGCCCGAGAAGGCTCTCAGTCCTCATCCACACCCACGCCGCTCCTCCCCGGATGCTGATCTTCGGCGCCGTCGACTTCGCCGCCGCCCTCAGCCAGGCCGGACGCTTCCTCGGCTACCGCGTCACCGTCTGCGACGCCCGCCCCGTCTTCGCCACCGCCGCCCGTTTCCCGCACGCGGTCGAGGTCGTCGTCGACTGGCCCCACCGCTACCTCGCGGCCACCGAGGTGGACGCACGCACCGCGATCTGCGTCCTCACCCACGACGCCAAGTTCGACATCCCTCTCCTGAGCCTGGCGCTGAGTCTCCCCGTCGCCTACGTCGGCGCGATGGGCTCCCGTCGCACGCACAAGGACCGCATCCAACGACTGTGAGGGAGGCCGGCGTCACCGTGGGGCAACTCAGCCCCCTCAACTCCCCGATCGGACTGGACCTCGGCGCCCACACTCCCGAGGAAACAGCTATCTCCATCACAGCCGAGATCATCGCCCACACCCACCACGGCACCGGCCGGCCCCTGTCCAACGGCACGGACCCCATCCACCCGGCTCACGACCGCCCCCTCGCAAGAGAGACCCCCCACTTCCTCAACGCCGGACCTACGTCCACGCACGGAGAAGACCCGGCGAGCGTCCCTCACGGTGGTAACCCCGCAATCCCGCACGGAAGCTCCCCGGGCGGCCGGATAGAGGGCCCGCGGACGGTGGTCAGCAGCCCCCTTCGAAACCCTGCGTCCCCAACACGTCCCCAGGATCACGAACACGTCCCCAGGATCACGAAATAAAGCCGAGGGGATGCTGCCAGCTCGCCGGTACAGTTCCTGATCATCAGCATTACCGCAGGTCAGCGCGGCGTCTGCTCGGCGTCGGAGCAAGAGTCTCGCCCCGCTCAGAAGTCACGAGCAGCGGATTCAGTCCGTTCAGGCAAAGTTGACGATCCGACAGGACAAAATGAATGTTTCCGCAGGTCAGGGGCCTACAAAGGTGGGGCGGGTGGGACTCGAACCCACGGCCGACGGATTATGAGTCCATTGGGGAGCTTGGCGGTCCTTGCCGATCAGTGCCGATTCACGCCGTTCTTGCAGGTCAGACATGCTGATCTATGTCAGCCCTTGGCAGTGCCTGTTGGTCTGTTCCTGCCCTTGTGGCCCCTCAACGGCCCCTGGAGGTCGATGAGTTCGACGGTCGTCACGGAAGCAGCCATGTCCGCACAGTTCAACCACGGGGCTAGAACCTGCGCACAGCGGATTTCCCTTCCAACGCGCAAAGGCCCCGACCCTCTACTCCGGGCGGAGCCTCTGCGGCCACTTCCGCAGGCCAAACGCTGTCTCGTCCCCCTATCCAACTCAGTCGACTTCTCCCAGAGCGAGCTGACGGGATCGGGCGGACGTCTGACCCTCGGGTGGTCGGCCCTGTGTCGGTCGGCTGTGGTCAGGCTTCCGGGCGCCGTGTCGCCGGCTGATCGCTGCTGCCGTGCGCCAGCGAGGCGCGAATCCCCTGGCGGCAGACGTCGAGGATTTCGTCCGCCAGCGGAGAATCGTCGGGGCATGCCCGCGACAACATGACCGCGCCGACCGAATGGGCGAGCATGTCGATCAGCGTGGTGCGGTCCACGCGCGGGTCCGCATCCCCCGGCGTGTCGCCTGGGGCCTGAAGGACCGTCAGCAACTGCTCGATCCCGGCGGCGAACTCCGCTTTGATGCCCGCCGGCTGACGTGCGGCATCGCCGCCGAGGGCCGCGATGGTGCACCCGTCGCCGCGCCCGTCGCGATGCTCCCGGGAGACGTAGCTCTCGACGAACTCGGCCGGCCCCAGGCCTACTGTCCGTGCCGCGATCTGCGAGAGCCCGCTCGCGGACGCTTCGGCCATCAGATCGGCCTTGGAGCGGAAGTGCTTGTAGAACCCGCCATGGGTGAACCCGGCGGCCGCCATCAGCTCGGCCACGCCGACACCGTCGTAGCCGCGCTCGCGGAACAGCCCGGCGGCTGTCGCGACGATGTGCGCACGGTTCTGCTCCGCCTGCATCTTGGTTACTCGCATGTCCAGCCGCCCCTTCCACGGTCGACGCTCGACGGTCAAGCATACATAGATGCCGATCGACATCTAAAGGCTTGACTTTTTATATGTCGATCGTCATTCTATTGCTCATCCCTCCAGAAAGGCTCAGGCCATGAGTGACACGCATGTGACCGCACCGACTCAGTACGTCGAGGTCGACGGCGACCGGTTCGCGTACCGGCGCTGGGGCAAGCCCTCCGGCGTCCCGATCTTCCTGGTCCAGCACTTCCGCGGGGGGATGGACCACTGGGACCCGCTGCTCACCGACGGCCTGGCCGAGGGCCGTGAGGTCATCCTGTTCAACGGGCGCGGCATCGCCTCGTCATCCGGCACACCGCGCAACCGGATGGAGGACATGGCCGACGACATCGCCGCGGTCATCCGGGCGCTGGGGCTGGAGCAGGTCGACCTGCTCGGCTTCTCGATCGGCGGTTGGCAGGTGCAGGAGGTCGCGCTGCGCCACCCCCAGCTGGTGCGCAAGCTCCTCCTGGTCGGCACCGGCCTGCGCGGCGGGGACCCGACGATGGACCCCAAGGTGCCCGAGGTGGCGCTGAATCCGGTCCCCGGTCTGGAGGACTTCCTCTTCCTGTTCTTCGGCCGTTCCGAGGCCGCGGTCGAAGCGGGCCGGGCCTTCTGGGAGCGCCGCCACCAGCGGGCCGACCAGGACCCTCCGAGCTCGCCCGCCGTCGGGCAGGCGCAGTTCGAAGCCGCCACCGCCTACGGGGAACCGCTGCCCGGCGAGAACCCCTACACCTTCCTGAACGCGATCACCCAGCCGACCCTGGTCCTCAACGGCACGAACGACGTGATGATCGCCTCGATCAACTCCTGGCACCTCGCGCAGAGCATCCCGAACGCCCAACTGCTGATCTACCCCGACGCCGGGCACGCAGCGCACTTCCAGTACCCCGAGCGGTTCCTGAAGCACGCCCTTCAGTTCCTCGACGAGTAAGCAGCCGCGCCCGAAAGGCGAACGGCACGTCCTGGGTGTGCCCCCACCCCCGAAGAACCACCTGACGAGAAGAGACAGACATGAAGATCGAAGGTTCGGTAGCTCTGGTGACCGGCGCCAACCGTGGCATCGGCAAGGCCTTCGCGGACGAGCTCCTCGCCCGCGGCGCGACCAAGGTGTACGCGGCTGTCCGCGACGTCACCACCATCACGGACCCGCGGCTCACGCCCGTCGCCTTGGACGTCACGGACCCGGCAGCCGTCGCCGCGGCCGCTGCCCAGTTCGCCGACGTCTCGATCGTCGTGAACAACGCCGGTGTCGCCAGCGCCAACTTCCCCCTCTCCGCCTCGCTCGACGTGGCGCGCAGCGAGCTGGAGGTGAACTACTTCGGGCTCATCTCCATGACGCAGGCGTTCGCCCCGGTCGTGGCGGCCAACGGCGGCGGCGCCTTCGTCAACATGCTCTCGGTCGCCTCGTGGGCGGCATACCCCGTAGCCGCCACGTACGGGGCGTCGAAGGCAGCCGCGTGGAGCTACACCAACGCCGCAAGGCAGCAGCTCAAGACACAGGGGACCGAAGTCGTCGCCGTCCACGTCGGGCCGGTCGACACGGACATGCAGGCCGGCTTCGACGTCCCCAAGACCCCGCCGGCCGACGTGGCCCGCAGCGCCCTGGACGCGCTGGAGGCAGGCCGGCCCGAGGCCATCGTCGACGAGATGAGCCGCAACGTGAAGTCCACGCTGCACGACGACCAGGCCCTGCTGTACCCGGCCATCGAGGCGCAGCTCGCCGAGCAACTGGGCGACTGACCCACGGGAGCGCCGGCATCGAGGCCGAGGCCGCGGCCTGGCCCCCGCAACGGTCACCTGGGTGTGGTCGAGGCGGGTGTCCGGTACCGCCGCGGGTAGCGGGCCACGAAGTCGGACTTCTGCGCGCAGCCGACCTCCAGCATCGCCGCGTACGACTGCTCAGGAACTCCGGGGCCCCCCGCACGCCCCCAAACCCTTCCTGCGCTGCCCACCACGCAACAAAACATTATGTTCGTAATGTAATCCGCCGAACTCATGGCGGATGCCGACACCCCGAGGAATCACGCATGCTCAACAGCCTGTGGACCCCCACCGTCGCCGGAAAGATTTCCCTACCGCACCGTCTGGCGATGTCCCCCCTGACCCGCAACAGGGCCACCCCGGACGGCGTGCCCACCGATCTCAACGCCGAGTACTACGCCCAGCGCGCCTCGCACGCCCTCATCATCACCGAGGGCACCCAGCCCTCCGCCGACGGCCAGGGCTATATGACGACCCCGGGCATCTACACCGAGGCGCACATCGCCGGCTGGCGCAAGGTCACCGACGCCGTACACAAGGCCGACGGACGCATCGTCATCCAGCTCATGCACGTCGGGCGCATCTCGCACCCCGACAACACCCCCCACCACCGCCAGCCCGTGGCCCCCTCCGCGATCAAGCCGGCAGGCCAGATGTTCACCGCCTCCGGGATGCAGGAGATGCCGGAGCCGCGCGAGCTGACCACTGAGGAGGTCGCCGCGACGGTCGAGGACTTCCGGCGCGCCGCCGCGGCAGCCATCGCCGCAGGCGCCGACGGCGTCGAGATCCACGGCGCCAACGGCTACCTCATCCACCAGTTCCTCTTCCCCACCACCAACCAGCGCACCGACCAGTACGGCGGCTCCCTCGACAACCGCATCCGCTTCGCGGTCGAGGTCGCCACCGCCGTGGCCGACGAGATCGGAGCCGACCGCACCGGCATCCGCTTCTCCCCCGGCAACCCCTTCCAGCTCGGCGACCTCACCGAGGACGACACCCACGAGCTCTACCCGCACCTCGTACGCGCCCTCGCCCCCCTCGACCTCGCCTACCTGCACCTCGCTCACGGCGGCGACGAAGAACTCCTGGGCACGCTGCGCGAGTTGTGGCCGAACACACTGATCCTCAACCGCGCCGGCACCGACATCGCCACCCGCGCCAAGGACATCGACAACGGCGTCGCCGACGTCATCACCGTGGGCTCGATGGCCCTCGCCAACCCTGACCTCGTGGAGCGCGTACGCGTCGGCGCTCCCCTGAACGACCCCGACCCCGCCACCTTCTACGGCGGCGGCGCGGCCGGCTACACCGACTACCCCACCCACGCCGCCTGACCACAGCCCCCAGCGCCGGAGGGAGTCGCCTTCCTCGGGCGCTTCGGCGTACGCACGCCAGGGCATAGATGCTGAACGTCCGCGCGCGTGACGAGCGCGGGTCCTGGGGTGCGACCCGAGCGGCAACGTCGTCGATCACGGTGAGCACCCCGTCGGTGTACGCGCGTCGGGTCGCGTCCGCGCCGCGAGCGATCTCGTCGAGCAGGGCGGCCGACGGGCAGCCGTGCTCAGAACTGTCACGGTGCTGCACCGAGAGACAGGCCCGCAGGATCTGCTCCATCCCGGCCTGGCCGGGCACCGCCGCACCCACAGCCTCGCACTGCGCGCGCAGCTGGTCGGCGACCGCCGTCGCGACCAGATCGTCCTGGAGTCGAAATGGGCGTAGAACGCACCCTTGGTCAACCCCGCAGCGGCCATCAGCGCAACGATCCCCGAACCGTCGATCCCGTCGCTCTTGAACCGACGCCCAGCGGTCTCACCGGACGATCGGCCCCGATCTGGCCGACGTCAGCGCCGACGGCGCGATCACCAAGGCCCCGTGCGGCGGCGACCAGGGCCGTCGCAAGGGTGAGCCAGATCCACCGGTCAGTGGCCTGAGGTCACGGCGAGCGGGCCGAACAGGTTGACCTCCAGTTGGAGACGGACACCGGAGGTGTCGGTGTCGAGCACGGAACCGACGCGGGCGATCCCGGTGTTGTCACCACGACGCTCACGTCCTGCGCGATCCCGGCGGCGCGGGTTACCTAGGCGGGGCCCGTCACGTCGAGGTGGAGCGGGATCAGCCGGGGGGCGTCGGCGACGATCGTGCGAGGGTCGCGGGCGGCGGCGTAGACCTTCGCGGTACCGCGGTCGAGCAGTTGCCGGACGAATTCGCGGCCGAGGCCCGGTTCGCGCCGGTGACCAGGGCGATCTGGCCGCCGAGCCGAGTCACGAGACCTTCTCCGTGAGGGTTGTGGGGCGGTATCCGGCGCCACGATCCACCTGCGGTTGGTGGGAGCGTGACGTCGGATACGGCCGGCTGGGCGTGGAATCCGGAAGATCGCCGGACGGCGACGAGCTAAGTGGTACTCAGGCGCCGAGATGCCGGCGCAGCCACTGGCCCATCTGCTCGATCGCCTGGTCGACCTCGGGTACGCGGCCGGCGCCGAGGATGAAGGAGTGTTGTCCCTCGGGCATCGGGTGGACCTCGGAGGTGACCTTGAATTCGGTGAGCCGGTCGGCGAGTGCGGCGCCGTCGCCGGCGAGGGTCTCGTACTCGCCGTAGTGCACGACGGTGGGCGGCAGGCCGGTCAGGTCGGCGTTAATGATGCTGATCTTCGGGTCGGCGAAGTCCAGGTCCGGGTCCTGCAGCAACGCTGCCCGCATCTGCTCGAGGATGTTGCGGCTGAGCATCTTGTCGTGTTTCTCGTTCTCATCCACCTTGGGGTCGACGAGGGTGAAGTCGGTCCACGGCGAGATGCTGACGATCGCACCGGGGGTGGGCTCGCCCTTGGCGAGCAGCCGCAGGGGCAGCATGACGGCGAGAGTGCCGCCGATGGAGTGGCCGGTGCTGCCGATGTTCTGCGGCTGGTAGCCCTGCGCGAGCAGCCACCGGTAGGCGGTCTCGACGTCGTCGAGCTGTGCCGGGTAGGGGTGTTCGGGGGCATGGCGGAAGTCCACGACGAGCGAGCGGATCCCGGCGGCCTTCGCGATGTGCCCGGCGGCCTTGCGGTCCGAATGCATGGAGGCGGTGACGGATCCGCCGAAGTGGAAGTGCAGCAGCGCCCGGTCGGGGGCGGCGCCGGCGGGGATGGCCCAGAGGGCGGGGACGCCGTCGGCGTCGACCTCGGCGTAGGTGACGTCTTCCGGTTCGGTGGACGCCAGGTGGTGCGTCTCGGCGATGTCGCGGACGACGCCCAGGTCCAGGCCCGGCGTCATCCACTTGGCGCGCACGCCTTCCAGGAACTGCGCGAACTGCTGCGCCTGCGGACTGACTCCCATGATGAGACTCCTGTCTGCGCTGGGCACGCTCGTCGTGCCCAGCCGGTTCGGTGATGCGAGAACGTGCAGGTATGCCGTACGGCCTTTGTATTGCGATCGTGCGGAAACAGGGCCGGAGTGAGCCGGCGGCGAGGAGTCAGCGGAAATCAAATGATGGTCGTACGTTCAAAGGGGCCGGAGGCGGCGCTCGCCCCGACCCCAGGCGGCTGTCAGAACATCGTGTTGTCGTTGGCGGCGGTCTCCGGCACGTCCTGCGCGGAGTCCCAGTGCTCGACGATCTTTCCGTCCCTGACCCGGAAGAGGTCGAGGACCGACCGGCCACGCTCGCCCGGTGCGTCGACCTGGTGACTGTGCACGGCGACCAGATCCCCCTCGGCGATGACCCGTTTCCGTGTCACGCTCAGCTGCGGCGACCGCTCGAAGTACCCGCCCAAGCCGGCTTTCGCGCCGTCCGCGCCGTCGGAGAGGAGCGGGTTGTGCTGGTGATACTCGGCGCCCAGGTAGGTGTCGATGGCGGTCAGATCCTTGCGGACCAGCAACTGGTCGAAGAATTCGGTGACGAGTCGCTTGTTGTAGGCGGTGAACCAGCGCTGCCCGACCGCCTCGGTCCGCGGCTCGCTGAGCGTGGCGAACATGTCGTTGCCGCTGGCCGTGGTGGCGGGCACTTCCTGAATGATGTCCCAGTGCTCGGCGATCTTGCCGTCCTCGAAGCGGAACAGGTCGAACACGGCCAGACCCTCGGTGCCCGGCACCATGACGTAGCGGGCGTGCAGCAGCACCAGATCGCCGTCGGTGATGCTCCGGCGGGGTTCGAAGGCGGCCTGCGGGAACTGCTGTCGCATGGCGCCGCTGAAGTACTTGAGGGCGTCGGCTCCGTCGGGCGCCAGGGGGTTGTGCTGGATGTAGGAATCGGGCGACACGACCCGATCGACGATGGCCGTGTCGCCGAGGACGAACACGTCATGCAGCAGTTGGCTGGCAACGTGTGCCTTGCTGTCCCGGACGGTCAGCACGATCTTGCCGGTGGTGCGGCCGGTCTCGCCGAGCGCGTGCGCCTTCGCGGCCTCGGCGAGCGGGAAGGTCGCCTCGATGTGGGCGCGCAGTGCGCCGGTCTCGACGAGGGCGGCGATGGCCTGCATGCCGGCCTGGTCGGCCTCGACCAGCAGCGACTCGTAGCGGATCCCCCGCTCGGCGATCGCCGCCAGTTCGCCGGCGTCGACGGGCACCGGAAGGATCGAGACGAGGGTGCCGCCCGGGCGCAGCACGGCCACGGATCGGGCGCGGGCGGCGGAGTCATGGGAGACCGGGTCGAGGACCACGTCGATGTCGCTGAGCACCTCGGTGAAGTCGACGCTGTGGTAGTCGATGACCTCGTCGGCACCGAGGGATCGCAGGAAGTCGTGTTTGGCGGCGCTGGCGGTGCCGATCACGTACGCGCCGCGGGCCTTGGCGATCTGCACGGCGAGGTGACCGACGCCGCCGGCCGCCGCGTGGATCAGGACTCGCTGCCCGGCCCGGACGCCTGCGGTGTCGACCAGTGCCTGGTAGGCGGTCAGCGCGGCCAGCGGCAGCGCACCGGCCTGGACGTGGTCGATGCCGGCGGGCTTGTGCGTGAAGGCGCGGGCCGGCCCGGTCACGTACTCGGCGTGCGAGCCGACTCCGCCCGGGTAGGGCAGCATGCCGAAGACCTCGTCGCCGGGCTTGAACAGGGTGACGCCCACGCCGACGGCCTCGACGACGCCGGAGACATCCCAGCCGAGCACCAGCGGCATCCGGGCGATGGTCGCGGACCGGGCACGGTTCCCCCAGTCGGTCGGGTTGACCCCGGCCGCGTGGACGGCGACCAGGATCTCGCTCACCCCTGGTGCCGGTTTGGGCAGCAGGGTCTCCTGCAGCACGTCGGGGGTGCCGTAGGTGTCCTGGCTGATGGCTCGCATGGTTTCGGTGTCCGTCATGGGCCCAGCCTGGCCGCCGGTCACAGGCCACTACAATGGCGTGATCGCCAATTTTCGACGGGATCCTGCCGTGATCAAGGTGCACCGCGTCGTTGTTCTCGCCTCGCACGGGGTGTACCCGTTCGACCTGGGCATTCCCCACCGCGTCTTCGGCGCCGCGGACGGCCGCTACGAGGTCGTGACCTGCACCATCGACGGTCAACCGGTGCGCACCAACGCGGACTTCTCCATCGCCGTCGAGCACGGCCCGGAGGCGTTGCGCACCGCCGACACCGTCATCATCGCGCCGTTCCAGACCAGCAACCCCGGCCGTCAAACGCTGGTCGACCTGGCGCAAGTCCTCGCGTACGTGGCCCCCGGCACCCGGATCGCGTCCACCTGCACCGGCGCCTTCGTGCTGGCCGCGGCGGGGCTGCTCGACGGGCACCGGGCCACCACACACTGGCACGCCACGGGCCTCTTCCGGGAGTGGTACCCGCAGGTGGAACTCGACCCGAACGTCCTGTTCGTCGACGAAGGCGACGTGCTGACCTCGGCCGGTGCCGCTGCCGGCATCGATGTCTGCCTGCACCTGGTCCGCAAGGACCACGGCAGCGAGATCGCCAACCGTGTGGCCCGCACCTGCGTCGTCCCCCCGTGGCGCGACGGAGGCCAGGCGCAGTTCATCGAACACCCGGTCCCCGACGCAACGGCGAACGACACGTCCGCCGCCCGGCAGTGGGCGCTGCAGAACCTGCACAAGCCGCTGACCCTGAGCGACCTTGCCGAGCAGTCGAACATGAGCCAGCGCACCTTCGCCCGCCGCTTCAAGGAAGAAGTCGGCTTGAGCCCCGTACGCTGGCTCATCCAGCAACGCGTCGACCGGGCCCGGCAGTTGCTGGAATCCACCGACCTGCCGGTCGACGACATCGCCGGCCAGGTCGGCTTCGCCAGCGGCACCTCGCTGCGCGAACACCTGCACGCCGCTATCGGCGTCACACCACTGGCCTACCGGCGCACCTTCCGAGGCCCACTGGCAACGAGCCGTGCCGCCGCGGCGGATGCCCGGCGGGACGGTCAAGTATGTCGCCCTGGATCGTAAAATTATGTACGTCATACCATCGGCTGTGCCGGGGACCGGTATCGGTCGCGGGTATGACAGCAAACGCACCCGCGAGTCGAGCCGTGTCCTAACACGCTGATCCTCAACCGAGCCGGCACCGACATCGCCTCCCAGGCCAAGGACATCGACAACGGCATCGCCGACGTCGTCACCGTGGGCTCGATGGCACTCGCCAACCCCGACCTGGTCGAGCGCATACGCGCTGGCGCACCCCTGAACACCCCCGACCCCGCCACCTTCTACGGCGGCGGCGTGGCCGGCTGCACCGACTACCCGACCTACGCCGCCTGACCGGAACGCCTTGTGCCCGAGGAAGTCGCCTTCCTCGGGCGCTTCGGCGTACGTCCGACAAGCCGGGCACCGATGTTCCGGCAAGGCCCGAGAGATCACGCCGCGCGGCTCCGATCAGACTCGTCGCACCGGACGTGGACTCGGCCCACCTCCCATGATTAGGGCATCCCCGGCGAAGGCATCCTGGTCGAGGCCGACCACGCCGGCAGGAGGGCCGTCGTCGGCCCGGTCGAAGCCGGCGCCATGCGTACCCACGTCGAAGCGGTATGCCTTCTCGCCGCAGCCGCCAAGGCACCACGCCCTCGGGGTGCGACCGCACCACGGGCAAGGACGAGCAGGTTCGAGACACGGCTGGCGGCGCCGTCGAGGCTGGCGTACGTGATGTGGTCGTCACCGAAGACGATCGCGGTGCGCTCGGGATATCGAGACGCTCCGTCATGTCGCCACAACGACCCATGACTTGCCGTCCGAGCGGCAGCAGAACGGTCGCGCCATTACCTGTCGACCATAATATTACATACGTCAGACCATATGACCGGTGGGGCCCATCCCCACGAGGAGGACGGGCCACCGGACACGGGGAGCGGCGGTCAGGAACGGGCATCAACCGGACGCTCGGCCGGACGGTTCTCCGGGGCGTCGGTGCCCCCCTTGCCGCCGGTGATGCCGATGGCCCGGGCCACGACCGCCAGGACCAGGGCTGTGGCGACGAGCACGGCGCTCACCACCAGCGGCGAGCGGTAGCCAAGGTCGGCGCCCAGGGCGAGACCGCCCAGGGCGGGTCCGGCAGCAGCGCCGACGTTCAGCGCGGCGGTGGCGAAGCCGCCGGCCAGCGTGGGGGCGTCCGAGGCCGTGTAGAGGGCCTGCGCGATCAGCGTGGAGCCCACGCCGAACGAGAGCACGCCCTGGACGAAGACGAGGATCAGCGCCACGACCGGGTTCGCGGCCGTGAGGGCGAAGAGCAGCCAGCCAGCCAGCAGGGCCGCACCACCGACCGCCAGCACCTGGCCGGGACGGCTGTCCGCCAGCCGGCCGCCCACGTTGACCCCGACGAAGGACCCGAAACCGAACAGTGCCAGCGTGGCGGGCACCCACCCGGAGCTCAGATCCGTCACGTTCGTGATGACGGGCGTGAGGTACGTGAACGAGCAGAACGTCGCTCCGTTGACCAGCGCCCCGAGCACGAGCGTCGTGATCACCGGGGGCGTGCGGAGCGCCCGAAGCTCGTGGCGGACGCTGGGAGCCGCGGGGTCGACGGGCGTCGCCGGCACGGACCACAGCACCGCGAAGACCGCGGGGGTGGAGACGATCGCGACACCCCAGAAGGCCGAGCGCCAGCCCCAGACCTCGCTGAGTACGGCGCCGAGGGGGACACCCGCGATGCAGGCGAGGGTGACTCCGCTCAGGAGCACCGAGGTCGCCCGGCCCTTGACCTGGGGGCCGGCCATGCTCGCCGCGGTCGCGAGGCCAACGGCGAGGAAGCCCGCATTGGCCAGTGCGGCGATCACCCGGGTGACGAAGAGGACCTCGAAGCTGTGGGTGAGGGCGCCCACGACGTGGGCCAGGAGGAAGGTGATGAGGAAGGCGAGCAGCGCCCGGCGGCGCGGCCATCGCAGGCTCAGCATCGCGACCAGCGGTGCGCCGACGATCATGCCGACGGCGAAGGCCGAGGTGAGCGAGCCGACGGCCGGGAGGGACACGCCGAAGTCGGCGGCCATGTCCTCCACCAGCCCGGACAGCATGAATTCCGACGTTCCCTGGGCGAATACGGCCAGCCCGAGAACGTAGATGGCGAATGGCATGAAGAAGCTCCAACTACATCGCAGAAAAGGGAGACGCGACGCATGCACGGAAGGTCATGCGGTCGCGTGGGAGACGTCCCGGAGAGAACTCCGGGCGTGATCCCGCGATGCGGTTGATCCATGGCGGATGCACGACGCACTGCTCGGCGACAGGCCGGAAAAAGCAGGGTCGTCAGAGGGTTACGCGATCAGCCACCAGATCACCGGTGGCCCGCTTCTTTCCGCCTCAGGACTCGACATGCCTCTCAACATAGCAACGCCCGGATCGCCGTGTCGAACGCTTTGGACACCCTCGGCGTCCGGCCTCTCCGCTGTCCCCGAACGGGTACGGCACCGCCGGCGCGGGCCCGTCGCCCCGTAGAGAAGGAGTGTTCGTGACCACCCATCAAACGGCCATGATCATGGTCGGTCTGGCGCTGATCCTGGCGCTGGCGCACGTGCTCGGGCGCCTTGCACGGCGGTGCGGCCAGCCGGCCGTCCTCGGCGAGATCGTCGCCGGCATCCTGCTCGGTCCGACCCTGTTCCACGGCGCCCTCTCCGACGCGGTGTTCCCCTCGGACGTCCGGCCGATGCTCAGCACGCTCGGCAACCTCGGCGTCGCGCTGTTCATGTTCCTTGTCGGGCTCGAGCTCGACCACCGGCTGCTGCACGGACAAGCGCGCCGCGGTCGGGGTGTCCGTGGGGTCGATCGTCTGCTCTTTCGGCCTCGGCGTGCTGCTGGCGGTGTGGCTGTGGAACGACCATGCGGTCGGCAACCGGCTCGGCTTCGTGTTGTTCATCGGCGCGGCCATGTCCATCACGGCCTTCCCGGTCCTGGCCCGCCTCCTCACCGACCGGGGCATCCAGCACACCAGGGTCGGTGCGCTGGCGATGGCGAGCGCGGCCGTCGGGGACGTCGTCGCCTGGCTGCTGCTCGCGGCCGTCCTCACCTTCACAGGGAGCCAGAGCTCCTGGCAGGTGCTGCTGGTCCTGCCGTACGCCGTGGTCATGATCGCGGTGGTACGGCCGCTCCTCGGCAGGTTCCTGGCCACCCGGGAGCCGAGAGGGCCGGGTGGCGGGGAGCGTGAGCCGGGTGCCGCGACGCTCGGTGTGCTGACGGTGCTGCTGCTCGTCTCCGGTGCGCTGAGCGAGCGGTTCGGGCTGCACTTCATCTTCGGCGCGTTCCTCGCCGGCGCGATCGTGCCGCGCCACGGCACGGAGCGGCTGCGCGCGGCGGTCGTAGACCGGTTCGAGACGATCACCTGGATGCTGCTTCCTGCGTACTTCACGGTGGCCGGGCTGAAGGTTGACCTGAGCACGGTGGACGCGGACGGATCCGGCGAGCTGGGCCTGATCCTCCTCGTGGCGATCGGAGGCAAGTTCGGCGGCGCCTACCTCGGAGCGCGGGTCGCGGGCCGGACCGGGCGGTCGGCGACGACCCTGGGCATCCTCATGAACACCCGCGGTCTCACCGAACTCATCATCCTCGGCGCGGGACTACAACTGGGGCTGCTCGACGCGAAGCTGTACTCGCTCATGGTGGTCATGGCCCTCGTCACCACCGCCATGACCGCGCCTCTGCTGCGCTGGGCCTACCCGCGCCAGATGGTCGACGCGGATCTGCGGGAGCTGGCCACGGAGTGGCAGGCGGCGGCACGGCTCGCGGAGCCCGCCCGGCCCATGGGCGGGAAGCCGTCGGAGGCGAAGCGATGATGCCCACGCTCCTGACCGGGCTGGTACCGGAAGCGGCCCTGACCGCCGAGGAGCTCGGCGACGTCCCGGACGCCTGGATCTTCCCGGAGGAGGCGGCTGTGCTGAGCAGAGGACCGCCGACGGCGGGAGTTCGCCACCGTACGGCACTGCGCGCGGGTCGCCCTGACCTCCCTCGGCCGGCCGGCCGGACCGATGGTCCCGGGGGAGAGGGGTGCGCCGACCTGGCCGGAGGGCGTGGTGGGTTCGATGACCCACTGCGACGGCTACCGTGCCGCTGCCGTGTCCCGGAGGCTCGATGTCGCCGCCCTGGGCATCGACGCCGAACCCCACGCGCCACTGCCGCCGGGTCTTCTCCGCCGGATCGCGTCACCGTCCGAGCGGGGCCACCTGACGGCGCTACGCCACACCCGTCCCGCGCTCCACTGGGACCGGCTGTTCTTCAGTGCGAAGGAGTCCGTGTACAAGGCGTGGTTCCCCGCCGGGGGCCCGTCGCCGTCCTTCTCCTACTGGCTGACACTCATCTCCACCCACGTGGTGGCCAACTCCGTGTGCGTGATCGTCTGCTGCTGGTACGGCCTGCGCACGAACGACCGCCCCCTCGCCACCGCTCTCTGGCTGTTCGCCTCAGGCACCGCGCTCGCCACGCTCTTCTGGATCGGTCGGCTGCTCCGCCTCATGCTGGACGTGTCGTGGGGTCTGCCGTACCTCCCGCTCCTGATCAACCTGCACGCCCTCTTGCGCGCGACAGCCATCCTCGTACCCACCGCCGTCACGCTCGCCCTCACCCTGGCCAACGCCCGCACCGTGTGGCGCCTCTGGCCCCTCTGGCACGAACTGGTGGCCGCCGTCCCCCATGTCGTCCTGACCAGGCGCCGCACGCGACTCCTCGAACTCGTCTGGCCACCGGTACCACACAGACTGCTCGCCTACCGCAAGCTCATCGAGATCCGGGACGCCATGTTGGAACTCGATCATTACGTTCCACCCGAGCTCCCCCTGCTCGCCCGCGACCATGTCCGCCCCCTGGACCTCACACCCGTCCAGGCCGACGCGGTGGTCCTGGCGTGTGTGATGAAGGAGGCGCACCAGGCAAGGCTCGCGGGCAGCCCCCGGTGCGAGTCCCCTGCAGAATCGTTTGACCATGGGAAGCCGCCGCTATTCCCCACCCGCCAGGAGCACGCGTCAACCCTCACGGCCGAGAAGACCCACCTGATCGGGCTGGCCCGGGCCTACACCTCGGCACCCGTCCGCTCGTTCGTCACCTCTCCGCACAGGCGCGCGCCGAGGCACCGGGAGGGCTGAGGCGTTCACCTGAACGCGAAGCGCCCCGGAGAAGGACTTTCCTCGGGTCAGAACGATTGTGCTACGGCCGCCGCCCGAAGTTCGAGCAGCTCCGCCACGCCCGCGGCCACGTACCCGCCCCGGACCCGGCGCCTCGCACGACGATCCAGTCTTCCGCCAGGCCGAGATTGGGTCACCTCGGAGCCGGCACCGCAGGACGAGATCCTGCCGTCCCGGCACCTCACAAGTTTCACCGCAGACCGGTATACGGTCCTGGCTGCCGCCAGGCTCTGACCGTCGAACACACCGAGCTTGTCGAAGGGCAGTCGGCCCGCGGACACAATCCTCCCTGGGCCGTTTCCAGTACGGGCAGTTTCCCGCGCCCTACGAGAGGGCGGCAATTCCACGCATGCGCTGCAGACGTCCCCGGCCGCATCGGCGCCATCCACCACCCACAGCAGCGCGCCTCGCGGGCGGCTTTCCGCATACCTTCGGCCTCAATGCGGCCTCAACCCCGCCCTCGACCTCTCGTGCAGGCCGCCGTTACGGCCCACGCGAACCAAGGTCCGCCCCGTTCTCGCAGGTCAGGGCAGCATTACCCAAGTCGCCGCAGACACAGTTGAACTTGTGAGCAGCGGATTCAGTCCGTTCAGGCCAAGTTGACGATCCGGCAGGACAAAATGAACGTTTCCGCAGGTCAGAAGCCTGCACAAGTGGGGCGGGTGGGACTCGAACCCACGGCCGACGGATTATGAGTCCGCTGCTCTAACCGGCTGAGCTACCGCCCCATTACGGCGCGTCGCGCACATTTGTGCGCGCCGTCTGCCGCAGCATAGCCGCTCATACGATCTCCTGCTTCGGATGGTCGGCTTCGCATGACCATGAGGACCTCGGTGCGGCTCGCACGGTTCCGCCGGGCATGAAAAAGGACCCCAACGGGGTCCTCGTTCAAGCGCTCTCCCGACTGGACTCGAACCAGTAACCTGCCGGTTAACAGCCGGCTGCTCTGCCAATTGAGCTACGGAAGATCGAAGCTCCCCCGACTGGACTCGAACCAGTAACCTGCCGGTTAACAGCCGGCTGCTCTGCCAATTGAGCTACGGAGGATTGCCTCGTTTGCATCGAACGCACCTCCCTGGGTAGTCGCCAGGGGGCGTGTGCTCGCTGCGACACATACATTAGCGCAAGCAGGGGGGTGCTCCGCCAATCGGTTCGCCGCGTCCCTGCCCGCCACGCACCTGCAGTCCCCTTACTCACCAAGGAAAGGTGGCCGTCATGCGCTACCGGCTCACGTTCGTCGCCGGACTGGCCCTGGGTTACGTGCTGGGCACACGGGCCGGGCGCGAGCGCTACGAACAGTTGAAGAAGTCAGGCCAGCGGATCGCGCAGAACCCCGCCGTCCGCAACACCGCCGAATCGGCCGCGCTGCAGGGGCGGGAGTTCGCCGGCAAGGCGTTCCACACCATGAGCGAGAAGGTCGGTGACCACGTGCCCGACTCCGTCTCCGACCGGGTGCGTTCCCTGCGTGAGCGCAACGGCTCGGGGGGCGCCTCGGACGACTGGGGCACCAGCAATACCTGAGCCGGGTCCCGGCGTGCGGGTGTTGGCATGACCACATCTGCGCGGCCGACACGCCGCTGGGCACCGACAACGCAAGGGCTGTGTCCCACGGATGGCCGACCCGGCGCGTTCACCTCTCCGCGTACGGCAGAATTTTCGCCATGGGGATAGTCGCCGGGTTGGACAGTTCGCCCGATTTCACTCGTATCGTCGTCTGCGACGCGGACACGGGGACCGTGTTGCGGCAGGGCTATGCGCCACATCCGGTGGAAGGCCCCGAGGGCGGGGGCGGCGGGCGGCCCTCCGACGTCGATCCGCAGGCCTGGCTGCTCTCCCTCGGTGAGGCGGCCGGCGGTGGGCTGCTCGAGGGCGTGCAGGCCATCGGGGTGTCCGCGCAGCAGAACGCGCTCGTGCCGGTGGACGCCCAGGGCAACACCGTACGACCGGCGATGGTCGGCGGGGACAAGCGGGCGCAGGTCGCCGCCGCCGATCTGATCGACGCGCTCGGCGGGCGTGAGGCGTGGGCGCAGGCCGTGGGGTGTGTGCCGCAGGCCGGGCAGCCGGTCACCAAGCTGCGGTGGCTGGCGAGGAACGAGCCGGAGGCCGCGCAGCGGACCGCCGTGCTGATGCAGGCGCACGACTGGCTGGTGTGGCAGCTTCTCGGGCGGCCGGTGCGGCGGACCACCGACCGGGGCGGGGCTTCCGGGACCGGGTACTGGTCGGCCGCGATGGGGGCGTACCGCGGTGATCTTGTCGAACTCGCGCTCGGGCGGCAGGCGATGCTGCCCGAGGTGCTCGGGCCTTCCGACGCCGCCGGTACGACGCCCGAGGGGCTGCTCATCTCCGCCGGGACCGGGGAGACCATGGCCGCCGCGTTCGGGCTCGGGTTGGGGCTCGGGGACGTCGTGGTGTCGCTCGGGGCCTCCGGGTCCGTGATGGCCGTACATCCCGAGGCCCTCTTCGACTCGACCGGGATGATCACCTCGCTGGCCGACGCGACCGGGCTGCACCTGCCGGTCGTCACGACGCTGAACGCCGTGCGGACCTTGCGGGGGACTGCGGAGTTGCTCGGGCTGGGTGACTTGGAGAGTCTGTCCGACCTTGCGATGAAGTCGACTCCCGGCGCTCACGGGCTGGTGATGCTGCCCTATCTGGAGGGTGAGCGGACGCCCGCTCTGCCGCACACCGCCGGCACGCTCGCGGGGCTGCGGCGGGAGTCCATGAAGGCCGAGCATCTGGCGCGGGCCGCCTTCGAGGGGATGCTGTGCGGGCTCGCGGACGCCTTGGATGTGCTGCGGGGGCGAGGGGTCGACGTACAGCGCGTCTTCCTGCTCGGGTCGGCCGCCGAGCTGCCCGCCGTGCAGGCCGCGGCTCCGCCGCTGTTCGGGGCGCAGGTCGTCGTACCGCAGCCCGCCGACTACGCGGCGATCGGTGCCGCGCGGCAGGCCGCGTGGGCGCTCGGGGTGTCGCAGGGCACGCTCGACCCGCGTACCCCGCCGGCCTGGCAGGGGGCCTCCGCGCAGGTGCTGGAGCCCGGTGAGGAGTTGGCCGTGGGGCAGGCGGTGCGTCAGCAGTACGTGTCCGTGCGGGAGCAGACGCATCCCGGGGCGTTTCGTAGCTGAGGGGGAGCGAACAGCTTCCCCCGCTCGGCGGGTTCTTAATCCGCTCTTGGATTAATCGGTTGAAGTAACACGGGTGGAGTGTCAGACGATGGGTGCGTGGGGCACTCCCCATCGTCCGTAACGGACAAACGTCCGTCACGGACAAACCGCCGACTCCGAGAGATTCAGCGTGCTCATACGACTTCTGCGCACTTACCTGAGGCCCTACAAGAAACCCATCGGACTGCTCGTGCTGCTCCAGCTCCTGCAGACCTGCGCGACCCTGTACCTGCCCACGCTCAACGCGGACATCATCGACAAGGGCGTGGTGAAGGGCGACACCGGCTACATCCTGCTCTTCGGCGCGATCATGATCGGCATCTCGCTGGTGCAGGTCTTCTGCAACATCGGCGCCGTGTACTACGGCGCCCGTACGGCGTCGGCGCTCGGCCGGGACGTGCGCGCCGCCGTCTTCGACCGCGTGCAGTCGTTCTCGGCGCGCGAGGTCGGGCAGTTCGGGGCGCCCTCGCTGATCACCCGTACGACCAATGACGTCCAGCAGGTGCAGATGCTCGCGCTGATGACGTTCACGCTGATGGTGTCGGCGCCGATCATGTGCGTGGGCGGGATCGTGCTCGCGCTGGGGCTGGATGTGCCGCTGTCGAGCATCCTGGTCGCCGTCGTGCCGGTGCTGGGCATCTGCGTGACGTTGATCGTGCGGCGGCTGCGGCCGCTGTTCCGGACGATGCAGGAACGGCTCGACACGGTCAACCGGGTGCTGCGCGAGCAGATCACCGGCAACCGGGTGATCCGCGCCTTCGTGCGGGACGAGTACGAGAAGGACCGGTTCGGGACGGCGAACCAGGAGCTGACCGACGTGTCGCTGGGCACCGGGCGGCTGCTCGCGCTGATGTTCCCGATCGTCATGACCGTCGTCAACGTGTCGTCGATCGCCGTGGTGTGGTTCGGTGCTCATCGCATCGACAGCGGTGGGATGGAGATCGGCGCGCTGACGGCGTTCCTCGCCTATCTGATGCAGATCGTCATGTCCGTGATGATGGCCACCTTCATGTTCATGATGGTGCCGCGCGCGGAGGTGTGCGCCGAGCGCATCGAGGAGGTCCTCGGTACGTCGTCGAGCGTCGTACCGCCGACCGCTCCGGTGGTGGAGCTGCGGCGGCACGGGCATCTGGAGATCCGTGGGGCCGGGTTCCGCTATCCGGGCGCCGAGGAGCCGGTGCTGAAGGGCGTCGACCTGGTGGCGCGGCCCGGTGAGGTGACCGCGGTGATCGGGTCCACGGGCAGTGGGAAGTCGACGCTGCTGGGGCTCGTACCGCGGCTGTTCGACGCGACCGACGGGGAGGTGCTCGTCGACGGCGTGGACGTGGCCACCGTGGAGCCGAAACTGCTGGCCAGGACGGTGGGGCTGGTGCCGCAGAAGCCGTATCTGTTCGCGGGGACCGTGGCGACCAATCTGCGGTACGGACATCCCGACGCCACCGACGAGGAGCTGTGGCGCGCGCTGGAGGTCGCGCAGGGCAAGGAGTTCGTGGAGCGGCTGGAGGGCGGGCTCGACGCGCCGATCGCGCAGGGCGGTACGAATGTGTCGGGCGGTCAGCGGCAGCGGCTCGCGATCGCGCGGACGCTCGTCCAGCGGCCCGAGATCTATCTCTTCGACGACTCCTTCTCGGCGCTCGACTACGCCACGGACGCCGCTCTGCGGTCGGCGTTGGCGCGCGAGACCGCCGAGGCGACCGTCGTGATCGTCGCCCAGCGCGTCGCCACGATCAGGGACGCCGACCGGATCATCGTCCTCGACGAGGGCCGGGTCGTCGGCACCGGCCGCCATCACGAGCTGATGGCGGACAACGAGACCTACCGGGAGATCGTCCTGTCCCAGCTCACGGAAGCGGAGGCCGCCTGATGGCCGGGCCCATGGGGCGCATGATGGCCGGAGGCGGCCCCGACCAGAACTCACTGGACTTCAAGGCGTCCAGCAAACGCCTCCTCTCCCAGTTCAGGCCCGAACGGGCCACGATGTACGTGATGCTCTGCGCGGTGTTCGTGAGCGTGGGCCTGTCGGTGGTGGGCCCGAAGATCCTGGGGCGGGCGACCGACCTGGTCTTCGCCGGCATCGTCGGACGGCAGTTCGAGAGCGGCAGCACGAAGGCCGAGGTCCTCGCGTCCATGCGGGAGCACGGCCAGGGCGGTATGGCCGACATGCTCTCCGGTACGGACTTCACGCCGGGCAAGAGCATCGACTTCGGCGCCGTGGGTGAGGTGCTGGGGATCGCGCTGGTCGTGTTCGTCTTCGCCGGGCTGCTGATGCTGGTGGCCACGAGGCTGGTGAACCGGGCCGTCAACCGGACCGTGTCCCGGATGCGCGAGGACATGCAGGCGAAGCTGTCGCGGCTGCCGCTGTCCTACTTCGACAAGCGGCAGCGCGGTGAGGTGCTGTCCCGCGCGACGAACGACATCGACAACATCGGGCAGACGCTCCAGCAGTCGATGGGGCAGCTCATCAACTCGCTCCTCACGATCATCGGCGTACTGGCGATGATGTTCTGGGTGTCCTGGCTGCTGGCGCTGGTCGCGCTGCTGACCGTACCGCTGTCGTTCTACGTCGCCACGCGCGTGGGCAAGCGGTCGCAGCCGCACTTCGTGCAGCAGTGGCGGACCACCGGCAAGCTGAACGCCCACATCGAGGAGATGTACACCGGGCACACCCTCGTGAAGGTGTTCGGGCGGCAGGACGAGTCGGCGCAGCAGTTCGCCGAGCAGAACGACGCGCTGTACGAGGCCGGGTTCAAGGCGCAGTTCAACAGCGGGGTCATGCAGCCGCTGATGATGTTCATCTCGAACATCAACTATGTGCTGGTCGCCGTGGTGGGCGGGCTGCGGGTCGCCTCGGGGGCGTTGTCGATCGGTGACGTGCAGGCCTTCATCCAGTACTCGCGCCAGTTCTCCATGCCGCTGACGCAGGTCGCCTCGATGGCGAACCTGGTGCAGTCCGGTGTGGCGTCGGCCGAGCGGATCTTCGAACTGCTGGACGCGGAGGAGCAGCAGGCCGATCCGGTGCCGGGGGTACGGCCGGAGGAGTTGCGCGGGCTGGTCTCGCTGGAGCACGTGTCCTTCCGGTACGAGCCGGAGAAGCCGCTGATCGAGGATCTGTCGCTGGCGGTGGAGCCCGGGCACACGGTCGCGATCGTCGGGCCCACGGGGGCCGGCAAGACGACTTTGGTGAATCTGCTCATGCGGTTCTACGAGGTCTCCGGCGGCCGGATCACCCTCGACGGGGTGGACATCGCGTCGATGTCCCGGGACGAACTCCGGGCCGGTATCGGCATGGTGCTCCAGGACACCTGGCTGTTCGGCGGGTCCATCGCGGACAACATCGCGTACGGGGCCGCGGGTTCACGCAAGGTGACGCGCGGGGAGATCGAGGAGGCGGCGCGGGCCGCGCACGCGGACCGGTTCATCCGTACGTTGCCCGACGGGTACGACACCGTGATCGACGACGAGGGGACCGGGGTGAGCGCGGGTGAGAAGCAGCTCATCACCATCGCGCGGGCGTTCCTGTCGGATCCGGTGATCCTGGTGCTGGACGAGGCGACGAGTTCCGTGGACACGCGGACCGAGGTGCTCATCCAGAAGGCGATGGCCAAACTGGCGCACGGGCGGACGTCGTTCGTGATCGCGCACCGGCTGTCGACGATTCGGGACGCTGACACGATTCTGGTGATGGAGAACGGGGCGATTGTGGAACAGGGGGCGCATGAGGAGTTGTTGGGGGCGGACGGGGCTTATGCACGGTTGTACAAAGCGCAGTTCGCGGAAGCCGTGACCGAGGTGGATTGATCTCGCCCCCGCCGCCCCTACCCGTCCCATCACTGGGGGCTGCCGCCCCCAGACCCCCGCTTTCGGCCCTAAGGGGCCTCGTCCTCAAACGCCGGACGGGCTGGTAAGTCAGCCCGTCCGGCGTTTGTAGAGCGGGGCTTCAGTCCAAGTAGCCCCGTAGCTGGTCCGCGAAGGCGTGGTCCCTCAGTTTGTTCAGGGTTTTGGATTCGATCTGGCGGATGCGTTCCCGGGTGACGCCGAAGATGCGGCCGATCTCCTCCAGGGTGCGTGGGCGGCCGTCCGCCAGGCCGTAGCGGAGTTGGACGACCTTGCGTTCCCGCTCCCCCAGCGTCGACAGGACCGCCTCGAGGTGTTCCCGCAGCAGCAGGAACGCCGCCGACTCGACCGGCGACGCGGCGTCCCCGTCCTCGATGAGGTCGCCCAGCGCGACATCGTCCTCCTCGCCCACCGGGGCGTGCAGCGACACCGGTTCCTGGGCCAGGCGCAGCACCTCGCTGACCCGCTCGGGCAGCAGCTCGAGGTGGGCGGCGACCTCCTCGGGCGTCGGCTCGTAGCCGCGTTCCTGGAGCATTCGGCGCTGGACGCGGACGACCCGGTTGATCAGTTCGACCACGTGTACGGGCACCCGGATCGTCCTGGCCTGGTCGGCGAGGGCGCGGGACATGGCCTGGCGGATCCACCAGGTGGCGTACGTCGAGAACTTGTAGCCGCGCGCGTAGTCGAACTTCTCGACGGCGCGGATCAGGCCCAGGTTTCCCTCCTGGACCAGGTCGAGCATCGTCAGCCCACGGCCCACGTACCGTTTTGCCACCGACACCACCAGGCGCAGGTTCGCCTCGATCAGCCGGCGCTTGGCCATCCGGCCCATGACGACCAACCGGTCCAGGTCCAGGGCCAGTTGACTGTCCAGGTCGGAGGCGAGCCGGAGTTTCTCCTCGGCGAACAGACCGGCCTCGACCCGGCGGGCGAGCTCGACCTCCTCGGCGGCGGTGAGCAGCGGGATACGACCGATCTCTCGCAGGTACTGGCGGAACAGGTCGGAGGAGGGCCCGCTGGTGTCGGCGCGGGCGGGGGTACGGGCACGGAGCCGTTCGGCCGGCTCGCCGGGATCGGTGGAGTCGACGGTGTCGCCAGGGTCCGTCGATTCGATGGGCTCGACCTGTTCTGCCGCGTCGAGCGCGTCCGGCGGGGGTTCGTCCAGGTCGGGCGGGCTGTCGGTTCCGGTCGTCTCGGGGTGGTGTGCGGCGCGGCTCTGCGGAGGCACGGCCGCGATGACCTCGGAGACGTCCGTGGCATCCGTGACGTCCGCGTTCTCGGCGTCGGGCTGCGGCGTCGGTGCGGTAGTGCTGTCGGTCTGGGTGAGGGTCTGGGTCTGCACGGGGGCGACCTCCAGGATGATCGCTGCTGAGGCGTACGGCAGCGGTACTCGGGGGGCGGATTGGGCGGCCTCACCGCTGTCCGTCCCGTACGCGTTGAGCGGAACCGCGGGGGTGTCGGACCCGTAGGGGACGGGTCGGCCGCGCTCCGAGGACTCAGGCACCGGAACCCAGTGTGGAGTACGACACATCGCCGCCACGAGGGGCGTGCGACGACTTTTTGGGGCCGGTCCGTGACCACGTGGTTACCGTCGCGTCAAACTCGAGTGCCCGTTCGGGGTCCGACCTGGCACGATCGGCGCGTGTCCGGTTCCCTGTGCTCAACTCACGTGTACGAAACGCATATCACCGTCCGCTGCGAATCCTCCGCCGAGGCGGAACTGACAGTGGCGTTCGAGGGGCGGTAGCTGTGAAGCCCGCTCAGAGTGCCGCCGCGCCCTTTTCGCGCAAGGCCTGGTCGTACTGTTGGAGTACCCACAGTTCGTTCTGTACGGCGGCCAGTTCGGCCGGGTCGCCGTGGGTGGCCAGGCGGGTGTGGGTTACCTGGACCTCCTGGATGCGGCGTTCCACCGCTCTGCGGCGGACCATGACCAGCTGGTCGCTCGCGTACACGTCGTCGACCGTTCTGCGCATGATCGCCTCGACCGCCAGCTCCGTCACCATGGAGCGGACCGTGTTGTCGGGGGCCACCTCGCGGACGCGGACCAGGTACTCCTGGGGGTCCTGGACGCCGTACTCCGCGCCGCCCGCTTCCATGATCGCCTGGCGGACCGCCGCGTAGGGGGCGGCCGTGAACTCGTCGATGCCGTAGGCGTCGAAGGCCGGGGAGACCAACTCGGGGCGCTGGAGGGCGAGTTTGAGGAGTTCGCGTTCGGTGGCGTAGACCGGGTTGCGGAGGTTCAGGGCCGGGCCTGAGGGGCGCGCGGAGGTCTGCTCGTACTGGTGGGACTGGCGTGGCTGACCGGTGGGGGCCGGGCCCTTGCCGCCTCGGTCGCGGGCCCAACGGGCCAGCTGGGCCACCCTCTTGACGACGAACTGAGTGTCCAGGATGCCGAGCATGCCGGCGAGCTGGACGGCCACCTCGTGCTGGGCGCCGCTGTTCTTGATGCGGGCCACGATCGGCGCCGCCTCGTCCAGGGCTGCGGCGCGGCCCGCCGGGGTTTCGAGGTCGTAGCGGGCGGCGATCTGGCGCAGGGCGAACTCGAAGAGCGGGGTGCGGGGTTCGGCCAGGTCGGCTACGGCCTGGTCGCCCTTGGCGAGGCGCAGGTCGCAGGGGTCCATGCCGTCGGGCGCGATCGCGATGTAGGTCTCGGCGGCGAACTTCTGGTCGTCCTCGAAGGCGCGCAGCGCCGCCTTCTGGCCGGCCGCGTCGCCGTCGAAGGTGAAGATCACGCGGGCGCTGCCGTTGTCCATCAGCAGTCGGCGGAGGATCTTGATGTGGTCGGTGCCGAAGGCCGTGCCGCAAGTCGCGATCGCCGTCGTCACGCCGGCCAGATGGCAGGCCATGACATCCGTGTAGCCCTCGACGACGACCGCGCGGCTCGACTTCGCGATGTCCTTCTTGGCGAGGTCGATGCCGTACAGGACCTGGGACTTCTTGTAGATCGCCGTGTCGGGGGTGTTCAGGTACTTGGGGCCCGTGTCCGCCTCGTACAGCTTGCGCGCGCCGAAGCCGACGACCTCGCCGCCGATGTCGCGGATCGGCCACATGAGGCGGCCCCGGAAGCGGTCGATGGGGCCTCGGCGGCCTTCCTGGGCGATGCCGGACAGCAGGAGTTCCTTGTCGGAGAAGCCCTTGCCGCGGAGGTAGCGGGTGAGGTGGTCCCAGCCCTGGGGGCTGTAGCCCACGGAGAAGTGTTCGGCGGCCGACTGGTCGAAGCCCCGCTCCGCCAGGAACTTGCGGCCCGCGTCCGCCTCCGGGCTGGTCGCGAGCTGCTCCGCGTACCACTGCGCGGCGATCTTGTGGGCCTCGACCAGGCGGATGCGCTCGCCGCGCTGGTGGGCGGGGTTGTAGCCGCCCTCCTCGTACCGCAGGGTGATGCCGGCCTGACCGGCCAGGCGTTCGACCGCCTCGGAGAAGGAGAGGTGGTCGACCTTCATCACGAACGTGATGGTGTCGCCGCCTTCCTGGCAGCCGAAGCAGTGGAACAGTCCCTTGCTCGGGCTGACCTGGAAGGACGGTGACTTCTCGTCGTGGAAGGGGCACAGGCCCTTGAGATTGCCGCCGCCCGCGTTGCGCAACTGGAGGTACTCGGACACGACGGCGTCGATCGGGACCGCGTCCCGAACCGCCTTCACGTCCTCGTCGTTGATCCTTCCGGCCACGCGGTGATTCTACGGGGGCGGTACGACAGTGCTGTGACAGTCGCGGGCGGTCGGGGGCTCGGTCAGGGGCGCGGCCGCGGTTACGGGACCAGGCTTTCCAGCGGTACGTGCGGGGCCGCCAGAGCCTCTGTGTCCACCTGGGACCGGGAGCGGATGAGCTGCTGGATGGGCTCTGTGACGTCCCACACGTTCACGTTCATCCCGGCCAGCACCCGGCCCTCCTTCACCCAGAAGGCGATGAACTCGCGCTTGCCCGCGTCCCCCCGGATCACCACCTGGTCGTACGAGCCGGGGGGCGCCCAGCCCGAGTACTCCATGCCCATGTCGTACTGGTCGGAGAAGAAATAGGGGACGCGGTCGTACGTCGATTCGCGGCCCAGCATCGCGCGGGCCGCCGCCGGGCCGCCGTTGAGGGCGTTGGCCCAGTGCTCGACACGCAGCGTGGTGTCGAACAGGGCGTGGTGGAAGGCGGCCACGTCACCGGCCGCGTAGATGTCGGGGTCGGAGGTGCGCAGACGTTCGTCGACCGCGATGCCGCCGCCGTACGCGCGGTCGGCGAGGGTCAGGCCGGCCGCCTCCGCGAGAGCTGTGCGCGGTGCGGCGCCGATGGCCGCGAGGACGTCGTGGGCGGGGTGCTCCTCGCCGTCGTCCGTACGGGCCGCGAGGACCATGCCGTCCTGGCCGACGATCTCGGTGAGGCGGGCCCCGAAGTGGAAGCGGACGCCGTGCTCGCGGTGCAGCTCGGCGAAGAGGGTGCCCAGCTCGGGGCCGAGCACCGCGTGCAGCGGGGTCGACGACGGCTCGACGACGGTCACCTCCGCGCCGTACTCCCGCGCCGCCGCCGCGACCTCCAGGCCGATCCAGCCGGCGCCGGCGATCACGATGTGGCCGTTGTCCCGGCCCAGGGCGGCGAGGACGCCCTTGAGGCGCTCTGCGTGCGCGAGGCGGCGCAGATGGTGGACGCCGGCCAGGCCGGTGCCGGGGATGTCGAGGCGGCGCGGCTCGGCACCGGTGGCGATGAGCAGTTTGTCGTAGTTGACGAGGGTGCCGTCGTCGCCGAAGCGGACCGTCTTCGCCGTACGGTCGATGGCGTCGACGGTCTGGCCGAGGTGGAGTTCGATGTCGTTGCGCGCGTACCACGCGGGTTCGTGGACGAAGACGCTGTCGCGTTCCGCCTTGCCGAGGAGGTAGCCCTTGGAGAGCGGGGGCCGCTCGTACGGGTGGTCGCGTTCGTCGCAGATCAGTATCACGCGGCCGGTGAAGCCCTCCGTCCGGAGCGTCTCGGCCGCCTTGGCGCCGGCCAGTCCGCCTCCGACGATGACGAAT
The DNA here is from genome assembly GCF_033793965.1 of Streptomyces sp. ME02-8801-2C. Taxonomy (NCBI): domain Bacteria; kingdom Bacillati; phylum Actinomycetota; class Actinomycetes; order Kitasatosporales; family Streptomycetaceae; genus Streptomyces; species Streptomyces sp. ME02-8801-2C. The sequence goes on along the minus strand of NZ_JARAXP010000004.1, from coordinate 437,675 downwards.
GTCTGATCCGCGTCGACCACTTCATGCCTCCTCGTAATAACGGGTGCCACGTGTCGCCCGTGTCGCGTGATGCTGGTGCCTTGTGTGCGGGTGCCCCCTGGCGAGCGTCCCGCACGGAGTGTGATGGGGGAAGAGGGTGTGGCCCGATCAGGCCACGCAGGGTCACATCTGTGTCATATGCGGCTGGTCAGGCGCGCGTGCAGCGAACGCGCCGACGCGTCGGTGAGGGACGCGATCTGGTCGACGATCACCCGCTTGCGTGCCCGGTCGTCGGCCGCCGCGTCGAACAGCGCGCGGAACTGCGGGTCCAGGCCCTCCGGGGCGCGCGCGGTGAGCGCCTCGGCGAGTTCGGCGACGACGACGCGCTGGTCCGCGCGCAGCAGTTCCTGTTCGGCGCGCTGCATCACGTACCGGTCGGCCACCGCCTTGAGGACCGCGCACTCCAGGCGGGCCGCGCGCGGGACGACCAGTTCCGCCGCGTACCGCGTGAGCCGGCCGCTGCCGTACGCCGCGCGCGTGGCGCCCTCCGCGGCCAGGCAGAAGCGGCCGATGAGCTGACTGGTGGCGTCCTTGAGGCGGGCCTGGGCGACGGCCGTGCCGTCGTAGCCGTGCGGCCACCACTCCTGGTCGAGGAGGCGGTCGAGGGCCTCGGCGAGTTCGGCGGGGTCGGTGTCCGCGGCGACGTACCGGCCCGTGGCGACGCGGAAGACCTCCTGGCGCTCGGGCTCCGCGTGCAGGCAGTTGGGGTCGATGTGACCGGCGTGCAGGCCGTCCTCGACGTCGTGCACCGAGTACGCCACGTCGTCCGACCAGTCCATGACCTGGGCCTCGAACGTCGTCCGCGTACCGGGGGCGCCTTGGCGGACCCAGTCGAAGACGGGCCGGTCGTCGTCGTATACGCCGAACTTCGGGGAGGCCGGGTCGGTGGGGTGCGCGCCGCGCGGCCAGGGGTACTTGGTGGCGGCGTCGAGGGTGGCCCGGGTCAGGTTGAGGCCGACGCTGACGAGGTCGCCGGAGGAGGAGTGGGCGCCGGTGGTACCGGTGCCGGTGGCCGCGGCGCGTGCGAAACGTTTCGGTTCGATGCGGGTGAGGAGTCTGAGGGACTGGGCGTTGCCCTCGAAGCCTCCGCAGTCCGCCGCGAACTCGTTGAGCGCCTGTTCGCCGTTGTGCCCGAAGGGCGGGTGGCCCAGGTCGTGGGAGAGGCAGGCCGCCTCCACGAGGTCGGGGTCGCAGCCGAGGGCGGCGCCCAGTTCGCGACCGACCTGGGCGCATTCCAGGGAGTGCGTGAGGCGGGTGCGCGGGCTGGCGTCCCAGACCTGGCTACGGGTGCCCGGTGTCACCACTTGCGTTTTTCCGGCGAGGCGGCGCAGGGCGGAGGAGTGCAGTACGCGGGCGCGGTCGCGCTGGAAGGCGGTGCGGCCCGGACGTTTGTCCGGCTCGGCCGCCCAGCGGGCGACCGCCGTCGGGGCGTAGGGGGTGGGGGTGTTGTCGTTCTCGGGGGGCTGGGCGGTGGGGGTCGTGTTGGTGCGTGTGCCTTCCATGGTTCGACAGTAAGGGCAGGTACTGACAATTGGGGTGGGTGTGTACGTGCGGCGCGTTGTGACTGATCGCGCAGTTCCCCGCGCCCCTATCGGGCCGAGGCCAACTCTCTGGTCGCGGATGTTTCCGGGGCCGCTACCGCCTGGTCGTAGCGGTGGAGGATCAGGCGGGCCATCGCCGGGTGGGCACCCAGGGGGGCCGCGGCGATCCAGGGGGCTGCCTCCGCGCACTCCGTGGCGAAGCGGCCCGGGGCGGTGAAGTACGAGGCCACGGCGACCCGGTGGCGGCCTTGGGCAGCGAGGGCGCGTACGGCGGCGGGGACGGTCGGCGCGGCGGTGGTGGCGTACGCGGGTACGACGGGCACGCCCACGTACTCGGCGAGGAGCTTGGCCGTGCGGCGGGTGTCGACGTCCGACTCCGGGTCTCGGGAACCCGCGGCGGCGAGGACGACCGCGCTCGAGCGGCGCTGCGCGTCGGTCATCCGGGTACGCCAGCCGGCTTCGACGAGGCGGGCGTACAGGGTTTCGACGAGCAGGGGGTGCGGGCCGAGCGGGGGCGCCACGCGCGTGCGTGCCGATGACGCCGCGGCCATCTCCGGGATGTCCTGCTTGATGTGGTAGCCGCGGCTGAGCAGCAGCGGTACGAGGACGGCCTCGGCGGTGCCGAGTTCCGCGAGCGTGTCCGGGAGCAGGGGCGCGTTCAGCTCGATGTGCCCCAGGCGCACGGGCAGGTCGGGGCGCAGTTCGCGGACGCGCTCGGCGAGCGCGCTCACGGTGCTCAGGGCTCGCGGGTCGCGGCTGCCGTGGCCGACGAGGACGAGTGCGGGCGGGGTGGGGCGACGGCTGCCGTCGAGCGAGACGAGGCTGAGCTGGCTGCCGAGCTGGCTGGTGATCCGGTCCATGATTTGCGCCGTACTGTCGAGGTGGGCGCCTCCGGGCGGCCGGGGGCTCTGCTGGGGCTGCGTGGACTCGTCGTGCGGAAAGGGCGACGCCGTCATGTATCGATCGTGACGGTACGAGGTTGCCGCGCCGTTGCGCGTTGGTCACGGGTCTTTTCCGAGGGTTCACGGTGGGGTGAGGCGCGCGGTGAGGTGTGCTGCGAGGTGGCTTGACCTGGGGTTATGGGCCTTGGAGTGAGGCTGGTCACGCCGGGGGCGGTGAACCGGGGCGGGGCTGGGGGCGTCTTTCCTGATCTAGGGCCGCGCAGGTCGCAGAGGGCTGCGGGTCGCGGCGAAGGCCAGCTGGGAGGGGCGCCGTCCGATGAGCAGTCCTGAGGTGCGTGGGTCGGGGGTGCCCTTGCGGTCACGGGCTCGGCTGCGGCTGCGGGCGTGGGTGCGGGTGCCTCGTACGCGTGCCGGGCAGCGGCGGGCCGTGCAGGTCGTCATGGCGCTGTGTGTGGTGGCGTTGTTGCCGGCCACGTGGATGTTCGTCGCCGCGAGTGGCCGGTTGCGCGATGTGTCGGACGCGCCGCGTACCGACGTCGCCGTGGTGTTCGGGGCCGGGTTGTGGGGCGGGGAGCCGTCTCCGTATCTCGCGCACCGGTTGGACGCGGCGGCGGAGCTGTATCGGGCGGGGCGGGTCAAGGTGGTGCTCGTCACCGGGGACAACAGCCGCGAGGACTATGACGAGCCGGATGCGATGCGGGCGTATCTGACGCGCCACGGGGTGCCGGACGGGCGGATCGTGAGTGACTATGCCGGGTTCGACACGTGGGACTCGTGTGTGCGCGCGAAGAAGATATTCGGGGTGGACCGGGCGCTGCTGATCAGTCAGGGGTTCCATATCCGTCGGGCGGTCGCGTTGTGCGAGGCGGCGGGGGTGGAGTCGTACGGGGTCGGGGTTGAGGCTCGGCATGATGTGACGTGGTACTACGGCGGGGCGCGGGAGATTGTCGCGGCGGGGAAGGCGGTGTTGGACGCGGTGTTCAAGCCGGATCCTCGGTTTTTGGGGCCGGCGGAGGTGGGGGTGCGGCGGGCTTTGGGTGGGTGAGCTCGCCCCCGCCGCCCTTACCCGTCCCATCCCTGGGGGCTGCCGCCCCCAGACCCCCCTTTCGGCCCTGAAGGGGCCTCGTCCTCAAACGCCGGACGGGCTGGTGTGTCAGCCCCTCCGGCGTTTGAGGAGCGGGGGTTCGGGGGCAGCGCCCCCGAGGATGGGACGGGTAGGGGCGGCGGGGGCGAAGAACCTCACCGGCGCTCCCGTCCCCCCGGGAGGTGCCCGTGTCTGGTGTGTAACGGGGGGCGTTTCGGGGTGTAACACGGGCGTCGCACGCTGGCGGTATGGAGACCTCCGTGACGCCCACGCACTGCCCGTACTGCGCCCTGCAGTGCGGTATGAACCTCACGCCGGCAGCAGGCGGGGGCGTCACGGTCGCCGAGCGCGTCGACTTTCCGGTCAATCGGGGTGCGCTGTGCGGCAAGGGCCGTACCGCACCCACGCTGCTGTCGTCGGCCCTGCGCCTCACCGAGCCTCTCGTCCGGCGGGACGGCGTACTCGTACCCGCCTCCTGGGAGGAGGCGCTGGACCGGATCGCCGAGGGACTGACCCGCACGCGTACGGAGCATGGCCCGGACGCGTGCGGTGTCTTCGGCGGGGGCGGGCTGACGAACGAGAAGGCGTACGCGCTGGGCAAGTTCGCGCGGGTCGTCCTCGGCACCTCCCAGATCGACTACAACGGGCGTTTCTGCATGTCGTCCGCCGCCGCAGGGAACAAGGCCTTCGGGCTCGACCGTGGCCTGCCGTTCCCGATGGAGGACATTCCGAAGACCGGGTGCGTCATCCTCGTCGGTTCCAATCCCGCCGAGACCATGCCGCCCGCCCTCCGCTACTTCACCGAACTCAAGGAGAACGGGGGGACGTTGATCGTCATCGATCCGCGTCGGACCCGTACCGCCGAGCAGGCCGATCTGCATCTCGCGCCGCGTCCCGGTACCGATCTCGCCCTCGCCCTCGGCCTGTTGCACCTGGTCGTGTCCCAGGGGCGCACCGACGAGGCGTTCATCGAGGAGCGGACCAGCGGGTGGGAGGAGACGCGGGCGGCGGCGATGGCCCACTGGCCGGAGTACGTGGAGCGGATCACCGGCGTGCCCGTGCCCCAACTCCGGGAAGCCGTACGGATGTTCTGCGAGCCGTCCGACGCCATGGTGCTCACGGCTCGCGGACCCGAGCAGCAGTCCAAGGGTACGGACACCGTGAGCGCGTGGATCAACCTGTGCCTGGCGACCGGGCGTTCGGGGCGGCAGTACTCCGGATACGGGTGTCTCACCGGGCAGGGCAACGGGCAGGGCGGGCGTGAACACGGTCAGAAGGCCGACCAGTTGCCCGGCTACCGCAAGCTGACCGACCCGGAGGCGCGGCGCCATGTCGCCGGCGTGTGGGGTGTCGACCCGGACTCCCTGCCCGGGCCCGGGCTGAGCGCGTACGAACTCCTCGACGCGCTCGGCACCAGCATCCGCTCCCTGCTGCTCATGGGGTCCAACCCGGTGGTGTCCGCACCCCGGGCCGGGCACATCCAACAGCGCCTGGAATCCCTGGACTTCCTCGCCGTCGCGGACGTGGTGCTGTCCGAGACCGCCGCGCTCGCCGATGTAGTGCTGCCCGTGACCCAGTGGGCGGAGGAGACCGGCACGACCACCAATCTGGAGGGGCGGGTGCTGCTGCGCCGCCAGGCCGTCACTCCCCCGCAGGGTGTGCGAAGCGATCTGTATGTGCTGCACCAACTCGCCGCGCGGGCAGGCGTGGAGAAGGGGTTCCCGGTGGACCCCGAGGAGGTCTTCGAGGAGTTGCGCCGGGCCAGCGCGGGCGGGATCGCCGACTACTCGGGGATCACCTACCAGCGGCTCGCCGAGGAGAACGGCGTCTTCTGGCCGTGCCCCGCACAGGACGGCGACCAATCGGACAGCGATCAGTCGGACAGCGATCAGTCGGGCGACGCTCGTCCACTGTCCGCCGTGCATCCCGGTTCCCCTCGCCTCTTCCTCGACCGGTACGCCACCGAGGACGGGCGGGCCCGGTTCGCCCCCGTGACCTACCGGCCGCTCGCCGAGGAGCCGGACGCCGAGTACCCGGTGCTGCTGACCACCGGGCGGGTCGTGTCGCAGTACCAGTCCGGGGCGCAGACCCGGCGTGTCGACGAGCTGAACGCCGCCGCGCCCGGACCGTTCGTCGAGCTGCACCCCCGGCTGGCCGCACGGCTCGGCGCCGGGGAGGGCGACGCCATCGTCGTCGTGTCGCGGCGCGGGCGGGCCGTGGCGCCGGCGCGGATCACCACCTCGATCCGCCCCGACACCGTCTTCATGCCGTTCCACTGGCCGGGCGAGGGCCGGGCCAACACGCTGACCAATCCCGCCCTCGACCCGACCTCGCGGATGCCGGAGTTCAAGGCGTGCGCGGTACGGCTGGAGGTCGCTGTCCAGGGCTGACCTGGCCGCGTGCCGCTAGCTCACCGTCAGAACCGTGGCCGCGTCCCTCCCGTACGCCGCGACTTCGGCCTCGGTGAAGTCGCGGCGTTCCGTGAAGCCCAGGCCGACGACTGCGACGAGTTGCGTGTGGTCGTCGGTGGCGTAGACCGGGACGGCGAGCGAGCCTCTTGCCCGCACGGGGCGGCCACCGACGGCCGCGACGCCAGTGGTGTCGGTCTGGAAGTCGGGGATGACGACGGTTTCCCGGCGCTGCGCGGCTGTGCCGGCCATGCCCTTGCCGAAGGGGATGACGGCGGTGATGTTCTGCACGGCCACCGGCAGGTTGTGGGCGGCGACCAGCACGATCTCGCGATCCGCCCCGGCCGGACCGGCAGAGTCGGGCAGGTGGACCGAGCCGCACCAGCCGCCGTTGCGCTCAACGAACTCGGTGAGCCAGGCGGCCACTTGAGGACGGGCGTTCCTCAGAACGGTTTCGTTGAGGTCGGGGTCGAGGTCGGGGTCGGGGGTCACAGCGGTGGGTGGGTTGGCCGCGTCGGTCAGGGGGGGCTCCTCTGCGTACGAGGTGGGGGGAATGCCTGCTACCAGGTGACCGGGAGGGCGCGTACGCCGTGGACCGCGCGTCCCTCGTGGGCGTCCACCTCCGCCGGGGCTGTCAGCCGTAGGCCGGGCAGGCGGTTGAAGAGGGTGGGCAGGGCGATCTGGAGTTCGGCGCGGGCGAGGGACTGGCCGAGGCAGTTGTGGAGGCCGTGGCTGAACGTCAGGTGGTGCTGGGTGTCCCGCGTGATGTCGAAGGTGTCCGGGTCCGCGAAGGCGCGGGGGTCACGGTTGGCCGCCTGGAGCGAGACGACTACGCCTTCCCCGGCCCGGACCGTGACTCCGCCGATCTCCACGTCCTCGGTGGCGATGCGCCGGATGCCGATGTGAACGATGGTGAGATAGCGCAGGAGCTCCTCGACAGCGCCCGGCACCAGCTCAGAATCGGCGTGCAGCGCGGCCAGTTGGACCGGGTGGGACAGCAAGGTCACCACGCCGAGGGACAGCATGCTCGCCGTCGTCTCGTGGCCCGCGATGAGCAGCATCACCGCAAGTCCCGCCGCCTCGGCGGCAGTTGCCTCGCCGGTGGCCACCTGTTCCGTCGCGAGCCTGCTCAGCAGGTCGTCGCCGGGTTCGGCGGTCTTGGCGGCGAGCAGCTCCATGAGGTACCCGAACAGCGCGCCCCAGCCCGCGCGCATCGCCTCCGGGCCGTCGGTCACGGTGGCGAACGCGGCGGCGTGGCGGTGGATGAACTCCCGGTCGGCGTACGGCACTCCGAGGAGTTCGCAGATGACGAGCAGCGGCAGCGGGAGGGTGAAGTTCTCCACGAGATCGACGGTGGGGCCCTTGGCCACGAGGTCGTCGATGAGTCGGTCGGTCAACTGCTGGATGAAGGGCCGTAGTTCCTCGGCCCGGCGGAACGTGAAGTCGGGGATCAGCATCCGGCGCAGCCGGGTGTGGTCGGGCGCGTCCATGGCGAAGAGCTGCCCGGGGGTACGGGGTGGCGGGGTCGGCTGGAGGCCGGGGAACCCGTCCCGGTGGTTCTCCGCGCTGAAACGGGCGTCCGAGAGGACAGCCCGGGCGTCCTCGTGCCGGGTGACCAGCCAGGGGGTGTTGCCGCCCCAGAGGGCGATACGGCTGATGCGGCTCTGCTCGCGCAGGAGGGCGTATTCGGAGGGTGGGTGGAGGAGGGCGGTGCGGTGCATGGGCAGCGGCGGGAAGGTGGTGGTTTCAGACATGGGTGGGTCTCCGCGTTGTGGTGGGGGGTGTGGGGGCGGGGATGTGCGGATGCGTTGTGCGGGGCGGGGTGTGCGGGTGGGGGGTGTGTGCTTGGTGGTGGGACCCGGGCGTCAGACGTGGTCCGGCGGTGTGGTCGCGGGCAGGCCGGCCAGTCTCAGGAGTAGGCCCTTGACCTCTGTCGCGGTGATGGCCTCGCTGCTGTGTTCCGGTGTGGAGCAGAGCAGTACGGGACCGTGTTCGGGGTCGCTCGGGACGCGGCCGTGGCTGCCGCGGACCGCCGAGGGGTCCAGCGGGACCGTCTGCATGCGGTAGCGGAACCCGAGTTTTTTGCGGGCCAGTTGGCCTGCCGCGCGTAGTTTCACCGATGGGTCGGTGTCGTCCCACAGGAGTTCGGCGGGGTCGTAGCCGGGCTTGCGGTGGATCTCGACCTGGCGGGCGAAGTCGGGGGCGCGGTCGTCGTCGAGCCAGTAGTAGTACGTGAACCAGGCGTCCGAGTTCGCCACCACGACGAGTTCTCCCGAGCGTTCGTGGTCCAGGCCCTGGGCCGCCTTGCCCACCGGGCCCAACACCTGGTCCACGCCGTCGAGTTCACCGAGGATCTTGGCGACCTCGCGTACGTCGCCGGGGTCCCGTACGTACACGTGCGCCACCTGGTGGTCGGCGACGGCGAAGGCGCGGGAGGTCCAGGGGTCGAGGTACTCCATGCCGTCCTGGGTGTACACCTCGAGGAACCCGGCCCGGCGCAGCTCACGGTTGATGTCCACGGGGCGGGAGACCGGGGTGATGCCGTACTCGCTCAGCGCGACCACCGTGGCGCCCGCTGCGAGGAAGTGGTCGATCAACGGGCGCAGGGCGTCGTCGAGTTGGCGGGCCGCGCGGAGAGACGCCTCGGACTGGGGGCCGGAGCGCTGGGGTTCGTAGTCCATCTGCGGGATGTAGACCAGGGTCAGGTCGGGGTCGTGTTCGTCGAAGATCTGTCGGGCGGCGCCCAGGATCCACTGCGTGGAGGGCATGCCGGCGTTCGGGCCCCAGTAGGTGAACAGGGGGAACGGGCCGAGTCTGTCGGTGAGTTCGTCGTGCAGGGAGGGTGGCCAGGTGTAGCAGTCGGGTTCCTTGCGGCCGTCGGAGTAGTAGACCGGGCGCGGGGTCACCGTCCAGTCGACGTCGGCTCCCATGGCGTACCACCAGCAGATGTTGGCGACCTTGTAGCCGGGCGCGTGCTTTCGGGCGGTGTCCCAGATCTTCTCGCCGCCGACGAGGGCGTTGTGCTGTCTCCAGAGGAGCACCTCACCGAGGTCGCGGAAGTACCAGCCGTTGGCCACCGCGCCGTGGGTGGAGGGGAGTTCGCCGGTGAGGAAGGTGGACTGGGCGGTGCAGGTGACGGCGGGGAACGTGGTGCCGAGGCGGGCCTTGAAGCCCCGGTCGCCGAGGGCGGCCACGGCGGGCATGTGGCGCAGGAGGGCGGGGGTGAGGCCGACGATGTCCAGGACGACGAGTCGGTTGGTGTTCGGGGTGTCGGTCATGAGTGCTTCCTTGCGGCCGGTCATGAGTGGTCCTCTTTGAGGCCCAGGCCGGTCAACCGGTCGCGGGCCCAGGCGAGTTCGGCGGCGATGCCGTCGGCGAGGTCGGCGGGTGGGCGGGGCAGGACGGACCAGGTGTAGGTCTCGACCTCGATGTGGTCGCAGACGGCGTTCGGGCCGCCGAGCAATCCGGTGAGGACGGTGGTGAGTTGATCGGCTGTGGTGCGGAGGGGCGGTTCGGGTTCGGCGTGCAGCGGGGCGTGGAAGTGCGTGCGCCAGGGGGTTCGGATGCCGGGCACGGCCGGAAGCCCCTCGCCGTCCAGCGCGTCCGGCAGGTCGTCGACGCCGACCACCCTGCCCTCGCTGATGGTTCGGGTCTGGTGCAGGAATCGGCGTTCGGCCAGTTCACGCAGGGCCGCGCGGGCTCGCGGTTCGTTCGGGTCGGGGGCCTCGACCGCGCAGGACGCCTGGAGCTTGACGACCGGCAGTCCTGCGTCGGCGAGCCGTCCGAGGGCTTCTCCGGGGTCCTCGAACTGGACGGCGAGATGGCAGGCGTCCAGGCAGACCCCGAGATGGTCGCGGTCTACGTCGGCGAACTCACGTACCGCCTGCGTGGTGGTCTCCACGACGCATCCCGGTTCCGGTTCGAAGCCGACCCGGATACGCCGCCCTGTTTCCGACTCCAACTCCCTGAGGCCCAGTGCCAGTTCGTCAAGGGCCCGGCGGGCCGCGTCCGCGCGTTCGGTCGGCCAGGGGGTGCGCCAGCCGAGCGGGAGGGTGGAGATGCTGCCGCGTCGGGCGTCGTCGGGGAGGAGGGCGGCGAGGACGCGGGCGCAGTCGAGGGTGTAGGCGAGGCGGGCCGGGTCGGCCCAGTCGGGGAGGTAGACGTCTTTCTTGACGACCTCGCGGTGGAATCCCTCGTACGGGAAGGCGTTGAGGGTGACGGTCTCCAGGCCGCGTGCCACGAGTTCGGCCTTGAGGGACTCCAACGCTCGCTTGTCTGCGGCGAGTTCGGTGACAGCTGGGCGGGCCAGCCAGAGGCCGATGCCGAGTCGGCCGACGCCGAGGCGTTCCCGTACGGGTTCGGCGTGGGCGGCGAGCTGGGCGACGACTCCGGCGAGGTCCTCGGCCTGGTGGACGTTGCTGCAGTACGCGAGGTGGACGGGGGTGCCGTCGGGGTGGCGGAAGCGCATGAGCGGGTCACTCTCCCCCGCGTCGGATGGAGTTGCCCTCGAACGACGAGGTCTCGTCGGGCTTCGGCTCACCGTCGGTGTCGTCCAGGTCGAGGCGGCCGCTCTGGCCGTAGAAGGCGACCGGGTTGCGCCACAGGACGCGGTCGACGTCGTCGTCCGTGAAGCCGTCGGAGAGCATCGCGTCGCCGGTCTTGCGAGTCTTCAGCGGGTCGGAACTGCCCCAGTCGGCTGCCGAGTTGACGAGGACGCGGTCGAGTCCGTGTTCACGCAGGATGCGGACCATGCGGTCCTCGCTCATCTTCGTTTTCGGGTACACGGAGAAGCCGGCCCAGCAGCCGCTGTCGAGGACCATGCCGACCGTCAGCTCGTTCAGGTGGTCCAGGACGACGAGTTCGGGGGCGATGCCCGACTCCCGTACGACGTCCAGGGTCCGTCTGGTCCCGGCGGCCTTGTCGCGGTGCGGGGTGTGGACGAGGGCGGGCAGGCCGTGTTCCAGGGCGAGTTGGAGCTGTCGGGCCAGGACCTCGTCCTCCTCCTTCGTCATCGAGTCGTAGCCGATCTCGCCGACGGCGACGACCCGGTCCTTGGCCAGGTAGCGGGGCAGTTCGTCGAGGACGGGGAGGCAGCGCGGGTCGTTGGCCTCCTTCGGGTTGAGGGCGATCGTGCAGAAGTGCTGGATGCCGAACTGGGCTGCCCGGTAGGGCTCCCAGCCGAGCAGCGAGTCGAAGTAGTCGTAGAAGGTGTCGGGCGAGGTGCGGGGCTGGCCGAGCCAGAAGGCGGGCTCGACGACGGCTCGTACCCCGGCCGCGTGCATCGCCTCGTAGTCGTCGGTGGTGCGGGAGGACATGTGGATGTGGGGGTCGAAGATGCGCATGGTCACACGGCTCCGTGGGTGGTGGTGACGGGGTGCACGCGGGGCAGGAAGCGGGCGATGTCCTCGGGTACGGGGCGTCCGGCCGCCGTCCGTTCGCGTGCGAAGTCGGCGAGCATGCGGGCGAGTTCGGCGTCCGCCCGTTCGTCGAGGCCGGAGATACGAGCGAGCGGGATCTCCTGGAAGACGCACTTCAGTACGGCCTGGCGGTATTCGTCCGCCGGGAGGTGGGCCGCCGCGTAGGGGCCGAGGGCGGCCTCGATGAGCGTGTTGTCGTTGCCGCGCAGGGTCTGCCGTACGAGGTCCAGGAACCGGCCGGTCCCGTCGCGGTCGACCTGTGGCAACGCCCGTAGGACGGCTCGTTGTTCGGCGGGGTCGCCATGGCGGTGGAGGGCTGACACCTCGTCGACGAGAGGCTGGTCGCGCAGCGCCAGCGAGGCCATGAGCAGGGCTCGGACGGCCTCGTCGACGGTCCGGCCGTCGGGCAGCGGGGCGCGTCCGCAGTGGCGGCGGACGGCGGGGAAGAGGGTACGGATGGCGGCGGGATCGGCTGCGACTTCGGCCAGGGCGGCATCGAGCCAGGCGCGGGCCTCGGGGGTGAGGGGAAGGGGAGGCGGGAAAGGGGCACGGTCGGAAATCGGCATGGGGGTTTCCAGAACGGAAGTCGGAGAATAAACGGGGTCCGGGAAATCCGGGGGGTCGGCATGACCAACGCGTCAGTTCCAGCTGGTCCAGCCGGTCGAGCAGATCCAGCAGGGTCAGCGGAGAGGGCAGATCCAGCGTGGCTCGAGAAAGGCCGGAAAAGGGGCAGTGAAATAGGCGTGGTGGGTGAATGGCAAGGACGCCGGCGGAATGCGGCTCAGGAGGTGAGCAGGCTCCGGGCCTCGGCTCGGCGCAGGAACTCCAGGGAACTGCGGGCGAGTTCGGGGGCGTCCAGGGCGCCGCCCTGGATCTCGACGGACACCAGACCGCGGTGACCGAGGTCGGTCAGCGCCGCCAGTACCGGCGGGAAGTCGATCTCGCCCGCGCCGAACTCCAGATGCCGGTGGACTCCGCGCACCATGTCCTCGATCTGGACGTTCAGGAGGTGCGGCGCGGCCAGGGCAACGCAGTCGAGCAGTGAGGGCGCCTCCACGCAGTGGGCGTGTCCGACGTCCAGTGTGAGACCCAACAGCGGGTGCCCGCCGAGGAGTTCGCGCAGCCTCAGACACTTCGCGACGGTGTCGACGAACATGTGCGGCTCGGGTTCGAAGGCGAGCGCGACCCCGTACGCCTCGGCTGTCTCCAGTGTCGCCCCGACGTTCGCGGCCAGTCGCCGCCAGGCCTCCGCCTCCGGGACGTCGTCCGGCCCTGGCCCGCTGCACAACTGGACGGTGGGAGAACCGAGTTCGCCGGCGATGCGGACGGCGCGCCGCAGCAGGTCGACTCGGCGTTCCGGCTCGCCGGTCATCAGTGTCGGCTGGTGCTTGCCCCAGGGGTCGAGGAAGTAGGGCGCCCCGGTCTCGACCGTGACGGTCAGTCCGAGTCGCGTCAACTGTTCGCGCAGGCGCGTGATTTGGCGGGCGAGGTCGTCGGCGTACGGGTCGAGGTGGTTGTGGTCGAGGGTGAGGGCGACACCGTCGTAACCCAGGTCGGCGAGAATGCCGAGGATGTCGGAGAGGCGGTGGTGGGTGAACCCGTTGGTGCCGTACCCGAATCTCAGGCCCATCTTCCGCCCTTCGTCACATGGCTCATGTCGGGGAAACCCGTCTCGCGAGGCGCTGGGCCACCGGATGCAGGACGCCCAGGAGTGCGGCGGCTACGGGCGCTCCCGCGCGCGCCGTGAGCGCCGTCTGCAGGGGGACCAGGGCAAGGATGCCCGCTCCCACCGCGCGCCGGACGGAAACAGCGCTCGGATCGCGTACGGCACGCACCTGGGCCCTGCCGTACGTGCCCAGGTAGGCGATAACTCCCGCGGATGCGACGGCGGTTCGGGCGGCCGTGGCGCGGGGCAGGGCGCGCCGGGGCGGCAGTACCGCGGGGAGCAGGGAGGGCAGCACCGTCGACAGGGCCGTGGCCGACGACACGGCCAGCGTGGTGGCGGGCAGCCGCGCCGGCGCGCCGGAGATCTCGTGGCGGCTGAGGACGGTGAGCGTGTAGGTGTGCACGCCGGTGAGGAGCGCGGGTGCGGCACCGCGAGCGAGCGCGCCGGCCGCGCCGCCCCCACCAGCCCCGTATGACGGAGGCTTGCCGCCGCCCGCCACCGCACCCGCCAGCACGTCGAGCGCACGCGCGCCCGCCATCGCCGCCGGGCCGGCCGGAGTCGACTTCAACTTCAGGTCGTACGCCCATATCAGCGCCGTCAGCGGCAGGGCGATTCCGAGTCCGCGTCGGCCGCCCGACAGTGCGGCGAGGCCCAGGCCTGCGCCGGTCAGACCGGTGGCGACGGCCAGCGCGGTCCGGCGCGGTACCCGGCCGGAGGGCACCGGGCGGGCGGGCCGCTCGACCGCGTCGACGGCCGCGTCGGCGTAGTCGTTGAGGGCCATGCCGGCCCAGTAGAGACAGACGGAGGAGGCCATCGCGCCGGCGGTCCGGGGACCCAGAGGGCGGCCTGCCGCGGTCGCGCCGGCCAGGATGTCGCCGGGGACGCTGAGCGCGGCGGGGGCTCGAACAAGGCTCAACAGGTCTGAAAATCCGGGGAGTTGAGACTTGACACTCAGTAAGGGTTGTCGAAAAACGGTTGGGGGAAGCGCTTTCCGGTCACTCATAGCCCAATGATTACCGAAAATATTTGAAAACGAATGCCCTCAACGGATATTGCCCCTTGTGAGGAACCTGACAAGATTTTGATATTGACACGTCTCACCCAGAAGCGTCGTGGCGCGGTCCACGGCTGCGCCAATCCCCGCCCGCGATACGTCTGCCGCGCGCCCGCAGCCGGGCAGCGACGACCGGGCCGGCGACGTACACCCAGGCGAGTTCGGCGCTCCCGTCGGCGTCGAGGGTCACCTGCCGCGCCACCCGCTCGTACAGGCTGCGCGGGTCGCCCGGAACGCACTCCTCCAACTCGTCGAGGGCGGGGAGCAGTTCGTCGTACGCCTCCGGTAGCGCGGTGACCAGGTCACCGTGCACGACGCCGCCGGGTTCCGCCACGGCGTACGGGTAGCCCGGGCCGTCGTACAGCGCCGCGTCCGCGAGCCGCGCCGGGCCCGCCGACCGGATACGGCCGTACAGGTACCGGTCGTGGTTGACCTCGCCGGGGCGGAGGGTGCCGTAGACGAAGAACGGGAGTCGCAGTCGCACCTGGCGGTCTCTCAATCGTGAGCGTGACCCCCGACAAGCGTGAGTCCGTGGCAGCGGGCTCGTGGGGATGGGGAAACGATTCTCGCCATAAGTCGGGGTGAAGCCGCGAACGCTATGGACACGACATGTCATGAACCCTTAAATCTGACCGATCCCCACCGTTGTCACGACCGTCGTCACGACCACCGTCACCACCGCCGTCACGACCACCGTCACGACCGTCTTCACCCCAAAGGAGACCGATGACCTCCCGTCTTGCCGCGGCCGGTGTGGCCGCAACCAGCGCCGCTCTGCTCGCCGCCGCACTCTCCCCCACCGCCGACGCGGCCGACTCGGCCGAGAAGCCGACCAGGGCCACCGCGATCAAGAACGCCGTCTCGGTGCTCGTGGACCAGGCCGCTCACCTGGGCCTGACCTCCGTACAGAGCACCGCAGTTCGGGACGTCGTCATCGACAAGGACGGCAGCCAGCACGTCCGGTACGACCGCACCTACCGCCAACTCCCGGTGCTGGGCGGTGACTTCGTGGTCCATCTGGCGCCCGACGGCGCCTACCGCAGCGCGAGCCGCGCCACGGCCCGCCCGATATCCCTCGCCACGATCAGCCCGGCGGTGTCCGCCCCGAGGGCCGCCGACCTGGCGGCGTCGGCGCTGCGCGCGGCCAACCTCGGCGAGGCGCTGAAGAAGATAACCTCCAAGCCGCGCCTGGTGGTTGACGCCCTGCACGGCGCCCCAAAGCTCGCCTGGCAGACGGACGCGGTGGCGCTGGACTCATTGGGCAACCCGGTCGCCCGTACGGTCGTGACCGACGCCCGGACCGGCGCCCAGATCGACGCGTGGGACAGCATCGAGACGGCGACGGGCGACGGCCAGTCCCTGTACGGCGGCACGGTCCCGTTGGAGACGACGGTGTCCGGATCGACGAACCAGCTCAAGGACCCGACGCGCGGCAACACGTACACGGGCGACGCCGCGAACGGCACCGACCTGTGCATATTCGGCATCTGCATCCGCCGCGCCCCCGCCACGCTCTTCACCGACGCGGACAACCACTGGGGCACGGGTACGACGGCGGACCGGGCCTCGGCGGCGGTGGACGCGCAGTACGGCACCGACGAGACCTGGGACTACTACAAGGACACGTTCGGGCGCAACGGGATCAAGGGCAACGGGGTCGGCTCGTACAACCGCGTGCACTACGGGAACAGCTACAACAACGCGTTCTGGGACAACACCTGCTTCTGCATGACGTACGGCGACGGTGACGGGACGACCTTCGGCCCGCTGGTCTCGCTGGACGTGGCCGGGCACGAGATGACGCACGGCGTGACCTCGGCGACGGCCAACCTGACGTACTCGGGCGAGTCGGGCGGCCTCAACGAGGCGACGTCGGACATCTTCGGCACGCTGGTGGAGTTCAACGCGGCCAACTCCACAGACGTCGGGGACTACTTGATCGGCGAGAAGATCGTGAAA
This sequence comes from Streptomyces sp. ME02-8801-2C, assembly GCF_033793965.1. Taxonomy (NCBI): domain Bacteria; kingdom Bacillati; phylum Actinomycetota; class Actinomycetes; order Kitasatosporales; family Streptomycetaceae; genus Streptomyces; species Streptomyces sp. ME02-8801-2C. The sequence goes on along the minus strand of NZ_JARAXP010000004.1, from coordinate 421,605 downwards.
GCGGGCTTCGGACGGTCGGCCCTGCGCTACATGGACCAGCCCTCGAAGGACGGGAACTCGGCCAACTGCTGGAGTTCGGGCGTCGGGAACCTGGACGTCCACTACTCCTCGGGCGTCGCGAACCACTTCGCGTACCTGCTGGCGGAGGGCAGCGGCGCGAAGACGGTGAACGGGGTCAGCTACAACTCCCCCACGTGCAACGGCTCCACGGTCGCGGGCATCGGCCGGGCCAAGCTCGGCGCGATCTGGTACAAGGCGCTGACCACGTACATGACGTCGTCGACGAACTACGCCGGCGCGCGCACGGCCACCCTGAACGCGGCGCGTGACCTGTACGGGACGGGCAGCACGGAGTACGCGGCTGTGGCGGCCGCGTGGAGCGCGGTGTCGGTGGGCTGAGGCGGCGGCTCGCTTTCGGTGGTCACTCCGGCGGGGCGGTGGGCAGGTTCGCCGGGGTGACCACCGAGTTGTCCGTCCGCTAGCCCTGCCGGGTCGGGTCGTTCGGCGGCTCTCACCAGCGGTGGAGCTCTCACCAGCGGTCGAGGTGGAAGCGCGCGTTCATCGGCTGGAGGGCGAGCGCGGGTCGTGGGCGCACCGCGTCGGGATCCGCGAGGCGCAGTCGGTGGGCGGACCAGATCGCGGCCAGCAGCAGAACGCTCTCCACGGTCGACAGCGCGGCACCGACACAAACGCGCGGGCCAAGCCCAAAAGGAAAATACGAACCCCGGGGAATGTCCGACGCCTCTTTCCCGAGCCAGCGTTCCGGCACGAATTCTCCGGCATCGCGCCAGTAGCGGGGGTCGCGGTGATTCACCCACTGGCTCACCGTGACCGTCGTACCCGCCGGAATGAGATGGCCGCCGATTTCCACATCCACCCGGGCGTCTCGGCTGGTCACCCAGACAGGCGAGTACAGGCGCAGCGCTTCTCGTAGCACCGCGTCCGTGAAGGGCAATTCCTGCAACAGCTCCATTCCGTCGGAGTTCCGCACGAACGCCTTTTCGGCCTCGCTGTGCACGCGTTCCGCCGCGTCTGGGTGCCGGGCCAGTAATACGCTCGCCCACACCACGGCGTCATTGGTGGTTTCGAATCCGGCCATCAGCAGAGTGGCCAGTTCGTCACGGATCTCGGCCTCGCTCGGCGCCGGGGTGCTGTAAAGCAGCGCGTGCAGAACGGGCGCCGCCTTGGGGTCGACGGCTTTCGGCGAGGAAACGACCTGCTCGAGGGTCCTGATGACCCGCTTGAGATGGCGGCGAATCCGCAGCTTGGGAGGAGTGGGCACCCACTCGGGCAGGACCACCGGCGAGGCCGACAGATCCATGATGGGGGCGACGAGGCCGGCGACGTCCGCGATCTGCTCGTCCGTGTACTCGTCGCCGAACAGCAGCCGTGTGACCAGCCTCAACGTGACCCCGGAGACGTCCTGTTGCAGGTCGCGCACCTGGCCGGGACGCCAGGACGCGAGCATCCGCCGTGCCTGCTCCCGCATGGTTGCTGCGGCGGTGGCCGACAGCTCACGGTCGAAGGCACCGTGGATGCGCCCGCGTCTGACACGCCACTCCTCGCCGTCGCTGCTCATGGTCGACAGCGGCAGCGACTGCCGACGGCCTGCGCGCCGGGTCCCCGGACCCTGCTTGACGAAGTCCGAGTTCCTGTCGACCAGCATGCGCACGGCGTCCTCGGGGGACGCCAGCAGAACATTCTTGGGACTGAGCCTCACCGTGTCGCCGTACTCGCCGGCGCAGTGAGTGAGAAAGCCCAGTGGGTCCGCCGAGAAGTCCGTCAGATTCCCGAGCACTCTTCCGCCGTCGGGCCCCGGCATCTCGGTCAGCGCACGCACCGTCATAAGACTCCCGTCCGATCCGCAGAATCAGCCGCAGCGCATCGCGAACGCCGGGGTGCGGTTCTTCACACCCCGGCTTCGCATATTGCCTCGCCGGTCAGTAGTACATGTACGGAGCCGTGAGCCGGTCCTTGCGTACCAGTCGCGCGAACAGCGCGCCTGTCAGAATCAGCTTGCGCATGGCAATGCACCCCCTGGGCTTTTCGACGGGTGTACCGGGCATTGGACATGTTGACGCTATGTATAACTGTTGCGCCGGTCAACACAGTGAAATGGCCATAGTCGGCGGCCGACATAAAGTGACGGGTTGTCGTTCGGTGACGCCGACGCGGCCCTACAGGGGGCGAAAGGGTCGACAGGGGCGAGAGAGGCGACAGGCGCGTGCTGGCTACCGGACCTGCGGCGACTGTCCGGCAACCGCCGACCGCCACACCCTTGTTAACTTGAACCCTGTACGAAACCCTCGTACGACCGCGTACGCTGCGACCGGGGAGACGATGTCAAGCATGTCCGAATCCGAACAGAGAATCGACACCTCGGTACCGCACTCCGCCCGTATCTGGAACTACTGGCTGGGCGGCAAGGACAACTACCCCGTGGACGAGGCGGCCGGCGACGCCTACACCGCCGTCTTCCCCGGCATCGTCACCATCGCCCGCAGCAGCCGCGCGTTCCTGGGCCGTACGATCCGCCACCTGGCCGGGGAGGCGGGCATCCGCCAGTTCCTGGACGTCGGCACGGGCCTGCCCACCGTGGACAACACCCACGAGGTGGCCCAGTCGATCGCCCCCGACGCGCGCATCGTGTACGTGGACCACGACCCGCTGGTCCTGACCCACGCCCGTGCGCTCCTGACGTCGACCCCGGAGGGCGCGACGGACTACGTGGACGCCGAGCTGTACGACACGGACCGCATCCTGAAGGCGGCGGCCAACACGCTCGACCTCACCCGCCCGACCGCCCTGATCCTGAGCGGCATCCTGGGCCACGTCCCGGACCACGCCGTGGCGCGCGGAATCGTCCGCGACCTGATGGCGGGCCTCCCGTCGGGCAGCTACCTGTCGTTGAACGAGGGCTCACGGGGCACGGATCCGGCTTACGAGGCAGCGCAGGACGGGTACAACGAGACGGGCGCGGTGCCGTATTTCCTGCGGCCGGTGGAGCAGATCGAGGCGTACTTCGAGGGGCTCGAGCTGGTTCCGCCGGGGGTGGTGTCGGTGCCGCTGTGGCGGCCGGAGCCGAGCGCGTCGGGGGTCGCGGCACCGGCGATCGGCCAGCATGGCGGGGTGGGGCGCAAGCCCTGACCCGAGCACATGATCGTGAGTTGTGGCGCGCCGAGTCCAGCTGCTGCGGTCGGCGCGCCGGAGAATCGGGGGGTGGCGGGTCTCGAGTCGCAGGTCGCGCGGGCTCAGTCCTGCTTGGGGGCGGCCTGCTGGACCACTTCGAAGGACCAGAGCGTCGACGCGGAGGAGGCGGGCTTGGGCTGCTCCCCGCCGGGGGACGCGGGGCGGTGGGCCGACTGCATCGGGCCCGCCATCCAGGCCTGGAAGTCCTCTTCACTGCGCCACCGCGTGTACACCAGGTAGTCGTCGGTGCCCTCGACGGGCCGCAACAGCTCGAACCACTCGAACCCGTCCGACCCCTCGACGGCCCCGGCCCGCGCCGCGAACCGCTTCTCCAGCGTCTCGCGCTGCTCTTCGGAGACCGTGAGTACGTTGATCTTTACGATGCTCATGACGCCCATCTTGCCGCAGGGCGTCGCCGACGGTTTGGTGTGGGGGCGGAGGGTGTGGCGGGGTCGGTGACAGGCGCGGGGTGCGGTTCCTGCTTGTTCGTCGCCTGATACGTCGCCTGAGTCGCCATCTGATTCGTCGCCTCGCCCACGCCGCGTACGACGTCCAGCTCGCACCAGACGAGCTTGCCGACGGTCAGTTCGGTCACGCCCCAGCGGTCGGCGACGGCACCGACGATCAGCAGTCCCCGCCCGAACATCTCGTCCGACGCGGCGTTGCGTGCGCGCGGCAGTAACTCGCCCCGGGGGTCGGAGACGCTGACGCGCACGGCGCGCTCGGTGAGGGCGAGTTCGACTCGGAAGAGACGGTCACGAAGACACCCGTGCAGTACGGCGTTTCCGCCGAGCTCGGAGACCAACAGGGCGGTGTCCGGGGCGAGTTCGGGGTGCCCCCAGTCGGTGAGGAGGCGGTGGGCTCGGCGGCGGGCGAGGGTGACGCTTTTGGGGAAGGGGGTGTAGTCGAGGCGGTCGTAGCGGAGGGGGGCGTCTTCGGTCACGGGGTCTCTTTTCGGGCAGGGGGAGCTGCGACGTGCGGTAAGTGGCTCCGCTCAGCGAGCGGTTCGTCACCGACGGTAGAGGCAGCCTGAATTATTCCGCAAGCTACTCCCGGAGTAATTCCTCCAATCGAGTTTGCGGAGCCTCGTGACAGCACGTCAGACTGGCCGGGCACCGATGCCAGGAGGAGCACCGACGTGACCGCACGCCAATCGACGCAGGGCTACAGCACATCCACCGTCCTGGGACGCCGACTCGGCGGCGAACTCACCAAGTTGCGCACGGCAGCCGGCCTCAATCAGACCCAGGCGGCCAAGACACTCACCGCATCCACGACCAAGGTCGCGAAAATGGAGGGCGGATGGGTCCCCATTCGCGACCCGGACATCCGGGCGCTGTGCGAGTTGTACGGGGTCCACGACCCCGGGGCCATCGGCGGCTTGCTGGAACTGGCGCGGGTCGACCGCGAGCGCCGCAAGGCCAAGGGCTGGTGGGACGGCTACACGATCCACGGAGTCATGCAGGAATACGTCACGTTGGAGAGCGCTGCGACGGCCGTCAAAGCGTGGCAGCCTGCGTTCGTACCCGGCCTACTCCAAACACCGGAGTATGTACGGGCGTTGAGGAACGGGCCCACAGCTGAGCTCGCCAAGGGACCCGACCCGGACGAAGAGTTCATCTCGACCCGGCTGTCCCGGCAGCAACGCCTGACCAACGACCCGCCGCTCTCGCTACACGTCGTGATCTACGAAGCGGTACTTCGTAACTTCCCTGGTGGAGCACCGACGGCCGCAGGCCAACTGGAGCACCTGACGCGGCTGGCCGAACTGCCAAGCCTCACCCTCCAGATCTTCCCGTTCGGCGCTGGGACACATCCCGGCCTGAACGGCTCGTTCAACATCATCTCGTTCGCAGCCCCCGGCGCCATGGACGTCGTATACGTGGAGGCTCCCTTCGCCCAGCGCTGGGTGGAAGGCGGAGAGGCTACCGCTGACTACGATGAACTGTTCGAGAAGATCGCTGAACGCTCTCTCAGTGAGCAGGAGTCGGTCTCGTTCCTCCACAAGCTTTGTAAGGAACTGTGAACCGTGACTGAGTACAGGTACCGCAAGTCCAGCTACAGCGACCAGACAGCGGAGTGCGTCGAGGTCGCCACCAACATCCCCGCAACCATCGCGATACGGGACTCCAAGACCCCCTCAGACCCGCCCCTCCGCCTCCACCCCGCCGCCTGGGAGACATTCCGAACCGCCGTCACCGCCGACCGCCTGCGCTAATCGCCCTCGCAAGCCCTCGCCTTGAACTCCGCCACCGGGACGGTGACCGCAGCCTCGGCGCCCTCGTAGCGGACCGTTCCCGGTGTCAGTCGATCCCGGTCGGCCAAAGTGAAGGACATGCTGCTCGACGACCACGAGTCGTCCTTGGTCCAGCCGTACAGGGTGTAAGTGGTTTCCCCGGTAAGGGAGTTAAGAGGTTTGGTCGCTGTCCAGCCGGTGGCCGGGGCGTCCAGGGGCCAGGTGGTGAGGCCGGGCTCGAGAGGGCTGGCGGCTGTCCAGGAACCGACCGTCACCTCCTTGTCGGGGTCCTCTCTGTCCACGTACAGAGTCGCGCCGTCGATGTGATGTCCGCAGACCATCATGACGCCGACCAAGTGACCATCCTTGGTCACCGATATGCCCGCTACGGCGTCAACGGGGACCGTGCATCCCGAAGTTGCCGCCAAGGCCGCGCAGGCCGCGAAGGCGCCGGTGAAGCGCTGGACGATCGGTTTCCGCCACGATCTTGTCCACTGCAAGGTGCCCCCCTGATCCGGGGAGTTTTTCGTACCCCCTGTACACCGGACGATAGGGACGATCCGCATCGAGGCGCGGCGCCGCCGCCGACCCGTTGTGCACTCGTTGTGACCTCGTGGCCCCGGTCCTGAGCCAGATCACCAAGAGAGCCTGCAGCAAGGACGGTCAGACGTTGGGGACCTGTAGCTTGTCCCAACTGGTCTTGCCGGGGATGCCGTTGGCATCGGCGCCTTCGAAGCCGAGCTTCTGCTGATAGGCGGCGTAGGCCTTCACATCGCCCGGCCCCCATACGTCGGCGTTGGCGCTCGACTGGTACCGGTTGCACCCTTCGGCGACGAGCCGATGGTGCATCGCCGCGATGATCGGCGATTTCTTTCCGGCGTGGAAGAACGACGCACCAGGGAACGGCTCGGTTTCCGACACGGGGACGGGGTGGGAACCCTTGAAGTGGTCGTACGCCTCCTGGGTCGCCGCGAGGACCTTGCCGTAGAGCTTTTCCATGTGCGGGCCGGCGCATTCGGTCGAGGCCCAGTGGTGGTGGTAGAAGAGGTTGCTCTTGCTGGGGCGTTCGCCGATCACCTTGGCGAAGAGCCAGCCGGCGAGACGTGCGGCGTTCTTCCAAGTGACCTCGGCGACCGTCCAGCCGGGCCCGAGCGTTGCGTTCGCCATTTCGATGCTGATCGAGCGCTGGTTGCCGGCCACGTTGCCGACGGCCCAGGCGTACTCGTTCACCTTGACGTACTGGGCGACTGCACCAGCGGCGTCAATGTCGAAGTGGGCCGAAGCCGGACGCTCCTTCCAGAGGTCGAGCAGACCCTGGTGCGAATACCGGCCGGCGTTGTGGTGCAGCGTGACCGACGTCTTCTTGTAGGCCTTATGGGTGACGTGGCCCGTGGCGCTGAGTTTGTCGATGAAATTCGCGACGGAACGGTCGTAAGCGATGGTGGCGGTCACTTGGGGGCCTCCGCGTCGTTTTCGACGCCCTCCTCGGCGAAGGCGACGAAGTCGCTCTCCGGAAGGGCGTCGAGGTCGTCGGTGCCGGGTCCGTCGGCGGTGTCGGTCTTCTTGAGGGCCGCTTTCAGGTCCTCTTGGTCGAAGTTCTTCTCGGGCATGACACCATCCTTTCAGTCACCACAACCCTGTGTCGCCGGTTCTCGAGTTTTAGACGTTGGGGACCTTTAGCTTTTCCCAACTGGTCTTGCCGGGGATGCCGTCGGCATCGTCACCTTTGAAGCCGAGCTTCTCCTGCCAGGCGGCGTAGGACTTCACATCGCCCGGGCCCCATACGTCGGCGTTGGCGCTCGACTGGTACCGGTTGCAGCCCTCGGCGACGAGCCGCTGGTGCATTGCCGCGATGATCGGCGACTTCTTTCCGGCGTGGAAGAACGACGCACCAGGGAACGGCTCGAAGTCGGCGTGGCTGGCGGAACCACCGTCCATGTACTGCTTGTAGGCCCCGTTCGTGAACGTGGACCATTGCTTCCAGTTGTGCGCGTCTTTGATGGCCTTTGCCGTCTTGGCGTTGTAGAGCGGATCCTTGAGCTTTGCTTCAATCCTGAGCGTGTCCGGTGGGGAAAACTGCCCTGGGTGCTTGAGCGAGCGTATCTGGAAGAGACCAATGGACGGTCCCCACTTGTGGTCGACCAGATGCTGGTCTCCGATGACGACGGGGTCGCCTTTGGACTCTGCCATGGCGACGGCCGCTGCGATTTTGATGTCGCTGCCGGTGAATCCCGCCTGTGCGGCGAGGGCGCGTAGCTCGGCCAGGGACTTTTTCATTCCCGAGGCCCCTCTCACTTGTTGATCAGGAGCCATTTCCGCATGGCCCAGCAAGGTGTCGGATCGAGAACCGGGTACGGCCGGAATGATCAGTCGGGGAGGGGCATTGCTGGAATACGGCAGCCGCGTCTGCGGCAAGTCACGAAATCCCGCTACGAGCTTCCCCTGATTGGCACGTACACAGATGGAGACCAGAGGTCTTGGCCGCGCCTACGTGGGGTGCGAGCGGCTTTACGAGGTGGGAAAAATGGATCATTTCCAATATATCACAATGTCAGGTATGGGGCAATCAGGGGCTACTCGGGTTTAATTCGCAGAGGCTGCGCGAGCGCGAGGGAGGGGATCGCCGTGGGAATCGGCTACAAGACGTCCTGGCTGGCTGTGCCCGGCGGCGACAACGAGCAGGTCGCCGACGCACTCGGGCTGCTTTCACGCGTGACGATGGACTGGGAGGCGGGGACAGACGCGGCGTACCGGCGAGGTGTCTTCGTGGCCACGCCCGTGGACGGCTGGACGCTGGCTCACAGCCGAGTCCACCTCACAGCCGGAGTTGTGGACTACGGTCCCTCCCTCCTCGCCTGGCTGCGGTCACTCGGCCACCAACTGGGCGACCTTCAGTTCTTCCACACCGATCGCATCTTCGAGAACCACGCCTGGGCGAGAGTCGAGGCCGGCGAAGTCGTCCGGGCCTACTGCTATGACGGTGGCGTGCCCCTGCGACTCGGTGAGCCGACCGAGATCGAGCGCCAACTCGGTGTCGGTATAAGGGGGATGGAGGAGGGGCATTCGTCCTGGGGCGACGCCGAGTGGGACGACTGGTACGCCGCCATGCCCGTCGAGAGGCACGTCATGGCCATTGCCAAGGCCTGGGGAATCTGTCCTCCCGAGATCCCGGACGCGCCCCCGACGGGCGTTGGCATCTACGGCTTTCCGCCCGGCACCGAGTGACGGGCCACTATCCCCCGTACGCCCGCGCCGCCCGTCCCTCCCTCAACGTCCGCCCCCACCACACCACTTGGTCCAGCATCGTCTTCGCCGCCGCGTCCGGGCCCGACGGGTCCCTCAGTTGTCCCCCGTCATCGAAGGACGCGCCCGCGTTGTGGAAGGAGACGGTGTCCCGGACCGTCGTCGCGTGGAGTTCCGCGAAGACCTGGCGGAGGTGTTCGACCGCGCGGAGGCCGCCGGAGACGCCGCCGTACGAGACGAAGGCGACCGGTTTGGCCTGCCATTCCGTGTAGTGCCAGTCGATGAGGTTCTTCAGGGCGGCCGGGTAGGAGTGGTTGTACTCGGGGGTCAGGACGATGAACGCGTCGGCGGACGACAGTTTCGGGGTGATCGTCGCCAGTGCGGTCTGCGTGTCCGCGTCGGCCGCGAACGTCGTCGGGAGCGCTGTTTCCGCGACGTCCACGACCTCCGCCACGAGGTCGTCGCGGGCCGCGAGCCGGTCCAGGATCCAGGCGGCCACGACGGGGCCGAAACGACCCTCGCGGTTGCTGCCCACGACCACGGTCACACGTACGGGTTCGGGTTCGAGTTCGACAGATTCAGTCAGTGTCTGCATGCGCCACAGCCTCGTACCTCAAGCTTTCTTGAGGTCAAGTCGTCCAGCCATCGCCCTCCCCGGTCACCCGTTCACACCCCCGACTGGGCCCTTCGGGTTCTTTTTCGCGACACTCCGGCCGTACGGCGATGACCTGCCGAAATGTCGACGCGCGCGCCACTCCCGGGCGTCCCGCGCCGCCCGTTCACCGTATTTCTGACGGGCCTTCAGAGAGCGCGTCCGGGTCCCTGCCACTTACCTCGGTAGTAGACCATCCACCCCGTTCGCGAGCTGTCGGAGGGAGCAAGCCCATGCGACGTACCGCCGCCCGCCTGCTGACCGGTATAGCGCTCACCGTCACCGTCGCGGGCGCGGTCACGGGCGTCGCCTCGCCCGTATACGGCAGTACCGGCGGTGGTGGTGGTCTGGAGGTGTACCCGAAGACCGTCACCCCCGGCGCCCAGGTCACCGTCAACACGACGGCCTGCGGAACGGGCGGGACCGCCGCCGGTGATGCCAGCGCGGTGGGCGCCGGGGCCTTCGTTCTGGCGCCCGGTACGCACCAGGAGGTCGCCGTCGGGCAGTTCCGGGTGCCGCCGGGCGCGCAGCCGGGGACGTACGAGATCGTCGCCCGGTGTGATCGGGAGGGGGGCGGGTCGCAGGTGAGTGGTGATCTGGTCGTCACGCTCACCTCCACCCGGGAGCCCGTGCGGCCTCCCGTACATCCCAGGGGGAGTGTGAAGACGGGGGTCGGTGGCGCGCTCGGCCCCGACCCCGTGCAGACCGCGGGCGGTGTGGCGGCTCTCGCCGTCGCCGCCGCGGGCGGTACCTGGCTCCTGCATCGCCGGGCGAGAGGCGACAGGATCTGACGGACACCCTCCGCCGTCCGTCCGCCGGTACCGCATGTCCCCCTCCCTCCGGGTCCGACGCCCCTCGCGGCCCGGAGGGGGGCCAGGGGCGAACTTCGGGAGGCTCGCTGTGCGTCGCAGATTCGCCAACCTGGTCATAGCCCTCGTCACCCTCGCCGCCCTCTGTTCCGGCGCCTGGCTCGTGCGCAGCGGCGGGCAGACGCACGCCCCGCCTCAGCCGTCCGCCGCCCAGGCCCGTACGCAGCCCACCGGCCCGCAGCCCACCGACAAGCCTGCTGTACCGGCGGAGTCCGCCGCCCCCGCGCTCCCGCCCTCCCCGCCCCTCCGTATCCGCATCCCCGCCATCGGTGTGAACGCCCCGCTGATGGGCCTCGGCCTCACCGCCACCGGCAGCCTGGAGGTTCCGCCCCTCGAGCGGGAGGATCTCGCCGGCTGGTACGAGGCCGGCACCGTCCCCGGTGAGACGGGCACCGCGATCGTCGCCGGGCATGTCGACAACGCCGACGGCCCCTCCGTCTTCTACCGGCTCGGCGCCCTGGAGAAGGGCGGCACGGTGGAGGTCGAACGGCTCGACGGGACCACCGCCCGCTTCGTCGTCGACGCCGTGGAGGTGTACGACAGGGACCACTTCCCCGACGAGAAGGTGTACGGCGCCGCGTCCCGCCCCGAACTGCGCGTCATCACCTGCGGCGGAAGTTACACGCCGGAAACGGGATACGAGGGGAACGTCGTCGTCTTCGCCCATCTCACCGGCGGCGGCACCGGCGACGGCCGGCGCCCGCTGAGCGTCATCACGCCACCCACTGCTGGTACGCCAGATTCGCCACGAGCGTGAACACCACGACCAGCAGCACCACCCGTACGAACCCGCTCCCCTTCTTCAGTGCCGTATGCGCCCCGACCATCCCGCCGACGAGGTTGAACGCGGCCAGCAGCGCGCCCAGCTGCCAGTACACCGTGCCCTGCCAGGCGAAGATCGCGAGGGCGCCCGCGTTGGTGCAGCAGTTGACGACCTTGGCCGTCGCGGAGGCCGTGACCAGGTCGAGGTGGAGCAGCGCGGTGAGCGCGAGGACGAGGAAGGTGCCCGTGCCGGGGCCGATGAGGCCGTCGTAGAAGCCGATGCCGAGGCCGGCGAGTCCGATCGCGGCGAGGACGCGGCGCGCGGAGACCGGGGTGGTCGCCGGGGCCGTGCCGAAGGCGGGCCTGAAGATCACGAAGGCGCCGACGCCGAGCAGGACGACCATGATGACCGGCTTCAGCGTGTCCGTGCTCATGCCGGCCGCGACGAACGCCCCGGCCGTCGATCCGGCGACCGCGGCAAGACCGATGCGCACCGCGAGGCGTACGTCCACCGGCGCCTTGCGTGTATACGTAACGGCCGCGCCCGTGGTGCCGACGATCGCCATGGCCTTGTTGGTTCCGAGCGCGTACTGTGCCGCCGACGACGTGTCCGGCAGCCCCAGCAGCAGGACGGGCATCATGAGCAGGCCGCCACCGCCCACGACGGCGTCGATCCAGCCGGCCGCGAGGGCGGCGAGGCAGAGGGCGGCGATCATGGGCAGCGATATGTCAGGCATGATCGTGAGCTTATGTAACGGGCACATGCGGGCACCACTCATTACTGGAAGCTTGAGGACTTCCAGAGCTTTCGCCTCCCACCGCGCCAGGCGGATGGGCGGGTAGCGGTCGAGCGCCTGTCGGCCGTATCGTTCACGCACCTCACAGCCCCCTCGCGCACGCCCACCGAACCCTCACACCCGCCGGCCGCCCCCGCTGAGGGAAGCGTGCCCCCCGGGAAACAGACGTGATGCTGCCGGGTAACACCGGCAACGCACGCTGCAGTACATGACCTCGAATGCGCGTGTGGTGGTGATCGGCGCCGGGCTCGCGGGCGTGCGACTCGCCCGGCGGCTCGGTGAGCTCGGCCTGTCCGCCTCGGACGTCGTGCTCGTCGGTGAGGAGGAGCACCGCCCGTACAACAGGGTGCTGCTCGCCGAGGTCCTCGCCGGGCGGTACGCCCCCGAGGTCATCGCCCTGCCGACGCCGGACCGGCTGGTCCGCGCCCGGGCCGAGCGCATCGACCAGGCCGAGCGGACCGTGCACTTCTCGGACGGGACCTCGATCCGCTACGGGACGCTGGTGCTGGCGACGGGCTCCAACCCCGTACTCCCGCCCCTGCGCGGGCTGTTCACCCCGGACCACGAACTCCCGGAAGGCGTCCACGCGTTCCGCACCATGGACGACTGCCTCGGCCTGTCCGAGGCGGTACGGCCGGGGGCGCGGGCCGTCGTCATCGGCGGCGGGCTCCTCGGTGTCTCCGCCGCCCGCGCACTCGCCGTACGCGGCGCGCAGGTCGTTCTCGCCCAGCAGGCCGAGCGGCTGATGGAGCGTCAGCTCGACCCCGGAGCCTCCGAGTTGGTGCTGCGGCACCTCAAGGAGCTGGGCGTCGAGGTGCACACCGAGTGCCGGGTCCGCAATGTGCGCACTGTGGGCGGCCGGGTCCGCTCGGTCGAGATGGCCGACCACTACGCGCTCGACACCGACCTCGTCGTACTGGCCTGCGGTGTCTCCCCCCGGGTGGGGCTCGCGCGGGACGCGGGGCTCGCCCTGCACAAGGGCATCCTCGTCGACGACGAACTGCGCACCTCCGACCCGCACATCCGGGCCCTCGGGGACTGCGCCCAGCACCAGGGGACGATCTACGGGCTGGCCACCCCCGCCCTCGAACAGGCCGAGGTCCTGGCCGAGTTGCTGGCCGACGAGGCCGGGGACACGGGCGCCCGTTACACCGGCACCCGGGCCCTGACCCGGCTGACCCTGACCGACTTCACCGCCGACACCGGCAACCCCTTCGACCTCGCCGCGTTCGGCGAGCCGGACCCCCGCCCCGGCGACGACGTCATCCAGCTCGCCGACGCCACCCGGGGCACCTACCGCAAGGTCGTCGTCCGTGACGACCGGCTGGTCGGCGGGGTGCTCGTCGGCGAACTCGGCACCGTCGGCGCCCTCGCGCGCGCCTGGGAGGGAGCAGAGCCGCTCCCCACTGACGGCGGCCCGTTGCTCCACCTGCTCACCAACGATGGAGGCTCCTAATGACCGCCACTGATGGGGCCACCCCCACGATCGTCCTCGTCGGCCACGGCATGGTCGGCCAGCGTTTCCTCGAAGCGCTCGCCGAGCGCGGTCTGACCGCGCAGCACCGTGTGGTCGTGCTGTGCGAGGAGCCGCGTCCTGCATACGACCGCGTTGCTCTGACCTCGTACTTCTCGGGCAAGACGCCCGAGGACCTCTCGATGACCGACATGGCGTTCATCGAGAAGGAGGGCATCGAGCTGCACATCGGTGACCCCGCCGAGACCATCGACCGCGAGGCGAAGCGGGTGACCGCCCGCTCGGGCCTGGTCGTCGACTACGACGTCCTGGTCCTGGCCACCGGCTCCTACCCCTTCGTGCCGCCGGTCCCGGGCAAGGACGCCAAGGGCTGCTTCGTCTACCGCACCATCGACGACCTCCTCGCCATCGAGGAGTACGCCAGCACCCGTACGACGGGTGCTGTGGTCGGCGGTGGTCTGCTCGGACTTGAGGCGGCCGGCGCTCTGAAGGGTCTCGGACTCACCTCCCACATCGTCGAGTTCGCGCCGCGCCTGATGCCGGTGCAGGTCGACGACGGCGGCGGCGCGGCGCTGCTGCGCACCATCGAGGACATGGGCCTGTCCGTCCACACGGGCGTGGGCACGCAGGAGATCGTCGTCGACGAAAACGGCGCGGTCACCGGTATGAAGCTGTCCGACGGTTCCGAACTCGCCACCGACCTGGTGGTGTTCAGCGCCGGTGTCCGCCCCCGCGACCAGCTGGCCCGCGAGTCGGGTCTCACGGTCGGCGAGCGCGGCGGCATCGCGGTCGACGAGCAGTGCCGTACGGTCAACGACCCGCACGTCTTCGCGATCGGCGAGTGCGCGCTGGCCTCCGACGGCCGGGTGTACGGCCTGGTCGCCCCCGGTTACGAGCAGGCGGAGACAGCGGCAGCCGCCATCGCCGCGGACGAGGCCCAGGAACTGCTGACGTTCACGGGTGCCGACCTCTCCACCAAGCTGAAGCTGCTCGGCGTCGACGTGGCGTCCTTCGGCGACGCGCACGGCACCGCCGAGGACTGCCTCGACGTCGTCTACTCCGACTCCCGCTCGGGCCTGTACAAGAAGCTCGTCATCGGCCGCGACGGCACACTGCTCGGCGGCATCCTGGTCGGCGACGCGGAGGCCTACGGCACGCTGCGCGCGTTCACCGGTACGGTTCCGCCGGTCTCCCCCGAGTCCCTGGTGCTCCCGGCCGGCGCCGGCGGCCCGGTGCAGCTCGGCCCGACCGCGCTGCCGGACTCCGCGATCATCTGCTCCTGCAACAACGTCACCAAGGGCACGATCCGCGGCGCGGTCACCGAGCACAACTGCACCACCGTGCCCGAGGTGAAGAAGTGCACCAAGGCCGGTACGACGTGCGGGAGTTGCGTCAAGGTCCTCGGCCAGCTCGTCACCGCCGAGCTGGAGGCGAGCGGTGTCGTCGTCGACAAGGGCCTGTGCGGCTGCTTCTCGCAGACCCGCGAGGAGCTGTACGAGATCGTCCTCGCGCTGCGCATCAACACCTACCAGGACCTGCTGGACCGCTACGGCCGCGACAATGCCAAGGGCGGTGACGGCTGCGACATCTGCAAGCCGGCGGTCGGCTCGATCATCGCCTCCCTCGCCCCGGTCATCGGCGCGAGTGTCCACGTCCTCGACGGCGAGCAGGCGGCGCTGCAGGAGACCAACGACCACTTCCTCGCCAACCTGCAGAAGAACGGCTCGTACTCCGTCGTCCCGCGTATCCCCGGCGGTGAGATCACCCCGGAGGGTCTGATCGTCATCGGTGAGATCGCCCGCGACTTCGGCCTCTACACGAAGATCACCGGCGGCCAGCGGATCGACATGTTCGGCGCTCGCGTCGAGCAACTCCCGCTGATCTGGACGAGGTTGGTGGATGCCGGCTTCGAGTCGGGTCACGCTTACGGCAAGTCGCTGCGCACGGTGAAGTCCTGTGTCGGCCAGACCTGGTGCCGCTACGGCGTGCAGGACTCGGTCCGGATGGCGATCGACCTGGAGCTGCGCTACCGGGGCCTCAGGTCGCCGCACAAGCTCAAGTCGGCGGTGTCCGGGTGTGCCCGCGAGTGCGCCGAGGCCCAGTCCAAGGACTTCGGCATCATCGCCACCTCGGGCGGCTGGAACCTGTACGTAGGCGGCAACGGCGGCGCGACCCCGCGCCACGCGGACCTGCTGGGCCAGGACCTGAGCGACGCCGAACTGATCAAGCTGATCGACCGCTTCCTGATGTTCTACATCCGCACCGCGGACCGGCTGGAGCGCACGTCGACCTGGCTGGAGCGGATTCCCGGCGGTCTGGACCACGTACGCGACGTGGTCGTGGAGGACTCCCTCGGTATCTGCGAGGAGCTGGAGTCGCTGATGGCCGCGCACGTCGCCCACTACCGCGACGAGTGGGCCGACACCATCAACGACCCCGAGAAGCTCGCCCGGTTCGTGTCCTTCGTGAACGCGCCGGACACCCCCGACCCGGTCGTCGGCTTCGTCCCCGAGCGCGACCAGATCAAGCCCGACCTGCCGCTGCTGTCCATCGGCCTGCGCCCCGCCGATGACGTCCTGGAAGGAAGCGCCCAGCGATGACCCTGGCCCCCGAGACGACCGACCTGAAGATCCAACTCCGTATCAACAGCAGCGACGGCAGCGCCGACGGCGAGGACAGCTGGTTCACGGTCTGCGACCTGAGCCTCCTGCAGCCGGGCCGCGGCGTGGCGGCCCTGCTGCCCGACGGGCGCCAGGCGGCCATCTTCCGCGACCGCGCGGGCAGTCTGTACGCCATCGACAACCGTGACCCGTTCGGCGGCGCGGCGGTCCTCTCCCGCGGCCTCACCGGCACCCACCAGGGCCGCCCGTACGTCGCCTCGCCGCTCCTGAAGCAGCGCTTCGACCTGGAGTCGGGCCGCTGCCTCGACGACGAGACGGTGGCTGTGACGGCGTACGAGGTGCGTACCGCCGCCTGACCCACCCGAGCGATGAACGCGAAGCGGCGCCCCGGCCGAAGTCGTCCGGGGCGCCGCTTCGCGTTCACGACTTGAGGCCCTCGTACGTCACCCCGGTGAGCTGCTCGGACGCGGCCCAAAGCCGTTCCCCCGCACGGTCGTTGAGCGTCCAGGAGGCCCGCCACGACTTGGCGGGCGCACCGCGCCAGCCCAGGATCCGGGGGCCGATGAACGCGTCCGGGCGTACGTCCGGTGCGGTGGCCGCGTACAGCGTGGGCAGGGCGCCCGCCTCGGCGGACTGGGCGAAGTAGCGGTTGCCGATCTCCATGAACCGCTCGGCGCCCTTTTGGCCCTGCATCTTCGGCGCGGCGGTCTGGAGGTTGGTGGCCGCGTACCCGGGGTGCGCGGCGGCGACCACGACACCGGAGCCGATCGCGGCCAGCCTGCGCGCCAGCTCGTGCGTGAAGAGCAGGTTGGCCGTCTTGGAACGCCCGTACGCGGTCCAACGCCGGTACCGTTGCTCGCTGTTGAGGTCGTCGATGTCGATGTTGCCGAGCAGGTGGGCCCCGCTGGAGAGGTTCACGATCCGGGCGCCGGGCGTACCGAGCAGCGTCGGGAAGAGCAGCCCGGTGAGCGCGAAGTGCCCGAGGTGGTTGACCCCGAACTGCGTCTCGAACCCGTCCGCCGTCTGCCCGTACGGCATCGCCATCACCCCCGCGTTGTTGACGAGAAGGTCGATCCGCTCGTACGGAAGCCGGTCCGCGAACTCCCTTACGGAGCCCAGGTCCGCGAGGTCCAGCGGCCAGAACTCGGCGATGGCGTCCGGCACTTGCTCCAGCAGCCGCCCCACCGCCTCGTTCCCGCGCTCCTCGCTCCGGCAGGCGAGCACCACCCGGGCCCCCTTGCGCGCCAACTCCCGTGCGGTGACGTACCCGAGGCCACTGTTGGCACCGGTGACGACGGCGATCCGGCCGCTCTGGTCGGGGATGTCCTGCGCGTTCCAGCCCGGCATGTTCGGATACCTCCATGAGCGGCGAGTGGCGAGCGGCCAGAGGTCCGGCAGGCCCGGGTCCGGATCCGGATCCAAGCGTGCTCCCGAAAGGCCCCCGATGGCCAGATCCCGGTCCGTGTCGCCTCCCGCCGCTGATCTCGCCGGAGGCGCGTCAGGGCTTGCGGCCCACTCCGCAGTAGGCGTCGACCGCCGTGGCGGGAGCGGCGGGGCCCCGGAGGTCGGGACGCCACTCGGGTACCTGGACGACGCCCGGGGCCACCAGGTCGAGGCCGTCGAAGAACGCGGCGATCTCCTCGACGCTCCGTACGTAGTAGGGGACGGCGCCACTCGCGTTGTACGCGTCCGACGCGGCGATCATGCCCTCGCTGGTGGCGGTGCTGTCGCTGACCACCAGATGGCTGCCCGAGGGCAGGCCCGCCATGAGCCGGTCGACCAGGTCGCGCGCCTCCTTGTGATCGGCGACATGGCCGAGCGTGTTGAGGATCATCAGGCCGACCGGCCGGGAGAGGTCGAGGGTGTCGGCTGCGGCCTCGAGGATGGTCTCGGGGGCGTACAGGTCGGCGTTCAGATAGACGGTCCGGCCCTCGGGGGTGCTGCCGAGCAGGGCGTTCGCGTGGGCCAGCACGATGGGGTCGTTGTCGACGTACACGATCCGGGCGTCGGGGGCGACGCGCTGCGCGACCTCGTGGGTGTTGTCGGCGGTCGGCAGGCCGGTACCGACGTCCAGGAACTGACGTACGCCCTGCTCGTCGGCGAGGTACCGGACGGCGCGTCCTAAGAAGTGGCGGCTCGTGACGGCCACGTCTACGAGGCCGGGGAAGATCTCCTTGATGTGGTCGCCGATCTCCCGGTCGACCTCGTAGTTGTCCTTGCCGCCGACGAAGTAGTTCCAGAAGCGGGCCGAGTGCGGCTTGGAAGTGTCGATGTGCGCCCGCGCCCGTGCGCCGGTGCCGACCGAGGGCGAGGGGTCGTCGTCCAACACGGCAGAGCCTCCTGTGTTCCGGTGGTGATCTTTGGGCACCAACCTAGGTGAACGCGCCTGCGCGGCAACGGAGTTGCGAAGACCAGGGCACACACACCGTAGGGTTCTGGCCATCTGGCGGCGGCCTGGGGAGCCGGGGTGCTCAGTGCACGAGTGGTGCCCGGTCCGGGTGGACATGGGGGTAGGAGTAGGTGTCGGGGACCGGTTGCGTGTCCAGGTAGAACCACTCGGCGTCGGGGCCCGGGCCAGACGGCAGCACCGTTCCCTCGATCGGGTCGGGGAATGTCTCGCCGGGGAATGTCTCGCCGGTAAAACCCTGGTCGCGAGAGACTGCGTCGGAGAATGCCTTGTCGGCGTAGGCCCTCTTCGCGGCCTGGTCCGGCATCAGCAGTTCCACCCGCGTTCCCAGTCCCCTCTGCTGGGCGGTGAACTCCTCGACCTGGTTGCGGCAGGCGTGGTCCAGGTGGGTGACGCCGGTCAGGTCGAGGCGGATGCCGGACCTGCCCGACGCGGCGGCGGCCTCGAGCGCCTCGATGACCTGCGGCAACCGCAGGAAGGTGGCGTTGCCGGCCATGACGACCTGGGCGATGTCGTCGTCACCGTCGAGGTCCTGGCGGATGACGGTCCGGGACATGCGCAGGGCGGCCAGCACCACCCCGGCGGCGAGCCCGATGAGGACGCCCTCCAGCAGCGCGGTCGCCACGATGACCAGCGTGGTGAGTGTCATGACAGCGAACTCGCCCCGGTCCTGGCGCCACATCTTGGGGAACTCAGCGGGCGCGAACAGCTTCCAGCCGCTGTGTACGAGGACGCCCGCGAGCACCGAGATCGGGATCAACGCGAGGACCTGCGGCAGCAGCAGAGCGAAGGCAAGCAGCCAAAGGCCGTGCAGCGTACGGGAGATACGGGTCTTCGCACCGGCCTGCACGTTGGCCGAACTGCGCGCGACCACGGCCGTGATGGGCAGCGCGCCGAGCAGTCCGGCGACCGTGTTTCCGGCGCCCTGCGCGATGAGTTCGGCGTTGTAGCGCGTACGCGGGCCGCTGTGCATCCGGTCGACGGCCGCCGCCGTGAACAGGCTCTCCGCCGAGGCGATGACGGTGAAGGTGAGGATCGCGGTGAGAATGCCGACGTCGGCGAGGCCCGCCAACTGCCCGGCCCCCGGCATGTCCACGGAAGCCAGCAGGTTGCCCACCTGGAGCGTCTTCACGTCCACGCCCGGCATCGCGGCGACCCCGATCCCGATCCCCACGGCGACCAGCGCGGCCGGGATCTTCTTCACGGGGCCCGGCATCTTCTTCCAGAGGAAGCTGAGCACGATGGTGACGACGCCGAGCAGCGCGGCGATCATCGCCTGGGGGTCGGCGAGGGTGTCGCCGACGAGTCCGGGCACACCGGCGATGTTCTCCAGCGGGGTGCCGGGGGCCTTGGAATCGGACATCGGGTACAACTGGCCGAAGATCAGCGGGAGTCCGATGCCGGCCAGCATGCCCTGGACGACGGCGAGCGAGATGGCCTGGAACATCCGGCCGAGCCGTACGAGGCCGAGGACGATCTGCAGAATCCCTGACCCGAGCACGATCACGCCGAGCATGGCGACGCCGTACTCCCCCACGGTCTCCGCGACGAGCGCGGCAAGTCCGGCGGCGGGACCGCTGACCTGGAGGGTGCTGCCCCGGGCCGCCCCGACGACCAGTCCTCCGATGACCCCGGAGATGATGCCGAGTTCGGCGGGCACCCCGGAGGCGACGGCGACGCCGATACAGAGCGGCAGCGCCACGAGGAAGACGACGAGGGAGGCGGTGATCTCGGTGGCGAGGTTGGCTCGGCCGGCCCCCGCAGGGGCTGAAGTCGGCTGGCGCGCAGGGTTGTTGGGAGCCGGCGGCGGTGGCGGTGGCGCTGCCGGGCGGGTGCGGGTGCGGGTGCCCTGTGCGTGGCGGCCGTGCTGGCCGCTCATGACGCGTGCACGCGGAAGCGGTCGTCCGCGTCCAGCTCGGAGACCCGGCCGGTGTCGATCTCGTAGTACCAGCCGTGCAGCGAGAGACGGCCCGTCTCCAGCCGCTGCCGCACACCCGGGTAACTGCGCAGTACGGCAAGCTGGTTGACGACGTTGCGCTGCACCACCTCGGGCAGCGTCGAGGGGTTGTCGGACGCCTCGGTGAGGACGGGGGCCAGTTCCGGGCGGGCCAGCTGCAGCCACGCGTCCACCCCGGGCAGCGCGGACAGGTCGTCGCCGGACTTCAGGGCACCCATGGCTCCGCAGTGGGAGTGGCCACAGACGACGAGGTGCTGAACGCCGAGCACCTCCAGTGCGTACTCGATGGTGGCGGCCTCACCGGAGGCGGCCCCGTACGTGCTGTGCGGCGGCACGATATTGCCCGCATTCCGCAGCTCGAATATCTCGCCGGGCCGCGCCCCGGTGATGAGGGCGGGTATGACCCGCGAGTCCGAGCAGGTAATGAACAAAACCTCCGGATTCTGCCCTTCGGCCAGTTTCCGGTATTCGCCGCTCTCGAAATCAACGTGCCGCTTGAACGAGCGGGCGCGGTCCAGCAAGGCCTTCATGATCCCTCCAGATGACGTCTGACATGGGGTTTTGCCTGCCACCATGAACGCTAGAGGAGCGATGACCAGAGGAAGGTTAGAGGAACACTAAATCGCGACCAGGCTTCTGAGGGGCTTTTCACATTCTCCTGGATCCGCTCGGCAGGGATTCTTGAGTCTTGTAGCGTGTCGACTTCAGGAATTCATGGGAGTGGGAGACAGGACGTATGGGCGTACGGGTGCTGCTCATCGAGGACGACGAGACGATCGCCGAACCGCTGGCCGAGGGCCTGCGGAACTTCGGGCTGACGGTCGCGCACGTCGCCACCGGTGCCGAGGGGCTGAGAGGGCCGCACGGCGACGTCGTCCTGCTGGACCTGGGCCTGCCCGACATCGACGGTATCGACGTGTGCCGGGGCATCCGTCAGACCTCCGAGGTCCCGATCATCATCCTCAGCGCGCGCGGCGAGGAGGCCGACCGGGTCCTGGGCCTGGAACTGGGCGCCGACGACTATCTGGCGAAACCATTCAGCATGCGTGAACTGGTGGCCCGGATACGGGCGGTGACCCGGCGCACACGACGTCCGGACCCGTACGTGACGGCAGCGCAGG
Source organism: Streptomyces sp. ME02-8801-2C (assembly GCF_033793965.1). Classification (NCBI taxonomy): domain Bacteria; kingdom Bacillati; phylum Actinomycetota; class Actinomycetes; order Kitasatosporales; family Streptomycetaceae; genus Streptomyces; species Streptomyces sp. ME02-8801-2C. Next base: position 400,277 of record NZ_JARAXP010000004.1, on the reverse strand, counting down.
CGTCGCCGCCACCACAGGAACCGGCCTTCGCGTACGAGGCTCCGGCATACGAGGCGTACGAGGCTCCGGTGTACGCGGCGCAGCCCCCTTCGCCGGCAGCGCCCGCTTTCAGGCCTCCGCCCCCCTCCCCATCCCCCTCGCCGTCCCCGTCCTTTGAGGCGTACGAATCGTTCGACTCGTACGCGTCACACGCATCGCACGCCCCGCCCTCCCCCCGCTCTTCGCAGAGCGCGGCCCCCGCACCCGAGGAGACGCCTACCCCAGCTCCCGGCCCCCTCGTGGTCGATCGCCGCACCCGCCAGGTGTGGGTGGGAGACGTGGCCGTCGCGTTGACGCCCAAGGAGTTCGAGCTGCTGGCGCTGCTCTCCGAGGACCCGGGTGCCGTGTATTCGAGGCGGCAGATCCTCACCCACGTCTGGGACACCCACTACCAGGGACCGACCAAGACCCTGGACGTCCATGTCGCCACGCTGCGACGGAAGTTGGGAAACCCGGCGTGGATCCAGACGTTACGGGGTGTCGGCTTCCGGCTCGCGGTACGCACCCCCGGTGGCCCTCGGGCCGCGGCCTCATGACCCGCCGCCTCCTGCTGAGTTACCTCAGCCTCGCCGCCCTCGTCCTGCTGGGCCTGGAGATTCCGCTGGGCATCGTCTACTCGCGGGCCGAGCGGGAGCGGATCGTCAACTCCGCCAACGACGAGGCGGAGTCGGTGTCGGCGTTCGCCGCGCTGTCTCTGGCGTCGGGGCGTTCGGACGAGCTGGCCGCCAGGGCCGCGCACTGTGCCCGGCGGATCGGCGGCCAGGTGTTCATCGTCGACGCACGCGGCCAACTCGTCGCGGCGTCACACCGGTTGACCACCGCCGAGCAGCGCGAGCTGTCGACCCGCCCGGAGGTGACCGCCGCGCTGGCCGGGACGGCGACGACCCATGTCCGTACGTCCACGATCGGTGGGGTGCACTACCTGTCCGTGGCGTCCCCGGTCGGGCACGGGACCGGACAGGTGACGGGCGCGGTACGGATCACGCTCCCCACGGAGATGGTGCGGGCCAGTGTGCACCAGGTGTGGCTGCTGTTGGCCGTCGTCGGCCTCGGGGTACTGACCGCGGTGGCCGTCGTGGCGTTCGCGTGCGCACGGTGGGCTGGTCGCCCGATCCGTGAACTGGAGCGGGCCACCCACGAGTTGGCGGACGGTGGCGCGACGGCCCCGGTGGCGGTGACCTCGGGCCCGCCCGAAGTGCGGAGTCTCGCCGCCGCGTTCAACCGTACGGCCGCGCGGCTCGCTCATCTCCTCGCCTCGCAACGGGCGTTCGCGGGCGAGGCCTCGCACCAGCTGAAGACTCCGCTGGCGGCGCTTCGGCTGCGGCTGGAGAACCTGGAGCCCGACATCGCCCAGCATGCCCGGGGCAGCCTCACCGCCGCGCTGACGGAGACGGACCGACTGGCCCGGATGGTCGAAGGGCTGCTCGCGATGGCACGCCTGGAGGAGGACGCGGCGGACCCCGGCCCGGTCGACCTGGCCGGCATCTGCGCGGAACGGCACGGGACATGGGCTCCGCTGTTCGAGCAACGGGGTGTCTCGCTGGTCCTGTTCACGGGCGAAACGGGACCGGAAGAGCCGGCGGGACCGGTGGGGGCGGTGGGAGCAGTGCTGGCGCTGCCGGGAGCGGTGGAGCAGATCATCGACAATCTCCTCTCGAACTCCCTGCGGGTCTCGCCGCCCCACAGCACGGTGACCATGGAACTCCGCGCCGTTGCCCCCTCCCACCCTCGCCGTACCTCCCGTACCCCGCTCAATCACCTCAACCACCGTGAGAACCGGTCCACTTGGATCGACCTGCACATCACCGACGAGGGCCCCGGCATGACGGCGGAACAACGCGGGCGTGCCTTCGACCGCTTCTGGCGTGCGCCCGGCGCCCCCAAGGGCGGTACGGGCCTGGGCCTGGCCCTCGTACAGCGGCTGGCGCTGGCGAGCAGCGGGGAGGTGAGTCTGCGGGAGGCGGCAACGGGCGGTCTGGACGCGGTGGTTCGGCTGCCGTCGGCTCAACACGTGCTACAGGGACAGCCGTTCGGACACGGGTACAGGTCCCGCAGGACCAACCGCGTCAGGCAAACAGTCGGCGGCCAGGACGCCACGAACGACCGCCGGCCCGACATCGCGCGTACATGACAATTCCACTCGGTCGCCCTAAGGTCCCTGACGTCACGGCACGTCACGCCACCCCCTTGGAGCGAGAGTGGACGCACGAGTCAACGCACACGTGGAACGCCGTACCCTCCTGCGCGCCGCCGTCATCGGCGGCTCGGCGGCCGTCTTCGGCGGCACCCTGTGGCGCGGCGCCGCCCACGCGGCCCCCGCCCAGCCGGGCACGGGCCCGTACGGCGCCCTCGCCGCGCCCGACGCCAACGGCATCAGACTCCCCGCCGGCTTCACCAGCCGGGTGATCGCCCGCTCGGGCCAGACGGTCACCGGAACGTCGTACACCTGGCACAACGCCCCTGACGGCGGCGCCTGTTACGCCGACGGAACGGGCTGGATCTATGTCTCCAACTCGGAGATCAACCCGTCGGGCGGCGCGAGCGCGGTGAAGTTCTCGTCGACGGGCGCCATCACCTCCGCGTACCGCATCCTGTCCGGCACCCGCCAGAACTGCGCGGGCGGACGCACCCCTTGGAACACCTGGCTGTCCTGCGAGGAGGTGTCGCTGGGGTACGTCTACGAGACCGATCCCTGGGGCACGGCGGCGGCGACGCAGCGCCCCGCGATGGGCCGTTTCAAGCACGAGGCGGCGGCAGCGGACCCGGTCCGCAAGGTCGTCTACCTGACGGAGGACGAGACGAACGGCCGCTTCTACCGCTTCGTTCCCACCACTTGGGGCGACCTGTCGTCCGGCACGCTCCAGGTCCTGGTTGCCGGCACGGCCACGTCGGGCTCCTACACCTGGACGACGATCCCCGACCCGGACGGCTCCCCGACGACCACCCGAACCCAGGTCTCCGGCTCCAAGTCCTTCAACGGCGGGGAGGGTTGCTACTACGCCGACGACAAGGTGTGGTTCACCACGAAGGGCGACAACAGGGTCTGGCAGCTCAACCTCCTTACGAACACTTACGAGTTGGCGTACGACGACTCCCTGGTCACGTCGGGCACGGCACCGCTGACCGGCGTCGACAACATCACCGGCACCTCGTCGGGCGACCTGTTCGTGGCGGAGGACGGCGGCACCATGGAGATCTGCGTGATCACGCCGGACGACGTGGTCGCCCCCTTCCTGCGCGTCGACGGCCAGTCGGGCTCGGAGATCACGGGCCCGGCGTTCTCCCCGAACGGCAGCCGCCTGTACTTCTCGAGCCAGCGGGGCACGAGCGGCAGCTCGTCGGGCGGCATCACGTACGAGGTGACGGGCCCGTTCCGCGCGTAACCCCCCGTCGTACATTCGTACTGCGCACCGGCGTTGTCAGTGGTGCGCAGTACGTTGCGGTCATGGGCGTATACCTGGTCGATGTCGGTGCGGAGGAGTGGTTCGGTGAGGGCGAGGAGGGGCGGGCTGAGATCGCGGCGGGCCTGAACAGGGAGCTGGAACGACGGGGCCTGCCCCGGTACGACTCGATACCGGCGTCAGTGGACTTCGTACGCGGTTCGGGCCAGTCCTTCGAGGAGAAACTGGTCCCGCCCATGGACGGCCTCATGGCCCTGTGCGAGGCACACCTCTCGAAGGCGGAGACGGAGACACTCCTCGGCTGGACGGTCCTGGTGCCGGTGTCCCTGGACGAGGAGATAGAGCTGCCGGTGGAGTCCGCGTACTCCGACGACACCGTGATCGCGGGCGCACCCCAGATCCTGGCGATCGCCGAGAAACTGGCGTCGGCGGTGGAACTGCCGCCCGAGGTCCCGGAGATGTGCGACAACCTGGACCTGACGATGTGGTTCCTGGACGGCGCGGCGGAGAAGCTGTCGGCGACCGCGCCGGGCCCCTGGAGCGAGGACCTGGACACCTCCTTCTATGTCGCCCTGTACCTGCGCGCGGCCCAGCACTCGCTGAGACGGGGGTGCCCGATCACCTACTGCTAGGCGTCCGACGGGCCTGGCCGGTAATAGGAGTTGATGGGTGCGCGTGCCTCGTCGTGCAGGGCCGGACCGTCCTGCGGCACTGGCGGCCAGAGGCCCGACTCCGGGTTGAGTTCGACGAGTTGCTCGGTGGAGAGCGCGTACACGACCCGGCCGATGCCGGAGCGAACGATGCCGCCGCCACACATGCCGCACGGCTGGCAGCTCGTGTACATGGTGGTACGGGCGGCCGTGTCCGTATCCAGCTCACGGGCCGCCCACCGGGCCAGCTTCAACTCCGGATGGGCCGTGATGTCGTCGTCCCGCCGGACCGTGTTGTGCGCCTCGGCGAGGATCGCCCCATCCGGCCCGGCCAGCAGCGAGCCGTACGGCGCATCGCCCAGCTCCACCGCGCGCGCCGCGATACCGATGGCCTGCCGCAGCAGCGCCTCGTCAGCAGGGGTGATCACGATGCCGTCCCCCACTGCTCGGCCACCGCGGTGAGCGCGCACCACGCAGCCTCGGGCCGACGGGTCTGAGCCGGGTCCCCGTGGTAGGGGTCGAGCACCACCGCCTGGGCACCAAGCCCGCGAAGCTCCGCCAGATCACCCACGATCTGCTGCATGTCGCCGACACCGGCCGGCCGCTCGGCGTCTTCGACCGGAGCGTCGGCCAGACGCAGCGCGATCCGCGGCGCGAAACCCGGCAACGCGTTGTCCGTGAGAACCGACCGCATCCGCGTCAGCGGAAGCCTCAGCGGATGCCAGGCATCGCCGAACCTGACCGCCCGCCGGATCGCCGCCGCACTGTGCCCGCCGACCCACACCGCGGGCGCGGCTTGGTCCTCCGCCTCCCACACCTGCCGCATCACCCCCAGGTACTCGTCGGTCAGCCGGCCCCGCGCGGCGAACGGTACCCCGAGCGCGTCGAACTCCTGCCGCGCCCATCCGGCCCCCACTCCGAGCACGAACCGCCCACCGCTGAGCCGTTGCAGGCTGCTTGCCATCCGTGCCGCCAGCAGCGGATGACGGTACGGCAGCACCAACACGGTCGTGCCGAGCGACAGCTCGCCACCGCTGACACCGGCCAGCCAGGACAGCGTGGTGAACGGGTCGTAGAACGGCTCCGGATACCGCTCCGCCACATCCGGGGTGACGGCCACATGGTCCGACACCATCAGCAGATCGAACCCGCCCCCCGCCACGACCCGCGCCCACTCACGCAGCACGCCCGGGTCGGTCCCGGGCCCGAAGTTCGGTACGTTGACACCCAGTTGCATGCCTCGAGGTTATTGCGGTGATCACGCTGCGGGGAACCGAATCTTCCCGGTAGTTCCAGCTTCTCGCAGTGAATCTCCCGGTAGTATCGGGCCATGGCCGTGAACCTCGACGACATCGACTGGGCGATCATCGAGCAGTTGCAGCAGGACGCCCGCCTCTCCCTCAGCGAGCTGGGGCGCCGCGTCAGCCTCAGCCCGTCGGCCACCACCGAGCGGGTACGCAATCTGGAGTCGCTGGGCGTCATCACCGGCTACCACGCCACCGTGGACCTGGCCAAGGTCGGCTACCCGGTGCTCGCCGTCGTCCGCCTGAAGTACCCCGGCAACCGCCACCAGCCACTGCACCACCTGCTCGCCGAACGCCGAGAGATCCTGGAGTGCCTGCGGACCACCGGCGACGACTGCTACACCCTGAAGGTGGCCGCGACCTCCATGGAACACCTGGAGACGCTCATGGACGAACTGGCCGGCTTCGGCACCACGACCACGAGCGTCGTCTACAGCCGAACACTGCCCCTTCGCGGACCCAAGCGGCCCTGACCAACAGCCGATCGCCGCCGCACAGCCGCTGATCGGCAAGGGGTACCAGGCCACTCTCGTTGATCACGACCCCAGAGGCCGAGGAAAGAAGTCGGCGCTTTGGACGTACGCCATCGCCTCGATCCACTTCGGGTCGCCGAGACGGCGTTCCATCTCCTCCGGGCTGACGTCCTCCACCCGCGTCTGGAGCCACCACAGGTTGCCCACCGGGTCGCGCACCCGCCCGACCCGGTCGCCGAAGAAGAGGTGCGTCACCTCGGTCACGGACGTGCCGCCGGCCGCGACAGCCCTGCGGTGCGTGGCGTCGGCGTCCTCGACGTAGAGCCGCAGGAAGGCGGGCGTCGGCGGCCAGCCGGGCGGCGCGTCGAAGGGCATGACGACCGAATCGCCGATCCGTACCTCCGCATGCCCGATCCGACCGTCCTCCCCGACGACCCGGGCGATCTCTTCGGCATCGAACGCTTCCTTCAGGTAGTCGATGAGTCCGGCGGTGTCGCTCGAGATGATCCAGGGTGTGACGGTGTGGTAGCCGTCCGGGACGGGTTTCGCGGTCATCGTCGTCTCCCGGCTGAAGGTGGGGCCTGCTCTGCCGAGGCTAGGCACCGTCTAGGCCGGAGACTGGCCTAGATCTCCCCCTTTCCACGAGCCCCCGCTCCCGCCCACCCTGCCCGACGCGCCGTAGGCCGACGCGGGCAGCGCGGTCACCCGCGCCGACACGACGGAGAGGGCGGCACCCCCCGCACAGGGGTGCCGCCCTCTCTCTGTGCACCGGAGCCACCGGCAGGTCGGTGAGGGTCGGGGTGACCGGCGACGGCTCCGGGGGTCAGTGGCCGTCGGCTAGCGGTGGTCGCTCCCTGTCGAGGAAGAGGCCGCCCGGCCCGCCTCCAGCCTTGCCACCGGGATGCGGAACGGTGAGCAGCTGACGTAGTCCAGACCCACCTCGTGGAAGAAGTGGACCGACTCCGGGTCGCCGCCGTGTTCGCCGCAGACGCCGAGTTTGAGGTCGGGGCGGGTGGCGCGGCCGGCCTCCGCGGCAAGTTTCACCAGGGAGCCGACGCCGTCCTTGTCGATCGTCTCGAACGGCGACACCCCGAAGATGCCCTTCTCCAGGTACGCCGTGAAGAACGACGCCTCCACGTCGTCCCGGCTGAAGCCCCACACCGTCTGGGTGAGGTCGTTCGTGCCGAAGGAGAAGAACTCCGCCGCCTCCGCGATCTGACCGGCGGTCAGCGCGGCGCGCGGGAGTTCGATCATCGTGCCGATCGACAGCTTGAGGGACACGCCGGTGGCGGCCTCGACCTCCGCGACGACCTGGTCGGCCTCCTCGCGGACGATCTCCAGCTCCTGGACCGTCCCGACCAGCGGGATCATGATCTCGGCCCGCGGATCGCACTTGGCGTTCTTGCGTTCCGCCGCGGCCTCCGCGATGGCGCGGACCTGCATCGTGAACAGCCCGGGGATGACCAGACCGAGGCGTACACCGCGCAGCCCGAGCATGGGGTTCTGCTCGTGCAGCCGGTGTACGGCCTGGAGCAGCCGCAGTTCGTTCTCGTGCGGCTCCTGGCGGGACTCCGCGAGGGCGACACGGACCGACAGCTCGGTGATGTCGGGCAGGAACTCGTGCAGCGGCGGGTCGAGGAGCCGGACCGTCACCGGCAGGCCGTCCATCGCCGAGAACAGCTCGACGAAGTCCTGCCGCTGGAGGGGGAGCAGCTCCCGCAGCGACTCCTCGCGCTCGGCCTCCGTGTCGGCCAGGATCAGCCGCTCGACCAGCTCACGGCGGTCGCCGAGGAACATGTGCTCCGTACGGCACAGCCCGATGCCCTGGGCGCCGAAGCGGCGTGCGCGCAGCGCGTCCTCGGCGTTGTCGGCGTTGGCGCGGACCCGGAGGCGGCGCTTGCGGTCGGCGAACGCCATGATGCGGTGGACGGCCTCGACCAGCTCGTCCGCGTCGTTGGCGCCCGCGTGCATCCGGCCCTCGAAGTACTCCACGACGGGGGACGGCACGACCGGGACCTCGCCCAGGTACACCTTGCCGCTCGACCCGTCGATGGAGATCAGGTCGCCCTCCTCCACGACGCGTCCGCCCGGCACGGTCATCCGGCGCCGCTTGGTGTCGACCTCCAGCTCCTCCGCGCCGCACACGCACGTCTTGCCCATGCCGCGTGCCACGACGGCCGCGTGGGACGTCTTGCCGCCACGGGAGGTCAGGATGCCCTCGGCGGCGATCATGCCGTCGAGGTCGTCGGGGTTGGTCTCCCGGCGGACCAGGATGACCTTCTCCCCCGACCGCGACCACTTCACGGCGGTGTACGAGTCGAAGACGGCCTTGCCGACCGCCGCGCCCGGCGAGGCGGCGATGCCACGACCGACCGGGGCGACCTTGGCGTCCTCGTCGAACTTCGGGAACATCAGCTGGGCGAGCTGGGCGCCGGTGACGCGCTGGAGCGCCTCCGCCTCGTCGATGAGGCCCTGGTCGACGAGCTGGGTGGCGATCCGGAAGGCGGCGCCCGCCGTGCGCTTGCCGACGCGCGTCTGGAGCATCCACAACTGGCCGCGCTCGATGGTGAACTCGATGTCGCAGAGATCCTTGTAGTGGTTCTCGAGGGTCTCCATGATCTGCATCAGCTGGTCGTACGACTTCTTGTCGATCTGCTCCAGCTCGGCGAGCGGGACCGTGTTGCGGATGCCCGCCACGACGTCCTCGCCCTGCGCGTTCTGCAGGTAGTCGCCGTAGACGCCCTGGTGGCCGCTGGCGGGGTCGCGGGTGAACGCGACGCCGGTGCCCGAGTCGGGGCCGAGGTTGCCGAAGACCATCGAGCAGACGTTGACGGCCGTGCCGAGGTCGCCGGGGATACGTTCCTGGCGGCGGTAGAGCTTCGCGCGGTCGGTGTTCCAGGAGTCGAACACCGCGTGGATCGCGAGGTCCATCTGCTCGCGCGGGTCCTGCGGGAAGTCGCGGCCCGCCTCGGTCTTGACGATCTTCTTGAACTTGGTGACCAGCTTCTTGAGGTCAGCTGCCTCCAGTTCCGTGTCGACCGTGACCTTCTTGGCCGTCTTCGCCGCGTCGAGCGCGTCCTCGAACAGCTCGCCCTCGACGCCGAGGACCGTCTTGCCGAACATCTGGATGAGGCGGCGGTACGAGTCCCACGCGAAGCGCTCGTCGCCGGCCTGCTGGGCGAGGCCCTGGACCGACTTGTCGGAGAGGCCGATGTTCAGCACCGTGTCCATCATGCCGGGCATGGAGAACTTCGCCCCGGAACGGACGGACACAAGAAGCGGGTCGTCGGCCTGGCCGAGCTTCTTGCCCATCGCCGCTTCGAGGGCCGTGAGATGCGCGCTGACCTCGTCCCGCAGCGCCGCCGGCTCCTCACCGCTGTCGAGGTACGTCTTGCAGGCCTCGGTGGTGATCGTGAAGCCCGGAGGCACCGGCAGGCCCAGGTTGGTCATCTCGGCGAGGTTGGCACCTTTGCCGCCCAGAAGGTCCTTGAGGTCCTTGTTGCCCTCGGTGAAGTCGTAAACGAACTTCACGCCCTCAACGCTGTTGCCCGGCTGAGCTACGTGGGGATCTTTGTTTTCCGACACGGGTCCCAACTCCTTGAGGACGCGGTGGCTGCCCTGACGGCCAGGAACATACCCAGATCGAAGGCGTCTGGGTACGTCCACTTGTGCGTCATGCGCCTGTAACCATCCGTCCGCCAGCAGATCCAAAGTCAAGGCTTGGCAAGCAGTGAGAGCGGCGCGTTTTCACTTCTTGAAGGCAGTCCTGCCTCCATGGGCATTTTGTCGCTCAGATGAGCAGATCGCAACACGCCTGAGTTCTATCGATGAACGATCAAAGAAGTGGCACTGAGTGCCACCCTTTGAGAAGTGCAGCCGACCACGATCCGCTCATCTGAGCGCAACCCCTATCAAGGGTGGCGAGAATCACGCGCGAAGGAGCGCGCGTATTTCACCATGCGGACGCCGACGCGGACGGGAAACACCACCGTCACAGACCCCCGCCACAAGCCCCCGCCACCAGCCGCTCCAGCAGCTCCGGCAGCTCAGACCCCCAGCGCCGTCAGCCGTTCCTCCGCCCTCTCGGGCGCGTACAGGTACTCGACCACCATCGCCCCGGCCCCCACCAGCCCCGCCCGCTCCCCCAGCCTCGACGTCACCACGTCCAGATGAGCGGTCGAGCGCGGCAGCGCCCGCTGGTACAGCAGTTCCCGTATGCCGGTCAGGAACGGCGTGCCCGCCAGGTCCCCCGCGATCATCAGCACGCCCGGGTTGAGCAGTGTCACCACTGTCGCCAGTACGTCCCCCACGCTCCGGCCGGCCTCCCGCGCGAGCGCGACCGCCCCCGGGTGCCCGGCGGCGAGCAGGTCCCGTACGTCCGAGCCGGACGCCGCCGGCACACCCGTCTCGGCGAGCCGCCGGGCGACGGCGCCGCCGCTCGCGACGGCGGCCAGACACCCGTACGAGCCGCACCGGCACAGCGCCTCGGCGCCCTGGGGGACGCGGATGTGCCCGATGTCCCCGGCGCCGCCGTCGATGCCCCGGAACACCGAACCGCCGACCACCACGCCGGCTCCGATGCCCGTCGAGACCTTGACCAGGACGAACGCCGAGCAGTCGGGGTGTCCGGTGCGCTGTTCGCCGTACGCCATGAGGTTCGCGTCGTTGTCCACCAGGACCGGGACCTTCACCCCGGCGAGCTCGCCCGTGTGTTCGGCGAAGGCGCGGGCCAGCCGGGTTCTTATGTCGTAGCCGTCCCAGCCGGGCATGATCGGCGGCTGCACGACGCGGCCGGTGTCCGTGTCGACCGGGCCCGGTACCGCGAGGCCGATGCCGCAGACCTCGGACGGGCGATGGCCGGCCTTCGTCAGGAGCTCGGCGAACCAGCGGCCGAGTTCGCCGAGTACGACGTCGGGGCCGTCGTCGACGGCCAGCGCGCCCGAATGTTCCGCGAGGAGTTCACCCGTGAGGGTGAGAACGGCGGCGCGGGCATGACGTGTGTCGAGGTCGGCGGCGAGGACGACCGCGTGGGCGTCGTCGAACTCCAGGGTGATCGAGGGGCGACCGCCGAGCGGCGAGTCGACCGGACCCGAGGCGCCCTCGCGCAGCCAGCCCGCGCGGAACAGCCGGTCGAGCCGGTGGCCGACCGTCGCCCGTGAGAGGCCCGTCACCTGTTGCAGGGCACCGCGTGTCGTCGCCCGCCCGCTGCGTACCAGTTCGAGCAGATCTCCGGCGCTCGCCTGAGCGCGACCCGTCGTGCGGCCACTCATGCGCACCCCCTTGTGTTTCTCAAGCTTGCATTACATATTGAGTTATGCGTGTTAAATAGACGTAACTCTACGGTGGCTCGACCGAACCGGTCGGGCCGAACGTCTTCGGGGAGCCCCGAGTGGATCGCACTGCCCAGCTGACCTCCCGCGCCCGCCCCACGGCGCACTCCGTCGTATACGAACCGGACGTTACGACACATTCGCAGCCCGCCCCCCACACGCGGCCCGCCCCGCACACCCAGCATGCGCCGCACGCCCTGCACGTCAGGGCCGCCGAGGTGCTGGAGAGCAACTGGACCGGCACCTCGACGGTGCCCTCGCGCGGCCTGTATCCGCACCAGTGGTCCTGGGACTCCGCGTTCATCGCGATCGGCCTGCGTCATCTGTCGCCCCTGCGCGCGCAGACGGAGCTGGAGACGCTGCTCTCGGCCCAGTGGGGCGACGGACGCATCCCGCACATCGTCTTCAACCCTTCGGTCCCGCTCGACGCGTACTTCCCGAGCCCCGACTTCTGGCGCTCCTCGACCGCGGGGCGCGCTGCGGGCGCCCCGCGCACCGTACAGACGTCCGGCATCGTGCAGCCACCGGTGCACGCGCTGGCCGTCTGGCTGGTGCACCAGGCCGACCCCGGGCTGTCCCGGGCGCGCGGCTTCCTCGCCCGCGCCTACCCCCGGCTCGCCGCCTGGCACCGCTATCTGCTGCACCGGCGCGACCTGGGCGGGGGCGGCCTCGCGTCGGTCGTGCACCCCTGGGAACAGGGTATGGACAACAGCCCCTGCTGGGACGCCCCGCTCAGCCGCGTCACTCCGGCCCCGGCCCGCTCCTTCCGCCGCGCCGACCTCGACCACGGCGCCGCCGAGGACCGGCCGACGGATCTGGACTACGGGCGGTACGTACGGCTTGCCACGGACTACCGGGACGCGGGCTATGAGGACGGCGCGAACGCGTTCGCCGTCGAGGACCCCTCCTTCAACGCGCTGCTTATCGCGTCGGAGCACGCGCTGGCGTCCATCGCCCACGAGCTGGGCGCGACGGGGACGGCCCGGCACGCGCGCGCGGAGCGCCTGACAACGGCCCTGGTGGAGCGGCTGTGGGACCCGGCGGAGGGAATGTTCTTCTGCCGCGACATGGCGGGGGGCGTCGGGGGCGCCCTCGTCCCCGAGCGCGGGGTTTCGGGGCTCATCCCCCTCCTCCTGCCCACGCTCCCCCGGGACATCGCCGCGACCCTCGTCCGTACCGCGCGCGGGCCGCACTTCGAGGTAGGCGGCGCCGCCCGCCTCGTCCCGTCCTACGACCTGCTCGGCGAGGCCTTCGACCCGCACCGCTACTGGCGCGGGCCGGCCTGGTTCAACACGGGGTGGCTGGTGGAGCGCGGGCTGCGGCAGCACGGCGAGCGGGCGCACGCCGACGCGCTGCGCACGGCGCTCCTGGAGACCGCCGACACCTCCGACTTCGCGGAGTACGTCGACCCGTACACCGGCGAGGCATGCGGGGCGCTCGGCTTCGGCTGGACCGCCGCGCTCACCCTCGACCTGCTGCACCAAGGGCCCGTCGACGACGACGGCTTCGACAACGGCCTCGGCAACGGCCTCGACAACGTGTTCGGCATGAGTGACCAGGGAGGGGAACGGCGATGACGGACCGGCATCATCTGCTCGTGCACGGCGGGACGTTCGCGGCCGTCGGCGACAGCGGGGACATCAGCGGCGTACGCGGCGGCAGCAGCCCCGACGGACTGTTCGTACGCGACGCACGGCACCTGAGCCGCTGGCAGCTCACCGTCGACGGCGCCGTGCCGGAGACGCTCAGCCCGGTCGCCGAAGGGGACACCGCGCGCTGTGTCCTCGTACCGCGCGGGGGCCGTCAGGAGCCGCCCGCCTACACGCTCTTCCGTGAACAGGCCGTCGCGGACGGCACGTTCGTCGAGTCACTGCGGGTGACCAGCAACCGTCCGGGGCCGACGACGGTCCGGATCGCGGTCACCGCCGACGCCGACTTCACCGACCAGTTCGAGCTGCGCTCCGACCACCGTACGTACGTCAAGTCCGGCGCCGTCCGCAAACGCGAAGTCCTCGACGACGGCGTCGAGTTCAGCTACCGGCGCGGTGAGTGGCTGTCCTGTACGACGGTCACCGCCGAGCCCGCCCCCGACGGCGTCGAGGAGACCGGCACCGGCGCCCGGCGCCTCGTCTGGACGCTGGACCTGGAACCGCACGGTTCGGCGGAGCTGGCGCTGCGGGTCGTGGCCCGCCCGCACGGGGCGACCACGGAACCTGCGGCCCCCGCCTCACCCTCCGCCGTCAGCGACCAGCTCGCCTCCCTGGAGGAGGAGTTCGTCGAAGGCGTCGCCTTCCCCACCGGCTGGCCTGAGCTGGCGGCGGCCTGTGAACGCGGCCTCTCCGATCTGGCCTCCCTCCAGGTCCCGGCGACCGGCCCGGGCGGCGAGGAGCTGCGCGTACCGGCCGGCGGCGCACCCTGGTTCCTCACCCTCCTCGGCCGCGACGCCCTCCTCACCTCGCTCTTCGCCCTCCCCTACCGCCCCCAGCTCGCCGCCGCCACCCTCCCGGCGCTCGCCGCGACCCAGGCGACGGAGGTCGGCCCGGACTCCGTGGCCCAGCCGGGCAAGATCGTGCACGAGGTACGGCACGGTGAGCTGGCCCACTTCGGGCAGGTGCCGTACGGGCGTTACTACGGCTCGGTCGACGCGACCCCGCTGTTCCTGGTGCTCCTCGGGGCGTACGTCGAACAGACCGGCGACGCGGCTCTCGCCCGCCGACTGGAGGCCAACGCCCGCGCGGCGATCGGCTGGATGCTGGACCACGGCGGGCTGACGTCCCGCGGCTATCTGGTCTACCGGGCCGACCAGGGCGGCCTCGCCAACCAGAACTGGAAGGACTCCCCCGGCGCCATCTGCTGGGCCGACGGCACCCGCGCAAGCGGCCCGGTGATGGCGGCGGGGGCCCAGGGCTACGCGTACGACGCCCTGCGCCGCACGGCGTGGATCGCGCGCACGGTGTGGGAGGACGAGACGTACGCCGCCCTCCTCGAACAGGCGGCGGCCGACCTCCGGGACCGTTTCCAGCGGGACTTCTGGATGCCGGAGCACTCCTTCCCGGCCCTCGCCCTCGACGGCGAGGGCAACCAGGTCGACGCGCTGGCCTCCGACGCGGGCCATCTGCTCTGGTCGGGGCTGCTCGACAAGGAGTACGGCAAGAAGGTGGGCCGACGCCTGGTCGAACCCGACTTCTTCTCCGGCTGGGGCGTACGGACGCTGGCGTCGGGCCAGCCCGCCTACCACCCCCTCTCCTACCATCGGGGCTCGGTCTGGCCGCACGACAACGCCCTGATCACGCTGGGGCTTTCGCGGTACGGCCTGCACGACGAGGCCCGTACGGTCGCCCACGCCCTCGTCGACGCGGCGACCGCCACCGGCCACCGTCTCCCCGAGGTCCTCGCCGGGTACGGCCGCGACACCCAGACCGAACCGGTGCCGTACCCGCACGCGTGCGTACGGGAGTCCAGGTCGGCGGCGGCTCCGTTGGCGCTGCTCACAGCGGTCGGGGGCGCCTGACAGGACGTACGGCAACGCGTGTGGCCGGTCGCTTGGTGAGGCGTTTGCCCGGTGTTTGCCGGGTGCTTGGGCGCGAAAGCTGAACGCAGGCCGAGGGCCCGCCGTACGGGATGGTGGCGGACCTCGGCTCCCGCGCCGGCTCCGCCGCTCCCGCACGGGCTACACGGAAGGACCTTCGGGGTGCCTCTGTTCACGCGCACTACCCCATCGACGGACGAGACCACCGAGGCACCTTCAGCCGAGACACCATCCCCCACGAACACGTCCGAGACGGCCAGCACAACGGAGCCGGCCAGCACGGCCAGCACGGCCAGCACAGCCAGCACAGCCAGCACAGCCGAGACGAACGACGCGCCCGACAAGACCGACACGGCTGACACGAACGACGCGTCCAACACGACCGAGACGGCCGAGACGGACAACGCAGACACGGCAGCCCGGGCGGGCACTAAAACGACCGACGCGGCCAGGCCCCCCGAGGCCACCGAGGCCACCGAGGCCACCGAGGCCACCGAGGCCACCGAGGCCACCGAGGCCACCGAGGCCGGCAACGCGGTCGAGGCCGTCGAGACCCCCGATGCCGTCAAGGCCAACCATGGTGTCGGGGCCGTCGACACCACCGACGGCCCCGACACCATCGAACGCCCCGGAACCACCGAACCCACCGAACCCACCGACGGTCCCGGCACCACCGACGGTCCCGGCACCACCGACGACATCGCCCCCGCCGGCACCGGCACCGAGGCGGCGCCCAAGCCCAGCTGGCGCACCCGGCATCCCGTCGCCGCCCGCAATCTCAGCTGGGCGGGAACCGCCCTCTCCGCGCTGCTCGTTCTCGTCGCGCTTCAACTGCCCGCCACCGCCGACCAGATCAAGCTCTCGGAGTTCCTGCGGCTCCCGGCGGAGGCGATCGTCGCGGCCGTCGTGCTGCTCGCGATGCCGCGCCGGCCGCGAGTGATCACGGCGGCGTGCATCGGTGTCTTCCTCGGTGCGCTGACCGTGGTGAACCTGCTGGACATGGGATACGTCGAGTTCCTGGGCAGGCACTTCAACGTGATGGTCGACTGGGAGCTGCTGAGCGACGCGCAGTCGTACCTCACCGACTCGATAGGCCCGGTGGCCTCGATCGCCACCACCCTGGGTGTGATCGTGTTCGCGCTGCTCCTGCTCGTCGGAATGGGCTTCGCGACCGTGCGGCTCAGCAACCTGCTCGCCCGTCACAACGCCGGCGCCACCAGGGCCACGCTGATCGCCGGCACCGCCTGGATCACGTGCATGTCCCTCGGGATCACGAACTTCGGCGGTGCGCCGCTGGCCTCGAACCACGCCACCGCGATCGTCGAGTCGCATGTGCAGCGGGTGGGCAACACCATCCGCGACGAGGCGGTGTTCAGGAAGCTGGCGAAGAACGACCCGTTCGCGAAGACGCCTCCCGGCCAGCTCGTGCCGGACCTGCGCGGCAAGGACGTCGTCTTCACGTTCATCGAGAGCTACGGCCGCAGCGCGATCGAGGACCCGATCATGGCCCCCGGCGTCGACGAGACGCTCGCCGCCAAGACGCAGGCGCTGACGGACGCCGGGTTCGCCGCGAAGAGCGGCTGGCTGACCTCGGCGA
This sequence comes from Streptomyces sp. ME02-8801-2C, assembly GCF_033793965.1. Classification (NCBI taxonomy): domain Bacteria; kingdom Bacillati; phylum Actinomycetota; class Actinomycetes; order Kitasatosporales; family Streptomycetaceae; genus Streptomyces; species Streptomyces sp. ME02-8801-2C. The sequence goes on along the minus strand of NZ_JARAXP010000004.1, from coordinate 383,954 downwards.
CGTACGGCGGCAGCAGTTGGCTCGGCCACTCCACGTTCCTGTCGGGCCTGTGGATCAGCACCCAGCAGCGTTACCGCACCCTCGTCAACAGCGACCGTCTCACGCTCCCCGAGGTGTTCCGGCGTACCGGGGACTTCAGGACGGTCGGGGTGATGCCGGGTGTGCAGAAGAGCTGGCCGGAGGCGAAGTTCTACGGCCTGCAGAAGAACTACGCGGCGAAGGATCTCGGCTACAAGGGACCGAAGTTCAGCTGGTCGACCATGCCGGACCAGTACACGATGGAGGCCTACCAGCGCCTGGAGCACGGCAGGAAGCAGGCCAAGCCGCTGATGTCGGAGATCATCCTGACGTCGAGCCACCAGCCGTGGGCGCCGCTGCCGAAGACGGTCCCGCAGGACCAGCTCGGCGACGGCACCGTGTTCGACGCGATCCAGAAGGCGGGCAAGGACCCCAAGGACGTCCTCTACAACGCCCCCGAGGCCAAGGCGGAGTACGGCAAGTCGATCCAGTACTCGGTCACCAGCCTCATCGACTGGCTCACCCGGTACGGCACCGACAGGACCGTTCTGGTCTTCCTCGGCGACCACCAGCCCATTGCCCGGGTCAGCGGCAGCAACGCCAGCCGTGACGTGCCGGTGTCGGTCGTGGCCAAGGACCCGAAGATCCTGGACAAGATCGCCGACTGGAACTGGACGGACGGCCTGCGCCCGGCCCACGACGCCCCGGTCTGGAAGATGGACGCGTTCCGCGACAAGTTCCTGACGGCCTACGGCTCAACGCCACACCCGTAAAGGACCTCAGACGCTCTCCTGTGGGGGTGGGTGTGGGGGCAGCGCCCCCCCACACCCACCCCCACAGGGGCGCGGGGAACTGCGCGACAAGCCACCACGAACCCGCAGACAAAGACGCGCCCACAACACCTCTCACCCCCCGGACGTGTCCAACTCCGCATCCTCACTCACGCCCGCGCAGTCGTACGGATCCTTCAGCCAGCCGTCCGGCAACACCACCCGGTTGTTGCCCGACGTACGGCCACGCGGCCCGTCCGCCCCGACGGGCCACGCCTGGTCGAGTTCCAACTCGTCCAGCCCGGCCCGGAGTTCGCCCAGCGACGACGTGATCGCGAGTCGCTTGCGCATCTCGGAGCCGACCGCGAACCCCTTCAGGTACCAGGCGACATGCTTGCGGAAGTCGATGACCCCGCGCGCCTCGTCCCCGATCCACTCCCCGAGCAACGTGGCATGCCGGACCATGACATCCGCGACCTCACGCAGGGTCGGTCGCGCGATGGCATCCGTACGCCCCTCGAACGCCGCCACCAGGTCCGCGAAGAGCCACGGCCGGCCCAGGCAGCCGCGGCCGACCACCACGCCGTCGCAGCCGGTCTCCCGGACCATCCGCAGCGCGTCCTGGGCCGACCAGATGTCGCCGTTGCCGAGCACGGGGATCTCCGGCACGTGGTCCTTGAGGCGGGCGATCGCGTCCCAGTCCGCCGTGCCGCCGTAGTGCTGGGCGGCGGTGCGGCCGTGCAGCGCGATGGCCGTCACGCCCTCCTCCACCGCGATCCGGCCGGCGTCGAGGTAGGTGATGTGGTCGTCGTCGATGCCCTTGCGCATCTTCATCGTGACGGGGAGGTCCCCGGCGCCGGACACCGCCTCGCGCAGGATCGCGCGCAGCAGGTTGCGCTTGAAGGGGAGGGCCGAGCCGCCGCCCTTCCGCGTCACTTTGGGGACGGGGCACCCGAAGTTGAGGTCGATGTGGTCGGCGAGGCCCTCCTCCGCGATCATGCGGACGGCCTTGCCGACGGTCGCCGGGTCGACGCCGTACAGCTGGATCGAGCGCGGGTTCTCCGTCGCGTCGAAGCGGATCAGCTGCATGGTCTTCTCGTTGCGTTCGACCAGCGCCCGAGTCGTGATCATCTCGCTGACGAACAGGCCCTTACCGCCGCTGAACTCCCTGCACAGGGTTCGGAAGGGCGCGTTCGTGATCCCCGCCATGGGGGCGAGGACGACGGGCGGCTGCACGGTGTGCGGACCGATCCGGAGGAGGCCGGCGGGGGCGGTGACGGGCGTGGACATTGGGCCATTCTCGCCCACCGGACGGAGTACAGCCAAAGTCATTAGTTAGGCGTACTATGGACCGCATGTCCGAGCTGAGTCCCCGCCGCCGCATGCTCGTGCTGGCGATCTGCTGTATGAGCCTCCTGCTCGTCAGCCTCGACGTCACCGTGCTCAACGTCGCGCTGCCCGCCATGGAGAAGGATCTCGGCGCGAGCGTGGCCGGTATGCAGTGGGCGCTCGACGCCTACACGCTGGTGCTGGCCTCGCTGCTGATGCTGGCGGGCTCGACCGCCGACCGGATAGGCCGCCGCCGGGTCTTCCGGGCCGGGCTGGTGCTGTTCACGCTCGGCTCGGTGCTCTGCTCGCTCGCCCCGAACCTCGACTCGCTCATCGTCTTCCGCATGGTCCAGGCGGTCGGCGGCTCGATGCTCAACCCGGTGGCGATGTCGATCATCACCAACACCTTCACCGACCCGCGTGAGCGGGCCCGGGCGATCGGGGTGTGGGGCGGGGTGGTCGGGATATCCATGGCCGCCGGCCCGATCATCGGCGGCCTGCTCGTGGACTCCGTCGGCTGGCGCTCCATCTTCTGGATCAACCTGCCGGTGGGCCTCGCCGCGCTCCTGCTGACCCTGCGGTACGTCCCGGAGTCCCGGGCACCGAAGGCCCGCCGCCCCGACCCGGTCGGCCAGGTGCTGGTCATCGCGCTGCTCGGCTCGCTGACGTACGCGATCATCGAGGCGCCCAGTTCGTCGCTCACCCACACGCTCACCTTCGGGGCGGTCGCCGTGGCCGCCCTGCTGGGGCTGCTGTACTACGAGCCCCGGCGTGCCGAACCCCTCATCGACCTGCGGTTCTTCCGGTCGGTGCCGTTCAGCGGGGCGACCGTGATCGCAGTCAGCGCGTTCGCCGCGCTGAGCGGGTTCCTGTTCCTGTCGACGCTGTACCTGCAGAACGTACGGGGGCTGTCCGCGCTGCACGCCGGTCTGTGGATGCTGCCGATGGCGGTGATGTGCTTTGTCTGCGCGCCGATATCGGGCCGGCTGGTGGGCAGCCGGGGACCACGGTTCTCGCTGCTCATGGCGGGCTTCGCGATGACGGCGGCCGGCATCCTGTTCGCCGGGTTCGACGCGGAGTCGTCGAACGTGACGCTGGTCGTCGCCTACTTCGTGTTCGGCCTCGGCTTCGGTTTCGTCAACGCGCCCATCACCAACACGGCCGTCTCGGGCATGCCCCGCTCGCAGGCCGGGGTGGCCGCCGCGGTCGCCTCCACCAGCCGTCAGACCGGCGGCACGCTCGGGGTCGCGGTGATCGGCGCGGTGCTGGCGTCGGGGATCGGGGCGGGCCCGTACAAGGAGGTGTTCGCCTCGGCGGCGCGGCCCGGGTGGTGGATCATCGCGGGCTGCGGTCTCGCCGTACTGGTGCTGGGTGCCGTCACGACCGGGGGCTGGGCCAAGCGGACGGCGGAGCGGGCCGCCGAACGCATGGCGGAGGGCGACGACGGCGCGAACGGGGGCGGACAGAAGGGCGTGCGGGGTACGGCGGGGGCGCGCACCGCGATGTGAGCCGCTGCTGTAACCCATTGCCGCCGAGCACCGTTGAAGATCACGCAAGGGCACCAGCAACTCGTCGAACTCGAAGAGGGCGTGGCCGATCGTGGGGGCAGCGGGGTCGCGGCGGATGGTCGGATTTCCCGTACCGGGAACGAGTTTCGTGGGCCGTCGCCATGAACTCGCGCAGGCCAGACGCCTGTTGGCGGCAACCCGCCTGCTGACCCTCACCGGTCCCGGCGGGGTCGGCAAGACCCGGCTGGCGGGACGGGTGGCGGAGGGTGCCGTACGGGGTTTCCCGGACGGGGCCCGACTGGTGCCGCTGGCCGCCGTGCGGGACGGCGCGCTGGTGCCGCACGCCGTGGCGGACGCGCTCGGTATCCGTGACGAGGCGGCCCGGGCGCCGCTGGACACGGTTGTCGCGCATCTGCGCGACAGACGGCTGCTGCTGGTCCTGGACAACTGCGAGCACGTGACGGCCGCCTGTACGTCGCTGGTGGCCTCGGTGCTCGGGGCGGCCGAGGGTGTCCGTGTGCTGGCGACCAGCCGCCACCGGCTCGGCCTCCCGGAGGAGCGGTTGCTCACGGTGACCCCGCTGGCCACCCCGCCCCCGGGAGACGCCCTCCCCGGGCCGGAGTTCCCCGCGCTGCGCCTGTTCGCCGACCGGGCGGCGGCCGTGGCGCCCGGCTTCGCGATCACCGACCGCAACCGGGCGGCCGTGGCCCGCCTCTGCCACCGCCTGGACGGTCTCCCGCTGGCCATCGAACTGGCGGCCGTACGGATGCACGCCTTGGGCGTGGAGCAACTGGACGAGCGCCTCGGCGAACGCCTCGGCGACCGGGTGGGCGCCCACTTCCGCCTCCTCACCTGTGGCAGCCCGGCCGCCCCACCCCGCCACCGGACCCTCCGCTCGGCCGTGGACTGGAGCCACGACCTGTGCACCCCGGCGGAACAGCTCGCCTGGGCCCGTCTGTCGGTCTTCACGGGCAGCTTCGACCTGGCGGGGGCGGAGGCGGTGTGCGGTGAGGTGCTGGATGCCCTGGTCGGGCTGGTCGAGAAGTCCGTGCTGATCAGGGAGGCGGGCAAGGGCGAAGCGGCCGGGGGCACCCGGTATCGGATGCTCGCTCTCCTGCGCGAGTACGGGCTGGAGAAACTGGCCGCGCTCGGTGCGGTCGGGGACAGCCGGCGGCGGTTGTGCGCGCACTTCGTGCGGGTCGCGGAGGAGCACGAGCGAAGTTGGTTCGGGCCGGACCAGGCGGGCAAGCTGGCCGGGTTGCGCGCCGAGCACGACAATCTGCGCGCGGTGCTCGACTTCTGTCTCACCACCCCCGGCGAGTCCCCGCGCGGGCTGCGCCTGGTCGGCAGCCTGTGGTTCTACTGGATCGCGCGCGGCGCCTGGGCGGAGCTGCGGCACTGGTGGCAGCGACTGGTACCGCGCGAGGGCCGCCGCCCGGCACCCGAGCTGACCCGGGCCCACTGGGCGGCCGCCCTGATCCCCCTGGTCCGCAGCCGCACGAACGCGGTGCTGCTGGCAGGCACCCCGCACCCTCCGACCCTGGCCCCGGACGAAACCCCGGAGGTCAGTCCCCTGGCCGAGGTCCTGGGCGACGAGAATCCCCTGCTCGCCTTCCACGTCCTCAGCCGCGTGGAACTGGCGACCACCCTCACCTTCCACGGCCGGCCCGAACGCGCCGTCCCGCTGTGCGTGGAGGCCCTCGCCGTGTGCGAGGCGCACGGGGAGCAGTGGGTGCGCTCGTACGTCCTGGGCGCGCTCGCCACCGCCCGCTGGGCCCTGGGCGAGTACGAGGCCGCCGCCGAGAGTGCCCGGCGTTGTCTGCGGCTCCCGTACGTGGCCGGCGAGCCGCACGCCGTCGGCGGCACCCTGGAGATACTGGCCGTCGTCACCGCCGCCCGGGGCGACGCCGAGCGGGCAGCCGTGCTGCGGGGCGCCGCGCAGCGCATCTGGTACGACCTCGGGCACGACCCCCTGGCCGGGCAACGGCAGGCCCACGGACCGCCCGGCGACACCCCGTACGACGAAGCCCACCGGCGGGGTCACGAACTCTCCGTACGGGAAGCCCTCGCCTACGCGCTGGGCGAGCCGCTCCGCCCCCGCCGCGCCGCACCGCCGGTCCCCGACACCGGGCTCACCCGCCGCGAGTTCGAGGTGGCCGCGCTGATCGCGGCGGGCATGACCAACCGGCAGATCGCGGAACGGCTGGTCATCTCGCGGCGTACGGCCGAGGGGCATGCCGAGCGCATCCTCGCCAAGCTGGGATTCGCGGCCCGAAGTCAGGTGGCGGCCTGGTTCAGCGGCCTGCCCCGCTGACCGCGCTTCTCGGGAAGAGGTCCTTGACGCGACCGCTCACGAAAAAGGTCGAGGTCATGGGGGAGGTACAAGCCGGCCCGAGCCGGATCCCGCGACCACTACGCACCCTCCGTCTCCGTGCGGAGCCGCAACTGCCGTACGTCGTCGGAGCCGAGGCCCCGGAACACCGCTTCGAGGATCGGTCCGCAGCGGACGTCGAGGGTGTCGCCGTCGGGCAGGTCCCGGGCGAAGCGGACGAGTTGCCAGGCGGTGTGGGCCTCCATGTAGCACAGGTCGGTCAGGTCGAGTGAGTAGCGCAGCGGCGAGGCGTCGTCGGTGCGGGTCACCTCGAGCGCGTCGAGGTGGGTCATCACCTGGAGCGGGTGGACCGTCCGCATCGCCGCCACCAGGTGGTCGGCGTACTGGTGACGGCTGTACCAGCACATCGCGGTGAGGCGCGGATCCACGAACAGCGGCTCCATGAAGGCCTCGTAGTCGAGCAGTTGGGCGTCGCTGACCCCGGCCCGCTTCCCCCAGGCCATGTCGGCCCCGACCCGCAGCCCGGTCCGCCCTTCCGCCCGAGTCCGCTCCAACTCGGCTGAGTAGAGCCGGAATTGGCGCTCCCTGGAGAAACGGCCGTCAGGGACGTACACGGCGGTATTGCGTACGATCTCCAACTGGCCGCTCCGCCGGGCCGCTTCGGCCTGGCCGGTGCCGGCGTCGAGGCGGGCGAGGGCATCGTCGTCGCCGACGTCGGCCGGGTCGAGGACGACCATCACCTTCTCGCCGCGGGTCAGTCCGGCGCGGGTGTAGGCGGTCAGCACCTGCCAGTGCGCCTGGGCGTCGGGCACGTCGAGGCAGGCGTGGTCGCCGGGGCGCAGCGCCCCCACGGGGACGCCACGGGCGGTCGTGGGCGCGGACTCGTGGGGATGACCGTGGTGCGCGTGTTCCGTCATCGAGGGCGCCTTCCAGGGGGCTGGTGATCAATCTGATCAACTCCCTGACGACGGTAGGGAAACGCCTACGGCCTGGCGCTGCCGCCACCCCCAACGCCCCTCACCAGGAGCGGAATTGCCCACTCACGATCGACCGTCCGACCGAATCTGATCAGCTACTGTCACCTTCCGACCACCCTCCGGCCACAGCCATCGCGTGAAGCCTCTCCAGGCGTTCGCGCGTCTCCTCGTCCTTCGGGACCAGCGTCACCAGGCGGGTGCCCGACTCCGGTGCGAGCCAGAGGTCGGTGTGGTCGACGGTGAGCAGGCCGACGTACGGGTTGCGGAACTGCTTGGTCTTGCCGCGGGCGCTGACCACCTCGTACCGCTCCCAGATCGCGCAGAACTCCGGGGACTCCGTGCGCAGCCGCTTCAGCATCAACTTCCAGGCGGGGTCGCCGAGATGGGCGGCCTGCTGGACCCGCAGCTTGGCCGCCATCACGCGCATCGTCTCCTCGAGCAGGACGACCGACGACCGCCATTCCTCGTTCGTGTAGACGAGCAGCATGAGGTTGCGGTCCTCGGGCGGTACGGCGTCCAGGTTGCCCATGAGCCGGCTGTACGTGCGGTTGTACGCCTGGATGTCGTACCGGCTGTTCTGGATGCAGGCCGGGATGGGGTCGAGGGCGCGCAGCAGTTCACGCAGGGCGGGGGTGATCGTCGGACAGACGGCGGCCGGGGTGGGGTCGACGGCTCCGGCCAGCTGGAAGAGGTGGGCGCGTTCGCTCGGGTCGAGGAGGAGGGTGCGGGCAAGGGCGTCGAGTACCTGTTCGGAGACCTGGATCGCGCGCGCCTGTTCGAGCCACGTGTACCAGGTGACGCCCACCGCGGAGAGCTGGGCGACCTCCTCGCGGCGCAGGCCCGGCGTACGGCGGCGCCTGCCGCGCGGCAGGCCGACCTGCTCCGGGGAGATGCGCTCGCGGCGGCTGCGCAGGAAGACGGCGAGCTCGTGGCGCCGGATCTCCGACTCGCGCCCGCTTGCGCCGGGCCGCCGCTGGGCAACGCTGTCCCGGGCGGTGTCGACAGCGGTCGCGGTCGAGGGGTGCGTTGTGGTCGGGGGGTGCGTCGTGGTCACCTGTCTACTGTCCCTCCGCGCCGACCCTGTTTCCAGGTAGTCCTGGTACCAGGATAAGGACACTCTGGTACCACCCTCAGGGGAGGCGAATGCTGGTCTGCGTGACCAATACCAGCGCTTCACCCACCGTCGCCGCCATCCGCTCCCCCGCCGGGTCACCCGTACTCGGCGGTCCGGGCCTGTTCACCGTGCTGCTCGGCGCGGCGCTCCCCCTCATCGACTTCTTCATCGTCAACGTCGCCCTGCCCACCATCGGCCGGGATCTCTCGGCGAGCGAGGCCGTCCTCGAACTGGTGGTCGCCGGGTACGGGGTCTCGTACGCCGTCCTGCTCGTCCTCGGCGGGCGGCTCGGCGACCTCTTCGGCCGGCGTCGGCTCTTCCTGGCCGGCATGGCGGCCTTCGGCGTCACCTCGCTGGCCTGTGGTCTCGCGCCCACCGCCTGGACCCTGGTGGCCGCCCGGATCGCGCAGGGCGCGGCCTCGGCGGCGATGCTGCCGCAGGTGCTCGCCACGATCCAGTCGGCGACGGCGGGCCCGCGCCGCGCACGGGCGATGGGCCTGTACGGCGCGACGGCGGGCCTGTCGATGGTGGCGGGCCAGATCCTCGGCGGCGTCCTGGTGGCCGCCGACATCGCGGGCACGGGCTGGCGCTCGGTGTTCCTGGTGAACGTGCCGGTGGTCCTGCTCGGCCTGTTCCTCGCGGCCCGGACGGTCCCGGAGACCCGCTCCGCGCACCCGGAACCGGTGGACGTCCCCGGCACGCTCCTCCTCGCGGTGTCCCTGATCACGCTGCTCGCCCCGCTCACCGAGGGCCGCGCGGCCGGCTGGCCCCTGTGGACCTGGTTGTCGCTGGCCGCATTCCCGTTCGCCGCGGCGGCGTTCTACGCGGTGGAACGCGGCGCGGACCGCAAGGGCCGCACTCCCCTCGTACCGCCGACCCTCTTCGCGCTGCCCTCGTTGCGCCGGGGCCTGGTGATGATGGTGCCGTTCTCGATCGGCTTCAGCGGGTTCATGTTCGTGATCGCGGTGGCACTGCAGCAGGGTGCGCGACTCGGGCCGGTGCAGGCGGGGCTGGCGCTGGCCCCGATGGCGGTGACGTTCTTCTGCGTCTCCCTCGCCGGACCGCGCCTGGTGGCCAGGTACGGCACCCGGGTCGTCACGGTCGGTGGCGTGATCCAGGGGGTCGGTGTGGCCCTCATCGCCCTCACCGTGTGGCGTTCGTGGCCCGACCTGGGTTGGGTGGAGCTGCTGCCGGGCGCGGCGGTCGCGGGCGCCGGTCAGGCGCTTCAGCTGCCGGTCCTCTTCCGTGTCGTCCTCTCGGAGATCGAGCCGGCCCGGGCGGGTGTGGGCAGCGGTGTCATGGTCACCACCCAGCAGTCCGCTCTGGCGCTGGGGGTGGCGACGCTGGGCACGCTGTTTCTGTCCCTGGCGCCGGGGATGGGGATGCGGGAGGCGTTGGTGACGACGTTGGTGGTGCAGGTGGGTGGGGTTGTTCTGACGACGCTGCTTAGTCTGCGGTTGCCGCAGCGGATTGTCTGAGTTGTCGTTGGCTGCGGGTGCGTTGTGGCTTGTCGCGCAGTTCCCCGCGCCCCTGGGGGGAGCGCCCCTTCGGGGCTGCTCCCCACAGGGCGGGGCTGCTCTCCCGGGGGCGTTCCCCTCACTCCGTTCGCAATGCCGTTGCCGTGCGGGTTTTGGCTGCCCAGGTTGCTGGGAGGAGGGCGCCCAGGAGGGCGATCGTCAGGCCGGCCAGGCCCAGCAGCATCAGCTGCCAAAGGGCGTATACGTCGAGGACCGACGGGGGTAGGTCGGTGCCTGCCGCGTGGCCCATCACCGGGAGTACGAAGCCGTGCAGGGCGAAACCGGTGGGGACGCCGATCAGGCCGCCGAGTACGCCGATGCCGGTCACCGAGGCGAGTACGAGGCTCACGGTCTGGCGGGGTGACATACCGAGCGCCTTGCAGACGCCGAGGTCGTGGACGCGCTCGCGGGTGTCCAGGACAACGGAGTTGAGGACGCCGAGGCCGGCCACGGAGACCAGCATGAGCGTGAGCAGTGCCGCCATGGACTGCAGGACGATGACGAGGACGAGGACGAGGTTGTCGTGCCTCGAGGGCGAGTTGGCGATGGCGTCGCCGCCCAGCGGCTGAACCACGGCGGCGAGCTTGGTGGCGTACTCGAACGCGGAGACACCCGGCTTCACCTCGACCAGGAACATCCGGGGCTGGGCTGCGGGGAAGTCGGCGATGTTCGCGTGGAGTTGCAGGCCGCCGTCCGACGTGTCGAAGGCCTCCCCGACGATCCGCAGGGTACGGGTGGCGCCGTCGTAGGCCACCCGGCGGATCCTCGCCGACGACTCCCCCGAGGCGGCGAGAACCCGCGTCGTCATCCTCACCACCTACGACCTCGACCACTAAGTCTACGCCGCCCTCACGGCCGGTGCCTGCGGTTTCCTCCTCAAGGACCTCAGCCCCGAGCACCTGGTGGCGGCCCTGCGCCTGGTCCAGTCCGGCGACGCGCTGCTGGCCCCCACGATCACCCGCCGTCTGATCGAACGCTTCGCCCAGCGCGAGGAACCCTCACGGGCCACCACCCGCCATGCCGATCTGTCGGGCCTGACATCCCGTGAACTGGAGGTGCTGCGCCTGCTGGCGACGGGCCTGAGCAACGCCGAACTGGCGGAGCGTCTGTTCCTGAGCCCGACCACAGTCAAGACGCATGTCGGACGCATCCTGTCGAAACTGGAGCTGCGCGACCGGGTCCAGGCGGTGGTCCTGGCCTACGAGACGGGCCTGATCGCCCCGGGGACGGACCCCTGAGGGCGCCCGTGGACTGTCTCAACTCTTCACACGGCCGCCCCCTGTTGATGTTGCTCTTGCTGCACACTCACAGCTGCACGCATCCATCATCTGGACGGCGGAGAGGTCATGTTGCAGATCAACGCGAGCAAGGTGAGCCGCTGGGACCAGCACGGACGGGAACACGTCGTCCACGTCCAACGCACCGGCGCGCAACGGGTCATGAACTGCGACACCTGCGGCTGGCGCAAGAAGGTGCAGTTCCTGCCGTGGCTGAAGGCGGAGGAACACCTCGCCGAGGAACATCAGGCGACGGTGGACCCGAAAGCCGGCTGACCTCCCCCGCGCCCCTTGAGGGGCGCGGGGAACTGCGCGACCAGCCCCCACCGGACGCGCAGCCGAAACCGAACCCCTAGCAGCCGATAAGACGCTGCGCCAGGTACCCCTCGATCTGGTCCAGCGACACGCGCTCCTGCTTCATGGTGTCCCGCTCGCGAACCGTGACCGCGTTGTCGTCCAGCGTGTCGAAGTCCACCGTCACGCAGAACGGCGTACCGATCTCGTCCTGGCGCCGGTAGCGGCGGCCGATCGCGCCCGCGTCGTCGAACTCGATGTTCCAGTTCTGACGCAGGGCGGTCGCCAGCCCCTTGGCCTTCGGGGACAGCTCGGGGTTGCGGGACAGCGGCAGGACGGCGACCTTGACCGGCGCGAGGCGCGGGTCGAGACGCAGCACCGTGCGCTTCTCCATCTTGCCCTTGGCGTTGGGCGCCTCGTCCTCGAAGTACGCGTCGAGGAGGAACGCCAGCATCGCGCGGCCGACACCGGCGGCGGGCTCGATGACGTACGGCGTGTAGCGCTCGCCGGCCTCCTGGTCGAAGTAGGAGAGGTCCTGGCCGGAGGCCTTGGCGTGGGCGGAGAGGTCGTAGTCCGTGCGGTTGGCGACTCCCTCCAGCTCACCCCACTCGTTGCCGCCGAACTGGAAGCGGTACTCGATGTCGGCGGTGCGCTTGGAGTAGTGCGAGAGCTTCTCCGCCGGGTGGTCGTACCAGCGCATGTTCTCCTCGCGGAGGCCGAGGCCGGTGTACCAGTTCCAGCGCTCCTGCATCCAGAACTCCTGCCACTTCTCGTCCTCGCCCGGCTTGACGAAGAACTCCATCTCCATCTGCTCGAACTCACGGGTGCGGAAGATGAAGTTGCCGGGCGTGATCTCGTTGCGGAACGACTTGCCCATCTGGGCGATGCCGAACGGCGGCTTGCGGCGCGAAGTGGTCTGCACCTGCGAGAAGTTGGTGAAGATGCCCTGGGCGGTCTCGGGGCGCAGGTAGGCGACCGAGCCGGAGTCCTGGGTCGGGCCGAGGTGCGTCGACAGCAGACCGGAGAACTGCTTGGGCTCGGTGAACTGGCCCTTGTTGCCGCAGTTGGGGCAGTTGATGTCCGCGAGGCCGTTGGCGGGCGTACGGCCGTGCTTGGCCTCGTACGCCTCCTCCAGGTGGTCGGCGCGGTAGCGCTTGTGACAGGAGGTGCACTCGGTGAGCGGGTCGGAGAAGGTCGCGACGTGGCCGGAGGCCACCCAGACCTCGGACGCCAGGATCACGGACGAGTCGATGCCGACGACGTCCTCGCGCGACGTCACCATGTAGCGCCACCACTGGCGCTTGAGGTTCTCCTTGAGCTCGACACCCAGCGGCCCGTAGTCCCAGGCGGCGCGCTGGCCGCCGTAGATCTCACTGCACGGGAATACGAAGCCACGGCGCTTGCTCAGGCTGACGATGGTGTCGATCTTGTCGGCGGCCACGGTGCTCTCTTCATTACGACGATTACGACGACGGGCGATGAAGCGGACGCGTTCCGGACGGGCGGAAGCGATGCGCTTCAGAGCGAATGACTCAGGTTACCGGCGGGGCCCGCCCCCCAATCAAATCGGTTCCGGTAGTGGGGTCGGCAGTGGGGCCCGCGCCTGTCCCAAAAGCCCGCTTGTTGACAATCGTTTCCAGAATCATTGAAAATGACTGTCATGAACGTACGACGACTCATATCGGGCACCGCGATCGCGGCGGCCACCGCGCTCGGGCTCGGCGCCCTGTCCGCCTGTTCCTCGGATTCGAGCGCCGCCGATGGGAACAGTGGCGGAAAGCTCGACGTCGTGGCGTCGTTCTATCCGATGCAGTACCTCGCGGAGCAGATAGGCGGCGGCCATGTCTCCGTCACCACGCTGACCGAGCCCGGCCAGGAGCCGCACGACCTCGAGATCAGCGCCAAGCAGACCGTCGACCTGCAGAAGGCCGACGCGGTCCTGTATCTCAAGGGCCTCCAGCCCGCCGTCGACGAGGCGGTGGCGCAGTCCGAGGCGAAGACGAAGATCGACGCGGCGACCCTCACCACCCTCGAGAAGCACGACGGCACCGCACACAGCCACGAGGGTGAGGAAGCGCACTCCGACGAGGAGGCCTCCGGCCTCGACCCGCACGTCTGGCTCGACCCGGTGAAGTACGCCGAGATCGCCGACGGTGTGAGCGCCGCCTTCCAGAAGGCCGATCCGGCCAACGCGGCGGAATACAAGAAGAACGCCGCGACGTTGACCGCGAAGCTGAACTCGCTCAACACGTCGTTCGAGGACGGCCTGAAGAACACCGCGACGAAGGTGTTCTTCACCAACCACGCGGCCTTCGGCTACCTTGCCGAGCGCTACGGCCTGACCCAGGAGGCCATCGCCGGTGTCGACCCGGAGAGCGAGCCGAGCGCCGCGCGGATGAAGGAGCTTCAGCAGGAGGCGAAGGCGGACGGAGTGACCACGGTCTTCTACGAGACACTGGTCTCCGACAAGACCGCGAAGACCCTCGCCGACGACGCGAACCTCCGCACGGACGTCCTCGACCCGCTCGAGGGCATCACGAAGAAGTCCCGGGGCACCGACTACATCGCGGTCATGCAGGCCAACCTCAAGGCCCTGCGGACGGCTCTGGGTGCCAAGTAGCGCCAGAGACACAAGTGACACAGCAGTGACACAGCGGAGGTACCACGCATGAGCAGCGAGCCGGTCATTTCCCTGCGCGGCGTACGCGCCGAGCTGGGCGCCCGCCCGGTCCTGCGGGGGATCGACCTCACCGTGGGCCGCGGTGAGGTCGTCGCGCTGCTCGGCGCGAACGGCTCGGGCAAGTCGACCGCGATCCGCACGGTCATCGGCCAAGTCCCGGTCAGCGCGGGCGAGATCGAGCTGTTCGGCGTCCCCCGGTGCCGCTTCACGGACTGGCGGCGCGTGGGCTACGTACCGCAGCGGACGACCGCGGCCGGTGGGGTGCCGGCGACGATCACGGAGATCGTCGCGTCGGGCCGCCTCTCCCGCGCCCGCTTCGGCATGCTCCGCAAGGCCGACCACGAGGCCGTACGGCGGGCCATCGGCCTCGTGGGGCTCGCGGACCGCGCGAAGGACTCGGTGAACGCCCTGTCGGGCGGTCAGCACCAGCGCGTACTGATCGCCCGTGCCCTCGCCGCCGAACCCGAGCTGCTGATCATGGACGAGCCGATGGCGGGCGTCGACCTGGCGAGCCAGGAGGTGCTGGCGCGGACGCTGCGGGAGCAGGTCGCGGCCGGGGTGACGGTCCTGCTCGTGCTGCACGAACTCGGGCCGCTCGAGCCGCTGATCGACCGGGCCGTCGTCCTGCGCGACGGCTGCGTCCTGCACGACGGGCCGCCCCCGCAGGCGGTCGGACAGCACGCGCTGCCCGGCCACGACCACGTACACCCGCACGCGGCTCACGACGCCGAACCGATCCGGACGGGACTGCTGAGCTGATGGACTTCCTCGACTACGCCTTCATGCAGCGGGCCCTGCTGGCCGCCGTGCTCGTCGGCATCACGGCCCCCGCGATCGGCATCTACCTGGTCCAGCGCAGGCAGGCACTGATGGGCGACGGTATCGGCCATGTCGCGATGACCGGCGTCGGCCTCGGCTTCCTGCTGAACACCTCGCCGGTGTGGATGGCGACGGGCGTCGCCGTCGTCGGCGCGGTGATGATGGAACTCATCCGCTGGTACGGCAGGACACGCGGCGACATCGCCCTCGCGATGCTCTTCTACGGCGGTATGGCCGGCGGCGTGATGTTCATCAACCTCGCGCCGACCGGCTCGAACGCCAACCTGACCTCGTATCTGTTCGGGTCGCTCTCGACGGTGAGCGAGTCGGACGTGACGGCGATCTGTCTGCTCGCGGCGTTCGTGGTGCTGGTCACCCTCGGTCTGCGCCGCCAGCTCTTCGCGGTCAGCCAGGACGAGGAGTTCGCCCGGGTGACGGGCCTCCCGGTCCGAGCCCTCAACCTCCTCACGGCGGTCACGGCGGCGATCACGGTGACGGTCGCGATGCGCGTGGTGGGATTGCTGCTGGTCAGCGCCCTGATGGTGGTGCCGGTGGCGGCGGCCCAGCAGCTGAGCCGGAGCTTCGCGGCGACGTTCGCCATCGCGGTGGCGATCGGAGTGTCCGTGACGATCGGCGGGACGGTGACCTCGTACTACCAGGATGTGCCGCCCGGTGCGACGATCGTGCTGCTGACCATCGGCGCGTTCATCGCCCTGACCGCGCTGGCGACGCCACTGGCCCGGCGCCGGGCCCGCGCCGCGGCCGCCGCGCACGCGGCCGGGGACCCTGCGGAGTGTGTCATTCCGGCCAGCAGGGAAGCCGCCGACAACGCGGGCGTCTGACCCCGCGCTGTCCGGGCTGGCACAATGGCCCGGCAAGCGCAGACGTGAGGAGACAACGGTGACGACGGCCGGCCCGCCCGTCAAGGGACGATCCACCCGCCAGCGTGCCGCTGTGGCGGCGGCGCTGGACCAGGTCGACGAGTTCCGCAGTGCCCAGGAACTCCACGACATGCTCAAGCACAAGGGCGACTCGGTCGGCCTGACGACCGTCTACCGCACACTGCAGTCCCTGGCGGACGCCGGTGAGGTGGATGTCCTGCGGACGTCGGACGGGGAGTCGGTGTACCGGCGCTGCTCGACCGGTGACCATCACCATCATCTTGTCTGCCGGGTGTGCGGCAAGGCTGTGGAGGTGGAGGGGCCCGCGGTGGAGAAGTGGGCTGAGGGGATCGCTTTGGAGCATGGGTTTGTGAACGTGGCTCATACGGTGGAGATTTTCGGGACCTGTGCGGAGTGCTCTGCGGTTGGGCAGGAGTAGGTTCCGTTCAGTGTTTTCTGCGGGTGCGTTGGGGCTTGTCGCGCAGTTCCCCGCGCCCCTATAGGGGCGCTCCGGTCCGCGTCCGATAGGTTCTCGCGGTGGGTCATGTCGGGGAAACAGATGAGCGGTTGAGCACCGAGTCCCTTGGGACGCCTTTTCGGTGGTTGTGGGGGGCTTACGCCACCAGTCTCGCCGGGACATGGTTGGCGTTCGACTCGTTTCCGTTGATCGCTGTTCTTGTGTTGCATGTGGGGCCCGCCCAGGTCTCGTTGCTGGCCGCTGCCGGGCTGGCTGTCGGGGCCGTGGTGGCCGTGCCGCTCGGGCCCTGGGTGGAGTTTCGGCGCAAGCGGCCGGTCATGGTCGCGATGGATCTCGTGCGGTGCGGGGTGCTGCTCAGCGTTCCCGCCGCGTACGCGTTCGACGTGCTCACCTTCGCGCAGCTCGTGGTGGTGGCGATCGTGGTCGCCGCCGCCGACATCACCTTCACCGCGGCCAGCGGGTCGTATCTGAAGGCTCTGTTGCCGCCTTCTCAACTCCTCGTCGCCAATGGGCGGTTCGAGTCCACCATGTGGACGGCGAGTGTGCTCGGGCCGCCGCTCGGCGGGGCCGCCGTCGGGCTGCTCGGGCCGGTGACCACGGTGGTCGCGAACGCGGTGAGCTTTCTGCTGTCGGCGGCCGGTATCCGGGCGATCGGAGGGCGGCCGGAGGAGGGCCGGCGGTCTCGCCCCGAAGGTGAGCGGCGGGCGCGGGTCCGGGCCGGGGATCTGGTCGAGGGGTGGCGGTTCATTCTGGTCGATCCGGTGCTGCGGCCCCTGTTTCTCAACACCGTGCTGGTCAGCGGGCTGATCATGGCGACGGCTCCGCTCGTCGCCGTTCTCATGCTCGGTCGGTTCGGGTTCGCGCCCTGGCAGTACGCCCTCGCCTTCGCCGTGCCCTGCACCGGCGGTCTCATCGGCTCGCGGCTGTCCCGGCCGCTGGTGGCGCGGTACGGGCAGCGCAGGATCATGCTCACCTTCGGGACGCTCCGGGTGTGCTGGCCGATCGGCATGGTGTTCCTGCACGGCGGTACGACGGGGCTCGTCCTCGTGATGGTCGTGCAGTTCGGGCTGATCCTGAGCATGGGGGTGTTCAACCCGGTGTACGCCACCTACCGGCTCCAGCACACCCCGGCGGACCGGGTCGCCCGTACGCTCTCCGCCTGGTCGGTGTCCAGCAAGCTGACCGTCGCGGCGCTGACCGCGCTGTGGGGGCTGCTGGCCGCGCTCACCACGCCCCTGACCGCTGTCGGGGCGGCGGGCGTCCTGATCCTCGCGACTCCCCTGCTGCTGCCCCGCAGCAGGGACTGAGGGCCCTTGACCGCGCAGAGGGATAACCCTCGACCTCTTATTTATTGCTGACATGGACGCCTCAAAGCTGCCACTCTTCCGGCAGCCATCCCCCACGTCTCGTGCACATCGCGCAGATCACGTACCTCACGCACATCGCGCACCCGCTCAGCTCACCCCGGGCAGCACACCCCCGTCCGCCCGGTTCTGTTTCCGGCCGTTGAAGGCGCGGCCGTCGCAGGAGGAGTCACGAGTGAGACGACAGTCCACCACCCCCCACAGATCCAGCACCCCCCTCGGATCCGGCCGCTCCCGCAAGGCCACCGCCACCGCCGCGGGCGCCCTGCTCGCCAGTGCGACCCTTCTGGCCGTCGGCGTCCAGACGGTCCCGGCCGCCGCCAAGCCCGCTCCCCCGGCCCCCAGCCCGCTGCGCGCGGGCGCCGTCCAGGTGAAGCTGACCCCGGCCCAGCGCACGGAGTTGATCAGGAGCGCGGCGCAGCGGACGACGCAGACCGCCGGGACCCTGGGTCTCGGCGCCAAGGAGAAGCTCGTCGTCAAGGACGTCAGCAAGGACGCCGACGGCACCCTCCACACCCGCTACGAGCGGACGTACGCCGGTCTGCCCGTCCTCGGCGGCGACCTCGTCGTGCACACCCCGCCCGCCTCCAAGGCGTCGGGGACGGTGAGCAGCACGTTCAACACGCGGCGCGCGATCTCGGTCGCGTCCACGACCCCCACGTTCGCCAAGTCGGCGGCCGAGTCGAAGGCGCTCGGCGCGGCGAAGGCGCTGGACGCGGAGAAGGCCACCACCGACAAGGCCCCGCGCAAGGTGATCTGGGCCGGCAACGGTACGCCGAAGCTGGCCTGGGAAACGGTGGTCGGCGGTCTCCAGGACGACGGCACGCCGAGCCAGCTGCATGTCATCACGGACGCGCTGACCGGCGCGAAGCTGTACGAGTTCCAGGCCATCAAGACCGGTACGGGCAACAGCCAGTACAGCGGCACGGTGACCATCGGGACCACGCTGTCCGGTTCGACGTACCAGCTGAACGACACGACACGCGGCACCCACAAGACGTACAGCCTCAACAACGGCACGTCGGGCACCGGCACCCTGATGACGGACGCCGACGACACCTGGGGCACCGGGGCCGGGTCCAACACGCAGACCGCCGGGGTCGACGCGCACTACGGCGCCCAGGTGACGTGGGACTTCTACAAGAACACCTTCGGGCGCAGCGGCATCAAGAACGACGGGGTGGCCGCCTACTCGCGCGTGCACTACAGCACGGCGTACGTGAACGCCTTCTGGGACGACGACTGCTTCTGCATGACGTACGGCGACGGCTCGGGCAGTACGCACGCGCTGACCTCGCTGGACGTGGCCGGGCATGAGATGACGCACGGTGTCACCTCCAACACGGCCGGCCTCAACTACAGCGGTGAATCAGGCGGGTTGAACGAGGCGACCTCCGACATCTTCGGCACGGGAGTCGAGTTCTACGCCAACAACGCCTCCGACGTCGGTGACTACCTCATCGGCGAGAAGATCGACATCAACGGCGACGGCACGCCGCTGCGTTACATGGACAAGCCGAGCAAGGACGGTGGCTCGGCGGACAGTTGGTACTCGGGCGTCGGCAACCTGGACGTGCACTACTCCTCGGGCCCGGCGAACCACATGTTCTACCTGCTGTCGGAAGGCAGCGGCACCAAGACCATCAACGGTGTCACGTACAACAGCCCGACCTCCGACGGTGTCGCCGTCGCCGGGATCGGCCGGGCCGCCGCGCTGCAGATCTGGTACAAGGCGCTGACGACGTACATGACGTCCAGCACCACGTACGCCCAGGCCCGCACGGCCGCGCTGAACGCAGCCGCGTCGCTGTACGGCACCAACTCGACCCAGTACGCCGGGGTCGGCAACGCCTTCGCGGGCATCAACGTCGGCGCCCACATCACCGTCCCGTCCAACGGCGTGACGGTCACCAACCCGGGCAGCCAGTCGTCGACGGTCGGTACGGCGGTGAGCCTGGCGATCACGGCGAGCAGCACCAACAGCGGCGCGCTGACCTACTCGGCGAGCGGTCTGCCGACGGGCCTGTCGATCAACAGCTCCACCGGCGCCGTCACCGGCAC
Organism: Streptomyces sp. ME02-8801-2C; assembly: GCF_033793965.1. Lineage (NCBI taxonomy): Bacteria > Bacillati > Actinomycetota > Actinomycetes > Kitasatosporales > Streptomycetaceae > Streptomyces > Streptomyces sp. ME02-8801-2C. The sequence goes on along the minus strand of NZ_JARAXP010000004.1, from coordinate 364,535 downwards.
CCCGACCACCGCGGGCACCTACAGCTCGACGGTCACGGTGACCGACAGCACGGGCGCCACCGGTACGGCGTCCTTCACCTGGACGGTCAGCGCGACCGGCGGCGGCTCCTGCACCTCGGCACAGCTGCTGGGCAACGCGGGCTTCGAGTCCGGCAACACCACCTGGACCGGCTCCAGCGGCGTCATCACCAACTCCAGCAGCCAGGCGGCCCGCACCGGCTCCTACAAGGCCTGGCTCGACGGCTACGGCTCCACCCACACCGACACGCTGTCCCAGTCGGTGACGATCCCAGCGGGCTGCACGGGCACGAAGCTCACGTTCTACATCCACATCGACACGGCCGAGACCTCCACCAGCACGCAGTACGACAAGCTGACGGTCACTGCCGGTTCGACCACTCTGGCCACCTACTCCAACCTGAACGCGGCAAGCGGCTACGTGGCGAAGTCGCTGAGCCTGTCGGCCTACGCCGGCACGACGGTCGCGCTGAAGTTCACGGGCGTCGAGGACTCCTCGCTCCAGACGAGCTTCGTGATCGACGACACGGCGGTCACGACCAGCTGATCACCGATACCTTCCCCCCACGGGCACGACAGCGGCACCCGGCGCCTTCCTCGGCGCCGGGTGCCGCTGGGGTTGTGCCTGCGCGCCGGGTATCCGCGTTCAGCCCTGCACGTTGCCCTTCATGTCCCGCTGCATTTCCAGGAGTTGCTCATTCGGGACCGCCCCGCCGAACCGGCGGTCGCGGGAGGCGAATTCGACGCAGGCGCGCCACAGGTCGCGGCGGTCGAAGTCCGGCCAGAGGACGTCCTGGAACACCATCTCCGCGTAACTCGACTGCCAGATCAGGTAGTTGGAGGTGCGCTGTTCTCCGCTGGGGCGAAGGAAAAGGTCGACGTCCGGCATGTCCGGGTAGTAGAGGTACTTCTGAATGGTCTTCTCGGACACCTTGGCGGGGTCGAGCTTTCCGGCGGCGACATCCTGCGCCATCGCCTTGGCCGCGTCGGCGAGTTCGGCGCGACCGCCGTAATTGACGCAGAAGTAGAGCGTCATGGCGTCGTTCTTCTTGGTCTGCTCCTGGGCGACCTGGAGTTCCTGTACGACGGACTTCCACATCTTGGGCATGCGCCCGACCCACCGAATGCGGATACCGAGTTCGTCCATCTCGTCGCGCCGGCGCCGGATGACGTCACGGTTGAAGTTCATGAGGAAGCGGACCTCTTCCGGGGACCGCTTCCAGTTCTCGGTGGAGAAGGCGTAGAGGGAGAGATTCTTGACGCCGAGTTCAAGGCACCCCTTGAGGACGTCGAGGACGACACCCTCGCCGACCTTGTGCCCTTCCGTACGCGGCAGCCCGCGCTCCTTGGCCCACCGCCCGTTGCCGTCCATGACACACGCCACATGGTTCGGTACGAGCTCGCCGGGGAGCTTCGGCGCGGTGGCGCCGGAGGGGTGCGGTTCCGGCGTCTTGTACTCGCGGCGCTGGCGCCCCAGGATCCCGCGTACGGCCATGAGTCTCTCGTCTCTCTGCTTACTTACGGAGCTTGGTACTGCTCTGTTCTCGATTTACTGCTTCTCTACGTAGCGCAGGGAGCGCAGGCCGCGCTCCAGGTGCCAGTGCAGGTAGGCGGACACCAGTCCGCTCCCCTCCCTGACGTGACGCGGCTCACACGCGTCCGCCGTCGCCCAGTCGCCCGTCAGTAGCGCGCCGAGCAGTTCGAGGGCCTGGGGAGAGGGTACGACGCTCCCGGCCACCCGGCAGTCGGCGCAGACGGAGCCTCCGGCGGCCACCGAGAAGAAGCGGTTCGGCCCGGCCATGCCGCACTTCGCGCAGTCGCCGAAGGAGGGCGCGTACCCGTTGACGGCGAGGGAACGCAGGAGGAACGCGTCGAGGATGAGGTGGGGCTCGTGCTCGGCGCGGGCGAGGGTGCGCAGGGCGCCGACGAGCAGCAGGTACTGCTGTACGGCGGGCTCCCCCTCGTGGTCGGTGAAGCGTTCCGCCGTCTCCAGCATGGCCGTCCCGGCGGTGTACCGGGCGTAGTCGGTGACGATCCCGCCACCGTACGGAGCGATGGTCTCGCTCTGCGTGCAGAGGGGGAGACCGCGGCCGACCAGGTCGCTCCCCCGCGAGAAGAACTGCACGTCGACGTGGGAGAACGGTTCGAGCCGGGCCCCGAACTTCGACTTGGTCCGCCGCACCCCTCGGGCCACGGCCCGTACCCGCCCGTGACCGCGCGTGAGCAGCGTGATGATCCGGTCGGCCTCACCCAGCTTCTGGGTACGCAGCACGACACCGTCGTCACGGAACAGGCTCATGGGGTCATTGTCGCGTACGGAACGGCAGCCTCGGACGGGGCCGTACTTCTTACCAGTGAACGAGGCGGCTTCAGCTGGTGCTGGACCCCGACGACCAGTAAGACTTTCGGTATGAGCCTTGAACGCGTCACCATCACCATCCCCAGCGAGACACTCGAAGCCGTCAGATCTGCCGCCGAACGCGACGGGCTGAGCGTTTCCGCCTGGCTGTCGCGCGCGGCAGAACGCGCGGCGAAGATCGAGGCTGGTCTCGCCGCAGCGGAGGAGGCCATGGCTCACGTTCCTCCGCCGACCCCGGAGCAGCAGGCGTGGGTGGACGACTTCATGGAGCGTGTCACCCACCCGGTCTCACCGGGCGAGCAGTCACGAGGTGTCGCGTGAGCATCCTGAAGTCCGTGGTGTACGACGCCGGAGCCCTGATCGCCGCCGAACGAAACGACCCCACCTTCTGGCGAGCCCATCGCTCGTACCTCATCGCTGGAGGCGTGCCGTTGGCGCCCGCACCGGTCGTGGCCCAGGTGTGGCGGGACGGCGCCCGCCAGGCCCAGGTCGCCCGCGTCCTCAATGGATGCGATGTCCAGGACCTGAATCACGCTCTGGCCCGGAGGGTTGGAGAACTGCTTGGGCGGGCCGGCACGTCGGACCCGGTCGACGGTGCCGTCGCCGTATTGGCCGCAGACACGTCCGCCTTGATCGTCACCTCGGACCCCAGGGACATTCAGCACCTCCTGGACCACCTGGGTCGGGCAGGCAAGGGTGCCGAGGTCAACTCGTTGAACTGATCCCACCCCGTCAAGCCTCCTCAAGGAACCTCACCGCGGCTGCGCGCGTTCGCGTACGCCGTCGCCGCGCTGAGGCGTTCCGCCGGGGTGGCGGGGCGGAGGGCCTCCGGGGCCGCGTCCCACTCCCGGCCGCCGCCGTACGATCTGAGCTGGACGTAGCACCCCTCGTGCCCCATGACGATGCCGACCTTTCCGGTGCGCGCGTCCATGACGTACGTCCCCACGTCCGGCCGCCCCGCCCTTCCCGACTTCGCCGGCCTCACGTCGTTCATCGCAGCGCCGCCGCGATCCGGGCCGCCGTCTCGACGTTGCAGCGTCCCAATTCGATGAGCGGACGGGGCGCCTCCCGGGCGACACTCGCCGCGTCCAATCGAAGCGACGGCAAGGTAATCCCGGCGTTTTTCAACGCCGTCCGCAATTCCTTCACAATTTCCTCCGCCTCTTCGACGCAGCCCGCCGAGTGTGCCGTCTGTCGTGCAGTCACCGTGCTCCCCTGACTTATCGAGTTTCACTCTTCGCACTTCTACGATGACGCGTTGTGCCTACACTCGGAAGGCTCTGGGCGCAGCAACGGTGGTGCAGTCGAAGGGGGTTCGGTCCGGTTATGGCCAATGGTTCACAGCGACAGGCGGCTTGGGAGTTCTTCGGCGCGGAGTTGAAGCGGCGGAGGGAGGAAGCGGGGTTAACTCAGGTCGAGTTGGGGGCGATGGTCTTCGTCTCCGGGGGCTACATCGGGCAGTTCGAGCAGGCGATTCGTAAGCCGCAGTTGGATGTGGCCATGCGGCTGGACGACGTCCTGCAAACCGACGGTATTTTCGAGCGCACGTGGCGCAAGCTCATCGACGACAAGCGATACGCGGATTACTTCGCGAAGGCGGCCGAACTCGAGTCGCTGGCGACGAAGATCTGTGAGTTCGCGCCCGCGCTGGTGCCAGGGCTGTTGCAGACGGCGGCGTACGCACGCGCGGTGACGATCGCGATGAACCCCCTCGCGGCGGACGAGTACATCGAGGAGAAGGTGTCCGGCCGACTGGACCGCGCGAAGATCCTCAAGGACGCTACACGGCCCGAGTATTGGGCGGTCCTGCACGAGAACTCGCTGCGGATTCCGGTCGGCGGCCATGCCGTGATGGCCGAGCAGTTGGAGCACATCGCAGGGCTCATGCGTGAGCGAAAGATCCTGGTCCAGGTGCTGCCGTACGCAGCCGGTGCCTACGCCCTCAACGGCATGGTGACGCTCATGGAGTTCGACGACGCGCCCCCAACCGCCTATACAGAAGCCGTGTATTCGGGCAACCTGCTGGACGATCCGGCTGTGGTGAAGCGCGCGCAAGCGTCATACGATCTGATCAGGGCCGCCGCGCTGTCGCCGGAGGCGTCCCTGGCCCTGATCGAATCGGCGGCGGAGGATCACAGACGATGCGCGAGTACGAGTTGAGCAACGCACGCTGGCGCAAAAGCACCTACAGCGACGGCAACGGCGGCAGCTGCGTCGAGGTTGGGTACGACTTCATCGGCGCCGCCCGCTGGCGCAAGAGCACGTACAGCAACGGCGAAGGCGGAAACTGCGTCGAAGTAGCCGACGGAGTCCCCGGCATCGTGCCCGTCCGGGACAGCAAGGTCTCGGACGGGCCCGTGTTGCTCATCGGGGCCCTCGCCTGGGCCGAGTTCATCGGCTCAGGCGTCCGCCCCTAGCTGTCAGGGAGTGAGCTGCCAGCGCTGGACGTAGCCGACGTCGATCGACGCCCTGTCCTGCACGCGCAGCTTCCACGTGCCGTTGATGGGCTGGGCCGACGCGTTGATCGTGAACGTCTGGTCCACGTTGTCGGCGGAGCCGCCGGTGCGGTTGAGGAGTGAGTAGACCGTGCCGTTGGGGCCGACCAGGTCGACGGTCAGGTCACCGCGGTACGTGTGGACGATGTTGACGTAGACCGAGGTCGTGGCCGAGGCGTTGCCGTCGCGGCCCTCGATGGTGATCGGGGACTCCACAGCCGCACCGTTGTCGGGGATGTCGACCCGGGTCGTGGTGGCGTAGATGTACGCGATCCGCCAGGTGAAGGTGTCCGTGACGGACGCCCCCGTGCTGTCGGTGACCGTGACGGCGACATCGCCGGCGCCGACAGTGGTCGGCGTTCCGGAGATCAGGCCGCTCGGGCTGATGGTCAGGCCGTCGGGCAGGCCGGTGGCCTCGTACGTCAGCTCCGAACCGGAGTTGGTGGTGTACGCGTCCACCTGGAGGCTGACCGCCTGGCCGACGCCGCTGGTCTGGTCGGCGATCGGGGCGACGTTGACGCCGAGCGCTATCCGGCTGCCGACGTTGATGGCGGCCCAGGCGTCGGCGACGGCGAGGTAGGTGGGGCTGTAGGCGCCGAACAGGTCACCCGCGGCCTGGAGGGTGGCGGTGCGGGCGCCCGCGTAGTTGGTCGACGAGGTCATGTACGTCGTCAGCGCCCGGTACCAGATGGCCGCTGCGTTGTCGATGCCGATGCCGGTGACGGCCTGACCGTCGGAGGTCGGGCTGTCGTAGGCGACGCCGTTGACGGTCTTGGCGCCGCTGCCCTCGGAGAGCAGGTAGAAGAAGTGGTTCGCCGGGCCCGAGGAGTAGTGGACGTCGATGCCGCCCAGCGTGGAACTCCAACTGTCGCGGGAGGCACCGTCCTTGGAGGGCTTGTCCATGTAACGCAGCGGAGTGCCGTTGCCGTTGATGTCGATCTTCTCGCCGACGAGGTAGTCACCGGGGTCGGCGGCGAGGTTCGAGTGGAACTCGACGGCCGCGGCGAAGATGTCGGAGGTCGCCTCGTTGAGCCCGCCGGACTCGCCCGAGTAGGTCAGGTTGGCGGTGGCGGCGGTGACGCCGTGGCTCATCTCGTGGGCGGCCACGTCGAGGGAGGTCAGCGGGTGCGTGTTGCCCGAGCCGTCGCCGTAGGTCATGCAGAAGCAGCTGTCCTGCCAGAAGGCGTTGACGTAGTTGCTCCCGTAGTGGGCCCGGCTGTACGCGGCGACACCGTCGTTGCGGATGCCGTTGCGGCCGTAAACGTCCTTGTAGTAGTCCCAGGTGGCCGCGGCACCGAAGGCCACGTCGACACCGGCGGTCTGGCGGTTGGACGGCAGACCGTTGCCCCAGACATCGTTGTCGTCTGTAAAGAGGGTGCCGGTGCCCGAGGAGCCCTGGTTCAGGTCGTACGTCTTGTGGCCGGCCCGGGCGCCGTCGGTGAGCTGGTACGTCGATCCGGAGAGGGTGGTGCCGAGGGGAACCGTGCCGACGTACTGGCCGGTGCCCTCGCCGGTGTGCACCTTCTCGGCGGCGAGGATCTGCTTGCCCGTGCTCGCGTCGGTGACCACCTGGAGCTCGCTGGGCGTGCCGTCGGGCTGGACGCCCTCGACCACCGTCTCCCAGGCCAGGACGGGCTTGGCGGCGCCGGCCCAGACGACGAGGCGGGGCGCGTGTTCGGTCTCGGTGCCGGTGACGTCGGCGCCCTTCGCCGCCGCGAGCGCCTTGCCGGTGGCGCCGGCCGCGGAGAGCTTCGGGGTGAGGGACGGCAGCGCGAGGGTCGCGCCACTCGCCTTGGAGACCGTGGTGCGGTTGCTCTTGAGGTGGACGACCATGTCGCCGCCGAGGACGGGCAGTCCGGCGTAGGTGCGTTCGTAGCGGGTGTGGGTGGTGCCGTCCGCGTCCTGGACGACGTCCTTGACGACGAGCTTCTCCCGCGCGCCGAGGGCGAGTTGACGGGCCGTGGTGTCGGCCACGGTCTGCGCGCTCTTGATCAGTGAGGCGCGGCGGGTCGCCGACAGGGGCACCGAGGCGGCTCCCGCGCGAGGCTCGGCGGTGATCCTGGCCGGGCCCGGGTCTGCCGGGGCCGCGCTCGCGGTGCCGTTGGGGGCTCCGAGGGCGAGCAGGGTCCCGATGGTCGTCAGCGCGAGGGCGGTGGCGCCTCTGCGCCGGAGGGTGGGGTTGTGTCGCCGGGGCAACGGGTTCTCCTTCTGTGCGACGGCCGGCCCCTGGTGGGGACCGACGAGGGGGCGGACCGACGGGATGCGGCCGGTCCGGAGCGCTGCACGGCAGGCGGGTGCGAGGAGGTGGGGGGTGAGTGGGGGTGAGTGGGGGTGTGTGCCCCGCATGGTGCGGGTGTGAAGGAATGGTGAACTTGAGCAGCAGAGTGGCACTGCGTGCCTTGCTTTGTCATGCGAATGCCAAAACTACGGCTTGAATTGACCATGCCCGAGCGAAGATCCGTCCTGCTGGGAGCACTTTTCAGCCGCCGCCTTGCCAACTGAGGCCCGCGGCCGGGCAGTTCCGGAGCTTCCAAAAGCAGAGACGGCGCGGTTAGGCTCCCCCGGCGCGCCGCATCTGGCGCGAACGCGTGGGGTGGGGGCATCCAGGGTGGGGGACATGACCAACGACATCGACGTACCCAGATCGGCCGAGCCGACTGAACCGGCCGGTACAACTGAACCGGCCAAATCCGCGAAGGGCATGAGCGAGGGCGCCCAGGTCGTATCGGCGCTGATAGTGGTCGCATGCCTCGCGGTGGGTTTCTGGGTGATCGCGAAGAACCAGCCCGATCCCAAGGACAGCCCACCCGCCTCGTGTTCACGCTCGGACGACGACGTGCCCCTGTCCAAGCCCGTCTCCGGTGTACAGCTGTGCGAGGCGCTGAACCGCCCGGACCTGCCGACGCTCCTCGGCACGCCCGACGACCGTGCGTTGGGCGCCTACAGCCACGAAGCCACGTCCAGCGACAAGCTCGACGTCATGTCGACCGACCCTGAGGCCACCGTCCAACTCGAGGGCTACTCGTTGAAGCTCACGGAGGCAGAGGACATCTCGGTCGCCGACATAACCGACTCCGAGTTCCTGTCCGTGTCGGGAGAGCGGAAAACGGTCCTGGGCCACTCGGCGTTCCTCTACTCGGGCCGGACCCTCGGTTTCGTCTTCAAGGACGGAAAGGGCTCCACCGGCCCCGGCGGTATCTCCCGCAACCTCCTGGTCGCCAAGGACCCCGAGGACGGCGGCGGTACGTACGAGATCTCCATCTGGCGCCAGGACGATCTGCGCCCCGACGACGCAGCGCTTCTCCGCGTCGCCGAGCAGGTACTGCCGACTGTCCCGGGGTGGCCGACGGGCTGAGTCCAGAGGGCCGAGTTCAGGAAGCGCCGCCCGTCAGCAGGGCCCTCGCCACCTTCCGGAAAGAGGCGAGGAGACGGCTGCGGTCGTCCGCCCGGGTGGCGAGTACGACATGGCTCGGGTCGATGCCGTCCAGGGGGACCGTGGTGAGGTCGGGGCGCATCCGGTCCAACCCGAGCCCGCCGGGGACGATGGCCACCGCCTGCCCGGCGGCGATGAGCTCGAACTTGTCCTCCAGCGCCCCGACGAACGGCCCCTCCGGTGCCCGGCTGCCGTCCGGACGCGGATCGATACGCCAGAAGGCGTTCCAGGCCGCGTCGTCCCGCACCCTGGGCAACGGCTCGTCGGCGATGTCGTCGAGGGTGACAGACTCCTTGCCGACGAGACGGTGATCGAGGGGGACGACCAGGACCCGGGGTTCCTCGTAGAGGACCGTAACCTCCAACTCGGCGGCGGCGAGCGGGAGTCGGGCGATCACAGCGTCGACCCTGTGGTCCAGCAGCGCGGTGCGGGGTTCGTTCCAGTCCAGGTGCAGGGCTCGTACGTCGGCATCCGGGTGCCGGCGCCGCAGCTCCCGTACGGCCGGAGTGACGATCAGGTTCGACGTGTAGCCGACGACGAGACGGCTGGGCTCAGCGGCGGCGCGGGCCTGGGACGCAGCCCGGGCCGCCGTACGCAGCAGCGCCCTGGCGTGCGGCAGGAAGACCTCACCCGCCTCCGTGAGACGACTCCCCTGCGGCGTGCGGTCCAGCAAACAGGCACCCAACTCCTGCTCCAGACGCCGGATTTGACGGCTCAGCGACGGCTGGGCGATACGCAGAATCTCGGCGGCACGGCCGAAGTGCAGTTGCTCGGCGACCACCGTGAAGTACCGCACCAGCCGCAGATCGAGATCGGGGCTCTGGCTCATATCTCCATCGTAATCAGGCAGTTGAGGGAGCTGACCCCGCACAGACATCCTGAGCTGCTGTGATGCCTGATACGCATTGCTCGTTCCGGAACAGGTCTTGGACGCCGACCGGACCCCGCACGCACGCTGGAAGCACACCGGCCGACATCAACTGTTGTCAACAGGCCGATTTTTCAGGGGAGTTCAACATGCGTGTGTTCGTCACTGGGGCGAGCGGGTTCGTCGGGTCCGCCGTCGTACGGGAGTTGCTGGGCGCGGGTCACGAGGTGGTCGGGATGGTCCGCTCGGACGAGGCCGCCGTCTCGCTGAAGGAGACCGGCGCAGAGGTCCACCGGGGCAACCTGGACGACCTCGACAGTCTGCGGGCGGGAGCGGCGGCCTCGGAGGCCGTGATCCACACCGCGTACGTCCATGACTTCCGCGACCTCGAGGAGGCCGCCCGGACCGACCTGCGGGCCGTGGAGACACTGGGCGAGGTGCTGGTGGGCTCCGACCGCCCTCTCCTCATGTGCTCCGGCACCGCCTTCTCCCCCGGCGAGGTGGCGACCGAGGACAACCCGGGCAACGGCAAGGGGGCCAATATGTCCCGGCTCGCCTCCGAGACCGCGGTGATGCGGCTCGCGGAGCGCGGGGTGCGGGCGTCGGCGGTGCGGCTGCCGCCGTCGGTGCACGGTGAGGGGGACCACGGTTTCGTACCTCGCCTCATCGACATCGCGCGCGCCAAGGGTGTCTCGGCGTACCCGGGGGACGGTGCCAACCGCTGGGCCGCCACCCACCGCTTCGATGTCGCCCGGCTGTTCCGGCTGGCGCTGGAGTCGGATCCGGCGCCGGCGGGTGTTCGGCTGCACGCGGTCGACGAGGAGGGGGTTTCGGCGCGGGAGATCGCCGAGGCCATCGGGCGGGGGCTTGGGGTGCCGGTGGTTTCGGTGCGGGGTGAGGATGTGAACGACCACTTCGGGTGGCTGGGGAACTTCTTCGCTCTTGATGTTCCGGCGTCCAGTGCGGTGACGAGGGAGCGGTTCGGTTGGCAGCCCGGGGAAATGGGCCTGCTGGCGGACCTTGAGGCGGGCCACTACTTCGACGCGCCGTAGCTTTTCCTCGCCCCCGCCGCCCCTACCCGTCCCATCCGTCTCGGGGGCGCTGCCCCCGAACCCCCGCTCCTCAAACGCCGGAGGGGCTGAGTAGTTCAGCCCGTCCGGCGTTTGAGGACGAGGCCCCTTCAGGGCCGAAGCGGGGGTCTGGGGGCGGCAGCCCCCAGGGATGGGACGGGTAGGGGCGGCGGGGGCGAGAAACCCAGCCTCTCCCCCAGCACCGGCGCCACCGCCTCCGCGAACCCCTCCGACACATGGCTGTCGTCCCGATAGACGACCGTATTACCCACCAACACAGGACAGTCACCCCCCGCCGTACACACCCACGGCGCAGGATCGACCACCACCGCCCCCGACTCCCCCGCCGCCTCAACCACCGCCCCCCGCCGGGACGCATCCCGAATCGCCCCCGGCAACCGCGCCGCACACCGATCCAGCCGAAGCGAGAACATCGCGGCGCAGTCGACCGCGTCCACCCGCGGCCATGGCGTGTCCAGCAACGCGACCACCCTCGCCCCCGACGCCCCCACCGCGTCGTACGTCGCACGGAACCCGTCCGTCCACTGCTTGACGGGGTCGGGCCCCGGATACAGCGGATCGCCCGCGTCCGAGGACGAGACGATCACCAGCGCCGGACGCAGCGACACGATTCTCGCGATCGCCCGGGAGCGCCAGGTGTCGCACGCCGCGTACGGCCCGCCGAAGCGCCGCAGGGTCACCTTCGCCGCCTTGCACGACGCCTTCGTCAGCGACACCAGCTTCCAACCCCGCTCCTTGGCAAGGCGGTTGAGCGCCGGGAACCACTGGGCCGCGTGGGAGTCGCCGAAGAGGACGACGACCTTGCCGGAGGCCGGGTCCCCGTACTCGCAGGGCGGGACGCTCGTACTGCCGTACGCCACATGGCAGCCGTCCCGGTAGACCGCCGACCGCACCGACTTGATGTCGGTGAGGGGCGGGGCGAGGTTGCTGGGCAGACTGGTCGCCGATGTCTCCAGCAGCTCACGCAGCCGGAGTTGGGGGTCCGGCGCGGTGGCCAGCGCCTGCCGCAGCGAGGGCGAGGTGGTGCCCGAGTCGATCGCGGGCGGAAACGCGGCCGCCGTTACGGCGATCAGTGCCGCGCCCGCCGACAGAGCCGCCCCGAGCCGCAGCGCACGCCCCGGGCGGCCACGGAACGCCGAGTGGAAACGGACCGGGTTCTCCACCAGGCGCAGGGTCACCCAGGACAGGCCCAGGGCGATCGCGCAGAGCAGCAGCGACAGTCGGACGTCGGACGTTCCGGGGAGCCGGCCCAGCGCCGCCGGGCCTATGAGCAGCAGCGGCCAGTGCCACAGATACCAGCCGTACGACAGTCCGCCGAGCCGGACCAACGGCCTTCTGGCGAGGAGCAGTTGGACGCCGTAGCGGGAGGGCGCGCAGCCGCCGGCCAGGACGAGGACCGCGCCGAGCACCGGCAGGAGCACGTGATATCCGGGGAACGGGGTGTCCTTGCCGTAGAGGGTCGCCGACGCGAGGATGCAGGCGAGGCCGGTCCAGGTCATGGGTGCCGTCAGCCTGGCGGGCAGCGTGCGCAGCCGGTCGGCGGAGAGGGCCAGCAGGGCGCCGGCGCCCAGTTCCCAGAACCGGGTGTGCGAGCCGAAGTACGCCCAGGACGGTGAGTACTCCGTCACGGCGACGCTCAGCCCGAACGACAGCAGGCAGAGCACCGCGAGCGGTACCGCCACCACCAGTGCTCGCCGTCGGCGCGCCAGCCGCCAGCTGAGTATGAGGAGCAGCGGCCAGAGCAGGTAGAACTGCTCCTCCACCGCCAGCGACCAGAAGTGCTGGAACGGGGACGGCGGGCTCCCCTCGGCCAGATAGTCGGTGCCGCTCGCCGCGAGGCGCAGGTTCACCGCGTAGAAGGCGCTGCTGAGCGCGTCTCCGGCGTACTCCTCGAAGCGGACCCTCGACAGGAACAGCCAGGAACCGGCGAGGGTGGCCACGACGACGAGGGTCGAGGCGGGGAGGAGACGCAGTGCCCGGCGGGCGTAGAACCTGCGGATCGACAGCCCGCTCCTCGCGCTCAACTCCCTTACCAGCAGGGAGGTGATGAGGAATCCCGAGATGACGAAGAAGACGTCGACACCGACATAGCCGCCGCCGAATCCGGCCACGCCGGCGTGGCCGAGGACGACCAGCGACACGGCGACGGCACGCAGGCCCTGCATGTCGAGTCGCAGCCCGGCTTGTCCTTCGGCCGGCGTCGCTTGCGTTGTCGGCGTCGCCGTTGTCGTCGTCTTCACGTTCATACTCACGTTCGGGCCCAGGCTCACGCTCATCAGAGACGGTCGCCTCTCCCGAACGGTTGTGGCCCACACCGTCCGGTCACCCAAAATTTTCCGGCCGTCCGCAACCGACGGCCCCGAAATGACCGGTCCGACGCGTTTGCTACGCTCGCGAACGCGTCCCCTGGGGGAAGTCCGGTGAGAATCCGGCGCTGACCCGCAACGGTATGTACGCCCGCTGTCCGGCCCGGACTTCGGCGTGCGAGCCCGATCACCCGAGGTGCGCGTGCCCATGTGATCGCTCGCCGCGGACTGCGAGCCGAGGCGAAGGACCGTTCGATCGTGCGCCGAATACCCGTCGTGCCGCTGGTTGTTGGGCTGGTCGTGCTCCTGTTCCTGTCCCTGCTGTGCGGGGTTGGGCTCGGGGCGTCCGGGATCGGCTGGGGGCAGGTTCTCCGGTTCCTGTGGGCGGGGGCCACCGGTGGCGGCATCCGCGCCGACGACCTCGCCTCCTACACCATCGTCTGGGAGCTGCGGCTGCCCCGGGTGGTGCTCGCCGCCGTCGTCGGGGCCGGACTCGCGGCCGTCGGGGTGGCCGTACAGGCGATGGTGCGCAACGCGCTCGCCGATCCGTTCGTGCTGGGGATCTCGTCCGGTGCGGCCGTGGGGGCCAACGCCGTGATTCTGCTGGGGGCGTTCGCCGGGCTCGGGGTGTGGGCGCTGTCGGTGTCCGCGTTCGCCTCGGCGCTCGCAGCCATGGTGCTCGTGTACTCCGTCGCCCGGTCCGCCGGCCATGGGCTCACCCCGCTACGGCTGATCCTCACCGGGACCGCGCTGGCGTACGGCTTCGAGGCCGTGACGACGGTGATGGTGTTCGGGGCGGCCCGGGGTGAGGCGGCCAGGTCGGCGATGATGTGGCTGCTCGGGAGTCTGGGCGGGGCGACCTGGGCGCAGGTGCCGATCGCGACCGTGACCGTTCTCGCCGGGTGGGCGTGGCTCGCCCGGCGCGCCGAGTCGCTCAACGCGCTCGCCATGGGCGACGAGACGGCCGCCGCGCTCGGGGTCCAACCGGGCAGACTGCGCCGGGAGTTGTTCCTCGTGACCGCCGCCGTGACCGGCACGGTAGTCGCCGTCAGCGGAGCCATCGGCTTCGTCGGCCTCATGGTCCCGCACGTCGTACGGATGCTGGTGGGCGCCGACCACCGGCGGGTGCTGGCGGTCGCACCGCTCGCCGGGGCCGTACTGCTGGTGTGGGCCGACGTACTCTCCCGCCTGCTCCTGGCCCCGGCCGAACTCCCGGTCGGCGTGATCACCGCCGTGGTGGGCGTACCGGCGTTCCTGCTGCTGATGCGACGCGGCGGCTATGCGTTCGGGGGGCGGTGAGAGGTGCGGCTCGATGGGGAGGGTGGGGCGGTGGACGGCGGTGCCGTGCGGACCGTCGACGACACCATCACCGCCGCGATGCGGCTGGATGTGACCGGCGGAGTGGTGGACGCGAGCGCCGTACGCCCCGTGCCGAGCCCCACCGCCTCGACAGGCACAGCGGCCGCCCTGCCGCTGGGGCGGCGCGGGCACCGCGCGTTCGGAGGACGGTGAACCATGCGGCTCGATGTGGACGGCGTGTCGGTCGACGCGGGTGCCGTGCGGCTGGTCGAGGACGTCACCATGCGGGTGGACAGCGGGGCCTTCGTGGGGCTCGTCGGGCCCAACGGGAGTGGGAAGTCCACGTTGCTGCGGTCCGTGTACCGGGCGTTGCGGCCGTCGGCGGGCGCGGTGTCGCTGGACGGGGTGGACGTGCACGGCATGGAACCCCGGGCCGCCGCCCGGGTGCTCGCCGCGCTGCCCCAGGAGTCGTCCGCCGAGTTCGACTTCACCGTCGCGGAGGTGGTCGCGATGGGGCGGCTGCCGCACCTCGGCCGTACGGCGTCCGGGGACCGGGACATCTGCGCCGCCGCCATGGAACGCACCGGCGTCACGCACCTCGCCGACCGCGGGTTCCTCACCCTGTCCGGCGGCGAGAAGCAACGCGTCCTGATCGCACGGGCGTTGGCCCAGCAGCCACGCGTCCTCGTTCTCGACGAACCCACCAACCACCTGGACATCGCCCACCAGTTGGACGTCCTGTCCCTGGTCCGGGCCAGCGGCCTCACCGCCCTGGCCGCCCTGCACGACCTCAACCTCGCCGCCGCCCACTGCGATCTGCTGTACGTCATCGCCGGGGGCCGGGTCGTCGCGTCGGGCCCGCCGCACGAGGTGCTCCAACCCGGGCTGCTGGCCGAGGTGTTCGGAGTGCGCGCCCATCCCGTACGGCATCCGGAGACGGGTGCCGTACAGCTGCTCTTCGATCTGCTTCCCGCCTCGCCCCCGACCTCCCGGTAAGGAACCACCCCCATGCGCAAGCCAGTTGCGGCAGCCGCCCTCCTCTCCCTCCTCGCCACCGGATGCGGAGCGACCGTGGAGAAACAGCCCTCGGCGAAGGCGTCCTCGTCCGCAGTCACCCTCACCAACTGCGGCCGGCAGGTGACCTACGACAAGGTTCCCGAGCGGGTCGTCACGAACGACGTCGGGATCACCGAGCTGATGTTCGCGCTCGGTCTGGAGGACCGGATGGCGGGGTTCGCCATGCCCGACGACAAGGGCGATCTGACCGGCGTCCCCTGGAAGGACGGCTACGACAAGGTGAAGTGGCTGTCCAAGCAGCAGCTCACCAAGGAGAACGTCCTCGACGCCCGCGGCGACTGGGTCTTCGCCGGCTGGAACTACGGTTTCCGCGACGACAACGGCTTCACCCCGGACGCGTTGAAGAAGCTCGGCATCCCCTCGTACATCCTCACCGAGTCCTGCCGCAACGGCCGTACGAAGACCTCGCGCGGCATCATGCCGCCGCTGGACGCCCTCTACACCGACCTCACGAACCTCGGAAAGCTCTTCGGCGTCGAGCAGCGCGCGGCCACCCTGATCGCGGGGTTCAAGAAGCAGGTGGCGGCCGTGCAGGCCGAGGCGCCCGCGAAGAGCCCCAAGGTGTTCCTGTACGACAGCGGCACGGACGCGCCCTTCACCTCCGGGCGGTACGCGGCTCCCGAGGAGGTCATCAGCAAGGCCGGCGGCGTCAACATCATGCACGACCTCGACGACTCCTGGACGACTGTGGGCTGGGAGACGGTGGTCGAGCGCGACCCCGACGTCATCGTCATCTGCAACTACGGGGACGTCAGCGCGGAGCAGAAGCGCAGGTTCCTGCTGTCGTACGGTCCCTTGAAGAACGTCTCCGCCGTCAAGCACAAGCGCGTCTTCGTCCTCGACTACGTCGACCTCGTCGAGAGCCCGCGCAACCCGTCGGCGATCGCGCGGCTCGGCGCCTATCTGCGGTCGGTGGCGAAGACCAGGCCCGCCTCGTAGGCGGTGATCACGAGCTGGACGCGGTCGCGGGCGTCCAGCTTGGCGAGGAGGCGGGTGATGTACGTCTTCGCCGTGGCCACGCTGATGCACAGTTCGGCGGCGATCTCCGTGTTGGAAAGGCCCCGGCCGACGAGCGTGAGCACCTCGCGTTCCCGGTCCGTGATGACCTTCAACCCCCCTTGGTCCTTCTGCTCCTTCTGCTGGACGTACTGCTGGGGGTTGGCCACGAAGTCCTGGATCAGGCGGCGGGTCACGCTGGGGGCGATCAGCGCGTCCCCGGCGGCGACGATCCGGATCGCCGCGAGGATGTCGTCCAGGGCCATGTCCTTGACCAGGAACCCGGACGCGCCCGCGCGCAGCGCCCCGTACACGTGATCGTCGTCGTCGAAGGTGGTGAGGACGACGATCCGGGTGCCCTCCGTCCCGGTCTTCCGGGTGATGCGGCGGGTCGCCTCGATGCCGTCCACGCCCGGCATGCGCAGGTCCATCACGACGACGTCCGGGGCGAGTTGGTCAACGAGGGCGACCGCTTCCTCCCCGTCGGCGGCCTCGCCCACCACCTCGATGTCCGGCAGGTCGGCGATGACGAGGCTCAGCGCGGTACGGATGAGCTGCTGGTCGTCGGCCAGGAGTACCCGGATGGTCATCGGCCCGCCGCCTGAAGCGCGACGGTGAGCGGGATCGGCAGTCGGGCGGCCACCCGGAAGCCGCCCTCTGGGCGCGGTCCCGCCTCGAACTCCCCGTCCAGCAGGGCGACTCGCTCCCGCATCCCGGTCAGCCCGAACCCGGTGTCGGTGGCACTCCCCCGGCCCCGCCCGTCGTCGGTGACCTCGATGACGAGGGCGTCGACGGCCCGCTGGTCGAGGGTGACCCGACAGGACCGGGCACCGGCATGCCGTACGACGTTGGTCACCGACTCCTGCACGATACGGAACGCCGACAGGTCGACGTCCGGGGGCAGCTCGCGTCTCTCCCCCACCCACTGCAGGTGTACGCGCACCCCGGCGGCGCTCGTCACGGCGGCGAGCCGCTCGACATCCCCCAACCCGGCCGGCGACACCGTCTGTTGACCGGGGCCGGCCCCCTGGTGGTCCGTGTGCCGCAGCGCGACCAGCATGCGGCGCAGGCCCGCCAGGGTCTCCCGGCCCTCGTGCTCGACCGCCGACATCGCCTCACGCGCGGCCTCGGGACGGGTCGCCGCCACCCGGGCCGCCGCGCCGGCCTGGAGAGCGATGATGCCTATGCTGTGGGCGACTGTGTCGTGCATCTCCCTTGCTATGCGCAGGCGTTCGGCGGTGACGGCCTGCTCGGCGGTGCGGGCGGCGAGCTGTTCGGCGTGTACCCGGCTGCGGTGGGCCGCATCGCCGAGCAGCCAGGCGATCAACGTCACGAGGGCGACGGCCAGTTCGGCCGAGGTACCGACGACCCAGCCTGCCCAGATCCGCACGGCGAGATAGACCACGAGCAGCGCGAGCGAGAGGGTGAGGGCGACGGCTCCGGTACGGCGGGGGCGGCCGGCGGCGATGAAGTACACGGCGGTCTGCACGGCCAGGAACTGGGCCAGCGGAATCTCCGCCACGCCCAGGGTGCTCGTTTCGAAGACTGCGGCCCCCAGAAGCAGGCCTACGGCCGTCAGCGGGCGGCGGGACAGGAGAGCGGCGGCGGTGAGCGCCAAGGCGGTGGACAGGACCAGGAACATCAGTCCGTCCCACCGGTAGAGCTGGGCGGCCGGCAGGTGATCGGGTTCCTGCTCGCCGGGCATCCGGACACGCGTGAGGTAGGTGAACACCGTGCCCGCACACCAGGCGAACGCCGTCCAGGCGCCCGGCGGGACGCGCTTGAGCAGGGGTGGCGGCGGAGTGACGGGCATGAGCCGATCGTAAGCGGGTGGGTCATGGGTCGGCATCGGCCTGTGGGCGTACAACCTGGGTCGACATGCGACGGGTTGAAGAGTCAGCCACCGGCGGATGACTGGACACGGTCCCGGACGGGACGGTGTTGCGGTGATCGAAGTTGAAGAACTGACGAAGCGTTACGGGACGACGACCGCCGTCGACCGTCTGTCCTTCACCGTCCGGCCTGGCCATGTCACGGGCTTCCTCGGCCCGAACGGCGCAGGCAAGACCACCACTCTGCGCATGCTGCTCGGTCTGATCGAGCCGAGCGGCGGCACCGCCACCGTGGGCGGGCAGCCCTTCCGCCAGCATCCGCGCGGCATGCGTCACGTCGGCGCGCTCCTCGACGCGGGCGATGTGCACGGCGGACGCAGCGCACAGGCCCATCTGAAGGCCCTCGCACGCAGCAACCGCATCCCGCGCGGGCGGGTCGAGGAAGTCCTGGAGGAGGTAGGGCTGGCGGGTACGGCCGCCCGGCGCCGGATCGGCGGCTACTCGCTGGGCATGCGGCAACGCCTCGGCATCGCCACCGCCTTGCTCGGCGACCCGCCGGTGCTGCTGTTCGACGAGCCCCTCAACGGCCTCGATCCGGAGGGCGTGTTGTGGGTACGCAGACTGTTCCGGCGGCTCGCCTCAGAGGGACGGACCGTCTTCGTCTCCAGCCACCTCATGTCCGAGATGGAGTACACCGCCGACGAGTTGGTGGTGATCGGCCGGGGTGAACTGATCGCCGCCGAGCCCCTGAAGACGTTCGCGGCACGTGGCACCCGTAGGTCCGTGCGCGTCCGGACCTCCGACCCCGGGGCCCTGGAGAAGGTGCTCGTCGCGAACGGCGCCGAGGTGACGTCGTACGGGCAGAACGGATCGGGGGCGCAGGGCCTGACGGTGACGGGGATCGGCCCGGAACGCATCGGTGACCTAGCCCTGGACCACAGCCTCCCCATTCACGAACTGACCCCTCAGAACGCCTCGTTGGAGGCAGCCTTCATGGAACTGACCGCTGACAGCGCCGAGTTCCTGGCCGCAGACCACTGATGAACCGGAGTACGTCGATGACGACCACCGCGAACCCTGTCCAGGCACCGCCGCCGATCGCTACGACCGCGGCGCCCGGCGCGCGCTTCACGGACCTGCTCGCCGCCGAGTGGATCAAGCTCCGGTCGCTGCGCTCGACCTACTGGGCGCTCGGCGCGAGCGCCCTCGGGATCATCGGATTCAACGCCAACGCCGCACGATCCGACTACGTCAACTATCCCCGCATGCCGGACATGATGAGGGAGGCCCACGCCGAGTTCGCACTGCGGGACGCCTTCACCCTCGGCGCCGCGATGATCCTGGTCCTCGCGGCGGCGAGCATCGGCGCGATCACGATCGTCGGCGAGTACGGGACGGGGCTGATCCGTACGACATTCGCGGCCGTACCGGCCCGCCGTGCGCTGATGGCGGCGAAGGTGACGGTCGTGACGGCACTCATGACGGTCTACGGAACGTTCATCGCCTCGGCCTCCTTCGCGGCGACACAGGCCATCCTGTCCGGCCGAAACGCGGATGTCTCGCTGTCCTACCCGGGTGCCTGGCGAGTGGTGGTGGCGTCCGCCCTGCTTGCACCGGTCTGCGCGCTGGCCGGCATGGGCCTGGGCGCGGTGATCCGGCACAGCGCGACGACGATGGTCGCCATCACCGGCGTACTGCTCCTCCTGCCCGCCTTCGTCACCGACCGCTACCGTTGGACGGCCGCAGTCCGGGACGCGCTGCCCTTCAACGCCTGGACCAGGCTGGTGGACATGGCGTATGGCCACAACCCGTACCTCGTCTACCCGCGCTACTACCCGGAGACGACGACGGGCAGCTGGGTGGTGTTCGGGGCGTGGGCGATCGTCGCGGGGGGCGTAGCGGTGGTGGTCGTGGACCGACGAGACGTCTGACAGGCATTGCGCGCTCGCCCAGGATCGACCGTCGGCCGTACGCCCGTATCCACGGGCGTACGGCTTTGAGATCACGCGTCGTGCCCTGGTCAGTCCATCCAAAGACCAGACGTCAACGGGAGCCCTAACCGGCTCCCGTTCCCGTCCCCGCTCCGGAGGAGCCCGCGGTCGTCCCGGGCGGGCTTGCGGGCTCCGTGGCGTCCCAGATGACGTTGAAGCGGTTGACCCGTTCCTCGATGTGCTCCCTTTCCGTCTTGAGGGTGGTCTCGGCCGGCTTCTGGTCCACGTCCGGCGCCGTCTCGTAGCAGAGTTCGCCGTCGAAGACGATGAAGTCGTTCGTCATACGGAGCCGGGCGCTGGGCGCCAGCAGTGCCCGGACCGCTATCCGTGTCTCGATGCCCAGGTCCCGGTGGCTCTGGGACAGCCGCTCGAGTTCCTCGGTGACCTCGTCCGGGGTCCGGACGAGGAACAGCCGCCGGACCTTCACCCCGCGGTGCAGGATCGCGTCCTCCTGCGCCTTCAGATAGCGGGTCGCGGCCTCGCTGTACCAGAACTGCCGGTCCAGGTCGGTGCTGGTGGCGTCGATCGACGTCTCGACGCAGGTGGTGAGGTCGATCAGCCAGTCGTTGTTCTCGCCCATGCAGGTCACACTGCCGGTGCTGAGGTTCTCCATCTGGGTGGCGAGCCGGCCGATCTCCTCCTGCGAGAAGGTCTTCACGAGTTCGGACTCCTGATGCCCCAACTGCGTGTAGGCGCGGGCCAGTCGGGTCACTCCGTCGGAGCGGAGCACCGACCGGTCCACCTGGCTGAAGAGTTCGGTCGCCTCGTTGATCCCGGCGAAGCTCTTCTCGACCGCGTCCCGCAGTTCCCCGTGGTGCGCGGAGAGGCTCTGCTCCATCGAGCCCAGCCGTTCCTCGAAGTCCACCAGGTACTGGACGATCAGGGCCGAGCCGCCGATGAGGACGGTCACGGTCAGCTTCCAGATTTCGTCCGCGTTCCGGTTGAACACGTTGGTGAGTACGTAGGTGCCCGCGGCCACCAGAGCCGTGATCAGGACCTTGCGCAGCAGCTTGGAGTTGCGCTCCTGTCGCCCGGCCACGGCCCGTAACTGTGCCTGCTGGGCCAGTTGTGCCTGTTGGGCCTGCAGTGCCTGTTGCGCTCGTCGTGCCTGTAGTGCCTGTTGTGCTCCGTTCACCTCAACCTCCCCCGTCGGGTGTTTCGATGTATCGGCGTCAGCTCAAGGCCAACGCCTTGTGCAGTAACGGAATGGACTGGACGGCCAGTTGATCGCGGATGCGCTGGACCAGGGTCTGCCACTGGCGGCTGAAGCCCGGCTCCTGTTCGAGTACGTCCCACAGGTGGCCGAGGTCCCGGTCCACTCGGGCGCGCGGCATCCACACGTGCAGCAGATGGTCGACGGCGGGGCGGAGCGCGAGTATCGCCTCCGGCCCGTCCACCGGTCCGGTCCTGCTGCGGTCGAGCATGCGGACCACGGTCGTGAGCAGCCAGTCGTGCAGCGCGAAGTCCTCGCAGAGTCCTGCCACCGCGGCCGTCTCCGTACCGTCCGGCACCCGCAACCGCACGGTCCGCAGGCCCTCTTCGGACACCACGAAGCTCTCGATCGACGCCCCCGCGCCGTCCGGAGCCCGCAGGGCCGCCCAACGCAGGTGTGTGCGCCGGGACTTGAAGGGAACCTTGTGGTCGAGCAGCGGGTGCCTCAGCAGTTGGGCGAGCAGGCTCTCGGCGATCATCCCGAGGTCCAGCGCACCGCGCTGACTGTCTTTCAGAACTCCTTCCACGACGGCCTGTTCAGGCAGTTTCCCGAAGGGTTCGAGAACTCCGGGCCGTACGAGATAGTGCCCCCACGGCCGGCGTACGTCGGGTCCCGTGGCCGGGATGCGGAAGTACGCCGTGGTCTGCAGGACGCGCCCTTCGGTGAGCGCGGCGCGGGCGGCCACCGTGCCGACGGCCCGGACCCTGGCACCGTTGGCGGTGGGCAGCGGGCAGTCGACGCCGGTGAGTACGTCGGGTGAGAGCGCGTACAGGTTGGGGCGCTCGGAGACCCGTACGCGTTCGTCGGCGCGCAGCCTGAGCAGTTGGGCGGCGGTGCGGCTGTCCAGGGCCTGGAAGCTGGGCAGCAGACTGGTGCGCACCTCGCCGCAGGCGAGGACGGGGGCCGCGGTCTGCGCTCGGGGCCGCATGTCAGGGCTCCTCGTAGAAGACGTAGGTGACGCGCTGGGCGACCGCCTCGGGCACCGGTGCGCCTTCCCGGGCGGAGCGTTCGTCGGCCTGGGCGAGCGCGCCGGCGTCCACGTCGACCTGGTCGAGGATGAGGCGGACGGCGTCCTCGACGGCCAGGAACCGGTTTCCGACCAGGGTGCAGGTGCGGTAGGCGCTGAACGGCGCTGCGGATTCGGTGAGTTGGAGCAGCGGCGGCAGTTCGTCCCAGTCGTGGGGGAAGCCGCCGGTGGGCCGGGCGCGCGGGACCAGGACGGGTTCGCCGCCGTGGCGCAGCAGTCCGAGGCGGGCGAGCTGCCAGACGGCGGCGAGGAACGGGCAGGACCACAGGCGCGTACCGTCCCGCTCGGACCACAGTTCGACGTCCATGAACACGGAGTGGATGCGGGCGGCGGTCTCGTGCGGTGGCCGCCATTCGGTGATCTCGGCCATGGCGGTGCGCGCGCCGGGAGTGCGCTGGCCGTTGGCGAGCCAGCCGGTCTCGCCGACCGGCGGCCGGGAGCCGTAGGTGCCGGGCGGCGGGGACTCGACGAGGCGATGCATCACCGACTCGGCCAGTTCGATCTTGTCGGCGACGGCGCAGCCGGACTCTCTGGCCAGGTAGTCGATGGTGAGTCCGGCCCGGTCGGCCTCGGCGAGGACGTGCGGGATCAGCTCGGCGGGGGTGGAGAAGCGGGTGAAGTAGTCGTCGATGAGGAAGCAGGTGCTGATCCGGGGCCGCCGGCCGCCCAGGCGCCGGGCGGCGGAGGCCTTGGCGGCGTCCACCCAGATCCGTACCTCCGCGAAGTGCTCGCGCAGCCGCTCGGGGCCGGCCGCGAAGTCCTCCATGTACAAGTGGCCGAGTTCCAGGGAGAGATGGGACAGCGGTACGGACTGGGTGCGGGGTTCGGCCGCGGTCTCGCGGAACACCGGGCCGGTCACGGCTGCCCCCAGTACTTGTCGTCGGTGAGTCGTCCAGCGAGGTCGCTCATCGCCTGCCAGGTCTCCATGTTGGCGATCTGGCTGTCGAGGACGTCCTCGTCGGTGATGAGCTGCTCGCGCCACTGCAGGACGGGCTCCAGCGGTACGGAGCCCAGCACCTGGGTGTATCCGATGCCCCGGTTGGAGGCGAGCGCCTGGAGGTCGGCGTCGCACTCGCGCATCCACGCCGACTGGGTGGGCGCGACCTGCGACCACAGGGACGACTCGGGGTCGGGTACGGCGGCCCGTACGAAGCGGATGGCGCCGCGCAGCGCCTCCTCGGTGTGGCCCCGGGCGATGCCGCCGGCCATGATGCCGCGCGGGCCGAAGACCAGTCCGGCGGCGGCCATCACATGCTGGCGGGTCCAGCGGTGGAAGACGAGCCAGCGGGCCTCGATACCGCGTAACTGCGGTTCGGCGGTGGCCTTGAGGGCCATTTCGACGGCGTAGCTGCGGCCCGCGCTGAGATCGACGATGATCAGGTCGAACTCGCTGTTGAGGCGCAGCAGCAGGTCGACGCAGCGGCGCAGGTTCTCGCCGGTGGTGGAGAACTCGCCGCCGCCGAGGTCGCCGGGCATGAGTACGAGGCGGCCCGAGCCGGGGGGCCGGTTGGTGAGCACCCGGTGTTCGGTCTCCGCCCAGACGTCGACGCGGGCCGGTTCGCCGACGTCGCCCTCCAGATAGGAGTGCAGGCCGCGGTCACCGACCTCGCGCTGCGCCATGTCGACGTCGAAGACGGCGGCGGCGGTGGGCGAGCCGAAGTCGAAGTCCAGGTAGCAGACGTCGTCACCGGCGATCGCCCGGTGGTAGGCGAGGTTGGCGCTGGTGACCGAGCGGCCCGTGCCTCCCTTGTCGGAGGCGGCGAAGACGAGCATCGTTCACGCCCCCTGGGTCGCCGCGTCGCGGGCCCGGGCGAGGGCGTCGAGCTGTCCGAGTACGTCGAGGGTCAACGCGCAGGCCGTGCCGGGCTGTTCGTCGATGAGCTGCCTGGCCCGGCGCAGTTTGACCTCGATGCCCTTGAGCTCCATGCCGCGCCTGCCGTCGGAGGCGGGTGCGGGCTCCATCTGTTCGTTGCCCAGCAGATGGGTCGACTCGCTGAGCAACGCCCTTGCCAGTACGCCGAGTTCGGCGCTGCGGATGGGTGGCTGCCGGTACAGCTGGTGGGCGGCGACCAGGCATTCGGTGACGCGCTCGGTGACGCTCCAGGACACCGGGCGGTCGGTGGCGGGCGACTCGGGATAGACGGCGTGCACGTTGTCCCACAGGTCGACGCCGTCGCCGCCGCCGATCCGGCGCCGCCACATGTGCCCGAAGATGTCCTCGGCCAGCCTGAGCAGCCGGTCGTGCGAGACGAGGTTGCGGGAGAGTGTGCACAACTGGATGGTCCGCTTGAGGAGTTGGGCGGAGAAGTCGTTCATCCGCCACTGCATGGGCGGCCCTATCCGCTCGCTGCCCTGGAGCGGCAGGATGATCCCCGGGTTGTGCAGCCCGACGGCCTTGTCGGTGGCGGTCATCCGGCTGGTGATGCGCCCGCGCTCGGCGAGCCGCTCCATGATGCCGACCGTGCGGGTCAGGTCGTCGTCGGTGGCACGGCGGCGGACCAGGTCGTGTACGAGGATGGCGGCGACGGAGAGGGAGAAGTACTCGGACTCCAGTTTCTGTCCTGTCGTACGCCAGGGGATGTCCTCCAGGGGCCAGCGGTCGGCGTCGAAGCGGGCGATGGCCGACCAGTACTGCTGGGTGATCTCCCAGCGCAGTCGTAACGCCTCGGCGAGCTTCTGCTGTTCGGCGTTGAGCAGGCCCAGGGTCAGGGTGCGGTCGGAGAAGAGGTCCTGGATGCCGTCGAGGGCGACGACGGTGAAGTAGAGGTACGGGACGGCGCCCGCGATGCCGGCCGGCTGGGGGCCGATCTCCTCTTCGGTCTCCACCTCGGGCGCGTCCTTGACGAGGCTCCAGGCCCAGCCGCACTCGAAGAGCTGGTTCTGGTCCGCGAGGCCTTCCTCGACCTCGACACCGAGGACGAGGCTCTCGCTGACGATGGCGCGCAGGGCCTCGAAGCGGCGCTGGAACTTCTGCAGGACCATCCGCTGGGACAGCCGCCCCTGGCCGAGGAGTTCGGAGAGCGTTTTACCCTGCGAGGAGTCGACGTCGAAGACGTTGACGGTGAACGAACGCAGCAGGCTCACCATGGCCGCGGTGAGTCTGACGCTGGTGGCCGTGCGGAGCTCCTGGATGAGATCCAGCACCTCGGTGCGACGCGTCTTCGTCTCGTAGATCTTCAGGAAGCCGAGGGTGGCGAGGCACAGGGTGACGGACATCGAGTAGCTGTCCACCACGCCGAGTTCACGCTGCTCGGGGGTGAGGTCCTGGGCGCTGTCCCAGGAGTGGAAGTAGTAACCGCCCGCGAACGTCGGTCTCTTGTCGTCCCCGGTGTGGTTGCGCATGAACTCGGCGGCTGCAGTCAGCACGTTGACCGGGATCTCCAGCCGGCCGCCGGCCCTCCGGAGCGCCTTCTGGACGTCGTCCTGTGTCGTGTCCGGGTCGTCGAGCCGGAACGCCGGGATCTCGGTGGCCGGGTAGAGCAGACAGAGCAGCCGCTCGGCATCGGCCACACTGCTCTGCCCGCCCCACTTGCCCCAGGCCCAGCCGTCTCCGTCGAACGAGTGCCGGCCGATCGCCTGCCAGACGTCCAGCAGATGCTGGCGTGGCTTGATCTGCATGCCCATGCCCCTCACAAGGCCGCGCTGCCATGTTTTGTCAAGAAGATCGAGTGAAGATCGTTGTCGTGATCATTGCGGTGACTTCGCGGTATTCCGCCGGTCGGCTAGCCGACCGGAATATCAGAATCCAAATTCCGGCGGCCGTAGGCGACGATCATTCCGGAATATCCTTTGCGCAGATTCCCCGGGGCCCCGAGCCGCTTGAGCCGAAGGGTGTCGATCTTCCCGGCGAACGGTTCCAGGCTTTCGTAGACCTCCTGCTCACCGACATCACACGCCGGGAAGAATTCAGCGCCTACGTGATACCCCTCCGAGTGTTCCATGAACGCGGCGAAGAAGGGCGCCCCGGGAGCCAGTGCCCGCATGAAGGAGCCCACGCCCCGGTCGAACTCCTCGCGCTCGGTGGTCATCGACTCGGCGACGAAGAACATGGTCCCGACCGACCAGGGGCCCCGCCGCGCGATCCGGTCGAACTCGAGGAGGTTGCCGGGTGCCACACGGGCGACCTCGTGGAACCTGCGCCTCGGGTCGCCCTGGTACGCCTGGTACTCGGCGTTCTCGCGCAGGACCGTCCAGAACTGGTTCCAGTTCTCGTCGTAGGACTCCAACTGGCTTTCCAGGTACTCCAGGTTCTGCGGTGATCGCTCGACGAGCGTGATCTCCTTGCACCACGGGAGCATGGCCAGCGCGGGGTAGAGGTTGGCACCCGCGCCCACATCGATACCGATAACCGGGTCGGCGTCCTGGCGGTGCTCGCGGAAGTAGTCACCGAAGTGATCCCGCATGATCGAGATGATCTCGGCGTCCTCGTCGTGCAACCGGAGATAGTTGGCTTTGACGTAGGCACGCGAATCGAATCCCGCCCAAGGAGCCTGTGCGTTGGGCACGGCTGGCCTGTGTTTTTCCCCCGGCGATCCCAAGTCCATGGTTCACCGTATCAACATCACCGGCACTACGGAGCCCCCTGACGGAACGCGAACGACTTCGCGAAATAACTGTGACCGCAGGTTGGACCTGAATGCGCCTTGAGCGATCGGATCAGATCGCGTAATGCTGGTCGGAATCCGTCGATCACCTGCCGAACGTAGGCGAAACGCAGGCGAAACGCAGAGAACGCACCGTCCCGCCCGTACCACCCGTACGGGTGTCAACGTGACTTTACTCGCGCCACAGGGGGACGCATGAGCACTCTTCCCGCAGATGGTTTTCGGACACCCGCCGCAGGCGCTTCGCCGTACATCCGCCAGGTCGAGGAGGCCGATCTGCCCGAGCTGGTCCGGCTGGACGCGGAGGCGTTCCCGGAGGGCCCGTACCCCTTCTTCACGCTTCGCCAGCTCTTCGACCTGTACCCCGACCACATGCTCGTCCTCGACGGCGGCGAGGACGGCCTGCACGGCTACGTCCTGGTCGGCATGCCCCGCAGGCCCGACCGCGGCTGGATACTGAGCCTCGGGGTCACCCGAGACCAGCGCGGGCGCGGCCACGGCCGGCAGCTGATGGAGGAGGTGCTGCGGCGGCTGCGCGAAGACGCCGTGCGCGAGGTGCTGTTGACGGTGGAGCCGACCAACATCGCCGCGATAGAGCTCTACAGGTCACTCGGCTTCGCGGCCGAATCCGCCCCGCGCAAGGGCTACTTCGGGCCGAACGCCGACCGCCTCGTGATGAGCCTGCACCTGTGAGACGCCCGCCGCCTCACCCGAACCGGCGGACATACCGCCGCTGCCAGGGCGTCTCGACGGCGTGCCGGTCGTACCCCGCCCGCACATAGGCCACGGCCTCCTCGGCGGGCACCCCGTCCAGCACCGCCAGACACGCCAGGGCCGTCCCCGTACGCCCCCGCCCGCCCCCGCAGGCGACCTCCACCCGCTCGACCGCCGCCCGTTCCCACGCCTCGACCAGGGCCGCCCGGGCGTCCGCCCGATCCTTCGGAAGCCGGAAGTCGGGCCAGCGCAGCCAGCGGAACTCCCAGGAAACCGCCGGGGGCGGGCCACCGAGGAGATACACGGCATACGTGGGGACGGGCGCCGTCGGGTCCAGGGGCCGGCGCAGGCCACGCCCCCGGACCAGCCGCCCGGAGGGCAGTCGAAGCACGCCCGCGGCCCCCTCGTCCCACGGCTCCACCGCCTGCTGATCCGCACCCCGGCCCACTTCCTGGCCCACTGGCTCACCCACTCTCTGGTCCACTGGTTCATCCATCGGCCCATTCGAACCCGGTCCCGAATCCGGGGCAACCGATCTCGGGGAAACGGTGGTCTGGTGGGCGAGGGGGTACTCGATGCAGGCCGAACAAGAGGCCCAGTTCCATGAATTCGTCAGAGCGCGGTGGTCCCACCTGGTGCGTACCGCGTATCTCCTGACCGGCGACGCCCATCACGCCGAGGATCTGACGCAGACGGCGCTGGCGAAGGCGTACCGCTCCTGGCGGCGCGTCTCCCGCACCGACAATCCGGAGGCGTATGTCCGTCGGATGCTCGTCAGCTGCAACAGCGACCGGTTCCGCAAGCGACGCGTACGGGAGGCGCTGACCGACGCGCCGCCCGACGTGGTGGGCCGGGACGAGACCGTCTCGTGGGCCGACGAGCGCAGTGCCCTGCTCGGTGCCCTCGCCCAACTGCCGCCCAAACAGCGGGCGGTGGTCGTCCTGCGCTACTGGGAGGACCTCTCCGAGCAGGAGGTCGCCGACACGCTCGGCTGCTCCCAGGGCACGGTCAAGAGCCAGGCGTCCAAGGGGCTGGCGAAGTTGCGTTCGTATCCGGGGCTGGCACAGGTCGTCGGCCGGCCCGAGCCCAGCCCGACAGCACAGGTTCGGGAGGGCGTCCGGTGAACGGGGAACAGCGGCCGCAGCGGCAACCGGAGGACCGGGATCAGCCGGAGCAGGCTCAAGAAGCAGGACAGCACGTGAACAACGAACCGGTCGTACACGGAAAGGACTTCGAGACTCAGGTGCGCGAAATGATGGCGGAGGACGCCTACACCATCCGGCCCTCGTCGGCGCCGTATCCGGCGATCCGCCGCAAGGGCGCGATCGAGCGGCGACGGCGTGTGGCGGCGGCCGGCGCGGTACTGATCGCACTGGCGGCGGCACCCGTGGGCGCCTACGCGCTGAGCGGGAACGGCGGCGGCGGGAGCGTGGACACGGCGGCGCCACTGCCGTCGGTCCGCGCTTCGCAGCCCACGACCCCGACTCCCGTGCAGTCGAAGCCCGTTGGACCGACGGGCCCGGCGACGGCGGGCCAACTGGTAGACGGGATCACGCTGGCGCAGGCCGCTGACGGTCTGAAGAGGTGCATCGCCTGGGAACGTGAGAACCAGAAGGCCCGGGGCACCAAGGGGCCGCAGACCGATCTGGGCCGCGCCGCCGACTACCGGATCATCCTGGCCATGAACAGCACCGGTGACTCCAACGCCCCCGGCGACGGCTTCTTCGTCGTCGCGGTCAAGGAGCAGAAGAAGGCGCCGCAGCTGACCCAGCTGATCTGCAACATCAGAGAGGGCGAGGTGGGCGGCCTCGGCATCAGCGCGGGCGGCAAGGAATTCGACAACGGCGGCCCGGTGATGCCCGACATCAACGGCGGCAAGCTCTACCAGCAGTCGTTCATCGACAAGGGCAACTGGAAGCTGCCGTTCCGCTGGGGCTCCATCGGCCGGGTCGAGCCCTCCGTGGCCCGGGTGACCGTCTCGTACGGCGGCAGCACCAGTGAAGCCGCCCTGGACCACGGCTGGTTCGTGGCCACCGGCACCCTGAACGAGCAGGTCACCCTCGCTCCGCACGTCAAGGGGTACGACAACACGGGCAAGGTCGTCTACGACTCGGACACGGACGCCGGGTACGACAAGGCGCTGCCGTAGGCAGACCGCGACGGGCAGGTGACGGGGGCGCCGTACAGGGGTCGGCGCCCCTTTTCACCTGCCCGTACCTGTATCCGCAGTCACCCCCGCGCCCGCCCCCGCCGTCAGCCCACGCCCCGTGACTCCTGTGCCGCCCGCGCCTCTATCCCGCGGAAATGCACGGCCAGCGCCTGCTGTGCGCCCTCGACGTCGTGCGCGCGGAGTGCCGTCACGATGTCCCGGTGCCTGCGGGCCGTCAGTTCCGGAGCCGGGTCGTCGTGCCAGCCCCGGGCGCCCGAGACACGGCGGAACACCGTCCAGAAGGCGGCGAGCAGCTGCGGCACGAGGGCGTTGCCGAGAGGCCCGTACAGCGCCTCGTGGAATTCGCGGTCGAGCTCGGGGAAGCGCCGACCCGCGCGGCCCGCCTCCTCCATCCGGGTGACCACCGACTCCAGCCGGTCGAGTTGCGCGTCGGACAGCACCGCCGCGACCCGCCGAATGAGGCCGTCCTCGAGAACCTCCCTGACCTGGAGGATCTCGGCGAGCGCGGCTCCGTCCCCGTCGTGCCGGGCGAGCGTACGGAACGTCAGTCCGTCGATCAGCGGCGCCAGCGACGCCTGTCCGACGTACGTCCCGTAGCCGTGCCTGATCTCCACGATGTCGAGGGCCTGGAGCGCCTTGAGGGCCTCGCGGACGGAGTTGCGGCTGACCTCGAGGGTCTCCATCAGCTCGACCTCCGTGGGCAGCGGTGCGCCCGCCCGGAGTTTGCGGTCGAGAATCAACTGCATGACCTGGCGCTGGACCTGGCCGCTCACCCGCCGCTCGGGCCGGCGTCGCTTCCCGGACTCCTGAGACATGCGGCGCATCGTACGCTCGCCGGACATCCGACGTCCCACCTCCAGGCATATCAAAATCCGGGTCACCTCGAATTCACGCGCCTTTCGATCTCGGCCCTCGACGCCGCCGATGGTCGAATTTCATATCGTCATTGGTCACACCTCTGGCAGATACGCCATTCGTGTGCGATCTCTTGACCGGCCCCACCGCCGCTCTTATGGTCGCGCTGCCCCCTATGACGTAGGACGTCGTATCTCCTCACCTTTTCGGACCCCACCCCGCTGGAGGAATCGTGCGCGACGTGACCCGCTACGTACCCCACGACATGACCCGCGACGGATCGGCCGCCCCGCACCGCCGGTCGTTCCTGAAGTACACCGGCGCACTGGGTGCCGCCGCCGCCATCTCCTCGTCGCTGTCGGCCTGTTCGTCGGGCCCCGAGTCCACCAACGACACCGGGGGCGGCGCCGGGGGCGCGAACAGCACGCTCACGGCCGTGATCGGCTACGGCAACGACGGCAGCTGGGACCCCACACAGACGGCGTCCGCCTTCTCCATGGCGGCCAACAACCACATCTACGAGGGTCTGCTCGACACCGACCCGATCACCCGCGAGCCGTACGCCGCGCTCGCCACAGCCGTACCGGCCGACCTCTCCGGCACCTCCTGGAAGTTCGCGCTGCGGGCCGGGGCGACCTTCCACGACGGAAAACCGGTGACCGCCGACGACGTGGTCTTCGTATTCGATCGAATCCTTGATCCGAACACCCAGACACTCGCCAAGGGGTTTTTCGCCAGTTGGCTGAAAGAAGTGAAAAAAGTCGACGCGCAGAATGTCGAGCTGGTACTGAAGTTCCCCTTCCCCGAAGGCGTTTCCCGGCTCACCCTGGCGAAGATCATGCCCAGGCACGTCTTCTCCCAGCCCGGTGCCTGGGACGACGCGATCAAGGGAAAGGCGATCGGCTCGGGACCGTACCGGCAGACCGCGCACCACCCGAAGTCGAACACCACGTTCGAGGCGTTCGCGGCCTACAACGGTCCGCGCAAACCCGCGTTCAAGAAGATGAACTGGATGACGATGGTGGATGCCGCACCCCGCGTCGCCAAGATCTCCGGGTCCAGTGCCGGCGCGCAGATCGCCGACAACATCCCGTACGCCAACATCCAGCAGCTCAAGAGCGGCGGGATGGACGTCCAGGGCGGGGCGGGGATGAACAACCTGTTCCTGATGTTCAACACCAAGCACAAGCCCTTCGACGACGTACGGGTCCGCCAGGCCCTGCACTACGCCATCGACACGGGGAAGATGGTGGAGAGGGCTCTGCGGGGCCACGGCAAGCCGTCGACGTCCTTCCTCAACGAGGCCAACCCCGGCTACCGGCCGGCGAAGACGGTCTACGACTACGACCCGGAGAAGGCGAAGGCGCTCCTGAAGGAGGCCGGGGTCAGCGGGCTGAAGATCGAGATCCTGTCCGTCAACGTCAGCTGGATCGTCGACTGCCTGCCCACCATCAAGGAGTCCTGGGACGCGATCGGCGTCGGCACGACCCTCAACCCGCAGGAAACCACAGCGGTGTTCACGAAGATGGACCAGAAGCAGGACTACCAGGTGGTGTCGGCGGCCTCCAACCCCAACCAGTTCGGCCTCGACGCGGACCTGATCATGCACTACAACTACGGCCCGCAGAACCTCTGGATGGGCTACGCCCGTTGGGCCGACAACTCCGTGGCCAAGCAGCTCTTCCGGGCCATGGACCAGGCGACGCAGGAGCCGGACCCACAGAAGAAGAAGACGATGATCCAGGACTACATCGACATCGTCGCCGAGGAGGCCGTGCTCTACCCGGTCGTCCACAACGAGCTGATGACGGCCTGGAACCCGAAGAAGCTCGCCGGTATAAGGGCACAGCCGTACCCGGGCATCAACCTCCTCCAGGCCAAGTGGGTCTAGCCATGGTTTCAGACATGGTTTCAGCCGTGGGTCCGGTCACCGCCAAATCGCCCTAGCTGTACGGGAGTTCGGGAGTTCGTACGTGGTCGCCATCGCCAGGATCCTGGCCCGCCGGATCATTCTGCTCGTCCCGCTGATGCTCGGCATCGTGCTGTTCGTGTTCCTCGTCATGCGGTTCTCGGACGTCGACCCGGCCTCCGCGTTCTTCCAGGGCGCCAACCCGACCCCGCAGCAACTGCACGACTTCCGCGAACAGAACGGCCTGCTCGATCCGTTCCCCGTCCGCTATCTCCACTTCATCGGCGACCTGCTCCACGGCGACATGGGCATCAGCGCGCTGACCCGCGCGCCGGTGCTCGACCAGATCACCACCGCCCTGCCGCTCACCCTCCAACTCACCTTCATGGGCCTGGGAATCGCCGTGATCCTGTCCCTGGTGGGCGGGGTCACGGCGGCGATCTACCGGGACCGTCTCCCCGACCAGATCATCCGCGTCGTGTCGCTGACCGGTGTCGCGGCGCCGGGCTTCTGGCTGGCCCTGCTGATGATCCAGTACCTGGCCGTCGACCTCGGCTGGTTTCCGACCGGCGGCTACATCAACCCGGCCGACTCCTTCACCGGCTGGCTGAAGACGATGACACTCCCGGCCCTCGCGCTCTCCCTCCCGGTCGCGGCGCAGCTCACGCGCATCGTCCGTACGGCGGTGGTCGAGGAGCTGGACAAGGACTACGTCCGCACGGCGATCGGCAGCGGGCTGCCACCCAGGGTGGTGGTGGGCCGCAACGTACTGCGCAACGCGCTCATCAACCCGCTGACGGTGCTGGGCCTGCGCGTCGGCTACCTGCTCGGGGGCGCGGTCGTCATCGAGACGATCTTCTCGCTGCCGGGGATGGGAAAACTGATGATTGACGCCGTGAAGAACGGCGACCCGGCCGTGGTGCAGGGAGTGGTCCTGACGACGGCGACCGGTTTCGTGGTCGTGAACCTGGTCATCGACATCCTCTATCTCCTGGTCAACCCACGATTGAGGGATGCGGCCTGATGTTCATGATGTTCGAGAGGGGGCGCCTGGCCGCCCTCCTGTCCCGCCCGGGCATCCGGCTGCGCGGCTGGCGCCGCCTCCCGGTCCTCTCCCGGGTCGCGGTCTGCTTCCTCGCGCTGGTGGTGTTCGTGGCGGTCTTCGCCCCGCTCATCGCCCCCGACGACCCGCTGGACCAGCAGCCCCTGATCGGCGGTACGGGAGCCCCGTCCGCCGAGCACTGGATGGGCCAGGACAGCCTGGGCCGCGACATCATGAGCCGGCTGATGTACGGCGCCCGCTGGTCCCTCGCCATCGGCCTGGGCGCCACAGCACTCGCCCTCACCGTGGGCGCGCTGATCGGCGCGATCGCGGCGACGTCGCGCAAGGCGGTGGACGAGACGCTGATGCGCTGTCTGGACGTGGTGATGGCGTTCCCGGGCATCGCGCTGGCCGCCGTGCTCGTCGCGGTCTTCGGCGGTGGCATCACGGTCCTGATCTGCGCGATCGCGTTCCTGTTCACCCCGCCGGTGGCGCGCGTGGTGCGGGCGAACGTCCTGGACCAGTACGGCGAGGACTATGTGACGGCGGAACGGGTGATCGGCGCCCGCACACCGCACATCGTCCTTCGCCACGTGGCGATCAACTGCGCTGCGCCCGTGCTGGTGTTCTGCACGGTGCAGGTGGCGGAGGCGATCGTCTTCGAGGCGTCGCTGTCGTTCATCGGCGCGGGCGTACGGCCGCCGGACCCGTCCTGGGGAAGCGTCATCGCGGACGGCAAGAACATGGTCCTGACCGGCGGTTGGTGGGCCACGGTCTTCCCAGGCCTGCTGATGCTGATCACGGTGCTGTCGTTGAACGTCCTCTCCGAGGGCGTGTCGGACGCGTGGGCGGCACCGGCGGCTCGGGACGTGGAGGTACGGGAGGACGAGGACCCCCTGGAGGCGCCCGAGCCGGGAACCGGCGAGGTCCTGGCCCTGCCCGGCCTGACGGACGCGGCGGCGCGACTGCGCGCACGAGCCCGCCCGATCCCCACCGGTCTGCCGATACTGGCGGTCGAGAACCTGACCATCGGCTTCGCGGCCCGGCACGCGGGCGTGGACATCGTCGACGGCATCAGCTTCGAGGTCCACCCCGGTGAAGTCCTGGGCCTGGTCGGAGAGTCGGGCTGCGGCAAGTCGCTGACGGCGTTGACGGTGATGGGCCTGGAACCGAAGGGCGCCCGGGTCACCGGCCAAGTCCGCTTCAACCAGCGGGACTTGCTCGCCGAACCCATGCGGGTACGGCGCAAACTGCTGGGCCACGAGATGGCGATGATCTACCAGGACGCCCTGTCGTCCCTGAACCCGGCGATGACGATCCGCTCGCAGCTCAAACAGGTCGTACGCCGAGGAGGCCACCGCACCCCGGAGGAACTGCTGGGCCTGGTGGGCCTGGACCCCGACCGCACCCTGCGCAGCTACCCGCACGAACTGTCGGGCGGCCAGCGCCAACGGGTCCTGATCGCGATGGCCCTGTCCCGCGACCCGAAACTGATCGTCGCCGACGAGCCCACCACGGCCCTGGACGTCACGGTCCAGGCCCAGATCATCGAACTGCTCCTCCGTCTGCGCGAGGAACTGGACTTCGCCCTGATCCTGGTCTCGCACGACCTGGCCCTGGTGGCGGACGTCACGGACCGGGTGGTCGTGATGTACGGCGGCCAGATCGTGGAGACGGGCGTGACGGCGGACCTGGTCGGCACCCCGACCCACCACTACACCCGGGGTCTGCTGGGCAGTGTGCTGTCCCTGGAGTCGGCGGCACTGCGCATGACGCAGATCAAGGGCACGGTCCCCTCCCCCGCCGACTTCCCCAAGGGCTGCCGATTCGCGGACCGTTGCCCGATGGCTACGGAGGTGTGCCGTACGACGGCCCCCGATCTCCTGGGCACCCATGGCCACTTGGCGGCCTGCCACCATCCGGCGATCGACCTGACGACGCCGGAGCCGACGGGAAGCGAGAGGGTGAAGTGAGCACCAGTACGGCTACGGTTGTGTCGACCCCGTTGGTGGAACTCTCCGACACGCACGTGGTCCACAAGGCCCGCAGCGGCGGCCTGTTCACCCGGGACCGCGTGTACGCCCTGACAGCAGCCGACTTCAGGGTGGCGCCCGGCGAGACGGTGGGCGTGGTGGGCGAGTCGGGCTGCGGGAAGTCGACGCTGGCGAAGGTCCTGGTGGGCGTACAGCCCCCGACGTCGGGCCAAGTAGCCTTCCGCGGAACCGACTTGTGGGCGATGAAACCGCCGGAGCGCCGCTCTGCGATCGGAACGGGCACAGGCATGATCTTCCAGGACCCGTCGACGGCCCTGAACCGCCGCCTGACGATCCGCCAGATCCTCCGCGATCCGTTGGACGTGCACAGGCGAGGCACAACAAAGGAACGGGAGGAGAGAGTACGGGAGTTGATGAGCCTGGTAGGCCTCCCGCGCGCCCTGGGGGACGGCCTCCCGGGCCAGCTGTCGGGCGGCCAGCGCCAACGGGTCGCGATCGCACGCGCGTTGGCCTTGAACCCCGACCTGGTGGTGGCGGACGAACCGACCAGTGCCCTGGACGTGTCGGTCCGCGCCCAGATCCTGAACCTCCTCCTGGACCTGAAGGAGCGCCTGAACCTGGCCCTGGTCTTCGTCTCGCACGACATCCAGACGGTACGGCGGATGAGCGACCGGGTGATCACGATGTACCTGGGCCGGATCGTGGAGGAGTCCCCGGCGGCCGAGGTGACGGACAGGGCCCGCCATCCGTACACCCGGGCACTGTTCTCGGCGACGCCGGGCCTGCTGGACCCGATCGACCCGATCCCCCTGGTCGGCCCGGTCCCCTCAGCAACGCGCCCGCCCTCCGGCTGCCCGTTCCGGACGCGCTGCTGGAAGGCGACCGACGTGTGCGCGGAGGTGATGCCGGAGTTCACGGCCGCGTCAATCCCGGGACACCGTTTCCGTTGCCATCACCCTGTGGAGGAGGGCCGGGCGACGAGGGAACTGGTCGCCCAGGCGGTGGCCGCCGTGCCCGACATGCCCTCTGACCTGCGGGAATCCTCCGTAACCCTCGCAGCCCCCACCACCCCCGCACCCCCTGCACCCCCCGCAGCCCCCTCGCACACCCCGAAAGATCCCAGGGAGCCCTGATGACCTTCCCCACCCCGCTGACCGGTGTCGTCCCTCCTGTCTGCACTCCGCTGACACCGGACCGCGGGGTGGACGTACGCTCACTCGTCAGGCTGGTCGACCACCTGGTGGAGGCGGGCGTGGACGGCCTGTTCGTGCTCGGTTCGTCGTCGGAGGCGGCGTATCTGACGGACGATCAGCGCAGGCTGGTGGTGGAGACAGTGGTGGGCCATGTCGCCGGCGCGCTGCCGGTCCTGGCGGGCGCGATCGACATGACGACCCCCCGGGTACTGGACCACGTACGGTCGGTCTCGGCGGCGGGCGCGGACGCGGTGGTGGTCACGGCCCCCTTCTACACCCGTACGCACCCCTCGGAGATCGCCCGCCACTTCCGCCTGGTGGCGTCGGGCAGCCCGGTCCCGGTGGTGGCGTACGACCTCCCGGCCTCCGTCCACAGCAAACTGCCGGCGGGTCTGGTGCTGGAGCTGGCGGCGGATGGGGTGTTGGCAGGGTTGAAGGACTCCAGCGGGGATCTCGCATCGTTCCGCTCGGTGGTGACGGGCGCGCGGGAACACCCCGGGGTCAGCGGCTTCAGCGTCCTGACGGGAAGCGAACTGCTCGTGGACTCGGCCCTGGCAGTGGGCGCGGACGGGGCGGTACCGGGCCTCGCGAACGTCGACCCGGACGGCTACGTGCGCCTGGTCCGCTTCTGCCGGGCCGGCGACTGGGACCGGGCGCGCGCCGAGCAGGAACGGTTGTGCGTGCTGTTCGGGATGGTGGCGGCGGGGGATCCGGTACGGATGGGGGGCAGCTCGGCGGGGCTGGGGGCGTTCAAGGCGGCGCTGTATCTGCGGGGGGTCATCGACTGTCCGGCTACGGCCGACCCGCAGATTCCGTTGTCGGAGGACGAGGTGGAGCGGGTGGGGAAGTTTCTGGCGGGGGCTGGGTTGTTGTAGGGGCGGTCAGGTCAGGAAGGCCGCCTTCCGCGAGCCAGCCCAGGAACGACGTACGCTTCCTCCGCTTGACCGCGTCCTCAAGGGCCGCGTTCACCGTGGCGGCTTTCGTTGCAGTGCCGAAGATCTTCGCGGCCTCCGCCAGCATCTCGTCGTCGACATCGATGACGGTTCGTGTCATGCGACTCTCCTTGATCCGGTGGACTGCGGCGTGGCCGCGATATCAAAATCCACGCTCGTCACATTCGGGCCCGTCAACCGCGCTTCGGCGCTTCCCCCAGTTTGGCGCGCATCCCTTCGGCGGCCTGATGCGTGATCCAGACGACGACCTGCTGCTGTTCGCTGGTCACCGGTGAGCCCCTCGGACCGCACGGATCTCCGCGACAGCCAAGTCGACAGCAGTGTCGAAGTCGGGATCCTGCCGGGCGATGACCCGGCTACGGAACTCCTCGACCAGACGGACGACTCCGGCAAGGTCGGTGTGGTTGATCTCGCGGGCCAACTCGGCCTCGAAGTCGTCACCGTCTCCGGGAAAGCCATAGCCCATAGTGAGGGCGGCACGGAGTTCGCCGATGGTGCGCATGGGCGGAAGATGAGACGGGCCGGAGTCTGCCGGGTGCTTGTTCATGGCGGTTGCGGCTCCCTTTCGCGGTGTCACAGCGCCGGGGTGTGACGGGCTCGTCTCGGCATGTGACCCATGGCGCTCCGGAGGCAGTCAGAGAAGACGAGTTGCCAGTCGGTGATTTCAACAAGGACCACTCATTACGACGGCGGGGCAGTCACACACGTGAACCCAGAGGTCATGGCATATCGCGCATGCCGTCCGATATTGCTTCCATGCTCTCGATGAAGGACGCGAAGACGCTGGTCGGCATGATCAACATGCCGCGCCGAGGAATCTTCGAATCACGGACTGAGGCGACCTGGCCGCTGAAGGCGACTTCAACGCAGTCGCTCCCGGAACCGCCGCTGTACGAGGACTTGAACCAGCGGACGTCGCTGTTGGCTTCCTGGGCCGGTGGCATCATCGCTCCTTGCGCGCTGCGGCGGTGAATTCTCTGGTGAGTTCCGCGAGCAGACTGCTTGTGTCCGAAGTGCTCAGCGCCTGGGACCGCAGATACTCGAAGACCACCCTATGGCGCTCCAACTCTGGCGCCTTCTCCAGGTACAGGGCTCCGCTGAGGTTGCTGAGATGCACGACGTCGAGTGACGGTTCGGGACCCCTGATGATGATGAAACTGGTGCTTTCGGCGGCGTGCGCTCCGGCTGTGAAAGGCAGGATCTGCAGCGTGACATGCGGGGTCGTCGCCGCAGCACGCAAGTGCTCCAGCTGCTCTGCCATGACCTGGGGTGATCCAACAAGGCGCCGGACGACGGCTTCATCCATGATGGCCCAGACGTGAGGCGGGGTCTCCCTCTTCAGGACCTCCTGCCGCTTCATCCGGACGTCCACCATCCGCTCGATCAGCTCGGCCTCGGCACGCACTTCGGCGGCCTGGATCACAGCGGTCGCGTAATGAGGGGTTTGCAGTAGCCCAGGTACATAGGTGTTGGCCCAGTGGCACTCCTCGACCGCCTCGTCCTCGAGCGTGAGCAACGGTGTGATCCAGCCGGGGATCGCGTCGTTGTAACTCTTCCACCAGCCCTGCACCTTGGCACTCTTGGCCATCGACACGAGCGCAACGCGTTCCTCGTCCGTGGTGCCGTAGGCACGGCACAGCGCATCCACCACCAGCCACTTCACCGGTCCTCGGTTGGACTCGTACCGGTTCAGGGTTGCCCGGGAAACCCCGGCGGCCTCGCCGGCCACCTCCAAAGTCAGCCCCTTGAGGTCCCTCAACCGCTTGAGCTCGGCGCCGAGTTGGCGGCGCCTGGTGGTCGGTCCCACGGAAGTCCTCTCGCTGTATGTCCACGCCATTGTCGAGGCGCACCTGCTGGTCATCAACCACGCTTACATGCATGGGCCCGGAGTCGGATCACCCACACGGAGGAATTTCAAGAGATGTCCGCAATGAGATTCTCACAGTGAGACGATCTCTGTCACACTCCAAGCCACGCGGGGAAAAAGACCCTTCGATCCCCACGTGCCCTTCGGCCAACCACGTCACAGGAGTTGCCATGCGACGACTGATCAGGAGATTCAGCGACTGGGCTCAGACGCTTCTCACGCCAGCGGGACACCACCATGCGGTTTGCCTGCCACCACCGGGTCCGCTACAGGCGCTTCAAATTCCGCAGCCAAGGATCGCAATCGCCGAGACCGTCCGAGCGTGGTACGAGCCCCTCGACGGCACTGCCAACAAGCTCGTCCGCCCCTACCTCGCCGCGTACGAGTTCGAGGAGAGGGCTTCCCGGCGGCGGCTACTCGGCGACGACTCCTGGCACGCTACGTACTACGCCGCCAGCAATCCCCAGGGCATCCGCAGCCAACTGGGGGCGGCATGACGAACAATGACGTGGATCACGTACGACTCCTTCCCTGGACCGGCGCGAGCGGCCAGCCGAGTCTCCTCGTCTCGGACGGCGACGGCCCCGTCTCCCGGATCGCCGACCGGGTTGAAGTTATCCAACTCGGCCTCGCGAACAGGCTCCTCAGCCGTGCACATCAGTTGATCGCAGGCCCAGAGTTGTCGATCAGTGAACTCGGCGTTTTGACAGCCCAGTTGTCCGACGCACTCCACGACGCCCTGCTCATCGCCGAGTGCCGGGGTGCTCGCCTCCGTGCAGTGAGATGCGGCGCTCCTCAGCACGACGAGGACTTCCATGAGGCACTCCTCGCACACAGCTCGGCCGGCTTCCAAGCGCTCGCCGCCCTTTCGCTCTCGGGTGCTGACCTCGCCTCTGCTCGCGTTGCCCGGCGCTGCGTACGGAACATGGCCGAGTTGCAAAATCTCCCTTCCGACGCGGTGGACGATCTCGAAACAATCACCGGGGAGTTGACGGCCAACGCCTTGGAACACAGCGACAGCCGAACCATCACGGTCGCGCTGACCCTGGCTGCTGAAACGGCTACGGTCAGCGTGACCGACGAGGGAGAGGGGTACGGGCCAGTGGCACCCGCGCCGACGGGCGCGAGGACAGAGGAAGAGCGCGGGCGCGGGCTGCTGATCACTGGCGTACTCGCAGCCCGATGGGGAAGACGGCGGACAAGAAAGGGCCAGACGGTGTGGGCCGAGGTCGTCACCGATACCGATACCTCGGACCGCGTCGGATGAATGCCGCGTTCACACTCGCAGGGGCACAGCCACAGCCTCATACCTGAAGCTGAAGAGCTGCGCACAGGGCCGGAGTTCGAATGAGCTCCGGTCTCGTACGGCTACTCGGGCCTTCATGGACGCGACGAGGCGATCGGCCCTCAGATCACTTGACGAAGCGGTGATACTCAGGTTGAACTCGTAGACGCTGTAGGGGCCGTGACGTTCCTTGATCCCTGCGGTAGGTCGGTTTCATGAGGTACTCGTAGAGGGGCGCGTATACACCCGCCGAGCAGGGCAGGCGTGAGCAGCTGAGGCTGGAGGCGGCCCGGTTGTTCGAGCGTGGTGAGAGTCCGGGTGCGGTGGCCGCGGAGCTGAGGGTCACGCCCGGCACGGTGCGTCAGTGGCGCCTCCGTCGTCGTTCTTGGACTGTCCCAGCAGACGACCTCGCCGACGTGTCCTTACACAGCGATCTACTTCGCTCGTCCCAATTAGCGGTCGAGTCCTCACAGGGCACCGGGCGGCCAATCTTCTTCAGCCACATCAGCAGCAGGTCCAATACAGCCATACCCCGCGCCCCTGGGCCTCCCGATCCTACGAATGACCGGGGTGAACCCAGACAGAACGGTAAGGATCCAGTTCCGCCTCCACCTGATCGACGGCTGCCTCGCAGAGACCGGCCTGATCGTCGAACCCTCGTGATCGACCAGCCGATGTCTACGAGTTCAACCTGAGTAGTTACCTTCCTCCTGCCACCGCTTAAACCATCTCTTGCCAGATCGCGAATTCGCGGGGACTTTTTGCGGCGAGAAGGTTTGAAATCGTAGTTCGATCCACGGAATCCAACCAACTATCGAACGAGACTTCACCACCAGGGAACCACCACTCCGAATAACTGTCTACAGAGTCGAGGTCGCCATCCAAGGGGTACCTGAATTCGAATTGCACCTGAACGTAGGACTCATGCTCCCCTGCGGCGTCAACAACTTCAAGCTGTCGAACAATACCGAGAGTGAAGGTAGGTTCCAGGAACCAGTTGACCTTTCCGTACTGGAAAAGATATCCGTCCGCGTCAGGGATTTCCGGCACCTCAAACTCGATCGCCGAAAATCGTCTCACCAGCCGAGTCAACCCCGAGAATGATGGGTCGAAGCCACCCATCTCCTCGACCAGTCGGCGAGCGACGTCTTCCGCCGAATCTACCTGCAGCTTCTCAGACATGATTACCTTTCCAATCCATGGGTAGGCACCCTGACTGGTGCCCACCCACCAGCCCTTCGATGGACGGTGCTTTTTCGTCCTACGGCCAGTGGCCCCCTTGCAGCTGCCGTCTGACGTGGCCTATGACGTCAAGCGCTTCACTCCTATTTCTGGCTCCACTCATCAAATCATTCACGTAAGCGTAATATTCATTTGTGTGAACCTTCGAGTGTACCGACAGTCCATTTGGGTTGGGTGACGAGCTGCTCCGCGGCAGCCAGACACCATTCTCAGCGTCGTTCACGCCGATTCCGAATCTGTCCAACTGTGCCCTCGCGGGCGCCGCCTTCGGTGAATTTCCTGCCACAATGTGATGCGGGGAATGAGGCGTTGCCGGTTCCAAGTCGCCAGCAGCATTTAGGGCATTTCTGAGCTTGTTGGCGCAACCCGCGTCAGCGTTGTGCACCAAAATCGGTGTTGCCCCGGCCAGCACATAGTAGGTATGGATGTTGCTGACGGTGAGGTTGTAGACAGTGGCGTCCGGTGCCGTCCACCGCTTGATTGTGGTGATCTGGACACGAGTGCCAGCGCCGGTCTGGAGCCACTGGCCAGCCTGGAGGTCGGTGGCGTCAATCCATTCCCGGAGTTCGGGGACCCAGAAGGGGTGACCATCGGTGGCGGTGACCTCGGCCGTCTTCGTGCCCTTCTTGCCGTCGGTGTCAATGGTGACCTTGACCAGGTGTTTTAGGCCTTGCCCCCTGATCTCGGCGGTGACTGTCTGGACCCGTGTGCCCCCCGTTTCAGGATCGGTGGCAACAACCCTGTCACCATTCTTGACGTCCTTGATCGCCTTGGTCGAGCCGTCGGCCATCAGGACCCGGGTGTCCGGGGTGAAGCTGTTACAGCCAGGCGTTTCCCCACCGCCCGAACCGCCGTCGCCCTCGCCGCCGCCGTCACCGTCGTTGCCGCCACCGGAGTCATCCCGCCCCGACCCGCTACGCGACCCGCCCGACTTGTTCTCGGCCCTGCCCCCGCCTGACGAACCCTTCTGCTGCGCCGTCTTGCGTGCCTTGACCTGCGGAGCGTTCCCCCGGGCCCCCTTCGACCCCGTGTGGGATTTCTTCTTCGCAGCCTCTGCCGCGGCCTTCGCCGCCTCCCGAGCCTTGCGTTTCGCCTCCGCAGCCGCGGCCTCCGCCGCCTTCTTCGCCCTGATCAGCGCGGCCTTCGCCGCCTTCGCCGCCTTCAGCCCGGCCTCGGCGACCACCTTCGCCGCCCGCCATGCCTTCACCGCGCTCTTCGTCGCCTGGAAGGCCTTCCACATCTTCTTGCCCTTGGAGAAGACGCTCGACCACGGAATCGCGTCCATCAACAGGCTGCCGCACGCCCACAGGTCACCCTGCGAGAAGCAGCCGACGATGTCGTCCCAGCCCACGAACTCCTTGAACACCGCCCAGCCGACCGACAGGATCACATCACCGATCGAGCGGGACAACGTCCGCTGGTACTCCGCGATCTTCGCGTCCAGCGCCGCCATCGACGCGTCGAAACTCGACGCCGACGACGTCAGACCCGACGGGTCGGAGTGCGTGACCGGGTTGTTGTTCGCGTACGAGTAGCCGTTCGCCTGCAACGGATCGCTCTGGTCCAGCACCGGGTCCGCCGACACGAACCGGCCGGTGGCAGGGTCATACTCCCGCGCACCCA
This sequence comes from Streptomyces sp. ME02-8801-2C, assembly GCF_033793965.1. Lineage (NCBI taxonomy): Bacteria > Bacillati > Actinomycetota > Actinomycetes > Kitasatosporales > Streptomycetaceae > Streptomyces > Streptomyces sp. ME02-8801-2C. The sequence goes on along the minus strand of NZ_JARAXP010000004.1, from coordinate 321,079 downwards.
GATGCACCAGACCCGAACCCGCATCGTCATCACCCGTCGCGAACGCCGTACGCGAACGCGACGCGACACCCGCGACACGGTCCTGACCCCACGGATCCTTCTTCGTCACCCGCACGCTCTGGTCGCCGTCGAGGCGCACCTCCGCCAGCGGGGTCCCGTTGTGGTCGACCGCGTTGGCGAACACCTGCTCGTCCGCGCCGGAGGTCGAGGACGCCTCCCGGTAGCGCGTCACTGTCGGGGCGCCCTCGTGGCCGTACGTACGCTCCGCCGAGCGGAGTTTGCCCGTGGCGGTCACCGAGACGCTCGTGTCCGGCAGGTGCAGCACCGCACCCGCACCCGAGCGCTCCAGCAGGCGGTTGCCCATCCCGTCGTAGACGTACGTCGTCTTCGAGGCCGGCTTGAACACCTGGCCCGGCGCCGAGGTGTCACAGGTCGCCAGGACCAGGTCGGTACCGTTCGCCAGCGACGGGGCCGACAGGCACAGGCCGGTCGCCACGTGCTTGAGCAAGCCCGTGGGCAGGGTCTGCCAGCGTTGCGCCGTCGCAGCCGTGTCACACGCCTGGATCTGTACCGCTGAGCCCGCCGCCGTGCCGCTCGGCTGGGCGCAGCGCCCGCCCACCACGAACTGGCCGACCGTCGCGTCCTCGACCGTGCCGTTGTTGTCGGCGTCGGCCGCCTTGACGCGGAAGTTCTGCGCCTTGGTGCCGTTGCACACGAACAGCTGGAGGGCCGTGCCCGCTGCTGTACCGGAGTTGGTGAGGTCCAGGCACATCTCCGAGGCGCCCACCCATGCCCCGGAACCCTCCGGGCCGAAGCCCGTCACCGACTCGACCTGGCCGTCCCACGTCCAGGTAAGGCCCTGGGCCGTGTCACCGCCCGTCGTACGGCTCTCCAGGCTGCCCGCGTCGTTGTACTTCTGCGTGGCCAGGGTCTTGACCTCGGCCCCAGCCGCCGTCGTCGACTTCGTCGTGTACGAAGTCAGCGTGTGCGGCTGGTCGTTGAGCGCCGTGTCGCTCTTGCCGTAGGCGTAGTCCGTGACGACGTCGTTCTTCGTGTCGCGCACGCCCGAGGTGAACGTCGGGTCGGCCTTGAGGACCGTCTTCGACTTCCGGTTGCCCAGCACGTCGTACGTGTAGGACTGCCAGTAACCGTCGTTGTTCGACGAGACGTTGACCTTGCCGTCGGAGTACACCGGCTCGGCCGTCGTCTTGCCGGCGGCCTGGCAGGCCCCGCCGCCCGGCGTCGTCCACGCCGTCTTCAGCTGGCCCAGCGTGTCGTACGTGAAGCACTGCCGGTCGGTGGGCTTCGTGCCGATCTTGTCGGCGACGGACAGGATGTTGCCCGACGGGTCGTAGGAGTAGGCGCGCTGGCTCACCTCGTACTCGGGGACGACGGACTTGTCTGTCGCGTTCTCCCTCAGCAGCTTGCCGGTCAGCAGTTCGCCGGTCGACTCGTCGAAGGAGCTCTCCTGCCACACCCGGTGGCCGATCTCGCCCACTGTGGAGCGCAGTACCTGCCCGTAGGGCGAGTAGGACGTCTCGGCGACGTACCAGTCCTTGCCGGAGACCGTGGTCGGGAGCCCTGCCTCGTTGTAGCGGTTGATGACGGTCTCGGCGGTCAGACCGCCCGCCTCCGGGGTCGTGTACTTCTCCAGCTGACCGTCTTCGTTGTACGTGTAGTCGTACGTGTAACGGGACTTGAAACCGTCCGCTGTCGTCCCCGACGTCGTGCCGTCGGGCATGGTCAGCGTCATCGACGTCGGCTGATAGTCCGCCGTGTAACCGGCGATCGACGTCGTGTACGCCTTGCCGCCGTCGTTGTAGCGGGTCGCCGTGGCCAACTGGCCCTTGCCACCCGGGACCGAGTCGTACGCGTAGGACTGGACCAGAGTGCCCGAAGTGGAGCCCGCCGGAGTGAACTTGACCTCGCTCACCCGGTGATAGGGCTCATAGCTGTACGCGAGCTTCTGCCCGAGGCCGTCGGTCGCCCAGTCCACCTGACCGTACGCGTCGTACTCGGTGTGGGAGGCTCCGGTGTCCGGGTCGGTGGTGTCGGTGACCCGGCCGAGGGCGTCGTACTTCCAGGTGCGCGTGTGACCGACCTCGTCGGTCGAGGTGGTCATGTCGCCGCGCGCGTCGTAGTCGTACGTGGTGGAGATCGCACCGGCCTCGGTCAACGCCGTGTCGCTGAAGGTGTCCTGCTGCACCGTGCGGCCCAGTGCGTCGGTCCACACCCGGGAGCCGGGTGTGCCCTTGGGCTGGCGGACGATGGTGTAGTCGAGGCCGTACTGGTAGCGGGTGCGGCGGTCCGTCGTCTTCACCATCGTGTTGCCGTCCGCGGCATCATCGCCCGTCTGCGGGAACGAATGGTGGACGGGGGTGACGGTCAGGACGCGGCCCAGGCCGTCGTAGGTGTAGGTGGTCGCGTTGGGGACCAGCGACTCGGAGGCGGGGACGACCAGGGCCGTGCTCGGCTCGCCTTGCATGTAATAGGCGTTACGGGTGAAGGCGACCTGGCCGGCGGCGTTGTGGAACGTGTCGGTGACCAGCTTGCCGCCGCCCACCGCCGGGGTCTGGGACTGGCGTTCACGGCCCAGGCCGTCGTAGATCGTGGTGGAGGCGGTGTAGACGGCCTTTTCGCCGTCTCGCGCCGGGGTGGGGTTGTCCTGCAGCGACTCGGTGACCACGGAGGCCGGCTCGTTGGCGGGCGTGTTGTAGGTGTAGCGCGCGGTGGGGTCGTCCGTGGCGGGCTGGGTCGGGTCCCATGCCTCCGTGGTGCGGCCCAGCGGGTCGTACTTGTAGGACGTGACCCGGTTGTTGGGGTCCTTCGAGGTCAGCGTCGCGCCGCGGCCGGGCTCCACGGTGGTGGTCGTGATGAGGCCCGTTTCCACATTGTTGCTGTCGAGCTTGGCGCCCTGCACCGTCTTGATCTCGTAGACCTGACCCGAGTCGGGGATGTAGGTCGTGGTGTTGGCCAGGTCCGTGGCGTCGGTGACCTTCTCCACCCGGCCGAACTCGTCGTATTCCGTGCGTGACTCGGGGTTGTCCGAGTTCCAGCCCGTGCCGGTTCCGAGCGGTGTCTCCGTCCTGGTCACCTGGCCCTTGGTGGGCTTGGCGCCCAGCGACGTCGCGTCGTCGTAGAAGACACGCGAGCCGGTGATCAGCGTGTCCTTCGTCGCCGTCGTCAGGGTGGTCGAGCAGGTGCTCGTGCCGGTCGTCGTGATCGTCTGGTTGACCAGGCCGATCAGGTAGACACCCTTGACGGTGGCGGTTTCCCTGGTGTCGTTGTTCACGTACGTCGTGCGGGTGCACGAGTCGTCCTTGGTCTTCGCCGTGTCGTCGTCGCCGAACTCGCGGACCACGGTCGGCAGACCGTACGAGTCGTACTCGGTCTCCGTCTTCACCGTGCGCAAGGGTTCCGAGTCGCCCGGACGGCTGCCCGAGGACTTTGTCGTCGTCAGGACCTTGCCCAGCGTGACACGCTCCGAGACCACGTCCGGACCGTCGGTACGGTTACGTCTGGCCAACTCGACCGGTGCATCCGGATAGTTGACCGTTCGGGATATCCAGCCGCCGGTTGTGGCGGCGCCGGAGTCGGGGTAGGTCAGGGACTCGGCGACCATGCCCGCGTACGCCTTGCGGTCGTTCGCGATCGCCGCGCCGGTGACGTCCTTGACCGTGAGGGAACGCTTGGTGTCGTCGTCCGGCTTGTCGGGCGTGACGGTGTCCACGAGGACGTCGTCGCTCATGCCCCGGAAGTAGCGGGTGACCTCCTTGGAGGCGACGCTGCCGTCGGGCGCCGATGGGACGCCGGAGATCGTGGTGATGACCGGGTAGCCGCGCCAGTCGTCCCAGGTGCGCGTCTTGGGACGCGAGAACTCCGTCTGGCTCTTCGCCCAGAGTGCGCCGGCCTTCTTGTCGGTCAGGTCCGTCTCGTACGTGTACTTCGTCGTCACGTCCGTCGCGTCCGCCAGCTGCGGATACTCGGTGATCGAGTCGACCACGTACTTCTGGAACCAGGAGATGCGCTCGTCGCTCAGCTGTTCGTCGGCGTGCCAGTAGACCGGGTAGCAGCGCAGCGTGTTCTGGTCGAACGGAGGGAAGTCCTTGCCGCTGGCACAAGCACCCTCGGGCGCCTTGTACGTGACGTGGGTGCGCCCGCCGTACTCGGAGACCACGTCCTGGATGCGCAGCCGCCCGAACAGCGAGTCCGTGTCGCCCGTGGCCCACTTGACCCGGTTGGGCAGCACCAGCTTGTTGCTGCCGAAGGTCACCGGGTTCAGGGGCTTGGTGGAACCGTCCACCGCGTAGCCGGTACGGGCGATGGACTCCAGCCACAGCGCCGTGTACTCACCGGTCAGGTCCCAGGGGAAGGACTGTCCGAGGCTCCAGGAGTCGACCTTCGAGAGGGCGGTGGTGCCGTACGTCAAGTCGTCGATACCGCAGGCGTTGCGGGAGCCCGAGTCGTTTTTGTCGTTGTACTCGGTGAGCCTCACGCCCCGCTCGCGCTGAGCGCACGCGGTCACCGCGGCCAGGCGATTGCGGGACCAGAACGTGGGTGAGTACGTCGAGCACTTCTTGCCCGCCAGGCAGGCGAGGTCGGCCGGGGTGTCGTACCAGGGCCGGGTGCGGTCGGACTGCTTGGAGTCGAAGCTGTCGTTGGAGCAGTCGCCGTCGTCCGTGAAGCAGCGCTCCAAGGCGGTGAAGTTCATGCGGCCCAGGGGCTCGGCGGAGAAGAGGGTGTCCGAACGCTGCCCGTAGTCGATACGGGTCAGCAGGCCGGCCCGGTCGTAGGCGACCGCACCTGTCTCCGTCATGTTCTGCGCGTAGGCGTTGGTCTCCTTGTCCCACCACAGCGACATCGCGTTGCCGTTGAGGTCGACGACGTAGTCGAGCTGGAAGCGCCAGCCCTGGTCGCAGAAGGAGTTCTTGAACTCGGTGGCGTGGCACGGGTCGCTGCTGTGGTTGCCGGCGACCGGCACCTTCAGTACCGACTCGGTCTCCTCCTTGCCCGAGGACCAGCCCGGCAGACGGTTGAGACCGAAGTAGTACTGGGTGCCGTCGCTGGTGGTGACCCGCCAGAACTCCCCGTTGTCGTCACCGTTGCCGGACGTGTGGGTGACGTTCAGGATGCGCTTGTAGTCGGCCTCGGTGAGCAGTTCCACGCGCGTGTTGTCGCCCCGTGCGCCCCTCCACTCCCCGGTGGTGTCGTCGCGCACCAGCTCGGTCGTCGTGCCGTTCAGCGACAGCACCGCGTTGTAGGAACCCCAGCACTGGTCGCCCGTGAACTTGTCCTTGTTGTTCGCGTTCGCCGTGTCGGCCGCACAGCTCACAAAGGTGCGGGTGATCGCGCCGGGGTTGTAGTCCCAGCCCTCGCCGATCCATGACACCTGGTTGTTCGTCGCGGACGTACGCCCGTCCGAGGACTGCGAGTTGTAGCTCAGCGTCACGTTCGGCGACGGACCCGAGGGGACCTCGGGCCCTGCCATCGTGTACGAGTACGTGAACGCACCCGACGAGCCGCCCTGCGACCAGGAACCGGCCGAGGACAACGGGGTCGCGCCGAAGTCACCGCCCGCGCCCGAGCCGTAGGAGATTCCCGCCAGCACTCCTCCGCCGGACGAGTCGGCGATCTGGCGGACACCGCTTCGGCTGTCGCCGCGCCACACCGCCGGGTTGGCCGAGCCCGCGTCCGTACTCACGGCGGTGGATGCGCCGGTCGGCGCGGGGGCGGACACCGACGCCAGGGCGGCGGTGTCGACGGTCAAGTTGAGCAGGGTCTCCTGGATGTCCCTGGTCTTCTCGTTGCTGCCGGAGGTCTCATCGGGCGCGGTGTCCTCGCCGGGGTCCGCCTCCGAGCCGGAGTCGTCGCCGCCGGCGTCGACCGACACGGTTACCTCGTCGGTGGTGCGCTCGACCTCGGTGGCGACCGGGATGCCCGTCGAGCACTCCTCGCGCTCCGGTGTGGTCGTGTAGCAGGCGGGCATCAGCGCGAAGGACAGCCGGTCCAGCCACTGCGCGCTGTACGTCTCGGCGAAGCGGGTCGCGTCGATCTGGAGGACCGCGTCACCGGTCGCCGTGTCGGGGGCGTCGACCTGGAGCAGCAGGCCTTGCGCACCGGCCGCCACCGCATCGGCCTCGGGTCTGACCGTGACGTCCCAGGCACCTTCCAGGGAGTCGGCCTGGGCCTGGGTCGCGCCGTCGGGCGCGGTGACGCCGACGGTCACCGTGCCGTCGGTGGAGGCGGCGACAGGCTTGGGGGCGCCACCCGCGGTCAGACCGTCGACCGGTGCGGCCAGGTCGACAACCGCGGGCACCTCGGCCACTGCCGCCGGGTTGTAGTCCGGCAGCTCGGCCAGATCCGGCTTTTCGAGCTCCTTCACCTTGTCGGTCTTGGTCTCGTCGAGCGGGACGGCGTCCGTCTCCTGCAACTCGTCCAGTTCGACCGTCGTACGGGTGTCGTTGTCGGGACCGAACGCCACCGCGCCCTGCAAGGAAGTGACGTTGAGAGCGAGGAACACCGCTGCGACCACACCGAGCCGCGCCCGTCGGCGAATCAACCGGTCACGGACCGATCTCTCCGTCAGCCGGCCCTTGCCGCACCACGACAGTCCCCCACGCATGGCCGACCGACCCCTCCCCGAACCCCGAATCACGAACCATCAGAAACGTTCAGGGTGATGACGGAAACGTTCAGGGTGATGGCACATGGTGATCACTGATGGGTTGAAGTTGGCTCCTCGTGAAGATCCACGTCAAGGAAAAATAAGTTTGTGTTAGCTACGCCACTATTCAAAATTGGACAAAAAACAGCAAAGAAACCCTATGCTCCTCCATTCCTTACGCCTCCCCTACTCGCAGGCTTCACAAGGGTGTTGATCTCGTCGAGATGGCCTGCTCATACTCCAAACGCAGAAACCGGGGGATCACGCGTTCGCACGGCTTGCTTCAACAGGCCCGAGGGCAACCCGAAAAACCAGGCCGCAGCGGCAACGCCGCCCACGGCCCAGCCTGTTGGAGAAGGGTTCCTTGAGCGACCAGGACAGCGCCGCCGGACCGAGTGAGACGGCCGCCGCCGAAGCAACACCCGTCAGCAGACGGGCCGTTCGTCGCGGCCTCGCCGTGGCACTCGCCCTGGCACTGCTGGCCGGCGGTGCCACCGTCCTGGCGCTGAGGGACAGCGGCCCGTCAAGGACATCGCCCGGCGCCGACGCCAAGGCCAAGTCCGCGAACAGCAGGCTCAGTTCCGAGGACGCGGCCCAGCAGAAGGCCCGCAGGACCGGCAAGAAGACCGAAGTCGCCTCCCTGACCGACGAGTTCTCCCAGACCTTCGCCAACCCCGACGGCTCCTTCACCTACACGGCCTCCGTCGCTCCCGTCCGGGCGAAGAACGCTCAGGGGAAGTGGGCCCCGGTCGACACCTCGTTGCGGAGGAGCAAGGCCGGCTGGACGACCGTGAGCAGCCCCCATCCCGTCACATTCTCCGCAGGAGACCCCGGTCGCACCCCGACCGCCGCCGGAACGGGGGTGAACAGCGCGAGTTACTCCGGCCCGTCCCGGGTGAACCGGGCGGCGTCGTACACCACCACGGCCCACACCACAGTGCAGGCCGCCGAAGACAGTGACTCCGACTCCGTCTGGACCCCGCTCCTGACGATGGCCGTCGAAGGCCACGACCTTCAGGCCGAGTGGCCCGGCACGCTGCCCGAGCCGGTGGTCGAGGGCGACCGGGCGCTGTACGAGGGCGTGTTGCCGGACGTCGACCTGATGCTGACCGCACGGGACACCGGCTACACCCTCGTCCTGGTCATCCACACCCCCGAGGCCGCCGCCGCCCTGGCCGCGAACCCGCCCCGCTACCGCTTCACCTCGCCCACGCTCGCCTTCTCCCTCGATCCGTCCACCGACGTCATGCGCGGCAAGGACAAGGACGGCAACGAGATAACCGTCTCGCCCACCCCGTTCCTGTGGGACTCGGCGGGCACACACGACACGGACACATCGGCCGCCGACCCGGACGCCGCCACCGGCACCAACGAGAACCCCGAGGACATCGAGGAGTGGACCTCGCCCGTGGACGAGGCCGCCGAGGCCAACCCCGAGAGCAGCACGGGAAGCACCGGGAACTCCACGGACGACGCCGACTCCCGGCTCACCGGCACGGACATCGACCCCGTCGCCTACGCGCTCCCCGCCGCCGCGAACAGCACCCTCGCCCTGCCGGCCGCCAACGGTCCCGGCGAGGGCGCGCACGCCGCCATCGCCGGGGCTTCCCTGGACCAGGTCAGCCGCGTCCTGACGATCACCCCGCCGACCGACTACCTGGCCCGGACCGGCGCCAAGGCCCCGGTCTACCCCGTCTTCCTCGACCCCTCCACGTCGGCCACCCGGTCCAACTGGACCAGCGTCTACAAGAAGTACCCGAGCTCCAGCTTCTACGACGGCGCCAACTACAACCAGGACACCAAGGAGGCCCGCGTCGGCTTTGAACGCGACACCTGGGGCACCTCCCGCTCGTTCTTCAAGCTCAACCTCAAGAACTCCATCAAGGGCGCGGACGTCTCCAGCGCGACCATGAAGATCCTGGAGACCCACTCCTGGTCGTGCAGCAAGCGCACGATGCAGGTGTGGCACACCGGCAACTTCTCCAGCTCCACCACCTGGAACAAGCAGCCCAGTTGGAGCCGGAAGATCACTTCCAAGTCCTTCGCCTACGGCTGGAAGTCCAACAGCTCCTGCCCGGACACCAACGTCAACTTCACCGTCACCTCACTGGCCCAGGATGCCGCGAACAACGGCTGGATGTCCTTCAACGTGGGCCTGGTGGCCTCCACTTCCTCCTCCGCCCCGACCACCTCTGCGTCGGGCCTGGAGACGGACACCTACTCCTGGAAGAGGTTCAGGGCCGAGGGCCCGGGCTCCCCGACAGTGGAGATCATCTACAACCGCAGGCCGGGTCAGCCGACCTCGGTCACCATGAGCCCCGGCTCCTGCGACACCAGCGCGGCGCCCTACATCAGCCTGGGCAAGACCGTACCGACCATCAGCGCCAGGGCCACCGACCCCGACAGCGACCTCGCCAGGCTCGAGTTCGAGGTCTGGCGCGAGGGTTCCTACGACGCCACCCACAAGGTTTTCTCCGACGCGGTCGACGACGGCGAGACCGCCTCGGTCAGGCTCGACTCCACCAGATTCACCCTGTCCAACGGCTACAACTACGTCTGGCGGGTGCGTTCCTGGGACGCGAAGGTCAGCAGCGCCTGGTCGCCCACCAGCGGCGCCGCGCTGTGCCGCTTCCGCTACGACACCGACCTCCCCGACTCGCCCACCAACGTCACCTCGGTGGAGTTCCCCGCCGACGGCGACTACGACAGCAACGGTGAGGTCTGGTCCACGGTCAGGTTCGGCACCGCCGGCAGCTTCACAATCACCAAGGGCGCCGACACCGACATCGTCAAGTTCGAGTACTCCATCAACAGCACCAACTACGGCAACTACGTGTGCGCGGGCGGCAAGCAGGGCACGGGATCGGCGACCTGCACCACCGTCATCTCGTCGACGGCGACCGCAACCGGGGTCAAGCCCCCCGCGGCCGGCCCCAACACCCTCTACGTCAGAGCCGTCGACTCGGCGGGCAACATCTCGCCCACCCCGTACAAGCACTTCTTCTACGTCACCCCGCGTCCCACCGCCGACGCCCCAGGCGACCTCAACGGAGACGGCTCCCCCGACTACGCCCACCTCACCGCCGCCGGAAACCTCTGGATCAACACGACCGACCAGAACGCCACGTGGATCTTCAGCTCCTGGGGCCAGCACAAGAACGGGGAGCTACTGCGGGACAACGGCACCGCCCCGCACCTCTGGAACGGTGACACCGAGCACCCCGTGTACTCCCTGGTCACCCACAACGGCGACTTCGCCCCCGGCGACGGCGCCACCGACTGGGTGATCCGCACCCCCGACAACCGGCTGTTCGTCTACCCCGGTGACGGCTACGGCGCCATGAACGTCACCGAACGCGTCGAGGTACGGCTGCCCGCCAACATGCCCCCACCGTCCACGTGGTCCGAGATCAAGTCGGCGGGCGATCTCACCGGCGACGGCCAGCCCGAGCTGTTCGTGGCAGGCGGCGTCAACGGCGGCGAGCTGTGGATCCTCTCCGGCTACTCGGGCGGGACCTTCACCACCGCCACCCAGATGACGACCACCGCCTGGGAAGCCCGGGACTTCGTGGCCATCGCCGACTACAACGGCGACGGCGCGATGGACCTGACCTACCGGACAGTGGCGGGGAGCATCCAGCTACGCAAGGGCATCCTCACCAGCGACAAGAAGGGCACTGTTCTCACCAGCCTGGGCACGTCCGGCGGCAGCCTGGACGGCGACGACGCCTACGACTCCGGCACGATGCTCCCCGACAGTTTCCCCCTGGTGTACGGCACGCCCGACATCACCGGCGACGGCGTCCCAGACATGCTCGCAACCAACAAAGCCGGCGCCCTGCTCCTTTTCGCAGGCACCGCCACCGCCAATGACACGTCTCCGACGACGCTGAAGTCCAGCGGCTACGACACGGTGAGGCAACTTGGCTGACGGTTGGTCAGCCAGGCCAAGGCGGCCCGGAAAGCCGCCGGGTCCTGGTCGGCCCCGACGTGGGCTTCGAGCGAGTCGTGCAGGGCGGTCATGAGTCTGCCTCCCAGAGGTCGCTGCCGCGAGACGGACTCCAGCACTGGGCGGGAAATCATCGGAACCTTTGCTCTAAACTGCCGTTCATACATCGCATTCAGCGTTTCACATGGCATCCCTGCCGCTTAGTTTCAATCTGGCCGACCGAGGAAGCGTGTGATCACAGGGTGCGGATCATGGGATCGAAAGGGCTGGTTGTTCTGCCGGTGCGAGCGAACCCGCGAGACGGTCGAGAGCGGCGGAGAATTCGGTCCGATCCGGGTTCGCCACACCTTCAACACACCCCGGAACCCGACTCGTCCCCGACTGCCGCAGCGCGCCCACTGTGAAGCCGAACATGGTGTTCCTCGACAAGCCGGGAGGCGAAGATGCTGAGTGCGGCTCTGCTTGAGCTGGAGAGGTACGACTGGTCGCGGTTGCGGTGCGGCTGCGGCCACGGGGCAGGGCACCTTCCGGTGACCTTTCGCAAGCTGCTGGAGGCGAGGTCACCCCAGGAAGCGGTCGGTTATCGGCTGGACGGGCACGTCGAAGTGGAGTCGATGCTGTTCGAGGCCGCGGTCCCGGCCGTACCGGTGATCCTGGCCGCGCTCACCGAGGAACTCGCGCCGTTCGTACGCAGTCATTTCCTGGTGACTCTGCTGTTCGCGGTTTCCGGGGAGTCGCATTCCAGTGAGACTGCGGCAGGGCGGGACAGCCTGGAAGAGGAGTGCTACGAGAAATCTCGGGACGGGCTCTGGGTGCTCTATCGCGAGGCTGTGTCGGGAGACACGGAGAACGCGTTGGACGTTCTCGAAATCATCGAAGAGGACGAAACCCGTTTCTCCCACTTTCGCACCGCCCTGGCGAGCCGCCTCGCAAAGAAGCAGAAGACACGATCGGGATGAATTCCATGGCGTGCCGCCGGTAAGCAGACCGCGCTCGACGTGCTGTTGCGCGTCGGCTCCCGTCAGCCCATCTCATCCGCCTCACCCACCCCGGTCACCTCACCCACCTCGTTCACCGGCACCCGGCGGAACTCGATCGACTCGTACGTCCCCGCAACCCCCGTCTCGTACAGCACGCCCACCAACTGCTCATCCACCCGCACCAGATCCGAGTAGGCCGCCCTCCGGTCCGACAGCGTCAGCACCTTCGCGAAGGTCTCTCCCCCGTCCCCGCTCCGCCAGATCGCCATCGACCGGCGTGCGGTGGGGTCCGAGGGGCCCGAGAACAGCAACGTCTCGGAGGAATCCTGTAGTTGAAGCACGCTGCCCTGCACGATCGGGACGTCGTTCAGGGTCGGCTGAACGGTGTACGGGTGGTCCAGGGACTCCGCGCCGTCGCTCGAGTACGCGTCCAACCGGTTCCCCGGCATCAGGCCGTTCTGGTCCCTTGAGGAGAAGTACAGCCTGCCGTCCGGGAGTTGGGCCGCGCTCGTCTCGTTGGCGTTCACGATGCCGTCGTACGAGGCGTCGACGAACCCCAGGTGCCAGGTGCCGCCGCCGTTGTCGCTGTAGATCGCGTGGCCGCCGTAGTACCTGGACTCCTGACCGGTGTCGGACGAGCCCGTCGGCGGGGCCGCCGAGTGGTTGGACGGGATCACGATCCTCCCCGCGTGCGCGCCCCTCGACAGATAAACGGCATGCCCAGGCCCCGTCGCGTACCAGCGCCAGTTCGGCAGTTTCACCTGGGCCGTGATGTCGCGCGGCGGCGTGAAGCTGCGGCCGTCGTTCGCGGCGGTGCTCGTCTGGACGAAGACCCTGCGGCTCTGTTGCGGGGTCGCCTCACCCCGCATGATCTGGGCCTCGGTCACCGCGCCGTCGTTGTACGACGTCACCAGGACGATGCGCCCCGTCTTCTGGTCGACCACCGGCGCCGGATTGCCCCGCGTGTCACCGTCCCCGGCGGCGACCACCGACAGCGGGCCCCAGCTGCAGCCGCCGTCCGTGGAGCGGCGCAGGACCACGTCGATGTTGCCGCTGTCGCCCGCACCGTTGTGCCTGCCCTCGGCGAAGGCCAGGAGGGTGCCCTTGCCGGTCGTGACGGTGGCGGGGATGCGGTAGGTGTCGTAGCCGCCCTGGCCCGCGACGTACGGGACGGACGAGTCGCAGGAGGAGTGGGAGGAGCGGGTGTCCGCCTGGGCCGTCGGCGTGGTGAGGCCGGTGGCGATTCCGGTACCGGTGAGCAGGGCCGCGCCGGTGATCGCGGCGAGCAGGGTACGACGCAGGGCGGGTACAGCGCAGCGGGGTGCGACTGAGGGGGGCATCGCTCTCCTTCGCGGAGTGGAGTCGAGTCGGTGCGTGGGGTGCCGAATACGACGACGGCGACAGGAAGTGACAGTAACTGCGCTGACGGTCCGTCACCATGCGTGGCGCGTACGGAACATACGTACCCGCACGCCCACCCGACCCCTTTGCGCCACTCCCCCGGGCCCTCAGAACGGCTGACCCGGTCCTCAGAACGGCCCCTCACCCCGCCCCCGGCGTCACCAACCCCGACTCGTACGCCACGATCACCAGTTGCGCCCGGTCCCGCGCGCCCAGCTTGCCCATGATCCGGCTGACGTGGGTCTTCGCGGTCAGCGGGCTCAGGCCCAGCGTCTCCGCGATCTCCGTGTTGTTGAGGCCCCGCGCGACCAGCCTCAGCACCCCGCGTTCCCGCTGCGACAGACATTCGGGGCCGCCCGTCGGCGGGGGTGCCTCGGCGTTGCGCAGCAGGCGGGCGATCAGGCGGGCCGTGGGGCCGGGGGAGAGCAGGGCCTCGCCCGCAGCCACCGTGCGGATCGCGTCCAGCAGGTCCGCCGGCCGCGTGTCCTTGACCAGGAAGCCGGACGCGCCCGCGCGCAGCGCCTCCACCACGTGCTCGTCCGTGTCGTACGTCGTCAGGACGAGCACCTTCACGCCCGCCAGGTCCTCGTCGGCCGCGATCAGCCGGGTCGCCTCGATACCGTCGAGGTCGGGCATGCGCAGGTCCATGACGACCAGGTCGGCGCGGGCGCTGCGGGCCAGCTCGACGGCCTGCCGGCCCGTACCGGCCTGCCCCACGACCTCCATGCCCGGCGCCGACTCGACGAGCATCGCGAACGCGGCCCGAACGAGCGTCTGGTCGTCGGCGAGCAGTACACGAATGGCAGTCACGTTCCCCCCACCCTCTCCCTCTTCACCGGCACCGGCAGCACCGCGCTCACCATGAACCCCCCGTCCTCCCCCGGCCCGGCGTCCAGCGTGCCGCCCACGCTGCGCGCCCTCTCCCGCATCCCCACCAGGCCGAAGCCGCCGCCGGACATGTCACCCGCGCACGCCCCGACCCCGTCGTCCGTCACCTCGACGCGCAACGCGCCCTCCCCCCCGTACAGCAGCACTCGTACCGTCAGATCCTCCCGTCCCCCGTGTCGTACGGCGTTCGTGAGCGCCTCCTGCACGATCCGGTAGGCGGCCGCGCCCACGGCAGGCGGCGCCGTGTCCGCCCGTACCGTGAGTTCGACCTCGACGCCCGACGCCCGTGCCGTCTCCGCGAGGTCGGGGAGGCCGTCGAGCCCGGGCAGGGGGCCACGCCCGTCGCCCGCTCTCTCGCCCACCCCCTGGCCCTCCCGCAGTACCTCCAGCGTCGTACGCAGCTCGCCGCGTGCCGTTCGGCAGGTGTCGGCGATGTCGTCGAGGGCCTTGGCCACGGCCGCGCGGTCCAGGCGGTCCGGGTCGGCGGCCAGGACGTGGGCGGCCACCGAGGTCTGGACCCCCACCAGGGTGATGGTGTGGGCCAGCAGGTCGTGCAGGTCGCGGGCGACGCGCAGGCGCTCCTCCGCGACTCGGCGGCGGGCCTCCTCCTCGCGGGTGCGTTCGGCCCGTTCGGCGCGCTCGACGATGGCGGACACGTACTGGCGGTAGAAGCGGACGTCGATGCCGCAGAAGAGCACCGCGACGACCCAGCCGGAGATCCGCAGCAGTTCGACGGCCTGGTGCATGCTCACGGTGAGCATCACGCTCAGGGAGATACCGAGGACCACGACGCCCGTCGCGATCGTGCGCAGGGGGCGGCCGGTGACGGCGACCGTGTACAGCGCGACGTAGGAGGCCGGGGTCGGCGCGGTGTGGTTGTAGTCGAGCGCGTGGTAGGGCACGACGAGCGCCACCACGGCGACGAGCACCAGCATCGGACTGCGGCGGCGCCACACGATCGGCGCGTACGCGGCGAGCAGCAGTGCCCAGCCGAGCGCGTCCGGACGGCCGCCTCCGTCGAGGGTGTCCGGGCGGCTGCCTCCTCCGTCGGTGAACAGGGCGAGGACCGTGGCGAGCACAGCGCCCGTCAGCGCGAGCAGCGCGTCGTTGCGGAGCGCGTGCGGGGCGCTGCGCGGGTCGCGGGTGATCGCCGCCATGATCCGCTCGCCCCACCCAACAGGAGCCGCTCCTACGGTGGTTGAGTACACGGCCCCATCCTCCGTCAGCGGGCGCCCCACCGTCAGGGAGAGGCGCCCGCTCGTTCGTACGACGGTTGTCATACGGTTTCCGGCTGCCGTTCCTGTCGTACGGCGGCCGGGTCGGGCCTGCGGGACAGGGCGCCCGGCCACCACACCCGCCGGCCCAGTGCCACGCTCGCGCTCGTCACCAGGTAGGTCCGGACGAGGAACGTGTCCAGGAGCACGCCGACCGCGATCACGAAGCCCAGTTCGACAAGCTGGACGAGGCCCATGTTGGTCAACACCGCGAAGGTCGCGGCGAGAACGAGCCCGGCGGAGGCGATGACCCCGCCCGTGGTCCGCAGCGCGGTCAGCGCGGCGGCGACCGGATCCGCGCCCCCCAGCGCCTCCTCGCGCATCCGGTGCATGAGGAAGATGCCGTAGTCGACGCCGAGGGCGACGAGGAACACGAAGGACAGCAGGCCGAGCCCCGGATCGGTGCCCTCGAAGCCGAGCAGCGGGCCGAACACCAGTCCACCGATGCCGAGCGAGGCCCCCCACACCGCGACCACGGCGACCACCAGCATCAGCGGCGCGACGAGCGAGCGCAGCAGCGCGACGAGGATCAGCAGCACGGAGACGAGCACGATCGGTACGACGACCCACACGTCACGCGCGTTGGTGTCGATGAGGTCGATCTGCTGGGCGCTCGGTCCGCCGACGTAGGAGCCCTTGAGCTCCTTCCGCAGCCGTTCGATGGTCGCGGTCTCGGCGGCCGACTGGGGCGCGTCCTTCGCGAACACGGTGATCTCGGTCCAGTTGGATCCGGTACGTCCCTCGCGGGCGTCGCTGATGCCGTCGGCGCCCCGAATCGTCGCGAGGGTCTCGTCGGCCCGTCCGGCCGGGGTGATGACGCTGATGGGCTGGGTGCCCCGGTCGGGGTAGGCCCTGGCGAGGGTCTGCATCGCGGCGACGGCCTCCGGCTTGTCGACGAAGGCGTCCTCCTGCTTCACCGGACCGGGCAGGTTCAGGACACCCAGGGCGAGGGCGCCGAGCAGGACGGCACCGCTCGCGAGGACCACCAGGGGCCGGCGTCCGGCGGAGCTGCCCATCGCGGCGAACAGCGACAGCCGGCGCGCCTTGGGCGTGCTGCCGTACGCGGGGACGAGCGGCCAGAACACCCGGCGGCCGAGGAGGACGAGGATCGCGGGGAGCAGGGTCAGCATGGCGACGAGCGCGCACAGCACGCCCACGGTGCCCAACGGGCCCATGCTGCGGCTGGAGTTGAGGTCGGCGGCGAGCAGGCACAGCACCCCGGCGGCGACCGTGCCGGAGGAGGCGAGGACGGCGGGTCCGCAGCCGCGCAGGGCGGCGACCATGGCGTCGTACGGGCGCTCGATCCGGCGCAGTTCCTCCCGGTAGCGGGAGACGAGGAGGAGGGCGTAGTCCGTGCCGGCGCCGAAGACGAGGATCGTCATGATCCCCGAGCTCTGGCCGGAAACCGTCGTACCGAAGGCCTGGTTGAGGCCGTAGGCGACACCCATCGACAGGAAGTCGGCGATGCCCGCGACGACGAGCGGGACCAGCCACAGCACCGGGCTGCGGTAGATGAGGATCAGCAGGACGGCGACCACGGCGACGGTGGTGTAGAGCAGGGGTCCGCCGAGCGAGTTGTAGACCGAGGCCGCGTCGGTGGCCATCGCCCCCGGCCCGCCGACCTCCACACTCAACCCGCCCTGGCTGTGGGCGACTTCGCGTACGTCGTGGACGAGGGCGTCCCGTTTCTTCTCGTCGGTGCCGGGCTCGTTGCTGCTCACCGGGTACATGAGGGTGGTGCCGTCGGCGGACGGTACGCCCTGCGGGGTGGCCGTCAGGACGTGCTCGCCGGCGACCTTGTCGACCTGCCCGGCCGCCGTCGCCTTGTCGGCTGCGGTGAGTCCGCTGTCGCGGTGGTAGACGAGGACCAGCTGGGTGGTCTCGCCGCCGGGCAACTGGTCCTGGATACGGGCAACTTGGGTCGAGTCGGCGTTCGACGGCAGGTAGTCGGTGATGCGGTTGTGCTGCACCTCGGAGAGCTTCGCCGCGAACGGCCCCACGATCGCGAGCACCCCGACCCACAGCCCGAGCACGAGCCAGGGCACGGTTCGCCTGCGCCGTGCCGCGCCCGTCAGTGTCTTTGCGGCCCCCATGTCGAGGCCCTCCCCTCGTCCGGACATCCGGGTGGATGACGCTCACCAGAATTCCGTCGCCGGGGCGTGGATTCGTCGCGCGGGAGGGCGAGTTCGGGGGTACTCCCGGGGGTGGCCGCGAGGGGCCGCTACTCCCTGGGGAGTAGTGGGGGTGTGGGGGTGTCAGGACGGCGTACGTGCCGCACGTGTGCCGCAGGTGTCACGACGGCGTACGTGCCGCACGTGTGCCGCAGGTGTCACGACGGCGTACGTGCCGCCTCGAGCAGCCGGGTCACGTCGTCCGCGCAGATCGTCAGTGCCGCGCCGACCGTCGCCAGGACGTCGCGTTCCTCAGGGGTGTACGGACCGTCGGCCAGGGCGATGCGGGCGCCCTGGAGCAGGATCGATTCGCGGCCGGGGGCGGCGAGGTGGGGGGCCAGGGGGTCCAGGGCCTCGTGGAGCTCTATGGCGAGACCGGGGCCGCACGGCGGGCCGAAGAGGCGGCCGGTGTCGGCGGCCAGCGCCTCCACGAGGGCCGTGAGCTGGTCCTCCGTACAGTCGTCGAAGCCGGCCGCGCGGACGCCCGTCACCGCTGTCTCCAGGGTGAGACGGGCCTGGGTGCCGCCGGCGGCGAGGACCGCGAGGGCGACCGTGTGGACCGCGTCGCGCAGCATCGCGGAGAAGCGGGTCGTGGTGGGGTGGTCGAGGACGTCCGTGCCGAAGTGGCTCTGACAGGCCGCGCACTCGACGACCGGGCCGGTCTCGCCGCGCGGCAGAATCGGTACGCCCAGAAAGGTGAAGCGCCGACGGCCGGTCAGGCGCTGGTAGTTGCGGTCGCCGCCACAGCCGGGACAGAAGAACTCTCCGTCACCGACACCGGCCCAGACCGTACGGGAGCCCAGGACGCGCGCCGTCCGGCCTCCACGCACGACTCGGCGGTCCCGGCTGCCTCGGCCGTGTCGTCGCTGTCCTGGGAGCACGTAGCACCTCCGGTAACTCCCCCACTGCCTGCTGCAAGGCGCGGGAGGTACCCCCACCGGCAACACTGCCGCGCTGGCGTGATGTTAGCCACATTGTTGATGTGGAGTCAGTACCCAGGACCAGACCTGCCTATGACCCGCCCTTGGTTTGGCCGGTAAACGACGGCGGTCCCGCCCGCCACAGTGGGCGGACGGGACCTGAAACCAGCCCGTCGGGTGAGTCAGCGGCCCGCGCGGTTGACGGCGGAGACGACCGCCTTCAGGGAGGCGCGGGTCGTGTTGGCGTCGATGCCGATGCCCCACAGGACCTTGTCACCGATGGCGACCTCGATGTAGGAGGCGGCCTGCGCGGAGGCGCCCTCGCTCATCGTGTGCTCGGTGTAGTCCAGCAGCCGGGCGTCGATGTCCAGACCCTGCAGGGCGTGGAAGAAGGCCGAGATCGGGCCGTTGCCCGTGCCCACCAGGGTGGTCTCGACGCCGTCGACCTCGGCCTCGACGGTGAGGGTGTCCACGCCGTCCTTGTCGGTGGTCGACTGCCCTGCGCTGACCTGGATACGGCCCCAGGGGTTCTCGGGGTTCGGCAGGTACTCGTCCTGGAAGATCGTCCAGATGTCCTTCGGCGTGACCTCGCCGCCCTCGGCGTCCGTCTTCGCCTGGATCAGCTTGGAGAACTCGATCTGCATCCGGCGCGGCAGGTCCAGCTTGTGGTCGTTCTTCAGGACGTACGCGATTCCGCCCTTGCCGGACTGCGAGTTGACCCGGATCACGGCCTCGTACGAGCGGCCGACGTCCTTCGGGTCG
Source organism: Streptomyces sp. ME02-8801-2C (assembly GCF_033793965.1). Classification (NCBI taxonomy): domain Bacteria; kingdom Bacillati; phylum Actinomycetota; class Actinomycetes; order Kitasatosporales; family Streptomycetaceae; genus Streptomyces; species Streptomyces sp. ME02-8801-2C. Next base: position 302,070 of record NZ_JARAXP010000004.1, on the reverse strand, counting down.
ATCGGCAGGTAGGGGACCGCCCACTCGATGTCGTCGACGGTGACGCCCTTGGCGGCCGCGTCGGCCTCCATGGCGTCGAAGCCCTTCTTGATGGCGTCCTGGTGGGAGCCGGAGAAGGACGTGTAGACCAGGTCGCCCACGTACGGGTGGCGCGGGTGGACCTCCATCTGGTTGCAGTACTCCCACGTACGACGGATCTCGTCGATGTCGGAGAAGTCGATCTGCGGGTCGACGCCCTGCGAGAACAGGTTCATGCCCAGGGTGACCAGGTCGACGTTGCCGGTGCGCTCGCCCTGGCCGAACAGACAGCCCTCGACGCGGTCGGCGCCGGCCATCAGCGCCAGTTCGGCGGCGGCGACGGCCGTACCGCGGTCGTTGTGGGGGTGGATCGACAGGACGACGTGCTCGCGGCGGGTCAGGTTGCGGCCCATCCACTCGAAGCGGTCCGCGTGCGTCGACGGGGTCGAACGCTCCACCGTGGCAGGCAGGTTGAGGATGATCTCGCGGCCCGGGCCGGGCTGCCAGACGTCCATGACCGCCTCGCAGACCTCCAGGGCGAAGTCCAGCTCGGTGTCGGTGAAGATCTCGGGGCTGTACTGGTAGCCGAACTCCGTCTCGGGGCCCAGCAGCTTCTCGGCGTACTCCATGACCAGGCGCGTGCCGTCGACGGCGATCTGCTTGATCTGGTCCTTGGAGCCGCGGAAGACGACCCGGCGGAAGACGGGCGCGGTCGCGTTGTAGAGGTGGACCGTGGCCCGCTTGGCACCCTTCAGGGACTCGACGGTCCGCTCGATCAGGTCCTCGCGGGCCTGGGTCAGTACGGAGATGGTGACGTCGTCCGGGATCGCGCCCTCGTCCTCGATGATCGAGCGGACGAAGTCGAAGTCCGTCTGCCCGGACGCCGGGAAACCGACCTCGATCTCCTTGTAGCCCATCTTCACCAGCAGGTCGAACATCGCGCGCTTGCGGGCGGGGGACATCGGGTCGATCAGGGACTGGTTGCCGTCGCGCAGGTCCGTGGAGAGCCAGCGGGGGGCGGTAGTGATCCGCTTTCCGGGCCAGGTGCGGTCGGGGATGTCGACCTGCTCGTACTGGCCGTACTTGTGGATCGGCATGGAAGTGGGCTGCTGGCGATTGGCACTGTGGGCCATGATGCGGGGCTCCTCGTGGTGTCCTGAAGGACGGCCGACGGCGCAACGCCAGACTCCGCGGGGAGGGGGTCGGCCTCTATTGCAGACCCTCACCGCGGCAGCTAAGGAGGAGCAGCCCGTAACGCATGATGCGAAGCATGCTAGCCGAGCCGCACCGGGGGCGCGGGCCTGTATCACTATGCGGGACTGCCAGTATGGGGGAGCCGAAGAACAAAAAGGGCAAAAAGTGCGCCATCCCACACGCCGCACCGGGCCGCCCTCGCAGCCGTCACCCAGCTCATACCACTCCGTCACTGAGCGATGTGCCGCTTATCCCGGTATTTCACCAATCATGGTTGCGGGTAGTGACAGTCGTATGACGCGGTGCAAGGGTGCCGGGCATGACGACAAACGGGGGCTTTGAGCCCGTCTTCTGCACGATCGTTCCGCCGCACCTCCTCCACACGCTCGCCCGTCACGAGGACCCCGCTCTCTCCGGCCCCGCGCAGCGCACACTGCTGCTCGACGCCGAGAAGCGCGCCCAGCGCAGCATCACCGCCGAGTTCGGTCTGTTCGCCGCCCCGGCCGTGAAGGCCCCCTCCGACAAGCCGCTGCGCACGATCTACGACGCCGAGCACCGCACCGAGCTGCCCGGCACGAAGGTGCGCACCGAGGGCTCGGACCCCGGCCAGGACGCGAGCGTCAACCGCGCCTACACCGGCCTGGGCGCCACCTTCGACCTCTACCTCAAGGCGTACCAGCGCCACTCGATCGACGGCGACGGCCTGCCGCTCGACGCGACCGTCCACTACGACGAGGGCTACAACAACGCCTTCTGGGACGGCAGGCAGATGGTGTTCGGCGACGGTGACGGCGAGATCTTCGTCGACTTCACCAACTCGATCGACGTCATCGGCCACGAGCTCACCCACGGCGTCACCCAGCACACCGCGAACCTCACGTACTACGGCCAGCCGGGCGCCCTCAACGAGTCGATGTCGGACGTCTTCGGCTCACTCATCAAGCAGTACGCCCTCGGCCAGACCGCCGCCGAGGCCGACTGGCTGATCGGCGCGGACCTGCTCGCCCCGGGCGTCACCGGCACGGCCCTGCGCTCCATGAAGGAACCGGGCAGCGCGTACGACGACGACGTGCTCGGCAAGGACCCGCAGCCCTCGACCATGGACGGCTATGTCCGCACCGGCCGCGACAACGGCGGCGTCCACATCAACAGCGGCATCCCCAACCACGCCTTCTACCTCGTCGCCACCGCGCTCGGCGGCAACGCGTGGGAGCGGGCCGGACAGATCTGGTACGACGTGCTGACCGGCGGCGAGCTGGGCGAGCGGGCGTTCTTCGACGACTTCGCCCAGCTGACCGTGGCCACCGCGAGCCGGCGCTACGGCGACGGGGAGGAACTCCAGGCCGTGACGAAGGCGTGGGAGCGGGTCGGCGTGCCCACCACACCCCGGCCCCGCCTGTAGCCGCACGCCGGAGAGCCGCACTCGTGCCGGAGCCGTTCTCGTACTAGACAGGGACTATGCGTATTCAGGTGAGACGTACGGGCGGGTTCGCGGGTATCGAGCGGCACGCCCAGGTGGACACCGCGGGCCGGTCCGACGCCCACGAGTGGCAGGCCCTCGCCGAGCAGGCGGTCGCGGCCGGCCGGGGCACCCGCCCGGCCGGGGTTCCGGACGGCTTCGCCTACGAGATCACGGTGGACGGGAGGACGGTGTACTGCGCCGATCCCCGGCTCACCGAGGAGCAACGCAAGCTGATCTCAAGGGTGTTGAAAGAGGGAGCGTAGAACGGAGAGGGACGGGAGACAGAGGGGGCATAACGGGTGCCGGTACGGTCGGCGGACTGCACGTAAGGGGACGTTCACTCCCGGCCGTTGACACCCGTTACCCCCGGTACCCATGATCCGGCGCATGGCGATCAACCCGATACCCCAGTTCCCGGCCGGCTTCCTCTGGGGTGTGTCCACCTCGGCACACCAGATCGAGGGAGCGGCGGACCAGCGCGAACCGTCCGTATGGGACACCTTCACGGCCGAGCCCGGCCGGGTGAAGGACGGCTCGACGGCGGAGGTGGCCTGCGACCACTTCCACCGCTACCCCGAGGACGTGGCCCTGCTGGCCGGCCTCGGCGTGGACGCGTACCGCTTCTCCGTCTCCTGGACCCGGGTGAACTCCCCCGGCGGCCTGGACTTCTACGACCGGCTGGTGGACGAGCTGTGCGCGGCGGGCGTACGTCCCGTCCCGACCCTCTTCCACTGGGACCTGCCCGCGAGCCTCGAGGAGAAGGGCGGCTGGCTGGAGCGGGACACGGCGTCCCGGTTCGCCGAGTACGTGAGCGTCGTCGCCGAGCGGCTCGGGGACCGCGTGAAGAAGTGGATCACGATCAACGAGCCCGCCGAACACACCCTGTTCGGGCACGCGTTGGGCGCGCACGCGCCGGGCAAGCAGCTGATGTTCGACGCGCTGCCGGCCGCCCACCACCAACTCCTCGGCCATGGTCTGGCCGTACGGGCCCTCCGCGCAGCCGGGGCCACCGACATCGGGATCGCCAACTCGCACGGGCCGACCTGGCCGGCGTCGCAGGAGCCCGCCGACCTCGAGGCGGCCGGGTTCTACGACCTCCTCCTCAACCGGCTGTTCGCCGACCCGATTCTCCTGGGCGAATACCCGGACGGTCTGGGCGAGTTGATGCCGGGCGACGTGGCGGCCGACCTCAAGGTGATCGCGGAGCCGCTCGACTTCTACGGCGTCAACTACTACGCGCCGACGAAGGTGGGTGCGCCGCAGGGCGCCGACATCGAGTTCGGCGGTCTGACGATCCCGGCCGAACTCCCCTTCTCCGTACAGGAGATAGCGGACGTGCCGGTGACGGACTTCGGCTGGCCCGTCGTACCCGAGGGGCTCACCGAGCTGCTCACCACCTTCCGGGACCGGTACGGCGACCGGCTGCCGCCCGTCGTCATCACCGAGAACGGCTGCTCGTACGAGGGGCTCGACGACCAGGACCGGATCGCCTACCTGGACGGTCATGTCCGGGCGGTGCACCGGGCGTTGGAGGCGGGCGTGGATGTGCGCGGCTACTTCGTGTGGTCGCTGCTGGACAACTTCGAGTGGGCCGAGGGGTATGCGCGGCGGTTCGGTCTGGTCCACGTGGACTTCGCGGACCCCTCCGCTCTGACGCGGACGCCCAAGGCTTCGTACGGCTGGTTCAGGGATCTCCTTCGGGCACAGCGCCAGGAGGAGCCGGAGGGGGCGGGACGGTGACCCGGAGATGACGACGGCCGAGGGCGCGGAGGAGGCGCAGGGGGCGTCAGGGGGCCGCGGGGAGGGTGGCGCCCGCGCTCGCCGAGCCCGTGATGGGGGTCCCCCCGGTTTGAGCGAAGCCGAGAACTGGGGGAGGGTCGGGCGGGGGTGGACCGCCTCGCTGTCGCTCGCCAACGGGGCGATCTGGGTGGGCTGGTTCGGGCCGCTGCAGATCCTTCTCGCCTCCCAGGCCGAGGACTTCGCGCCCGGCACGGGGATGTCGAAGGAGACCCTGCTGGCATGGGTGGCGGGCGCGGGCGCCCTGGTGTCGCTGGTGGCGAACCCGTTCTTCGGCGCGCTGTCGGACCGTACGACGTCGCGCCGGGGCCGTCGTACGCCGTGGATCGTGGCCGGTGCGGCGGGCGGCGCGCTGTCGTTGCTGCTGCTGGCGGGGGCGGGCGGGCCGTGGACGATGGTGGCGGGGTGGTGCCTGGTCCAGTTGACGCTGAACGCGGCCTTCGCCGCCGTCACGGCCGCCGTTCCCGACCGCGTCCCCCGCCTCCAACGGGGCTCTGTGGGCGGCTGGTTGGGCGTCGCGCAGATCCTCGGGGTGGTCGGCGGGACGGGCCTTGCGACGGTCGCGGGCGGGGTGGGCGCGGGCTATGCGGCGTGCGCGGCGTTCACGCTGCTGGGGGTGCTGCCGTACGTACTGCGGCACAAGGATCTGCGGATCGGGCCCGAGGACGTGCCGGTGTGGTCCTGGCGTACCTTCCTGGCCGGGTTCTGGCTGAGTCCGCGCCGGTATCCGGACCTGGGCTGGGCATGGCTGACCCGGTTTCTGATCAACCTGAGCAACGCGCTGGTGCTGCTGTACCTGCTGTACTACCTGCGCGACCGCCTCGACTACGCCGACCCCGAGCAGGGCGTCCTCGTCCTGACGGCGGTGAACAGCGTGACGCTGGTCGCCACGGTCGTCGTCGGCGGGGTCTGGTCCGACCGGGTGGGCCGCCGCAAGCCGTTCGTGATCTGGTCGGGCGTACTGATGGCGGTGGCGACGGCGGCACTGGCGGGCTGGCAGACCTGGCCGGGGGCGATCGTGGCGTCGGCGGTCCTCGGGATCGGCTTCGGGGTGTTCACGTCGGTCGACTTCGCCCTGATGACGGACGTACTGCCGAAGGCACTGGACCGGGGCAAGGACCTGGGCGTCATCAACGTGGCCAACGCCCTGCCCCAGGTCGCGGCCCCCGCCCTGGCCGCGCCGATCGTCACCTATCTGGGCGGATACCGGGTGCTGTACCTGGTGGCCGCGGTGATCGGGCTGGCGGGGGCGGTGCTGGTGGGGCGGATCAGGGGGGTCGACTGAGGGGAAGGGGCGGCCGGCTCACAGGGCGCCGGCGTCCCGGGCCGCGTAGACGCTGGGGTACAGGGGGCGGAAGCCGAGTTCCCTGCGGATACGGTCCGTTGAGGTGATCCCGAACCACGGGTCGGGGTCGGTGTTCTCGTACAGTTCGGCGGGGACTTCCACCCCGTTGAGCTGGTGCAGCTCGACCGCCGTGACGGGGGCGTAGTCGCCGATGTTGTAGATCCGGCCGGCGATGCCCGGCGCGTGCAGGATGCGGAGCAGGCCCTGGGCGACGTCCGTGTGGTGGGCCATCTGCAGCCGCTGGGCGGCCGCCCAGTGCGCGGCCCACATCAACGACTGGGCCAGGTGCGGATCGCCCTCCCCGTAGACGAAGGGGAGCCGGCCGACACGGACGTCCAGTCCCTCCAGCGCGAGCAGTCGGCGTTCGGCCGCCGCCTTCGAGTCGGGGTACGCACCCCACATCGGACCGCCGGGCCGGGACTCGTCCTCCTCGACCAACGGGCGCCCACGTCCGGCGCCGTACACGAGCCCCGTACTGACCTGCACGAACCGCCCCACTCCCGAGGCCAGCGCGGCGCGGCCCAGTTCCACCGCCGCGTCCAGGTTGACGGCCCGCGCCTCCTCGTCCGGGACCCCCCGGAAGGAGGCGGCGACGTTCACGACCGCGTCCACCCCCGCGACCGCCTTGCCGAGCGCCTCCGTGTCGCGCAGGTCCCCGACCACGACCTCGGCACCCAGCTCGGCGGCGCGCTCCGCACGGGCCGCGTCACGCACCAGGACCCGTACCTGCTCCCCCGGCCTGCTCTGCGCGAGCAGCCTCGGCAGGAAGCGCCGGCCGACCTGTCCCGTCGTACCCGTCACCAGTGTCAGCATGATCTTCTCCTCCGGTCTCGTGCCACCACCCTCCGGCGAAGCCGCCGTGCGCGGGAGAGACCCGTCGATCAGGGGATCAGCAGTCCCTGGATAAGCCGGGCGGCCGGCGACATCCTGGAGGGGTGAACCGAGCCGAACTCGCCGACTTCCTGCGCCATGGGCGTGCCCGTCTGGAGCCTTCGGCGGTGGGCCTCGCGTCCGGCGCCCGCCGTCGTACGCCCGGTCTGCGCCGCGAGGAGGTGGCGGCGCTCGCCGGTATGTCGGTGGACTACTACACGCGCCTGGAGCAGTCCCGGGGCCCACACCCCTCGCGCCAGATGCTGACCGCCCTGGCCCGGGCGCTGCGCCTCACCGACGACGAACGGGACCACCTCTTCCATCTGTCGGGCGAGGAGCCGCCCCGGCGCGAAAGCCCGTCCGGGCATGTACGGCCGGGCCTGCTGCTGATCCTCGACCGGCTGCACGACACCCCGGCACAGGTGGTGACCGACTGCGGCGAGGTCCTGGCGCAGAACGCGATGGCGAGCGCGTTGTCGGGGGACGTGTCGGACCGTCCACCGCGCGAACGGAACCTCGTACGCCGGTTCTTCACGGACCCGACCGCCCGGACCCTGTTCCCGCCGGAGGACGTCGCCGAGCACGCGCGCTCCCACGTGGCGAACCTGCGGGCGGTCGCCGCGGCCCGCCCCGACGATCCGGTACCGGCGGCGCTGGTGGCCGAACTGCGGTCGAGGAGCGCGGAGTTCGCCCGCCTGTGGGAGTCGCACGAGGTGGCGGTACGACGGGCTTCGACGAAGCGGTTCGTGCATCCGGTGGTGGGCGTCCTGGAACTGGACTGCGAGATCCTGCTGGCCCCCGACCACCACCAGCTCCTGATCGTGCACACGGCCCGCCCGGGCACGGAGTCGTACGAACGGCTGCGGTTGCTGCGGGTGTTGGGGGTACAGGACATGTCGGCGCAGGGGGTGTGAGGCGGGCCCCGGGAGCTGGTTGTTCCAGCCGGGCGTGCTGAGGCTCGACACCAGTCGGGTCACCTCCTCGAGGGGAAGTGACCCGTCGGGGCTACCTGCGAGGGAGGGACGTGTTGATGATCGGGAGACGTTTCGTGGCGCCCGACACGTAGAGGTCCGTCGGAGCCGTGCGGAGTACGAACTTGTTGTCGTAGCCGCGGACGCGGACGGACATCACGAAGAAGCCGTCCTCCTCGGCGGTCGTCTTCACGCGGTACTGGTTCTCCCAGTACGTCTGCAGGAAGACCTCCGTGCCCTCGCGCTGGACGCCCCTGGGGAGGATGACCTTGCCCTGGACGGTGAGGATGGTCCCCGCCTTCACCTTGCGCTTGTTGACCGAGTAGGTGACCGCGCTGACCTTGGGCTTGACGGTCACTCTGGTGTCCGCGTAGTAGCCGTCCATCGGTGTGTTGTAGTTGCCGTCCTCGTCCCAGAAGGCGGAGATCTCCACCTGGTGGCGGACGCCGAGCAGGCTGCTGGTGGACACGTGGTCGATGTCCACGTTGCGGATGCTGAACCTGCCGTTGGCGTCGGTGACCGGGTTGCCCAGGTCGCGCGTCTCGTAATCGGTCGGGTCGATCGGGTCACCCCACGGGTTCCACGAGTCGAAGAGGATGGCCTCCTTGACGGCGATCGGGATGTTGGGCGCCGGGGTGCCGTCGGCCTTGGTGAGGGTGCCGGTGACGTTGACGCGGCGACTGTAGAAGTGGGTGCTGGTGGGGTTGGTGGTCACCGTCAGCTTGTAGGCGCGGACCGGAGCGGCGTCCGCCGGCTTCGCCGAGGCGGCGGCGGGTACTGACAGGGCGCCTGCGGCGAGCAGGAGCGCGGCGGTTGCGGCAAGCCGCGTCGACATCAGGTTCCTGGGCACGGTTCAACTCCAAGTACGGTCGGGACTGGAGGAGTTGCGCCGGACGGCACCGGTTCCGCCGCGACGCGGGTGTGCGACACACCAGGTTCGACACGCGAGGCGGGGTGCAAGTTGTACCCGTACGGCCACTGTTACACGGCTGTGGGCGGGAAAAGTCGAACTGCGCCGGGCGGGCGGACGGGCCGAGGACCCGCCGCCCTCAGAAGCCCAGCTTCCGCAGCTGCCGCGGATCGCGCTGCCAGTCCTTCGCGACCTTCACATGGAGGTCCAGATAGACCGGCGTACCCAGCAGCGCCTCGATCTGCTTGCGGCTCTTGATGCCGACGTCCTTCAGCCGCTTGCCCTTCGGGCCGATGATGATGCCCTTCTGGCTGGGCCGCTCGATGTAGACGAACGCGTGGATGTCGAGGAGCGGCTTGTCGGCGGGGCGGTCCTCCCGGGGGAGCATCTCCTCGACGACGACCGCGATCGAGTGCGGAAGCTCGTCGCGTACGCCCTCCAGCGCGGCCTCGCGGATCAGCTCCGCGATCATGACCTGCTCGGGCTCGTCCGTGAGGTCGCCCTCCGGGTAGAGCGCCGGGCCCTCGGGCAGCAGCGGGACGAGGAGGTCGGCCAGCAGGTCCACCTGCTGGTCTGCGACCGCCGAGACGGGCACGATCTCCGCCCACTCGAAGCCCAGTTCGCGCCCGAGCTGGTCGATCGCGATGAGCTGTTCGGCCAGTGCCTTGCTCTCGACCAGGTCGGTCTTCGTCACGATCGCGATCTTCGGCGTCTTCTTGATCGCCGCCAGTTCCTTCGCGATGAAACGGTCACCGGGGCCGAGCTTCTCGTTCGCCGGCAGGCAGAAGCCGATGACGTCGACCTCGGCCCAGGTCGTACGCACCACGTCGTTCAGGCGCTCGCCGAGCAGGGTGCGCGGCTTGTGCAGTCCCGGGGTGTCGACCAGGATCAGCTGCGCGTCGGGGCGGTGCACGATGCCCCGTACCGTGTGCCGGGTCGTCTGCGGCTGGTCAGCGGTGATCGCCACCTTCTGGCCGACCAGAGCGTTCGTGAGGGTGGACTTGCCCGCGTTGGGGCGGCCCACGAAGCAGGCGAAACCGGCGCGGTGCGCGGCCGAGGCCTTCGACGGCTCGGTCGGCTCGGTCGGCTCGGATGACGGGGTACGGACACTCATGGCGCCCATTGTCCCTGATCCACGGAGACCCACCGCACGCCGAGCCCCTCCAGGCACCTCCGGGGTGCCCGGCCGGGCACCCCGCCGGGGCACCCGGTGAGCTTCCGGAAACGCCCGCGCAACACGAAACGTGCCGGAAACACCCCCGTACGGAACCCGAAACGCACACCGGTGACCCTCTGACGAGCCCCCACCCTCGACCGCCCTCGCCCCGCCCTCGTCCGAGAGACCGGAGACACCGTGCCCCCCGAGACCACCGTGACCCTGGCCGCCGCCCGGATCGACACCGGCGACACCGCCTGGCTGCTCGCCGCCACCGCCCTCGTGCTCCTGATGACCCCGGGCCTGGCCCTCTTCTACGGCGGCATGGTCCGCACGAAGAGCGTGCTCAACATGCTGATGATGAGTTTCGTGTCGATCGCCCTGGTCACGGTCGTGTGGCTGGCCGCCGGTTACTCGCTGGCCTTCGGGGACGACATCGGCGGCGGACTCCTCGGCGGCCTGAAGCACGCGGGCATGGCCGGGCTCGGGCCCGACAGCGTGCAGGGCACCGTCCCGACTCTCCTCTTCGCCACCTTCCAGCTCACCTTCGCGATCATCACCGCCGCTCTCATCAGCGGCGCGGTCGCCGACCGGGCGAAGTTCGGGGCGTGGCTGGTCTTCGTGCCCGTGTGGGCGCTGCTCGTATACGTTCCCGTCGCGCACTGGGTGTGGGGGCCGGGCGGCTGGATCCTCGAACATCTCGGCGCCCTCGACTTCGCCGGCGGCCTTCCCGTCGAGATCACCTCCGGTGCCTCAGGACTGGCGTTGTGCCTGGTCCTCGGCCCGAGGATCGGGTTCAGGCGAGACGCCATGCGACCGCACAACCTCCCCATGGTCGTCCTGGGCGCCGGTCTGCTCTGGTTCGGCTGGTTCGGGTTCAACGCCGGATCGGCGCTCGGCGCCAACGGGCTGGCCGCCGCCGCCTTCCTCAACACGCTCGCCGCCGGCTGCACCGGCCTGCTGGGCTGGCTCTTCGTCGAGCAGCGCCGCGACGGCCACGCCACGACCCTGGGCGCGGCCTCCGGCGCGGTCGCCGGTCTGGTGGCCATCACTCCGTCCTGCGGGTCGGTCTCGCTTCTGGGCGCGCTGGTCGTCGGGCTCGCCGCCGGTGTCGTCTGCTCGTACGCCGTCGGATGGAAGTTCAGGTTCGGATACGACGACTCGCTCGACGTCGTCGGCGTCCACCTGGTCGGCGGAGTCATCGGCACGCTGCTGATCGGCGTCTTCGCCACCGAGTCCATGACGGGCGGGGCCGAGGGGCTGCTGTACGGGGGCGGGTTGGGGCAGTTCGGCAGGCAGGCGGTGGCCGTGGTGGTCGTGGGCGCGTACGCCTTCGCCCTCACGTACGGCATCGGGAAGCTGATCGACAGGATCATGGGCTTCCGGGCGGGCGAGGACGAGGAGCACACCGGCCTCGACCTTACGGTGCACGCCGAGACGGCATACGATCACGGCGTCCTGGGCCACGGCGCCCCCGTCTCGTCCGCGTCCCTCTCTTCCCCCTCCTCCCACTCCTCCCACTCCTCCGCGCAGAAGGTCACGAGCCAGGAATGAAGCTCATCACCGCGATCGTCAAGCCGTACCGCCTCGACGAGGTCAAGACCGCGCTCCAGGAACTCGGCGTGCACGGTCTGACCGTGACCGAGGCCAGCGGGTACGGGCGTCAGCGCGGGCACACCGAGGTGTACCGGGGCGCCGAGTACCAGGTCGACCTCGTCCCCAAGGTCCGTATCGAGGTCGTCGTCGACGACGCGGAGGCGGACGCCGCCATCGAGGCGATCGTCAAGGCCGCGCGGACGGGGAAGATCGGGGACGGCAAGGTGTGGGCCCTGCCGGTGGAGACGGTCGTACGGGTCCGGACGGGCGAACGCGGTCCGGACGCGCTCTGAGGAGGCCGAGGAGGAGGACTTCACCCTCCGGCCTCCACGCCGCGTGAGCGGGTAGCGGCGGGCCGGTCTGGTGCTGCCCCGGTGCCGGGCGCGCGGGCATCCGGGCGACGCGCCGGGCGGCCCCGCGTCCGGCCGGCCGGGCACCCTCCGCGTAAAACGCGCACTGCGGCACTCATACGGGACGGGTCCTCGCTCCGTCCGCTCTGTGACGAGCAGTCACTGAGCGAGGAGACGACAATGACGAGCAACCTGCGCGCGGCGGCGCGTTCACTGCGGCGCGTGATCCCGGCCGGCGCCGTCGCGACGGCCGCCGCGCTTCCCCTGCTGGTCCCCAGCCCGGCTCAGGCGACCACGGCGGACGCCCAGGTGTACGTGTGGGCGACCGGTGTGAACGTACGGGCGTGCCCGGAAACCTCCGCGGCCTGCCCGCCGATCTCCGGCGCGCAGATCGGCAGACGGTATGTGACGGCGTTCTGCCAGCGCCAGGGCTCCGCGGTCGTGGACGGCCCCTACCGCAACAACTGGTGGGTGCAGGTGAACGCGGGCGGCCCGATCGGCTGGATCAGCGCGGTGTACATACGCGGCGGCGACAACGACCAGCCGGTACCCGGTCTGTCCACCGACTCGTTCTGCCAGTGACCTGCGAGGACGGTGGCACGGACGCTCGTCCGAGGGGCCCGTGGCCGCCGTCCTCCGGTCGGCACGTCACCATCCGTCCACCGACACCGAGAGGGGCACCCGCTGTGTCCTCGAAGTCCTTGACCCGTCTGTTCTCCCTGCGGCGCTCGGCGCCACGCTGCTCGGCCTGACCGCCGTACTGGGGCTGATGTCGGCCCCCGCGCAGGCCGACGTCTCGACCTCGTCCGTCCACATCTGGGGCAGCCAGGTGCGGGTGCGTCAGTGCGCGAGCACCACCTGCGGACTCGCCACGCAGGAGTGGCTCACCAACGTCAACGTGCAGGCGCTTGCCAGAAGTGGGGCGACCGCGTCTCCGACGGCTCCTACTACAACCACTACTGGGTCGAGATCGTCACGCCGCAGGGCTGGCTGGGCTGGGTGAGCGCCGTGTACGTCAGCGGCGGCTCCAACGACGGTCCGGTGCCCGGCGTGCCGGTCGAGACCGCCTCCAGCCCCGTGTACTGCGAGTACCCGTAGTCCGCGGTACACGGGGGTACGGGCCGTCCGACCTAGGCGGCCTGCGTGTGGTCGTCGCGGCGCGCGCGTTTTCCGGGGCGCGCCCGGCGCGCCCTGACCGCCAGGACGGTCCCCACCACGCCGAACACCACCAGCACCACCGCCATGAGCCACGGCAGCGCGAAGAAGGACACGCTCGCCGACTCCCGGGTGTCCTTGGCGGACGCCGTCAAGGTGATGTCTCCCCAGTCGAGTTGGGGTGCGTCGTGCCAGGGTTCGGTGAGCCGGACCCGTTGGCCGGGCAGCAGCTCGGAGGGGATGCGGGTGAGGTCGCGGGCCAGCAGCGTACGGCCGAACAGGCCCTGGGCCCGCACCTCCACCCGGGGGTCGAGGGTGACGTTGCCGGTGTTGTGCAGGGTGTAGGAGATCGTGGTGGTGCTGTCGCCGAGGCCGGGGACGAGGGGCTGGTGGTGGCTGATACTGACCCGTTCGACGGCGATCGCGGAGACGGCCGGCCCGTTCACGCGCAGGTACACACGCGCCCCGACCGCGCGCCGCACGCCGAGTGCCAGCGAGCCGTCGCCCTTGTCGATCCGTTCGTCGAGGGCGACCAACGCGCCCACGTGGTCGCCGGGTTCGGCTCCTTCGGGCACCTTGAGGGTGAAGGGCACGGTGACGGACTTGTGCGGGGGCACGGTGACCCGGGACGTCGCGGGCCGGGCCCAGGCGCCCACGCCGCGCTGCTTCTCCTCGGCGGTGCGGATCGCGAACCCGCCGTCGCGGGCGGTGTTGTAGGCGTCGGCCGCGTACAGCCGGAAGGTGAGCGGTTCGCCAGTCTTGTTGGCGACGGTGACCTTGTCCTGGGCCGTCGTACCGGGATCGGCGGAGAGGTAGAAGTACGGGCGCTGCGCCACGGCGGAGGCGATGGGATAGACCGACCAGCTGCCGTTGTCGGCGGCGCGGGCGGGGGCGGACGTCAGAAGTGACGTGCCGAGCGCCGCCAGCAGGAACAGGGGAAGCGCGAGAAGGACGTACGGCTTACGGCGCATCGGGAGCAACATGGGTGCGGACCCCCACGGACGAGGTAGGTGGCGGGCGGGTGCGCGCCCGGCCACCGGATGACGAACAGCCGTTCAGATAAGGCTTGTTGGGTGTACGTCGGTCAGGAGAGGGTGAGGGTGAGTACGCCGGAGTACGAGCCCGGCGGGGTGAACGCCGGTACGTCCAGCGAGAGTCCGGCGTCGACGGTGAACTCGCCGCCGGTGAACGTTCCGTCGGGTGCGGAGGCCAGGGTGGCTCCCGTACTGCCCACGGGACCGGGCGAACCGGGCCGGCAGGTGCTGGGACTTCCGGGCTTGGTGGCGCAGGCCGGGGTCCAACTGAGCTTGTCGGCACCGATCTTGGCGCCGGGTCCGGTGAAGTCGGTGACCTTGCCGGTCAGGGACCAGCCCGCGGGACCGCCGCGGAAGTCCTTGACGGTCACCGTCTGCAGCGGGGCCGTGGAGGGGCCGCCCTTGCCGAAGTCGACGGTCGAAAGCTGGACGGAGTCCCCGGCCTGGGTCATGGACAGGTCACCGGCCTTGACGGTGGTGGTGAGCTTCTGGCTGTTGTCGGGAATGGGCGTGTCGTCGATGACGACGTAGGCGGCCGGACCCGCGCCCTTGGTGTCGCTCCAGGCGCTGCCCTCGTACGCCACGACCCCGGTCGTCGTCTTGTCGTTGACGGCGAGGGTGCCGCTGAAGGCGCCCTGGGAGTCGGCGGTCGCGGTCGCGGTGTCGGCGGTCTGGGCGGACCCGGACCGGCCGGCGAGCGTGACCGTGGCGCCCGGCGTGAAGTGGGCGCCGTTCACGGTGACCCCGGCCCCGGGTGCGCCGGAGGCCGAACCCAGGGTGATGGCACGGGTGTTGGTCTGGGTCCCGTCCGTGGCCGTGACCGTCTCGGAGACGGGTGCGGGCGGGGTGATGACCGTGCAGGGCGTGTCCAGCTCAAGGATGTAACTGGTGTGGATGTTGTAGTCGCTGGGCGACAGCGTGATCGCGCCGGGCGCGGTGACCGTGAAGGTGCCGGTCATCGAGAAGCCCGGGAAGGCGCCCTTGCCGGGCACGGGGTCGTTCTTCTTGGGCCCCGCGACGGTGATGTCGCCGGTCTGCGCCCCGCCGAGGGTGACCTTTCCGGTGGGAGTCATGATGTCGGCGGGCAGTGCGAGATCGGTGGGGTTGCTGGCGGCCGGCTTCTGCACCGCGTACGTCACGGTGACGGTGTCGCCGACCTTGGGTGAGGTGTTGTCCACCGTGATCTGTGCGGTGGTGGTGCCTTCGATCGGCGGGAGGCCCGCGATCGGTGGCGGTACGCAGCGCGTGGCGAAGTCCACGGGAACGGACGCCGTGGCGGCTGCTCCGGCCGGGACGGCCAGCGCACCGCCCGCGGTGACCGCGAGTGCGGTCGCCCCGAGCAGTGCGGCAAGGCGTCGTCGTCTTCGGCCGGTCGAACCCATGGATGCCGTGTTGGCCATGGTTGCCCCCTCTGAGGGATGCGGGCGCAGCGGCTCGTCTGCGCCGACAGGGGGCCATTGATGTGCAGGTTGTGTGAGAAGTCAATGCCATCTCGCCGATTAACCGGCAAGCCGGGAAAGTGAACTGACGGAGCATCAGTTCCAGTCGCAGTTCTTGTCGGTTCCCGGCTTCCCAGTCGGAAACGGCCGGTGTCGCCGCGAAGCGAGCGACACCGGCCGCTGTCGAGCAGGTGCGGGCAGGTGCGCCCTCGCTAGAAGACGAACGGCCCCGGTGACTGGTTTCCGGTCGGCGTACACGTCACGGTGATGCCGAAGAGCACCATCTTGAGAGTGCCGCCGCCCGCCTCCAGGCTGTCACCCGGGGCGACGGTGCCGTTCAGTGGGCCGACGGTGACCAGGCCACCGGTGGGCGTGGCCGGGTTCTTGTTGCCGGTGAAGGTGACGAGGCCACCGCCGGCCTTCGCCAGGGTCAGCGTGGTGGCGATCGAGTCGGCGGCGAGCGGGAGCGGGGCCGCGATGTTGGAGCTGACGGTGATCGTGGCCGAGGTGCCGTTCTGCGTGACGGTGAGGACCGTCGAACCGCCGCCGAACACACCGCAGTTGTAGGAGATCGTCGCGGAGGGTGGGGTGACCGCCGCGGCGGCCGGCGCGAAGGCCAGACCGGTGAGGGCGAGCGAGCCCGCCGCGAGTACCGCACCGATACCGGTCCGCCTGCGCGCGGGCGGACGTACTGTCTTGCTGGTCATCGATCGGATTCCCTTCCCTGGTACGGGAATTGCCATGTGGGGAATTGCGATGTGGGGGGTACGACGGCCGGGTGCGGTCAGCCGCGGGGCGGGTGCGGGGCGCCGCGCGGGGGAATCTGACGGTCCGTCGGAAGAGCGTGCTCCATTGACGCGTGGGTTGCTCGCGATTGCAAGACAAGCTCTGCGGGTTCTTTCGGACGCCGCGAAAGTGGCCGGAAGTCCTACCCTCGGCCGGTCCCCGCGCCCCGCCTCACCCGGCGGACACCGTCGCCCGCACGACACCGTCCGGGCCGGCCCGGTGCACCGGGGTCGCGGGCCCGCCCAGATCCCGTACGGCCGCCAGGTCCTCCGCCGGCACCTCCTCGGCACCCGTCACGACGGCCGCCGCCTCCAGCGAACGCGCCCCCGACGCCACGGCCATGGCGACCGCTGTCCGCAGCGCGCTCAGTTTCAGCGAGTCCAGGTCGACCGTGCCGGCGACATACGTACGGCCGGTCTCGTCCCGTACGGCCGCCCCCTCGGGGACGCCGTTGCGAGCGCGGGCGGAGCGGGCGAGGGTGACGATCTTGCGGTCCTCGGAGTCGAGGTCGAGCGCGTTGCTGTCGGTCATGCCATGAGCATACTTACGCGGTTTGTCCCCTGCTGAGGCCGACTGGGGCTTCATGACACAAGGAAGTCACACAAGAACAGGTATCAGGTACGGGCGATCAGGGCATGACCCAGGAACCGCGAGCCATGAGGAGGCGTTATGAACCGCCAGACCCGCATCCGCGTCATCCGCCGGCCCAGCGCCCCCTCCCCCCGCGACCTCCCCATCGACCGCAGGACACCCTCGGGCCGCATCCTGCCGTACTAGGACCGATGCCGCGCCTCGCCCCGGACACGACCGCGCCCCCGGGCTTCCGTACAGGACGGAGGCCCCGGGGGCGCGGGGGTTCGGGCGGCGTGAGCCGGTCAGCAGCGGGGGATGCCGGGGGCCGGGTCCGCACCGACATTGACGTTGCCGCCCCACACCCACACGTTGATGAGCTCCCAGCCGCCATGGACGACGCCGCGATACCAGACGTCGGTGGTGTATCCGCCCACGGTGACTCGTTCGCCGGGGGACCAGCAATCGATGTAGGCCTTGCTCACCTTCGTGGTGGTGCCGACGAGTATCTCCTGGGTGGAGGGACCACTGCGCAGGTTGCTGCGCGCCTGCACGGTCGTCGCGGTGGGGGAGGCGGAGGGCGCGGCCTCCGCGGTCCCGGCGGCGCCGAGCAGGGAGAAAGCCGCGCCGAGCGCGAGGCCGACGGCGGACGCGCGTCGCTTGGACATGGATGTACTCCTCGGGTCGCGGCGGTTCGGTTCGCTTCGGAATCAGCAGGGGTTGATGCCGGGCGCCGGGTCGGCACCGACGTTGACGTTGCCGCCCCACATCCACACGTTGGAGAAGATCTGGCCGAGGTCGTAGTCGATGACGGTGCCGCGGTACCAGACGTCGGTCCCGTAGTTGCCGACCTTCACGTACTGGCCGTACTTGAAGCACTCGACGCCGGCCTCCAACTCCTGCGGCGTGGTGTACCAGATCCGGCTGCTCGTGTTGGGGGCGTCGCGCAGGTTGCTGCGCGCCTGCACGGTCGTCGCGGTGGGGGAAGCGGAGGGCGCGGCCTCCGCGACCCCGGCGGCGCCGAGCAGGGAGGCGGCCACGCCGAAGACGAGCCCGGCCACCGCGGTCGACACACTTCGCCTGGTCATAGGTGTACTCCCCGGTTCGGATCGGTTCGGAATCAGCACGGGGGGATGCCGGGGGCCGGGTCGGCGCCGACGTTCACGTTGCCGCCCCACACCCACGGGTCGTAGTACCAGGTCGGCGGGTTCGTGCCCCGGTCGTCGACGTGGCCGTAGTACCAGACGTCGGTGCCGTAGTTGCCGACCTGCACGTACTGGGCGTGCTTGAAGCACTTGATGTGCATCTCGGCCTGGCTCGTGGTGGTGCCCCGGATACGGCTGTTGGTGCTGGGTTCCGTCCGGAGGTTGCTGTTGGGCTGCACGGTGGCGGAAGTCTGTGCGGCGGCGTGCGCGGTGCCCGCCGTGCCGAGGAGGGTGAGGGCCGCGCCGAGCGCCAGCCCCGTCGCCGCCAGTCTGGTGGAGGTCTTCGCCATTGTTTCCCCTTGGCCGTGGATGATTCCTGTTCGGCTCTGTGACGGAAGGGGATGCGTGCTCGTATGACGGTGTCGCGGACCGGTCCGCGTTTTTTCCCGGCGCGCGTCCTACAACTCCGGGAGTTCCCGCGCCTCGCGGCTGCCGAGTCGGCGGAAGACGCCGTAGGCCTCCTCTTCGAGTTCGCGCCCCGCCGCGCTCTCGCCCCTGGCCAGCGCGGCGCGGGACAGGTCCCGCAGGGTGCGGGCGCGCCACAGGGGCAGCTCCAGCTTGTCCCACAGGCCGAGCGCCTGACGCAGGGTCTCGGTCGCCGTCTCCCAGTCGGACGCGGCGAGGTACCACTCGCCGATGGTGCGCAGGACGAGGGCCTCGCCGAACATGTCCTGGCGTTCACGGGTGATTTCCAGACACCGGTCGAGCCGCTGCCGGGCCTCGGCCATCCGGCCCTGCCGGAACTCGACCTTGGCCAGGGACTGGCTCGCGTACATCACGCCGAAGGCGTCGTCCGTCTCCTCGAAGAGGTCGAGGGACTGCCGCAGCAGCGGCTCCGCGCTCGACAGGTCGCCCCGGGCCCGGTGGCACAGGCCCAGTGAGCGCAGGGCGAGCGCCTCGCCGTGCCGGTCCCAGACGGTCACGTACAGGCGGTGCGCGCGGGACAGGGCCTCCCACGCCTCGTCGTCGCGGCCCTGTTCCCGGTGGACCGATCCGATGCCGTACAGCACATGGGCCATGGACGCGATGTCCTCCGGCTCCCGGTACAGGTCGAGGGCCGAGGTCAGCAGGGTCAGTGCCTCGTCGAAGCGGGCCTGTTCGCGGCGGGCCGCGCCCATGCCGGCCAACGCGTCGGCACGGCCGCTGCGTACGGACAGCTCCTCGAACAGGCCCAGCGCCGCCGCGAAGAACGCGTGCGCCTCGTCGAAGCGGTCCTGCTCCAGGCGGAGTTGGCCTAGACCGTGCAGCAGCCGGGCCTCGCCCTCGACGTCCCCGCCACGGCGTACGGCCTCCAGGGCCACGTCGTGGGAGCGGGACCAGGCGTCGAACTGGTTGTAGAGGGCCGCGGAGGCGGCCATGAGGGTGGCGGCGAGTTCGCGGGCCGCGTCGAACATGCCGTACTCGGCGCAGTGGGCGACCGCGGCCAGCAGGCACCGCTGCTCGGCGGCGAACCACGCGGCCGGCTCACCTGTCAGGCCCGCTGACGAATCCGTCAGCGGGTCCGTGAGCGAGGTCGACAGGGAGGTTGTCAGGGAGTTCGCCGGCGAGGTCGTCGGCGATGTGGGCCCGCCCGCGACAGCCGCCGGCTCGCCCGTCGTGGTGACCGGGAGGAGGCGCGACGCGCCGCCCGGTCCGTGGGCCGCCGCGCTGCGTGCCATGCCCAGCCAGCGGTCGACCAGCCGTCGGACCGCCGTCTCCCGTTCCTGCCGGGCATCGTCGGCCAGACAGCGTTCCCGGGCGTACTCGCGCGCCAGGTCGTGGATGCGGTAGCGCGTCCTGCCCGTCTCGTCGGTGCGGACGACCTCCACGAAGTGGCAGTCCACGAGTTGTTCGACCGCGTCGTCCGCGTCGTCCTCGTCGACGTCGAGGAGCGGCCCGGCGACCCAGGCGGCGAAGTCGGGCAGATCCATCAGGGCCAGTCGGCGCAGGGCGCGCTGCTCCTGCGGGTCCAGGTCCGCGTAGCCGAGTCCGAGGCTCGCGCGCACCTCCAGGTCGCCCGCCTGCAGTTCGTCCAGGCGGCGGCGCTCGTCCCGCAGGCGTGACGCGAGCCGTGCCGGCGTCCAGTGGGGGCGGGCGGCGAGCCGGACGCCCGCGATACGGACGGCGAGCGGGAGCCGGCCGCACAGCGCGACGATCTCGGCGGCCCGGTCGGGTTCCAGAGCGGGCCGGGTCGGGCCGGCCACCCGGGCCAGCAGATCCAGTGCCTCCGGCTCGGAGGGCACACCCAGGTCGAGGTGGGCGGCGCCCTCCAGCGCGACGAGCCGACGGCGGCCGGTGATCAGCACGGCCGAGCCGCCGCCGGGCGGGAGCAGCGGGCGCAGCAGGGCTTCGCTGACGGCGTTGTCGAGGATGAGCAGGACCCGGCGGCGCGCGATGTGCGTGCGATACAGGCCGAGGAGGTCCTCCTCGTCGCGCGCCGGGGTCTCGGGGTCCACCCCGAGGGCGCGCAGCAGCCGGGCCAGGGCGTCCACGGTCCGTACCGGTTCGGAGTCCGAGGCGCGCAGGTCGACGAAGAGCTGCCCGTCGGGGAAGAGCGCGGCGGTGCGGTGGCCCACATGGACGGCCAGGGCAGTCTTGCCGGTGCCCGAGCGGCCGGAGATCACCCCGATGGGCGGCGCGGTGCGCAGGGGGTTGCGCACCTCCTCCAGGAGAGCGGTCGCCCAGGCGATCTGTTCGGTCCGGCCTATGAAGTCGGCCACGTCGGGCGGGAGTTGGGAGGGCGCCGGACGACCTGATCCATCGCGGGGCTGCGAGAAGTGGGGTTGCTCGAGGTGGGGTTGTTCGAAACGGCCGCGGGGCGCCGGTGCGTCGTCGCCGGGGTGCGGCGGAGCCGCCGCCTCCGCCTGTGCGGGCACCTTCGCCGGGGGCGTGGCCCTTGGGCGGGCCGGCGCTCCCAGCATCGTCGTGTCCCCCCGGAGCAGGGCCTGGTGGAGCGCGCGCAGTTCGGGGCCGGGGTCCACGCCGAGCTCCGTACCGAGCAGCCGGCGGCCCTCGTCGTAGCAGCGCAGCGCGTCGGGCATCCGGCCGGCGCGGAACAGGGCGGTCATCAGCTGGCCGCGCGGACGCTCCCTGAGGGGGTGGGCGGCGACGTGTGCGACGAGTTCGGCGACGAGATCCGTACGACGGTCCAGGTCCAGCTCGGCGGAGAAGCGGAACTCCTTCGCCTCGAGCCGGAGCTCCGTCAGGCGCATGGCCTCGACGCGGGCGAAGGACTGCCCGAGCCCTTCCAGGGCGTCCTGGCCACGCCACAGGCGGGACGCGGCCTGCAGGGTCTCGACGGCTTCCTCGGCCCGCCCGTCGAGTGCCGCGTTCCGACCGGCGGCGAACGCCTCCTCGAAGCGCCGGGCGTCCACGGCGGTGTGGGGGAACTCGGCGACATAGCCGGGCGAGCGGGTGCGGATGGCGTCGCCGCCCTCCGTACCGGCCAGGGCCCGGCGCAGTCCGGACACATGCGAGGCGACGAGCGCCCGCGCGGTGGCGGGGGGCTCTTCCTCCCAGGTCAGATCGACCAACCGCTCGGCGGACAGCACCTCACCGAGATGGACGACGAGAGCCGCGAGTATCGCCGTCGGTTTGGCGCCGTTCAGCGGAACGCGATGTCCCCCGCTCGAGACTTCGACCGGCCCAAGAAGGCGAACGTCCAACGTGTCCCCCGATTTAACGTGCAGTCGGGGACAACATACCGGCACCCACCGACAGGCATGCCTCACACCGGACTGCCCTTTTTTCGCGGCAGACCGGTAAGGAGTGCGGGTGGCCTGAAATCACTGGGTTTCCGGTGAGAATTCCTCCCATTCCGAAGAAAAGACTGTCCGGCTTTCGACTGAGGGACGGAAGGGGACGCCCTTCCGTATGAGCGGCCCCGCCATTGGCCCCGCCCTACAGCTCTGCACCAGGCGTTGCAGGCGTCCTGCAGAGGATCTGCATCGTTCCTGAATGACGCTCCTCCACGCTGTGAAGCGTGACGGACATCATCCTGCTCTCGGATCCCCGGGTCGCCACCACGCGTGTCACCGAGAACGGTGAACTCCTCGCAGACGCAAGGGAGTTCACCGCACTGCGGGTCGACACGCGGAAGGCCGACCACGACGGCTCGTACGCCCACCTCAGGGCCGACGTACTGCGCCGGCTGCTGCTCGCGCAGGCCGCGTTGCCCTCGGGCATCCGCCTGCTGATGGTGGAGGGCTTCCGGCCCCCCGCGCTGCAGCGCCACTACTTCGACACGTACGCGGCGACGCTGCGCACGGCCCACCCCGACGCCGGGCCCGACCGGATCCGCGAGCTGGCCAGCGCGTACATCTCGCCCCCGGAGGTCGCCCCGCACGTCAGCGGGGGCGCGGTGGACCTGACGCTGTGCACCGAGGACGGCAGGGAGCTGTCCCTCGGTACGGAGGTCAACGCCACGCCCGAGGAGAGCGAGGGCGGCTGCCGCACCGCCGCGGCCAACATCGACGCCGAGGCCCGGGCCAACCGGGCGGTACTGGGCCGGGCGATGACGGCGGCAGGGTTCGTCAACTACCCGACCGAGTGGTGGCACTGGTCGTACGGCGACCGGTACTGGGCGCTGCTGACCGGGGCGCCGACCGCCAAGTACGGCCCCGCCTCCCTGAAGCAGCCACTACCCCGCAGCACGGCAGCACCGCAGACCTAGAAGACACCGAAGGCACCGAAGACACCGAAAACGCCGGCCCGACCTCAGTCTGAGACCGACAGACCCCGGGGGAAACACCGTGGAGAACACCTGCATAGCGACGACGCCGACCACGTCGTCCATGACCGCCCACCTCACGACGAAGAGCGCGACGACAAGCGCCGCGACGACGGACCCGACGACCATCACCGACCACATGACGGCCGCCGAGTTCGACGAGGCGTTCACCGCCGCGATGCCGAAACTGCGGCGCCGGCTGCTGGCCATGACCGGCAATCCGCACGACGCCGACGACCTGCTGCAGGAGACGTACCTGAGACTCTCCCGCCGGGCGCGGGCCCGCACACTGGCTCGTCAACAGCAGCCGTACGCCTACACCTGCGCGGCGGCGCTGAACCTGCTGCGGGACCTGTACCGGCACCCCTCGCGCCAGGAGCGTTGCACGGACCTCCTGCCGGAGGGGAGCTGGGACGGCGGTTTCGCGAGGAGGGAGGCCGAGACGGTGACGACCGCGCTGCTGCGCGGGCTGTCCCCCAAGGAGGCGGCTGCCGTGATCCTCGTCGACATCGAGGGCCTGACCCACGACATGGCGGGGGAACGGCTCGGCGCACACCGAGGCACGGTGCAGCGCAACCGAATGCGCGGCCTCGCCAAGATCCGCTCCGCACTCGACGCGTAGGAACCGGCGTCAGCCGCGACGCACGCGCGACCACGACCACGACGTTGGGCAGCCCGACCACCTGCCTGACACCAGCACGGACCCGCGCTCATCCGTACAACAACTTGCGCAGCACATCAGGGGGAACCACATGCGCCGCACCGACCTCAACCGCACACTCGCGACAGCAGGCGGACTGCTGCTCGCCACCACCTTGGCCTGTACCGGTACGGCGATGGCCGCCGCGTCGCCGCTCCCCGCGAAGGCCGTGGCCGCCGCCGACTGCCGGCCCCTGGCGAACGCGTCCGCCCAGGCACAGGCGATCGTCAACGCCGCGTGCTCGCAGCTCGGGGTGCCCTACTCGTGGGGCGGCGGCTCCATCCACGGCCCGACGTACGGCCAGGACTACCCCGGCGGCGGTCCCGGCGCCCACGACAGCCAGGTCAAGGGCTTCGACTGCTCGCACCTCGTGCAGTACGCGGCCTGGCAGGGAGCCGGCATCGCCCTGCCCGAGGGGTCCTGGAACCAGGCCAAGTGGAACGGCGCCACCGCCCGGTTCACCCGCGACCAGGGGCTCGGTCCGCTGCAGCCGGGCGACCTGCTGCTGTGGGGATCCAACCCGGCCGACCTCGGCAGCGTCCACCACATCGCGATCTACCTCGGCGGCGGCAAGATGGTCGAGGCCCGGGAGTCCGGGACGGTCGTGATGGTCAGCGACGTACGGCTGAACTCCGAGTACGCGGGCGCCCTGCGCATCGCCGGCGCCGAGCAGCCGCCCGCCGGCACCAAGCGGTTCATGACCTGGGGCACCGGTGTGGGCCTGCGTCCGGATCCCGGCACCCAGAGGCCGCCCGTGACCCGGCTGCCCGGCCCCACGGCGGTGGACGTGCAGTGCCAGGTGCACGCGGAGATGGTCACCGCCGAGGGCTACGCCAACGACGCCTGGTCGTACCTGCCGAAGTACAAGGCGTGGATCTCGAACATCTACATCCAGGACCCGGCCGCCTGGCTGCCCGGCGTCCCCAACTGCTGACCAGCCGGCAAGCCCTACCGAACCCATAACCAGTAACCAATAACCCGTAACCAGCTATTCACGGAGGAGAGTTCGCCATGCGCGTGCTCAATCGCACCAAGTCCATCGGCATGCTCGTCGCCACCGTCGTCGCGACCGGCCTGATCCCGCTCGCGGCCGGCCAGGCCGACGCCGCCCCCACCGCGGTCGCCGCCGCCGGTTCCTGCCCGGCCGCCGGCACAGTGACCCAGGGGTGGCACTCCGGTCACGACGGCGTCGACATCGGCAACAGCCGCGGTACGGCGATCTACGCCACCGGGGCGGGCACCGTCATCGCCTCCGGCCCCGCCCAGGGCTACGGCCAGTGGATCCGCATCAAGCACGACGACGGCTCCATCACCGAGTACGGCCACATGTACGAGCGTCTGGTCTTCGTGAACGATCGGGTGAACGCTGGTCAGCACATCGCGCGCATGGGCTCCGAGGGCGACTCCGACGGCGTCCACCTGCACCTCAGGACGTACGCATCGTCGTCCGCCAGCCGCGGCATGAACCCTGTCGACTACCTGGCGGCGCGCGGTGTGAGCCTGCCGTGCACCCCGGGCGGCGGCGGTGGAACGCCCACGCCCGGGACCAACTTCACCACCTGGGGCACCTCGGTCCGGGTGCGCGCCGACGCGCGGCTGAACGCGGCGGTCGTGCGCACGCTGACCGGGCCGACGGCGGTCCACGTGGAGTGCCAGAAGCACGGCGACACGGTCAACGCCGAGGGTTACACCAACGACGCCTGGTCCAAGATCCCGGCACTGGGCGGCTTCGTCAGCAACATCTACATCGACCACCCCGCCGCCTGGCTGCCGGGTGTGCCCGAATGCTGACCGTCGCCCGCGCCGGTACGACGGGTCTCGCAGCGGTCGCTCTGGCCGCCGCGATGCTCCTCTCCCCCGGCCTCACCTCGTCCGCGCGGGCCGCCGACTCGGCGCCCTGCACCCCCGACCGGAACTACCCGGGAACCTTCCTGTGCCCGATCTGGGGATCGAACGTCAACCTGCGCTCGGCCCCCGAACCGCAGGCCCCGGTCATCGCGACGGCACCCGACGGCGGCTTCCTGAGGGTGCTGTGCCAGGTCAAGGGCGGCCGTGCGACGTACAACGGCTACTGGCACACCTGGTGGGTCAAGACCCAGGCGATGGGCATGGCCCCGTCCGCGTACATGAGCGAGATCTTCCTCGCCGGAGGCGGCAACGACGAGCCGGACTCGGGACTGCCGAACTGCTGAACAACCGCTGAACCACGACCCCGCGCCAACCGGATGCCCCCGGGATCACCACAGATCCCGGGGGCATCCGGCGTCCGGGGCCGGCCCGGCCTTCCGGACCGGGTTCTCATACGGCACGGCACCTGACGCCGTCCTTCGTGTGGTGCGAGTGACCCACCTCCGCCACCACCACCCGCACCACAACCTGCACCTGTCCTGTCCCCTACCGATCCGAGGATGACCATGATGACCTTGAGCAGCGCACGGGGCGGGGCCGTCGTCCGGTCCGCCCGGCGTGGCGCGGTGCGGGCGGGCCTGCTGGCCGCCGCCCTCGCCGCGCTCGTATCCACCACCGCGACCGCCGCCCCCGCGGCACTCGCCGAGGCCCCCGACCCGCGCCCGGCGGCGGTCCAGGCCGACGTGCCGGCCGGGGTGACGGCGGGCGTCGCCGTGTTCGACCGCCAGACCGGGACGTTCACCGAACAGCTCAACACCGCCGGGCAGTTCCGTTCGGCGTCCGTGGTGAAACTGCTGATCGCCCTGGACGTGCTCTGGAACCGCAGCCCCGACGCCCTGCCGGCCCCCGACCGGGCCCGGATCGACACCATGCTGCGCGGCAGCGACGACACGGCCGCGAGCACGTTCTGGTCGAACAACGGCTCGGGGGCGATCGTCGACCGGATGGTCACGCGCCTCGGCCTCACGGACACCCTCCGCCCGCCGTCGACCCAGCCCGGCTACTGGGGCTACACGGCTCTCTCGGCCCGTGACACCGTGAAGATCTACCGCCATCTGCTGGACTCCGCCCCGGCGGCGACACGCGACTACCTCCTCGGCAACCTGCGTCAGTCCACCCGCTGCGCCACCGACGGCTACGACCAGCACTTCGGCATCGCCGGCTCCTTCAACCGCCCCTGGGCCGTCAAGCAGGGCTGGTCGGGCTTCAGTTCCGGAGGCTGCACGGCCACGACCCCGACCGCGACCGCGGCGGCGGCAGCGAAAGAACCGACAGCGACGGCCGCTCGGACAGCGGCCGGCGCCGACGCCGTGGACCTCGCCCGTCCGGCCCTGCACACGACGGGTGTGGTGGGCGCGGGCGACCGTTCCATCGTGGCGGTCTTCACCCTGCACCCCAGCGGTACGTCCTACGGCAAGGCCTACACGGACATCGGCCGGCTGACCCGCTCGCTGAACGTCCCCGGCGCCACCCGCCCGGCCGGCACCTGGATCGGCACCTGGGGCAGCGGCGTCCGGGTCCGCGCCCAGGCGACGACCGCCTCCGGCACGCTCACCACACTGCCCGCCGGCGTCGAGGTCCTGGTCGACTGCCAGAAGCGCGGCCAGCAGGTCAGCGAGCCGCCCTACGTCAACGACTGGTGGGCCCATCTGCCGCAGTACGGCGGCCACATGACCAACATCTATCTCAGCGTCCCGGAGAACCAGGTACCAGGGGTACCGGTCTGCTGACCGGTCCGCGGGCCGCTCCGCTGACCGCTCAGGGCCGGTCGAGCCGCAACCGCTCCGCACGCGGCAGACCGGCCACCACCAGGTCGTACGAGTCCTCGATCAGCTCCCGTACGAGCTGATCGGGCAACTCCCCGTCCACCGTCACCGTGTTCCAGTGCCGTTTGTTCATGTGGTACCCGGGGCTGATCAGCCCCGGGTGGTCGGCGCGCAGCCGGATCGCGTCCTCCGGGGCGCACTTCAGGTTGACCTTCAGTGGCAGGTTGTCCGTCCAGGACAGGGCGAACATCTTGCCCAGCACCTTGAAGACCGAGATCTCCGGGCTGAACGGGAAGTCCTCGACAGCGGCGTTGAAGGAGAGACAGAAGGCGCGCAGCTCCTGCGGGGTCACGCCTCGCTCCCCTCCTTCTCCTCCGCCGAGGCCCCGGCGGGGTCGGTCGGCTCCACCAGCACCGTCACGATCTTGTTCCGGCGCCCGGCCGCGGCCTCCGCCGTGAGCCGCAGTTCGCGTCCGTCGGGCAGCTCGACGGTCGCCGAGGCCCCGGCGATCGGTACGCGGCCCAGGGCCTTCGCGAGCAGCCCGCCCACCGTCTCCACGTCCTCGTCGTCGTACTCCTCGAGGCCGTACAGCTCGCCGAGGTCGGTGATGTCCAGGCGGGCGGTGACGCGGTGCCGCTCGTCGCCGAGCTCCTCCACGGGCGGGAGTTCACGGTCGTACTCGTCGGTGATCTCGCCGACGATCTCCTCGAGGATGTCCTCGATGGTCACGATGCCGGCCGTGCCGCCGTACTCGTCGATGACGACGGCGACGTGGTTGCGGTCGCGCTGCATCTCGCGGAGCAGGTCACCGGCGTTCTTCGTGTCGGGTACGAAGGCGGCGGCCCGCATCGCGGTCGACACCAGCTCGCTCTCCGCGTCCCGGCTGATGTGCGTCTTGCGGACGAGGTCCTTCAGATACACGATCCCGACGATGTCGTCCTCGCTCTCCCCGGTGACCGGGATGCGCGAGAACCCGGAGCGCAGCGCGAGGGTCAGCGCCTGCCGGATCGTCTTGTACCGCTCGATGACCACCAGGTCCGTACGCGGGACCATGACCTCCCGTACGAGGGTGTCGCCCAGCTCGAAGACGGAGTGCACCATACGGCGCTCGTCGTCCTCGATCAGGGACTCCTTCTCGGCCAGGTCGACCAGCGCGCGCAGCTCCGCCTCGGAGGCGAACGGGCCGCGCCGGAAGCCCTTTCCGGGCGTGAGGGCGTTGCCGATGAGGATGAGGAGGGAGGGAATCGGCCCCATGATCCGGGCCAGCGGCAGCAGGACGTACGCGGCTGCCGTGGCCGTGTTCAGGGGGTGCTGACGCCCGATGGTCCGCGGCGAGACCCCCACCGCGACGTACGAGACGAGCACCATCACGCCGATGGCGACGGCGAGAGCCTGCCAGGTCCTGTCGAACTCCTGGAGGCAGGCGTATGTGACGAGCGCGGCGGCGGCCATCTCGCAGGCCACGCGCACCAGCAGCGCCACGTTGAGATAGCGGGTCGGGTCGGCGGCGACCTGCGCGAGTTTGGCGCTGCCGCGCCGGCCACCGCGTACCGCTTCCTCGGCACGGAAGCTGGAGACTCGCGCGATGCCCGCCTCCGCGCAGGCGGCGAGCCAGGCGACGACGACCAGCGCTATGGCACCGGTGACGAGTTGGGGATTCATGACACCGTCGGGGCGGGCGACGGACCTGTCATCCCCTGCTCGCCGCGCCAGCCGTCGACGATGGCGGCCTGGAGGCCGAACATCTCGGCCTTCTCGTCCGGCTCCTCGTGGTCGTAGCCGAGGAGGTGCAGCACGCCGTGGACGGTGAGGAGTTGGAGCTCCTCGTCCATGGAGTGCTGCGTCTCGGCCTCCTTGCCCTGCTTCTCGGCGACCTCGGGGCAGAGCACGATGTCACCGAGAAGCCCCTGCGGCGGCTCGGCGTCGTCCTTCGACGGCGGACGCAGCTCGTCCATCGGGAAGGACATGACGTCGGTCGGACCGGGCAGGTCCATCCACTGGATGTGCAGTTGTTCCATGGCGTCGGCGTCCACGACGATCACCGAGAGTTCGGAGAGCGGGTGGATGCGCATCCGCGCGAGCGCGTAGCGGGCGATGTCGAGGATCGCCTGCTCGTCGACCTCGGTTCCGGACTCGTTGTTGACGTCGATCGACATGGTGCTGGTCTGTCTACTTCCGTTTGTTGCGGCTGTCCCGGACGCCCTTGTGGGTGCCGTTCTCCGTACCGTTCTCGCTGTCGTACTTCTCGTACGCGTCGACGATACGGCCGACCAGCTTGTGCCGGACGACATCCTGGGACGTGAGCCGCGAGAAGTGGACGTCGTCGAGGCCCTCGAGGATGTCCTGCACCTGCCGCAGGCCCGACTTGGTCCCGGACGGGAGGTCGACCTGCGTCACGTCACCCGTGATCACGATCTTCGAGTCGAAGCCGAGCCGGGTGAGGAACATCTTCATCTGCTCGGGCGAGGTGTTCTGTGCCTCGTCGAGAATGATGAAGGCGTCGTTGAGAGTCCGGCCCCTCATGTACGCCAGCGGCGCGACCTCGATCGTCCCGGAAGCCATGAGCTTCGGGATCGAGTCCGGGTCCAGCATGTCGTGCAGCGCGTCGTACAGCGGGCGCAGATACGGGTCGATCTTCTCGTAGAGCGTGCCGGGCAGGAAGCCCAGCCGCTCTCCCGCCTCCACCGCGGGGCGGGTCAGGATGATCCGGTTGACCTGCTTGGACTGCAGCGCCTGCACGGCCTTCGCCATGGCGAGGTACGTCTTGCCCGTGCCCGCCGGGCCGATGCCGAAGACGATGGTGTGCTTGTCGATGGCGTCGACGTAGCGCTTCTGGTTGAGGGTCTTGGGACGGATCGTGCGGCCCCGCGAGGACAGGATGTTCTGGGTGAGGACCTCGGCCGGGGTCTCCAGGCCGTCACCCTCCCCGTTCCCGCTCGCTCTGAGCATGGCGATCGAGCGTTCCACTGCGTCCTCCGTCATCGGCTGTCCGGTGCGGAGCACCAGCATCATCTCGTCGAACAGCCGCTGGACGAGGGCGACGTCGCCCGCTTCGCCAACGGCGTTGACTTCATTGCCCCGGACATGGATGTCGACCGCCGGGAAGGCCCTTTCGATCACGCGCAGGAGGGCGTCTCCCGAACCCAGCAGGGTCACCATGGGGTGGGCGGCCGGGACGGTGAACTGCGCTCGCGCCTGCCCCCGCGCGGGGGTCTGAGCTGTGGGTGTCTGAGTCATGGGCCGGCTCTGTAGGCCTGCACGACCTCCTCGATGAGGCTCGCTTACCACGTGGGTAGCCTTCCGCTCCCAGAGTACGTCGGTGCACTGACAACGCCGTAGGGCTTTTCGCTCACGGTCCGGTGTACGTAGGCCGTTGCCCGCGTGTCCGCGCTCAGGCCGATCTGCCGAAACCGATCGTCGGGACGGCCCGTCGCAGCGGCCAGGGGCGCGGTCGGGCGCTCTGGGGCACCAGGTCGGTGAGGAACGCGTACCGCCGCAGGGCCGCCGGGTCCTGCCGCTCGTACGACTGGATCTCGCGCCACCAGGCGCCGACCTCGGACCAGCCGGGGGCGGAGAGGGAACCGCCGAAGTCCTGCACGGAGAGCGCGGCGGTGAGCCCGGCGAAGGCGAGGCGGTCGGCGAGCGGCCAGTCGGCGAGGGTGCCGGTGACGAAGCCCGCGACGAAGACATCGCCGGCGCCCGTCGGGTCGAGGGCCTCGACGGCGATGGCGGGCACCTCGGCCGTCTCCCCGGTCCGCCCGTCCACCGCGTAAGCGCCCTCGGCACCGAGGGTGACGACGGCGAGCGGAACGTGCTCGGTGAGGGCGCGGGCGGCCTTGCGGGGGCAGTCGGTGCGGGTGTAGCGCATGGCCTCCTCCGCGTTGGGCAGGAAGGCCTCGCAGTGCTCCAGGTCGGCGAGGCCCGCGAGATCCCAGCGCCCGGTGTCGTCCCAGCCGACGTCGCCGAAGATCCTGGTGCCCTTGCGGGCGGCCTGGGCGATCCAGGGGGCGCGGACCCCCGGGGTGAGGGAGGCGACGGCGGCCCGGGCGTGCGGCGGGCACTCCGGGGCGGGCTCCTCGGGGGGCGGCTCGTGACCGTGCGAAACCATCGTGCGCTCGCCCTCGTACGCCATGGAGACGGTGACCGGGGAGTGCCAGCCGGGGACCGTGCGTGACGTGGACAGGTCGATGTGCTCGCCCTGCTCGAGGGCGTCCCAGCAGTACTCCCCGTAGTGGTCGTCGCCGAAGGCGGCGGCGAGGGAGGTCCTGAGGCCGAGCCGGGCGAGGGCGGTGGCCATGTTGGCGACCCCACCGGGGCTGGACCCCATCCCGCGCGCCCAGGACTCGGTGCCGCGCACGGGGGCGGAGTCGAGCCCGGTGAAGATGATGTCGAGGAAGACGGTCCCCGTCAGATAGACGTCCCACGGGGGTTCGCCGGGCGTGCGCAGCGCGGCCAGGGGATCGACCTGGGCCTGACGGTAGGACGATCCCTCTCCGGTGGACGCGGTGGACGCGATCACGGTGCGCTCCCTGACGACGGACCCGATGACGGACCCTGATGACGGACAGTGCGGATCAGGCCAGTCTGCACCACGCCACTGACACCGGCCCGCCCCTACGGCCCCGGGAGCCGCACGTGGCGCCCGGCGAGGCCGGTCAGCCCCCGAACTCGTACGCCTCCACCTCGGCGAGATACCGCGCCCGCCGTTCCTCGTCATCCTCCAGGAACGACGCCAGGAACGAGTTCCGCGCAAGCTCCCGCAACCGCTCCTCACCGAGCCCCAGGGCCTCCCGCACGGCCCCGAAGTTGTCACCGACGTATCCGCCGAAGTAGGCGGGGTCGTCGGAGTTGACGGTGCAGAGGAGACCGGCGTCGAGCATCGCGGGCAGCGGATGCTCGGCCAGGACATCAACGGCCCGCAGCCGCACATTGGACAGCGGACACAGCGTCAACGGCACCCGCTCCCGCACAAGCCGCGACACCAGCTCCGGGTCCTCCATGCAACGCAGCCCGTGGTCGATCCGCTCGACACCAAGCACGTCGAGGGCCTCGGAGATGTACTCGGGCGGCCCCTCCTCCCCCGCGTGCGCCACCCGGCGCAGCCCCAGCGCGGCGGCGGCCTCGTAGACCTCGCGGAACTTCACCGGCGGATGCCCGACCTCGGCGGAGTCGAGCCCGATGCCGATGATCCGATGCAGATAGGGCTTGGCAGCCTCCAGCGTCTCCATCGCGGACGCGGCGGACTGGTCACGCAGGAAGCACATGATCAGCCGAGTGGAGATGCCATGGGCCGCCTCACTCTCCCCCAGCGCCCGCCACAGCCCCTCGACGACCGTCCCCATCTCCACACCGCGCGCGATGTGCGCCTGCGGATCGAAGAAGATCTCCGCGTGCCGCACCCCCTGCGCGGCGGCCCGCGCGAGATAGGCGTTGGCGAGATCCTCGAAGTCCTGCTCGGTACGCAGAACGGCCATGAGCTCGTAGTACAGGTTCAGAAAGGACTGGAGGTCGTCGAAGTCGTACGCCTTGCGCAGTTCTTCGCTGTCGCCGTAGGGCAGCACGACGCCGTTGCGCGCGGCGAGTGCGAAGGCCAGCTCGGGTTCGAGGGTGCCTTCGATGTGGAGGTGCAGTTCAGCTGTGGGGAGGGACATCAAAGAATCGTACGACCGGTTTACCGCCGTTTCGGAACCGGAACCCGCAGCAGGTCATAGGCGACGGTCAGCTCACCCTCGTACCCGGCGGCCCGCGCCTGCCGCTCGAACTCGTCGGGGTCGGAGTAGCGCTGGCTGAAGTGGGTGAGGACGAGATGCCGAACACCGGCGTCCCGGGCGACTGCGCCCGCCTGACCGGCGGTCAGGTGCCCGTGATCGGCGGCGAGTTCCTGATCCTCATCGAGGAAGGTCGACTCGATGACGAGCATGTCCACACCCTCGGCCAACTCGTACACCCCGTCGCACAACCGGGTGTCCATGACGAACGCGAACCGCTGTCCGCGCCGCAACTCACTGACGTCGTCGAGGGTGACGGACCCGAGGGAACCCTCCCGCTGAAGGCGCCCCACGTCGGGCCCCTTGATCCCGTGCTCGGCGAGCAGCTCGGGCAGCATACGGCGCCCGTCGGGCTCGACGAGGAGATAGCCGTACGACTCGACGGGGTGGGAGAGCCTGCGGGCTTCGAGCCGATAACCGCCGGCGTCGGCCAGCACCCCGCCCTCCCCCGCCACCGGCACTTGACTGATCTGGACGGTCTCGCGATAGGCGGTGGCGTACCGCAGCCGGTCGAAGAACTTCTGCCCGGAGCGCGGGTAGTGCGCGGTGATCTCGTGCGGGACCCGGTCGAGATTGATGCGCTGGATGACTCCGGCGAGCCCGAGCGAGTGGTCACCGTGGAAGTGTGTGACGCAGAGCCGGTTGAGGTCATGTGCGGCGACCCCGGCGCGCAGCATCTGGCGCTGTGTGCCCTCGCCGGGATCGAAGAGGATGCCCTCGCCGTCCCAGCGGAGCAGGTAGCCGTTGTGGTTGCGGTGCCGGGTGGGTACCTGGCTGGCGGTGCCGAGGACCACCAGTTCACGTGCGGACATGGCGTGTTATCCGGGCGGCCAGTGCAGTCCGCGCCCGCCGAGGAGGTGCGCGTGGGCGTGGAAGACGGTCTGGCCGGCGCCGCTGCCCGTGTTGAAGACGATGCGGTAGCTGTCCAGCTTCTCCTCGGCGGCGATCTCACCGGCGTCGCGCAGCACATCGGCGGTGACACCGGGTTCGGCGGCGGCGAGGGAGGCGGCGTCGGGGTGGTGGACCTTGGGGATGACGAGGATGTGCGTCGGTGCCTGGGGGTTGATGTCCCGGAAGGCGAGGGTGGTGTCGGTCTCCCGGACGATGGTCGCCGGAATGTGCTTCCCGACGATCTTGCAGAACAGACAGTCGTCCTGCGGTGCCCCTGCCATGTGGTGTCTCCTCACCGATGACCGACGGTTGATCGCGTACGTGGGCATCGTATCGAGCTGTTTTCGCCCCCGCCGCCCCTACCCATTCCCATCCCTGGGGGCTGCCGCCCCCAGACCCCCGCTTTCGCGCTGAACGCGCTCGTCCTCAAACGCCGGACGGGCTGAAAGATCAAGCCCCGGCCGTCATCATTCAGCCCCTCCGGCGTTTGAGGAGTGGGGGTTCGGGGGCAGCGCCCCCGAGAAGGATGGGACGGGTAGGGGCGGCGGGGGCGAGGAAACTACACCTCCGGCAGCTCGGGCGCCGTCCTCGCCGGCCGCTCCTCCAGCGACGCCAGCGCCAACCGGATCGCCTCGTCCAGCTGGACGTCACGCCCCGCCGCATAGTCCTGCGGAGTCTGTACGACCTCCACATCCGGATCGACCCCGTGGTTCTCGACGCCCCACCCGTAACCCTCCAGCCAGAACGCGTACTTGGGCTGAGTGACCCGCGTCCCGTCGACCAGCCCGTAGCGGTTGTCAATGCCGATGACCCCGCCCCACGTCCGCGTACCGACCACCGGCCCGATCCCCAGCGCCTTGATCGCCGCGTTCACGATGTCCCCGTCCGACCCCGAGAACTCGTTGGCGACGGCGACGACGGGCCCGCGCGGCGCGTCCTCCGGGTAGCTGTACGGGCGCAGCCCGCGCGGCAGGTTCCAGCCGACGATCCGCCGCGCCAGCTTCTCGACGATCAGCTGCGACGTGTGCCCGCCCCGGTTCTCGCGGACGTCGACGACGAGCCCCTCCTTCGCGACCTCGACCCGCAGATCGCGGTGGATCTGGGCCCAGCCGGGCGCCTGCATGTCGGGCACATGGAGATAGCCGAGCCGGCCGCCGGACTTCTCGGTGACGTACGCGCGCCGGTCGTTGACCCATGCGTGGTAGCGCAGCGGTTCCTCGTCCGCGAGGGGTACGACGACCACGTGGCGCGGGTCGCCGCCGCCGGACGGCGAGATGGTCAGCTCGATGGGCTTGCCCGCCGTACCGACGAGCAGCGGCCCGGGCCCGGTCACCGGGTCGACGGGCCGGCCGGCGACGGCGACGATCGCGTCCCCGGGGCGCACCGCGACGCCGGGTGCGGCGAGCGGGGAGACACCGTCGGGGTCGGAGGTCTCGGCGGGCAGGATGCGGTCGATGCGCCAGAGCGGGGTGTCCTGGGGGCCGTCCTCGTGTCGGGAGATGTCGGCGCCGAGCAGGCCCTGCCGCTCGCCGCCGCCGTATCCGCCGCGCGGGGTGACGTACGCGTGCGAGGTGCCCAGCTCGCCATGGACCTCCCAGAGAAGGTCGACGAGGTCGTCATGGGTGGCGACGCGGTCGAGGAGGGGCCGGTAGCGGTCCAGGACGCCGTCCCAGTCGGTGCCGCCCATGTCCGCGCGCCAGAAGTTGTCGCGCATGATGCGACCGTTCTCGTCGTACATCTGCCGCCATTCGGCGGCCGGGTCGACGCTCTGCCGGACGCGGGAGAGGTCGACGGTGATGTTCGAGTCGCTCTCGTCGTCGTTCGAGGCACGCCGGTCGCTGGGTACGACCTTCAGCTTGCCGTCGGTCCACAGCAGGACACGTTTGCCGTCGCCGCTGACGGCGAAGTGGTCGGCGTCCCCGGCGAGGTGTTCGATGCGCTTCTGGGCTAGGTCGTACCGCTCCAGCTCGGTCTTGGGGTCGGGGTCGTCGGGGGTGGCCCGGGAGGAGCCGAGGACTCCGCGTACGGGGTGGCGCAGCCACAGCAGGCCGTCCTTGGCGGCGCGCAGGTTGGAGTAGCGGGCGGCCTCGACGGGGAACGGCACGATGCGGTCGGCGAGCCCGTCGAGGTCGATACGGGTGGTGGGGGCGCCCTCGCTGTCCGGGGTCTCGTCCTTGTCCGGCGCCTCGAAGGGCCGCCCGTGCCGCTGCGGCCCGAAGGGCGAGGGCGTGGTCGCGGCGAGAGGGATGAGGTGCGGACGGGAGCCGCCGACGAACGCGAGATCGAACACGTGCTCGTCGTAGACGGGGTCGAAGGACCGTGCCGACAGGAAGACGAGATGCTTGCCGTCGACGGTGAAGGCGGGCGAGTAGTCCCGGAAGCGGAGCGGGGTCGCCTCGGTCACCGACAGGTCGGTGGTGTTGGCGAGCTTGAGCTGACGCAGCGGGTCAGGACCCGGGTGGGACCAGGCGAGCCACGCGGAGTCGGGTGAGAAGACGAGCCCGGACACATTGCCGTCGCCACTGCGGTCGACCTCGCGCACCTCGCCCGACTCCCGCTCGACGAGCAGCACACGCCCGTCGTGGGAGGCGACGGCGACCCGGCTGCCGTCGGGCGCCACGGCGAGGCCGAGGACACGGCCGAGCTGTCCGGCGGCGAGCCGGCGCGGCGGGGCCCCCGGTGCGGTGCCGGTCGCGGGGGCGAACTCCAGTGCGTCGTCGCCCTCCGCGTCCGTCACCCACACGGCCCACTCCTCGCCGTCCGCGCGGAAGGCGCGGGGCAGCCGGGCCCGTACGCCGTGCCCGGAGGCGAGGACGCGGGCGGGGCCGGAGCGGTGGGTGACCCAGTGCACCGAGCCGCGCACCCCGATGGCGCTGCCGCGTCCGGTGTGGTCGGGCGCTCCGGAGCTGAACCACCGGGAGGCGCTCACGGGATGGGGCTGGAGGTCGACGCGCTGGCCGCCGAGCCGGATGTCGAGGAGTCGCGGCTCGGCCCCGTCCAGGTCGTCGAGGAGCCACAGCCGGCCGGCGGAGGAGTACACGACACGGCTGCCGTCGCTCGCGGCATGCCGGGCGTAGAAACCGTCGAGCGGGGTGTGCCGTCGCAGGTCGGAGCCATCGGCGAGGGAGGAGTACAGCGCCCCGACACCTTCGTGGTCGGAGAGGAAGGCGATGCGCTCCCCCACCCACACCGGGTACTCGAGGTTCCCGTCCAGCTCGGCGTGCAGCCGTACGAACTCGCCGGCGCCCTCCCGGTCGATCCACAACTTGCCCGCCGTACCGCCCCGGTAGCGCTTCCACCAGGCGGCCTCACGACCCATGGGAGCGGAGAGGAGAACGGTCGCCGGGCCGCCCTGGACGACATCGCCGACGGGCCCGTACGGCAGGACGGTCCCCGGGCCGCCGTCGAGCGGGACGGCGCGGGCCCAGGAGCGGCGCAGACTGGCCTGGCCCTGCGTGCTGATGGCGAGGACCCGCCCGTCGGGGGTCCAGCCGCGCACCTGGGTCTTCCAACTGCCCCAGTGGGTGAGCCGCTTGGCGGGTCCGCCGTCGATCGGGGCGACATGGACCTCGGGGGCGCCGTCGCGCGTGGACGTCCAGGCGAGGCGGGTGCCGTCCGGGGAGAAACGGGGATGGTTCACCGGTACGTTGTCGGCGCTGACGCGCCAGGCCCGGCCGCCGTCGAGCGGGGCGACCCAGACGTCGTCCTCGGCGGTGAAGGCGACCGAGTCGCCGTGCAGATGCGGAAACCGGAGATACGCAGGCGAAGAGGGCTGAGTCACCCGATCACCCTAAGCAGCGAGCACGTCCCCGGACAGAGGTTTGGATCACTTCATGCCCGCTCATTTACCCTCGACGGGCCAGCAGTTCGGGTTCTTCTGACAGTAGATGGTCTTCGTCGCGGTGACGGTCACGGTCGGTTCGGGCCGCCCGTTGTCCGGCGGACGCCAGGTGGCGCGCGGGGTTGCCGGCGCGTCGCAGTTGCCGAGTCCGGTGACGCGGAACCACTGCTTGCCGGCGACCTTGGCGGTGAGGTCCCCGCGTACGCATCTGCCGTCGACCGCCCGTGTCACCTTGCCGTCGACGGTGATGTCCTTGCCGCTCTTCGTCTCGCCCCGGCACTCGACGCTCGCGACGGTGCTCGCGCTCGGCGAGGGCGAACTCCCGGACCCGGACGCCTTGTTGCCGCCGTCGACCGAGGCCGTGCAGGTGAGCCACTGGACGTCCACGTCCCGCCGCTCGAGTTCCTTCGTCGCGGTCTGGTCGGTGGTGAACGCCACGGTGGCCGAACTGAGTCCCCCGGGATCGCAGGCGACGATCCCACTCACGCCGGCCGCCACGAGTCCGGCCGCCGCGACCACCCGGCGGCCCCTGCGCGGCCGGTGCCAAATCCGTCTCATAGCCCCCATGAAGGGCAGCCTGCCACCGCCGGGCCCGACCCGGAAAGGCGTGTACCGGACAGGGTCTAGGACCAGCGCCCGGTGCGGCCGAGCAGCAGTGCCGTAGCGGCGGTACCGGCGGTTGAGGTACG
This sequence comes from Streptomyces sp. ME02-8801-2C, assembly GCF_033793965.1. Lineage (NCBI taxonomy): Bacteria > Bacillati > Actinomycetota > Actinomycetes > Kitasatosporales > Streptomycetaceae > Streptomyces > Streptomyces sp. ME02-8801-2C. Next base: position 263,941 of record NZ_JARAXP010000004.1, on the reverse strand, counting down.
CAGCACACTGGCCCCGAGCCGGTACGCCTTCGCCCCCGCCTCCTCGAAGAGGGCCAACTCCTCGGGGGAGACACCGCCTTCGGGCCCGACGACCAGCACGATCTCACCGGCGGAGGGGAGTTCGGCGGTCGCGAGCGCGGCGCTGGGGTACTCGCGGTCCTCGTGCAGTACGGCGGCGAAGTCGGCGTTGGCGAGAAGTGCGGCAACCTGCTTGCTCGACGCGGCGTCCGCGACCTCCGGGAAGCGCACCCGGCGGGACTGCTTGCCGGCCTCCCGGGCGGTGGCCCGCCACTTGGCGAGCGCCTTCAGTCCACGGTCGCCCCGCCACTGGGTGATGCACCGGGAGGCGGCCCAGGGAACGATGGCGTCGACACCGGTCTCGGTCATCGTCTCGACGGCCAACTCGCCCCGATCGCCCTTGGGAAGAGCCTGGACGACGGTGATACGAGGAGACTCCACCGCCTCCTCGACGACCGCGCCGAGCCGCAGAACCAGCTGGTCCTTGCCCTCGACACCGACGACCTCGCCGTCCGCCCAATGTCCGGCGCCGTCGGTGAGGACGACGGCCTCACCGACCCGCAGCCGCTTCACGGAGACGGCGTGACGGCCTTCGGGCCCGTCGAGGACGTACTGCCGGACGTCGGGGAGGTCCTCGACGACGAACACGGACGCGGTCATGAGCTCGCACCCCCGCCCAGCAGCGCGTCCCGCGCGACCTCGATCTCGTCGGCCAGCACCCTCACCAGCTCGCCCGCCGGAAGGTCCCGGGCCATCCGGTGCCCCTGTCCCGCCCACAGCGCCATCCCCTGCGCGTCGCCGGACGCGGCGGCCTTCTTGCGCAGGGGCGAGGTGAGGTGGTGGACCTCGGGGTAGGCGGCGGGCGCGTACGGGCCGTGCTCACGCACGAAACGGTTCACCAGCCCCCGGGCCGGCCGGCCGGAGAACGCGCGCGTCAGCTCCGTACGGACGAAGAGGGGGTTCGTCAGCGCCTGCTTGTGCAGGGCGTGGGCGCCGGATTCGGGGGTGGCGAGGAACGCGGTGCCGAGCTGGGCGGCGCTCGCGCCCGCGGCGAGGACGGCGGCGATCTGGCTGCCGCGCATGAGCCCGCCGGCGGCGACGAGGGGCAGGTTCACGGTCTCGCGGACCTGCGCGAGAAGGGAGAGCAGCCCGATCGCGGCACAGTCGGCCTCGGGGTTGTCACGATGGGTGCCCTGATGGCCACCGGCCTCGGCGCCCTGCACGATCACCGCGTCGGCCCCGGCCCGCTCCACGGCGAGGGCCTCCTCGGCGGTGGTCGCGGTGACCAGGGTGAAGGTCCCGGCGCGGCGGAGGGAGTCCAGTACGTCGGGGCTCGGCACCCCGAAGTGGAAGGAGACGACCGCCACCGGGTTGTCGAGGAGTACGGCGAGCTTCGCGTCGTATCCGTCGTCGCGTCCGCTGTCCGGGTCGCCCAGCTCGGTGTCGTACCAGGTGGACTCGCCCGCGAGCTGGTGGGCGTACACCTCGACCGCGGCGCGATAAGGGGGCGCGGCGTCAGCCGCTCCGGTGGAGCCGGTGCTTGCACCGGGATACTCGGGCTGCGGCATGAAGAGGTTCACGCCGAAGGGACGGCCGGTGAGCCCGCGCAGGGTCTTGATCTCCTGGTACATCCCGTCGGCGGTCTTGTACCCGCCGGCGAGGAACCCGAGCCCGCCCGCATCGGCGACGGCCCCGGCCAGCTGCGGGACGGAGACGCCGCCCGCCATGGGGGCCTGCACGATCGGGTGAGGAAAGAGATCGGTCAGTGCGGAGGACATGACGGCATGTTGTCACGTCCCCCGCACAAGTCCGAATCAGGCCTTACCCCCAGCTCCTGCAGGGGCGCGGCCCAGTCCTCAGCGCCCGTTGAAGGCGTCCTTCAGCCGCGAGAACAGCCCCTGCTGCCCAGGCTGGAACTGCCCGGTGGGCCGCTCCTCACCCCGCAGCTTCGCCAGTTCCCGCAGCAACCGCTCCTGCTCGGGGTCGAGCTTCGTGGGCGTCATGACCTCGACATGGACGATGAGGTCACCGCGCCCGCCGCCGCGAAGGTGCGTGACCCCGCGCCCGTGCAGCGGGATCGACTGCCCGGACTGGGTGCCGGGACGGATGTCGACCTCCTCGAGCCCGTCGAGCGTCTCCAGCGGCACCTTCGTGCCCAGGGACGCCGCCGTCATCGGAAGGGTCACCGTGCAGTGCAGATCGTCTCCGCGCCGCTGGAACTGCGAGTGCGGCAGCTCGTGGATCTCGACGTACAGGTCACCGGCGGGACCGCCGCCGGGGCCCACCTCGCCCTCACCGGCGAGCTGGATCCTCGTACCGTTGTCGACACCCGCGGGGATCTTCACGGTCAGCGTCCGCCGCGACCGCACCCGCCCGTCGCCCGCGCACTCGGGGCACGGCGTCGGAACGACCGTCCCGAACCCCTGGCACTGCGGGCAGGGCCGGGACGTCATGACCTGGCCCAGGAAGGACCGCGTCACCTGGGACACCTCACCCCGGCCGCGACACATGTCGCAGGTCTGGGCGGAGGTCCCCGGCGCGGCACCCTCACCGCTACAGGTGCCGCACACGATGGCCGTGTCGACCTGGATGTCCTTGGTGGTCCCGAAGGCGGCCTCGTCGAGCTCGATGTCGAGCCTGATCATCGCGTCCTGGCCGCGCCGCGTACGCGACCTCGGCCCGCGCTGGGACGCCGTTCCGAAGAACGCGTCCATGATGTCCGAGAAGTTCCCGAAGCCACCGGCGCCGAAGCCGCCCGCGCCTCCGCCGCCCGCCTGCGAGAGGGGGTCGCCGCCGAGGTCGTAGACCTGCTTCTTCTGCGGGTCCGACAACACCTCGTACGCGGCGTTGATCTCCTTGAACCGCTCCTGCGTCTTCGGATCGGGGTTGACGTCCGGGTGCAGCTCGCGGGCGAGCCTCCTGAACGCCTTCTTGATCTCGTCCTGGGACGCGTCGCGGCGCACGCCGAGTACGGCGTAGTAGTCCGTGGCCACTTACGACTCCGCCAGGATCTGTCCGACGTACCGTGCCACTGCGCGTACCGCTCCCATCGTTCCCGGGTAGTCCATGCGGGTCGGTCCGACCACGCCGAGCTTGGCCACTGCCTCGCCGCCCGAACCGTAGCCGACCGACACGACGGACGTGGAGTTGAGTCCCTCGTATTTGTTCTCGTGACCGATTCGCACGGTCATGCTCGAATCCCCGGCCTCACCAAGGAGTTTGAGAAGTACGACCTGTTCCTCCAGGGCTTCCAGAACGGGTCGGATAGTGAGGGGAAAGTCATGGCCGAAGCGGGTCAGATTGGCCGTTCCGCCGATCATCAGCCGCTCCTCGGTCTCCTCGACGAGCGTCTCCAGAAGGGTGGAGAGCACCGTCGCGACCGTCCCCCGGTCCTCCGCCTCGAAGGCGTCCGGGAGATCCTGCACCAGCTGCGGCACGTCCGCGAACCGGCGGCCCGCGACCCGGCTGTTGAGCCGCGCGCGGAGATCCGCCAGCGACGTCTCCCCGAAGGGCGCCGGGCAGTCGATCATCCGCTGCTCCACGCGGCCCGTGTCCGTGATCAGCACGAGCATCACGCGCGCGGGAGCGAGCGAGAGCAGTTCCACATGCCGCACCGTCGAACGGGTGAGCGACGGATATTGCACGACGGCGACCTGCCGCGTCAGCTGCGCGAGCAGCCGCACCGTCCGCCCCACGACGTCGTCGAGATCGACGGCACCGTCCAGGAAGTTCTGGATGGCACGCCGCTCGGGCGCGGTCATCGGCTTGACACCGGCGAGCTTGTCGACGAAGAGCCGGTAGCCCTTGTCGGTCGGGATGCGCCCGGCACTGGTGTGCGGCTGGGCGATGAACCCCTCGTCCTCCAGCGCCGCCATGTCGTTGCGGACCGTCGCCGGGGAGACCCCGAGGTTGTGCCGCTCGGTGAGCGCCTTGGACCCGACCGGCTCCTCGGTGCCGACATAGTCCTGGACGATGGCGCGCAGCACTTCGAGCCTGCGTTCACTGAGCATCCGCGCGCACCTCCAGCTGCTGTCGTCGTCCCTGAGCGCTGCTCTTCACTGACCAGCCCTGGCACTCTTCGCGTGCGAGTGCCAGAGTTCCCCGGCCCAGTGTACGGCTGTCGGGTACGCCCCCGGCAAGGGCGGCCTGCGCCGACCTGCCGACGTGTACCGACCTGTCCGGCGATGTCGCGTCCGGCTAGCGTCGCCGCATGAAAGCGACTTGGGAAGAGCCGCGGTGGGAAGACCTGGGCTGGGAACGCCTGGCGGCCGGGGTCGGACGGTGCCGGCTGCCGGTCTGGGACTGCACGGTGGGGCTGGTGACCTGGCAGGGCGGCGCGCTCCTGATCGACGCGGGATCGAGCCTCGCGGAGGGAGCGAAGGTGCGTCTGGAGGCGCAGACGCTCGCCGGGCGCCGTGTGGACTTTCTCGCACTCACCCACCCCCATTTCGATCACATTTTCGGAGCGGCGGCGTTCGCGGGCGCGCACATCTTCGCGGCAGCGGCAGAAGCCGCCGCCCCCACTCCCGACGTCTACGGAAAAGCGGGGCGCGAGGCATCGCGCGCGGACGCGGTTCGCAACGGCCTGGACGCCCGCTCGGCGGAGGAGGCGGCGGACACCCTCGTGACCCCGCACCAGTACGTACGCGGAAACCTCACGATCACGCCCCCCGGCGCCCCGGAAGTCCTCCTGACAACCACCCCCGGCCCCGCCCACACCCGCAACGACCTGGTAGCGGTCGTACGCCCCCGCAACGCCCCGCCGGTCATCTTCTGCGGCGACCTGGTCGAGGAGTCGGGCGACCCCCAGGCGGGCCCCGACGCCGTGCCGTCCCACTGGCCGACGGCCCTCGACCGCCTGCTCGCCCTGGGCGGCGAGGACGCGCTGTACGTCCCCGGCCACGGCGCGGTGGTGGACGCCGCGTTCGTACGGGCCCAACGGGACGCCCTGGCAACGCGTTTCGGCGTGTCGCGGGAGCCGACGGACTGACAACCCGGCCGCTTCTCCTATCGTCATCCGAATGCGCCAGTACTCTCCGGACCTGACCCCACCGTGGAAGAAGCCCAAGCCCGTACCGCAGGTCCCGGCCGAACCGGGCCTGGTGGTCGAGGAGCCCGGTACGGGTTTCTGCGGCGCGGTGATCCGCTGCGAGGCGGGCACGGTCACCTTGGAGGACCGCTTCGGCAAACACCGCGTGTTCCCGCTGGAACCTGCCGCCTTCCTCCTGGAGGGCAAACCGGTGACCCTCGTACGCCCCGCCACCCCGTCATCCGCTCTCCGCCCGTCCCGTACGGCTTCCGGTTCGCTGGCGGTCCCCGGGGCGCGGGCGCGGGTGGCCAGGGCGGGTCGGATCTATGTCGAGGGCCGTCACGACGCGGAACTGGTCGAGAAGGTGTGGGGGGACGACCTGCGGGTGGAGGGCGTGGTTGTCGAGTACCTGGAGGGCATCGACGACCTCCCCGCGATCGTGACCGAGTTCGCCCCGGGCCCGGACGCCCGCCTGGGCATCCTGGTGGACCACCTGATCCCGGGCACGAAGGAGTTCCGGATCGCACAGTCGGTAACAAGCGAACACGCACTGGTGGTAGGCCACCCGTACATCGACGTATGGGAGGCGGTGAAGCCGGCGTCGCTGGGAATCAAGGCCTGGCCCCGAATCCCACACGGCCAGGACTGGAAAACGGGGATCTGCCGCGAACTGGGCTGGCCGGCCAACACGGGCGCGGTATGGCAGGCAATCCTGGCAAGGGTGAACTCGTACAGGGACCTGGAACCGGAACTGCTGGGCTCTGTGGAGCGGCTGATCGACTTCGTAACTGACGCCAGCATTTCCAGCCCGTCCGGCGTTTGAGGACAAGGCCCGTTCAGGGCCGTGGGGGGGGTCTGGGGGCGCAGCCCCCAGGAAGGGATGGGACGGGTAGGGGCGGCGGGGGCGAGAAAACCCCCGTAACCACACCCCCTCAGTCCACCAGATCCCGAACCACCGCATCAGCCAACAACCGCCCCCGCAACGTCAACACACCCCGCCCCTCCCCAAAAGCCCCCGCCTCCAACAACCCTTCCCGCAACGCCCTCCCCGCAGCCACCAGCCCCGCCTGCCGCAACACCCCCAACGGCACCCCCTCCCGCAACCGCAACTCCAGCAACACCCGCTCGACCCGCCGATCCTCCTCCGACAGCACCTCGCGCCCCGCCCCCGGCGACCGCCCCGCCGCCAACGCCCCCGCGTACGCCCCCGGATGCTTGACGTTCCACCACCGCACGCCCCCCACATGACTGTGCGCCCCCGGCCCCGCACCCCACCAGTCGGCGCCGCGCCAGTACAGCTCGTTGTGGAGACACCGGGCCGCCTCCGACGTAGCCCAGTTCGACACCTCGTACCACTCGAATCCCGCCGCCCCCAGCACCTCGTCGGCGATCAGATACCGATCCGCATGGACGTCGTCGTCGGTCATCGGAACCTCGCCCCGGCGGATACGCCGAGCCAGCTGCGTACCCTCCTCCACGATCAGCGCATACGCACTCACGTGATCCGGCCCGGCCCCCAGCACCGCGTCCAGCGAGGCCCGCCAGTCGTCGTCGGACTCCCCGGGCGTGCCGTAGATCAGGTCGAGGTTCACATGTTCGAATCCCACCGCTCGCGCCTCCGCGACACACGCCTCGGGACGCCCAGGCGTGTGCGTACGGTCCAGCACCTTCAGCACGTGCTGCTTCGCGCTCTGCATGCCGAAGGAGATCCGGTTGAAACCCCCCTCGCGCAGAGTGGCCAGATATCGCTCGTCCACGGACTCCGGATTCGCCTCCGTCGTCACCTCGGCGTCCGCCGCGAGGCCGAACTCGTCACGGATCGCCCCCAGCATCCGTACGAGATCGTCGGCGGCCAGCAGCGTGGGCGTGCCGCCTCCCACGAACACCGTGCGGACCTCGCGCGGGTCGTCGCCGAGGACCTTCCGGGCGAGCCGGACCTCGTCGATCAGGGTGTCCGCGTAGTTGTCGCGGGAGGCGAGGACACCGCCCGTGCCGCGCAGCTCGGTCGCGGTGTAGGTGTTGAAGTCGCAGTAGCCGCAGCGGGTCGCGCAGTACGGGACGTGGAGGTAGAACCCGAGGGGGCGATCCGCCGCCCCGGCGAGCGCGGGGGCGGGGAGGGCACCGTCGTCGGGGACGGCCTCGCCGTCGGGAAGTGCGGAGGGCATGTCTCCCATTGTCCAGCACCGCCGCGGGTGTCCCGAGCGTCGTCACCCGGTCTGCAGCACCAGCAGTGCCAGATCGTCCTCCGGCGGCTGCTCCCCGAACTCGTGCACGAGCCGGCGGATACGTTCCGCGATCAGCTGGGCGTTCAGCCCGGCGCAGCCCGCGAGGGCGCTCGCCAGACCGTCGCCGTCGTCGAACTGGCGGGGCCCGCAGCGCCGCTCGGTGACCCCGTCGGTGACGCACAGCAGGCTGTCGCCGGGCCACAGCTCGAAGCTTCCGCTGGTGTACGTCTCGTCCTCGACGACGCCGAGCAGGGTCTGCGGTTCGGCGGCCGTGAGGACCTCCCCGCCCGCCCGGAGCACCAGCGGCAGCGGATGCCCGGCCGAGGCGAGGGTGCAGCGCACTCCTCCGTCGAAGGGCACGAGTTCGCCGTAGAGGAGGGAGAGGAAGCGGGTCTGCGGCCCCTCACCCGGCCGTACCGCGCCGAGGCCGCCCGGGACAGCCGAGGCGACCGAACCCCCCGTACCAGCCGCACCCCCCACGCCTACCGCCCCCGCCACCCCCGCTGCCACAGCACCCGGTGGCCCGTGGCGCCCCTCCGCCGCGACCAGCGCGCGGGCCGCCGCGTCCGCCGTCTCCGTGGCGTCGTCGAGGAGCAGCTGGTTGAGGCGGTCGAGGACATCGGCGACGCGGTAGCCCTCGCGGGCGAGCAGCCGCAGCCAGGGCCGGGCGAGGCCGATCACCACGGCGGCCTCGGGCCCCTTGCCCTGGACGTCGCCGACGGCGAAACACCAGCGGCCGGCGCCGGCCGGAAACAGATCGTAGAAGTCGCCGCTCGGCCCGCCCTTGTCGCAGGGCTCGTAGACGAGGGCGCTGCTGACGCCGGGGATCTCGGCGACGGCGCCGGGCAGCAGCCCGCGCTGGAGGATACGGCTGATGGTGGCCTGGCGTGCGTACTGGCGGGCGGCGCCGACGGCGAGCGCGACACGGCGGCTGAGATCCTCGACCAGACCGGTGACCTCGTCGGGGAAGCAGATCGCGCCGGCGCGCCCGATGACGAGCGTGCCGAGCGGCCGACCGCCGGCGACCAGCCGGTAGGCGAGCGCGGCACCGGTGTCCTCGCGCCCCGGCCCGCCGCCACGCGCGTCTTCGCGTACGTCTTCGTCTGCGTCTACGTCTCCGAGCGCGTCGCCGGGCCACGGCACGGAAACCGGCCCGGTCCTGGAGGTGTCGGGCGGGCGCGGCGGGTCCTTCTCCAGGGCGCCGCGCAGCTCCTCGATCCGTTCCTCGCTGCGATGCCACACCCCCGTGAGCCGCGGCCCGGGCCCGACGTACCCACCGCTCCCCCAGCGTCCCCCGTTCCCGCCTCCGCCGCCGTCGCTCCAGCTCCCGCGTCCCATGGACTCGTCCTCCAGCCACACCGCGCACCAGTCGGCGAGGCGCGGGACGAGGAGCTGTGCGGTGAGCGCGGCGACATGGTCCTCGTCGAGGTGCCCGGCGAGGAGGTCGGAGGCCTCGGCGAGGAAGGAGAGGGCGCCGTGATCGAGCCACTCCTGGTCGTGCGGGCCGCGCTGCGGCTCGGGGGCGAGGACCTCGCCGGCCCGTAACCCGCGACCGAGGGCCTGCGTGTCACCGAGGGCCTGCGTGTCGTCGTACGCCTCGAAGTCGTCGTCGGCCGTCGTCCCCTCGGCGGGAAGCCGCGCCCAGACGGTCTTGACGCCGGTGCGGTAGGTGACTCCCCAGGCCTCGGAGAGCACGGAGACGAGGCGAAGGCCACGCCCGTACTCCGGTATGTCGTACGGGAGTTCGACGTCACCGTCCCGAGGTGCGCGGGAGGGATGATGATCGGACACCTCGACGAGGAGCACGGCACCCTTTCCCCCTGCCCCTGCCTCACCGCCCTCGGCCTCCGGTTCACCCGAGGTCTCCAGTCGGCAAGCCAGTTCGACATCCGTCCCCGCGTGGACGACGGCGTTGGTGACGAGTTCGCTGACGACCAGCATGGCGTCGTCGATGAGCCGCTCCGGCAGCGATTCGGCGCCGGGCAGGCCGAGTTGGGCCCATTCGGCGAGGGCCGCGCGTACGAGGCCACGGGCCGCACCCGCTGCGAGAGGGCCGCCGCCGAGCGTGGCGTGCACGACCGCGCGCCGGTCCGCACTCCGATGCGTGAGCATTCCGGGCGCTGGGGACGGCGCACGGGACACGGTCTCCCGTTGCGTCGGAATGACCCCCATGGGCAGCTCCCCGGGCAGCTCGTACGAATACACCTCAATGGACGCGGACAGAGTGACAGACCGACCACGCCCATAAGCGCCGAGTTACCGAAGTGGGCCACCATGAGTGAGAACAGTGCTACGCAAGTGCTCAAGGACGGACAGATTCAGGCGAAGTGGGGCCGCCGGCAGGCAGGCCCCAGGGGCGCGGGGAACTGCGCGACAAGCCACAACACACCCGCAGCCGCCGCGAGCCCCCCGCACCCCACACCCTCTTACGCCTCCCGAGACCCCGCGTACATCTCGTCGATCAAGTACTTGTACTCACGCTCGACCACGGGCCGCTTCAACTTCAGACTTGGCGTGATCTCTCCGTGCTCAACATCAAGATCCCGGGGCAACAACCGGAACTTCTTGATCGTCTGCCACCGCTGAAGCCCTTCGTTGAGCTCCTTGACGTACCCCTCGACCAGCGCGACCGTCCCCGGCGCGGCCACCACCTCCGCGTACGACTTCCCCTCGAGCCCGTTGTCCTTGGCCCAGCCGAGAATGGCCGGCTCGTCGAGCGCGATGAGCGCCGTGCAGAAGTTCCGGTCGGCACCGTGCACCAGGATGTTGGAGACGTACGGGCAGACCGCCTTGAACTGCCCCTCGACCTCCGCCGGCGCGATGTACTTGCCGCCCGACGTCTTGATGAGGTCCTTCTTGCGGTCGGTGATCCGCAGATAGCCGTCGGGCGACAGCTCGCCGATGTCTCCGGTGTGGAACCAGCCGTCGGACTCCAGCACCTCGGCGGTCTTCTCGGGCAGACCGTGGTACCCCTCCATGATCCCGGGCCCGCGCAGCAGGATCTCGCCGTCGTCCGCGATCCGCACCTCCGTACCGGGCAACGGCTTGCCGACCGTGCCGGTGCGGTAGGCCTCGCCGGGGTTGACGAAGGACGCGGCGGAGGACTCGGTGAGACCGTAGCCCTCCAGGATGTGGATGCCGGCGCCGGAGAAGAAGAAGCCGATCTCGGGGGCGAGGGCGGCCGATCCGGAGACACAGGCGCGCAGGTTGCCGCCGAAGGCCTCGCGGATCTTGGCGAAGACGAGCGCGTCGGCGACCTTGTGCTTGGCGGAGAGACCGAAGGGCGCGGAGGCGGTGCCGGTACGCCGGAAGTTGTCCTGGCTGACCTTGGCGTACTCGCGGGCGATACCGGAGGCCCACTGGAAGATCTTGTACTTGGCGCCGCCACCGGCGCGCGCCTTGGCCGCGACCCCGTTGTAGACCTTCTCGAAGATGCGCGGCACGGCGGCCATGTACGTCGGCTGCACGACCGGAAGGTTCTCGATGATCTTGTCGACGCGGCCGTCCACGGCGGTGACGTGACCGACCTCGATCTGGCCGGAGGTGAGCACCTTGCCGAACACGTGCGCGAGCGGCAGCCACAGGTACTGGACGTCCTCCGGGCCGACCAGTCCGGTCGCGGCGATCGCCTTCGCCATGTACGACCAGTTGTCGTGCGGCAGCCGGACCCCCTTGGGGCGGCCGGTGGTGCCGGAGGTGTAGATCAGGGTCGCGAGCTGGTCCTTCGTGATGGCCCCGACCCGCTCCTTGATCAGGTCCGGGTGCTTCTCCAGATACGCGGCGCCGCGCTGCTCCAGCTCGGCGAGGGTGAGCACACCGTCGCCGGTCTCGACGCCGGCCGGGTCGATGACCACGACATGGGTGAGTTCGGGGAGTTCGGCGCGCTTCTCCTGCGCCTTGGCGAGCTGGCTCGCGTCCTCCGCGATCAGCACCTTGCTGGAGGAGTCGGCCAGGATGAAGGCCGACTCCTCGGTGTTGGTCTGCGGATACACCGTGGTGGTGGCCGCGCCGGCGCACATGATGCCCAGGTCGCCGAGGATCCACTCGACTCGGGTGGCGGCGGCGAGCGCGACGCGCTGCTCCGGTTGTACGCCCAGTTCGATGAGGCCGGCGGCGATGGCGTAGACCCGCTCCGCGGTCTGCGCCCAGGTCAGCGACTTCCAGTCGTCCGGGCCTTCGCCGGTGGCCGGGGGCACCGGGTAGCGGTAGGCCTCGGCGTCCGGCGTGGCGGCCACTCGGTCCAGGAAAAGACCGGCTACGGACGGCGGACGGTTCTCGATCAAGGTCTGTGTGTCGCTCACGACATCCTCCGGGGCCCGCGGCAATGCGGCGGCTGGCTCATTTGCGGCTGTTGTTTAACTCGCGAGTAACTACCGAGCAGAGATCAGAGTAAGGCGCGACCGCCCGGTGCGTAAGGGGCGACGGGCGGTCACTTCCTACAGATGACGACTGTTCGCTTCCTACAGGCCCGACGGTAAGTACACGAACGGGGGCTCGCCGCGTTCCTACGCGGCGAGCCCCCATTCTCCCGATCGCACACCACCGATGTCGGCTACTTCTTACCCTTGCCCGACCCGGCGTTGTCGTCGCTCGACAAGACGGCGATGAAGGCGTCCTGAGGAACCTCCACAGAGCCCACCATCTTCATCCGCTTCTTGCCCTCCTTCTGCTTCTCCAGCAGCTTCCGCTTACGCGAGATGTCACCGCCGTAGCACTTGGCGAGAACGTCCTTGCGGATCGCGCGGATCGTCTCGCGGGCGATGACCCGCGATCCGATGGCGGCCTGGATGGGCACCTCGAAGGCCTGCCGCGGGATCAGCTCGCGCAGCTTGGCGACGAGCCGCACCCCGTACGCGTACGCCGCGTCCTTGTGCGTGACCGCGGAGAACGCGTCGACCTTGTCGCCGTGCAGCAGGATGTCGACCTTGACGAGGCTGGAGGTCTGCTCACCGGTGGGCTCGTAGTCCAGCGACGCGTAGCCCCGGGTCTTGGACTTCAACTGGTCGAAGAAGTCGAAGACGATCTCGGCGAGCGGCAGCGTGTACCGGATCTCGACCCGGTCCTCCGACAGGTAGTCCATGCCGATCAGCACACCGCGCCGGGTCTGGCACAGCTCCATGATCGACCCGATGAACTCGGACGGCGCGAGGATCGTGGCCCGTACGACGGGCTCGTAGACCTCGCTGATCTTCCCCTCGGGGAACTCGCTCGGGTTGGTGACGATGTGCTCGGAGGTGTCCTCCATCAGCACCCGGTAGACCACGTTGGGCGCGGTGGCGATGAGGTCGAGGCCGAACTCCCGCTCGAGCCGCTCGCGGATGACGTCGAGGTGCAGCAGGCCCAGGAAGCCGACCCGGAAGCCGAACCCGAGGGCGGCGGAGGTCTCGGGCTCGTAGACCAGCGCGGCGTCGTTGAGCTGGAGCTTGTCGAGGGCGTCGCGCAGCTCGGGGTAGTCGGAGCCGTCCAGCGGATAAAGGCCGGAGAAGACCATGGGCTTGGGGTCCTTGTACCCGCCGAGCGCCTCGGTCGCTCCCTGGTGCAGGGTCGTGATGGTGTCACCGACCTTGGACTGCCGCACGTCCTTCACGCCGGTGATGAGATACCCCACCTCACCGACCCCGAGCCCGTCGGCGGGCAGCATCTCGGGCGAGTTGGTCCCGATCTCCAGCAGCTCGTGCGTGGCCCCGGTGGACATCATCCGGATCCGCTCACGCTTGGTGAGCTTCCCGTCGATGACTCGTACGTACGTCACGACCCCCCGGTACGAGTCGTACACCGAGTCGAAGATCATGGCGCGGGCGGGCGCGTCCGCGACCCCGACGGGAGCCGGCACCTCGGTGACGACCCTGTTGAGCAGGGCGTCGACCCCGACACCGGTCTTGGCGGAGACCCTGAGTACGTCGTCCGGGTCGCAGCCGATGAGGTTGGCGAGCTCCTCGGAGAACTTCTCCGGCTGGGCGGCCGGCAGGTCGATCTTGTTCAGAACGGGGATGATCTTGAGGTCGTTCTCCATCGCCAGGTACAGGTTGGCGAGGGTCTGGGCCTCGATGCCCTGGGCGGCGTCGACGAGGAGGACGGTCCCCTCGCAGGCCGCGAGCGACCGCGAGACCTCGTAGGTGAAGTCGACGTGTCCCGGGGTGTCGATCATGTTCAGGATGTGGGTCCTGGCCTGATCACCCCCGCCTCCGTCGGTCGGGGCCCACGGCAGACGCACCGCCTGGGACTTGATCGTGATGCCGCGCTCGCGCTCGATGTCCATGCGGTCGAGGTACTGGGCGCGCATCTGCCGCTGGTCGACCACTCCGGTCAGCTGGAGCATCCGGTCGGCGAGCGTGGACTTGCCGTGGTCGATGTGCGCGATGATGCAGAAGTTGCGGATCAGAGCCGGGTCGGTACGGCTCGGCTCGGGCACATGGCTAGGGATCGCGGGCACGCAGGGTCCTGATTCTTGAGGCGTCCGCAGTGTCTGCGGTCTCGGGTCGAATCGATACGTAGGGTCCATGGTCCCACGGGCGGGGAGCGGGGACCGGTTTGTGCGGTTTCGCAGAGAGTGGGCGGGAGAGCGGGCGACCGGATTGGGCCGCCGGAAGAGCGGCTGGTAGCCTGAGTGGCTGTGTCTCATGCCCTCTCAGCAGGAGACACGGTGCAGTAAAACCAAGAAGCAATCAAACGGCGCATGAGGCGTGCCCTCGTGCACCTGAAGCTGAAAAGGCTCATTCGTGGCGAACATCAAGTCCCAGATCAAGCGGAACAAGACCAACGAGAAGGCTCGGCTGCGCAACAAGGCCGTCAAGTCCTCCCTGAAGACCGCGATCCGCAAGGCCCGCGAGGCCGCTGCCGCGGGTGACATCGAGAAGGCCACCGAGACCCAGCGCGCTGCCGCGCGTCAGCTCGACAAGGCCGTCTCGAAGGGCGTCATCCACAAGAACCAGGCCGCCAACAAGAAGTCGGCGCTTGCTTCCAAGGTCACCGCTCTCAAGGGCTGAACCTCGCTTCCCTTGATCTGATCCAACCGCCGGACGGACCAGAGCGGGCCCTCTCTCCCGCCCCCACCCGGCACCCCGGCTCCACGCACGACTGCGTTCGCCACGCGGGCGTGAAGCCACCCAGCAGAAACAGAACCCCAAAGGCCCCGGCCCAGCTCCTACCCCAGGACAGCGACCGGGGCCTTCGGCGTACGCAAGCCGCTTTCCAGCCCGTCCGTCACCATTGCAACACCGACCCGCATTTCCAGCCCGTCCGGCGTTTGAGGACAAGGCCCGTTCAGGGCCGTAGGGGGGGCTGGGGGCACAGCCCCCAGGGACAGGATGGGACGGGTAGGGGCGGCGGGGGCGAGCAAAACGGGCCCGCTCCCTACCCCCGAGACCGAGCCGCCCGAGCAATCACCACAACCGCCTTCTCCAACGCGTACTCGGGATCATCCCCACCCCCCTTCACCCCCGCATCAGCCTCAGCCACCGCCCGCAACGCCACAGCAACCCCCTCCGGCGTCCACCCCCGCATCTGCTGCCGAACCCGATCAATCTTCCACGGCGGCATCCCCAACTCCCGAGCAAGATCCGCCGGCCGCCCACCCCGCGCGGACGACAACTTCCCGATCGCCCGCACCCCCTGAGCCAACGCACTGGTGATCAACACCGGCGCCACCCCGGTCGACAACGACCACCGCAACGCCTCCAGCGCCTCCGCCGCCCGCCCCTCCACGGCCCGGTCGGCGACTTCAAAGCTCGAGGCCTCTGCCCGCCCCGTGTAGTACCGCCCGACCACCGCCCCGTCGATCGTCCCCTCGACATCCGCGACCAGCTGAGTCACCGCGGACGCCAGCTCCCGCAGATCACTCCCGATCGAGTCGACGAGCGCCTGACACGCCTCGGGCGTGGCGGATCTCCCCGTCGCCCGGAACTCCGACCGCACGAACGCCAGCCGATCCGCCGGCTTCGTCATCTTGGGACACGCCACCTCCCGCGCCCCCGCCTTGCGCGCCGCGTCGAGCAACGCCTTGCCCTTGGCCCCGCCCGCGTGCAGCAGCACGAGGGTGATCTCCTCCGCAGGCCCCCCGAAGTAGGCCTTCAAATCCTTGACCGTGTCGGCCGACAGATCCTGCGCGTTGCGTACGATCACGACCTTCCGCTCGGAGAAGAGCGAGGGACTGGTCAGCTCGGCCAGCGTCCCCGGCTGCAACTGGTCCGAGGTCAGGTCCCGTACGTCCGTGTCGGCGTCGGCGGCCCGAGCGGCGGCCACCACCTCCTGCACGGCACGGTCGAGCAGGAGGTCCTCCTGGCCCACGGCAAGCGTGACGGGGGCGAGAGGGTCGTCATGTGCGGTCTTCTTGGCCATCCCCGAAAGCATCCCACGAGCCACTGACAACGCCGGCGCCCGCACAACACCGTCGCCCTCAGTCCCCGGGGGGCTTGGGGGCTACGGCTCCTCTCGCCACCCCTCCCACTCCCCCACGAACTCGTCCAGCTCCGCCGCGTCCAGCCGCCCCGCCTCGTCCGTCAGCACCACGAGCCACTGGGCGTCCTCGGCATCGTCCTCACCGGCCAGCGCATCCCGTACGAGCTGCGGCTCCTCACCGATACCGAACCGGTCACGCAACGCCTCCACCACGTCCTCGGCGGCATCACGGTCGGGCAGCACCAGCACATGTCTCACATCGCTCACGAAGACATCTTCCGCCACCCCGGAGCCTGGTCCAGCCGCCGGCCGCCAGCCGCCTCATACATCCCCACCGGCATTCCGAACGCTCGGCACACGCGACAGCTCGACCCCGAACCGCTCCCGGTACACGGAGAGCACCTCACTGTCCGCCCCCAGCTCCCGCACCTCCCTCTCCCCACCCGGCGCCGTCACCGTGAGACTCCGTCCGCTGAGCGTGATCCTCCCGCCGTCCTCAGTCACCCGCGAGCAGACCAGCGACCGTGTGAAGTGCGACTCGGGGGAGGTGCTGTGCCACCACGCCCCGGCCACGAAGTCACCCAGCACCCGAGGCCGCAGCTCCAGCCGATACCGACGGCTCCCGTCCCGCACCACGTCCAGGTCACCCGCGCCCGAACCCGCGCCCCAGCCCGCACCCGCGCCCGAATCCGTCCCCGAGTCCGAGTCCCCGTCCACCCCACCGCCCCGCACCCCCGCCGAGTCGGGCCCCGCCTCGACGATCAGGAACGTACCGCCCGGATCCTCCTGCTCACCCCGCTGCCCGATGGCCAGCGGACGGTGACTGTGCGCCCCGAAGCCCACATCGACCAACCAGTCACCGCCCTCCGCGTCCACCGTCCCCACCCGCAGCGCGAGATGGTCGTACGGGATCCCGAGCCGCCCCTCGTCGCCGTACACCCGCGCCGCAAGCAGCGTGACGTCGAAGCCCAGCGCCGTCAGCAACGCTCCGAAAAGACCGTTGAGTTCGTAGCAGAACCCGCCCCGGCGGGCCCCCACCACCTTGTCGAACAGCCGGTCCTCCGCCAGCACGATCTCCTCACCGAGATGGATCGAGAGGTTCTCGAATGGCACCGACACCAGGTGCCGCAGTTGCAGCTCGCGCAGTGTGCCGAGGGTGGGCGACACCGAGCGTTCGACACCCAGCCGACGGAGGTAGGCGGCAGCCTGTGCGGTGTTCATGGCCTCAGTCTCTCGCCACCCGCAGCTCACTGCCCGCACCGACGACCGCCAACGCGCCGTCCTCGTCCGTCCTCAGCACCACGGCACCCCCGTTTCTGAGCGCCGCCACCGTGCTGGGAGCGGGGTGCCCGTACGTGTTGTCCGCGCCGCACGAGATGAGCGCCAGCCTCGGTGCCGCGGCCCGTATGAGGTCCGGGTCCTGATAGGCGGATCCGTGGTGGGCGACCTTCAGGACGTCCACGGCACGCACCGCCCCGGCGGCCGGCGAACCCAACAGCGCCCGCTGGGCCGGGGGTTCCAGGTCCCCGAGGAGCAGCAGGCGCAGCCCCGCCGACCGGACGAGCAACGTGACACTGGCGTCGTTGGCGCCCTCCGGCTCGGGTGCGGGAGCCGGCCGCGGCCACAGCACCTCCCAGTCGAGGTCACCCGTCCGCCGCCGCTCCCCGGCGACCGCACGCGTCACGGGGATACGCCGGGCCGCCGCCTCCCTCAGCACGAACTCGGCCTGGTCCTCGGGCTCCTCGAACCCCGTCGTCTCGATCGCGCCCACCGAACGCCCACGCAGTACACCGGGCAGCCCGGCGACATGGTCGGCGTGGAAGTGGGTGAGGATCACCAGGGGCACCTTGGTGATGCCGAGGTCGCGCAGACAGTGGTCGACCAGCGCCGGGTCGGGTCCGGCGTCCACGACCACTCCGGTGCCCTCTCCCGCCGCCAGCACACTCGCGTCGCCCTGTCCCACGTCGCACATCGCGAACCGCCACCCCGGCGGCGGCCACCCGGTGATCACCCTGGTCAGCGGCGCGGGCCGCACGACCACCAGGAGCAGCAGCACCCCGCAGGCCGCGCACCACCACGGGTGCCGCAACAGCCGCGCGCCCACGAACACGACGAGCATCATGCTCAGCCCCAGCAGCAGCGCGCCCGTCCAGCTGCCCGGCCAGTCCACTCCCCCGCCGGGCAGCGCCGCACCCGTACGGGCGATGTCGACGATCCACCCCGCGGGCCAACTCGCGCCCCAGGCCAGCGCTCCGGCCACCGGCATGGCCACCGGCGCGGTGGCCAGCGCCCCGAAGCCCAGCACGGTGGCCGGGGCGACGGCGAACTCGGCGAGCAGGTTGCACGGCACCGCCACCAGGCTCACCCGTGCCGACAGTACGGCCACGACCGGCGCGCACACGGCCTGGGCGGCACCGGCGGCGGCCAGCGCCTCGGCCAGTCGCGGCGGTACCCCGCGCCTGCGCAATGCCGGGCTCCAGCGGGGCGCGAGGGTGAGGAGGGCGCCGGTGGCGAGGACAGAGAGCAGGAAGCCGTAACTCCGCGCCAGCCAGGGGTCGTACAGCACCAGCAGCAGAACCGCTGTCGCCAGCGCCGGGATCAGTGACCGGCGGCGCCCGGTCGCGAGGGCGAGCAGCGCGACCGATCCGCAGGCCGCGGCCCGCAGCACACTCGGGTCGGGTCTGCACACGATGACGAATCCCAGGGTGAGCGCGCCCCCGAACAGCGCGGTCGTCCGGAGGGAGATGCCCAGGCGGGGGGCGAGGCCACGCCGTTCGACCTGCTGGGCGAGGGCGGGCGGGCCGATGAGGAGGGCGAGGAGGATCGTGAAGTTCGCCCCGCTGACAGCCATGAGGTGCGTGAGGTCGGTTTCCTTGAACGCCTCGTCCAGCTCGGGTGTGACACGCGAGGTGTCCCCGACGACCAGCCCTGGCAGCAGCGCCCGCGCGTCCGCCGGCAGATCCTCGGTGGCGTCCCGCAGCCCCGCCCGCAGCCGCCCCGCGAACCGCTGTGCCGCCGACGGTGGCCCCACCACCTCCGGCGCCGCCCGACCCCGTACCCGCAGCACGGCCGCGATCCGTTCACCGCCGGTCAGCGCGGGCACGAGCCGTCCGGTCACCTTCAGTCGCGTGGACGGCAACAACCCCAGCCAGGGCGAACGCTCAGGCCCAGCCGCCGCCTTGGCGCCCGACCGGCGGAAGGGCCCCGTCCTCGTCGGCTTCGCGCTCATGTCGACGGTCACGAGTACGGGCGTCCGCGTCGCCGTCGTGCTCCCGTCGGGCGACTCGATCCGCCGGATCTCGGCGTCGAGCAGTACGGCGCTCGGCGCGGCATGAGCGCCCTGGATCCGGGGCCGGGAGAGCCGTGGATCGGAGGTGAGCTCCACCTCGGCCGTCACACCGGCGTACTGCCGCGCCAGCCCCGGCACGGGCCCCCTACGCAGATCGGCCCCGTGCAGTCCGGCGGAGGCGGCGGCCGCGCCGACACAGAGCAGCACGCAGGCCACGGAAACCCGCGACCAGTTGCCCCGCCAGGGCTGTCGCACCGACGGCAGCCCCGGTCCCGCCGAGGTACGACGGAGCAGCAGGAGCACTCCGGCCACGACCGAACAGACGACGGCGACACCGGTGACCCAGCCGGGCGGGGCATCCAGTGCCAGTGCCGCCGTCGCCCATGCCGCCAACGCGGGCGGTACCAACCGCAGGTCTGTCGGTCCTTCCTGCCGGGGGTTCGCCTCTCCCAGTCGCTTGCCCGAGGCGGCGTGCACGGACCGACGGGCGCGAGAGGTCCGACCGTCGGGGACGTTCTGCTCGTCGAGCGGGCGAGAGTCGTCGTGCGCGTCCCCCGCCACCGCGCTCCGAGCCCGATGCTCCGATTCCGGGGCGCCCGGTGTCCGGCTCATGGCTGCACGAGATTTCGCAGGTCGGCGAAGCGTCGGTCACCGATGCCGTTCACCTCGCGCAGTTCGTCCACGGACCGGTATCCGCCGTGCTGGGTGCGGTAGTCGACGATGTGCTGCGCCAGCACCGGCCCGACCCCCGGCAAGGTGTCGAGCTGTTCCACGGTGCCCGTGTTCAACGAAACCGGCGCCACCGGTCCAGCCCCCGCCCCGCCCACGGATCCGCCCGCTCCCACGCCACCCGAGCCGGCCGCCCCGCTCACGACCGTGCCGCCCACGACCGCGCCCGGTGGGGCCACTCCCCCTCCGACCACCACCTGTTCGCCGTCCACCAGGAACCGGGCACGGTTGAGCCCTTCGGTCTTCGTACCGGGACGCACCCCACCGGCGGCCCGCAGAGCATCGGCGACCCTCGACCCGGCCGGCAGCCGATGAACCCCCGGCTCACGCACCTTGCCGCTGACGTCCACCACGATCTGCGCCCCGGCCGGCCCCGTGACACCCCGGGGCACGGTCACGCCACCCGCGGCCCGCGCCGACCCGAGCGGCGCCGCCGCCCGCACCACCTCCGGAGCCCGCACAGGCTGGACACGCCCCGCCCAGCAGTGCTGCCCGGCGAGCACCGCGGCAGCGACCAGCACCACCGTGAGCGCCACCACACTCCGCCGCTCCAGACCGCACCGCGCCTGCAACCACACGGGCATGCGCTCCCGCACAGCAAGCCCAACCCGTTCCCGCCAGCCCTCAACAGCGGCCCCGGAACCACCATCCGAACCGCCACCGCCACGCTCAGGGCCGCCGACACGGCCACCGCCACGCTCAAGGCCGCCGACACGGCCACTGCCACCAGCACCACCAGCCCAAGCACCAGCACCAGCACCAGCACCAGCACCCCGGTCCCCAACAACAGCCGCACCAACGGCATCCCTGCCGCCCAAGCCCCCAGCAGACCCTCCACGCCCTACCGCCGCCGGCCTACCGAGCCCCGCCAACTCCCCGTCGTCCACCACCCCCGCATCCCGGTCCCCACCCGGCGGCCCGTTCCCCAACTCCCTTCGCTCCAGCACCCTTTCACCGAAGAGCACCTCAGCCCGCCGCCGCAGCTCATCGGCCGACGCCTGCTGCTGCCGAGCCCGGCCACCGGGACGGCGGTGCCGATGGCGATGGCCATGGCGGACGCGGCCGTCGGACATCGAGCCGCGGCCCGGCCCGCTGGTCGCAGTGGTTGCGCGTGAACCTGATCGAAATGTCATGCGCCGAGGATGGAGCAATCCCCCACACTCGCGACGATCTTGCTCAATTCCGGTGGATTACTCACCGGTTGTGGAAAACTCCGTCACCCACACGAGTGCCCCACACAAACCTCTGGGCGCAGGAGAGCCTCAACGAGGCGAAACAACCACTCCCAGCAACCCGGGCCCCGTATGCGCCCCGATCACCGCGCCCACCTCGCTCACATGCAGGTCGGCCAGCCCCGGCACCCGGACCCGCAACCGGTCCGCGAGAGCCGCTGCCCGTTCAGGGGCGGCCAGATGATGCACCGCGATGTCGACCTGTGCGCCACCCGCCCGGTCGGCGGCGATCTCCTCCAGGCGGGCGATGGCCCTGGACGCCGTTCGCACCTTCTCGAGCAGTTCGATGCGTCCGCCGTCCAGCTGCAGCAGCGGCTTCACCGCGAGGGCGGAACCGAAAAGGGCCTGCGCCGCGCCGATCCGACCGCCGCGGCGCAGATAGTCGAGGGTGTCGACGTAGAAATACGCGGACGTGCCCGCGGCGCGCTTCTCCGCGGCCGTGACGGCCTCGTCCACCGTGCCGCCCGCCTCTGCGGCCTCGGCGGCGGCCAGTGCGCAGAACCCGAGGGCCATCGCGACCATGCCGGTGTCCACCACCCGCACGGGCACCGGTGCCTCACGGGCCGCCAGGACCGCGGCATCGTACGTGCCCGAGAACTCGGCGGAGAGGTGCAGCGAGACGATGCCGGTGGCGCCGGACTCGGCGACCTTGCGGTAGGTCTCCGCGAAGAGTTGGGGGCTGGGGCGCGAAGTGGTGACGGACCGACGCTTCTGGAGAGCCTGGGCCAGGGAACGGGCCGAGATCTCGGTGCCCTCTTCGAGAGCACGGTCGCCGAGGACCACGGTCAGCGGCACCGCGATGATGCCGTGGCGCTCCATCGTCCGTGGCGGCAGGTAGGCCGTTGAATCGGTGACGATCGCGACATGGCGGGACATGAGCTGGAGGTTACCTGCCGTAGCTTGTGGGCGGCAGCCCGCCCCTTTCACCTGCGTCGGGACCGGAGTCGGCCCGCCGGATCACGTCGTGCTCTCCGGACGGGGTTTCTTCTGCCAGGGATAGGTGGGCTGTTGGACCGGCGGGGTGATGGCGGGCCGGGCCGGTTCGGCGGGCCGACGCCCGTCGGCGTTGTCCTCCCAGGTCTGTTGTGCCGCTCCCCCGTCGGCGGCCGGAGCCTCGGGCCAGGGCGGCGGAGCGGGGGCGGGAGTGGAGGCCGGCGTGGGGGCGGAGGTCGGTGTGGCTGTCGGTGAAGGTGTCGCGGTGGGCGTCGGCTCCACGGCCGTCCAGTGCCGCAGGGCGCCCGCCTCGACGTCGATCTGGGTCCGCAGGGAGTCCAGGTCGTCGCCGGCGAAACGGGTCGCCCGGTCCCGGGCCGCCCAGCGCAGCGAGTCGGCGGCCTGAGTGATCTGGTCGGTGCGCTCGCGCAGTGCGGGGAGTCGCGCGGAGAGCGTGGCCCGGTCGGGCTCGGACTCCAGTCGCTTGAGGTCGGCGTCCAGTTCGTGGCCATGCCTGCTGAGCCGCTCGAAGAGGCCGAGGGACTCCTTGAGCGACTCGTCCTCGGTCACGCCCGCGTGCAGCGCGTCCTGGGTGGCGCGCATCGACGTACGCAGCTTGAGCCTGAGCTGTGCCAGCTCGCCGACCGGGCCGGGCTGGGCGTACGTCTTCGCGCGCAGGGTGGTGTCCTCGACCGTGCGGCGGGCCTGCGAGATCGTCCGGTCGACGCCTCTCTTGGCGGCGCCGACCACTTTCACGGTCGCGTACACGCCCAGCACGACGAACAGCAGGAAGAGCAGGGCGACAACTGCGACAGCGGCTTCCACGACGCTCCTCCTCGTACCGGTCGCGGCCTTCGAGCCGCTCTTCAACCGTAAACGCAAAGGGCAGGCCCGGAGTTCCAAAAGAACCCCGAACCTGCCCGTAGGGGACTACCCCGAGCGATCCGCCGGACCGCCCACGCCCAGCCCCGCGTCACTGAGGGCACACATGCCCGCAGTGATGTTCGGAACCTACGCGGTGACGATGTTGACCAGCTTCGGCGCCCGCACGATCACCTTGCGGATCCCCGCGCCGGCCAGCGCCTCCACGACCTTGTCGTCACCCAGCGCCACCTCCTCCAGCTCGTCGTCGGAGATCGACGGCGAGACCTCCAGGCGGGCCTTGACCTTGCCCTTGATCTGCACGACGCAGGTCACGCTCTCGTCGACGACGTACGCGGGGTCGGCGACCGGGAAGTCCTGGTGGACGACCGAGTCGGGGTGGCCCAGCCGACGCCACAGCTCTTCGGCGATGTGCGGGGCCAGCGGCGCGACCAGCAGCACCAGGGCCTCGGCGACCGTGCGCGTGACCGGCCCGCCCGTCTTGGTCAGGTGGTTGTTCAGCTCGGTGACCTTGGCGATGGCCGTGTTGAACCGCAGGCCCTCCAGGTCCTGACGGACACCGTCGATCGCCTTGTGCAGGGCACGCAGGGTCGCCTCGTCGGTCTCGGAGTCGACGACGGTGACCTCGCCGGTGTTCTCGTCGACGACGTTGCGCCACAGCCGCTGCAGCAGCCGGTACTGGCCCACCACCGCGCGCGTGTCCCACGGCCGCGACACGTCCAGCGGACCCATGGCCATCTCGTAAAGGCGCAGCGTGTCCGCCCCGTACTCGGCGCTGACCTCGTCCGGAGTGACCGCGTTCTTCAGGGACTTGCCCATCTTGCCCAGCAGCCGGGAGACCTTCTCGCCGTTGTGGAAGAACTCGCCGTCACGCTCCTCCACCTCGGCGGCCGGTACGGCGATGCCGCGGCTGTCGCGGTACACGAAGGCCTGGATCATGCCCTGGTTGAACAGCTTGTGGAACGGCTCGACCGACGAGACGTGCCCCAGGTCGAACAGGACCTTGGACCAGAAGCGGGCGTACAGCAGGTGCAGCACGGCGTGCTCGGCGCCGCCGACGTACAGGTCGACGCCGCCGTGCGGCTGGCCCTCGCGGGGGCCCATCCAGTACTGCTCGACGGCAGGGTCGACCAGCTTCTGGTCGTTGTTCGGGTCCAGGTAGCGCAGCTCGTACCAGCAGGAACCGGCCCAGTTGGGCATGGTGTTGGTCTCGCGGCGGTACTTCTGCGGGCCCCGGCCGTCGCCCAGGTCCAGGGTGACGTTGACCCAGTCCTCGTTGCGGGACAGCGGCGTCTCGGGCTCGGTGTTCGCGTCGTCCGGGTCGAAGGTGCGCGGCGAGTAGTCCTCGACCTCGGGCAGCTCCAGCGGCAGCATCGACTCGGGCAGCGAGTGGGCGACGCCGTCCTCGTCGTAGACGATCGGGAAGGGCTCGCCCCAGTAGCGCTGGCGGCTGAACAGCCAGTCGCGCAGCCGGAAGTTGACGGTGCCGCGCCCGATGCCCTTGCGCTCCAGCCACTCGGTGATGCGGGCCTTGGCCTCGGCGACGGGCAGGCCGTCCAGCGAGATGTCGCCGTTGGCCGAGTTGATGATCTTCGCGTCGTAGGCCCCGAAGGCGTTGTCCCACGTCGAGGTGTCGGTGCCGCGCCCGTCGGTCGGCTCCACGATGCAGTGGATGGGCAGCTCGAAGGCGCGCGCGAACTCGAAGTCGCGCTGGTCGCCCGCCGGTACGGCCATGATCGCGCCGGTGCCGTAGCCCATCAGGACGTAGTCGGCGATGAAGACGGGGATCTGCTCGCCGTTGACCGGGTTGGTCGCGTACGAGCCGATGAAGACGCCGGTCTTGTCCTTGGCCTCGGCCTGCCGCTCGACGTCCGACTTCGAGGCGGCCTGGGCACGGTAGGCGGCGACGGCCTCGCCGGGTGTGGCGTGACCGCCCGTCCAGATGTCGTGGGTGCCCTCGGGCCAGGCGGCCGGGATCAGCTTCTCGACCAGCGGGTGCTCGGGCGCCAGGACCATGTAGCTCGCGCCGAACAGAGTGTCGGGGCGGGTGGTGAAGACCGTGATGGCCTCGCCGTCCACGGGGAAGTCGACCCGGGCGCCCTCGGAGCGGCCGATCCAGTTGCGCTGCTGCAGCTTGATGGCCTCGGGCCAGTCCAGCGCGTCCAGGTCGTTCAGCAGCCGGTCGGCGTAGGCGGTGATGCGCATGTTCCACTGGCGCAGCTTGGCCTTGAAGACGGGGAAGTTGCCGCGCTCGGAACGGCCGTCGGCGGTGACCTCCTCGTTGGCCAGCACGGTGCCCAGTCCCGGACACCAGTTGACGGGCGCCTCGGAGGCGTACGCCAGGCGGTACTCGCCCAGCACGTCGGCGCGCTCGGCGGCGGTCAGCTCGTTCCACGCGCGCGCGTGGTCACCCGGTACGGCGCGCTCGCCGCTCTCGAACTGGGCGACCAGGGCGGCGATCGGGCGGGCCTTGTCCGCCTCCTCGTCGTACCAGGAGTTGAAGATCTGCAGGAAGATCCACTGGGTCCACTTGTAGTAGTCCGGGTCGATCGTGGCGAAGGACCGGCGCCTGTCGTGGCCCAGGCCCAGCCGGCGCAGCTGGACCTTCATGTTCTCGATGTTGGCCTCGGTGGACACACGCGGGTGCGTGCCGGTCTGCACGGCGTACTGCTCGGCGGGCAGGCCGAAGGCGTCGAAGCCCAGGGTGTGCAGCACGTTGTGGCCGGTCATGCGCTGGAAGCGGGCGTACACGTCGGTCGCGATGTATCCCAGCGGGTGGCCGACGTGCAGTCCCGCCCCGGAGGGGTACGGGAACATGTCCATGATGAACTTCTTGGGCTTGGCGGCCAGCTCCGGGTCGTCGGCCAGATCGCCGCTCGGGTTCGGCGCGGCGTAGGTGCCCTCGGCGTCCCAGAAGTCCTGCCAGCGTGCCTCGATGTCGGCCGCCATGGCAGCCGTGTAGCGGTGCGGCGCCGCGACCTCGGCGGCAGCGGGGTTCGTCTCGCTCATGGTCCTCAAAGCTCCATCGATCGTCTCTGCCAGTGGCCTGGAAATGAAAAATCCCCTCGCACAGGAGGGGACGCCGCGCCGATGCCGACCACGATTCGTCAGCGGTCGGGACTGATCAGCGCGGCTCACTAAGCAGAAGGCGTACGGCACGCATGGCGTCAGGGTACCGCAGCAGTCGCGCGTGCAGCGACGGAGTACCCCTCGGGGAACGACACCGGGTGCCGTGCCCCCGAGCAGTCGCCGGAGTGCCCACAGAGCCCCCACACATCGCCCTCATGACTCCCTCACGCCTCGGGGGGAAACGTGAATCGCCACACAGCAAAACCTGAACCAGGTTCAAAAATTACTTCGCGTAACAACCTCTTTGGGACATCACAACGGCCTCACGGCGCTTTGGTAACAGCGCAATAACTCAAACCTCGTACTCATCGGTATGTCTCGACTTAGAGTTCGACGCGGGACCGCCTTCCCGAACCGCTCGGAGTTGCCCCCATGAACCCTCGTAGTAACAGTTCGCTTCCCAGGACGGGCCGTTCGGCCTACGGGATGGCGACGGCTGCCGTGCTGCTCCTTATACCGGTGATCGTGCTGGTCGGAGGTGACTCGGTCCAGGACTTCCTGAACTTCGGCGCCGGCGTGCTCTCGCTGGTCGCCCTCTCCTGCTCGGTGATCTGGGGCCTGGTCGCGACCGACCGGGTCTTCCTGAACACCCGCCAGCGGTTGATCGCGCAGGCCGTGCACCGGACGACCGCCGTCTCCTCGGTCGCCTTCCTGCTGCTGCACGTCTCGGTCAAGCTGGCGCTCGACCACGTCTCGCTGATCGCCGCGCTGATCCCGTTCAGCCTCGGCGTCACCGGCACCTCAGGTCTCATCGGCATGGGCTCCGCGGCCGGCCTGCTCATGATCTTCACGGCCGTCACCGGCGCGCTGCGCAGCCGCTTCGCCTCCCCGGCACCGGTCGCGGCGCGCTGGCGCGCGATGCACATGCTGGCCTACCCGGCCTGGTGCTTCGCCCTGGTCCACGGCCTGTACGCGGGACGCCAGGCGAAGCCGGTGTTCACGATCCTTTACGGCCTGTGTCTACTCGCGGTGATAGCGGCCCTGGCACTGCGCTCGGCGCCCCGCCCGTTCAAGCGCAGGGTGGCCGCCCAGATCATGGCGTTCCTGGGTTCCCAGGAACGGCCGAGCCGCGAGGGCCTGGACGCGAGCCGGGCACGCCTCGGTGAATCCGCCCTGCCGGGCTACGAGAACCAGTCCGCGGGCAGGCCCGCGCGCGGAGACGGGGGGGTCCCCCCGCAGCGCAGCGCGCCGGCCGCGTCGCCGCTCTACGACGTTCCGGCCAGCCGCACCATGACCCCCGAGCCCGCGCAGGACGGCTTCGCGGCGGCCTACCGAGCGGTGACGCCCCCGCGCGGGCAGGACACGTACATGGACCAGACCGCGCGCATGGACCTGTCGATGGACATGCAGGGGACCGGGGCGATCCCGCGGGTGGACGGCAGCACGTCGGGCAGCTGGCCGATTCCGTCCCCGCCTCCCGTGGGCGAGGCGCCCGTGTCGGCGTACGACCCCATGGCTGACACCGGATACAACATCCCGGCCTATGGCAATCCGGGCGCGGCCGCGTACGGCACGAGTGATGTGTACAACACCGGTGAGTCGAATGCGGCCTACGGCACGTACAACGCGAACGACACGAACAACAGCGGTCCCGCCACTGAGACAAACCCCGGTGCTTCCTATGGATTCGACGCACCGGGTTCGGGCGAACCTTGGAACGCGCCTTCCGGAGGCTTTAAGTGAACGAGGCTCTGCCCGACGTCCCCGAAGTCCGCGTGGTCGGGCTTCCTCAGCTCACGTCGGGTTTCGACCTTGTCGAGAGACTTGACCTGCCCATGCACCTGAAGGTGCACGGGCCGCTCGAACCGATGGGCGGCGAGCAGCTCGCGCAGCTCGCCGAACGCATTTCCCTCAAGGGCCGCGGCGGCGCGGGCTTCCCCTTTCACAAGAAGCTGCGGTCGGTCGCCGAGTCGGCGATCCGGCGCGGCGTGCGCCCGGTCGTCGTCGTCAACGCCAGCGAGGACGAGCCCGCCTGCCGCAAGGACACCGTGCTGGTCAACCGTGCCCCGCACCTGATCCTGGACGGCGCCCTGCTGTGCGCGGAGGCGATGGGCGCCCGCACCCTCGTCATCGGGGTGACACGTGAATCCACGCAGCGCTCCATGGAGGCGGCGCTCGCCGAACGCGGCCTCAACAACGGCCGCCGGTCGGCGCTACGCGCGCGCGTGCAGCGCAACCCGATCCGTATGGTCACCGGCGCCGCCGCCTCGCTGATCCGCTCCATCGACGGCGGCCCGGCGATCCCGCCCGGCCGCAAGATCAGCGCCTCCCAGAGCGGTGTGGGCGGCGCGCCCACCCTGCTGTCCAACGCCGAGACCTACGCCCAGCTGGCGATCGCCGCCCGCATCGGCGCCGAGCGCTACTGCAACACCGGCCTGTACGACGAGCCGGGCACCGTCATGCTCACGGTCTCCGGTGCGGTCGCCCGCCCCATGGTGATCGAGGTGCCTACGGGTGTTCCGCTGCGCTACGTCCTGCAGCTCGCCGGCGCCCCGCCGGTCCCGCAGGGTGTGCTGACCGGCGGCTACCACGGCAAGTGGATCGACGCGGCGACGGTCAACGAGGCGATCGTCTCGCGCAACTCCCTGGACCAGGTGGGCGGTGCCCTCGGCGCGGGCGCGATCCTGCCGATCAGCCAGGACACCTGCCCGCTCGGCGAGTCGCTGCGTGTCGCCCAGTGGCTGGCGGAGGAGAGCGCCGGCCAGTGCGGCCCCTGCTACCTCGGTCTGCCGGCCGCGGCGCGCGGTATGCAGGACATCCTCAACGGCGGCGGCCCGGCCGCCCTGGAGGCCGTCAAGCAGGTCGCCAAGTCCGTGAAACGGCGCGGCGCGTGCTCGCATCCGGACGGCTCGGCGATGTTCCTGGAATCGACCATCAAGGCGTTCACGGACGACCTCGCCGCCCATGTCCTCGGAAACGGCTGCGGAAGGCCCGTAGAGGGCGTTCTGCCGCTCTTCGAGGGCGGCCAGACCCCTACGGGCATCCCGGGTGGCCAGGCGGAGGAGGAGAGCGGCCCCAGCCGCCAGAAGATCTTCGTCGACTGGACCCTGTGCCGGGGTCACGGTCTGTGCGCCGACATCCTTCCCGAGGTCTTCGAACTGGGCGCCGACGGCTTCCCGACCGTCGCGCAGGCGAAGGTGCCCCGGTACGCGGAGGCGAAGGCCCTGCGCGCGGTGCGCCGCTGCCCGGCACTGGCGCTGCGCATCGAGGAGGACACCAGGGCCTCTGCCCCCGACCGTCTGCCGGTCCTGTCCCAGCGGGGCGGCCGGGGCCGCCGCGCCCTCGGCAGCGGTCGCTGAAGCCACGGAGGGGGAGCAGCAACCCGGTTGCTGCTCCCCCTCCCCCCATCCCCCTGAGTACCGCACAACGCCGAAGGCGGGTCACCCTGATCGGGTGACCCGCCTTCAACTTTCTGTGGAGCTAAGGAGAATTGAACTCCTGACCTCCTGCATGCCATGCAGGCGCTCTACCAACTGAGCTATAGCCCCTTGCGGTGTTGCGGCCGGGTTTCCCCGGCGGCGACGCCAACATTACCGGTCCCCCCGGTGCAGCACCAAATCGTTTCCCGGGGTCAGGCCGTGACGAACGAGTAGAACCGTTTGAGGGTGCAGTGCTCTTCGAGGAGCCGGCCGTAGATCGGCTCACCCTCGAGCTCACGGTAGGTCTCGATCGGGTCGCCTTTTATGATCAGCGCCCGTGCGCATTCCTCGCACCAGTACTGGTAGTCGTGGTTCACCGGCTCCATGTCACGGACGATCGGCGTACCACTGCCGCACCAGTCGCATTTCCTCCTGTGTGCACCCATCGATCAGCTCCAGCTGTGGCCGCAGGCCGTGCACACGTAGGAAACGCCACCGTTGTCACCGAGCACCTGGGCGACATGGCCGGAACCGCAGGAAGGGCAGCTGAGACGGGTTCTCCTGCCCCGTATGACTGCCGCTTCAGGGAGGTGACCGACCTCCCTGAGGATGCTCGCAGGCATCGCAACTCCCTCCCGTCGGGCCGCGCCCCCTTCCGGCCGTTTGATTCTGCCACGGCCGGACCAATACGGTCAGCGACGCCTTCGTACCAGTCCGGACACGGCGACCTGCCGCGGCCGTCACAGCCAGCGCGAACATGCGCATAAGAAGAGCTTCCGCAGAGGTATACGCCTCCGGCCCCCCAAGTGACTCAAGCCGGTTCAGGAAGAGTCAACCCGGCCGGGATCAGGGCAGGTTGCCGACAGGCGGCCCGGGTCCTCATTCCAGGCCCACCAGGGCCGGAGACGACCGCCGCCGAGGCGAGGACCGTCCGGCGCGTGGGCGGCCGCGGCCGAGGCCGGCCCCGGCACACGCGGCATGAACGCGGACACGGAAGCGGAGTTGAGGTCCCGTCGCCACCGCGATGCGGACAGGAGTCGACCCGGCGCCGGAGTGACACACCACACACGGACGAGGCACGCAAAAAAATCCCGCTCCCTGACGGGAACGGGACTTTTGTCACCGATATCTGTGGAGCTAAGGAGAATTGAACTCCTGACCTCCTGCATGCCATGCAGGCGCTCTACCAACTGAGCTATAGCCCCTCGCGTTCTTCCCGCCCTGGCGGGTGAACAAGATGAACTTTAGCCTGCGACCAGCCGGAAAGTGAAATCCGGGTCAGTCGTCGTCACCGAGGACCGGCTCGGGCAGTGTGCCGGCGTTGTGCTCCAGGAGACGCCAGCCGCGGGCGCCCTCGCCGAGGACGGACCAGCAGCAGTTGGAGAGACCGCCGAGGCTCTCCCAGTGGTGGGACTCCAGGCCGAGCAGGCGCCCGATGGTGGTCCGGATGGTGCCTCCGTGGCTGACCACCACGAGGGTGCCCTCGTCGGGCAGCTTGTCGGCGTGCCGCAGCACCACGGGAGCCGCGCGGTCGGCGACCTCGGTCTCCAGTTCGCCGCCACCGCGACGGACCGGCTCACCGCGCTTCCAGGCGGCGTACTCGTCCCCGTGCCGGGCGATGATCTCCTCGTGCGTCAGCCCCTGCCAGACGCCCGCGTAGGTCTCGCGCAGGCCCTCGTCGTGGCTCACCGTGAGACCGGTGAGCTCGGCGAGTTCGCCGGCGGTGTCCGCCGCGCGCCGGAGGTCCGAGGCGACGATCGCGTCGGGCTTCAGGGAGGCGAGCAGCCGGGCGGAGCGGCGGGCCTGGCTGATGCCCGTCTCGGTGAGCTCGACGTCCGTGGTGCCCTGGAAGCGCCGCTCCACGTTCCACGACGTCTGGCCGTGGCGCCAAAGGATCAGACGCCGACCGGGGCGGGGCTTACGGCGGGACCCGTCGGGCAAGGACGCGGTCACCGCAGACCTCCGAAGTCGGCGGTGTCCTCCTCGGCCTGCAGCTTGGCGTGTTCGGCGGCCTTGCCGCGGGTGGCCTTCGCGTCGGCGGGCAGTTCCAGCTCGGGGCAGTCCTTCCAGAGCCGCTCCAGGGCGTAGAAGACGCGCTCCTCGCTGTGCTGGACGTGGACGACGATGTCGACGTAGTCCAGGAGCACCCAGCGGGCCTCGCGGTCGCCCTCGCGGCGGACCGGCTTGGTGCCGAGTTCCTTGTTGAGCCGCTCCTCGATCTCGTCGACGATCGACTTGACCTGGCGGTCGTTGGGTGCGGAGGCCAGCAGGAAGGCGTCCGTGATCGACAGCACGTCGCTGACGTCGTAGGCGATGATGTCGTGCGCGAGCTTGTCGGCAGCCGCCTGCGCGGCGGCGGAGATGAGCTCGATGGAACGGTCAGTGGCGGTCACTACAAGGCTTTCGGTCGGCGGTCGGGAACCCGTACGGGTTACCCCAAGGGTCTCACGGACCGCCCACACCACCCCACGTCATTACCGGATCACTCCCCGGGAGCCGCTTCGGGCCCCCGGGAGGGTGAATCGCTTCCGGAGTCACCGCGTCACGCGGGCGCCTTGAAGTCCTGGCCGAGGATCACGGAGACGTCCGCGTTCGAGGTGGCCGTGCCCTTCTTCACCGAGGTCGTGGGCAGACCCAGCGTCTTGGCGGCCTCGGTGGCGTTCTCCTTGTCGGCGGCGTCGGTGTAGGTGACCTGGGACGTGGCGCGGGCGGTGCCGGTACCGGCCTCCAGGAAGGTGAAGCCGCCGTTGAGGAGGGCGACGCGGGCCTTCTCGGTGTTGTCCTTGTCGCCGGTCGCGTTCTGGACGGAGACACGGACCGCCGCGTCCTTGTCGGGGCTCTTGGCGGTGCCGCCCAGGACGGTTTTGACGACCGCGGAGCTGGCCTGGGCGCTCAGGGTGCCGTCGCCCTGGACGGGCAGCAGCGTGGTCTTGTAGTCGCCGCCCTTGGCGAGGTCGGCGAGTCTGGCGAGGAAGCTGCCGAGGTCCTTGTCGGTCAGCGAGGGGTCGAGGATCTGCGCCAGGGTCTGCACGGTCACCGTCGCCGCCTGGGTGTCGGAGGACAGCTTGCGCAGCACGCCCTGCATGACCTGCCCGAACCGCTCGAGCTGGGCGTCCTGGGTCTCGCCGCGGGCGACGTAGGTGGCGTAGGCGACGGCCATCTTGCCGCTGAGGGTCTGGTCCTCGCCCTTCTTCACCAGGGGCGCCGTGCCCTTCTTGGCCCCGGGGTCGGGTACGTCGGCGTTCGTGTCGATGTCGATGTTGCCGACCAGTTCGACGAGGTTCTGCAGGTAGGGCGTGTCGAGCCGCCAGGTGCCCTCGATGTCGGTGCCGAGGACGGTGTCGAGCGCGTCGCGCGTCCCGGAGGAGCCGTCGTCGTCGACGGACTTGGCGAGCGTGGTCGTGGTGCCGTCGTCGTCGGTCAGGGCGAGGGAGTTGGGCAGCAGGACGGTGGCACCCTGCTTGGTGGTGGTGTTGTCGACGAGCAGCACCGTCGAGGTGCCGCCCTTGGCGGTGTTGTGCAGATGGACGACGACCACGTCCCGTTTCTGGGCCGCCCCGCCGGTCGTGCCGCCCGCCTTCGTGTCCGAGGAGGACGTGCCGGGCAGCTTCCCGGCGAACCAGAGGTAGCCGACCCCGCCCACCGCCACCAGGGCGAGGACGACGACCAGGGCGATGACGCGGCTCCGCGCGCGGCGCTTGGCCTCCTCGCGGCGTTCGGTGCGGTTCTCGGTGAAGTTCAGCCAGTCGATGACGTCCTCGGAGTCGCCGCTGGGCTCCTCGACGAAGGCGAACTGCTGGGTGCTGTAGTCGCGTTCGCCCTGCTCCTGCGTACTCCCCTGGGCCTGCGGGCCGTCGTTCCCGGCCGGGCCGCCCTGCTGCGGGACCTGGGCGGTCTGTTCGGCCCGCGGGGTCCGCGGCGTCGGCACGGAGGGCGCGGTCTGCTCGGCGACCCGGGGCTGCGGGCCGCTGCTCGCCGCCTGCCCGTAGGGGTCGTACCCGGTGGCCGGGTTCTGGGCGCCGTACTGGTCGTAGGCGGGGGCGGGCTGCTGCTGCCCGGTGGTGTACGGGTCGTAGCCGTACCCCTCGTAGCCCTGGTTCTGAGGTGTCTGCTGCGCGTACGGGTCGTACGGCTGCTGCCCCTGATGAGTCTGTTGCTGTTGCTGGTACGCCTGCTGCGGCGGCACCTGCTGGTATATGGGCCGGCCGTAGTCGTCGTAGCCGACGATCTCGTACTGCTGGTCGCCGTCGTACCCCGAGTCGTATCGGTCGTTCACCGGTGCTCCTCTCGGCTCACTCGCCGCGGTACAGCTCACGCTTGTCGATGTAGCGCACCACACCGTCCGGCACCAGGTACCAGACCGGGTCACCCTTGGCGACCCTCGCACGGCAGTCCGTGGACGAGATGGCCAGGGCGGGGACCTCGACGAGCGAGACTCCGCCCTCCGGAAGTCCCGGGTCGGTCAGGGTGTGGCCGGGCCGGGTGACCCCGATGAAGTGCGCGAGGGAGAACAGTTCGTCGGCATCGCGCCAGGTGAGGATCTGGCCGAGCGCGTCGGCGCCCGTGATGAAGAACAGGTCCGTTTCGGGGTTGAGGGCGCGCAGGTCGCGCAGGGTGTCCGTCGTGTAGGTCGGGCCACCGCGGTCGAGGTCGATGCGGCTGACCGAGAACTGCGGGTTCTCGGCGGTCGCGATGACCGTCATCAGGTAGCGGTCCTCAGCCGGCGACACACTGCGGTCGGACTTCTGCCACGGCTGCCCGGTCGGTACGAACACCACCTCGTCGAGGTGGAACTGCGCGGCGACCTCACTGGCCGCCACGAGGTGACCGTGGTGGATCGGATCGAATGTGCCGCCCATGACGCCGAGGCGGCGCTTGCCCGCGCTCGACGGGCCGTTGCCGGTCGCGCGCCGGGACACCGGGCGGTTCTCCGTGTCGCGCGCCGGACGGCCGCCGGCGTTGTTCGCCGGGCCGGTAGGCATGTCCTGCTCTCCCATGCGTGCAGACCCTACCGGCCCGGCCTGAGAGCCCCGGCCGCAGCCTGACGGACCCTCCTGACCGGACTCAGCGGTCGCGGTTGAAACGGGTGGTGATCCACAGCAGGAGCAGCAGGATGAAGAGGGCGCCGCCACCTGTGACGTAGGGGCTGAGGCTCTCGTGGTTGCCGCCGTGCTCCTCGCCCTCGGCGGCAAGCGTGACCAACTGGGCTGCGGCGCTGTGGAAGCTCATCTTCGGCAGTACCTATTCGGTGAGGGCGGGATAAAGACGTCGGCTCATCGTAAGCGTGCCCGCCGACGGGGATCACGCCGACTCCGCGCAACGGCCGGAGGGGAACTTCCGGTCCGTGTCAGTCGTCCTTGTGTTTGTACCCCCGCAGCACGAACCACGCGGTCAGGATGCAGCCGAAGAACATCACGATCAGCACGACCCGGAGCAGGTCGCCGGATCCCTGCTTCTCGGCGGCGCTCGCGGCCTCGGTGATCCAGTCGGTTACGGGGGTGTGGTCCATCGGATCGCTCCTTACGGTGTGCTGCCCCGCCACGGTATCTCCGCCTAGGCTGGGCCCCGCTTCGGGGGGCACATAGGGCAATCAGACGCATGGGGGAACACATGTCCGACGACAGCCACGAGAGCAACGGGCACGGGCCGGAGGAGCCCGCAGCGCACGAGCACGTACCCAGCAGGCAGCGCAGGCGCTTCCCGGGGATCTCCTCGCGGGCGTACGAGCATCCGGCGGACCGCTCCGCCCTCGTCGCCCTGCGCAAGCTCAGCGGGTTCGACACCGTCTTCAAGGCGCTCAGCGGTCTGCTTCCCGAGCGCAGTCTGCGGCTGCTGTTCCTGTCCGACTCCGTGCGCGTCTCGGACCAGCAGTTCGTCCATCTCCACGCCATGCTGCTGGACGCCTGTCAGATCCTGGACCTGGAGAAGGTCCCGCCGATGTACGTCAACCAGGATCCGCAGCCCAACGCGATGTGCATCGGCCTGGACGAGCCGATCATCGTCGTCACCACCGGTCTCGTCGAACTGCTCGACGAGGAGGAGATGCGGGCGGTCATCGGGCACGAGGTGGGACATGCCCTCTCCGGCCACTCGGTCTACCGGACCATCCTGCTCTTCCTGACCAACCTGGCCCTCCGCGTCGCCTGGATCCCGCTCGGCAACATCGCGATCATGGCGATCGTGACCGCTCTGCGCGAGTGGTTCCGCAAGTCGGAGCTGTCCGCCGACCGCGCGGGCCTGCTCGTCGGCCAGGACCTCAAGGCCTCGATGCGCGGCCTGATGAAGATCGCCGGCGGCAACCACCTGCACGAGATGAACGTGGACGCGTTCCTCGCCCAGGCCGATGAGTACGAGGCGGGGGGCGACCTGCGCGACTCCGTACTGAAGATCCTCAACGTCCTCCCGCGCACCCACCCCTTCACCACCGTGCGCGCCGCCGAGCTGAAGAAGTGGGCCGAGTCCCGCGACTTCCAGCGGCTCATGGACGGCCACTACCCGCGCCGCACCGAGGACAAGGACACCTCGGTCTCCGGCTCCTTCCGCGAGTCGGCGTCGAGCTACGCGACCAACGTCAAGAACTCCAAGGACCCCCTGATGAAGCTGGTCACGGACATCGCCGGCGGAGCAGGCGACCTGGGCGGCAGGGTAAGAAGGGGCTTCGGCGGCTCCCCGCAGAACAACACAACTCCGGACGACTAGCCGCACCCAGGGGCGCGGGGAACTGCGCGACAAGGCCCCACCGGGCCGCACCCGACGACGCACCCCCGCGCACCCCACGCACCCAGGCGCCCTCACACCTTCGGCTCCGCCCCCACCGCCAAGGACCCGCACAGCGCCGTCGCACCCCCCGTGGCGTAAGGATCCGTCCCGGCCGGCCCACCCGCCTTGGCGGTCTGGCCGGCCAGCAGCGGACGGAAGTGGTCCGCGGAGTCCTCCGCGCAGGAGAGCGGCCCGGCCTGGACATAGGAGACGACCAGGCGGGCCTGGTGCATCCGCAGATCGTCACGGTCGAAGCTGAAGTGCAGCTCGCGCCGGACGGTGAACAGCGACGCCTTCGCCCGCGCGTCGGCGCCGGTCGGCTTCAGCGCGTACACGAAGGTGTGGTCCGCGGTGACCTCGAGGGTCTGCGAGTCGGTCTCGCTGACCCTCAGGGTGCCCCGCACCCGGATCCGGTCGTCGGCCAGCTGGGCGTGGGAGGGATCGAAGCGGACCAGCCATCCGGTGGGCTCGTGCCTGCCGTCGGCGGCGGGGTGCTCGAAGCTCTGGTCGAACTGGTCGAGCTGGTCCGGATCGAGCATCACCCGCACGGCGCGGACCTCGCTGCCGGCGAGCACCTCGGGATAGAGCGAGGACTCGACCAGGTAGTCCTTCGCGGCGGCCAGGGCGCTGACGACCTGGCTGTCCGAGAAGTGAGCGGTGCGCCGGGTGGCGGGCAGCGGGATTCCCTCGGCCCCGATGCCGAACTGCGCCGCCGGACTCCTGGCGAACAACTGTTCGGGATCACTCGCCCCGGGTACGGCTCCCTGCGGGGCGAGCGGGATGACGGTCATCCGCAGCGGCTCGGGCGACAACTCGGCCACGGGGCTCTCGTACGGATTCCGTACGCCCATGTAGATCGCGGTGCCGAAGGCGACGGCGATCAGCACGACGAGGATCAGCACCTGCCGGGACAGCCCCCGGTGCAGGGGCTGGCGACGGCGTACGGCGGGTGCGTGGTCGTCGAGGCGCTCCTGTGCGGAGAACTCCTGGAGGCGGGCAGCACGGACGAACGACTCGTCGAAGACGACGGATCGGTACTCGTCCTCGCCGCCACCGGGGGCAGCCTCGGGTGTCCCCTCAGGTGGGTCTCCTGGTCCGCCCATACATTCAGAGTAGGTCTCCTGAAGCCCCGGTAAACGCCCCGCTGCTCCACAAGTTCTGACAGGTTCTCACCAGGAAGGAACAGGGCGCGGGGAGGTTCCGGTCAGGGCGTGCGCGGGATTGCCGAGACGGCCGGCTGGGAGTAGTCGGCCGAGGCCGAGGGACTCGCGCCGATGCCCGTGCCGATGGTCGCTCCGATGCCTGTTCCGTTGCCCGTTCCCGTGCCCGCCCCGCTGCCCTGCTCGAGGCCGGTCGAGGCGGGCGGCGGGACCTGTTCCTGACGGCTGGAGGAGGCCCCCCGGTAGACCGCCGTGAACGCCAGCGCGACCATGCCGATCCCCATCACGAGGGCGAGCATCCAGGCGACCGGGCGGTGCCAGCGGGAGACCTGTTTGCCGTGCGGGCCCGGAGCGCCGTAGCGGCCCTCGAGGATCTCGGCGTCGTCCAGGTCGTCGAGATCCGGGTCGTGGCCGAAATAGGCGGGGCCGTCGGGCCCGAAGCCCTCCTCGTAGCGCTCGTCGTCCCCTCTGAGGCCTCTGGCGTGCGCTCGGCGCGCCTCGGCCTCGGAGGCCTCCGCTCTCGCCTGTGCGGCGGCCAGCAGGCGTTCGACGGCGGTCGGCTCGTGCACCACGGCCGCCCGTACGAAGGCCTCGTCGAAGACCACGGAGGCGAACTCTTCGTCCGACACCCCGCGGTCGTGGTCGTCGTCGGGCTCCCAGCCGTCAGGGAAGAACGGCGTGCCCCCCACGTCCTCCGGCACGGATCCAGAGTAGACCGGGGGTGTCAATTTGGGCAGGCGGTAGGGAAATTCAGCTCCTGGGTGAGAGGCGTTTCATGCCCCGCCGACCGCCGTCGCGCGCCCCGGCGGCCGGACCCGAGAGCGCACCCCGTCAGCGGCGAATGTGCCCGTCACCGGTGACGATGTACTTGGTGCTGGTCAGCTCCGGCAGCCCCATCGGCCCGCGCGCGTGCAGCTTCTGCGTCGAGATACCGATCTCCGCGCCGAAACCGAACTGACCGCCATCAGTGAATCGCGTCGACGCGTTGACGGCGACCGTCGTCGAGTCGACCAGCTGGGTGAAACGGCGTGCGGCCTGCTGCGAGGTCGTCACGATCGCCTCCGTGTGCCCGGAGGTCCACAGGCGGATGTGGTCGACGGCCCGGTCCAGCGAGTCGACGACCGCGGCGGCGATGTCGTACGACAGGTACTCGGTCTCCCAGTCCTCCAGGGTCGCCTCGACGACCGTGGCCTTCGAGTCCTTCGCGTACGCCAGCACGCGCTCGTCGGCGTGCACGGTGACGCCGGCCTCGGCCAGCGCGTCCAGGGCGCGCGGCAGGAACTCGGGGGCGATGTCCTGGTGGACGAGGAGGGTCTCGGCGGAGTTGCAGACGCTGGGGCGCTGCGCCTTGGAGTTGAGCAGGATCTCGATCGCCATGTCGAGATCGGCCTGCGCGTCCACGTACACATGGCAGTTGCCCGTGCCCGTCTCGATGACCGGGACGGTCGACTCCTGGACGACGGTCCGGATCAGGGAGGCGCCGCCGCGCGGGATGAGCACGTCGACCAGACCGCGGGCGCGCATCAGCTCCGTCACGGAATCGCGGCCCTCGCCGGGTACGAGCTGCACGGCGTCGGCGGGCAGGCCGGCCCCGCCGACGGCGTCGCGCAGCACCCGTACCAGGGCGGTGTTCGACGCGATCGCGGAGGACGAGCCGCGCAGCAGGACCGCGTTGCCGGACTTCAGGCAGAGGGCGGCGGCGTCGACCGTCACGTTGGGGCGGGCCTCGTAGATGATGCCGACGACGCCGAGCGGGACGCGGACCTGGCGCAGGTCGATGCCGTTGGGCAGGGTCGAGCCGCGAACGACCTCGCCGACCGGGTCGGGCAGCGCCACCACGTCCCGCACGTCAGAGGCGATCGCGCGCACCCGCTCCGGGGTGAGGGTCAGCCGGTCGATGACCGTCTCGCTGGTGCCTGCCTCGCGCGCGCGGGCGATGTCCTTGGCGTTGGCCTCGACGATTTCGCTCGTACGGACCTCCAGCGCGTCCGCGATGGCGAGGAGCGCGTCGTCCTTCTCGGCCCTCGGGAGGGGGGCGAGGTCGGCGGCGGCGGCCTTGGCGCGGTAGGCGGCCTGGGTGACCGGGGACATCGAGTCGTACGGCGAAAGCGTGGTCATGGGGGAAGCGTAGTGCGCCGGGCGCACCCGTCCATCGGCTATCCCAAACCCCGAGACAAGGCTCTGAGACCCCGCGAAAGGGTGGCCTCGGTGAGGTCAGAAGGGGTGGACGCCCACCGGGGTCGCCGGCAGTGGGCCGAAGCCCTCCGCGATGCGGTAGTGGTAGGTCTCACGGTCGATGACCTCCAGGCCGACGATCTCCCAGGGCGGCAGCTTCGCGGTCTGGCGGTGCTCGCCCCACAGACGCAGGGCGACGGCCGCGGCATCGTGCAGGTCGCGGGCCTCCTCCCAGTAGCGGATCTCCGCGTGGTCGTTGGCGTATCTGCTGGTCAGCAGGAAGGGGTGGTCGTTGGCGAGCTGTTCCAGGCCGCGCCGGACCTCCTTCAGCGGGGCCTCGGGGCCGGAGACGCTGAGGGTGACGTGCCACAGACGCGGCACGTCCTTCGGCTCCTCGTACGTCTCCTCGTAGCGGGCACCGGCCGCGACGCTGGTCAGGGCGCGCTCCTCGCCCACCTTGCGGGCGGCGGCTCCACCGCGGGACGCCGCCGCCCCAGAGCGCACTCGTCTCACGACGGCCTCCTTTACCCGATGGTCGTACGGAATCTCCCTGAAACAGAGAGAAGCAGGTACGCACGCTTCGTGGGGCACTTTTGCGGAACGTCCACCTCACGGCGGGCGGATTTGCGGGGCGTTCCCCCTGTTTTCGGCCTTTGCGGGACTGCGGTCAAGAAGACGGGCAACGAGGGCCGGAGGTTGCCTCAGGGGTTCAGGATGACGAGGTCGTCCCGGTGCACGACCTC
Source organism: Streptomyces sp. ME02-8801-2C (assembly GCF_033793965.1). NCBI lineage: Bacteria > Bacillati > Actinomycetota > Actinomycetes > Kitasatosporales > Streptomycetaceae > Streptomyces > Streptomyces sp. ME02-8801-2C. The sequence continues at coordinate 223,882 of NZ_JARAXP010000004.1, read as the reverse complement.
GCGCTCGTACGCGGGACCCAGTTCGCGGGCCAGTTCACGGGTCGAGCGGCCGATCAGCTGGGGGATCTCCTTGGCGTCGAAGCTGACGAGCCCGCGGGCGATCGCGTGGCCCGCGCTGTCGCGCAGCTCGACGGGGTCACCGGCGACGAACTCGCCCTCGACGCCGGCGATCCCGGCCGGCAACAGCGACTTGCGGCCCTGGACGACCGCGCGCACGGCGCCGTCGTCGAGGGTGAGCGAGCCCTGCGGGGTGGAGGCGTGCTGGAGCCAGAGGAGGCGGTCGGCGGAGCGTCTGCCGGTGGCGTGGAAGTAGGTGCCCGTGTCCCGGCCCGCGAGGGCGTCGGCGGCGTGCACCGCACTTGTCAGGACCACCGGGATACCGGCGGCGGCGGCGATCCGGGCGGCCTCGACCTTGGTGACCATGCCGCCGGTGCCGACGCCGGCCTTGCCCGCGCTGCCGATGTCGACATGGGCGAGGTCCGCCGGTTCGCGCACCTCGGCGATCCGTGCCGTACCGGGCCTGCTGGGGTCGCCGTCGTACACGCCGTCGACGTCGGACAGCAGGACGAGGAGGTCGGCGCGGACGAGGTGGGCGACGAGGGCGGCGAGGCGGTCGTTGTCGCCGAAGCGGATCTCGTCCGTGGCGACGGTGTCGTTCTCGTTGACGACCGGGAGCGCGCCCATCGCGAGGAGCTTGTCGAGGGTCCGCGAGGCGTTGCGGTGGTGGGCGCGGCGGCTGGTGTCGTCGGAGGTCAGCAGCACCTGGCCGACGCGGATGCCGTAGCGGGCGCAGGAGGCGGTGTAGCGGGCGACGAGGAGTCCCTGCCCGACGCTCGCGGCGGCCTGCTGGCGGGCCAGGTCCTTGGGGCGCCGGCGCAGACCGAGGGGGGCGAGACCCGCGGCGATGGCACCGGAGGAGACCAGGACGATCTCCTTCTCGCCGCCGCTGCGGCTCTTGGCGAGTACGTCGACGAGCGCGTCCACCCGGTCGGCGTCGAGACCGCCGGTCGCGGTCGTCAACGACGAGGAACCCACCTTGACGACGATCCTGTGGGCCTCTGCGACGGCCTGCCTTGCCCCTGCCACCTGCGTGCTGTCCCCTCGGGTCGGCCGGCCCGGACTGCCCGGCTGCGCTGAGCCGCAAATTTACGCGAAGGGGGCGGGGTACCGCTCGTCGGTCCAGCACGCGGACTCGGGGATCTCACGTGATCGTTTGCGATTCCGGCGATGGCCCGGTCGGCCGGCCCGAGGCCAGTGATCATCTGTCGCTCTTTTCTGGCCGTACAGTCGATTTCTCTGGCAACATCCCCCCGACAAGCGCCAGTTCGATCACCGACAGCGGTGTCCGGCGCACATGTGCCAGGGGGAACCATGAACTTCGCGCGCCGCCGACCAGCTCGCGGAGCCGACCGTTTCGCCGCGATCCTCGCCGCGCTCTCGCTCGCCGCGGGGCTCCAACTGGGCCTGGCCGGGGACGCGTCCGCCGCCGTCACCGCCGGCCCGGTCTTCAACAACCCGACCGGAACCGTCGCCGAACAGCAGGCCATCCGCACCCGGCTCCTCGAGTACATCGGCCAGTCGCCGTCCGGCTCGTCCATCAAGGCCTCGGTCTACCACCTCTGGGACAAGGGCCTGGCCCAGGCCCTGGCCGACGCCCGCACCCGGGGCGTCAAGGTGCAGGTGATGCTGGACGAGAGCTCCGTCAGCGACATCGACGGCGAGCCCTCGTACCCCGTCCTGGCCTCGGCCCTCGGCACCGACCTCACCCAGGACTCGTTCGTCGGCCTGTGCCCGGTCGACAAGTCCTGCCTGGGCCGGCCCGCCCAGGGCGCCTCCATCAACCACAACAAGTTCTGGCTGTTCTCGCAGCTCGACGGCGCGAACAACGTCGTCGTGCAGTCCTCGGCGAACATGACGCCGTCCAGCTACAGCCGCTTCTGGAACGACGCGTACGTCCTGCCGAACAACACGGCGATCTACACCGCGTACAGCGACTACTTCGGCAAGCTGGTCGGCAAGGACTGGGCGAACTGGCGGTACACCTCCACCACCAGCAGCCCGTACAAGGCGTACTTCTTCCCGCGCGCCGCGAACGACCCCTCCCCCGGTGACACCATCACCGCCGTTCTCGACAACGTCACCTGCGCCTACACCGAGGGCGGTACGGCCAAGCAGACCAAGGTCCGGGTCGGGATGTTCAAGCTGACCCGGCTGGCCGTGGCGCAGAAGCTGGTCGCGCTCCAGAAGACCGGCTGCCAGGTCGACATCGTCTACTCGGAGACGGACAGCGGCAGTTCGAGCGGCACCTGGGAGACCCTGCACGCCTCAGGCGGCCCTGCCCTGCGCTGCTACAACTGGGACGACGACAACAACGCGAACACCGCCGCACGCATCATCCACTCCAAGTACCTGCTGATCGAGGGCAAGTACGACGGCACGGCGAGCCAGAAGGTCCTGTGGACCGGCAGCCACAACTACAGCGGCCCGGCTCTCACCAAGAACGACGAGGCGCTGCTGAAGGTCGACAGCAACGCCGACCACGACGCCTATGTCACCGCCTTCAACGCGGCCAAGGAGGCGGCGATCCCGGGCACGGCGGACAACACGAACGCCTGCAAGGGGCTGACCACCACGCCCGAGGCCTGACCGGACAGACAGGAGAGGGCCCGTCCCGAGGAGCGATCCTCGGGACGGGCGGATTCTCAGCTCCGCGCTGCCGCCGCCTGCCGCTTCTGACCGGCGTTGCGTGCCTCGGCCTTCACCGTGAGGTCCGCCGTCGCGGTGTTGAACTGCTCGATGGACGGCGGCTCGTCCGGCCCGAGCAGATACCGCTTGAGCTCCGCACGCTCACCGGCCAGCGGATCGGCCGCCGGGTCGCGCACCGCGTCCAGCAACAGGCCCAGCTCCTGCGCGCTGTTGCCGAGGATCACGGCGGCGCGTACTGCGGTGTTCTGCCGCTTGAACTCCTCCGCGCCCAGTTCCGCCGAGTCCGTCACGGCGTACGGCTTGCCGCTCGCGATGAAGTCGGAGACGACGCTGGAGATGTCGGAGACCATCGCGTCGGACACGTTGAAGCAGTCGTAGAGCCGTGGTTCGGCGCCCGTGACGACCCGGTGTTCGCCGGCGCTGAACGAACGCCAGTACGCGTCGTTCCACTCGGTGCGCAGCTTCGCGATCTCCTCGTGCCGCTCCACGTCGACGACCCCGTCCCGGGACGCCTCCGCCTCGTCGCCCTTCTCCCCGGCGGGCCCGGCCAGTTCGGCGAGCCGCGCCTCGATCCGTACGAGGTCGGCCTTGGCGCGTGTCTGCTCGTCGACGTCGCCCAGGAAACGCGGGTCGGCGGCCCGTACGACGGCGGCCTTCTCCACCAGCGCGGTGATCCGCTCGTGGGCGGCCCCGGCCTCTTCGCTGCGGGTGCCGGTGAAGGGGTGCGGCTTGTACAGCACCCGCACGGGCGGGTCGGCCGCCACCAGCTCGCGCACGATGTTCTCGCCGGCGAGGAGGAGGGAGGTGTTGCCGGGGTCGTCGTCCCAGCCCTCCCATGTGGGCGCGTAGAGGACGGTCGGGATACGCCCGTCCGTCGGCGCCCCCAACGGCCCGCGAATCGGCGCCAGTTGGGGTCGCCCGACCTCGACGATGTCCTCGTCCCGGACGCCCACGTCGGCGATCGCGTACCGGTCGCGTCCGGCCCGCCCGGCGACCCACACCTCGTCGTAGGCCTTGCTGAACGGGTTCACGCTGGCGATCTTGTCGCTGTCGCCGTGCCCGATGAAGACGTGCTTCATGGTCGGTACGCGCAGCAGGTGGATGTTCTTGCCGACGTTGGCCGCGTAGAGCGCGACCCGGACCGTGCGCAGGTCCAGGTTCATCAGATGGATGCCGCCGGGCACACAGATCACGGGGACGGTCGTGGGCGCGAGGTTCTGCAGGATGACGCGTTCCCGCAGGACGATCAGGGGCCGGGTGTCCAGCTGCTCCATCGTCTCCAGCCACATGTTGACCTGGTACGCCGAGTCCTTGGAGCCGGAGAAGTACAGCACCGTCTGCGGCCGGTACTCCCGCAGCCACGCGTCGGTCGCCGCGAGCACCGTCTCCGCGTCCGGCGGGATGCGGCGCCCCCGGACGTAGGGCGCGAGGGCGACCACGTACAGGAACGCCAGTCCGAGGGTGACACCGACGCCGACCATGCCGTACGCCGTCGAACCCGACTCGGCGGTGACCAGGATGCCGGTCAGCGCGGCCAGGTCGAGGTGGAGCATCTTCTCGGTGGGGCGTTCCAGAAGGAAGCGCGGCGGGGCGTCCGGGATGGCGATGCGCGAGGCCAGATCGACGTTGCGGGTGGCCACCGGCATCCGGCGGCGGTTGCGGATCAGCGTGACCAGGGCGCCCTGGGGGGCCTGGAAACCGTAGAACGCGATGAAGCAGGCGATCGCCGCGTAGAAGATCAGGCTCCGGGAGAGGTCCAGGCGGGCCAGCAGCAACAGCACCAGCAGCTCTCGGACCAGAAACCGGATGGAGACGCCCGCGCGCACCTTGCTGAGGCGGTTGACCAGATAACTGCCCCGGTGGTGCAGATAGTTGTCCGCCAGGTACGTCACTGCGGCGGCGACGGCGAAGGCGGGCACGCTCGGGAGGAGCGCGGCCAGCATGAGACAGGGGAAGCCCAGCATCATGAGGACCGCCGCGGCCAGTTCGGCCGGGCTGCCCACCCGGGCGACGCGAATAGCAGTGGAAATCAAGGAGAACCTGTATCTGGGAAAGTACCTGGGAACGATCTGGAATTACTCGGGAATTGTCTGGATGTCTGTCCGGCAGCGTTCCTGTGAATGTGGTGTGGACTTTATTCCAGGTCCTCGTTCTGCCGGTCGAGAACGCTTGCGAGCGCCTGTTCGAAGCCGGAGGCCCGGCCGGCCGCGGCCGTCGGGTCCTGCTGGCGGACGTCGATGACATGCCCGGTCAGCTCGGAGAGCAGCACGTCCAGCGAGGTACGGGCCACCGCCTCGGAGGACAGCAGCGAACCGGCGGGCTCCTCGCCGAAGGCCTTGGTACGCATCGGCGTGGCCGTGCGCTCCGGGTTGACGCAGTTGACGCGGACGCCGTCGGCGGCCCATTCGTCCGACAGGGCCTGGGTGAGGTTCACCATCGCGGCCTTGGTGGAGGAGTAGAGGCTGTACTCGGCGCGTCCGCGCGTGTAGCTGCTGGAGGTGTAGAGGAGCAGTTGGCCCTTGGTCTCGGCGAGGTACTTGTAGGCCGACCGGGCGATCTGCACGGGGGCGAGGTAGTTGACCTTCAGCGCTTCCTCGATGGTCGCGTTGTCGGTCTCGGCGAGTTTGCCGATCCGCAGTACGCCGGCCGTGTTGACGACGTAGTCGATGCGCCCGGTCTCGGAGTACGCCCTGGACAGCGCGTCGTCGACCTCCTCCGGGTTCTCGACGTGCGTGCCGGTGGTCGACCGCCCGAGGGCGTACACCTTCGCGCCGTACCCCTCGGCCAGCTCGGCGATGTCCTTGCCGATGCCGTAGGACCCGCCGAAGACGACGAGGGTTTTGCCGGTGAGCAACTCCCGGTACGCCTCCTCGCTCATCTGTTCGGGAGTGGCGGCGGACGCGAGCTGGAAGAGCTTGTCGGCGATGAACACGTCGACGGGCTGGGTGACCTTCATGTTGTACTCGTCGCCCGCGACGACATGGATCGGCACGTCCGGCAGGTACCGCAGCACCACCGAACAGTCGTCCGTGGCCTGGAAGTTGGGGTCACCCGCCGCCACCTCGTAGGCCCGCCGGATGGTCGACAGCTTGAACGCCTGGGGCGTCTGTCCGCGCCGCAGCCGCGAGCGGTCGGGGATGTCGGTGATGAACTCCCCGTCGTCGCCATGCGTACGCGTGACGATGATCGTATCGGCGGAGGGGATAGCGACATCGACGGCCTGATACCGCTCGAGGGCGATGACACAGTCGTCGATGACCCGCTGGGACAGCAGCGGCCGTACGGCGTCATGGAACAGGACGTTGCGGTCCTCGCCCTCGGCCAGCCCCTCCCCGAGGGCCTCGATGGCCCGCTCGGTGGTGTCGTTGCGCGTGGCACCGCCCTCGATGATCCGGGTGACCTTCTTGAAACCGGCCTTGGCGACGATCTTCTCGACGTCCGCGACATAGCCCGGCGCCATCAGCACGATGACGTCGTCGATCGACTCCGCCTGCTCGAACGTGCTCAGGGTGTGCTCGATGACCGCCTTGCCCGCGATCTTCAGCAACTGCTTCGGAATCGACAGACCCACCCGCTGACCGGTGCCGCCCGCGAGGACGACGGCGGTGGTGCGGGGCTTGGCTTTGCGCTGGGACACGGGCGACCTACCTCGGGGCAACGGAGAACCCTGAAATCGTCCCATCTGCGGTTACCGCAGTGCAAGGTGAGCGCCCTCCGTGGCATATCTGCGCGCAACCTGTTATTCACCGGAAATTGTTCCGGTGATTTTGCTTACGGTCTACTTGCTCGACCTTCATCAGACCTTCCGCACTCCCGGTTTCCCGGACTCCACATGGAGTTTCGCGAGCGTCCGGGACGCGGAGGTGGGCCTGGTCACGGTGTCGGCGATCCGGACCTGGGCGTCGATACCCGTGCGCCGTATGTCGAACAGGTGGTAGCCGCGGTGGTTGTCGATGACCTTCCAGTGCGGATTGTCACCCATCCGCGCGTCCCACTCGTTGTGGAAGGCGACGGCGTCCTGGTCCCCGCCGCTGGATATGGACGTACCGACGAACTCGGAACCGACCACCGCCGAGCCGGGATCGGCGAAGTCCCGCTTGAGGTCGCTGATCATGGTGAGATGCCGGTCGCCGGAGAGGACGACGGGGTTGCGGACATTCGCGAACTCGGCGAGCAGGGCGTTGCGTTCGACCTGGTAGCCGTCCCAGGAGTCGTAGTACCAGAGCTTGCCGTCGCCGATCTTGAGGTCGGTCTCGGCCATCATGATCTGCGAGGCGATGAGGTTCCACCGGGCCTGCGACCCGCGGAGACTGCTGAGCAGCCACTGCTTCTGCGCGGCACCGAGCATGGTCATCGCCGGGTCCTGGGCACCGGCCTGGGTGGTGGCCTGGTCGCTGCGGAACTGGCGGGTGTCGAGGACGTTGAGCCGCACGAGCAGCCCGAAGTCGAGCCGCCGGTGCATCCGTATGTGGGGGCCGTCGGGTATCGCCGCCGCCCGTACGGGCATGTGCTCGTAGTAGGCCTGGTAGCCGGCGGCGAGCCGGGCGGCGAACGCCTCCGGCGTCTGCTTGTCGGGGTCCTGCGGGATGTCCCCGGCGAAGTCGTTGTCGATCTCGTGGTCGTCGAAGGTGACGACGAAGGGCGCGGCGGCGTGCATCGCCTTGAGGTGCGGATCGCTGCGGTACTGGGCGTACCGGTTGCGGTACTGAACGAGGCTGTACGGCTCGCCGCTGCCCTCGTGTCTGCGTACGCCGGTGCTCGCGGGCGTCGACTCGTATATGTAGTCGCCGACGAAGACGACGAGGTCCGGGTCCTGGGCGCGCATGTCGGCGTACGGAGTGAAGTAGCCGTGCTGCCAGTTCTGGCAGGACGCGAGCGCGACCCGCAGATGGTTGCCGTAGGCGAACTGCCGGGGCGCGGTACGGGTACGCCCCACTGGCGAGATCTGCCCGCTGGTCCGGAACCGGTACCAGTAGTGCCGCTCGGGGAGCAGCCCCCGTACATCGGCGTGAACGCTGTGCCCGAACTCGGGCCGGGCCCAGGCGTACCCGCTTCGGACCTTCCGCCGGAACCGGGGGTCGTCGGATATCTGCCACTCGACGACAACTGCCCGGTCGGGCATCCCGCCCCCATGGAGCGGATCGGGAGCGAGCCGGGTCCACAGCACGACCCCGTCGGGCAGCGGGTCCCCGGAGGCGACCCCGAGACTGAACACCCCGGCGGGCAACGGCGTCTGCGCGGCCCGCGCGGTCCCCGCCATCAGCAGCTGCCCGGAAGCGGCAGCCCCGACAGCGGCGGCACCAGCGGTCAAAAACCGACGCCTGCCGGCCGAAACGACACCACTCACCGTCGAACTCCGTGCCTGGGAGGCCTCTTGGACCTTCGGAAGATCAGACGGAGATCATAGAAAACGGAGTTCGCAGCGAGTCAGGCGGGGCCCTGCCTTTCAGCCCGGCATCCCCAGCCCGTCCGGCGTTTGAGGACGAGGCCCCTTCAGGGCCGAAAGGGGGGTCTGGGGGCACAGCCCCCAGGTTCAGGATGGGACGGGTAGGGGCGGCGGGGGCGAAAACACCACCCCCACCCACCCGCACCCCCTAGAACGGCTCGAAGTCGTCGAACTCCTGCTGCGCCTCGTCCCGCTCCGCCTGCCGATCCCGCCGCCGCTGCGCCGCAGGCCTCGCCTCGTCGAGCCGATGATCCTCCCCACGCCGCCCCAGCATCTCCGCCCCCGCCATCACCGTCGGCTCCCAGTCGAACACCACAGCGTTGTCCTCGGGCCCGATGGCCACGCCGTCGCCCGCCCGGGCCCCCGCCTTCATCAACTTGTCCTCGACACCCAGCCGGTTGAGCCGGTCCGCGAGATACCCGACCGCCTCGTCGTTGTTGAAGTCGGTCTGCCGCACCCAGCGTTCGGGCTTCTCGCCCCGCACCCGGAACAGCCCGTCCTCCTCCTGGACGACGGTGAAGCCCGCGTCGTCGACGGCCTTCGGCCGGATGACGATGCGGGTCGCCTCCTCCTTGGGCTTGGCGGCCCGCGCCTGCCCGACCATCTCGGCGAGCCCGAACGACAGCTCCTTCAGCCCGATATGGGCGACGGCGGACACCTCGTACACCTGGTACCCCCGCGCCTCCAGCTCGGGCCGCACCATCTCGGCGAGGTCCAGACCGTCCGGCACGTCGACCTTGTTCAGGACCACGATCCGCGGGCGGTCCCCCAGCCCCCCGTACTGCTTCAGCTCCTCCTCGATGATGTCGAGGTCGGAGACGGGATCACGCTCGGACTCCAGCGTCGCCGTGTCCAGCACATGCACGAGCACACTGCACCGCTCGACGTGCCGCAGGAACTCAAGACCGAGCCCCTTGCCCTGGCTGGCACCCGGGATGAGACCGGGCACATCGGCGATGGTGTAAACAGTGGCCCCAGCCGTCACGACACCCAGGTTGGGCACAAGCGTCGTGAACGGATAGTCGGCGATCTTCGGCTTGGCGGCGCTCAGCACCGAGATCAGCGAGGACTTACCGGCGCTCGGATACCCCACGAGCGCCACGTCGGCGACCGTCTTCAGCTCGAGGACGATGTCCTGAATCCCGCCGGGCACCCCGAGCAGCGCGAACCCGGGCGCCTTGCGCCGGGCGGAGGACAGCGCGGCGTTGCCGAGCCCACCGCGCCCGCCCTCGGCGGCGACGTAGGAGGTCCCGTGACCGACAAGGTCGGCCAGAACATTGCCCGCCTTGTCGAGGACGACCGTCCCGTCCGGCACCGGCAGCACCAGGTCCTGCCCGTCCTTGCCGGAGCGGTTGCCGCCCTCGCCGGGCTTGCCGCTGGTGGCCTTGCGGTGCGGGGAGTGGTGGTAGTCGAGCAGCGTGGTGACGGACTGGTCGACGGTGAGGATCACGTCACCGCCGTGCCCGCCGTTGCCGCCGTCGGGCCCGCCCAGCGGCTTGAACTTCTCACGGTGGACGGAGGCACAGCCGTGACCTCCGCTACCCGCGGCGACATGCAGCTCGACGCGGTCCACGAAGGTGGTCATGGGATGTGCCTCCAGTTACGTACGGAAATCTCTGCGCAGGATTCCCTGCTCAGTTGGAACACGCGAAAGGCGGACCCGCTTCCCGTCCGGGAAGTGAGGTCCGCCTCGCGAAAGAACCGATCAGGCGACCGGAACGATGTTCACGACCTTGCGCCCACGGTGGGTACCGAACTCCACCGCACCGGCGGCCAGCGCGAACAGCGTGTCGTCCTTGCCACGGCCGACGCTCGCGCCGGGGTGGAAGTGGGTGCCACGCTGGCGGACCAGGATCTCACCGGCGTTGACGACCTGACCGCCGAAGCGCTTCACGCCGAGCCGCTGGGCATTGGAGTCGCGACCGTTCCGGGTGGACGATGCGCCCTTCTTGTGTGCCATGTCTCCTCAGTCCCTTACTTCGCAGCCGCGGGGATCTCAGTGACCTTGATCGCCGTGTACTGCTGGCGGTGGCCCTGACGACGGCGGTAGCCGGTCTTGTTCTTGTAGCGAAGGATGTCGATCTTGACGCCCTTGTGGTGGTCCACGACCTCGGCCTGGACCTTGATGCCGGCCAGGACCCACGGGTCGCTGGTCACGGCGTCGCCGTCGACAACGAGCAGGGTCGAGAGCTCGACCGTGTCGCCAACCTTGGCAGTGGAAATCTTGTCAACCTCAACGATGTCGCCGACAGCAACCTTGTGCTGGCGACCACCGCTGCGCACGATGGCGTACACGCGGATCTCACTCTCTCGCTCGGGAACGGCACCCCCGCAGTCCAGCCGCCCGGCAGAAGCGAACGGCCTCTCCCACCGCACCGGATACCCGATGTTGAGGAGGATGAAGGTTTACGGGGATGTGACGTGTCGTGGATGAAGCTTGGACACGCCGACGCTCAAGATTACGGGCCCGACCTGAACGGGTCAAACTGAGCGGACTTCCCCCCACGCGAGGCACCCAAACACGGCGGCCCGCCCGGGAACGAACCCGGACGGACCTCCGTACCTCTATACCGCCGTATCGCTGTATCGCTGTATCGCCTCAGCGGTGATCAGCTCTCCGTGCCCGCCGAGACCGACTCCTGCGCCGGGGCCTCCGCCGCGGCGGCCGTCTTCTTCGACGCCGCCTTCTTCGCCGTCGTCTTCTTGGCGGCCGTCGTCGTCTTCTTGGCAGCCGTCTTCTTGACCGCCGCCGTCTTCTTCACGGCGGCCTTCTTGGCCGTGGTCGCCTTCTTGGCGGCGGTCTTGCGCGCCGTCTTCTTGGCGGGAACCGCTTCCTCGGCCTCGGCGGCCTCGACAGGCGCCGAAGCCTCGGTGGCCGCCGGGACGACCACGACGGCCGCTTCCGCGGACGAGGTGGGCGCGGTGGCCTTGCGCACGGCGCGTCGCCGCGGCCTGGCCGGAGCGGCACTGTCGGTCGCCACGGCCTCCGCCGGCGCCTCGACCGGAGCCGGAGCCGCCTCGGGCTCCGCGACCGGCTCGGCGACGACCGCCACCACGGTCTCGGCCACAGCCTCGTCCGCCGCCTTCGGCGAACCGGCCGGCGCCGACACCTTGCGGGTGGCCCGCCGACGCGTACGCCCCTTGGGAGCCGCGTCGTCCTGCACCGCGACCGGCGCCTCGGCAACCGGCGCCTCGACGACCGGATCCTCGACAGCGACGGGCTCGGCGTGAGCGACAGCCTCCGGTACCACCGGAACCTCAGGAGCGACCGGCGCCACCGAAGCCTCGGCGACAGCGGGCTCGACCGTACGAGCGTCAGCGGCACGCCCATCGGCGCCACGCCCCTGCGCCCCACGGCTCTCGGCCCGGGGTGCTCCCGCCGGAGCCGAAGCGCGCCTGCTCGCACGCCGCCTCGAACGGCCACCGCGGCCGGCCGCGGCCTCCGCCTCGGCGGCGCTGTTGTACAGCTCCTCGTCGGGCTCGAAGACGGGCGCCGACAGCGCGACGGGAGCCGCGACCTCGGCGGCGACCTCGGCCTCGGTCTCCTCGACGGCGTCGGTCTCCTCCTCGGCCCCGTCCAGGATCACGTCGTGCTCGTGCGTGTGCTCGAGCTCGGCACCGCCACGGCCGCGCTTCTTGCGCTTGCCGCCACCACCACTGGCCGTCGGCTGCTCCATGTGCACGATGACACCGCGGCCGTTGCAGTGGACGCAGGTCTCGGAGAACGACTCCAGGAGGCCCTGCCCGACCCGCTTACGGGTCATCTGGACCAGGCCGAGCGAGGTGACCTCGGCCACCTGGTGCTTCGTACGGTCCCGGCCCAGGCACTCCAGCAGGCGCCGCAGCACCAGATCCCGGTTGGACTCCAGGACCATGTCGATGAAGTCGATGACGACGATGCCGCCGAGGTCGCGCAGCCGCAGCTGGCGCACGATCTCCTCGGCCGCCTCCAGGTTGTTCCTGGTGACCGTCTCCTCCAGGTTGCCGCCCTGGCCGGTGAACTTGCCGGTGTTGACGTCGACGACGATCATCGCCTCGGTCTTGTCGATCACCAGCGAGCCGCCGCTGGGCAGCCACACCTTGCGGTCGAGCGCCTTGGCGAGCTGCTCGTCGATGCGGTACGTCGCGAAGACGTCGACCTCGGAGGTCCACTTCGACAGCCGGTCGACCAGGTCCGGGGCGACGTGGGACACGTACCCGTGGATGGTCTGCCAGGCCTCGTCACCGCTGACGATGACCTTGGTGAAGTCCTCGTTGAAGATGTCGCGCACGACCCGGACGGTCATGTCCGGCTCGCCGTACAGCAGGGTCGGCGCGTTCGAGCTGCCGCCGCTCTTCGACTTCTTCTCGATGTCCTCCCACTGCGCCTGGAGCCGCTCGACGTCACGGCGCAGCTCGTCCTCGCTCGCGCCCTCGGCGGCGGTACGCACGATGACGCCCGCGTCCTCGGGGACGATCTTCTTGAGGATGGTCTTCAGACGCGCGCGCTCGGTGTCGGGCAGCTTGCGGCTGATGCCGGTCATCGACCCCTCGGGGACGTAGACCAGGTAGCGGCCCGGGAGCGACACCTGACTGGTCAGTCGTGCGCCCTTGTGGCCGATCGGGTCCTTCGTGACCTGCACGAGCACCGACTGGCCGGACTTCAGCGCGCTCTCGATGCGCCGCGGCCCGTGGGCCATGCCCAGCGCCTCGAAGTTGACCTCACCGGCGTACAGGACGGCGTTGCGCCCCTTGCCGATGTCGATGAACGCGGCCTCCATGGACGGCAGCACGTTCTGGACCTTGCCCAGGTAGACGTTGCCGACGTACGAGGTCGCCTGCTCCTTGTTGACGTAGTGCTCGACGAGCACGTTGTCCTCGAGGACGCCGATCTGGGTGCGGTCGCCGTACTGGCGTACGACCATCACGCGCTCGACGGCCTCGCGGCGGGCCAGGAACTCGGCCTCGGTGATGATCGGGACGCGGCGGCGGCCCTGCTCGCGGCCTTCCCGGCGGCGCTGCTTCTTTGCCTCGAGCCGGGTCGAACCCTTGATCGACTGCACTTCGTCGCTCGGGTGCTCGTCCCGCTTGGCGCGCGGCTCACGGACCTTGACGACCGTGCGCTCGGGGTCGCTGTCGCCCAGGACCGCCTCGCTCTCGCCGGAGGCGTCACCGGCACGACGCCGACGACGGCGCCGACGACGGCTGCTGGCGGAACCGGAACCGCCCGGCTCGTCGCGCTCGTCCTCCTCGGCGTCCTCGTCCGCCTGGTCGGCGGTGTCCACGGCGTCTGCGGTGTCCTCGTCGGACCGCGCGGCCTGCTCACCGGCGTAGTCGTCGTCACCGGACTCGAGGTCGGAGTCGGCGGACTCGCCCCGGCGCCTGCGACGGCCACCGCGGCGGCGGCGCCGGCGCGAACCGGGGCCCTCCTCGCCGTCGTCGTCCGTGTCGACACTGTCCTCGGCGGACTCGTAGGTGTCGGCGTCGTCGACCGACTCCGTCTCCGGCTCATCGGCCACGACGGGCGCGGCGGCCACGGGCTCCTCGTCGCCACCCCGGCGGCGGCGGCGACGGCGCGGCGTCTGCTCCTCGACGACGGTCTCGACGACCGGGGCCTCCACGGCCTCTTCCTCGGTCTCCGCGAGATCCTCCGCCGCCTCGGCGGCAGCCGCGGCGGCGGCCCGCTCGGGCGTCTGGAACATCGGCTCGGCGAACACGGGCGCCTGGAACACGGCGACGGCGGGACGCGTGGGACGCCGCCCGCTCTCGTTCTCGCCGTTCGAGACGGCGGGCGTGGGCGCGGAGAACCCGACGGCGGCCTTACGGGCGACCCGACGACGCCCGCGACGCGGCGACGCGTCCTCGGCGACGGCCTCGGTCTCGGGCTTGGTCTCGGGCTTGGTCTCCACCAAGGGCTCGGCCTCGGCGGCCTTCGCGGGCGGCTCCTCCACGGGGGCGGGAGCCTCCGGGGCGGCTGCCTCGGTCACGGCCTCGGCGGCGGGCGTGGAAACCCGGCGGGTGGCCCGGCGACGCGCACGCGGAGCGGGCGCGGCCTCCTCGACCACGGCGGGCGCCTCCACGGCAGCGTTCTCCTCGCCCTTCTCGCCGCTCTCCTCGGCAGTCGGGGCGGATACGGCGGTGGCGGCCGGTTCCTCGACGACCGCCTCGGCGGCCTTCGCGGGCGCACCGGCGGGTGCGGAAGCGCGCCGGGTGGCCCGACGCCGCGTACGAGGAGCGGGCGCCTCGGCGGCGGCAGCTTCCGCTGCTGCCGTTTCCTCGACCTGCTGGTCGATCTCCGCGGCCGGTACGGCCGGCGCCGTGGTCTCGGCCGCGGCGGCGGCCTCGGTCCCGGCGACAGGCGGTCCCGCGGGGCGGGACGCGGCGCGGCGCCGACGGCGCGGCGGCAGGGTGTCGCTGGGGGTGTCGTGTGCGGAACCCTCGGTGGGGTCCGAAACAGGTTCGGTCGGTTCGAGCATGCGGGCGGTTCTCCCGTCAGGCTCCCGGGCGCCGCACCTGGTCCGGCTTGGATGCCGGTGACGTCCGCGGCTCGCGCAGTGCGCGGTGCCGCCGTCCGGGGCGCGGGCGCCGCACGGGAGCTCTCTGTGTCCTGTCTCGCCGGTTCCGCACGCCATGTTGCGTACGGCCTGGCGAAAGTCTTGTGGTCGGTGCGCTGCCCGACCCAGGTGGCTCCCGAGTACGAGGGCGGCGCTACGACGTGCGTCCCTTCGCGGGACCTTCCTTACGCCGGCGCCTGCGACGCGGCGGCAGTCGGAGCGGCCATGGAGAGGGCCACCGCTGCCTCGCGGTCGGGCGCGAGCGGGTCGGTCACCGTGCCGGTCTCTTCATCGAACAGCCCCTGCGCCAGCCTGGTCACCCCTGCGGGGACCGGCGGCGCCAGGTCGGCCACGGCGCGAAGACCGGACAGGACGTCGTCGGGTCGAACGGCAGGCGTCACGTGCCGAACAACCAGCCGCAGTATCGCACAGGGCTGGTCGGTAGGCCTATCGGCCTGTGGACCGTCCGTCTCGATACGTGCGTCACACGCCTCGAGGCCCTCCACGGCGCTTCGGGCGTCGAAGGTCCTCATGCCGTTCTTGGCGAGGCGCTGGACCTCGACGGTCTCGGCGGCGTTGAAGGTGTCCACGGCGCGGCGCGCTTCGTCGGGCGCCACACCTTCCAGACGCAGCTCCCATACGGAAGCCGTGAGCCGGTCGGCGAGCCCGGAGGTCCGGGCCTCGACCGCGTCGACGATGTCGAGCCCGGTGGGCAGCGACTCGTCGAGCAGCTCGCGCAGTCTTTCAGGATCGCGCGCTTCGGTGAGCGCGATCTCCAGATACTCCGCCTCACTGCCCGTGCCGGTGGGTGCGGCATTGGCGTACGACACCTTCGGATGCGGCGTGAACCCCGCCGAGTAAGCCATCGGCACCTCGGCGCGGCGCAGCGCACGCTCGAAGGCGCGCTGGAAATCACGGTGGCTGGTGAACCGGAGGCGGCCACGCTTGGTGTAGCGCAGTCGGATGCGCTGCACCGCAGGTGCGGGCGGCGGGCCTTCGGGCTGTCGCTTGCCCAGTGGTACCTCTCCTTGGATCGAGCAGCGGTCCGTGGCACATCCCCGTGTCCACGGGGAGCATTGCGGCTGACGCTTGCCCAGCGTCGTCCAGTCCGAATCATCCCCGCGTGGGCGGGGACACTTCTTGCCCGGACCTCTTCTCAAGGGTACGCGTTCCGGCTGCTGCCGGTTCCCGCCGGGCCACTGCTTCTGGTTGCCGCGACTCACCGAACAGCATCCGCCGGAAGTCGGCGCGCGCCTGCCGGGCCGAGTCCCGCGCGGCGGTCAGCGTCTGCCGGGTGACCCGGCCCACACTGCGCGCGGCCTCGGCGGCGGGCCGGAGAACGGCGTCCCGTACGACGTGCCCGAGGGGCGTCAGCACGGTCCGGTACGCCCAGCGCACGGGCTCCACGAAGATCCACCGAAGGAGGGTTCCCAGGAACCGTCCGACGGCGAGCGAGATGTGCCCGGCGATGCGCCACGCATGCCCGAGGGCGTCACCGACCTCGCGTCCGATGACGACGAGGACGCGTCCGATGGGCGCGAGGATCCAGCGCCAGAGCGCGAGCGCGGGCAGCACGAGAAGGATGCGCAGCACCCAGTACAGAACGAACCCGATGCCGGTGACCACCATGCCGACCAGCCACGCGACCCCGGCGACCGCCGTACTGACCAGCCACGCGACCCCCCGGGCACACCAGGCGACCGCCCGCCCCACCGGCGTGAGGATCCACTCGTACAGCCACTGCGCGGGGACGACGACCAGGTACCGCGCGAGCCACGCGACGACGGCGTACACCCCGAGCCCGAGCGCGGCGATCCCCGTCCCGAGCACCCTGAGCACCCACAGCACCGCGTGCCCCACAGGCGTGAGCACGCGCGCGTAGATCCACCCGAGCCCGGCGCCGATCCCCACGAACACCCAGGCGATGCCCTGGCCGAGAGGCGTCAGCACATACCGGAAGAGCCACACCAGCGGTACGACGACGAGCACGTTGCCGAGCCACCCCAAGGCCTTGCCGAGGGGGACGACGACATACCGCCACAGCCCGACGAACGGCCAGACGAAGACGGCCCGCGCGATCCACGCCAGCGCCCGACCGAGGGGCCGCAGCACCGCGTCCGTCAGAAGCCGCCAGCCGACGACCAGGCCGTCCCACACCATCCGCACCGGCACGACCAGCACGAGCACGACGATCCGCACAGGAATGCGAATCGCAACGACCAGGCACCCTTCGGGCTGCCGCTGGGGCTGCCGTGCCCCGGCGGCCGGTTTCTCCAGATCCATATCGACAAGGACGCGCCAACCCCCCGTCCGGATGCGGTGTATCCGAAAATTGACATCCTCCCTTCCCTGATGGGAGGGGATTCCTGGCTCAGGCTGCCTCCGGGGAGCAGCCCTCCCAGGGGTCTTACGCGCTCAGCACCAGCCGGGTTGAGACCAGCCCGGACGAGCATCACGCCGGCGGAGTTCTTATCCCTAGGGGAGACCACTGCGCACGCGGTGCAGGTGTAGGTACGTTCCGAAGGAGGAAGTGCGTGCTTGGTTCTCGCTCCGCACTGAGGCCCCACTGAACCCACTCGATGCCAAGTGAGCAACGGTTCGACCGACACCCTGACACCCTGGCACCCATGTCGAAGACTCTCGGTGTATCCAGGCCCGACCAGGCCTCCTACATGCTGCGCGCCGCCTCCGAGGACGCCGGGCGGGCGTACAAGCAGCGGCTGCTCGACCTGCTGGACCTCCGCGCGGGCCACACCGTCCTGGACGTGGGCTGCGGACCCGGCACCGACCTTCCGGCCCTCGCCGAACGCGTGGGCGTGAGCGGCCGGGTGATCGGAGTGGACCAGGACCCCGCGATGCTGGCGACCGCCCGTCGGCGCACCGCCGCCATGAGCACGGTGGACATCCGGGAGGCGGACGCGCACGCCCTGCCCGTGGAGCCCCGAACAGTGGACCGCGCCAAGATCGACCGGGTTCTGATGCATGTACGGTCCCCCGCGGACGTGCTGGCCCAACTGCACACCGCCACCCGCCCCGGCGCCCTCATCGGCCTGGTGGAACCCGACTGGGACACCCTGGCGGTGGACGCGCAGGACCTGGAGACGAGCCGCGCCTTCACCCGGTACACCACCGAGAAGGTGGTCCGCCACGCCACCGTCGGGCGCCGGCTCGCCCACCTCGCGGTCAAGGCGGGCTTCCGCGTCGAGACGGCGATCGCCACCACCCCGGTCTTCACCGACTTCGAGCACGGCGACCACACCCTCGGCCTCGGCCGCAACATGCAACAGGCCATCGCCGAGGGGCACATCGACCGGACGCGGGGCGAGGCCTGGTTCGCCGGCCTCGCCCACGGGCCCTTTTACGCCTCGTTCACCCTGGTCACGGTGGTCTGCTCCCGCCCGTGACGGCCGCCGGACGGCCCGGGCACCGTGGCGACGGCCTGAGCGACCGCGAACTCGCGGTTGAGTACCGTCTGCCGACGGATCGCCTCGGGCAGGTCCGGCATGCCCCGCAGCGTGTCGCACGCCTCGATCGAGGCCGTGCAGTCACCCACCCATTGACGCCCTCACCTGCCCGAGGATCGGTCTTACGTGGCCTCCGCAGGCCTGACTTCCCCTCCGTTGTCCGACAAGGCAATTCCAGCCATGCCGCTGCGACCCTCCGGGCCGCCATGGGCAGGATGCCCGCGACAGAACAAGCTATCCGAACGGCGGCCTGCCGGGCTTCGCCTGGGGTGTCTCGATCAACGAACACAGCTCCGGCAATCAGGACCTGACGGGCATCAAGATCGACATCCTGACGACCACGGGTCAGGTCTTCGAGATCATCTGCACGGAGAACCACACCAACGCCACTCCGGCCACCCTGACCTACCCCAACCCCACACTCCCGACCCTGGCCTGGCCTGGCAGCCGCTGAACTCCCCCGAAGCGGGCAACGACGACAACCGCCGCTTCATGCGCTGACCGCGACACCGTCACGCGCACAGCACCGAGCCCCCTTCCACTCGCTCTCGGGAAGGGGGCTCAGCTGTCGGACTCAGTGCGCGTGCCCGGTGGCCGCCGGCTGCTTCACGGTCAGGGGCAGCAGCTTCTTGCCCGTGGGTCCGATCTGGATGGACGTGTCCATCTGCGGCCATATGGACACACGCCTAAAACCAGCTCTACCTTCCTTACATGGGGACACACACGCGGAAGCGCACAGCAGCCGACCAGAGGCAGTACTCGGTCGAGGCGGAGTGGACAGACGCAGATCGCGCACTCTTGGAGGAGTTGAGGAAGGCAGAGGCTCAACTTCCTGAGGACGCACCTCGGGCCCTCTTATCCATCCGCCTTTCCGTACTGACGGACGAAACAACGTCACCGGTGCGGCAGGAACTTGACCTCCGCATCCTGGCCAGAGAGCGACGCTGCCGAGTCGTCGGCGTCGCCTCCGATCTGAACGTGTCGGCCACGAAGGTTCCGCCATGGAAGAGGAAGGAACTCGGGGACTGGCTGAACAACCGCTCCCCCGAGTTCGACGAGCTCTTGTTCTGGAAGCTGGACCGCTTCGTCCGTCGCCTCTCCGATCTCTCGACGATGATCGAGTGGAGCTTGAAGCGCGGGAAGAATCTGGTCTCGAAGAACGACAGCCTTGATCTCACGACGACCGCCGGAAAGATCATGGTCACGATCATTGGCGGCATCGCCGAGATCGAAGCGGCCAACACCTCCACCCGCGTCACGAGCCTGTGGGACTACGCGAAGACGCAGGAAGAATGGATCATCGGCAAGCCGACGTACGGATACGTCACAGGCGAGGACGCGTCAGGGAAAGTCGGTCTCGTCATCGAGCCCGAGGCGCACAAGGCACTGCACTGGGCTCGGCGCATGGCGCTTCGAGGACGCTCCGCCCGGTTCATGGTGCGCTGCCTGAAGCGGTCCGGTCTCATGAGCCAGGGACTCACCGTGGCAACGCTGCACCGCCGTCTCCGTAACCCTGCGCTCCTCGGACACCGAGTAGAAGAGGAAAAGCAGGGAGGACAACGGCGCTCGAAGACGATCCTCGGCAAGGACGGCAAGCCGATCAGGGTCGCTCCCCCCATCTTCACCGAGGAGGAGTTCGAGACCCTCGGTGCCGCTCTCGACAAGCGCAAGAAGAACCAACCTCCGCGTCGTGTCGGCGGAGCAACTCAGTTCCTCGGCGTCCTCCTGTGCGCCGAGTGCAAGACGAACATGACTGTGCAGATCACGAACAACACATGGGGGACCTACCACTACCTACGGTGCCGCAACTGCAAGAGCGGAGGGCTCGGCGCACCCAACCCCGAGCGGGTCTACGAGCGCCTAGTGGAAGACGTACTGCAGGTCCTCGGGGACTTCCCCGTGCAGGTTCGCCAGTACGCCGAGGGCGCCGAAGTCCGGCGGGAGGTCAAGCGTCTCCAGGAGTCCATCGCCCTCTATATGAAGGAGCTCGAACCCGAGGGCCGGTACACGAAGAACCGGTTCACGAAGGAGCAGGCAGAGGCGACGCTCGACAAGCTCATTGGAGAGCTCGAAGCCGTCGACCCCGAGACGGCGAAGGACCGATGGGTCCACGTCCATGGCGGGAAAACCTTCCGAGAGCACTGGCAGGAAGGCGGCATGGAAGCCATGGCCGCCGACCTGTACCGAGTCGGCATCCGGTGCGAGGTCACCCGCACGAAGGTGCCGAAGGTGCGGGCCCCGAAGGTCCACCTCCGACTGTTGATCCCCAAGGACGTACGCGAGCGTCTGGTGATCCGAGAGGACGACTTCGCGGAAGCCTTCTGACGGCGTCCAGCCGACGCACACAAGGAAGCCGCCTCCCCGAGATGTATGGGGAGGCGGCTTCTCGTCTCACTCGAACCCTAACTCCGGGTCGAACGGTGTCTCGTTGCCGTATTCGTCCACGATCACGATCTCGCTTTCGATCAAGCTCGTGTGCTTCTCGTCCGAACCGTGAGGTACGGCCGGGCGCAACGGGTTCCGAGACTCAGGGGCGGGGAGCGCGGCTATCGGCCCCACCCCCTTCCTGTCTCGCTTCTGAGCCGAGTCGTCGAGACTCTGCGATGTCTTCGGCGATTCCGGCGGCGATGAGTGCGGCACCTGGGGTGTGGCCGGAGCCGACGTAGCGCCAGTTCCGTTCGGTGACCGTGTCGGGGATGTCGGCGTGGCCGACGTGGTGGGCGCGTTCGGCGCGGAGTGCTGCGTAGGTGGTCGAGTAGGCGCGGGATTTGGTGAGGATGTGGCCGCGGTAGCCGAGGGTGTGGGTCCAGGCGCGGAGGCGGAGCGGCTCGTACTCGGGGAGGCCGCCGAGGCGCCAACAGGTGTGCATGAGGGTGCGCACGTGTTCGCTGACGGGTGCGGCGTCGATGTCGTCCCTGGTGGTGAGGGGGTGGTCGGTGCCGGCGCCTGTCTCGCTCGCGCCTTTGGTGACGTACTTGGCGACGTACGCGGCCACGGCGTCGTCGTCGGGGCCGTCGCCGTCGGTGTGCAGTTGACGGGCGTCGACCTGGACGCCCCAGCGCAGGGCCAGCTCGCCCACGGCCGGGCTGTAGGGGGTGTGGACCAGGACCCGTCCGGCGGAGGCTCGTACGGCGTCGGTGAGCAGTTGCGCAGTGCCCCAGGCCGGGGGTTCGTCATCGGGTCCGTTTGGGCCGTCGAGGCGGACGACGGCGTGTACGTGGACGGCCGCGCGTTTCTGGTATTCGGCGACGCGGGCGAAGGACAGTCGGGCGTGGTCGGCGAAGCGGGACTGTACGAGGCCGACTGAGGAGGCGAGGCGGCGGCGGACGTCGATGACGAACCGGTCCCACAGCTTCGATGCGTGCGCGTGCCACAGCACATGGGCGCTGTAGTCGTAGCAGTCGGGGCACAGGGGTTGGCCGACGGCCGGAGCATCCGGGGCGTGGACGGCGCCGCAGCCGAGGGGACGTCCGTGGTCGCAGGTTCCGCCGTCGCGGCGCGGTCGGCAACGTTCGTTCCCGGCACGGTGGACCGGCCCGAACGAAGGCGCGGTCAGAGTGATGAAGAGGCGGGGGCGGTTGCGGATGGTGGCGGGGATGTTCTTGCCGCCGATCAGGCCCGCGCGGACGAGGTGGAAGGTATCGCCCGCGTGGAGTCGGGAGCAGGGGGCGCAGACACTCGCGCGTCGGTTGCGGCAGCGGACGGAGAGGCGTTCGCCGGGTTCGGTGCGGGTGTCGTAGTGGCGGAGGATCTCGCCCGTTGCCGTATCCAGCGTCGTGGTCGACCCGGAGAGGTGGATCGGGTGGGCGCAGCCGCCGGTAGCGGTGATCTGCTCCAGCCAGCGTGTGAATTGGGGGTGTTGGGCGATGCGGAGTGCGTCTCGGTCTGTTTCGGGGAGGTGGCGCAGGCGCGCCGCGCGGTCGAGGACGGCGCGCCTGTCGGCCGGGGTGGGGTGGTCCGGGGTGATGGTGGTGACCTTCCGGGGTGGGCCGCCGCAGCGGCACGGATGTGGGTGGGTGGCGGGGTGTGGGTCATGGGGATCACTCCTTGTGCGGTCGGGCGGTTGGCAGGTTGGTGGGTTCAGCGGATGGTTCCGGTGCCCCGGCAGACGCGGCAGCGGCGCAACCGTCCGGTCCAGGTCTTGCGTGCTCCGTCGCCCTTGCAGACGGTGCATCTCACGCGGCGCATAGGCATGGCCGTATGTCCCTTCCTGCGTGGTCTAGAAGTGGGAGAAGCCGCTGAGGACCCAGGTGACGAAGCCGTTGATGGTGAGGCTGACGGGGGTCTGGCCGAGGTAGAGGCCGAACAGGGCGATGCAGACGGCTTCCCAGGCGCGGACGTCGCGGGCGCGGACGAGGAGGAAGGTGATGATCCCGAAGACCACGACGAGGGACACGGCGGCACCTGTGCTGATCATTGGGAGTCTCCTTCGAGGGCGGCGAGTGCGCGGGTGACGGTGGGCAGTTCGGGCACCAGGCCCGCGTGCTTACGGGTGACCGCTATGGCTTCTTGGGTGGGGGTGAGGTGGGAGCGGGCGCGGTTCCAGTCGCCGTCCGGTCCGGTGCACACGGCGACGCCCTGTTCCTGAGCGGTGATCGTCTGGGCGATGGCCACGGCGTCTTTGTTGAGGTCGCCGAGGATCATTTCGGCGGTGCCGGGGTCGTTGACCCGGTGGCAGATGCGTCCGCCGAGTTGCGCGCGCAGTGCGGTGACGCCGGGGCCGAGGTCGGAGCCGACGCGTTGGCCGGCGACGACCAGGTGGATGCCGAGGGCGGCGCCGAGTTGGGCCAGGCGTAGCAGGAGGGTGGAGCACTGTTCGGCTTCTGCTTTGCTCTCGCGTCGGCCGTCGGACAGGTAGAGTTCCGCGATCTCGTCGACGATCACGACGACCGGTACGGGCCGGAACCTGACGGGCAGTTCCCAGATGGAGCGGGCGCCGGCCATCCGGCAGACGCTCATCCGGTCCTGCATGTCGACCACGAGCGCGGTGAGCACGGCGACCGCCTCACGGCGACTCGTGGCCAGTGCGCTGAGCCGTTGGGTGAACAGGCCGAGTTCCATGCCGCCTTTGCAGTCGATGCCGACCAGGGCGACGGGTTGCGGGGCGAGTTGGGTGATCAGCCGGGCCAGCAGGGTCGATTTGCCCGACCGGGTGGCGCCGGCGATCAGCCAGTGCGGCACCACTAGGAGATCCATCACCCAGGCGCCGCCGCTCTCCAGGACGCCGATGAGGGCGGAGAGCAGGGCGGGCGGGGCGGTGGCCAGGCCGGGGCGTTGCAGTGGATCGGTGGCCGTCGCTGTCAGCAGCGCCAGTCCCCGTTCTGGTGAGGTGACCCGCACCGCGTGAACTTTCCACGCGTGTACGAGGGCATCGGCCGCCTTCAGGTACATGGCGGGGGTCTGGCCCGCGTGCAGCCGCACCACCACGCTCAGCCCGGCACGCGTCGGACGAGGGAATGAGATCTTCGGTGCCACCGGCCGCAGCGGATCGCCCTTGACGACCAGGTCACCGAGGAGCCCGCGCGGCGGACGGCGGGACACGGCCAGGTCGGTGAGCATCGCGATCTTGCGCCAGGTGAACACCACCCGCCAGGCAGCGGCCGGGTATCCGGCGAGGTACCAGTGCCAGACCGGGCGATGCCTTCGCAGCAGATCACCGCCGCCCAGCACCCAGACGAGGACGACTAGCGCGAGGGTGAGAGAGAGGATGGCGGTCATCACGCACCACCGGCCTTTAAGGCGCCGGAGATGGGGGTGACGGCGTCGGCGCGGAAGCTGACGCCGTGCCGGTCACCCATCGCCCACATGAAGGCGGTCAGCCCGGTGACCTTGAGGATCATGCCTTCCTCGATGCCTTTGGGTTCGCCGGTGACGGCGATCTCGATGACGGAGATGCGCCGCCGGTCCTGGCGCACGGTGACGGCGACGGTGTAGACGGGGTTGCCGTCCCGGTCCTTCTTGATCTCCTGTGTCTCCTGGTTGCTGATCTTCACTTCGGGGGCGATGGCGCAGCGCAGTACGCCGAGCCGCCCGGTGTCCACGGGAATGGACTGCATGTCGTTGGCCTCCTTGGCCAGTCGGAACGCCTGACATATTCAGACGTCACTTGTCCTTACGAGTGATGACTATGAAGTGCTGTACGGCGAGGACGCAACTACTTATGCTGACGAGTGATGTCGCGCGTGCGACGTGACTACGACCTGAACCCGGAGATGCCGCCATGTCGGAGATCCAGCGCCCCGGAGCCCTCTACCAGCAGGTGGCCGCCGCCATCAGGGAAGCCATCCTGGCGGGCGAGTTCCCGCCTGATTCCCTGGTGCCGTCCGAGGCCCAGCTCATGGCCCGCTACGGCGTATCCCGCCCCACCGTCCGCAACGCGATTGCCGCCCTGCGCTCGGAAGGATTGATCGACGTCCGCCACGGCAAAGGCAGCTTCGTTCGCTCCAGCGGACAGCCCGCCCTCACCCTCGAACGCCGCATCACCCGTACCACCGAGGGCACGTTCGTGATGCCGGGCGGCGATGTCTGGGACGAGGCCGAGGAGCCGGCCGCCTACCGCACACGCACCACGAAGGACACCGGCCGACTCCTCCAACTCGGCGCGGAAGAAGCCCTGTTCGGATGCGACCGCCTCCTGATCGACCCAGGTTCCGGGACGCGCGCCATGCACCGCACGCTGATCCCCTTCACGACCGCTGAGGCCATCCCGACGCTCGCCGAGGAGCCCTCCACGCACCTGGCAGCTATCTACGGACTGCTCACCCAGGACGGACAGAAGCTGACGTGGTCCGAGACGGTCCGGGCCCGTATGCCGCTTCCCGACGAGCGGACCACGCTCCGCCTGCCGGACGCGATCCCGGTCCTGCACCTGGCCCGCGTCACGCACGGCACCGACGGCCGCCCCCTGATCCTCGAAGAACTGCGCACCGGGGCGGACCGTGCCGAACTCGCCTACCGGATCACCGCCGACAAACAGCCCGCACGACGCGCCCGCGCCTGAGCCCCAACGGTCATCGGTCGAAACAGCCTTCACTTCCTCAAGGGCGCGCCTGCGGCGCGCCGGGGCGCCCGGCCGCCCCGGCCGGGCGTGCGGCGTGGCCGCCGATCCCGTCCGGACGCCAGCCGCCCCACACCGCAGCACGCCGGAGGAATCAGAGCGTCGACCGGCCGTTCCCAGCCGGGGTGTGGTGGGCCGGGGGTCGACGGCCTCCGAGACTTTAGGCAGCCACCATGGGGCGAGCCTCGAAGAACAGGGGGCCGATCGGGCTATTGCGGGCAGCTCCAAGGACTGCCCGATCCGCTGGCGAGCGTAAGGCCCCCTGTTCACTCGCCCCATGGCAGCTCCCGCCCAAAGTCTCTGCGGCCGGCGACGCGGCCACCCGCGCCACTCATCAGCGAAAGGGCGTTTCATGCCACCGACTCCAGGAGCGCGGCGAGCCTGTTGACGGCATCCGGCCAGCCCGCAAGCCGAACGACTCCACACCCGCTCTCGTCCACCGAGGCGACCGCGCGCACGGCCGACAGTTCGAACCCGGTACCGAGCAGCGCACGGTTCAGCCGGTCGGCAGCCTCACGCGCCTCACGCCAGCCCGCGATGTAGTCGACGCCGGACACCCACAGTCCCGAATCCGTGCCCGCCACATCGTCCAAGCCGTCATGGATCCAGTCCTCACCCGAGTCATTCACGCCTGTTCACCTCAGCCCTGTTGCAGGTAATGGATCATCAACTCCGTTGATTCCAGGGCCAGAAGCGACGCAACGCGACGGCCCCGGTACCATCAGGCACCGGGGACCGTCGCGTCCCCTCCCGGACCACCCCGATAGCTGCCAGGCGAGGGGGTGGTCCGGTCTCGGTATGAGGTTGTGAAGCGCGGCCCCCCGGTATGGGAGGGGAGCTCCCGGAACTCCGAGGAGCCGCGCCCCTTGGCCGGATTGGTCAGACTCCGGCCGTTGACCGGATCGCCGTCCACTCCCGATCGCGAGGGAGCAGAACGGGGCGGCGACCCGGGGTCGGTCAGGCCGAGTTCTCAGCCCATAGACGGTCGAGGTCCAGACGGCACCACACCGTCTTGCCGGCCCTGACCCCCGGCGACCACCACACCGCGTCCGCCAGCCGCTGAACGATCAGCAGCCCACGTCCCCGGTCCGGCAGCAACGCTTCGGAGAAACTGCCCGCAAGATCGGGCGAGAAGAACTCACCAGCCGGGAGGTCCGGCTGCGTCGAGTCCTCATCCGAGACCCCGATGACCAGCACTTCCGGATAGGTCATCAGCGACACGTCGATGCGCCGCCCGGATCCAGGCAGGGCCAGCCGGTTGTCCGGCACCGCGTGATGAACGACGTTGCCGACCAGTTCCGATACGACGAGCCGTGCGTCGTCCACCGCGTGCTCCAGGTGCCAGGTCGTGAGGTACGAGCCGACCATGTCCCGCGCAGCCTTGACGCAGTCCGGCGACTCAGCAAAGAGCGTCAGAGCCCGGAAGTGTCCGTTTGCCGGATCATGAATCGAACGACGCGGAGCACCCACCGCCGCCGTATTCGCTGCGTGTCTGCTCTGCTGTGCTTCCACCGCGTCCCCTCCCGAGCACTGACAGGCCCTGTGGCCCGTCGATCTGTGCCGACCAGTGAACGACGCACGAAGCGCAGGCGGGAGCGTTCACCAGGGGGTTCACGTGAACACCGGCCAGCGCAAGGGGGGTTCACCAATGAACCCCCCAAGACGAGACTGCTGTGACACGATGGACACTCGCTGTCATTCTCGGGTTGGCAGGGGAGCATGAGCCGAGAGCCGAACACACAGCTGATCGCCGTCATGGGCGAGGCGCAAGTTTCGAACAAGGGTCTCGCGAAGCGGATGCAGGACACCGCTGCCCAGCGAGGAGTGAGTCTCGGGACGACCCACGTCGCCGTGCAGCGATGGCGGGACGGCTCCGGTATCCAGCCGCAGACAGCGGCGATCATGGCGGACGCACTCTCCGCCAAGCTGGGCCGCCGCATCACACCGGGCGATCTCGGTTTCTTCGATCACTCGCGTCCAAGCACCCCGCAGCAGGTTGGCTACCCCGGCACGGTCCCCGATGTGCTGTCGATGCTGGCAGAACTGGCCGACCAGCGCGCCGAAGCCCCCGCATCCGACCAACTGACGGTTGCGGAAGCCGACCTCAACTCCGCTGTCCTGTCATGGATGATCGCGCGCCCCGACGGCATCCAGGCCGACAAGCCCGCCGGCCAACGCATCGGCATGCGGGACGTACGCGCGATCAGAGACGCCGCCAGCATGTTCATGCAACTCGACTTCAAGTACGGCGGAGGCCACGGCCACAAAGCACTGCGCCACTACTTCCGCCACGAAGTCCTGCCCCTGCTGGACGCCAGCTACAGCGAAAAGGTGGGTACAGCGTTATTCGGCGCCGCCGCCGAAGTCTCCCAGCTGCTTGCGTGGACCGCGTACGACACCGGAAACCACCGACTCGCCCACCGCTACCTCACCTCCACACTCCGCCTCTCCCAGGTCATCGACGACCGCATGTTCGGCGCCCGCATCCTCGGCAACCTCAGCCACCAGGCCAACTACCTCGGCAACCACGCCCAAGCCATCCGGCTCTCGCGTGCTGCAGTCGAGGGCGCCAAAGGCCGAGCCACACCACGAGCGATGGCACTGAACTCCGCGATGGAGGCCCGCGCACTGTCCAACGCAGGCGACCCGATCGGCGCCGGACGCGCGATGAACGAAGCGGAACGCTACTTCGAACGCGCAGACACCGCCGAAGACCCCACGTGGCTCGGCTACTTCGACTCCGCGGAACTCATGGGAGAAATCTGCCACTGCTTCCGCGACCTCAAAATGCGCCGGGAGTCCGTGACAGCAGCCCAACGCGCAGTCGACGACACCGACCCGAAGTACGCCCGCACCCTCGGCTTCTGCCGCATGGTGCTCGCCCAAAGCCACCTCCTGAACGGTGACCTGGAAGCCGCCGTCACAACAGCCAGCCTGGCCGTGGACGGCGGCGACACCCTCCAGTCCACCCGCTTCCAGCGCTACGTGACCGACTTCCAGGCCGAGGTGAGCACCCACACGACGAACCCAGTTGTGGCCGCCTTCAACAACCAGGTCCGCGATGCACTTGCCCGCCTGGAGGACGACGAGTAACCCCTACCAGGGCCGCCAGTCCCGAGGCGCATCGTCATTACGCAGGCCAGCGATGCGCCGGCCATACTCAGCAGCCGTCCTCTTATCCTCCTGCACGTTCTGCATCAGCCACGTCGTCATGCCGAACTCTTGCAGCCCCCGCAACGTCTCGTACCCGTGCCAGTCGTACAGATCCCGCCCATACGCGGCCACGAAGTCGGCGTACTGCTCATCGGTCTGCCACCCAAGACTGTGATGCTCCACCGCCGTGACCATCAGATCCCACTCAGGATGATCGAAACAGAAAGCCTCGAAGTCGATCAGGATCACCTTCCCCTGATCGTCCACCATGAGGTTCTGCACGTGGGCATCACCATGCACCGGACCCTTGGGAGTCTCGAACGTCAACTCAGCGTACTTGTCGCGCAGTTCATACCAGCGCTTACGCAGGAAGGATTTGTCGTCCTGCGAGACCACGGCCCGGTCCAGCCGCAGCTCCTGCTTGTCGAACGGATCAAACGAAGGCAGCTCAAGCCCCTCCGGCACCGTCAGCGAGTGCAGGTCCCGCAGGATGCCCCCCAACTCCCCGTAGGTCGCCTTCCGATCACCCTCAACGATCAGATGCCAGAACGTCACCGGGTGCCCCTCGATCACGAGCGGCTGCTCAAGATCCTCAACGATGCGCGCGGCAGGGAACCCTTCCTCCGCCAGCCACCGCGAAACCGCCACCTCTACACGCGCCCTGGGCAGCCACTCCTGCCCGCGAGCCACACGCACGATCACCGGGGCCGTGGCCAACCGGAACAACGCGTTCTCACCGAGCCGGATCAACTCCGCGCCCCCGTCATCGAGCCCCGCCGCCCGGCACGCGGCCACCATCACCCGCGTAGCCCTCCCCGACGTGAACCCCTCATCCGATCGAGCAGCGTCAACCGCCATGCCCGTACCAGCTCCCCTAGTCACGCGCGATCAACCAGCGCACGCCCGCGGGTGACCAACCCGACGTGCACCGGACACGACCACGACCGTACCCAGACAGCACCACGGCACACGAGAACGGGCAGCGTGAATGTCGCTGCCAGCCAGGGCTTGCGAGGCCGCGGCGGGAGCAGAATCGATACCATCGCGCTCTATGGATGCGGCTACGAAGGGGTTGTAATGCACAACGAGATCAAAGACGGAGTGTTCTTCGGTGCTGTAATTCAAGGGCAGCACACGACCATTCAGTTGCCGCCAACGGTGAGCCCCGCTCTAGGCGGTCTGCCCCGCCGCTCTTCTACATTCGAAGGGCGCAGTCATGAAGTTGGAGAGATTATTGCGAGCTTGCACCCATCGACGCTTCAAAATGAGGCCGTGATTGCCGTGACAGGAATGGCTGGAGTTGGCAAGACCGAACTTGCGCTGCAAGTCGCCCATAGCGTTTTAGGCGAGAAAGATTGGTTTCCTGGCGGCGCATTATTCATTGATCTATCTGGATACGATGCCGAGCGCAGGGTAGAGCCACGGGAGGCTCTTGGTAGTCTTCTGAATTCACTCGGACTACCACCGGAGATCGTTCCCGACGAGACGCAAGATCGCGCGAGAATGTACCGATCCGTACTGCGGTCTTACGCCGAACACGGCAGACGCATCCTCGTCATTGTCGACAATGCAGACTCTGTCGACCAGGCCTCTCATCTCATCCCTAGCGATGGCAAAAACGCCGCTTTGATTACCTCGCGGCACACACTATCCATTGATGCAGAACTCTATGACCTGGGCGTGCTGCAACCTGAATCTGCGGTCGAGGTCATCCGAGCGGTAATTCGACGACACAGAGGCACCAAGGACATCAGAGTGCAGCGAGAGTCAGCGGAAACGCTTCGAGTGGCAGAGCTGTGCGGATTTCTTCCCTTGGCGCTACAGATCGCTGCGGCCTTACTTGCGGATTCATCCAATCGTCCGATTAAGTCACTAGTCGATGAGTTGACCGACGCCCATTCGAGGTTAGACGCTCTCACAAGAGAAGAGCGGGCACTTCGCGCGGCCTTTGATTTGTCCTACCGACGCCTCCCTAAGGATCAAGCTCACCTCTTCCGCCTACTTCCAATTAATGCCGGACCAGACGTGTCGGGTGAAGCTGTCTCGCGTCTTAGCAATCTTGAATTGCGCACTACTGGCCGGATACTAGAATCTCTCAACCGGGCGCATCTGATTGAAGTTGGGCAAGAGTGGGGACGCTGGCGCCTTCACGATTTGCTGCGAATCTACGCAAACGAAAAGGGTGCTGCGGAGGAGAAGGAGGATGGGAGAGATCAGGCCATACGCCGCTTGCTCGACTATTATTCGACCACATCCGAGTCGGCCGATTGGATCCTTAGAGATAGGGCGTCGAAAGCGGAAGGTCAGCGTTTTCGCGATAGGCGCGGCGAGCCGCTCGAATGGTTCCGGGTCGAGGAAGATAACCTCCTAGCTGCGATTCGTCTAGCAGAGAGGAAAGAATCCTTTGAAAGCGTCTACTACATCTCCATGCATCTTGGCTTGTATCTAGATGTCCGCAGGAGAGTAGCGGATGTGATCGAAGTCGCCAGCACTGCCCTACGCGCTGCGCGACAAATCGAAAACGTTGACTGGCAGGCGAGGTCTCTGAACCATTTAGGACTTGCGCTCTCAACTGTGAGGCGATTCGGTGACGCAATCACCCCGCTCACAGAAGGAGCCAAGCTTGCCCGGATGGCAGGGAACCGCGAAGTGGAGTGCGACATCTTGATCGCCCTGGGCGCAGCACTAAGGCAGACGGACGGACCAGCGGCGGGTATCGCTCCACTAAAACGCGCCCTCACTCTGGGGCGAGCCATGGGAAATCCTCTTCATGTCGGAACAGCTCTGACAAATCTCGGCAACACTTACCGAGAGTCTGGAAGACTCGCTGAAGCCGCCAAAGCATATGGTGAGTCAATTCGCTACCATCAACTTAGCGGGGACCGTCGAAAGGAGGCCTCAGGCCACTCAGGGCTCGCTGCAACCTTCTCACAATTGGGAAATATCGAGGAATCACTCCGACACTTCAAAAAAGCAGTCGCCATGTATAAGAGCGTCGGGGACCAACACGGGCTGGCTGTCACCCTGATGAATCTTGGGAGTGCTCACACCGCAATGGGTGATTTCCAGAATGCGCGCGATATTTTGCAGCAATCCAGAGTCTGCTACCGAGAGAGCCACGACCCTCATGGCGAGGGGGTGACTCTCCTTAATCTGTCGTTCCTTGAGCGTGACGCAGGTAATCAGGAGAAATCTCGTGCCTACTTCGAAATGGCGCAGGAGCTGTTCCATCCCAAATAGTGGAGTGGGTCTGCAGTAACCGTGTCATCGGCTCTGTTTTTTCTTCGGCAAGACCCGAAACCGGTAGCATGGCGGCGGCATCCTTCTGCGGGGATGCGAACGAGTGAGGAGGGCAGTGCGGATGGATCCAGTTTCAGTGGCGATACTGATCGCTCTAGCGGGTGGTGCTGGGGGCGAGGTTGGGCGTCAGGCTTGGGTTACCTTGACCGGCCTGGTACGTCGTCCCTTCCGGCGAGAAGAAGCCCCATCAGATTCGTCAGACGTGAGTTCTGGGGAGCTAGAGCTGCGGAGGCTGGAGCAGGCACCAACCGATCCAGCATGTGCACAAGCTCTGAGCGTTGCCTTGGCTGCGCGGGCGGCAAGTGACTCTCATTTCCGTATCGAACTCGACCGATGGTATGAGCAGGCTAAATCCGTCGGGGTGAGCAACGGGGAGGTAACTAACACAATCAGCGGGGGCACCTTTAATGGGCCAGTGATACAGGGACGAGACTTCTCAGGAGTCACTTTCTCTGACAGCCCGGGATCGTCTTCTAACGCGCCACAAACCTAAGGCGCAGCAAGGAGTTACTCAACCGTCGGACAGCTTTCATGACCGTAACCCACAGTCAGGCGGCCTGTGGACCTTCTGACGCGTTATGAGGCCGAGGGAGGGATGGGGTGCTTCTGCGTCGTCAACTTACTTTCGCATTGAGCTTGCAATCTGGTCTGTCTGAGCGAGCAGTCTCAGAGTGGGCGTCCACTGGGCGAGCAAACTCATCACGTCGGGAAGGGCCGCTGCGTAGGCGGTAAGCACAGCCCCCTCTGCGTTTCCTGTCAGCAGGAGAGCGAATCGGGGCACGCGATCGTGGCGCTCGTAGACGACCAAGTTCAGAGGCAGGTACAGGTCATGGGCACGGTTACTGTGGACTTCGTCCGCAAAACCATTCGCAGCGAACCAGGAATTAAACCCGGCCGCACGAAGGTCTTCTGCGTAGTCACCAGTTCCAGCATCGGGTACGGGGTCGTACGCAAGATCAACCCACTCTCCGTGAGAAAACATCTGATCATGCGCCCCCAGCCGAGTTCCGCTCCGCACTTTCTGATGAGGCAACTCGAACTGAACCTGACCACCCATGATCACTGGACCATGGAAAGTACCACCGCTAGCCTCATTGTTGGTCTGAGGCGTTGCGAGGCTATGGATGTTGTTCTCTCTGCGGCTCTCTTCCACTGCACCCCCACTTGTGTAGCTCAGAGCTTCCATCCTGCCTCAGAGAGAGGAGCAACGGTCCCGCGACAGCGTCTGAGCGTCCCTCTGCGTCTCAAAGCCGCTCCTACATCAGAGCAGATACCCAAGAAGTCCCCAGGCAACGGCAGAGGCGTTCTCAGGGCCTCTCGGGCGACCGGCCCCCTGTCGAACTGCGGACACACCAGTTCTCGCACCGGGCCCGAGACAGTGCCCCCGACCGCCCGGCATAAGGTCAGCCGATGACCGAGCACGCCATCTACGGCACGAACGCCCACACGACGAGCGAGTTGGTCCGGCTCGTCAGCGATCTCCTCGAAGTCACCTTCACCGGTCGCGAGAGCGACTACCGGGGTGCCTACGACGTTGCCGACGGTCCCTGCGGCCCCATCGAGATCCAGCCCAACGCCATCCCCGGTGATGACGACCAGGACGACCTCTACGCCCCTGAGCACCCATCCGTCCAGGTGCTCCTACTGACCAGCACTCCCGGCCCAGATTCCGACCTCCATAGACGCCTCAGCTCGATCGAGGGCCTTGCTCACCTCGGCCACGAAGCATCGTGACGGCCACTGATCCACACACGGAGACACCGGAAGCGGTCAGCGGCACGCTCACCCATGGAGATGGACGGTTCGGCGTACCAGCCCAGCGGCGCGCAGCACGAGCCTCCCCTGAACCGCTCACGCACAACGACAGCGTGCTCTGAAGGCTTCTCCGCCCCTCAGACCCACTCCACCTCACAGCGGATGCTCGAAGAGCCCCCAGGCGGCGGCAGCGGCGTCCTGGGGGCATCCCGCACACGCTTCTGCCGCCCCGGAACGCCGAGTGCGCCCAGCACGACTACAGCCTCTTCCTCACTGGCCTCCGCCAGGGCATCGGCGATACGACGCAGCGGCTCACTCACGTCAGCGCCCGTTTCAGCTGGTCGGAGCCGATTTCTTCACCGTCAGCGGCAGCAGCTTCTTCCCGCTGTCGCTCAGTTGTGGCCATGTGTCGAACTGCGGTCGCAGCCCGCACCAGAACAGCCTCAACCCCGTCGGCAGGACAGGGTCAGCCTTCGCCTCTCCACGTCGATTGCCTTGACCACGACCGAGACTTGGTCGTCCACCTGTACGACCTGCTCCGGACTCTCCACCGGCGTCAGTGCGAGCTCGCTCAGGTGGACCAGCCCCACGACATCGTCGGCAACCTGAACAAAGACGCCGAACGGGACCAGCTTGACGACCCGCCCCCGCAGGCTCTGCCCCACCTCGGTCCGGTCAGCGAACGTCGCAAAAGGATCCGGTTGCAAGGCCCGCAGAGACAGCCGCGCCTCTCCGTTCCATGTGTCGAACTGCAGGAACTGGCATGAAACGCGTTGTCCGACTTCAACCACATCCGAAGGATCATCGAACCACCGCCAGGACAACTCGGGAAAGGTGATGAAGCCGACCCCAGGGAAAACCGGGTGTCGCGGCCCGTCGTCCAGGGCGACGAACACGCCGAAGCTTTCGATTGCCGCGACCGTACCGGACAGGATCTCGCCGAGTTGAAGGCCTTTGAGGAACTTCCAGAGTTCCGGATCCTCGGTGGCCGCCGTCGACAGCAAGACCTGGCCCTCGTCCGGATCAACCGCGATCACCTCAGCGGTGATCCGCTGCCCGACCTCCATACTCACAGCTGAACGCCGGCCCCAAGGACCGTCCAACGGCCCCACGACCCCCACAGGATGCGCGGCAAAACCGTCCAGAGCCACCGACACTCCAGACCGGGTGACCTCCACAACCGTCCCGCTGCACGAGTCACCGACCTGGATCGTCGGCAGAAACCTCCGGACGGCCTGATCGGTCGACTTTTCCCCCATGCCGCCCAGGCTCTCACGGCAGCCTCACGCTAGACCCACTCCACCTCGCAACGCACGGTCGTCGAGCCTCCAGGAGGCGGCAAGGGCGTCCTCGGCGCCTCCCGCACGCGCTCCTGTCGCCCACCCCGAGCCCCAAGCGCCCTCAGGACAGCAGCAGCCTCTTCCTCGCTGCCGCCGTCCTCCAGGGCCTCCACGATGCGACGCAACGCCTCACTCACGTCAGTGCACGTGTCCGCTGGTCGGAGCGTCCTTCTTGACCGTCAGCGGCAGCAGCTTCTTCCCGCTGTTACTTACTTGTGGCCAAGTGTCCATCTGCGGACACACCCCACAGTCAAAGCAAGGCGTCCACCGGCAGTCCTCGACCTCTGTCTCGTCGAGGGAGTCCTGCCAGTCCTCCCACAGCCAGTCCTTGTCGAGGCCCGAGTCCAGGTGGTCCCACGGCAGGACCTCCTCGTACGTACGTTCGCGCGTCGTGTACCAGTCGACGTCGACCCCGAAGTCGGGCAGCGTCTTCTCCGCGCAGGCCATCCAGCGGTCGTACGAGAAGTGCTCGCGCCAGCCGTCGAAGCGGCCGCCGTCCTCGTACACCGCGCGGATCACCGCGCCGATACGACGGTCACCGCGTGACAGCAGGCCCTCGACAATGCCGGGCTTGCCGTCGTGGTAGCGGAAGCCGATCGAGCGGCCGTACTTCTTGTCGCCGCGGATCTTGTCCCTGAGCTTCGTCAGTCGCGCGTCCGTCTCCTCGGCGGAGAGCTGCGGGGCCCACTGGAACGGGGTGTGCGGCTTGGGCACGAAGCCGCCGATCGAGACCGTACAGCGGATGTCGTTCTGGCCGGAGACCCTGCGGCCCTCGGCGATCACGTTCATCGCCATGTCGGCGATCTGGAGGACGTCGTCGTCGGTCTCCGTCGGCAGACCGCACATGAAGTACAGCTTCACCTGGCGCCAGCCGTTGCCGTACGCCGTGGAGACGGTCCGGATGAGGTCCTCCTCGGACACCATCTTGTTGATGACCTTGCGCATGCGCTCGCTGCCGCCCTCGGGGGCGAACGTCAGACCGGACCTGCGGCCGTTCCTGGTCAGCTCGTTGGCGAGGTCCACGTTGAAGGCGTCCACACGGGTGGAGGGGAGCGACAGGCCGATCTTGTCCTCGGTGTAGCGGTCCGCCAGGCCCTTCGCGATGTCACCGATCTCCGAGTGGTCGGCCGAGGACAGGGAGAGGAGGCCCACCTCCTCGAAGCCGGTCGCCTTCAGGCCCCGGTCCACCATCTCGCCGATGCCCGTGATGGAGCGTTCTCGGACCGGGCGGGTGATCATGCCCGCCTGACAGAAGCGGCAGCCGCGCGTGCAGCCACGGAAGATCTCGACCGACATGCGCTCGTGGACGGTCTCCGCGAGCGGGACCAGGGGCTGCTTGGGGTAGGGCCACTCGTCGAGGTCCATGACCGTGTGCTTGGACACGCGCCACGGCACACCGGACTTGTTGGGTACGACGCGGGCGATCCGGCCGTCGGCCAGGTACTCCACGTCGTAGAACGCCGGGATGTAGACGCTGCCGGTCTTCGCGAGGCGGAAGAGGACCTCCTCGCGGCCGCCCGGCCGGCCCTCCGCCTTCCAGGCGCGGATGATGTCCGTCATGTCGAGCACGGCCTGCTCGCCGTCGCCGATGATCGCCGCGTCGATGAAGTCCGCGATCGGCTCGGGGTTGAAGGCGGCGTGGCCGCCGGCCAGCACGATCGGGTCGTCGAGGCCCCGGTCCTTGGACTCCAGCGGGATGCCCGCGAGGTCCAGGGCCGTCAGCATGTTGGTGTAGCCCAGCTCGGTGGAGAAGGACAGCCCGAACACGTCGAAGGCCCCGACCGGGCGGTGGCTGTCCACGGTGAACTGCGGGACGCGGTGCTCCCGCATCAGCGCCTCGAGGTCCGGCCACACGCTGTACGTGCGCTCGGCGAGGACGCCCTCGCGCTCGTTCAGCACCTCGTAGAGGATCATGACGCCCTGGTTGGGCAGCCCCACCTCGTACGCGTCCGGGTACATGAGCGCCCAGCGGACGTCGCAGGCGTCCCAGGGCTTGACCGTGGAGTTGAGCTCGCCGCCCACGTACTGGATCGGCTTCTGCACATGCGGCAGCAGGGCTTCGAGCTGCGGGAAAACCGACTCGGCAGACATCGCGGCGTTACCTTCGTGAGCTGACGGGGGATGACCACCAAGCGTAACCCGCCCGGAGGACTCCCCCGCCCGCGTGAAGATCGGCCCGGGCCGGGTGCGAAAGCGGGTGCTACACGTCAATAGAGTCCCTGATCGCCTCCCACTCCTCCGGGAGCGCCGCTTCCACCTGCTCGGCCCGCTGCTCCTCGCGCCCGTACAGCAGGCCGTACGTGAAGGTGTTCTCGCCCGCCGCGTGGGCCACCGCGGACAGCTCGCCCAGGGTGACGCGGACCATGACGCTGTCCTGGTGGTCGCCGAGGAGGCTCTGGAGGGACTTCATCGCCTTGGTGAGGGACTTGGCGGGGCTGCCGAGAGCGGGGTTCGCCGCCTCGGCCGCGTAGCGGGTGCGCTTGGCCTTCTTGCGCGCCTCGTGCAGTCCGAGGTCGCGGTCGGTGCCGGGCGGCTGCTCCATGGCCTCCTCGATCAGCGCGGCCACCTTCGCGAAGTCCTTGCGTACGGCCTTGGCGAGCACCTTCTCCGCCTTCTTCAGCTTCTTCGGCTTCTTCGCCGCCGCCTTGCGCACCGGCGGGTCGGCGACCACGGCGTCCAGGGTGTCAAGGAGCGTCAGATAGCGCGGCGAGTCCAGCACACCTAGCAGTCGGCGGCGCGCCCCTCCGTATTCGGTCTTGGACCAGGTGCCCAGCCGGTCCTGGATCGGGCCGTGGACGAGGGTGGAGGGCAGGTCGTCGAGGACCGTGTCCAGCCGCTCGGCCAGTACCTCCTGGTCGCGTCCCACACCCAGCTCGCCGGCGAGCCATTTCAGCTCGTCGCCGATCGGGTCGGTGACCTTCCGGTCGATGATCTTGGGGAAGGACTTGAAGGTGCTGCGCAGCCTGCGGGTGGCGACCCGCATGTCGTGCACGGACTCCTCGGCGTCCTGGCGCACGGCGGGGTCGAGGTCGACGATCGCGTCCCGCTGGGCGCGGACGTAGGCGAGGACGTGGTCGCCGGCGGTGACGGGCTCCGCAGGTTCGTCCTTGGGGCGTGGGTGTGCGCCCTTGGTCTCCGCCAGCGCCCGGGCCAGCTTCGACGCGGATTTCGAGGGCCGTACGTTCGCCTTGCGGAGGCGCTTTTCCACCTTGTCCAGGATGCGCTGGTCCTCGCCGTCGGCGAGCTCCACCTCGATCTCGGTCCACTGGGCGGTGCCCTCGCCGCCGAACAGCCGCTCCGCCCGTACGGTGTCCACGCCGACCTCGGCGAGTTGCCTGCCGTCGGCGTCGACGAGGTCGCACAGGTCCCGGTCGGAGCGCAGCCGGACGACGGGGACGAGCTGCCCCTCGCGGACCCGGGCGCGCACCAGGGCCGCCAGTTCGCCGGGGACGGTGTCGGAGAGCGGTGCCTGGATCTCGTCCCGGACGCCGGGGCCGACGGGGAGTTTCAGATGCCAGCCGGCGTCGTGGCCGCCCGTGCGGCGGCGCAGGGTGATCGAGGCCGCGGCCAGCCGTAGGTCCGAGGTGTCGTAGTAGGTCGCGTCGAGTTCGGCCGTGCCCTTGTCGACGATGCCGGCGACCCCGGCGACGCCGGTCAGGTCGGGCAGCCCGCTGTCGTCGGATTCATATTTCCGCTCGATTTCCCGCTTTGTGTCCGCCATGAATCGAATCTAGTCACGATCAGCCTCCGACGGCAGCCCCACGCCCCCATAGGGGCGTGGGGCTGCCGTTAGGGGCGCGGGGAACTGCGCGACAAGCCCCCACGGCGCCGCACCAAACCCACAACCTCACCGCCCCTTCAGCGGAGCGCTACGCCGACAACGGCCGCTCCACCCTGATCGACTGCAACAGCCCCACCGCCACCCACACAGCGAACATCGACGATCCTCCGTACGACACGAAGGGCAGTGGCAGACCGGCGACCGGCATGATCCCCAGGGTCATCCCGATGTTCTCGAACGACTGGAAGGCGAACCACGCGATGATCCCGGCGGCGACGATCGTGCCGTACAGCTCGGTCGTCTCGCGGGCGATGCGGCAGGCGCGCCACAGCACCACGCCCAGGAGC
Source organism: Streptomyces sp. ME02-8801-2C (assembly GCF_033793965.1). Classification (NCBI taxonomy): domain Bacteria; kingdom Bacillati; phylum Actinomycetota; class Actinomycetes; order Kitasatosporales; family Streptomycetaceae; genus Streptomyces; species Streptomyces sp. ME02-8801-2C. Next base: position 185,000 of record NZ_JARAXP010000004.1, on the reverse strand, counting down.
ACGATGATCAGGCCCGCGCCGACGAAGCCGAGCTCCTCCCCCGCGACCGTGAAGACGAAGTCGGTCTGCTGCTCGGGGACGAACTGACCGGTGGTCTGCGAGCCGTGGAACAGGCCGGTGCCGGTGAGGCCGCCGGAGCCGATCGCGATGCGCGCCTGGTTGGTGTTGTAGCCGACGCCTGCGGGGTCCAGTTCGGGGTTGGCGAAGGCGGCGAAGCGGTTGATCTGGTACTCGTCGAGGACGCCGAGCTGCCAGATCAGGACCGCGCCCAGGACGCCCGTGCCGAGCAGGCCGAAGACCCAGCGGTTGGAGGCGCCGGAGGCGAGCAGCACGCCGAGCACGATGATGACCATGACCATGACCGACCCGAGGTCGGGCATCAGCATGACGATCATCATCGGCACGGTGGCCAGGCCCAGTGCCTGGAGGACCGTGCGGTGGTCGGGGTAGGGCTTGTCGCCCGCGTCGACCCGGGCTGCCAGGAGCATGGCCATGCCCAGGATGATCGTGATCTTCACGAACTCCGAGGGCTGGAGCGAGAAGCCGCCGCCGAGCACGATCCACGCGTGGGCGCCGTTGACGGTCGCGCCGAGCGGGGTCAGCACCATGAGGATCAGGAGGACCGAGAGGCCGTACAGGATCGGTACCGCGTTGCGCAGGTTGCGGTGGCCGAGCCAGACCGTGCCGATCATCAGACAGAACCCGATGCCGGTGTTCATGAGGTGGCGGATCAGGAAGTAGTACTGGTCGCCCTGGTTGATCTCGGTGCGGTTGCGGGTCGCCGAGTAGACCAGGATCGCGCCCATGAAGGACAGCGCGAGCGCGGACAGCAGTATCGGCCAGTCCAGCCTGCGGGCCAGCGAGTCGCGGGCCAGCAGCCGGGACAGGGACGAGCGTTCGGGGCCGTAGCCGGAGACGGAGAAGGTGTTCGCGCCGGTCATGTCGTTGTCCTTTGCGTACTCCGCGTACCGCGTCCGCTCCGCCCGCGCCTGCGGTGTGCCCTGTTGGTGCCCGTGCGTTCCGTCGCGACCGTGGCCGGCGGGAGCTGGCCGGCCGCGAGGGCGAGCGTCTGGTCGGTGGCCTCGACCGGCGGCACGTACGGCTTGATCTTCGGCGCGTCGATGGAGCCGTCCGCCTCGATCTTCGGCAGGCCCTTCTGCGGGGTGGGCAGCAGCGCCTTCCGGCTGTCGATCTTGCCGTCCGGGGAGACGCCGTACAGAGCCTCGTATATTTTGCGGACCGCCGGGCCGGAGGCTCCGGAGCCCGTACCACCCTGGGAGATCGTCATGACGATCGTGTAGTCCTTGGTGTACGTCGCGAACCACGAGGTGGTCTGCTTGCCGTAGACCTCGGCCGTACCCGTCTTGGCGTGCATCGGGATCTCGTTCTGCGGCCAGCCGATGAACCGCCAGGCCGCCGACCCGCGGGTGACGACTCCCTCGAAGGCATCGTTCATGTCCTTCAGGGTCGCCGGGGTGACCGGTAGCTTGCCGTGCGACTTGGGCGCGATGGCCTGCACGGACTTGCCGTCGGGGCTGACGATGGCCTTGCCGACGGTCGGGTCGTACAGGGTGCCGCCGTTGGAGATCGCCGAGTAGATCGTCGCCATCTGTATCGGCGTGACGAGGATGTCGCCCTGTCCGATCGAGTAGTTGACGGAGTCACCGGCGCGCATCAGGTTGCCTTCGAGGCAGTTCTCGTACGCGATCTGCTCGGCGTACGTGCCGCCCTTCTTGCCGTACTTGCACCAGGAGGCCTTGTTGGCCTTCCAGTAGTCCTGCTTCCACTTGCGGTCGGGGACGCGGCCGGAGACCTCGTTGGGCAGGTCGATGCCGGTCACGGCGCCGAGGCCGAACTTGTGGGCGGTGGTGTAGAACCAGTTCTTCGCGTTCTTCTTCGGCTTCAGGCCGCCGTCCTTGGCCCATTCCTGGTGGGCGAGCCGGTAGAAGACGGTGTCGCAGGAGACCTCGATGGCGCGTCCGAGACTGATCGGGCCGTACCCCTTGGACTCGTAGTTCTTGAAGACCTGGCCGCCGATCGAGTACGAGCTGGAGCAGTCGTAGTTCCCGTCGAAGGGGTAGCCGGCGTCGACGGCGGCCGCGGTGGAGATGGCCTTGAAGATGGAGCCCGGGGCCGCCTGGCCCTGGATCGCCCGGTTGAGCAGCGGGTAGTTGGAGTTCTTGCCGGTCAGCTTGGCGTAGTCCTTGGCGGAGATGCCGCCGACCCAGGCGTTCGGGTCGTACGTCGGGTTGGACGCCATGGCGACGACCCGGCCCGTCTTGGCCTCCATGACGACGACCGCGCCGGCGTCGGCCTTGTAGTTCTCGCCGGTGTTGTCGTCGAACCCCTTGCGGGCTTCCTTCATCGCGTCGTTCAGCTCGTACTCGGCGACCCGCTGAACGCGGGCGTCGATGCTGGTGACGAGGTTGGAGCCGGACTGGGCGGGGTCCGCCTCGGCGGTGCCGATGACGCGGCCGAGGTTGTCGACCTCGTAGCGGGTGACGCCGGCCTTGCCGCGCAACTCCTTGTCGTACTCACGCTCGAGACCCGAGCGGCCGACCTGGTCGGAGCGGAGGTAGGGCGAGTCGGTGTCCTGCGCCTTGGTGATCTCCTCGTCGGTGACCGGGGAGAGGTAGCCGAGGACCTGGGCGGTGTTGGAGCCGCCGGGGCCCGCATAGCGGCGCACGGCCTCGGGCTCGGCGGTGATACCGGGGAAGTCCTCGGAGCGCTCGCGGATCTGGAGGGCCTGACGGGGGGTGGCCTCGTCGGTGATGGGGATCGGCTGGTACGGCGACCCGTTCCAGCAGGGCTGTGGCGTCTTGGCGTCGCACAGCCGGACCTTGTCCTTGACGTCCTTGGGTTTCATGCCGAGGACTCCGGCGAGCTTGGTGAGGACGGCGGAGCCGTCGTCCTTCATCTTCAGCAGCTCGGTCCGGGAGGCGGAGACGACAAGGCGGGTCTCGTTGTCCGCGATCGGCACCCCGCGCGCGTCGAGGATCGACCCGCGTACGGCGGGCTGCACGACCTGCTGCACATGGTTGCCGGACGCCTCCTTGGCGTAGGCGTCCCCCTCACGGATCTGGAGGTACCACAGGCGGCCGCCGAGGGTGCCGAGGAGGGAGAGGACGAGGATCTGGATGACGACGAGACGGATCTGGACGCGTGGCGTCCGGCCGGTCTCGGGAATGTTGGTCACTGGTGCTGCCTCCGCCTCTCAGTGCGCGTGCGGAACACGGACGTACGAGGCATACGAGTACACGAGCAAGCTGTGGGCGTGGGTGTCGGGGTTCGACTGACGGACGGTCACAGGCGCTTGACCCCCTTGATACGGCCGGCGCGGGCGGCCTTGGAGCGGGCCGCCTTCACCTTCAGGCCGCCGCGCTGGCTGCCGATGCGCAGGCCGGTGCCGGAGGAGAGCCAGCCCGAGGAGATGTCGGTCTTCTTGGCCGCGGAGTTGGCCTCCGCCAGCGGGTCGTTCTCCGCTCTGCGGGCCAGGAACATGATGCCGGGGACGACGAAGGGCGCGAGCAGCAGGTCGTACAGCGCGGCTGTGAACAGCAGGCTGCTGAGGCCGACATGGCGGGCGGCGGTGTCGCCGACGAGGGCGCCGACACCGGCGTACAGCAGGGTCGTGCCGACCGCGGCGGCGACCACGACGGCCATCGGGCCCGTGGCCGACTTGAGCCGGCCGTTCTCGGGTTTCACCAGGCCCGCCAGATAGCCGACGACACACAGCACGAGGGCGTAGCGGCCGGCCGCGTGGTCGGCGGGCGGGGCGAGGTCGGCGAGGAGTCCGGCGCCGAAGCCGACGAGGGCGCCGCCGACATGGCCGTACACCAGGGCCAGGCCGAGGACGGTCAGCAGCAGCAGGTCGGGGACGGCGCCCGGGAGGTGGAGGCGGGCGAGGACGCTCACCTGGATCACCATGGCGACGACGACCAGGGTGGTGGACAGGAGCATCCGGTTGAAACGCATGGGGAGTTCAGCTCCTACTGCTCTTGCTGGTACTGGCCGTCGGCCGCCGACGGGGACGGTGTCACCGTCACGGTGACCGTGGGCGTGGGCGTCGGCCTCGGCTTGGCCGGCAGGACGGTGTCGCGGGGGTCGGCGCGCGGGGCCTCGACGACGACACCGACGATGTCGAGCTTGGTGAAGCCGACGAACGGCGTGACATAGATCGTGCGTGTCAGATCGCCGCCCGAGGGATCGACCCGGGACACGAACCCGACGGGTACGCCGGGCACGAACGGCTTGTCGGCCTGCGAGCCGAAGGTGACGAGCCGGTCGCCCTTCTGGACCTTAACCTTGCCGTTGAGGAGCTGGACACGCAGCGGCCGGTCGCCCTGCCCGGAGGCGAAGCCGAGTTCGTCGCTGCCCTCCATCCGGGTGCCGACGGTGAAGTCCGGGTCGTTGGCGAGCAGTACGGTCGAGGTGCCGGGGCCGACGGTGGTGACGCGGCCGACGAGTCCGTCCCCGTTCAGGACGGTCATGTCGCGCTTGACGCCGTCGTTGGCGCCGATGTCGATGGTGACCGTCCAGGAGAAGCCCTGGGCCGCTCCTATGGCGATGACCTCGGCGCCCTTGATGCCGTACTGTCCGGCGCCCGCCGTCTTCAGCATCTTGTCGAGCTGGCCGAGGCGGCTGCGGTTGCGGTCGTCGCTGCCGAGACGGGCCTTGAGCGCCGCGTTCTCCTTCTCCAGCGTGGCGAGCCGGTCGTGCCGGTCACCGGAGTCGCGTACGGCGGAGACGGCGTCGCCGACCGGGTCGACCACGGTGGCCACCCCGTCCTCGACCGGTCCGAAGACGGCGGCCGCGGCCTGCCGGGCACCGTCGACCGGTGAGTCCTCCCCGCCTCGGATGTCCACGGTGATCAGCGCGAACGCGATCGCGATCAGCAGCACCAGGAGCAGCCGGCTCTCTCGTGTGTCCCTCACGTGCGGCGGCGTGCCTTCCTCAATAGAGTTTTTTCGGGGCGAATTCGGGGCGAAAGGTTAATGAAAAAGGGGTCTTTGGGGGAGCTTATGCCTCTATATCAACGATCCGCCGTACGAGAGGAGATCATCTCGTACGGCGGAATCGAAGAGTTACGTCATCTGCGCGGCTGGGCGTCCAGCACCTGCTGGAGCGCCTCGAACTCCTCCACACACTTGCCGGAGCCGAGCGCCACGCTGTCCAGCGGATCCTCGGCGATGTGGATGGGCATGCCGGTCTCACGGCGCAGGCGTTCGTCGAGCCCGCGGAGCAGGGCTCCGCCGCCGGTCAGAACGATTCCGCGGTCCATGATGTCGCCGGACAGCTCGGGCGGGCACTTGTCGAGGGTGGTCTTCACGGCGTCGACGATCGCGTTGACGGGTTCCTCGATCGCCTTGCGTACTTCGGCCGCGGAGATCACGACGGTCTTGGGCAGGCCGGAGACCAGGTCCCGGCCGCGGATTTCGGTGTGTTCGTCGTTGTCGAGGTCGTACGCCGAACCGATCGTGATCTTGATCTGTTCGGCAGTCCGCTCACCCAGCAGAAGCGAGTACTCCTTCTTGATGTGCTGGATGATCGAGCTGTCCAGTTCGTCACCCGCGACGCGGATGGACTGGGCGGTGACGATGCCGCCGAGGGAGATGACCGCGACCTCCGTGGTGCCGCCGCCGATGTCCACCACCATGTTGCCCGTGGCCTCGTGGACCGGCAGGCCGGAGCCGATGGCCGCGGCCATCGGCTCCTCGATGATGTGCACCTGGCGCGCGCCGGCCTGGGACGAGGCCTCGATGACGGCGCGGCGCTCGACGCCCGTGATGCCCGAGGGCACACAGACGACGACACGGGGACGGGCGAGATACCGCCGCTTGTGGATCTTCAGAATGAAGTAGCGGAGCATCCGCTCGGTGATCTCGAAGTCGGCGATGACGCCGTCCTTGAGCGGGCGCACGGCAACGATGTTGCCGGGCGTCCGACCGATCATCTTCTTCGCTTCCGATCCGACCGCGAGAATGCCACCGGTATTGGTGTTGATCGCGACGACGGACGGCTCGTTGAGTACGATCCCGCGACCCCTGACGTACACCAGCGTGTTGGCGGTCCCGAGGTCGACAGCCATGTCACGGCCGATGAACGACATTGAGTTCCCCATCAGGATTCGTCTGGCCTTCCCAAGTGAAGCGTGTGATGGCTCTGTTTTGGGGCGGCGAAGTGGGTGCGATGGCGTACAGGCTTGCCAGGCTTACATCGTAGTCGCGCCTGCACGGACACCACGCGAGGGTCTTCGCCATTGTCAGCATGCGATGCGTCGTCCCGCTTCTGGAGACGAGCGTTCGGGGGTAGGCGTTCCCCCGATCGGCGCGCATATGCCACAGGACGGCCGGTTTTCGGCGGCCGTCCCAGGTCAGCATCAAAGCGAGGTGACGATCCCTCAGAAACGATCTAGCCGCGTCCGGGGAAGAAGATCTTCAGCTCGCGCTCGGCTGACTCCTCGGAGTCCGAGGCGTGGATGAGGTTCTCGCGGACGATCACGCCGTAGTCCCCGCGGATGGAACCGGGCGCGGCGGCGATCGGGTCGGTGGGACCGGCGAGCGCGCGCACACCCTCGATGACCCGCTCCCCCTCGACGACGAGCGCGACGACGGGGCCGGAGGCCATGAACTCGACGAGGGGCTCGTAGAACGGGCGGCCCACGTGCTCCTGGTAGTGCTGCTCAAGGATGGGGCGGTCCAGGGTCCGCAGCTCCAGCGCCGTAATCCGCCAATCGGCCTTGCGCTCGATACGGCCGATGATCTCGCCGACCAGTGAGCGGCGGACAGCGTCCGGCTTCAGGAGGACGAGGGTGCGCTGGGTCATGGTGTGCGGCTCCTTGCAGGCCAAAGTTTTGCGATGTGGCTGAGGCTACCGGGTGTGACTGAGTGGGCGGCACCCGGACCGCTCCGGACGAAACCCCGCGCAGGCGGGGACCACGATCAGCAATACGCTGAGCACAAGGGAAAGCCGGGACCACCCCCGCGTCGGCGGGGAAGGGCCGGGCACCGCGTCATCAGTAAAGCACCCGGCACTGACCATGCCTCTACCGTGCCGCAGCCTCCGCCTGCTCAGCGAACCTCGCCTTCGCCTCGTCGATCTTCCGCCCGTAGTGCACGGACGCCCACCACAGGGCGGCGAACATCGCGCCCATGAAGAACATGGTCGGGACGATGAAGCCGGAGGCGATCAGCGCGATCTGCAGGGCCCAGCCGAGCTGCACCCCGCCGGGCCGGGTGATCACGCCGCAGAGCAGCACGCACAGGGCCATGGCGATACCGGTGACCGTCCAGACCGTACTCACGGTCAGGTCCGGGTCCTTCATGGCGACCAAGCCCGCGAAACCCACGACGAACACCTCGCCGATCAGGGTCGATGCACAGAGCGTACGCACGGAAGTCAGCCCCTCCCCAGGAGCAGTCGGGCCTCGCCGACGGTGATGACGGAGCCGGTGACGAGGACCCCGCCGCCCGAGTACTCCCCGTCCTCCTCGGCGAGGGTGATGGCGGCCTCCAGCGCGTCGTCGAGGCGCGGTTCGACCTGGACGCGGTCGTCGCCGAAGATCTCGACGGCGATGGCGGCGAGTTCGTCGGCGTTCATCGCGCGGTGGCTGGAGTTCTGGGTGATCACGACCTCGGCGAAGATCGGTTCGAAGGCCTCGAGGAGCCCGCGTACGTTCTTGTCGCCGCTCGCCCCGACCACACCGATGAGCCGGCTGAAGTCGAACGCCTCCCCCACCGCCTCGGCCGTGGCCCGTGCGCCCGCCGGGTTGTGCGCGGCGTCCAGCACGACGGTCGGAGAGCGGCGTACGACCTCCAGCCGCCCCGGGGACGTCACCGAGGCGAACGCCTTGCGGACGGTGTCGACGTCGAGGGGCTCGGGCCGCTGGGTGCCGACGCCGAAGAACGCCTCGACGGCGGCGAGGGCGACGGCGGCGTTGTGGGCCTGGTAGCCGCCGTGCAGGGGCAGGAAGACCTCCTCGTACTCCCCGCCGAGCCCGCGCAGCGTCAGCACCTGCCCGCCGACGGCGACCTGCCTGCTCACGACGCCGAACTCGAGGCCCTCCCGGGCCACCGTGGCGTCCACCTCGACGGCCTTCTTCAGCAGCACCTGGGCCGCGTCGACGGGCTGCTGGGCGAGGATGACGGTCGCGTCCTGCTTGATGATCCCGCCCTTCTCGACGGCGATCTCACCGGGCGTCTCGCCGAGCCGGTCGGTGTGGTCGAGGTCGATGGGCGTCACGACGGCCACATCGGCGTCGATCACGTTGGTGGCGTCCCAGGTGCCGCCCATCCCGACCTCGACGACGGCCACATCGACCGGGGCGTCCGCGAAGGCCGCGTACGCCATGGCGGTGAGCACCTCGAAGAAGGAGAGCCGGTACTCCTGCTGGGCGTCGACCATCTCGACGTACGCCTTGATGTCGTCGTATGTCTCGACGAACCGCTCGGCGGGGATGGGCGCCCCGTCGAGGCTGATCCGCTCGGTGATCGACTGGACGTGCGGCGAGGTGTACCGGCCGGTGCGCAGGTCGAAGGCGCCGAGGAGCGCCTCGATCATGCGGGCGGTGGAGGTCTTGCCGTTGGTGCCGGTGATGTGGATCGAGGGGTACGCGCGCTGCGGTTCCCCCAGCACGTCCATCAGCGCGGCGATACGGCTGACGGACGGGTCGAGCTTGGTCTCGCCCCAGCGGGTGGCGAGATCGGCCTCGACCGCGCGCAGCGCCTTGGCGACCTCGGGGTCGGCCGGGCGCCCGGGGACGTCTGTCTGCGGCGCGCCGCCGGCCTGCGTCCGCAGGGTGCGGCTGCCGGCCTCGATGACCGCGAGGTCGGGGTCTCGGTCGGTCTCGGCGTCGATGATCTCGTCGAAGGGGTCGGTGTCGCTCACGGGGGTCAGTCTACGGACGGGCACTGACAGAGTGCCTACGGAGTGGGGTGGAGAGGTTTGTTCGGCGGGTGCGGGTGGGTGGGGGCTGGTCGCGCAGTTCCCCGCGCCCCTATAGGGCGCGACAGGCCCCCGGGGATCGAAGTCCCCGGGGGCCTGTCGCGCTCATACGACCGGTTACGCCTGCGGTAGGCCGTTCAGTTGGGACTGGATTCGGGTGATGTCCTCTTCCGCCTTGGTGAGGCGGGTCTTGATCTTGTCCACGACGTTGTCCGGGGCCTTGGCCAGGAACGCCTCGTTGGCGAGTTTGGCCTCTGCCTGGGCCTTTTCCTTCTCGGCGGCGGCGAGGTCCTTCGCGAGGCGCTTGCGCTCCGCCGCGACGTCGATCGTGCCGGAGAGGTCGAGGGCGACCGTGGCGCCGGCGACCGGGAGGGTCGCGGTGGCGCTGAAGCCGTCCTCCTCCGGCTGGAGGCGGAGCAGCTGGCGGATGGCCGCCTCGTGGGCGGCGAGCGCGGTGCCGTCGAGGGTGAGGCGGGCGGGGACCTTCTGGCCGTCCTTGAGGCCCTGGTCCTTGCGGAACCGGCGGACCTCGGTGACGACCTGCTGGACCAGCTCGATCTCCTTCTCGGCGGCGTCGTCGCGGAAGCCGCTGTCCTTGGGCCAGTCGGCGGTGACGAGGGTCTCGCCGCCCGTCAGCGTCGTCCAGAGGGTCTCGGTGACGAACGGGACGACCGGGTGCAGGACGCGCAGCATCACGTCGAGGACCTCGCCGAGGACGCGGCCGGAGACCTTCGCCTGCTCGCCGCCCGCGAAGAACGTGGTCTTCGACAGTTCGACGTACCAGTCGAAGACCTCGTCCCACGCGAAGTGGTAGAGGGACTCGCTGAGCTTGGCGAACTGGTAGTCGTCGTAGAACGCGTCGATCTCGGCGACGGTCTTGTTGAGGCGCGAGAGGATCCAGCGGTCCGTCGCCGACAGGCGTTCCACGGGCGGGAGTTCGCCCTCGACGGTGGCGCCGTTCATCAGGGCGAAGCGGGTGGCGTTCCAGATCTTGTTGGTGAAGTTGCGGGACGCCTGGACCCAGTCCTCGCCGATCGGGACGTCCGCGCCCGGGTTGGCGCCCTTGGCCAGGGTGAAGCGGACGGCGTCCGAGCCGTACCGGTCCATCCAGTCGAGGGGGTCGACCGCGTTGGGGTTGGACTTCGACATCTTCTTGCCGAACTCGTCGCGGACGAGGCCGGTCAACGCGATGGTGTGGAAGGGGACTTCGCCGTCCATCGCGTACAGGCCGAACATCATCATCCGGGCGACCCAGAAGAAGATGATGTCGTGGCCGGTGAGCAGGACGTCGGTCTTGTAGAACTTCTCGAGGTCCGGGGTCTGTTCGGGCCAGCCGAGCGTGGAGAACGGCCACAGGCCGGAGGAGAACCAGGTGTCGAGGACGTCCTCGTCCTGCGTCCAGCCCTCGCCGGTCGGTGTCTCGTCGTCCGGTCCGACGCAGACGACCTGGCCCTCGGGGCCGTACCAGACCGGGATGCGGTGGCCCCACCACAGCTGGCGCGAGATGCACCAGTCGTGCATGTTGTCGACCCAGTCGAAGTAGCGCTTCGACATGTCCTGCGGGTGGATCTTGACGCGACCGTCGCGGACCGCGTCACCGGCGGCCTGGGCGAGCGGCTCGACCTTGACCCACCACTGCATGGACAGCCGGGGCTCGACGGTCGTCTTGCAGCGCGAGCAGTGGCCGACGGAGTGGACGTACGGGCGCTTCTCGGCGACGATCCGGCCCTGCTCGCGCAGTGCGTTGACGATCGTGGAGCGGGCCTCGAAGCGGTCCAGGCCCTGGAAGGGGCCGTGGACGGTGATGACGCCACGCTCGTCCATGACGGTCATCGACTCCAGGCCGTGGCGCTGGCCGATGGCGAAGTCGTTGGGGTCGTGGGCCGGGGTGACCTTGACCGCGCCGGTGCCGAACTCGGGGTCGACGTGGGTGTCCGCGACGACCGGGATGGTGCGGTTGGTCAGGGGCAGCTTGATCTGCTTGCCGACGAGATGCGCGTACCGCTCGTCGTCCGGGTGGACCGCGACGGCGGTGTCACCGAGCATCGTCTCGGCGCGGGTCGTCGCGACGACGAGGGTGTCCTCGCCCTCGCCGTACTTGATGGAGACGAGCTCACCGTCGTCGTCCTGGTAGTCGACCTCGATGTCCGAGATGGCCGTCAGACAGCGGGGACACCAGTTGATGATGCGCTCGGCGCGGTAGATCAGCTCGTCGTCGTAGAGGCGCTTGAAGATCGTCTGGACGGCCTTGGACAGCCCCTCGTCCATGGTGAACCGCTCGCGGCTCCAGTCGACGCCGTCGCCGAGGCGACGCATCTGGCCCAGGATCCGGCCGCCGTACTCCTCCTTCCACTGCCAGACACGCTCGACGAACTCCTCGCGGCCCAGGTCGTGGCGGGACTTGCCCTCCTCGGCGAGCTGCTGCTCGACCTTGTTCTGGGTGGCGATGCCGGCGTGGTCCATGCCGGGGAGCCAGAGCGACTCGTAGCCCTGCATGCGCTTGCGGCGGGTGAGGGCGTCCATGAGCGTGTGCTGGAAGGCGTGGCCCAGGTGGAGCGAGCCCGTGACGTTCGGCGGCGGGATGACGATCGTGTACGCCGGCTTCTCGCTCTTCGCGTCGGCGGCGAAGTAACCCCGTTCTACCCAGCGCTCGTACAGCTTCCCCTCTACCTCGGCCGGCGCGTACTGGGTCGGCAGTTCGGTGATGGGCGCTGTGGGCTGCTGCTGAGCGTTCTCGGTCACCCGGTCAGTTTAGAGGCGTCACCACCATGTCCCGAAACACGATTCTTTCGTAACGGTGGGGCACCCGGGGCAACTCGGGCCCCTGGCCTGCGCAAAGATGTCAAGAACACATAAGCATCTGGAGGGGAACCCAGAGATGAGCCACAACCAGCCGGGCCCGTACGGCCAACCGCCGCAGCAGCCCGGACCGTACGGCCAGCCCGCCCAGCCCGGCCCGTACGGCCAGCCGGGTCCGTACGGCCAGCCGCCCCAGCCACCGCAGGCGGCTCCCCAGCCCGGCTACGGCTACCCCCAGCAGGCTCCCCCGGCCCAGCCCGGCTATGGCTACCCGCAGCAGCCTCCGCAGGGCGCCCCCAACCCGTACGGCCAGCAGCCCGCCTACGGTCAGCAGCCGCCGTACGGCCAGGCCCCCTACGGGGTCCCGCAGCCGCCGGCGCCGGGTGGGGGCAAGAAGCGGACGGCGATCGTCCTCGGGGCCGTGGCCGTCGTGGCCGCCATCGCCGTGGGGGCGTGGTTCGTGCTGGGCAGCGGTTCGGGCGGCGGTTCCGACATCGCCGACGACGGCGCGCACAAGCTGACGACGCCGGCGACCGTGATCGACGGCACGTACAAGAACAGCGGCGACGCGGCGGACGAGATGACCGACAAGGAGATCAAGGAAACCCAGTCGTGGGGTGTGCAGAACCCCAAGAACGTCAGCGCGGGCTACACCTCGGGGTCGGGACTCACCGCGAAGAAGCTCATGTTCTCCGGTGTGTACGGCACGGTCGAGGACCCGGAGAAGGCCGTCGACGCGATGTTCACCAAGATGAGGACCGAGTCGGAGAAGGACACCTCCTTCAACGGCAAACTGGTCGGCAGCCCGCAGGAGTTCACGCCCTCGGGCTTCGACAACGGCGTCATGAAGTGCCAGCAGATCGAGAGCACCGAAGCCGGCAAGGCGACACGGATGCCGGTGTGCATCTGGGGTGACCACAGCACCCTCAGCTATGTCATCTCGATCGACATCGCCGCCCTCGCCACCGGCGGCGGCAGCTCGCTGGAGGACGCGTCCGCGCTCGCGGCCAAGCTGCGCGCCGATGTGCGCGTCAAGGCCTGACACCGCGCGCACGCCTCGGTCACGTCTCAACAGCGGAGGGGCCCCGGTCTGTTGACCGGGGCCCCTCCGCTGTCCGTCCGTACGGAAACGATCTGCCGTTACGCCGTCTTCTGCTCGCCCGGGCCGCGTCCGCGCGCGTCCCTCGGGATCAGGGTCGGGTTCACGTTCGACAGGACGACGTCCGCCGTGATGACGACCCGGGCCACGTCCTTGCGGGACGGGACCTCGTACATCACCGCCTGGAGGACCTCCTCCATGATGGCGCGCAGACCGCGCGCGCCGGTCTGGCGCAGGATCGCCTGGTCGGCGATGGCCTCCAGCGCCTCGCGCTCGAAGTCCAGCTCCACGCCGTCGAGTTCGAAGAGGCGCTGGTACTGCTTGATGAGGGCGTTGCGCGGCTCCACCAGGATCTGGAGGAGGGCCTCGCGGTCCAGGTTGTGCACGGACGTGATGACCGGGAGGCGGCCGATGAACTCGGGGATCATGCCGAACTTCACCAGGTCCTCGGGCATGACGTCCTCGAAGCGGTCCTTCGCCTCCAGCTCCTTCTTGGAGCGGATCGTGGCGCCGAAACCGATGCCCTTGGCGCCCGCGCGGGACTCGACGAGCTTCTCCAGACCGGCGAAGGCACCGCCCACGATGAACAGCACGTTCGTCGTGTCGATCTGGATGAACTCCTGGTGCGGGTGCTTGCGTCCGCCCTGCGGCGGGACGGAGGCCGTCGTGCCCTCGAGGATCTTCAGCAGGGCCTGCTGGACGCCCTCGCCGGACACGTCACGCGTGATCGACGGGTTTTCACTCTTCCGCGCGACCTTGTCGATCTCGTCGATGTAGATGATTCCGGTTTCGGCCTTCTTGACGTCGTAGTCCGCCGCCTGGATCAGCTTCAACAGGATGTTCTCGACGTCCTCGCCGACATACCCGGCCTCCGTGAGCGCCGTCGCGTCGGCGATGGCGAACGGGACGTTCAGCATGCGCGCCAGGGTCTGCGCGAGGAGGGTCTTGCCGGAGCCCGTGGGGCCCAGCAGCAGGATGTTCGACTTCGCCAACTCGATGGCGTCGTCACGGCCTTGACCGCTGGCGTTCTCACCTGCCTGGACCCGCTTGTAGTGGTTGTACACCGCGACCGACAGGGCCTTCTTGGCCGACTCCTGCCCGACCACGTACCCCTCGAGGAACTCGTAGATCTCGCGAGGCTTGGGGAGTTCCTCCCACCTGACCTCGCTCGTCTCCGCGAGCTCTTCCTCGATGATCTCGTTGCAGAGATCGATGCACTCGTCGCAGATGTACACACCGGGGCCTGCGATGAGCTTCTTGACCTGCTTCTGGCTCTTGCCACAGAACGAGCACTTGAGCAGATCGCCGCCGTCACCGATGCGTGCCACGGTGTGCTTCCCCTTCGCCTGGGAGTCGCCTGGGTCCAGCGACTCCTGGTGCTGCCTTATGTCCGACGGTACCTTGCCGGGCCCCCCGTTCGGGCCCCCCTTGGCGCGGTTGACTTCGACGTGCTCCAAGTCGAACCGTGCCAAGGGGCGGCAGACGATACAGCTTCCGCGTCTACCAGTGCGCCTACCAGTACGTCAGCGGACGCTGGCGTTGTTCATCTTCCGGGTGGAAATGATCTGGTCGATCAGGCCGTACGACAGGGCGTCCTCGGCCGTGAGGATCTTGTCGCGCTCGATGTCCTCGCGGATCTTCTCGATCGGCGTGGTCGAGTGCTTGGCCAGCATGTCCTCCAGCTGGGCGCGCATCCGGAGGATCTCGTTGGCCGCGATCTCCAGGTCGGAGACCTGACCGCGGCCGGTCTCGCTGTACGGCTGGTGGATCAGCACGCGCGCGTTGGGCAGCGCCATGCGCTTGCCCGGCGTACCGGCCGCGAGGAGGATCGCGGCGGCGGAGGCCGCCTGGCCCATGCACACCGTCTGGATGTCCGGCTTCACGAACTGCATCGTGTCGTAAATCGCAGTGAGAGCCGTGAAGGAGCCACCGGGGCTGTTGATGTAGACCGAGATGTCCCGGTCGGGGTCCATCGACTCCAGGCACAGGAGCTGTGCCATGACGTCGTTGGCGGAGGCGTCGTCGATCTGCACGCCGAGGAAGATCACGCGCTCCTCGAAGAGCTTCGCGTACGGGTCGTACTCACGCACGCCCTGCGAGGTGCGCTCGACGAAGCGCGGGATGACGTAGCGGGACTCGGCGATGGGGCCGGTGTACTCCGCCTGGGCGGCCTGGGTGGCCCTCGTGCGGTCGTAGAGGCCGCTGCCGGGGAAGTCGTTCACGGTGTCTCCTGAAAGGGGCTGAGGCGGGGGCTGGCGGGCGTTGGGGGGCTGTCTACGAGCCCGCCCCGGTGCCTCCGCCGCCCGGCATGCCGGCAGCTGTGGCGATGACGTCGTCGATGAGGCCGTATGTCTTGGCCTCGTGGGCGTCGAACCAGCGGTCGCGGTCCGAGTCACGGGTGATCTGCTCCACCGACTGGCCGGTGTGCTGGGACGTGAGCTCGGCCATGCGCTTCTTGGTGTGCAGCAGCCGCTCGGCGTGGATCTTGATGTCCGAGGCCGAACCGGCGAGGCCGGCGGACGGCTGGTGGATCAGGATCTCGGCGTTCGGCAGTGCGAAGCGCTTGCCCGGGGTGCCCGCGCTGAGCAGGAACTGACCCATCGAGGCGGCGAGGCCCATGGCGATCGTCACCACGTCGTTCTTGATGAACTGCATGGTGTCGTAGATCGCCATGCCGGCCGTGATCGAACCGCCCGGGCTGTTGATGTAGAGGTTGATGTCCTTGTCGGGGTCAGCGGCGGCAAGGAGCAGCAGCTGCGCGGTGATCTTGTTCGCGATGTCGTCGTCGACCTGCTGACCGAGGAAGATGATCCGCTCGTTGAGCAGCCGGTTGTAGACCTGGTCGCCGAGGCCACCGCCGATGGAAGGCTCGCCGGCGGCGGAAGGCATCAGATTCGTCACGTCGTATCCACCTGCTCGTATTACGACGGCGCCGGGCCGTCTCACGTGTTCTACCGGGGCGTGGGGCCGTCCGGCGGTTTCGGGGACTCCCCTGCCCTCGTATTCATGGACCCTAACGCGCGGGTCCCTCCGGGGAATCCCGGGAAGTGAACTGTTCGCTGTGAGCGCATGTGCTCCGCTGGGGTGAGCAGGGGGTTGCGTCGGGGTCGGCCGTGTCCGGGGCGGGGTCGGGGTGAGCGTCGCGGGGCTGCGCCCCGGGCCCCCTGGGGTGCGCTCGCCGCGGGGGCGGTGGTGGGTGGGGCGGTACGGGTGGGTGGGGGCTGGGCGCGCAGTTCCCCGCGCCCCTATAGGGCGTCAGCGGGGCCCGGGGAGGAATCCGGGGCGGGGTCGGGGTGAGCGTCGCGGGGCTGCGCCCCGGGCCCCTGTGGGGCGCGAACAGGCCCCCGGGGATCGAAGTCCTCGGGGGCCTGTTCGGGTGTTCTCAGCTGGGCCGGGGGCTTTAGGCCTCCGGCTTCTCCTCGGGGGTCTCGGCCTCGGCGGCCGGGGTCTCCTCGGAGGTGGACTCCGTGGTCTCGTCCTCTTCCTCGTCGTCGAGGTCGATGATCTCGCCGTTGGTGTCCTTGACCGTCGCGGCCTCCACGACGACCGCGAGGGCCTTGCCGCGAGCGACCTCGCCGACCAGCATCTGGACCTGGTTGCCCTCGACGACCGCCTGCGCGAACTGGTCGGGGGACATGCCGGAGGAGGCCGCGCGCCGCATGAGGTGCTCGGTGAGCTCCTCCTGGTTGACGTTCAGCTTCTCCTTGTTGACCAGCTCGTCGAGGACGAACTGCGTCTTGATGCCCTTGACCGCGGCTTCCTTGGTCTCGGTGTCGAACTCCTCGGCCGTCTTGCCCTGGATCTCGAGGTACTTCTCGAGGTCGAGGCCCATCTGGCCGAGCTGGTGGTGCTCCAGGTTGTGCTTACGGGTGTTGATCTCGTCCTCGAGGAGCTTCTCGGGGACGGGCACCTCGACGAGCTCCAGCAGCTTCTCCAGGACGCGCTCCTGGGCCTGCGTGGCCTGGTCGTACTGCTTCATGTTCTCGAGGCGCTTGCGGCTGTCCTCGCGCAGAGCCTCCAGGGTGTCGAACTCGGAGGCGAGCTGGGCGAACTCGTCGTCCAGGGCCGGGAGTTCACGGGCGGCGACCTGGGTGACCTTGACGGTGACCTCGGCCTCCTTGCCGGCCGCCGAGCCGCCCTTGAGCTCGGAGGTGAAGGTGGCCTCGCCACCGGCCTCCACGCCCTTCACGGCGTCGTCGACGCCGTCCAGCAGCTCACCGGAGCCGATGGTGTAGGAGACGCCGGTCGCGACGCCGTCCTCCAGCACCTCGCCGTCGACCTTGGCCTCCAGGTCCAGCGTCACGACGTCGCCGTCCTCGGCGGCACGCTCGACCGGGGAGGTGGAGGCGAAGCGCTCACGGAGCTGCTCGACCGACTTGTCGATGTCCTCCTCGGTGACCTCGATCGCGTCGACCTCGACCTCGATGCCGGAGTAGTCCGGGATCTCGATGGTCGGGCGGACGTCGACCTCGGCGGTGAAGTTCAGCGTCTCGCCGTCCTTCAGCTCCGTGATGTCGACCTCGGGCTGGCCCAGGACGTTGAGCTCGGCCTCGTTGACCGCGTCGGTGTAGAACTTCGGGAGCGCGTCGTTGACCGCCTCCTCCAGGACCGCACCGCGGCCGAACCGCTGGTCGATGACGCGCGCCGGGATCTTGCCCTTCCGGAAGCCCTTCACCGTGACCTGCTGGTTGATCTTCTTGTACGCCGCGTCGAGGCTGTCCTTGAGCTCCTCGAAGGGCACCTCGATGCTGAGCCGAACCCGGGTCGGGTTCAGGGTCTCCACGGCGCTCTTCACGGTTCGGTCTCCTTGGGGGCTGACTTCTCTGGGTTCTGCTGAGGGTTCTGCCGATTGCCCTCTGCCGGACACGGCCCAGCCTCAGCGGATTCGCGGCCCTTGAGGGACGTAACAACGCAGACACACGGGCGCGCAGCTTGCATAGTAGCCGCAGGCGGTACTCGCCCCAAAAGGTGATCTCGCCGGTGGTCCGGCAGGTGGTCGGGGTGGCGGGATTTGAACCCACGGCCTTCCGCTCCCAAAGCGGACGCGCTACCAAGCTGCGCCACACCCCGTCTGGTGCGACACGTAGGGTACATGGCCGCAGGCCGTGGGGTTACCGCATTTCAGGACTGGGAGTGGAGGCCGGCGTGAAGTCCGGCCGCGTCCCGGAAAGGGAGTGTGCGTCGAGGGCCCTCGAACCGCTACGATGCCTTCTGTGCCGCGGTCACCTGACCTGCGGCGCGCGTCTGCGGGCGTAGCTCAATGGTAGAGCCCTAGTCTTCCAAACTAGCTACGCGGGTTCGATTCCCGTCGCCCGCTCTTCACCGCCTCCGGCCCGGTTCTCTGAACCGGGCCGGCCGCGTTTCCCGCGGATGTCGCTGCTCGCCGACACTCCCGACGCCATGGTTGTCGATCGGTTCACGACGGCGGTCAGAACTGGATCTCGTTGATCGTGTCGGCTATCGAGTTCAGGAATCTCTGGATGTCGTCCGCCATGCCGGTCGAGGCCAGGAAGAAGCCGAAGAGTATGGCGACGACCGCCGGGCCCGCCTTGATCGTGCCTCCGCGGATCAGCACCACCAGGATGATTCCCAACATCAGCACCACTGACAACGAAATGGCCACACTGATCACACCCTACGGTCGGTCCGCTACCGGCCCAGGGATGCGTTCCCTCGCACCCCCGCCAGATCCATCGTGCCACCAACGAGGCCCGCATATGCGGCCGGTGACGCATCATCGGCCTCACCTGGACGATTTTTCCGCACAGACAAACCCAGGACACGGGAATATGTCTTTTAGTAGTAACTAGGCTGATATTTACGCTTCTTGCAGGCCCAGAAGTGCGCGCATTCTGGCGTACTTGTCGGTCAGGCGGGCGCGGGTCGTGGCATCCAGTGCCGCCAGGCGGGCCGGGTCCGCGTTGTGCGCCAGGTCCGCCTGCTTGACCAGGAGCGCGCCCGGGGTCTCGAGAATGCGCCGGGCGTACGCCTCTTGGGTCTCCCCCGCGCGCTTGGTGACGGCCAGCACGATGTCCTTCGTACGGGGTGACAGAGCTGCCTCCGCCAGCCAGCGTGCGGACAGCGCGTCGTCCTCCACGGCGTCGTGCAGCCAGGCCGCGGCGATCTGTTCGGCGTCGCCGCCACGCGCGCGTACGCCCTCCGCGACGGCCTGGAGGTGTTCCACGTAGGGGCGGCCGGCCTTGTCCGTCTGGGTCGCGTGGGCTGCGCGGGCCGTGGCTTCCACTTCGGTCAGGGTCAGGGTCAGGGGCTGGGTCTGGGTCTGGGGTGTTGGTGGGGGTTTCGTCATCCGGCCAGTGTGGGCGCGGGGGGCTTCGGCGGGTTGCCAGAGTCGTTTGGCAAGGTAATTATTGACTCTTACTTGACGTTATCTTGACCTGGCAAGTCGTCAGATTGTTGCCTGGGCGGTGGGGCCCTCTCGGCAGATCAGGAGGAGGGCTCTGTCGTCGTTCACGTCTCTGGCCACCGCTTCGATGAGGTGCCAGGCCGCGCCGTGGAAGCCGCCGGCCACATAGCGGTCGGCTTCGCCGGTCAGGCGGTCGATGCCTTCGACGATGTCCCGCTCGGACGTTTCGACCAGGCCGTCCGTGAACAGCATCAGGACGTCTCCGGAGCGCAGTGATCCCTTCACGGGGTCAAACTGGGCTCCGTCGTACACGCCCAACAGCGGTCCCTCCGCTGCCTTTTCCTCCCAGCGGCCCGTGCCCGCGCTGAGCTGGAGGCCCGGTGGGTGGCCGGCCGAGAAGAGTTCGTAGTCGCCGGAGTCGAGGTCCAGGACGAGGTGGATCGAGGTGGCGAAGCCCTCGTCCCAGTCCTGGCGGAGGAGGTAGCCGTTCGCCGCCGGGAGGAAGGCGTGGGGCGGCAGCGAGCCCAGCAGTCCTCCGAAGGCGCCGGAGAGCAGCAGGGCTCGGGAGCCCGCGTCCATGCCCTTGCCCGACACGTCCGTGAGGACGACCTCCATCGTGCGGCCGCCGTTCGTACGGGCGGCCACCACGAAGTCGCCCGAGAACGACTGGCCGCCCGCCGGACGCAGCGCCATCTCCCGGTGCCAGCCCTGCGGCAGCTGCGGCAACTTGCTCTGGACGCGGATGCGTTCGCGCAGGTCGAACAGCATCGTGCCGCCGCGTCGCCAGGGGACGCCGACCCGACTGCGGAACTGGGCGATGAGGAGCCCGAAGAAACCGCAGGCCGCCACCACCAGGACCACTCCCGGCGTGACCCGGCTCGGGCCCTCCGTGTACGGGCCCAGCTTCACCGACTCCACGATCAGTGCGGTGGCCGCCCCCGCGTACAGGCCCAGCAGGCTGGACGGGCGCAGCAGGAGGCCGCCGGCGACGATCGGGAGGACCAGCAGGGCCGGGGAGCACCACACCGAGTTGGTGAGGGTCATGGCCATGATGATCGGGATGGTGAGGAGCAGACCCGCGAGCGCGATCCAGTCCGAACCGTCGCCCCGGAAGTAGTCCACGGCGGATCTGCGCACGCCGGTGCGGACCCGGTGGACCTGCTTCTTCAACCGGGCCGTGAACGTCTCGGCCTCCGCGCGCCGCTCTCGTCCTTCTGCCATTAGTTCGGGACCCTATCCATCGGACCAGCTGCTTGGCACGGGAGGTCCCACTTGTCCCCCGTCCGAGCTTCAACTTCACAGTGAAACCCACCGGGGCCCGATCCGAGGCCCCGAGGGGAAAATTCCCTCGCTCGCCCCGCATTGCCCTGGTAGTCATGGTCCATGACTACCTCCAGGACCCCCGGCTCGACCGACCTGCGGGTGCTCCGGCCCGACGACTGGGATCAGTGGTACGACAACCTGCTCCGTGCCTTCGGCGGAATGCCGGAGTCCGCCGAGGAACGGGAGTTGTGGAAATCACTCACCGAGTACGACCGTTTCGTGGGCGCCTGGGACGGTGACACGTGCGTGGGCAGTGCGGGTGCCTTCACTTTCCGGGTAACCGTACCGGGTGGGGCCTCCGTTCCGGCAGCGGGCGTGACGGGGGTCGGCGTGGCCGGCACGCATCGCAGGCGCGGGGTGCTCACGTCCATGATGCGGCGGCAGTTGGACGACGTACGGAGCTGGGGCGAGCCGTTGGCCGTGCTGACGGCGTCGGAGCCCGCCATCTACGGGCGGTTCGGGTACGGGCTCGCCACCCACTCGTTGAGCTTCGAGATCGACACGACGCGGGTACGGCTGGACGTCCCGGCCGGGACCGGTGACGTACGGCTGCGGTATGCCGTACCGGCCGAAGTCCTCGAGGTCTGTGAGGCGGTGTACGCGCGGCGGGTGCCGGAGCGGCCCGGGATGCTGGCGCGGATGCCCGGCTGGGCGCCGGCCATGGTGCTCGACCCGGAGGGCGAGCGGGGCGGGGCGTCGCCGTTGCAGTGCGTTGTCGCCGAACGGGGCACGGAGGTCGTGGGGTTCGCCCGGTTCCGGGTCAAACCCGACTGGGATGTCACCGGGTCCAACAGCGCGGTCGTCGTCGAGGACGTGGAGGCGTTCGACGCCGCCGTGCAGGGGGCGTTGTGGCGGTTCCTGTTCGACATCGACCTGACGTCGAAGATCGTCGGGCGGGGGCGGCCGGTCGACGAGCCCTGGCATCACCTGGTGTCCGACATCCGGCGGTGCGCTCTGCGCAAGCGGGACGCGCTGTACGTACGGCTGGTGGAGGTCGGGGCCGCGCTGGAGGCGCGGACGTACCAGGCGCCCGTGGATGTCGTCCTCGATGTCGAGGACGCGTTCTGTCCGTGGAACTCCGGGCGTTGGCGGCTGACCGGCGATGCCAAGGGGGCGGTGTGCCGGCGTACCGAGGACGCGGCTGATCTCGCGCTGTCCGTACGGGAGTTGGGGGCGGCGTATCTGGGCGGCGTGTCGTTGGCCGGGCTGGCGGCTGCCGGGCGGGTGCGGGAGGTTCGGCAGGGGGCGTTGGCCGAGGCGTCGGTGGCGTTCGGGTCGGTTGTGATGCCGTGGCTGTCCCACGGGTTCTGATGGGTCTTTTGTTGCGGGGGGCCGTCGTCGCGGGCGGTTCAGGGGGTTGTCAGTTGTCCTGGCAGGTGGGGCACCAGAAGAGGTTGCGGGCTGCGAGGTCGGCGGTGCGGATCTCGCCGCCGCAGAGGTGGCAGGGCAGGTTGGCCCTGCGGTAGACGTAGACCTCGCCGCCGTGGTCGTCGACGCGCGGCGGGCGGCCCATCGCCTCCGGAGTGTGTTCCGGGCGGACGGTGTCGATGCGGTTGTTGCGCACGCCCTCGCGCATGAGGTCGACCAGGTCGTTCCAGAGCGCGTCCCACTCGATGGGGGTGATGTCTTTGCCCGGGCGGTACGGGTCCATGCCGTGCCGGAAGAGGACCTCGGCCCGGTACACGTTGCCGACGCCCGCGATGACCTTCTGGTCCATGAGGAGGGCGGCGATCGTCGTACGGCTGCGGCTGACGCGGGTGTAGGCGGTGCCGGGGTCGGCGTCCTCGCGGAGGGGGTCGGGGCCCAGGCGGTCGTGTATCGCCTGCTTCTCGGGGGCCGTGATGAGGGCGCAGGTCGTGGGGCCGCGGAGATCCACGTACGAGGTGCTGTTCGCGAGGCGCAGGCGGACCGTGTCCGTGGGGGGTGGGGCGGGGGCGTCGCCGAAGTTGACCTTGCCGAAGAGGCCGAGGTGGATGTGGATCCAGTCGGCTTGCCGGAAGCCGAGGAAGAGGTGTTTGCCGTGGGCGTCGGCGGTGGTGAGGGGGACTCCGTCCAGTAGGGCGGCGGAGTTGGTGAACTTGCCCTGGGGGCTGGTTACCTGGGTGGGTTTGCCTGCGAAGTGGGCGGCGTAGTCGTGGGCCAGGCGGTGGATTGTGTGCCCTTCGGGCAAGGTGCGGGTTCCTTTCGTGTTTTTTGCCCACCCACCCGCCCACCCGTCTCGGTCGGTCGAGAGGTCGGCCTCTACCCGGGGGCTGCGCCCCCGGACCCCCCTTCGGCCTGAACGGCCTCGTCCTCAAACGCCGGACGGGCTGGAAATGCCGACCGGCGTGAAAAGGCCGAGGCCATCTCTGGTTATGGCCGAGGCCAGGGCGCCTGGGGCCGGGCTGGGGAGCCTGGGGGCCGGGCTGGGTAGCTGGGAGCCGGAGGCGGAACCCGGAGCCGGGAGCCGGAGGCGGAGCCGAGAGCCGGAGCCCGGAACCAGGAGCCGGAGCCGGGCCCTGAGCCTAAGCCGGAGCCCGGAACCAGGAGCCGGAGCCGGGCCCTGAGCCTAAGCCCTTGGCCTCGGTCCTGCGGTAGGTGGGGCCGGGTCGGGATTCAGCCGTCTCGGCCGGTCCTCGGCTCTAGGCCTGTGGGTGGTGTGCCGGGATGGGCGGGAGGTCGCCTGTCGTTTCGTACGACGTCAGCATGTCGATGCGGCGGATGTGGCGGGGGTCCTCCGAGAACGGTGTTGCCAGGAAGGTCTCCACGAACTTCGTCGCCTCGTCCTGGGTGTGCATCCGCGCGCCCACCGCTACCACGTTCGCGTTGTTGTGCTGGCGGCCCAGCGCCGCCGTCTCCTCGCTCCAGGCCAGCGCCGCGCGCACGCCCTTCACCTTGTTCGCCGCGATCTGCTCGCCGTTGCCCGAGCCGCCGATCACGATGCCGAGGGCATCCGGGTCGGCCGCCGTGCGCTCTGCGGCGCGGAGGCAGAAGGGCGGGTAGTCGTCGAGGGCGTCGTAGATGTGGGGGCCGCAGTCCACGGGGTCGTGGCCGGCCTCCTTGAGCCACTCGACGAGGTGGTTCTTGAGTTCGAAGCCCGCATGGTCGGAGCCGAGATACACGCGCATGGTCCGAGTGTGACATGCGTGTTTCCGGGCAGCAGCCTCGGGGGCTGATCGCGAAAAGCAGTAGCAACACTCAGAAACCTCAAGCAAACCTCAAGTAACGATCTGGATTCAAAGGTTCAGGAATCCCTATGCCTCCGATTCACTGGACCGACTGTTTACGCCGTCCCCACCGGCGCGCTTACCCCGTTCACCCGGCGCAAAGGAATTCCCCCATGGCCTCGCAGCCGACCACCGGTCTTCAGGCCGGACTGAAGAACCGACATCTCTCGATGATCGCCATCGGCGGTGTCATCGGAGCCGGACTCTTCGTCGGATCCAGCTCCGGTATCCGTACCGCCGGACCCGGCATCCTGCTCTCCTACGCCCTCGTCGGTACGCTCGTCGTGCTGGTGATGCGGATGCTCGGCGAGATGTCCGCCGCCAACCCGACCTCCGGTTCGTTCTCCGCGCACGCCGACCGGGCGCTCGGGCGCTGGGCCGGGTTCTCGATCGGCTGGCTCTACTGGTTCTTCTGGGTCGTCGTACTCGCCGTCGAGGCGACCGCCGGGGCCACCATCCTCGAGGGGTGGGTTCCCGCCGTACCGCAGTGGGCCTGGGCGCTCATCGTGATGGTGGTGCTGACCGCCACCAACCTCGTCTCCGTCGGTTCCTACGGCGAGTTCGAGTTCTGGTTCGCCGGTATCAAGGTCGTGGCCATCAGCGCGTTCGTCATCATCGGTGGGCTCGCCGTGTTCGGTGTGCTGCCCGGTGTCGACAGCGACAAGGCCGGGCTCGGCAATCTGACCGACCACGGCGGCTTCCTGCCCAACGGGCCCGGCGCCATCCTCACCGGCGTACTGCTCGTCGTCTTCTCCTTCATGGGCAGCGAGATCGCCACGCTGGCCGCCGGGGAGTCCGAGGACCCGCAGCGAGCGGTCACCAAGTCCACCAACAGCATCATCTGGCGTGTGGCCGTCTTCTACCTCGGCTCGATCTTCGTCGTCGTCACGCTGCTGCCGTGGAACGACCCCTCGATCAAGGAGGACGGCTCGTACGTCGCCGCCCTCGACTCCCTCGGTATCGCGCACGCCGGTCAGATCATGAACTTCATCGTGCTGACCTCGGTGCTCTCCTGCCTCAACTCCGGGCTCTACACGGCCTCCCGCATGGCCTTCTCCCTCGGCGAGCGCGGTGACGCGCCGAAGGCCTTCGCGCGGACCACGTCCCGTGGCGTACCGCTCGCGGCGATCGTCGCCTCGGTCGTCTTCGGCTTCGTCGCCGTCTTCTTCAACTACAAGTTCCCGGACTCGGTCTTCCTCTTCCTCGTCAACTCCTCCGGCGCCGTCGCCCTGTTCGTCTGGCTGGTCATCTGCTTCTCGCAGCTGCGCATGCGGAAGATCATCGAGCGGGAGTCCCCGGAGAAGCTCGTCGTACGAATGTGGCTGTACCCCTATCTGACCTGGGCGACCGCCGCTCTCATCGTGTTCGTCCTCGGCTACATGCTCACCGACACGGAACACGACGGACGCGAGACCGTTCTGCTCTCGCTGCTGGTCGCGGCCGTGGTGGTCGCCATCTCCGTCGTCCGGCAGAAGACCGGGCGCGGGGTGCCAGTCGGTGATGGTGGTGGAGGCAGTGGTGTGGGTGCTGGTGCCGAGGGCACGGGGGGCGCCGATGACGGCGATGGCGTCGACGATGTCGTCAAGGTCGGCTAGTTCGGCTCGTTCGACCCGCTCGGCTAGTTCGGCTCGTTCGACCCGCTCGGCTAGTTCGGCTCGTTCGACCCGCTCGGCTAGTTCGGCTCGTTCGACCCGCTCGGCTCGTTCGGCTGGTTGAGGAGGAGTCGTTCACAGCACCGTGAACGACTCCTTCGCCCTTTCGTAGGTCCGCACTGCCTCGTCCTCGATCTCCTCGTGGTACCAGGTGCTGATCTGGTACGACTTCCCCTCCACGTCGAAGCCGAGCAGTCTGGCGTGCCAGTGCGTGCCGTCCAGAGTGAAGGTGTACTCCCAGACGACCGCCGGGTGATCCTGGTACGTCGTCTCCGCCAGGGTGATCTTCGTGTAGTCCCGGCCCTGGCGGGCGTTGCGCTCCGACTCCTCCCACGTTTCCAGCAACTCGCCCCTGGCCAGGGAGGACTTGGCGAGCAGTTCCTGCCTGCCGTCGGGGGACGTGTAGTGCACCTCGGCACCCGTCTTCACGTCCCGGCGCCAGCCTCCGGGAGTCGCCCACGCGTATCCGCCCGCCTCCTCGTGCGCGCCCGGCGGCAGGCTGCGCGGGCGCGAGGTGCCCTCGACAGTGGGTTCGGGTGTGAATTCGGGGGTGGGTTCAGGGGTGGGTTCTGATGTGAGTGGGGTGGCGGGCTGTGGGGGCGCGGGCTCGTACGACGCCCAGGTTTCTGGCGGCGATCCCGGAGTCGCCGTGTCCCTGCCTCCGGGGGAGCCCGCCGTCGCCACCAGGATTGTTCCGATCACCGCTCCTGCCGTGATTACACCGGCGGCCACCATGCCCAGCCTGCGGCGGGCGTGGCGCGAGCCCTGGCCTTCGTGGGGTTCGTGCGGGGTCGCGGGGCCCGGCAGTTCGCCGGGCGGCCTTTCCGGTGGTGGTGTTACCGGTGGTGTTGTTCGCGTGGCCGTCGGCAGGTCGGCCGCCTGCTGCAGGTCCGGGCGCGACGCCCGGTGCCGCAGCTCTTCTCGGATCAGTGAGATCCCGGCGCTCCGGGCGGGGATCGCCGAGCCGGCCTCGGACCGTACTTCGGAGGGGACTTCTGTGGAGGCGTTGGAGGCCTCCTGGGGGTGTTCCCGTGCCTGTCGCGCTGCCCTGACGAGTGACGCGTCCAGGTAGGCGGGGGTGGGGGTGTCCTCGTGCGGTTGTACGGTGGGCGGGGGCTCCGGAGGCTCCCCCTCCCTCTCCCCCGGCTCCTCCTGCGGCTCCTGCTCCTGCACCTGCCCCGGCTCCGGAAACGCCACCGGCCTCAGTGTCCGTTCCACGTCCTCCAGTGCGGGCCTGGCCGACGGTTCCTTCTCCAGGAGTGCGGCCAGGATGTCGCGCAACGGGCCTGCCTCAGCGGGGAGTTCGGGATCCTCGTACAGGACCGCGAGCAGTGTCGCCAGGGTCGTTTCGCGGGAGAACGGGGAGCCGCCGCCCAGGGCCGCGCAGAGGGTCGCGCCGAGTGACCACACGTCGGACGGTGGGCCCTGGTGTCGGCCGGACACCCGTTCCGGGGCCATGTAGTCGGGGGAGCCGACGAGCATTCCGACCATCGTGAGCGCCTTCGCGTCCTGGATGGCCGCGATGCCGAAGTCGGTGAGGACCACCCGTCCGTCGCGTTGCTCCACCAGGACGTTGCCCGGTTTGATGTCACGGTGCAGGACGCCTCCGGCGTGCACCTGGCGCAGTGCGGATACCAGGCCGAGGCCCAGGCGGGCCGCGCCGGCCGGGGTCAACGGGCCGTCCTGGGCCAGGAGTTGCTCGAGGGAGCGGCCGTCGACCAACTCCATGACGATCCACAGGCGTTCACCCTCGTCCACCACGTCGTACACGCGCACGACGTTGGGGTGGTCGATCCGGGCCGTTGCCCTGGCCTCGCGGAGTGTGCGTTCGCGGCGGGTTCGGGTGTCCTCCGCGTCGAGTCCGTCGATGCGCATTTCCTTGACGGCCACCGGTCGGTCGAGCATTTCGTCGACGGCCCGCCACACCCGTCCCATTCCCCCCTGGCCGATACTTTCGACCAGCCGATATCGACCTGTCACCACCAGATCGGGAGCACCGCCGCCCATATTCCCCCGCAATCCCCTGCACCCCCTCAACGCGCGCCCCACCAGAACCACAATGGTCACACTTCATGCCGTATCAGCATAGTGGCGGGAAATCTTGTGGTACCTCTTCATGGACCGCGAATTCAGGCGCGGTCCAGGGGGATCCAAGGGGGACGAACATGAGTTCTGGTCGCACGACGGTCATCGCGGGATCGCTGCTCACGGCATCTTTCTCGGCCGTGATGATCCTTTCCTTCACCGCCAGCGCGGATGACCAGGGGCCCGGAAGCAGCAAGGGGGGAAAGGCCGTTGACGCGGCGCCGGCAGGCGTCAAGTTGACCACACAGTTGCCCGAGAGCATCTCGGTCGACAACAGTTCGAAAGAAACGGAACTCACCGCCACAGTAAAGAACGAGGGGAGCAAGGAGAGCGGCGCCGTCCGGCTTTTGGTCGTCGGATTCGACGGTATGACGGTCAAGAACGTTCAGGGCTGCTCGGAGATTGCAGAAAAAGATCTGCCGCCGGGTTCGAACAGCGGTTTCAGTTGCGCCGTCGGTAATCTCGCCGCCGGTAAGTCGAAGTCGTACGACGTCGAAGCGACGTTCGACCTGGGCAAGACCGGCAAGATCTGTCTGCCCGTCCAGACCGCCGACGGCGCGAAGACGTTCTGGCAGCAGGGCCCGGTCCCGTTCGGGACGAACAACCCGTCGCCGAACGCCCCGGCCACCCCGCTGCTGCTCGGCACCGACAACAAGCCGGTGGCCCCCGGCGGCGACAAGCTGCCGAGGACCGGTCCGGCGCGCGACCTGCTCCCGCTCGGCGCGGCCGGCGCCGCGCTGCTGTCCGCCGGAGCGGCGGGCATGTGGTGGTCACAGCGGCGGCCCCGCCAGCAGTCACAGGCCTGAGCGACCGATCGAATGGGTGGATGAGTGGCTGACGGCTGACGGCTGACGGCTGACGGCTGACGGCTGACGGCTGACGGCTCAGTCAGGGCCGTACGCAGAAGATCCGGGATGCCTTGTGTGGCATCCCGGATCTCGTCAACGTCCGTGGGGGGGGACTCAGCGGTTGAGGAACTTCCAGGCCGTCGGCAGCATGCCCATCGCGAGGGCCGCCTTCAGTGCGTCGCCGAGCAGGAACGGTGTCAGACCGGCGGCGATCGCCGCGCTCGCGCTCATGTCGGCGGCCAGGGCGAGGTACGGGACGCCGATCGCGTAGATGATCGCCTCGCCCAGCACCATCGTGCCCGCCATGCGCGGTACGGAGCGGTCGGCGCCGCGTCGGGCCAGCGCGCCCACGACGGCGGACGCGAGCACCATGCCGAGGATGTAACCGAAGGACACCGACGTGCCCGAGCCGCCCTGCGCGAACCACGGCACGCCCGCCAGACCGGCCAGGGCGTAGACGACGAGGGCGGCGAGGCCGCGGCCGGCGCCCAGCGCGGTGCCGACGAGGAGCGCGGCGAAGGTCTGTCCGGTCACCGGCACCGGCGAGCCGGGCACGGGGACGGCGATCTGGGCGGCGATCCCGACGAGCCCGGCACCGCCGAGCACGAGCGCGGTGTCCCGGACGCGGGAGGCGGGGAGCAGATCGGCGAGGACCTGACCGGGGCGGGCGGTGGCGACGGCGGTTGCCATGGGTACTCCGCGGGGATGTGGGCGGCAAGGACATCGCGACGCTATCCCAGCGTCCTCGGGCCGATCACCGTCAGCGATCGACAAAGGGGGCGCGGGCGGCTTGGTGGGCTCCGTACAAACGGTGGTGGTTACACCCGGTACGGCGTGACACCGGTCACTGAGGTGAGGTGGTTTCGGCTACGGGGGTAGCGGAGGCGGGCTCTGTAGGGTTCCGCCAATTCGGCCGGACGTCCGGCCCGGGTCAGGTTGCGCTTCGACCCAGGTCCGGCCCCGGTCCGGACACGTGCCGTCTCGCCCGTCGGTCGTCGTCTGTGCAGGGTCGGCGCGCTTTGCTAGCTTCGAGCGCATGGTCGCCCAGTCCCGGTACTTCTCGTCGCGTCGCCATGTCGACCTGCGACGCGTGGGCACGGCCACCTGTCGCCGCCCCGGGTGAGGCGGCTCCGGCGCGCCTCGCTCCACAGGACTCCCTGAGCGGGCATTCGCAGCTCCCCGAGTCCTTCTGAGACGGCGCAGTGTCGGACCCGTTCCCGAGGATGATCGCCATGCCCCGTGCCACGGCACCCACCCTTACCTCCCTCTCTTCTCCCCACTCCTCCCCTGTCTCCTCCTCTATCTCCTCTCCCATCTCCTCTCCCATCTCCTCTCGCACTTCATCTCTCTCCGCCTCCCCCTCGCCCTCCCCTTCGCGCGTGCCTCGTGCCGCCGATTCCGATCGGCGCAGGACGAGTGCGAGTGTCGTCCTGCGGTCCGTGCTCGCGCACGGGCCCGTGGCGCGCAGCACCATCGCCCGGTTGACCGGGCTGTCGCCGGCGTCGGTGACGGACTACTGCGCCCGGTTCGCCGAACTCGGCCTGATCCGCGAGGAGTCCGTGCCCCGGCGCTCCAACGGCGTGGGGCGCCCGCACGTCCCCGTCGATCTGGACGTCTCACGGTTCGTGGTCGCCGGGGTGCATGTGGCCGTGCCGTACACGACGGTGGCGCTGCTCGATCTGCGCGGCCGGGTGGTGGTCGAGCGGGAGCTGAAGCACGAGCGCACCGACCCGGATTGGGTGTTGGAGCGGGCCGCGGCGGGGCTGCGGGCGCTGCTGGACGGCGTACCCGGCTGCCGGGCCCTCGGTGTCGGGGTGGCCGTGGGTGGCTGGGTGGACCGGGAGTCCGGGACCGTCGTGGAGCATCCGCTGCTGGGCTGGCGGGACGTGGCGGTCCGGGAGATCCTCGAGGCTCGCACCGGGCTGACGGCCCATGTGGACGGGCACGCGCGGGCGTTGGTCAACGCGGAGCGGCTGTTCGGGGCGGCGCGGGACGGGGGGAGCGTGCTGCATCTCTTCGTCGGCAACGTGGTCGACGCGGCGTTCGCGACCAACGACAAGGTGCACCACGGGCCGCGCTCCCAGGCGGGCGCCATCGGCCATCTTCCGGTGCCGGGCGGGACGGAGCTGTGCGACTGCGGGCGTACGGCGTGCCTGCAGGCCGAGTTGAGCGAGCGGACGCTGTGCCGGCGGGCGCGGGAGGCGGGCGTCATCGCGGGCACGAACCCCATGCGGGTGGTCGCGGCGGCGGCCGGGGGCGACCCCGACGCTGTGGGGCTGTTGGTGCGGCGGGCGGGTGCCGTGGGGCGGGCGATGCGGCTGCTGCTCGATGTGCTGAATCCGGAGACGGTGGTCGTGACCGAGGTCGGGGTCATTCACCGCGAGGACTGCCTGGCCGCGTTGCGCGAGGAGGTCGGGGTGGAACGCGCGTCCTCCGTCGTGCCGACGAGTTTCCCGGATTCGGTGCTCGCGGTGGCGGGTGGTTCGGTGGCACTCGACGTGCTGTACCGGGATCCGCTGGCCGCGGGCCGCCTCACCTGAGGTTACTTAATTCAGAAACTCCGAATGTTGACAGGGACCACGCATGACCTGGAACATCGTTCTCATGAGCCCTTTCGTGAGCTGTCGCACCCTCTGTTGCTGACACGTCGCCACTGTTGCTGACACGTTGCCACGTGTGAAGCGCTCATTTCTTCCGAGCTTTCCGCTCGCCCTTCCTTCTGCGTGAATTCCCTTTCCCGGGCCTCCTCGTGCCCCGAATTCCGCATGCGCTCCAGCCTTCCCAACTCACGGAGTCCTCCCATGCCTTCCTCTCCCGTGCCCGGTGTCGACCGACGGCTCTTCCTCACCTCCCTGCTCGGCGCCGCGGCCGGTGTCGCCGGGTTGAGCGGCTGCGCCGACAGCAGCGCCGCCGCAGACACCAAGGGTGCCTCGACCGCTCCGCTCGCCGACAGGATTCCGGCCGGTACGAGCCTGAAGATCAACTCGTATTCGGGCACCCAGGAACTCCAGTTCAAGCTGGCCAAGTTGGGGGATCTGCCGTTCAAGGTGTCGAGTTGGGAGAACATCTCCGCCGGCCCCGATGTCATCAACGCCTTCCGGGCCGGCTCTCTCGA
Source organism: Streptomyces sp. ME02-8801-2C (assembly GCF_033793965.1). Classification (NCBI taxonomy): domain Bacteria; kingdom Bacillati; phylum Actinomycetota; class Actinomycetes; order Kitasatosporales; family Streptomycetaceae; genus Streptomyces; species Streptomyces sp. ME02-8801-2C. The sequence continues at coordinate 153,566 of NZ_JARAXP010000004.1, read as the reverse complement.
TCTCGCCAACAACGCGGGTATTCCGCCGATCCAGGCGCACTTCCAGGGATTCGACGCGAAAATCGTCGCGATCAACGTCACCCGCAAGCCGAACTATCTCTTCGCCACCAAGCCCGGCAGCGATATCCGGTCGGTCGCGGATTTCAAGGGCAAGAAGCTCGCCTTCTCCCAGGGACAGGCGCAGGGCGTCGTACTTCTGCGGGCGTTGGAGAAGGCCGGGCTCGCGTACGACGACGTGAAGCTCGTCCCGCTCACCAGCAACCAGTTCTTCACCGCCCTTCAGTCGGGCCAGGTGGACATCGCGCCGCTGGCCATCGCCCAGGCGCCCGCGTACTTCCAGCAGTACGGCGGCAAGGGTGCCCGCAGCATCGACACGGACGTGGTCGACCTGCTCAGCCTGCTGTGGGCGCCGGTCTCCGTGCTGAACGACCCCGCGAAGGCCGCCGCGATCGCCGCGTACATCCCGTACTGGGCGAAGGGCCTGGTGTGGTCGTACGAGAACCCCGGCATCTGGAACGAGGAGTTCTACGTGAAGACGCAGAATCTGACCCTGCCCCAGGCACAGGGGATCTCCAGGCTCGCCAACAAGATGCTGTTCCCGGCGAGTTGGGCCGAGGCGATCAAGTGGGAGCAGGAGACCGCCGATCTGCTCGCGGAGGGCGGCTTCGTGAAGAAGTTCGACGTGAGCTCGCTCTTCGACCACCGCTTCGAGGGCATCGCGGCGAAGTCCGTGGCCGCGGAGTACCGGCGGTGACCGCCGTGACGGCCGGCGCCTCCGCCGGCCCCGAGGCCGCCGCACCGGTGGAACCCGTCGGGTCCGCCGGGTCCGTTCCGGGCGGTGCGGAGGGTGGCTCGCAGGTTCGCAGGCGGCGTCGGCTCTCCCCCGGGAAGCGGCTGCCGGCCGCTCCGCTCATCGGGCCGGCCCTCGTCATCGCCCTGTGGGCCGCCGCGTCCGCCGCCGGGCGGCTCGACCCGGCCGCGATCCCGGCGCCCTGGACCGTGGTGAAGACCGGCGCCCGGCTGTGGACCGACGGGACACTGCCGTCCGACATCCTGACCTCGGTACGACGGGCCGCCTCCGGGTTCGCGATCGGGCTGGTCGGCGGCATCCTGCTGGCGCTGGCCTCTGGGCTCAGCCGGGTGGGCGAGGCGCTGATCGACGGGACGGTCCAGCTCAACCGGGCGATCCCGGCGCTCGGTCTGATCCCGTTGTTCATTCTGTGGCTGGGCATCGGCGAGACGTTCAAGATCGCGATCATCGCCATCGTCGTCTACATCCCGATCTACCTCAACACGCATGCCGCGCTGTCCGGCATCGACAGCCGTTTCGTCGAACTCGCCGAGGTGCAGGGCCTGTCGAGGTTCCAGTTCGTCCGGCAGATCGTCGTCCCCGGAGCGCTGCCCGGATTCTTCGTGGGACTCCGGCTCGGCGTGACCGGGTCCTGGCTCGGACTGGTCGTCCTGGAGCAGATCAACGCCACCAGTGGACTCGGCTACATGATGTTCCAGGCCCAGAACTACGGCCAGAGCGACGTCATCCTCGTCGGCCTGGTCATCTACGGGATCTTCGGCCTGGTGTCCGACAGCGCGGTCCGTCTCATCGAACGGAGGGTGCTGTCATGGCGACGCACACTGAGCAACTGACGACCCGGTCCGGGTCCGCCGTCCAACTCCGGGGCCTGACAAGGTCGTTCGGCGGGCGCAAGGTTCTCGACGGGATCGACCTCGACATCCCGGCCGGGCAGTTCACGGCCCTGCTCGGGCACAGCGGCTCCGGCAAGAGCACGTTGCTGCGGGCGGTCGCCGGCCTCGATCACGAGGTCGAGGGCAGTGGTCAACTCACCGCGCCCGAGCGGGTGTCGGTGGTCTTCCAGGACTCACGGCTGCTGCCCTGGCGCCGGGTGCTGGACAACGTACTCCTGGGCACGGACGGCAAGGAGGCGGCGGCGAAGGGCCGGGAAGCCCTCGCCGAGGTGGGGCTGAAAGGGCACGAACGCGCCTGGCCCAGTGAGCTGTCCGGCGGTGAGGCGCAACGGACGGCGCTGGCCCGGTCGTTGGTCCGGGAGCCCGAACTGCTGCTCGCCGACGAGCCGTTCGGTGCGTTGGACGCGCTCACGCGGATCAGGATGCACGGTCTGCTGCGGGAGTTGTGGGAGCGGCACCGGCCGTCGGTGCTCCTTGTCACGCATGACGTGGACGAGGCGGTCGCGCTGGCCGAGCGGGTGCTCGTGCTGGAGGAGGGGCGGATCGGGCTCGATCTGGCGATCGACCGGGAGGTGGGTGCGCGTGGCGAGTACAGGGCGCTGTTGCTCGGTGCGTTGGGTGTGACCGTCGATGGGGGTGACCGTCCGCTGGGGGCTGCCGCCCCCAGGCCCCCGCGTCGGCCCTGAAGGGGCCTCGTCCTCAATCGCCGGACGGGCTGAACTACCTGGTCCTGCGTCGAGAGGGCACCGCACAAAACAGGCCTCCATGCCCGCTACCACGATTCCGCACCGGCATTCGTAAGCAAAGGAAACACCCATGACCCGCCGGCTCCACCTCAACGCCTTCCTCATGACCACCGGCCACCACGAAGCCTCGTGGCGGCTGCCCGAGAGCGACCCGCACGCCCATGTCGAGCTGAACCACTACGTACGGCTCGCCCAGATCGCGGAGCGGGGCACCTTCGACTCGCTGTTCCTTGCCGACAGTCCCCAGCTGTGGGGAAGCGTCGCGCAGCGTCCGGCAGGCGCCCTGGAGCCGCTCACCCTGCTGACGGCCCTGGTGACGGCGACCACGCACATCGGTCTGATCGCCACCGCCTCCTCGTCCTACAACTCCCCCTACAACCTGGCCCGCAAGTTCGCCTCGCTCGACATCATCAGCGGCGGCCGGGCGGGCTGGAACATCGTCACCACGGCCGGCGCCGAGGCCGCCCGGAACTTCGGGCTCGACGCGGAGCCCGCCCACGCCCAGCGGTACGCGCGTGCCGCCGAGTTCCTCGATGTCGCCCTCAAGCTCTGGGACAGCTGGGAGGACGACGCGATCGTCGCCGACAAGGCCACCGGCGTCTGGGGTGACGACACGAAGGTCCACCCGCCCCGGCACAAGGGGACGTACTTCAGCGTCGAGGGCGCCCTCAACGTGCCGCGTACGCCCCAGGGTTACCCACTGCTCGTGCAGGCGGGGTCGAGCGAGGACGGCAAGGCGTTCGCCGCCCGCTACGCGGAGGCCGTGTTCACCGCCCAGCAGACCATCGAGGACGCGCAGGCCTTCTACGCCGACCTCAAGTCCCGTACGGCGGCGGGCGGTCGCGACCCCGAGCACATCAAGGTGTTGCCCGGCATCGTGCCGGTGCTCGGCTCGACGGAGGCCGAGGCGCTGGCGAACGAGCAGATCCTGGAGGACCACATCGTGTACACGCACGGCGTTGGCAATCTGGAGAACCTGCTGAAGCTCCCCGCCGGGACACTGGAGTTGGACGCCCAGCTGCCGGCGGACCTGCCGCCCGAGAGCGCGATCGAGGGCGCCAAGAGCCGGTACACCCTGGTCGTCGAGCTGGCCCGGCGAGAGCGTCTCACCGTACGGCAGCTCATCGGGCGGCTCGGCGGCGGGCGCGGACACCGCACCTTCGCCGGGACGCCCGAGCAGATCGCCGACGAGATCGAGACCTGGTTCACCCAGGGCGCCGCCGACGGCTTCAACATCATGCCCGCGGTCCTGCCCTCCGGTCTCGAGGCCTTCGTCGACCACGTCGTCCCGATCCTGCGCGCCCGCGGTCTGCTGCGCGGCGAGTACGGGCCGCGCCAGACCCTGCGCGAGAGATACGGCCTTCCGCGCCCCGCGAACCAGTACGTCAGCCCCGCTTCCGCATCCGCCTCTGCTCCCGCTCCCGCCCTCGTCTGAGGAACTCCGAAAGGAACCCGCGCATGTCCGGCATCGAGATCCAGAAGGTCACCGCGAACATCGGCGCCCGAGTGTCCGGCGTGGACATCTCCAAGCCCCTCGACGAGGAGCAGGTCGCCGCTCTCCGTGAGGCCCTGAACGTCCACAAGGCCCTGGTCTTCGACGAGGTGAACCTCGACGACGAGGGTCAGCAGGCCTTCGTCCGCCACTTCGGGGAGCTGACCACCGCCCACCCGACCGTGCCGTCCGTCGACGGCGCGCCGAACATCCTGCCCGTCGACAGCGAGCGGGGCCGCGCCGCCAACCACTGGCACACGGACGTCACCTTCGTCCTCAACCCGCCGCAGGCCAGCACCCTGCGCAGCATCACGATCCCCGCGTACGGCGGCGAGACCCTGATCGCCAGCTCGGCCGCCGCCTACCGCGATCTGCCGGGCCCCCTGCGGCAGTTGGCCGACAACCTGTGGGCCGAGCACACCAACGACTACGACTACGCGGTGCCGGACGAGGCGCTCGACGAGCAACAGGCCGCCCAGCGCGCCCAGTTCACTTCCATCGGGTTCCGTACGGCCCACCCGGTCGTCCGGGTGCACCCGCTGACCGGTGAACGCGGGCTGTTCATCGGCGGGTTCGCACAGCGGATCGTCGGTCTGTCGGTCACCGAGTCCCGCAAGATCCTGGACCTGCTCCAGGCGTACGTCACGCGCCCGGAGAACGTCCTGCGTCACCGCTGGTCGCCGAACCAGCTCGTCCTCTTCGACAACCGCATCACCCAGCACTACGCCATCGACAACTACAACGGCCTGCCGCGCCGTCTGCACCGGGTGACCATCGCCGGTGACATCCCGGTCGGCATCGAGGGCAAGGAGAGCTACTCGATCGCGGGGGACGCCTCGCACTACACGTCTGTCGCCGCGTAGACCGGTCAACAAAAAGCCCCTCGTGCGCGTCACGCGAGGGGCTTTTTGTTGCTAGCGTGTAGTTGCAAGCTGTTCGCAATAAGAGCGGCGTGCGCAGCGTCCTACCTCGTGATCGTCTTCTCACCGAACACGACGGCAGGCGGAATGACGGACGGCCCCCGCGAGGACGTGACTCGCGGGGGCCGTCCCATGTCCGGTCCGCCCTGCCTACAGGTTGCTGAAGTCCGGGCCCGCCGTCCGCGAGCGCTTGATCTCGTAGAAGCCGGGGACCGAGGCGACCAGGAGGGTGCCGTCCCACAGCTTGGCGGCCTCCTCGCCCTTCGGGGCCGGGGTGACGACCGGGCCGAAGAAGGCGATCTGCTCGCCGTCGGCGCCGGGGACCGCGATCACCGGGGTGCCGACGTCCTGGCCGACCTTGGTGATGCCCTCCGTGTGGGAAGCGCGCAGCTCGGCGTCGAACTCGAAGTCCTCCTGCTCGGCGTAGTCGATCAGGTCGGCGGGCAGGCCGACGTCCGCGAGGGCGCCGGCTATCGACTCGAGGGTCAGTTCCTCGCCCTTGTTGTGCACGCGCGTGCCGAGGGCCGTGTAGAGCGGGCCGAGGACGTCGGCGCCGTGCTTCTGCGCGGCCGCCGTCACGACCTTCACGCCCAGCCAGGCTTTCACCTTGAGCATCTCCTGATACTCCTCGGGCAGCTGGTCGATCTTGTCCTCGTTGAGCACCGCCAGGCTCATCACGTGCCAGCGGACCTCGATGTCACGGACCTTCTCCACCTCGAGGACCCACCGGGAAGTCATCCAGGCCCAGGGGCAGAGGGGGTCGAACCAGAAGTCGACGGGGGTCTTGGTCGAGGTCGTCTCGGACATGGGTCTCCTAAGGAAGGGCGCGCTTTCAACGGGGAACGTATCCGCGCCACCATCGCATTCCCGGGTGCCCGGTGTCAGTGGTGCGTGGCAGGATCGGTGCTGGTCGGCCGTACTGATGACAATCGAGGGAGTGCTCCGTGCCCGGTGAGAATCTGTCCCGCGACGAGGCCCGGGAGCGGGCCGCGCTGCTGTCCGTCGACGGATACGAGGTGTTCCTCGACGTGCGGTCCGCCGTGGGCGAACCGGAGGGTGGGAGCGGGAACGGCGGGAGCGGGAACGGTGGGGGCGGGGGGCCTCGGACCTTTCGGTCCGTGACCACCGTGCGGTTCCGGTGTGCCGAGCCCGGTGCGGCCAGTTTCGCGGATCTGATCGCGCCCAGTGTGACCGCCGTCTCACTCAACGGGCGGGATCTCGACCCGGGGGCCGTCTTCGACGGCACGCGCATCCTGCTCGAGGATCTCGCCGCGGACAACGAGCTGGTCGTCGACGCCCAGTGCGCCTACTCCCGCACGGGCGAGGGCCTGCACCGCTTCGTCGACCCCGAGGACGGCGAGATCTACCTGTACACGCAGTACGAGCCCGCCGACTCGCGCCGTGTCTTCGCCAACTTCGAGCAGCCCGACCTGAAGGCTCCCTTCCGGTTCGAGGTGCGGGCGCCCGAGGAGTGGGTCGCGTGGAGCAACGGAGTCGGGGAACTCTCGGACGGGGTGTGGCGGTTCGCCGAGACCAAGCCCATCTCGACCTACATCACCACCATCCTCGCGGGCCCCTACCACTACGTCACCGATTCGTACTCGCGTACGTTCGCCGACGGTACGACGCTCGAGATCCCCCTCGGCGCCATGTGCCGGAAGGGCCTCGCCCCCTACTTCGACTCCGACGACGTCTTCCTCGTCACCAAGCAGGGGCTGGACTTCTTCCACGACCACTTCGACTACCCGTACCCCTTCGGAAAGTACGACCAGGCCTTCGTGCCCGAGTACAACCTCGGTGCGATGGAGAACCCGGGGCTGGTCACGTTCCGCGAGGAGTTCATCTTCCGCGGGAAGGTGACGCAGGCGGCGTACGAGCGGCGGACCAACGTCATCCTGCACGAGATGGCCCACATGTGGTTCGGCGACCTCGTCACCATGGAGTGGTGGGACGACCTGTGGCTCAAGGAGTCCTTCGCGGACTTCATGGGCGCGTTCTCGCTCGTCGAGGCGACCCGTTTCACCAACGGCTGGGTCACCTTCGCCAACAACCGCAAGGCCTGGGCCTACCGCGCCGACCAGCTCCCCTCCACCCACCCCGTCACGGCCGACATCCGCGACCTGGAGGACGCCAAGCTCAACTTCGACGGCATCACGTACGCCAAGGGTGCCTCCGTACTCAAGCAACTCGTCGCGTACGTGGGCCCGGAGGCGTTCCTCGAGGGCGCGCGGCGCTACTTCAAGCGGCACGCGTACGGCAACACGCGCCTCGGTGATCTGCTGTCGGTGCTGGAGGAGACCAGCGGGCGGGACATGGCGTCCTGGTCGCGGGCGTGGCTGCAGACGGCCGGGGTCAACTCCCTCACCCCGGCGGTGCTGTTGAGCGCGGACGGGCTGATCACCGAGCTCGCCGTGATCCAGGAGGCCGCCGAGTCGCACCCCGAACTGCGCCCGCACCGGGTGGCCGTCGGTCTCTACCGGCGTTCACCGGGCGGGGAGTTGGAGCGGTACGCGCGTGCCGAGGTCGATGTCGACGGGCCCCGCACGGTCGTCGGTGAGCTGGTCGGGAGCGAGGCGCCCGACCTCGTGCTCGTCAACGACGACGACCTGACGTACTGCAAGATCCGGTTCGACGAGGGCTCGTTGGCGACGCTGCGGGCGCACCTCGGTGAGATCACCGACCCGCTCGCCCGCGCGCTGTGCTGGTCCGCGCTGTGGAACCTGACGCGGGACGCGCTGATGCCGGCCCGGGACTTCGTCGACCTGGTACTCCGGTTCGCGGGACGCGAGTCGGACATCGGCGTCCTGCAGATGCTGCACGCCTGGGCCGGCACCGCGCTCACCCACTACGTGGCCCCCGACTGGCGGGCGGCCGGTGAACGCCTGCTCGCCGAGGGCGCGTTGAAGGAACTGCGGCTCGCCGAACCGGGCAGCCAGCACCAGCTGACGTGGGCCCGCTTCCTCTCGGCCGTGGCGTCCAGCGAGGCCGATCTCCAGCTGCTCCAGGGGCTGTTGGAGGGCACCGCGAAGATCGACGGGCTCGATGTCGACCAGGAGCTGCGGTGGGCGTTCCTGGAGCCGCTGACCTCGCACGGCGTCGCCGACGAGAAGACCCTCGCCGCCGAACTCGCCCGCGACGACACGGCGTCCGGCAAGCGCCACCAGGTCCGCTGCCTCGCCGCCCGCCCCTCGGCCGCCGTCAAGGCACAGGCGTGGGCCCAGGTCGTCGAGTCGGACGCGCTGTCCAACGCCCTCGTCGAGGCGACCATCTCGGGCTTCGTCCAGGGCTCGCAGCGGGAGCTGCTCGCGCCGTACGCGGACAAGTACTTCGCGGTGATCGAACGGATCTGGGCCGACCGCTCGATCCAGATCGGCATGGACGTCGTACGGGGTCTGTTCCCGTCCCTCCAGGACTCACCGGAGACGCTGGCGGCGACGGACACGTGGCTGACGGCTCACGAGGCCGCGGCCCCGGCGCTGCGGCGCCTGGTCCTGGAGTCCCGGGACGACCTGGCACGGGCGCTGCGGGCGCAGGCGTGCGATGGGGCGGCGGCGCGGTAAGGGGTCGGGGGGCGTCGTCGGGTGCGGGCTCGGTGGGGGCTGGTCGCGCAGTTCCCCGCGCGCCTGAAAAGCAGGGGCTGCGCCCCATGCTTTTCGGCCCGCAGGGCCGTGCTTTTGTCGTTAGGGGCGCGGGGAACCGCGCGACCGGCCCCCACCGGGCCGCACCCGACAACGAACCGAACCACCCCTCCGCCGGGTGACTTGCCCACCGAACCCACCGTTACCGAACCCGGGCACCCCATCCCGTAACCCCCGGAGGGACCAGCGTCTTTCGGCATTCGAACGCTTGCACTTTAGGGCGAGCTTGTCCTGAATTGTCGACGGGCTTGTAACGGCGGTTAGGGGACGGATCGGACACGGGAAAGTCGGAGTCATGACCCACAACACCCCGCTCTCCCCGAGCACCCGCCCCCTCCGTCACCTGTCGCACGTACGGCGCCGGGTACTGACCACCGCCCAACTGCGCGCGCACGGCATCGCGGCCGCCGAGGCCGGTGAGCAGTGCCGGCCCGGCGGGCCCTGGCAGCAGATCCTGCCGGGCGTGTTCCTGCTGCACCCGGGTCCGCCCACCAGCGAGGAGCGGCTGCACGCGGCCCTGCTGTACACAGCGAAGGAGCGGACGGCGACCGGAGTTCCGGCCCAGCCCGACTCCGAGGAGCCGTACCGGGAGCGAGGCCGTCCGGTCTACGCCGAGGCCATGATCACCGGCCTCGCCGCACTCGCCCTGCACGGGTTCGCCTCCGCGCCACCACTGCTGTCCCTCGGCACCCTCGACGTCCTGGTCCCCCGGCTGCGCCGACTGCGCTCGACGGGCTACGTACGCATCGTCCGTTCCTCCGCGCTGCCGACGCCCGAGCTGGTCGACGGGCTCCCGGTCGCCCCGGTCCCGCGCGCCCTCGCCGACGCGGTCGCCGGACTCACGGACGGGGACGCCGTACGCCGGCTGCTCACCGACGCGGTGCGCGGCGGGCACTGTGAACCTGCGGCGGTGGTACGGGAGTTGACCCAGGGCAGGCTGCTCGGGCGCCCGCATGTCGTGGACGCCGTCGACTCCCTGCTCGCCGAGGGCCGGGCGATCGCGGAAGACCGTCTCTACCGGATGGTGCGCGAGTACGGCCTCCCGGACCCCGTCTGGAACGTCGACCTGCGCCTGCCGGGCGGCCCGCACCTCGGCGGCCTCGACGCCTACTGGCCCGACCACGCGGTGGCCGTGGAGCTGGACACGCGCGCCCCGCGCCCGGTGCACGAGCAGGCGGACGACGCGCTGTGGTCGGAGTACGCCCGTAAGCGCGAGCACCTGGAGCGGCTGGGCATCACGGTCGTCCACATCACGCCGCGCAAGCTGCGCGAGGCGCTCGACCAGCAGGCAACTGTCGTACGCACGGCTCTGATGGCGTCGGGGGACCGCGAGCCGGCGGCGCATGTCATGGTCCTGCCGAGGTAGTGACGGACCTGGCAGAACCAGGAGGGGGAAGGAGGGGCCACCGGGAGACTGGGGCCCCTCCTCGTGTGGCGGATTCCAGGGGTCCTCGAGTACGTACGAGTCCTCATGGACGCATGTACCGGTCGGGACGCGCTCAGCCGGGTGAGCGCACGCGATAAACCCGGCGACGTCGGCGAGGGGCCCCGGGATACTGATCACCCATGGATGAGGTCGAGGTCGTTGTCACCCATTCCGAGCGCACGACCCTGCGCGTCGGCGACATGTACTTGAAGGTGGACGCCGATCAGGCCCGCCTCGACGTCGAGTTCGAGGCGATGTCCCTCGCACCGGTCCCGACCCCCGAGGTCCTGTGGCGCAAGCCGCACGTGCTCGCGGTCGCCGCAGTCCCGGGGACGACGCTCGGGCGCCTCGGCGGGCCGGCGACCGGGTCGCCGGCCGCGTGGGCCTCGGCGGGCGCCGCGATCCGGAAGCTGCACGACGCGCCCCTGCCGGCCCGACCGGGCCAGGCCGGCCGGAGCATCGTCGCGTTGGCGGCGGAACTCGACAGCGAGTGCGAGTCGCTCATGACGAGCGGCCTCCTGCCCGCCGACCTGGTCACCCGCAACCGCCAGGTCGCCGAGGCCGCGCTCCGGCCGTGGACTCCGGCGTTCACTCACGGCGACCTGCAGATCGCGCACGTCTTCGTCGAGGGCGACGAGGTCACGGGCATCATCGACTGGTCCGAGGCGGGCCAGGGTGATGCCCTGTACGACCTGGCCACCTTCACGCTCGGACACGAGGAGCGCCTCGACGACGTGCTCGCCGGCTATGGCGCCGGTTCTGGCACCAGCTCTGGCGTCGGCATCGACATCGACGTGATCCGGGCGTGGTGGTCGTTGCGAAGCCTGCTGATTGTCCGCTGGTTGACCGAGCACGGCTTCGACCCGTTCGCGCCGGGCTGTGAGGTCGACGTGCTGAGATCACGGATGTGAGGCTTCCCCGGCCTATTTCTGGCTGCCGCAGTACTCCGCCTCGACGACCTTCATCGGGTCGCCGCTCCAGTCGCCGTTGAAGTTGAAGGCGAGCGAATGCTTGCCGTCGGCAGTCGTGACCGCCACGGAGCTGGAGCCGTGGATGCCGCCGCTGTGGCCCCAGACGGTGACCCCGCAGCTCAGCTCGTTCTCGATGAGGCCGAGCCCGTAACGCCCGCCCACGGCCCCGGCGGCGACGGTCGTCTTCATCTCGGCGAGCTGCTTGGCCGGCAGCACCTTGCCGCGCAGCAGTGCCGAGTAGAAGCGGTTCAGGTCACCGGGGTTGGAGATGATCTCGCCGGCGGAGTTCGCCATCGAGGGGTTGAGCTCGGTGACGTCGTACACCTTGCCGCCGGCGTCCACGGCGAGTGTCGAGTAGGCGCGGCTGCCGGGCCGGGGGACGGTGGGGTCCGTACCCGGCATGTACGTGCCGTGCAGCCCGAGCGGCTTGATGACGCGCCGCCGGACCTCGTCGCCGTACGAGTTGCCGGTCACCTTCTTGATGACCATGCCGGCGATCGTGTAGTTGGTGTTCGAGTACCTCCAGTCCGCGCCCGGGGTGAACTCGGGCTCGTGGCTCATGGCGACCTTGACGATCTCGTTGGGGGTCCAGGTGCGGTACCGGTTCTTGAAGAAGCCGTCCGCGAGGAAGACCTCGCGCTGGAAATCGGTGTCCGATGTGTAGTTGAAGATGCCGCTGGTGTGGTTGAGGAGTTGACGGAGGGTGATCTTCCGTCCGTCGTGTCCGTTGCCGCGGACGACTCCGGGCAGCCACTTGTCGACGGTGTCGTCCAGCGACAGCCGCCCCTCGGCCTCGAGTTGGAGCAGGACGGTCGCGACGAAGGTCTTGGTAATGCTGCCCGCCCTGAAGTTGTCCTGGGCGCTGCGCGGCTGCTTGGTCTTGAGGTTGCCGACTCCTGCGGTGGCCTTCCAGACGCCGTGCCGGTCCTTGGCCTGGAGGGCCACGCCGGGTACGCCGTCGCTGACTGCGGCGTTCATGGCCGCGCGGGTGGCCTGGTGGCCGGCGCCCCGTTCGGCCGGTGCGGCTGCCGCTGCCGCTGTCATCGCGGGGGCGGTGAACACGCCTGCCGCCACGGCGATCGTCGCGGCCATTCCCACGAGCCTCTTGCTGCCCGGCCTCTTGTTGACTGCCATTCCGTTCCCCCTTGTTCAGGTTGCAATCGGTCGGGGGGAGGGACCCGGCGGGCGGGCGCGAGGTTGCTCGGGGTGGGCCGGTTGAGCGACTTTCAGCCGTCGCGCAGGTGGAGACGGGCGCGCACGGTCTTTCCGACGCTCGCACGCAGGTACCAGTCCAGGGAGTGGGCGAGCTGCCGTACGACGATCAGTCCACGCCCTCGCTCACTGAGGTCCCGCGACCTGACCTCGGGGAACGCGAGCACCGGGTCGGACACCTCGATGCTGAGCGCGTTGTTGTCCAACTCGACGATGCTCAGACGCAGTTCATGCCCGGGGATGCTGCCGTGCACGACGGCGTTGGCGACGAGCTCGGAGGTGACCAGAACGGCGTCTTCGATGTCGCCGGGCCAGCTCCACATGGTGAGGCGGCGACGGACGTGGAGCCGGGCGAGTCGGACGCTACGGAGGGTCATGGGGTAGCCCATGGTCCAGTCGTGGGTGAGCAGGGTTTGGGGACGGGGATCAGACATCGGTGTTCCCTTCAGCTCGGGCTTCCCAAATAGCGTGTTCTTGCTGGCAGAGCCGCACAATCGAACACGCCCAGATTATTCAGCGTCAGCAAAATTGGACTATGCCCGAATCTGAACAAGCGACTGCGCGAGCGCAACACGGGCTGTCACACTCGGTGCAGCACGAGCAACAGCAAGTACTGCGGCACGGAGGAGGTGCACATGGCGGCGAAGCGCGGGCGGACGGCCCAGCGACTCGAACTTGGGCTTCAACTGCGTCAGTTGCGCGAGAACTGCGACTGCGGCGACCGGGGAATCGGGCTCACCCGCAAGCAGGCTGTGCAGGGGCTGCGCATCTCGGAGGCGTCCCTGCAACGGATCGAGACGGGGTCCCTGAACTTCCGCTACGTGGGCGACCTACGGCGGCTCCTCACCAAGTACGGCGTCTCGGACGAGGAGGTCATCGACTCCCTCATCAACCTCAACAGGGAGTCCAACCAGCAGGATTGGCTCACGCAGTACCGGGGCTTGATGCCTGCGGGGATGCCGGGGTTCGTGGGACTGGAGCCCGAGGCCCAGGCGATGAAGGCCTACCACCCGACCCTGGTGTACGGCCTGCTCCAGACCAAGCGCTACGCCCACGTCGTGCACGAGGTGCAGAAGCCCATTGAGGAGTACACGTCGGAGTTCATTCGAAGTAGCGTTGAGCTACGGATGAAGCGCCAGGAGGTTCTCACTCGGGAGAGCCCCGTGAAGCTCCACGTCATTTTGGGAGAGGCCGCTCTGCGGTATCCGATCGGGGGCACCGATGTCATGCGCGAACAGTTCGCGCGCATTGAGGAGTTGTCGGGGTGGGACCACGTCACCGTTCAAGTACTGCCGTTCCGGCCCAGCTACCGCTCGATCAACGACTTCGCCATCCTCGACTTCGGCAACGAACTCCCGCCCCGCGTCCAGGCCGACAGCGCCTGGGGTTCCGTATCCACGTCGGACAAACCTCGCGAAGTCGACCGGTTCATCCGGCGGTTCGACGCCATGACAGCATCGGCGCTGCCACCCGAGGACACGCCCACTTTCCTGCACCGACTAGAACGAGAGCTGTAGACCCATGCATCCGCACCTCACCGCACTGGACCTTGCCCCTGAGAACGCCTGGTTCAAGTCCTCGTACAGCGATGCGGGCCAGAACTGCGTCGAGGCCAGCCACCTCGCGCCCGCCATGGGCATAGGCATCCGCGACTCCAAGAACCCCACAGGCCCCGCCCTCCACCTCACCCCCACCACCTGGACAGCCTTCGTCACGCACCTCTGCGCAGGCTGAGCAGCCAACGACCGCCGCGCCGACACGACACCCCGGCGCGGCGCCACTCCCCCCGTTCACGCCGGCGGCGTACCCCTCATGCGCCCGGCCCGGTCAGCTCGTACGGCTCGCCCAGGGGATGCGAACCGGGCCCCTTCCCTGCCATCGCGCGAACGGTGACCCGCTCGCCAGGGAAGAGGGCGAAAAGGGCGACCTGGGAAATGAGTGACTTCTGGATGGGGTCGCGGGTGGGGCCGGCTTCTGGTGCGGTGTTCTCGATGTCCAGGTGGTCGACTCCCCCGTCCACGAGCAACTCGTAGAAGCGCAGCAGTTCGTATCCTTCGTCGGCCTCGGGGCGACCGGTGAGCAGGAGTGTCTCCGACTCGCCGAACGGCACCAGAGACCTGCCGTCCAGCACGCTTGCGAGGTCCCGGGGGCTGGTCGGCTCGATTCCCATGGCGCCCCCGGACAGGTGGTCTGCCGCCGCCCAGGACCCGTCGTCCAGTCGGGTCGAGAAGTAGAGCTCCTCGGCGAAGTGGCCGTCCTTTCGCCGGTGAAAGAGCAGGACGAAGCCGAGGTCGTCGCGCATACAGATGTCGGCGACACTGACCTCGGCCCCGCTGTCGAGGCGGGTGCGCATGGTGTACGGCCCGTCGGCACCCTGCCTGTCCCTGGCCGTCAGAGCCGCACGGGCGAGTTCTGCCAGATTCCTGGGCATCGTCTTCCTTTCACCGCGTCCCCTTCTTCAACACCAACTCCACATTCCGATCCCCCGCACCCCCCGACAGATCCACCCCCGCCCCCGGCGCGTTGAACGACAGCTCCCGGTACAGGGACGCCAGGCCCGTCTGGGAGAGGTCCGTGTAGTCCGTTCTGTGGGGGGCCGCCGACTCCACCAGTGTGGTGAACAGGGAGAGCGTGCCGTCCCGGTTGTCCACCAGCTCTATCACTCGGGCCAGTTGCGGGAAGTCGATGTGCGACGCCGTCGAGATCTCCCAGAACGAGCGGTCGTCGGGGGCCGGGTGTGCCTTGATGACGTTGCGGTGGATGTGGCCGTTCACCCAGGCCAGGACGTTGCGGTGGCTCGCGAGGAGGGACACCAGGGCCGTGCCGTCGTAGCGGCGTTCGTTCGGGTGGGCCGGGTCGTGGTGGGTGTTGGTCATGGAGTCGCTGGTGTGGTGGCTGAAGACGATGGCGTACGAACCGTCCTTCGCGGTCTCGCGCAGCGTCCGGTCCAGCCAGCGGACCTGGGCCGCGCCGATCGAGCCCTGGTAGTGGCCGCCCGGGTCCGTGGTGTCGATGCTGATGCCGATGACGTCGTCCGAGATGCGGAACGTGTAGTACTGGGTGCCGGCGTCGAGGTTGGCCGTCGAGTAGCCGTGGCCGACCGGGCCCACCCCCGCGTACGCCGGGTCCAGGTGTGCCTTCAGATAGTCGGCCCGGGTGTACGGGGCTCTCTTCTCGTCCGGGGTGACCGAGCGCAGGTCGCGGGTGTGGGCCTGGATCAGCTCGCGGAAGCGGATGCCCCTCGGGTCGTCGGAGCTTCTGATCTGGTCCTGGAGTGCCTTGCTGCGTGCCGTCGGCAGATCCATCAGCTTCTTGCCGCCGACCGCGAAGTCGGTGAGGAAGGGGTCGCTGTGGGAGGCGTAGCAGCCGAGGGGGAGGGAGTCGTGGTTGCCGACCGTCGAGAACCAGGGCAGGTTCAGGCCCGGGCTGCGTACTTCTCGTATCGCCGCCTCGAGGAAGCCCTCGATGTGCGGGAAGCCCTGCTGCTTGTCGGAGTCGCGGGTGGCGGAGTCCGGCTGCCAGTAGAGCGGGAGGCCGCTGTTCTGTACGCCCTCGTAGTGGCGCGGGTCCCCGGTGTTCGGCGTCATCCGGCCGCCGCTCATCACCTTCATGAACCACTCCAGCTCGGAGTGCGCGTTGTTGTCCGTGTTGTCGCCGGTGGTCATCACGAAATGGAGCGGCGAGCCGGTGACCGGCGCTCCGCGCAACGCGTTGATCCGCTCGACGAGCGAGGTCGCGCCCTGCACCGACAAGGCCTCGTGCGGGCGCCAGGCGTGCCGGTCGGCCGAACGCATGTACTCCAGGCGCAGCGGGTGCTGTACGTCGGTCAGGTGAAGGTCCGTGAACTGGACGAAGGCCGCCATCGTGGTCCGGCGGGCGGCGCGGCCCGACTTCGGCGACGCCAGCTCCGTGCGCACCACCCGTTCCCACGCGCGGCCCTCGCCGAGCCGGCGGTAGCCGCCCGTGCCGAGGGGTGCGGAGACGCTGTTGAGGGTGGTGCCCCGGGTGAAGGGGGCGAGCGCGGCCGGCACCGCCTGGTGGGGCACGGCCGGCCGGGCCTCGGCGGCGGTGGCCTGCGTCGCCGTGGCGGCCTGGCCGGCACTGGGCCGCAGTGCGTAACCGATCCCCGCGGAGGCGGACACCGCCCCGGCCGCGGCGATTACCGTACGTCGATTGAGCCCTTGGGTTGAGCTTGCGACAGAGCGTGTGCGCGACATGGCGCGGTCTCCCCGAGTGCGAACGCGTCGGACGTGGTCATCGGGCGATCGCAGTCGCGAACGTCCCGCTCACTCTGGATGCTTGGCACCGGGGGTGACCTGCGCGTGAACGAGGCAGCAACGGGCGACGCCGATCTCCGTACGTGGATCTTGGGGCCCCTCGCCCGTTCACGACCGCACGGCGAACGGCCCGGAGTCGGTCACTCCGTGTTCATCTGACGGGGTATGACCCGTCCCGTGACCGGCCGCTCCCGCCACAGCTTCAGCCCGACCCGCACCGTCCGTGCCCTCGGCAGCTCCGCCACCGCGTCCAGGTCGTGCCAGGCGGCGAGGTCCGTGGAGCCGTTCTCCTCCGGGCGGAGTTCGCCGCCGGTGACCAGGCCCTCGTAGACCAGGGCCAGACCCTGGTGGTCCACCGGGCGCCACCGGCGGTGGGTGAAGGTGCGGCGGCGCGAGTCGACGCCCAGCAGACCCGTCACGTCGATCCGGTAGCCCGTCTCCTCCATGAGCTCGCGGCGGACCGTGTCGTACGGGTCCTCGCCGTGCTCCATGCCGCCGCCCGGCAACACCCATTCGTGGCCACCGCGGCCGTCGGGGCTGCGGGCGAGCAGGATCTGTCCGTCACGGACGACGACGGCGTACGCGGCGACCCGCAACGACTTGCGCATATGGGGGACGTTAGCGTGCGGGGGCGGCGATGTTCATGTGGAATATCCCCGAACGAGGGTGTGTGCGGCGCCGGATGCGGGGGCAGACACCGAGTGCGAAACGTCGCGATTCGGACCCCATCCAGCCAAAGCGCATCGCGGGTTTTCCCCACTCGTTCATATAGTTTCGGTCAACCAACCCCAAACATCCGCCCCTTGGGTAAAGCTATGTGATCGTCCGGTGTCGATTCCGGACGCTTTTGGCCAAGGTCGATCAACTCGGCCGCTCAACGCATGCTCCTTTACCTACAAGGGATGCCGATGACCCTCACCCCTCAGCGCGCACCGATCTCGGGTGCGAGACGTGTGGCGCGTATAGCCGCGGCCGCCGGACTGGTGGCCGCGCTCTCCGCGGCAGGGCCCATACCCATGGCCTTCTCCGCGGACACGGCGACGACCCCCGCCCCGGCCGACGCCTCCGTCAAGTCGGCCCACGACAAGCTCGGCTCCGACGACGCCGAACTCCTCTCCGAGGCCAAGGCCGACGGTGACAAGACCGTCACCATGATGATCGCCACCGCGCCGGGGCAGACCGAGCAGGTCGCCGCGCAGCTGGACGCGGTCCAGGGCGGCCTCGTCGGCCGCACGTTCGACAAGGTCGGCTATGTGCGGGCGACCGTTCCGACCGCCAAGGCGGACTCGGCCATCGCCGCCGCCGCCAAGCTCTCCTCCGTGCACGGCATCGACCTGCGCCAGGACATCCCCCTGGACGACCCGACGCCGAGCGCCGACACCGCCTCCGCCCCCCAGGCGCGTGCCACCACCAAGACTTACGCGGCGCCGAACAAGAAGACGCCCGCCGAGAACCCGTACAACCCGTCCTTCGAGACGGGCGCCGTCGACTTCGTGAAGAAGAACCCGAAGGCGGACGGCCGCGGCATCACCATCGGCATCCTCGACTCCGGTGTGGACCTGGCGCACCCCGCGCTGCAGAAGACCACCACCGGCGAGCGCAAGATCGTCGACTGGGTCACCTCCACCGACCCGGTCGCCGACGGTGACGGCAGCTGGCTGCGGCAGACGAGGGCGGTCGCCGGTCCGGCCTTCGCCATCACCACGACCAGCCAGGGCACCGAGAACTTCACGGCGCCGGTCGGCGACTACAAGTTCAGCTACTTCGCCGAGTCCGCCACCGCCGGCGGCGACCAGGCGGGTGACGTCAACCGCGACGGCGACAAGACCGACGTCTGGGGCGTGCTGTACGACGCCGCCGCCGGCACGGTCACCGTCGACGTGAACGACAACCACGACTTCACCGACGACAAGCCGATGAAGCCGTACAAGGACGGCTACCAGATCGGCTACTTCGGCACGGACAACCCGGCGACCGAGGTCGCCGAGCGCATCCCGTTCGTCGTCGAGATCCGCAAGGACGTCGTCTACAACGCGGCCGGTGCCAAGGCCGACTACGCGAACATCGGCATGATCTCGTCCGAGCACGGCACCCACGTCGCCGGTATCACCGCGGCGAACAGCCTGTTCGGCGGCAAGATGAACGGTGCCGCACCCGGCGCCAAGATCGTCTCGTCGCGCGCCTGCATCTTCGGCCCCGGCTGCACCAACGTCGCGCTGACCGAGGGCATGATCGACCTCGTCGTCAACCGTGGCGTCGACATCGTCAACATGTCGATCGGCGGCCTCCCGGCGCTGAACGACGGCAACAACGCGCGCTCCGAGCTGTACACCCGTCTGATCGACACGTACGGCGTCCAGCTCGTGATCTCGGCCGGCAACTCCGGCCCCGGCGCCAACACGATCGGTGACCCCGGTCTGGCCGACAAGGTCATCTCGGTCGGCGCGTCCATCTCCAAGGAGACCTGGGCGGCCAACTACGGCTCGGCCGTCACCAAGAAGTACGCGATGATGCCGTTCTCCTCTCGCGGCCCGCGTGAGGACGGCGGCTTCACGCCGACGATCACCGCGCCCGGCGCCGCGATCAACACCACGCAGACCTGGCTGCCCGGCTCCCCGGTCGCCCAGGCGGGCTACACCCTCCCGGCCGGCTACTCGATGCTGCAGGGCACCTCGATGGCGTCCCCGCAGGCCGCGGGCGCCTCGGCGCTGCTGCTGTCGGCCGCCAAGCAGAGGCACATCGACCTCACCCCGGCGATCCTCCGCACGGCCCTGGTCACGCACGCCGACCACATCCCGGGTGTGCAGGCGTACGAGGAGGGCGCGGGCCTCATCAACATCGTGGACGCGTGGCGGGCGATCAGCTCCGCCAAGGTCGAGGACGCCGCCCACGACTACACGGTCAAGGCCCCGGTCGACACCGCGATCGACTTCGCGCTGAAGACCCCGGGCTTCGGCACCGGCCTGTACGACCGCGAGGGCGGCCTCAAGGCCGGCGTCGAGAAGTCGTACGACATCACCGTGACGCGTACGTCCGGTCCCGCCAAGGCGATCCGGCACGATCTGCACTTCAAGAACAACGCCGGTAGCACCTTCGAGATCGCCGGCTCCGAGCACGTCAAGCTGGAGCTGAACAAGCCGGTCACCATCAAGGTCACCGCGGAGTCGGACACGGCCGGCATCAAGAGCGCCATCCTTGAGCTCGACGACCCGAGGACGGATGGCGTCGACAAGCAGATCATGACCACGGTCGTGGTCTCGACGCCGGTCAAGTACACGTTCGCCGCGTCGGGTTCGGTGCAGCGCAACAGCACCCAGTCCTACTTCCTGACCGTGCCCGAGGGCGCCAAGACCCTCGAGGTCGCGATCAGCGGACTGGCGGCCGACAGCCAGACCCGGTTCATCTCGATCCACCCGTACGGTGTCGCCGTCGAGGACACGGGCACCCCGTACTGCTACAGCAACTACCCGAACACCAACGGCTGCGCGCCCGACGTGCGTTCGTACCCGAACCCGCAGGCCGGTGTCTGGGAGGTCGAGGTCGAGTCGCGTCGTACGTCGCCGCTGCTCGACAACCCGTACAAGCTGGACGCCACCGTCCTGGGCGCGACCTTCGACCCGGACGTCGTGACGGTTCCCGAGGCCAAGGTCGGTACGCCGATCGCCGCCTCCTGGAAGGTGACGAACAACCTCGCCCCGGTCGACGGCAAGCTGGCCGGCGGTCCGCTGGGCTCGTCCCTGAACGCCCGTCCCACCATCGCCACCAACGAGACGCACACGACCACGGTCGAGGTGCCCGCGGGCGCCGCGTCCCTGGACGTCGCCATCGGCAACGTCTCCGACACGGCCGCCGACCTGGACCTCGTCGTGTACGACGCGGCCGGCACCCAGGTGGGCATCTCCGCCGACGGCGACTCGGAGGAGGCGGTCTCCATCGCCTCGCCCGCCGCCGGTACGTACACCGTCGAGGTCATCGGCTACGCGGTCCCGGCCGGCACCACGGCCTACGACTACCAGGACGTGTTCTACTCGTCCGCCCTGGGCTCCATCCAGGTCGCCGGCACCCCGGTGAAGCTCGGCACGGGCGCCTCGGCGACCGTCTCCGGCAACATCGTCGCCTCGGCCCCGGCGCCGGCCGGCCGTGAGTTCTTCGGCCAGGTGTCCCTGGTCAACGGGCACGGCACGGTCGCCGGTATCGGCAGCGTGAAGATCGAGAAGGTCACGCCTTGACATCCTCGCCTGCGTGAACGGAGG
Organism: Streptomyces sp. ME02-8801-2C; assembly: GCF_033793965.1. Lineage (NCBI taxonomy): Bacteria > Bacillati > Actinomycetota > Actinomycetes > Kitasatosporales > Streptomycetaceae > Streptomyces > Streptomyces sp. ME02-8801-2C. Next base: position 132,927 of record NZ_JARAXP010000004.1, on the reverse strand, counting down.
CGATTCCGGTCAGCACCGCTACGCGGTACTCCCTTGGGTTCCTGCTTCATCGGCCCCTGCCACCCGAGGGTAGTCTGACAAGGTCTCCACAGGCTTGACGTCCCGCCAGTCCGGCGGTAGGTCCGCCAACTACGTTGCCGGACAAGGCGACTCTAGCAATGGAGCTGCGGCCCTCCGGGCCGCTATGGGCAGGATGCCCTTCACCTCCACTCTGAAGGGTGGAGGTGAAGGGCAAGTGTTCGATAGCGGTAGGCGCGACCCACGGGGCGGGCGTCCGGTACCTGGTACCGGGCGCCCGTCCCCTTTGCGTTCACCGGCACGCGAGGGTGCGGGACTTGGGCAGCGCGGCCGTGATCCGGGCCCGTTCGGCGGCGATCTCCTTCTCGCCGACGGTCCAGGTGTTGGGGGATTCGGCGCCCGTCGGGATGCCGATCAGGGTGTGCTCGCCCACGGTCGGCCGGGGGTCTGCCTCCAGGTCCATCACGAACGTCACCTCGGCCGGGCCCTTGTCCGGCTTGTAGTAGCGGGTCACGCGCAGGGTGACCCGCTCCTGGCCGGCGCCGGGTCCGAGGGCGACGGCGGTGACCGTGCCCTCGACGACCAGGCGGGCGCAGGCGAGGTGTTGCGGGCTGGTCAGCGCGCCCGCGGCCGTGCCGCCGTCCTTGAGACCCGCGCCGCCGTCCTCGTCGCCGCCGCTCTGCGGGTCGAGCGAGTAGGACGGCCCGGCGTCGGCGGACGACGTGGTCGCCGAGTCCTCGACCCCCTTTCCGGCCTGCGCGAAGAGCCACACCGACCCTGCGGACAGGGTCCCCACGGCGGTCACGGCGGCGACGCCGAGAGCGAGGGTGCGCAGCGGACGCCAGTACCGCCACTCCCGTACCGGAACCCGGGCCGGCTTTCGCACCCGCTCGGACTCGGCCTCTGCCGCTGTGCGTTCCCGCGCTGTCAGGGCGTCCCCGATGAGCCCCAACTGCTCGCGCAGGAGCGCCACATCGGCCGCCGCCGACCAGTGCTCGGCCATGAAGTCGGCGTCCGTGAGGGCCTCTTCGGGCAGCGGATCGTCCGTCAGCGCGGCCATCAACGCGTCCACGCCGTCGTATTCGGCGGCCATGTCACACCACCTCGTCCTCGTGCAGGCGGGCGCGCAGTGCCCGTACCGCCGTGTGCAGCCTGCTCTTGACCGTGCCCTCCGGGATGCCGAGTTCCTTGGCGATCCCGCGTACCGGCAGGTCGGCGTAGAAGCGCAGGATCAGCACCTGGCGCTGGGGGTCGGGCAGGTCGTCGAGCCCCCGGCTGACGGCCAGGGAGAGCAGGCTCGTGTCCTCGCCGGAGGGGTGGGCCGCCGGCTGGCGCAGGGAGGCGAGCCGCTCCCCCAGGCGCTCCTGGCGGCGTTTGGCCCGGTGCCAGTCCATGGCGAGGTTGGAGGCGACGACCGCCGCCCACGCCGAGACGTCACGCGGTGCCTCGTATCCGTTCGCGGTGCGTTCCAGCAGCCGCAGGCGGACCTGCTGTACCCCGTCCAGCAGGTCCGCCTGCGGTACGCCGCCAAGGGCGAGCACCGCCCGGACCCTGCGCTCCTGCACCGCGTCCAGCGGGTCGCCGTGGTCGTCCTCCTGGACGCGCCGGGCCTTTCTGCGCAGCACAGCACCCTCCCCCTCGCCGCGTTTCTCCTACGACGCCGAGGGCGGCCGGAACGTTCGGCCCCTGCGGAGAGGTACGTCACACCGTTACCGAAGCGAGACCCAGGCCTCGCCCGTCCCCGGTCGGCCGGTCCCGTACAGCTTTCGTCCGAGTGACCTCCTCGGGCGGGTTTCTCCAGCTCGGAGCGGGTGCGGCCGGAGGATCGTGTCCGGATGCCACGCCTGCCGCGTCCCAGTCCTCGGGCATGCCGGGCAAAGGATTGGACATGTTCCCCGGGGTGGGACGCATGATGGAAATGCGCCGGTCACGCAATCGGTCAGGGTTACGCAAAACAGCGCGCCATACAGAAGGAGTCGCCGTGAGGGTCGGAATCGTCGGAGCCACCGGACAGGTCGGCACGGTCATGCGCAGGATCCTCGTCGAGCGCAAGTTCGTGATCGAGGAACTCCGGCTGTTCGCGTCGGCCAGGTCGGCGGGCTCGGTCCTCGACGGTGTGACGGTGGAGGACGCGGCGACGGCCGACTACACAGGCCTCGACATCGTGCTGTTCTCGGCGGGCGGCGCGACCTCCAAGGCGCTGGCGGAGAAGGTCGCCTCGCAGGGTGCCGTCGTGATCGACAACTCGTCGGCGTGGCGCCGGGACCCGGAGGTACCCCTGGTCGTCTCCGAGGTGAACCCGCACGCGATCGTCGACCGGCCCAAGGGCATCATCGCCAACCCGAACTGCACGACGATGGCCGCGATGCCGGTCCTGCGGCCGCTGCACGCGGAGGCGGGCCTCGAGGCGCTGGTCGTCGCGACGTACCAGGCGGTGTCCGGTTCGGGTGTGGCCGGGGTGGCCGAGCTGCACGGGCAGGCGCAGAAGGTGGTCTCCGACGCGGACAAGCTGACGCACGACGGTTCGGCGGTCGACTTCCCCGAACCGCAGGTCTACAAGCGGCCGATCGCGTTCAACGTGCTGCCGCTGGCCGGCAGTGTCGTGGACGACGGTTCGTTCGAGACGGACGAGGAGCAGAAGCTCCGCAACGAGTCCCGCAAGATCCTGGAGATCCCGGAGCTGAAGGTCTCCGGTACGTGTGTCCGCGTGCCGGTGTTCTCGGGGCACTCCCTCCAGGTGAACGCGCGGTTCGCGCGTCCGCTGTCGGTGGAGCGGGCTACGGAGCTGCTGGCGGGGGCGCCCGGTGTCGTCCTCTCCGAGATCCCGACCCCCCTCGAGGCGGCCGGCAAGGACGCGTCGTTCGTGGGCCGCATCCGCGCCGACGAGACGTCGGAGAACGGCCTCGCGTTCTTCGTCTCCAACGACAACCTGCGCAAGGGCGCGGCGCTGAACGCGGTACAGATCGCGGAGCTGGTGGCGGTGGAACTGCGCGGGAAGTAACCGCGCCAGCTGGTAGGAACGGCGGCACTACCGCCAGTAGGACTCAGGGGCTGCTCACCGGTGACCGGCGGGCGGCCCCTCGTCGTACACACACGGCTTCTCAGAGCGCCAGGTGCCGACGCAGCGCCACGTCGATCTCGGCCATCCGCTGGTTGGAGTCCTTGGGCAGGCCGCACTCCTCCGCGGGCAGCAGTACCTGGAAGGGGTACACACGCGACGTGTTCGACGTGAGCGGTACGAGCGTCAGCACTCCCTGTCTCGTCCGCGCCGCCGCCGCCGCGTTGGCGCCGACGTTCGAGACAATCAGGTCGCTTCATCGGTGAGCCCGTCCGCCGAGAACCGGTCCCAGAACGCCGCGTCCTCACTGCCGTCCCCTTCGGCGAAGGCCTCCGCGTACTCCTCCTCCAGCCAGGCAGCGCGCAGGAGTTCGATGGCGTCGTGGATCACCGCGGATCGCGACGCCGCGCCCGTTCTCCGCGCGTACTCGTCGACGAAGGCGACATCATCCTCCGGCAGACTCACACTGATCTTCATACCCCGACGGTAACAAAGTAGGAAAATTAGGGCCATTTGTGGTATTAACGGCCGCCCTCCGCGTCACCCACGGGAACCAACTCCCGCCCCCCGTCGTCAGCACAACGCGACCTCTTGTGGATCACCGGGCCGGGCGGGCCGTTCACCCCGTTCAGCGGCGGGTTCTGGACATCGCGTCGGCCCGGGATCCCATGGAAGGATGGCGCAACCCACACATTCGAGGAGATGACCGCGTGCCTGGCACAAACCTGACCCGCGAAGAGGCGCAAGCGCGGGCGAAGCTGCTCACCGTTGACTCGTACGAGATCGACCTCGATCTCTCCGGCGCACAGGAGGGCGGCACCTACAGGTCCGTGACCACGGTGCGCTTCGACTCCGCCGAGACCGGCGCGGAGTCCTTCATCGACCTGGTCGCCCCGGCCGTACTCGAGGTCACGCTCAACGGGGACACTCTCGACCCCGACGAGGTCTTCAAGGACTCCCGGATCGCGCTGCCGGGACTGCTGGCGGGCCGCAACGTGCTGCGCGTCGTCGCCGACTGCGCGTACACCAACACCGGTGAGGGCCTGCACCGCTTCGTCGACCCCGTCGACCAGCAGGCCTACCTCTACACGCAGTTCGAGGTTCCCGACGCCCGCCGCGTGTTCGCGTCGTTCGAGCAGCCGGACCTCAAGGCGACCTTCCAGTTCACGGTGACGGCACCCTCCGGCTGGACCGTCATCTCCAACTCGCCGACGCCCGAGCCCAAGGACGACATCTGGCGCTTCGAGCCGACGCCCCGGATCTCCTCGTACATCACCGCGCTCATCGTCGGCCCGTACCACTCGGTCCACAGCGTGTACGAGGCGGACGGCCAGACCGTTCCGCTCGGTATCTACTGCCGGCCCTCGCTCGCCGAGTTCCTCGACTCCGACGCCATCTTCGCCGTGACCCGGCAGGGCTTCGAGTGGTTCCAGGAGAAGTTCGACTACGCGTACCCCTTCAAGAAGTACGACCAGTTGTTCGTCCCCGAGTTCAACGCCGGTGCCATGGAGAACGCGGGCGCGGTCACCATCCGCGACCAGTACGTGTTCCGGTCGAAAGTGACCGACGCCGCGTACGAGACGCGCGCCGAGACCATCCTGCACGAGCTCGCGCACATGTGGTTCGGCGACCTCGTCACCATGGAGTGGTGGAACGACCTGTGGCTGAACGAGTCGTTCGCCACCTACACCTCCATCGCGTGCCAGGCGTACGCCCCCGGCTCGCGCTGGCCGCACTCCTGGACCACCTTCGCCAACTCGATGAAGACGTGGGCCTACCGCCAGGACCAGCTGCCGTCCACGCACCCGATCATGGCCGAGATCCGCGACCTCGACGACGTCCTCGTCAACTTCGACGGCATCACGTACGCCAAGGGCGCCTCCGTACTGAAGCAGCTCGTCGCGTACGTCGGCATGGACGCCTTCTTCGCGGGCGTGCAGGCCTACTTCAAGCAGCACGCGTACGGCAACACGCGCCTGAGCGACCTGCTGGGCGCCCTGGAGGAGACCTCCGGGCGTGATCTGAAGGCGTGGTCGAAGTCCTGGCTGGAGACGGCCGGTATCAACATCCTGCGTCCCGAGATCGAGACGGACGCGGACGGTGTCATCACCTCGTTCGCGATCCGCCAGGAGGCCCCGGCCCTGCCCGCCGGCGCCAAGGGCGAGCCGACGCTGCGGCCGCACCGTATCGCCGTCGGCCTGTACGACCTCGACGACGCGAGCGGCAAGCTGCTCCGGGACGACGAGAGCGGACGCATCGAGCTGGACGTCGACGGCGAACTGACGGCCGTACCGCAGCTCGTCGGCAGGCGCCGTCCGGCCGTGATCCTGCTCAACGACGACGACCTGTCGTACTCCAAGGTCCGCCTCGACGACGCGTCCCTCGCCTTCGTCACCGAACACCTGGGCGACTTCGAGGCGTCCCTGCCGCGCGCGCTGTGCTGGGCCTCCGCCTGGGACATGACCCGTGACGCGGAACTGGCCACCCACGACTACCTCTCCCTCGTCCTGTCGGGTATCGGCAAGGAGTCGGACATCGGTGTCGTGCAGTCGCTGCAGCGGCAGGTGAAGCTGGCGATCGACCTGTACGCCGACCCGACCGCCCGCGAGGCGCTGCTGGCCCGCTGGACGGACGCCACGCTCGCCCACCTCCGGTCGGCCGAGGCCGGCTCCGACCACCAGCTGGCCTGGGCCCGCGCCTTCGCGGCCACGGCCCGTACGCCGGAGCAGCTGGACCTGCTCGACGCGCTGCTCGAGGGCACGCAGACCATCGAGGGGCTCGCCGTCGACACCGAGCTGCGCTGGTCGTTCGTCCAGCGGCTGGCGGCCGTCGGTCGCTTCGACGAGGACGAGATCGCGGGCGAGTACGAGCGGGACAAGACGGCCGCCGGTGAGCGGCACGCCGCGACCGCCCGGGCCGCCCGTCCGACCCCGGAGGCCAAGGCGGAGGCGTGGGCGTCGGTCATCGAGTCCGACAAGCTGCCCAACGCCATCCAGGAGGCGGTGATCGGGGGCTTCGTCCAGACCGACCAGCGCGAGCTGCTCGAGCCGTACACCGACAAGTACTTCGCGGTGGTCAAGGAAGCCTGGGACTCGCGCTCGCACGAGATCGCCCAGCAGATCGCCATCGGCTTCTACCCGGCCGTCCAGGTGTCCCAGGAGACCCTGGCGAAGACGGACGCCTGGCTGGCCTCCGCCGAGCCGAACGCGGCCCTGCGCCGGCTCGTCTCGGAGTCCCGCTCAGGTGTGGAGCGCGCGCTCCGGGCCCAGGCGGCGGACGCGGCGGCCTCGTAACCCGGAGGGCGTCGACTCGCGTCGAGCGCTCGCATCGAACGGCGTGTCCCGGTCCGACCGGGGCGCGCCGTTCGGCGTATCCCCCGTAACCCGTGGACTGAAAATCCCCGTCTCTACGTCATCCGGCGCCGTCACGTGGTCTGCGGGCGAGTCTCAGCCGCATGGCGCGCCACAGTTCGGCCGCGCCGCGGCTGGTGTCGGGCCGGGTGTGGTGGAGGGCCGGGCAGCAGACGTCGTGGGCCACCCTGGCGGTGCCGTAGTCCCGGTGATGCGGTCCTGGCCAGGCGATCCCGCCGGCCAGGTGGTAGACCTCGTCGTCGGCGAAGAGCCGGGCCGGATACTCCCCGGGGATCAGTGCGATCGACTCCGCCTCGGCCTCCGGCTCCCCGCCGCCGAAGAGCCGGAGGGGGTCGGGCCGCGCGTGCGGCCGGTAGCCGTTCTCTCCGTCGAAGCGCAGGGTGCGGTGCCGATGCGTGGCCAGGCCGCACTCCAGGCACGGCACGGTCAGCTTTCGCCCCCATCCCGGCACGCGCGAGTCATTCACTTCCGATCGGCCTCCGGCTGGACAAAAACCTCGTCAACACCCGGGTAACGGCGGAAACTTGCGCGACGACACGGAGTAACGACCCGCGATCAGGGGCGGCGTGACGTCAGGACGGGGGTCCTTTGCTTCCCCTCCCCCACAAGCACCGACCCCCGAACACCGCCCCTGCGCACCCCCGTCTGCCCCACCACGGTCGCCCCGAACGCCAGCCCCATGCCCGCCAGTTGGACCGGCGTCAGCGCCTGGCCGAGGGCTGCCCAGCCGACGATCGCGGCGGTCAGCGGGGACAGCGGGCCGAGGAAGGTGACCTGGGTCGCGGTGAGGCGGCCGATGCCGCGGAACCAGAGCCAGTACGCCACGGCCGTGTTGGCGAGCGCGAGGTAGAGGTACCCGGCGGCGGCCCGGCCGTCCAGCGCGGGCGGGGCGCCCTCGACGAGCAGGGCGAGGGGGGCGATGAGGAGGCCCCCGGCGGTCAGTTGCCAGCCGGTGAGGGCGAGCGGTCCCACGCCGTCCGGGCGGCCCCAGCGCTTGGTCAGTACGGTGCCCGTCGACATCGACGCGGTCGAGGCGAGGGCGGCCAGCACACCCACGGGGTCCAGCGCCCCGGCCGCCTTCAGCACGACCAGACTGACGCCGAGCGCCGCCGCGACTCCGGTGAGCAGGGTCCGTACGGTCGGCCGCTCGCCCAGGAACACCGCCGCGAGCCCGGCGACGAACAGCGGGCCGACCGAGCCGACGACCGCCGCCATACCGCCCGGCAGCCGGTACGCGGACAGGAACAGCAGCGGGAAGAAGGCGCCGATGTTGAGCGCGCCCAGGACCGTCGCCTTCCACCACCAGGCGCCGCGCGGCAGCACCCGGGTCAGCGCGAGCAGCACGAGACCGGCGGGCAGGGCGCGCAGCAGGCCCGTGAAGAGGGGGCGATCGGGCGGGAGGAACTCCGTGGCGACCGCATAGGTGGTGCCCCAGGAGATGGGCGCGAGGGCGGTGAGGGCGATGGTGGGGACGAGGGCGGAGCGGCTGGCGGGCATGGGCGCACCCTTCGAAGTAGGTCAGCGATAAGTAGCTTAGCTCTAAGCAACTTTCCGTCAAGCTACTTTCTCGCGAGTGACCGTCCGGCTCGTTGTTCGGCGATACTCGGCGCATGAGAGCGAGTGCACAGCCGCCGGAGCAGCGCAGGGACCCCGTCGACGCGATCGTCGCCCAGTGGGCGGTGGTGCGGCCCGATCTCGACACCGCCGCGATGGAGGTGTTCGGCCGTGTCTACCGGCTCGCGCGCGCCATGGGCGACCGTACGGAGAAGGCGTACGCGCGGTTCGGGATCGCGCGCGGCGAGTTCGACGTGCTCGCGACCCTGCGCCGGGCGGGCGAGCCGTACACGCTCTCGCCGCGTCAGCTGTCGTCGACCCTGATGCTCACCACGGGCGGGATGACGGGCCGTCTCGACAAGCTGGAGCGGGCCGGGCTGGTGCGCCGCTCCCCCGACCCGCACGACCGGCGCGGCCTCCAGGTAACCCTTACGGAGGAGGGGCTGAACCGCGTGGACGAGGCGGTCGGCGTCGGTGTCGCCGCCCAGACGGAGGCGCTGGCCGCCCTCGACGCCGGGAAGGCCGCTCAACTGGCCGACCTGCTGCGGGAGCTGCTGGCGGCGACGGACGGCTGAGAACGCGCCGAGGCGCTGAGAACACGCCGAGGGCGCCCTTCTCACCCCGTCGGTGACGGGACGAGGAGGGCGCCCTCGGAACGAATGATCAGGCCCTGGCCCGGAAACTCAGACCCTGGCCCGGAAGGTCAGGCCGTGGCCCGGAAGGTCAGGCCTTCGCCTTCGCGGGCTTGGTGACCTTGGGGGCGCGGTCCGTCGACTTGTCGAGGACCATCACCAGGCCCGCGATGACCGCGAACAGGGCGATCGGGGCGACAACGTAGAGGCCCAGCGTCTCGATGACGCTCAGGCCATGGCCGGGGTCGTCACCGTCGTCGCGGGCGAGCGCGAGCGCGGGAGACGTCATGAGCAGCATCATCAGCGTCGTGCCGGCCACCAGGGCGCCGGCGCGCAGGGCGTTCTTGTTGTCCACGGTGCAAAAGTAGCGAACGCCCGCCGGGGCCGCGCGCCCGGGGTGCCGTATGAGGGGACCGGGCGCCCCGCGAGGGCCGCGCCACCGGCGTCACCCTCCCTCCCGCAGCACCTCCATCAGCGCCCACAGCCGCGACGACCCCGCGAGCTCCTCCAGCGTCACCGGCCTGCCCTCCGCGTCGGCGATGGGCAGCCGCCAGTTCGGGTACTGGTCCCACGTACCCGGCAGGTTCTGCGGGCGCCGGTCGCCGACGCCGTCCGGGAGCCAGACGCCGATCATGCGGGCGGGGGTGCGGAGCAGATAGCGGTGGACGGCCTGGATCTCGGCCTCCTCCGCCGCCCCCGAGAGCCCGCCGCTGCACCCCTTCAGGAGGCCGAGACGCGAGAGCAGGGTCAGCCACTCGTTGGTGTCGGCAGCGGCGGCGGACCGCTCCTGCGCCAGGGGGTTGGTCAACAGGCCCAGCCGGTCGCGCAGTTCGACGTGGTCGCCGGTGAGCCGGGCGGCGGTGGGCGGCAGGTCGTGGGTGGTGACGGTGGCGAGGCAGTCGGCGCGCCAGTGGTCGGGGGGCAGCGGGCGCCCGTCGCCGTCCCAGTCACGCTCGAACCACAGCACCGACGTGCCGAGCACCCCGCGTTCGTGCAGGGTCTCCCGGACCCCCGGCTCCACGGTCCCCAGGTCCTCGCCGATCACGACCGCCCCGGCCCGCGAGGCCTCCAGCGCGAGGACGGCGAGCATGGCCTCGGCGTCGTAGCGGACGTACGCGCCCTCCGTCGGCGCCAGCCCCTGGGGCACCCACCAGAGCCGGAAGAGGCCCATGACGTGGTCGATGCGCAGGGCGCCCGCGTAGCCGAACAGGGACCGCAGGAGCTGGCGGTAGGGGGCGTAGCCGGACTCGGCCAGGCGGTCCGGCCGCCAGGGCGGCAGGCCCCAGTCCTGGCCGCGCGCGTTGAACGCGTCCGGGGGTGCGCCGACCGACATGCCGGCCGCGAAGTACTCCTGCTGCGCCCAGGCGTCGGCACCCCCGGGATGCACTCCGACGGCGAGGTCGTGCACGATCCCGACCGGCATGCCCGCGTCGCGTGCCGCCCGCTGGGCGTCGGCGAGTTGGGTGTCGGTGAGCCAGGCGAGGCGGGAGTGGAAGTCGACGCGGTCCATCAACTCGCCCCGGGCGCGGGCGGTTTCGGCGGACCGGGGGTCCTGGAGGCCGGCCGGCCAGCGCGACCAGTCCGAGCCGTGCGCCTCGGCGAGCGCGCACCAGGTGGCGTGATCCTCCAGCGCCTCACCGGCCCGCGCGAGGAAGTCGGCGTACGCGGCCTGCCGTCCGGGTCCGAGCGGTACGGCGCACACCAACTCCAGCGCCTCGCGCTTGAGTTCCCATACGGCGTCCCGGTCGATCAACGCGCCCTGGTCGAGCACCGACTCCCGCAGCCGCCCGGCGCGCTCCAGCAACCCACGCACCCGCTCGCGGTCCTCGGCCGCCTCGACGTACGCGAACTCGGGGATCGCCTCGACCCGCAGATGCACGGGATCGGGGAAGCGCCGGGAGGAGGGCCGGTACGGGGACGGGTCGGTCGGCGCCCCGGGAACGGCCGCGTGCAGGGGGTTGACCTGCACGAATCCGGCACCGAGCGCCCGCCCGGCCCAGGCGCTCAGCTCACCGAGATCACCCAGGTCGCCCATGCCCCAGGAGCGCCGGGACAGGAGGGAGTAGAGCTGGACGAGGAGTCCGTACGAGCGTCCGGCGGGCGTGGGCAGCCGGGCCGGGGCGACGACAAGGTGGACGTGGGCCGTGCGGCCGTCGGGCGCGCGGGCGTCCAACTCGTGGACGCCGGGCGGGAGTCGGTCGAGCGAGTCGCAGATCTCGCCTTCCTCGGTGCGGATGCGCAGCCGGGTGCCCTCGGGCAGGTGGGCCAGCGCGGTCGCCGTACCGTCGGCGCCGCACACGACGGTCGGCGGCAGCAGTCGGGCCGCCAGCTCCCGTTCCCGGGCGGCGAGGGCGGTCCGGACGGCGTCCGGGGTGGTCGCGTCGACGCCGAGCGCGGCCAGCACGGCGACGAGCGCGGAGTCGGAGGCGGCGACCGTACGGTCCGGGGAGGGACGGAAGGAGGGGGCGACGCCGTGCAGCTCGGCGAGCCGCTCGAGCGCGACCCGCTCCGCGGAGCGGCCCTCCTCAGCGGCCCTACCCCTGTGACTCTCGTAGCTCTCGTGGCTCTCGGCGGGCTCGGCCGGGGTGTGTACGGACATCTACAGCCCCGCGAGGTCCGAGAGTGCCCCGACCGGGCCCTCGTACAGCCCCGTGGGGTCCGCTTCGGCGTCGGCGTGCTCGCTCGTCATCGCCTCCGCGTCGGCGAGCGGGGGCTCGCTGGTGAGGGGCTCGGCGGCGGGCAGCGGCGGCTCGCTGGTGAGCGGCAACTCGGCGGCCGCACTCTCGGCGCTGAAGATGTAGGCCGGTACGGCCACGGAGGCCTCCTTGTCGCGTACGACGGCTGACGGCTGTTGGCGGGTTTCTTTCGCAGGCCTACCCAGTGGGCGCCGCCGCAGACGTGGATGAACGGACGAACCACGGTAGCGCCGCTCACATTCCGCGGTTCTTCCGTCGTCTTCCGGACGAGGTCCGCCACATTCCCGCCACTCGGCCTCCGCACGCCTGCCCGCCCGCTCACTATTCACTCAGTACATGTATCCAGTGCATAATGATCCGCATGAGCACCCGCCACATCCTGCTGGGGCTGCTCGCCGGAGGGCCGAGCCATGGCTACGACCTCAAGCGACGGCACGACGAACGCTTCCCCCAGGCCCGTCCGTTGGCCTACGGGCAGGTCTACACGACCCTCCAGCGCCTGGTGCGCGACGGGCTCGCGGAGGTCGACGGCACCGACGCGGACGGCGGTCCGGAGCGGACGAAGTACCGGGCGACCGGCGAGGGAGAGCGTGAACTCGCCGAGTGGGTACGGCAGATCAGCGCGCCCGCGCCGCACGTCGCCAACGAGATCTTCGCCAAGGTCGTCGTCGCGATCCTGGCCGACGGGGACCCGGCCGCGTATCTGCTGGACCAGCGTGCCGCGCACATGGCGCGGATGCGGGAACTGACCGCGGTCAAGACCGCGGCGGGCTCGGACCTCTCGACCGTGCTCTCGACGGACTACGCCCTCAACCACCTCGACGCCGACCTCCGTTGGATGACCACCACGGCGGCCCGGCTCACCACACTGACCGCGGAGGTCGAAAAGGCATGACCAACACCCACGGGGACCCCTCCGACGGCACCGCGCAGCCGCCACTGCTGGCGGCCCGCCGACTGTCCAAGGCGCACGGCAGGACGCCCGCGCTGCGCGGGGCCTCGGTCGAGCTGGGGGCCGGCGAGATCCTGGCCGTCACGGGGGCGAGCGGCAGCGGGAAGTCGACGCTTCTGCACTGTCTGGCGGGGATCGTCCGGCCGGACATGGGCACCGTGGAGTACGCCGGGGAGCGGCTCGACACACTGCCCGAGCGGCGGCTGAGCGAGCTGCGGCGCACGGAGTTCGGGGTCGTCTTCCAGTTCGGGCAGCTGATACCGGAGCTGACCGTGCTCGACAACGTGGCGCTGCCGCTGCTGCTCGCCGGGACGTCGCGCGCGGTCGCACACGAGCGGGCAGGCGAGTGGCTGGAGCGGTTCGGGGTGCTCGGGCAGCAGGTGCTGCGGCCGGGCGAGCTGAGCGGCGGCCAGGCGCAGCGCGTCTCGCTCGCCCGGGCCCTGGTCACCGGCCCGAAGGTGGTCTTCGCCGACGAACCGACCGGTGCGCTGGACTCCCTCGCGGGCGAACAGGTGATGACGGCACTCACCCACACGGCCCGCGAGTCCGGCACGGCGGTCCTCCTGATCACGCACGACACCCAGGTGGCGGCGTACGCGGACCGAGAAGTACGACTGACCGACGGCACCGTGGCCGCCGCCGGAACCGCGAGCGCTGCCCCGGCTGCCCGGAAGGGGACCTCGTGACATCCAGCCGTGTTTCCGGGACTGAGAAGGGCTCCTCGCGAGGCGGGCTTCTGGCGGATCTGCGGCTTGCCTGGCTGCTCACCCGGGGTTCCGACCGGCGGGAGTGGTGGCGGGTGGCGCTCACCGCGGTGGGGGCGGGGCTCGCTACCGGGTTCGCGTTGGCCGCCGTCGCCATCGCCGCGATACGCGGGTCGCGGACCGTGCCCTTCGGCAACGGGCTGCTGGACGAGCCGGGGGAACGCTCCGGCGTGGTCCTCACCCTCGTCCTGCTGCTCGTGCCCGTGCTCGGGTTTCTCGGGCAGTGTGCGCGGGTCGGGGCCGTGCACCGGGACCGGCGGCTGGCCGCGCTGCGGCTGGCGGGGGCCACCCCGGCGCAGGTGCGGCGGATCGCGGCGCTGGAGACGGGGCTCGCCTGTCTGCTCGGCGCGGTGCTCGCCACCGTGTACTCCGTACTGTTCCTGCTGGCCGAGTGGCGGCAGCCCCCTGCCCTCCTCTGGCTCGCCATCGCCGTGGTCGCGGCGGCCGTGCCGGTGCTGGGCGCGCTCGTGGGCGTACTGGCGCTGCGCCGCCTGGTCGCCTCGCCGCTGGGCCGGGTGCGGCGGGTCCCCCCGCGCGAGGGGCGTGGCCCAGGGATGCCCATCCCGATGGCGGCCCTGGGGCTGCTGTTCGTGGGGCTGCTGGTGGCGCCGAACACGTTCGGCGGGTACGAGACCGCGCCGGTGCTGGTGTTCGCCGTGGTGATCGTCACCGGTGTGGGCGCCCTGTGGCTGACCGGCGTCACCGCCCGGTTCACGGGGCGGGTCCTCGCGGCGCGTACCGCGGATCCGGCGACGCTGATCGCGGCGGAGCGGCTGCGCGACGACCCGTGGGCCGCCGCCCGCACCCACGCGGCGGTGCTGCTGGTGACCACCGTGGGCACGGGGTTCGTCGGTGTCCGGGAGGTGCTGCTGACCTCGCTGCGCGAACGCGGCGAGAGCATGCTGGCCGCGCCCATGTCCTTCTACACCACCGGCGCCGACCTGACCGGCGCCGCCGTCCTGGTCGCCCTGGTGATCACGCTGTGCGGGCTCGGCGTCGGCACGGCCGAGTCGGTGGCGACCCGCCGCCGGGGTTTGGCCGCGCAGGCCGCCGCCGGAGTGCCGCGCGCGGTGCTCGGCCGGGCGCTGCTCCTGGAGACGGCCCTGCCGCTGGCGCCCGCGCTGCTGCTGGCGGGCGGCGGGGGCCTGCTGATCGGCGGCTGGTTCGCGGGCATCGCCCACGACGGCAGCCGCTCGGTGCCGTACACGGCACTGCTGGTCCCGCCGGCGGTGTACGTGTGCTGTCTGCTCGCCGCTGCCACCTCACTGCCGTTGCTGCGCCGTTCGGTGCGTCCGGCGGAGCTGCGGTACGTGTGAGCGGGCGGGCATGAGTGATCCGGCCCTGGTGAACGGGGGTTCCCAGGGCCGGATCGCATCCGTGCTTCAGGTCTTCGGGTAGACGAAGGCCCGGAGGTCAGGCGGAAATGCCGTCGATCCGGGCCATCGCGTCGTCCGCGCCGTACGGCTGCAGGTACGGCAGCCAGCGCGGGTCCCGGTGCCCGGTGCCGATGATGCGCCAGGCGAGACCGGTGGGCGGGGCGGGTTTGTGGCGCAGCCGCCAGCCGATCTCGAAGAGATGGCGGTCCGCCTTGGTGTGGTTGCAGCGACGGCACGACGCCACCACGTTGTCCCAGCGGTGCTGACCGCCACGAGAACGCGGGATGACGTGGTCGACGCTGGTCGCGGCGGCGCCGCAGTACATGCACCGGCCGCCGTCGCGAGCGAACAGTGCCCTTCTGGTCAGTGGAACGGGCCCCCGGTAGGGGACCCGGACGAACCTCTTCAGCCGGACCACGCTGGGTGCGGGGACAGTAATGGTCGCGCTGTGCATGAAGGCGCCGGATTCCTCGAGGGAGACTGCCTTGTTCTCCAGGACGAGGACGAGCGCGCGGTGGAGCGGTACGACACCGAGTGGCTCGTACGACGCGTTGAGTACCAGGACATGCGGCACGGATGCCTCCTTGGGCGTCGGCGGCGCGTGGCTCGCGCCGGGACGATCTGTAGTCAGTCTCCCCTCTCGCCTGGTGGCAGCGCCACCACGTCCCGGTAACGGGCTGGGAGTGTTTTCGACCACACCTTGCGTTCATGCCCCGGGACCACATCCTCTTCATCCCCAGGTGGGCACGGTCTCTCCCTCGAACATGGCGCCAATCCGCACACGCTCCCCCGTTAGTGTGGTGGTTCTGCCCTTCCGGTGACCTTTCCGTGACCTGAATGACAAGCTCACCGCCGAGCTGACCGCCGTAACCATCCGTACCGGGGGCAGGCCGCACTGGAGGTACCCGCCGTGTCCTTGCCCGTCGTCCAACTGGCCGCCGGTCCGTCGCCCTCGCCGAGCCCCACGGAGTCACCGACCGCGCTGGTCCCGTCGCTCCAGGACGCCCAGGAGAGCGCGACGAACGCCGCCAGCTGGGTCGAGCAGAACTGGTCCACCTGGCTGGCCATCGGTCTCAAGGTGCTGCTGATCCTGGTGATAGCGGTCGTGCTGAGAGCGGTGGTACGGCGGGCCATCACCAAGCTGATAGACCGCATGAACCGCACGGTCCAGGCGGCCGACGGCCCGGCCGGCGGCACGGCGCTGGGCAGCCTGCTGGTCAACGTGGAGCGCCGCCGCCAGCGCTCCCAGGCGATCGGCTCCGTGCTGCGCTCAGTGGCGAGCTTCATCATCCTGGGCACCGCAGCCCTGATGGTCCTCTCCGCGTTCCAGATCAACCTCGCCCCGCTGCTCGCCTCCGCCGGTGTGGCGGGCGTGGCGATCGGTTTCGGCGCCCGCAACCTGGTGACGGACTTCCTCTCCGGCGTGTTCATGATCCTGGAGGACCAGTACGGCGTCGGGGACACGATCGACGCGGGGGTGGCCTCGGGCGAGGTGATCGAGGTGGGCCTGCGGGTGACGAAGCTGCGCGGCGACCAGGGCGAGATCTGGTACGTGCGAAACGGCGAGGTCAAGCGCATCGGCAACCTCTCCCAGGGCTGGGCCACGGCCGGTGTCGACGTGACCGTGCGCGCGGACGAGGACCTGGACCGGCTGAAGGCGACGCTCGCCGAGGTCGGCGAGAAGATGAGCCGCGAGGAGCCCTGGAACGAGCTGCTGTGGGGCCCGATCGAGAGCCTGGGCCTGGACAGCGTGCTCCTGGACTCGATGGTCGTGCGGATGACGGCGAAGACGATGCCGGGCAAGTCCCTGACGGTGGAGCGCGAGCTGCGCTGGCGCGTCAAGCGGGCCCTGGACGCGGCGGGCATCCGCATCGTCGGCGGTACCACGGTCATCCCGGAGGAGGAGGCGCCCGCGGACCCGACGGCGGCGGTCGCGGCCCCCTCGGTGTACTCGAACTCCGCCTCCCCCCAGGCGGAGGCGGCGGCCCCGATCACCCCGGCGCGGCCCGTCCGGTAGGCGGTACGAGACACCCGACAGCCTGTACGAGACCCGTACGAGAGAGGCGGCGTCCCCGATTCGGGGCGCCGCCTCTCTCATTGCCCCTTGACGTCCCCCTTGGTCCGGTTCTATCTTCTCGCCATCCGATAGGAAACCTTCCTAACAGTCATCTCGACTGTGAAAAGCTGGGCACGGAAAGGCAGGTGCAGACACCCATGGCAGGAACCGCAGGCACGCCCGGCACTCCCCGCGTCCTGCGCGCCATGAACGACCGGGCCGCTCTGGACCTCCTCCTGGAGCACGGCCCCCTCTCCCGCACCCGGATCGGCAAGCTCACCGGCCTGTCCAAGCCGACCGCCTCACAGCTCCTCGCCCGCCTGGAGGCGGCGGGGCTCGTCCTGGCGACCGGCACCAGCGAGGGCCGACCCGGCCCCAACGCCCAGCTGTACGAGGTCAACCCGACCTCCGCCTACGCCGCCGGGCTCGACGTCACCCCCGAACGCATCGTCGCCGCCGTCGCCGACATCACCGGCCGGACGGTGGGCGAGTTCGAACTGCTCACCCCCGGCAAACGCCCCGCCCGGCCCGTCGTCCAACAGGTCACCGACGCCCTCGACGGCGCCGTCAAGGCGGCGGGACTGGCCCGGGACGACCTTCGGCGGCTGGTCATCGGCACGCCGGGCGCCTTCGACCCGGGCACCGGCCGGCTGCGTTACGCCGCCCACCTGCCGGGCTGGCACTCCCCGACCCTCCTCGACGAACTCGCCGCCGCGCTGCCGATGCCGGTGGAGTACGAGAACGACGTGAACCTCGTCGCCATCGCCGAACAACGGCTCGGCGCGGCCAGAGGGCACGACGACTTCGTCCTCCTGTGGAACGAGGGCGGACTCGGTGCCGCGCTCGTCCTCGGCGGCCGGCTGCACCGCGGCTGGACCGGCGGCGCCGGCGAGGTCGGCTTCCTGCCCGTGCCGGGCACACCCCTCGTCCGGCAGGTCAGCAGGGCCGGCAGCGGCGGCTACCAGGAACTCGCCGGTTCACAGGTCATCCCCCGGCTCGCCCGCGAGCTGGGCATCGTCCCCGTCCCCGAGGGCCCCTACGCCGAGGTCGCAGCCGCCCTCGTCGCCCAGGCCGCCGACATCAACGCCGGCCCGCACCGGCGGCTCCTCGAAACGTACGCGACCGGCCTGGCCACTGGCCTGGCCTCGCTGGTCTCCGTCCTCGACCCCGAACTCGTCGTCCTCAGCGGCGCCTCCCTCACCTCGGGCGGCGAACCCCTGCGCGGTCTGGTCCAGGCCGAGCTGGAGGAACTGGCCGCGGCCCGGCCCCGGCTGCTGGTGGGCGACGTACGCGAACACCCCGTGCTGCGGGGCGCGCTGGAGAGCGCCCTCGCGACCACCCGCGACGAGGTCTTCGACACCTCGCGCTGAGCCACCCCCCACCACCTGCTTCACCCGCACGTCTCACCGCACATTTCACCCTCACCAGTCCCCTGCCCTGCCACGCCCTTCCCTGGGAGACCTCGCCATGACCGGAATATCCAGAAAAGTCGCTGTCGCACTCGCCGTGACCGCCTCGACGGCCCTCCTCGCCACGGCCTGTACCGGCCAGTCCTCCTCAGGCACCCAGGACGACGCCTCCAAGAACACGACGATCACCTTCTGGCACGCCTGGAGCGCGCCGAACGAGGTGGCGGGCGTCAAGGCGCTCATCGCCGGCTTCGAGAAGGCCCACCCGAACATCCATGTGAACGTCGTCGGCAACATGACCGACGACAAGATGAACCAGGCGCTGCGCGCGGGCGGCAGCAAGGCCCCCGACGTGATCTCGTCGTTCACCACCAACGGCGTCGGCAAGTTCTGCTCCTCGGGCGCGCTGGTCGACCTGGGCCCGCTGTTCAAGAAGTCGAACATCGACCCGGCGGCGACCTTCCCGAAGGCGATGAGCGAGTACACCCAGTACGACGGCAACCGCTGTGCCGTCCCGCTGCTCGGGGACGCGTACGGCCTCTACTACAACAAGACCGCCTTCCAGAAGGCCGGGATCACCAGCCCGCCCAAGACCTGGTCCGAGTTCGAGGCCGACGCCAAGAAGCTGACGATCACCCAGGGCGACACCTACAAGCAGCTCGGTTTCATGCCGAACTACCACGGCTGGGAGACGACCACCGAGCACTACATGGGCCAGTTCGGGCCGACGTACTTCGACTCCTCCGGCAAGTCGACGATCGCCACCGACCCGGCCGTCACCGCCGCCTTCACTCTGCAGAAGAAGCTCGTCGACGACCTCGGCGGCTTCAAGAAGCTGGAGAAGTTCCGCTCCGGCCTCGGCGACGAGTGGGGGCCCAAGCACCCCTTCCAGACCGGCCAGGTGGCCATGCAGCTCGACGGTGAATGGCGCCTGGGCATGGCGCTGGACGCGAAGCCGGACTTCGAGATCGGCGTCGCCCCGCTGCCCGTCCCCGACGACCAGGCCGACCAGTACGGCAAGGGCTACATCACCGGCACCATCGCGGGCATCGCCGCCACCAGCCAGAAGCAGAACGCGGCCTGGGAGCTGGTCAAGTACATCACCACGGACACGGACGCGGTGGTCGGCTTCTCCAACGCGATCCACAACGTGCCCTCCACGCTCGCGGCCCTGAAGTCCCCGAAGCTGAAGTACGACCCGCGCTTCAAGACCTTCCTCGACATCGCCGCGAACCCCAACTCCTCCACCTCGCCCGCCTCGATCAACGGCGGCGTCTACCTCAACACCATCCAGGAGCTCGGCTACGACTACGAGAGCGGCAAGGTCACCGACCTGAAGGCGGGCCTGAAGAAGGCGGCGGCGCAGATCGACACGGACATCGCGCAGGCGAAGTGACCATGGCCGCCACCTACACCCTGCGGGCGAAGCACCGGCGTTCGAGGCTGCGCACCCTCGCCTTCCTCTCGCCCTGGCTGATCGGCTTCACGGTCTTCTTCGCCTATCCGATGATCTCCACGGTCTACTTCTCGTTCATGCACTACGACGGCTTCAAGCCGCCGACCTGGAGCGGAACGAAGAACTGGACGTACGTCTTCGAGTCCTACCCCTTCTTCTGGCCCGCCCTGCGCAACACCCTGTGGCTGGTCGTGATCATGGTGACCCTCCGCGTCCTGTTCGGACTCGGGATCGGCATGCTCATCACGAAGATCAAGACGGGTACGGGCGTCTTCCGCACCCTCTTCTACCTGCCCTACCTCGCCCCGCCGGTCGCCGCGACCATGTCGTTCGCGTTCCTCCTCAACCCCGGTACGGGACCGGTCAACTCCCTGCTGGAGAAGATCGGCATCCCGGCGCCCGGCTGGTTCAACGACCCCGACTGGTCGAAGCCGGCCCTCACCATGCTGGCGCTGTGGGGCATCGGCGACCTGATGGTGATCTTCATGGCGGCGCTGCTCGACGTACCGAGGGAGCAGTACGAGGCGGCCGAGCTGGACGGCGCGACGCCCTGGCAGCGGTTCCGGTACGTCACGCTGCCGAACATCTCGCCGATCATCATGTTCGCGGTCGTCACCGGCGTCATCGGGGCGATGCAGTACTACACGCAGCCACTGGTGGCCGGAAAGGTCGCCTCAGGAGTGATCCAGGGCGCGGGCACGATGTTCCAGCCCGGCTACCCCGAACACTCCACGCTCACCCTCCCCCAACTCGTCTACAACCTCGGCTTCCAGCGCTTCGACTACGGCTCCGCCTGTGTGGTCGCCCTGGTCCTGTTCGCCCTGTCCATGGCGTTCACCGCGCTGTTGATGCGGCGCCGGGGCGGTCTCATCCAGGCAGGTGACTGACATGACCCAACTACTGGAACGGCCGCAGGTGGAACTGAAGGTCCCCGCCACCCCGGCCGAGCGCACGGCCCGCCGCAAGGCTCTCCTCGAATGGATCGCGGTCCACTCCCTCGGTGTCGCGGCGGCCCTCTTCTTCACCCTGCCCTTCGTGTTCGTGTTCCTGACCTCGCTGATGAGCGACTCGCAGGCACTCAGCCGGGACCTGATCCCGCACACCTGGGAATGGTCCAACTACCGCAAGGTCTTCGACACCCCGGGCTTTCTGACCTGGTGGAAGAACACGCTGATCTACGCCGGCCTCGGCACCGTCCTGGTCGTCGTCTCGTCCGTGCCCGTGGCGTACGCGCTCGCCAAGTTCCGCTTCCGGGGCCGGAACCTGACGCTCATGCTGGTCATCTCGATGATGATGCTGCCGCCCCAGGTGGTCGTCATCCCGATGTACCTGTTCTGGGCGAAGCAGCTCGACCTGTCCGGCACCCTGTGGCCGATGATCATCCCGCTGGCGTTCGGCGACGCGTTCTCGATCTTCCTGCTGCGCCAGTTCCTGCTGACCATCCCGAACGAGTACGTGGACGCGGCCAAGGTGGACGGCTGCGGCGAGCTGCGCACCCTGCTCAAGGTCATCCTGCCGATGGCGAAGCCGGGCATCGCGGCCATCGCCCTCTTCCAGTTCTTCAACGCCTGGAACGACTACTTCGGCCCCCAGATCTACGCCTCCGAGAACCCGGGCGCGTGGACGCTGAGTTACGGCCTGGAGTCCTTCAAGGGCGCCCACCACACCGACTGGAACCTCACCATGGCCGCGACCGTGCTGGTCCTGGCCCCTGTGCTCCTCGTGTTCTTCTTCGCCCAGAAGGCGTTCGTCGAAGGCGTCACTCTCACCGGCGTAAAGGGTTGATCCACACATGAAACTCACCGTGGTCGGCGGCGGATCGACCTACACCCCCGAACTCATCGACGGGTTCGCCCGGTTGCGGGACACCCTGCCCATAGAGGAACTGGTGCTGGTCGACCCGGCCGCCGAACGGCTGGAGCTGGTCGGCGGGCTCGCCCGGCGGATCTTCGCCAGGCAGGGCCACCCCGGGCGGATCGTCACGACCGACGACCTGGACAAGGGCGTCGAGGGCGCGGACGCCGTCCTGCTCCAACTGCGGGTCGGCGGCCAGGCCGCACGGCAGCAGGACGAGACATGGCCGCTGGAGTGCGGCTGCGTCGGCCAGGAGACGACCGGCGCGGGCGGCCTCGCCAAGGCGCTGCGCACGGTGCCGGTGGTCCTGGACATCGCCGAGCGTGTCCGCCGTACCAACCCGGACGCCTGGATCATCGACTTCACCAACCCGGTCGGCATCGTCACCCGTGCCCTACTCCAGGCCGGCCACAAGGCGGTCGGCCTGTGCAACGTGGCGATCGGCTTCCAGCGGAAGTTCGCCGCGCTGCTCGGGGTGACCCCGGCCGACATCCACCTGGACCACATCGGCCTCAACCACCTCACCTGGGAGACGGGCGTCCGCCTCGGCGGCCCCGAGGGCGAGGACGTCCTCCCCCGGCTCCTCACGGAACACGGCGACCGGATCGCCGACGACCTCCACCTTCCGCGCCCGGTCCTCGACACCCTCGAGACGGTGCCGTCCTACTACCTGCGGTACTACTACGCCCACGACGACGTCGTACGGGAACTGCGCACCAAGCCCTCCCGGGCGGCCGAGGTCGCGGCGATGGAGGCGGAACTGCTTCGGATGTACGGCGATCCCACCCTGGACGAGAAACCGGAGCTGCTCGCCAAGCGCGGCGGCGCCTTCTACTCGGAGGCGGCGGTGGACCTGGCCGCGTCGCTGCTGGGCGGGGGCGGCAGCCCCTACCAGGTGGTGAACACCTACAACAAGGGCACGCTGCCCTTCCTGCCCGACGACGCGGTGATCGAGACACAGGCCGCGGTGGGCCCGAACGGGGCGGTCCCCCTCGCGGTCGAGCCTGTCGACCCGCTGTACGCGGGGCTGATCGCCAACGTCACCGCCTATGAGGAACTGGCGCTGGAGGCCGCGCTGAACGGTGGGCGCAACCGGGTCTTCCGGGCGCTGCTCGCCCATCCGCTGGTCGGACAGTACGACTACGCGGACACCCTGACCGACACACTGATCGCGCACAACCGGGAGCATCTCGCGTGGGCATGACCGCACACGTCCTCGCCGTCGACGCCGGCAACAGCAAGACCGACGTGGCGGTGGTCGCGGCCGACGGGGAGGTGCTGGCCACGGCGCGCGGCGGGGGGTTCCGGCCGCCGACCGACGGGTTGGACGTGGCGGTCTCCGCGCTGTCCGACACCGTCGCCGAGGCCTTCGCCGCCGCCGGGGTCTCGTCCGTCGACCGGGTCTCGGCCTGTCTGGCGAACGCCGACTTCCCGGTGGAGGAACGACAGTTCACCGCCGCGCTGCACGCACGCGCGTGGGGCGCGAGTGTCGACGTACGCAACGACACCTTCGCGATCCTGCGGGCCGGGATCACCGAGCCGCGCGGGGTCGCCGTCGTCTGCGGTGCCGGCATCAACTGCGTCGGCATGACTCCGGACGGCCGCACGGCCCGTTTCCCGGCGCTGGGGCGTATCTCCGGCGACTGGGGCGGGGGCTGGGGCCTGGCCGAGGAGGCCATGTGGCACGCGGCCCGGGCTGAGGACGGCCGGGGCGGACCCACGGCCCTGGTGTCCGCACTGCCCGCCCACTTCGGGCTCACCTCCATGTACGCGCTGATCGAGGCCCTGCACCTGGGGGACATCGACAACGCACGGCGCCACGAGCTGACGCCGGTGCTGTTCGCCACGGCGGCGGCCGGCGACCCGGTGGCGTGCGCGCTGGTGGACCGGCTGGCCGACGAGGTGGTGGCCATGGCCACGGTCGCACTCGGCCGCCTCGGGCTCCTCGAGGAGGAGACCCCGGTGCTGCTGGGCGGCGGTGTACTGGCGGCCCAGCACGCCCGGTTGACGGACCGCATCACCGAGCTGCTGGCCACCCGGGCCCCCAAGGCCGTCGCCCGGGTGGTGACGGCCCGGCCGGTGCTGGGGGCGGCACTCCTCGGCCTGGACCACACGAACGCCCCGCCGGAGGTGCACGCGCGCGTACGACGCTTCTACGAGGCCTGATACGAGATCTGGCCCCCTTCGTACGGGAACCGAACAGATTCCTCCGGCGTATTCATGGGCAGAGGGGTGGTGCGGAGCGCGCGCATGTGTCCGAATGCATGTCAGCGCGCTCCCGCACCACACCACTCACTGCGACTCGACGCGGCCGCACTGCGATCCGATCAAGATCCAGTCAAGGTCGGTGCGGATTGTCAGTGCCGGGGGCGATACTGGCGGTGACGGATGACCATGGGGGAGGTCACAGTGACATCTACGAGCAGTGCGGCACCACCGACGCCCGACTCGCCGGACGGCACCGGCCCCTCGGGCGCGTCCGGTCCTTCCGCCGGCCCGGGCCTGCCCGCGATCCCGTCGCAGGCGGGCAGGGGTCCCGTTCAGGGTGTCCCCCAGCCCCCGCGCCGTACCGCCTTCGCGGAAGGCCTCGACCAGCTGCGGGCCGCCGCGACCACCGAGCCCGGCCGGCTGCGCATCATCGGCGCCCTGCTCGCGGTGCTGGTCGTCGCTTTCGGTGCCGTCACCGCCTGGCAGATGACCGACCGCTCCTCCGCCGCGGACGACGTACTGCACAACAGCCAGCCCCTCAGCTCCGCCGCCGCGGACATCTACAGCTCCCTCGCGGACGCCAACACCGCCGCCTCCAGCGGTTTCCTGGCCGGCGGTGACGAGACGGCGACCTCCCGCGACCGCTACCAGCAGGACATCCGCAACGCCGCCGACAAGCTCTCCGCCGCCGCGACCAACTCCGAGCCCGGCTCCGAGTCCGCGACGACCATCGCCAGCCTCAACAAGCTGCTGTCGGAGTACACGGGCTACATCGAGCGGGCCCGCGCCAACAACCGGCTGGGCTTCCCGGTCGGCGGCTCGTACCTGCGGCTGGCCAACGACACGATGCAGGACCAGATGCTCCCGCAGGCGGAGAAGCTCTACGCCAAGGAGAACCAGCGGCTGAGCTCCGACTACGCGGACGCGACCTCGTACCCGTGGGCGGCGATCGGTCTCGGCGTCGCCGTGCTCGGCGCCCTCGTCTGGGCCCAGCGGCGCAACTACCGGCGCACGAACCGGGTGCTGAACCACGGTCTGGTCGCGGCGACGGCCACCGCGACGGTCGTCCTGCTGTGGCTGGTCGCCGGGCAGAGCTTCGCCCGCTCGGGGCTCAACGACTCCTACGACCACGGCATCCGCTCGCTCAACGTGCTGCACGACGCCCGGATCGCCTCCCTCAAGGCCCGCGGCAACGAGAACCTGACGCTGGTGGCGCGCGGCGCGGAGACGACCAAACTGGCCGACGGCGAAGTCGTCGACACGTACGACAACAGCTTCCGGACGGAGATGGCCGACCTCGGCAAGCGGCTGACCGAGGCCGAGCGGCTCGCCGACGACCCGACGGGCAGGACGCCGGTCGCGACGGCCGTCGGGGGCATGGAGGAGTGGGAGGAGCGCCACAAGGAGGCACAGGCCGAGTACGAGTCAGGTGACTTCCAGCAGGCGCTCGCCCGCGTCATAGGCGACAAGAGCGACAAGCCGACCGGCGAGTGCTTCGACGCTGTCGACAAGGCGCTGAAGAAGGCGATCGGGCACGAGCAGACGGAGTTCACGCGGGCGGCCGAGGACGGCCGGGGCGCCATGACAGGTCTGCCGGTGGGCGCGGCGGTTCTTGCCGTGCTGGGTGCGGCGGGCGCGGTGCTCGGCATCGGGCGCAGGCTGTCGGAGTACCGCTGATGCGCTGCGAGGCGGTACAAGGGAGTTCGGCGGCGAGGGAGTTCGGGCGATGAGAGGGGGCGTGACGATGAACGCACAGCGGCTTTCGCGGAGTCCGCGCACCGGTCTCCGGGTCCTGCGGGCCGGACTGCGGGGGTGGGGCGGTGTGGGGGCGATGGCGGCCGTCTGCGCCCTCGCGGTGGTCTTCGCCCTGCTGCTCCCGCTGACCCAGTCGCACGGTGACGGCAGTTCGGGCACCGGCGGCCAGGGTGTCGCCGAGGGCATCCAGGCGAAGGCCTCGGCGGCGTGCAGGAACCCGCAGGACAAGAGCCCTGCGCCGTCCTCGTTCGACGGGAAGACGATCGAGGAGATCAAGGCCCGCAAGGACCGGCGGCTGGTGGTGGGCGTCGACCAGAACAGCTACCGCTGGGGCTACCGCGATCCGAACGGCGGCAAGTCGGCGGAGCTGGAGGGCTTCGACATCGACCTGGTCCACCGGATCGCCAAGGACATCCTGGGCGACGAGAACGCGGTCAAGTTCAAGGCCATCCCGACCAACCAGCGCATCCCGGCGCTCAAGGACGGCCGTGTCGACATGATCGTCCGTACGATGACGATCACCTGTGACCGGCTGAAGGACGTGTCGTTCTCCGCCCCGTACTTCCTCACCGGCCAGCAGGTCCTCGCGCCCAAGAGCTCCACGATCAAGGGGTACGACAAGACGCTCGACGGCAAGCGGATCTGCTCGGCGGAGGGCTCCACGGCGCTCGAGAAGCTGAAGGCGGACAAGGCGGCGAAGAAGCCCGCGGTCGCCACCGCCGACATAGACACGACGGTCCCCAGCCAGCTCGACTGCCTCGTGCGCCTGCAACTCGGCCAGGTGGACGCCGTGGTGACCGACGGCGCGCTCGCCGCGAGCCAGGCCGCGCAGGACCCGACGGTGGAACTGAAGGGCAGCACGTTCACCACCGACTACTACGGCGTGGCGGTGAAGAAGGGCGCGAACGACCTGGCGGCCCAGGTCAATCGCATACTGGAGCAGTACCGCCAGGACGGCGACTGGCAGAAGTCGTACGACAAGTGGCTGTCGCCGACCCTCGGCAGCGACTCGGAGTCGGCGAAGCCACCGGTGCCCCGCTACGACCAGTGACGTTCACCCACCAACCACGAGCCAACCGAACGAGTCCAACCCACGAACAGTCGAGGTGATCGATGGGCGTCACGGGAGCCCCCGGGCCGGTGATGGACCGGGACGAGGTGGACCGTGCGCTGGCGCGGCTCGGCGCGGAGCACGAGGCGATCGAGACCTCCCTCCTCGCCCTTCAGGACCACGCGGGCCGCAGACTCCTCGAAGGCGCCGAGCTCACCGGCACGACCAAGGAGCGCTGGACGTCCGCGGACGCGTCGATCACGCTGCTGTGGGCGTACTTCGACGCGTACTCGGACGCGTTCCGCTCCGCCCGTGACATCCGTTCGCGCCGCCGCTGGTCCAGCCGCGAGGACCTGGTGGAGCTGACGGAACTGCTGCGCGGCGAGTGCGTCACGGTCGCGGGCAGCGCGGCGGCGACGGCCAACGCGCCCACCCTGCACGGCACCGGGAAGCTCAGCGAGCGGTACTCGCTGGCCGGCCTGGTGGAGCGGATGAACGAGCTGTACGCGACCTCGCTGGACATGGTCGTCACCTCCGACGCGGTCTGGTCGGCCCTGCCCGCGCGGATAGATTTACTGGCCGCGGAGCTGCAGCGCACCCGCCAGCTGGCGCACTCCGTGGGCGTGCGCCCGGGCGAGCACCCGGCGGGCGACGACCTGGAGCGCATCACCCGCACCCTGACCGCCCTGCGCGAGCAGGTGATCTCCGACCCACTGGCGTTCTGGCTGCCCGCGCAGGGTAGTTCGGCGCCCGGCGGCGGCCGTCCGGACACCACCGTGTACGACCGTGAGGCGCGCGCCCTGGAGGACGTACGCCGGGAGATCGACGCCGTGCTGACGGTCCGCCAGGACGCGGAGGCGCGGCTGGTGAAGCTGCGTGACGTGCTGTCCCGGGCGGACCGCACGCTCGCCGAGGCGCGCAGCGCGCGCGGTGAGGTGCTGGCGAAGATCGCCGCGTCGGAGGTGCCCGCCGTCAGCGGCCCGCCCACGGCGTTGCAGGAGCAGTTGTCGACGGCCTCCGAGTACCGCAGACACGCCCAGTGGCACCGTCTCTCGCCGCTCCTGGAGTCCCTGGAGGCGAAGGCGGAGGACGAACTGATGCGCGCCCGCGAGTCGTTGACGGCGGTGACCCAGCCGCTGGCGGTCCGCGCGGAGCTGCGCGGCCGGCTCGACGCGTACCGGGCGAAGGTCGCCCGGCACGGTCTCGCGGAGGATCCGCTGCTGATCGAGCGGTACGACGCGGCGCGCCGCATGCTGTGGAGCGCGCCCTGCGATCTGCGGGTCGCGGAGCAGGCCGTGCTGCGCTACCAGCAGGCCGCCGCCGAGTTCTTCGGCGGCCCGCGGGTGCCCGGCCAGGCCGGACCCGATGACCGGAGGGGGGAGTACTGATGACCGGGACCGAACAGCGCAAGTGCCAGCGGCCCGACTGCGAGGGCAGTTACGAGGACATGGGGGGCGGCGAGCTGTACTGCGACACGTGCGGGCTCGCGCCGGTGGTGGCGGTGGGCGGCGCGGCCGGTTCGTCGTCGGCGTCGGCGTCGGCCTCGGCGGGTTCACGCGGGTCCGCCCCGTCCACCCGTACCTCGCGCACGTCCCGTTCCTCGCAGTCCCGCCGCTCGGTCTCCGGCCGGTTGTCCCGGTCCCTGTCGGGGAGGTCGACGGGCCGTTCGGTGTCGGTGCGCAGCTCGGGTTCGACGGCCGCGTCCACCGGGCGCGGCCGGCTCGGCGCGGGCCTGGTCGAGGTGCCGGGGGTGCCGCGGCCCGACCCGCGCGCGATGGTACTGGAGAACCCGGAGGTGCCCGAGCGCAAGCGGTTCTGCTCGCGCTCGGACTGCGGGGCGCCGGTGGGACGGGCGCGCGGCGAGGGCCGGCCGGGGCGTACGGAGGGGTTCTGCACGAAGTGCGGGCACCCGTACTCCTTCGTGCCGAAGCTGCACACCGGTGACATCGTGCGCGGCCAGTACGAGGTGGTGGGCTGTCTGGCGCACGGCGGGCTCGGCTGGGTCTATCTCGCCGTGGACCGGGCCGTGTCCGACCGGTGGGTGGTGCTCAAGGGCCTGCTGGACACCGGGGACCAGGACGCGATGGCCGCCGCGATCTCCGAGCGGCGCTTCCTCGCGGAGATCGAGCACGCCAACATCGTCCGGATCTACAACTTCGTCGAACACCTCGACCAGCGCACGGGCTCCCTCGACGGCTACATCGTCATGGAGTACGTCGGCGGGAAGTCGCTGAAGGAGATCGCCAACGACCGCCGCACCCCGGACGGCAAGCGGGACCCGCTGCCGGTGGAGCAGGCGTGCGCCTACGGCATCGAGGCGCTCGAGGCGCTCGGGCATCTGCACAGCCGCAACCTGCTGTACTGCGACTTCAAGGTCGACAACGCGATCCAGACCGAGGACCAGCTGAAGCTGATCGACATGGGCGCCGTCCGCAGGATGGACGACGACGAGTCGGCCATCTACGGCACGGTCGGCTACCAGGCGCCGGAGGTCGCGGAGGTCGGCCCGTCGGTGGCGTCCGACCTGTACACGGTCGCGCGCACGCTGGCCGTCATGACGTTCGACTTCCAGGGCTACACGAACGTGTTCGTGGACTCCCTGCCCGACCCCGACCACATCGAGGTCTTCCGCCAGTACGAGTCGTTCTACCGGCTCCTGGTCCGCGCCACCGACCCCGATCCGGCCCGCCGGTTCGCGTCCGCGCAGGAGATGTCCGAGCAGCTGACGGGCGTACTGCGCGAGGTCGTGTCGCTCCAGACGGGACGGGCCAGGCCCGCGCTGTCGACACTGTTCGGGCCGGAACTCAAGGTCACGGACGCGGAGTTGTTCGGCGCGCTGGACGGCGAGGTGTCGCGGCTGGGGGCCCGCGTGACGACGCCCCGCAAGAAGTCCCCGGCGCCGGCCCTCCCCGCCCCCGGTGGCGCCGCCAGGGCGCTCAACGGCACCCCGCGCCTCGTCAAGGCCATCGACGCCGGTGCCGCCGCGCTCGCGCTGCCCGTGCCCCGCGTCGACCCGACCGACCCCAACGCGGGCTTCCTGGCAGGCCTGTTGGCCTCGGCGGCCGGGGAGCTGATCGCCGCGCTCGCGGTGGTGCCGGCGCAGTCGACCGAGACACGGCTGCGCGAGATACGGGCCCTGCTGGAGAACGGGGACGCCGGGGCCGCCCTGGAGTCGCTGGCCAGACTGGAGGAGGCTCGGCCGGACGACTGGCGGGTGGTCTGGTACCGGGGCGTGGCCGCGCTGGTGACGGGTGATCACGAGAGCGCCGCGCTGTCCTTCGACGCGATCTACGACGCCTTCCCGGGCGAGAGCCCGCCCAAGCTGGCCCTCGGCCTGTGCGCGGAGGTGCTCGGGCAGCTCGACAACGCCGCCGAGTACTACCGGCTGGTGTGGACGACCGACCCGAGCTATGTCAGCGCCGCGTTCGGCCTGGCCCGCGTCCAGTTGGCGGCCGGCGACCGCCGTAGCGCCGTGAAGACCCTGGAGTCCGTCCCGGAGGCGTCGATCCACTACACGGCGGCCCGCGTGGCCGCCGTACGGGCCCGGCTGCGGCACCGGACGGCCCTCGCCGCCGACGCGCCGTTCCTGGACGATCTGATCGCTTCCGCCGGGCAGGTGGAGGCACTTGGCGGATACGGTCTGGACGCGGTCCGGCGGGAGCAGCTCTCGGCGGAAGTCCTCGGCTGCGCGCTGGACTGGATACTCTCCCAGAACCAGGGTTCCGCCCCTTCGGCCGTCGGGGGGCGGGTGCTGCTCGGCAGCGACCTGGACGAGCGTGGTCTGCGCTTCGGTCTCGAGCGCTCGTACCGCACGCTGGCCCGGCTCGCGCAGGGCGGCGAGGAGAGGATCGACCTGGTGGAACGCGCCAACCGTTACCGCCCCCGGACGTGGGTGTAGTTGATGTCCCAGATGCCCCAGCCGCCCCGGCCGACCGCACTGTCCAGGTGCCCGAGCTGCGAGGAGCCGCTCGAGTCGGGCGACCGGTTCTGCGGCGCGTGCGGGTACGACCTGTCGGCCGTGCCCCCACGCCCCGGTGACTCGCCCACGCTCACCCTCAGCGGCGCCCTCGCCGCCGCACCGCTCACGCCTCCGGAGGCCGCTTCCGTGGACTGGCCCCTCGCGCCCGAGACCAGCAGCTCCGGCACCCCGGCGCCGGTGCACCTGGCGACCGACCTCCAGGGCACCGACTCGGGCGAGACGCCGCTCCCGCCCGTTCCCGGCCGGCCGCCGGCGCCCACCGGCTCGCCGGTCTCACCGGCCACCGGGGGTGTGCGGTTCGACCGGTCGCCGGGCGGTGAGCCCGACGAGTACCCGCTGCAGGCGCCCGCGCCCGCCCCGCGCCCCGCCCAGGCCTCGACGCCCCCGGCCGGCACCAAGGTGTGCGTGGCCTGCCGGGCGGGCCGGGTCGACACCGACGGCTACTGCGAGAACTGCGGGCACGCCCAGCCGCGCGAACGCGACCACATGGAGGACGAGGTCGGCCCGCTCGCCGCGGTCACCGACCGTGGCCTGCGCCACCACCGCAACGAGGACGCGTACGCGATCTCCCACACCACGCTGCCCAACCGCACACCCGCGCTGGTCGCGATCGTCTGCGACGGCGTCTCCTCGGCGACCCGCCCCGACGAGGCCTCCCTCGCCGCGTCCCGGGCCGCCGGCGACTCGCTGATGGCCGCCCTGCCCCAGGGCACCCACCCCCAGCAGGCGATGCACGACGCGATCCTCGCCGCCTCGCACGCCGTGAACGCCCTGGCGGACGGACCGGCCGGGGCCCGCGAGCACGCCCCGCACCAGAACTCCCCGGCCTGCACGCTGGTGGGTTCCGTCGTCACCCCGACCCTGCTGGTCGTGGGCTGGGTCGGCGACAGCCGCGCCTACTGGGTCCCGCTCGACCGCTCCACCGCCCCCGCCCGTCTCACCGAGGACGACTCGTGGGCCGCGCAGATGGTCGCCGCGGGCCTGATGAACGAGGCGGAGGCATACGCCGACGAGCGCGCCCACGCCATCACGGGCTGGCTCGGCGCGGACGCGTACGAACTGGAGCCGCACACCGCTTCCTTCAAGCCGGACCGGCCGGGTGTAGTGGTGGTGTGCACGGACGGGCTGTGGAACTACGCGGAGGCGGCGGAGGAGATGGCCGAGGTTCTCCCGCCGGACGCCGCCGCACGCCCGCTGCACGCCGCCCGGGTCCTGGTGGGCCACGCCCTGGACGGCGGGGGCCACGACAACGTAACAGTGGCCGTCGTGCCGTTCCCCGCCCCGTCACAGGGGGCAGGATCGGCCTGAGGGCACTGACAACGGGGGTGTTCTCAGGAGGACCGGAGGGGACTGGTCCGCATACAGTCACTGCTCCACGGATGTGGGGTTCTCGAGGGGGAGCGAAGCAGGCATGGCCAATTTCTCGAAGTCGAACGTGCCGCAGTTCTCGGTGGACGTCTACCAGAACGAGTACCTGCCCGACGGCGGGCGCGAGGTCAGCGCGATCGTGACGGTCACCGCGACCGGCGGCGGCACTGTCGGCTCCGCCGTCGCGGCACCCCACCTCTACTCGCCCGGCCAGAGCCCGGACGCGGCCGTGGCGATCATGGTCGACTGCTCCGGCTCGATGGACTACCCGCCGACCAAGATGCGGGGCGCCCGGGAGGCGACGGCCGCCGCGATCGACGCCGTGCGCGACGGTGTGCACTTCACGGTGATCGGCGGCACGCACATCGCCAAGGAGGTCTACCCGGGCGGCGGGCGGCTCGCGGTCGCCGACGCGACCACCCGTGAGCAGGCCAAGCAGGCGCTGCGCCGGCTGAGCGCGGGCGGCGGCACGGCCATCGGCACCTGGCTGCGCCTCGCCGACCGGCTGCTGTCCTCGGCCGAGGTCACCATCCGGCACGGCATCCTGCTCACCGACGGCCGCAACGAACACGAGTCGCCGGAGGACCTGAAGGCGGCCCTGGACTCCTGCGCCGGCCGCTTCACCTGCGACGCCCGGGGCGTGGGCACCGACTGGGAGGTCAAGGAGGTCACCGCGATCGCCGCCGCGCTGCTGGGCACCGCCGACATCGTCGCCGACCCGGCCGGCCTCTCCGCCGACTTCACGCACATGATGGAGACGGCCATGGGCAAGGAGGTCGCGGACGTCGCCCTCAGGCTGTGGACCCCGGTCGGCACGGAGATCAAGTTCGTCAAGCAGGTGGCACCCACCGTCGCCGAGTTGACCGACCGTCGCACCGAGGCGGGCCCGCGCGCCGGCGACTACCCCACCGGTTCCTGGGGCGACGAGTCGCGCGACTACCACGTGTGCGTCCAGGTGCCCTCCGCCGGCCTGGGCCAGGAGATGCTGGCCGCCCGCGTCTCCCTGGTGATCCCGCAGCCCGACGGCAGCGCCCACAACCTCGGCGCGCAGGGCCTCGTACGGGCGGTGTGGACCGATGACATGGCGGCCTCGACGTCGATCAACCCGCAGGTCGCGCACTACACAGGTCAGGCCGAACTGGCACAGGTCATCCAACAGGGTCTGGATGCCCGCAAAGCGGGTGATGTCGACGGGGCGACGGCCAAGCTGGGACGGGCCGTCCAGCTCGCCAGCGCCTCCGGAAACGCGGATACTGCGAAACTGCTTGCGAAGGTGGTGGACGTGGTCGACGCCGCGGCAGGTACTGTGCGACTGAAGGCGAAGGTCGAAGAGGCCGACGAGATGACGCTCGAAACACGGTCCACAAAGACTGTTCGTGTAAAGAAGTAACCGAACAAAACGTAGCGAAGAGGAGAGGGGGAAGCGCCGACATGCCGACCTGCCCGAACGGACACCAGTCGGGTTCCGACGACTGGTGCGAGGTCTGCGGTCACCGCATGGCCGGTGCCGTGCCTCCGCCCCCGCCGCCACCCCCGGCGCCCGGTTACGGCTATCCGCCGCCCGGTTCCGCCACCGGTGCGCCCGGCAGCCGCTCACACCTGTCCGCCGTGCCGGACGCCGAGCAGGAACTGTGCCCGCAGTGCCGTACCCCGCGTGAGGGGGGCGCTCCGTTCTGCGAGGAGTGCCGGTGGAACTTCCTGACGAACACGGCGACCTCGTACACCCCGGCCGCTCCGCGCCCACCGGCGCCGGGAGCGGGCCAGGGGTACGGGGCTCCCGGTGGTCCCGGCCCCGGCCAGCGGTTCCAGCCTCCGCCGCCCGGCCCGTCCTACGGCGGCGGCGGTGACGGCTACGACTACCAGAGCTCGCGCCCGTCGCAGATCAACCGCCCCGCCGAGCCCATCCCGCCCTTCGGCGG
Source organism: Streptomyces sp. ME02-8801-2C (assembly GCF_033793965.1). Classification (NCBI taxonomy): domain Bacteria; kingdom Bacillati; phylum Actinomycetota; class Actinomycetes; order Kitasatosporales; family Streptomycetaceae; genus Streptomyces; species Streptomyces sp. ME02-8801-2C. Next base: position 99,451 of record NZ_JARAXP010000004.1, on the reverse strand, counting down.
CGACCCCTCACGCCCCGTCCCGCCGCCACCGGGTCCCACACCCGGCATGCCCGGCGGCCCCGGCGGTCCTGGCGGCACGTCCGCCGGTGGACCGCAGGGATACCCGCCCAGCGGGCCAGGCGGATCGCAGGGCTACCCGCCGCCCGGTCCCCCCGTCACTCAGGGCGGGCCCCAGGGATACCCGCCGCCTGGAGGCCCTGGAGGGCCAGGTGGCGCCCCGCAGGCGTTCCAGCCGTCCGGTCCGCCCTCCCCGCCCGCGTTCCCGCAGGAGACGGGCCGACGCGGCGGCCCGCAGCCCGGCGGCGGTTTCGGCGGCGGTGACGACGACTGGGTGATCTCCCCGCCGACCGGCGGCCCGGGCGGACCGCCCGCCCCGCAGCAGGGCGGTGGCTACGGCTACCCGCAGCCCGGCGCCACCCAGGCCCCGCCCGCCCACGGCGGCGGCTACGGCAGGCAGCAGCCGCTGACCTGGTCCGCGACGATCGGCCCGGACCGCGAGTACTTCATGGCGATGATGCAGCGCTCCGGCCCCGAGGCCGCGGGCCTGAACCTGCCCGCGTACTCGCCGGAACAGCAGCGCGCGCTCACCGGCAACCAGATCACGATCGGGCGCCGCCGTCACTCCACGGGCGAGTCCCCGGACATCGACCTGGCGGTGCCGCCGGAGGACCCGGGCGTCTCGCACCAGCACGCGGTGCTGGTCCAGCAGCCCGACGGCAGCTGGGCGGTCGTCGACCAGAACTCGACGAACGGCACGACGGTCAACAACTCCGAGGAGCCGATCCAGCCCTTCGTCCCCGTGCCGCTGCAGGACGGCGACCGGGTGCACGTGGGCGCCTGGACGACGATCACGATCCGCCGCGGCTAGGGCCCTGAGGGCCGGGTACGGGGCCGTCAGACCGGGAGGGGCCAGGCGTACGGACCCGTGGGTTCGTCCAGCCAGGCCCACTCCCGGTCGCCGCTGACGGTGATCCCGTACCGCTCCCGTTCCGGTCGGCCTTCGCGCTCCCAGAGGGCATACGCCTCCTGCGGGTCGAGGCTGCCCCGGGTGAGCCCGAGCAGGAACCGGAACAGCTCGTGCTCGCGCGTCCGGACGGGGAGCGCGCCGAGGTGCGGGATCTCCGGGTCCGATCTGCTCGTCCCCCGCAGCGGCACGAAGTAGGCGGACGTGTGCAGGAAGCGGCCCTCGGCGTGCTCGGCGTCGCGGACGGTGAGGGCGGCCAGGCCGGTGGCGAACGGCGTCAGGATGCGGGCTCCCGGGCGGCACTGGGCGAGCCACGCGCGCGGGATCGAGGCGAGCGTGCAGGTCGCGATGATCCGGTCGTAGGGGCCTCGTTCGGGCACTCCGCGCGCGCCGTCGCCGGTGACGACGACCGGATGGTGTCCGGCGGCGGCCAAGTGCCGGCGGGCCGACTCGGTGATCTCCGGGTCCAGATCCACCGTCGTGACGAGGTCGTCGCCGAGACGGTGGGCGAGCAACGCCGCGTTGTACCCCGTCCCGGCGCCGATCTCCAGGACGTTGTGCCCGTCCTCGACCTCCAGCTCGACGAGCATCACGGCCATGAGCGAGGGCTGGCTGCTGGAGGAGACCAGCTCCCCGTCGCGCATCCGGGTCGCGAGCGGCGCGTCCGCGTAGGCACCGCGCAGCCAGCGCTCACGCGTACGCCGTTCCGGACTCTCGCCCCACAGCCGCTGCCGGCCGCTCACGGCACCGGCGTAGTAGTAGGGGACGAACAGATGCCGCGGCACCGCCTCGAACGCCTCCCGCCAGACCGGGTCGCGGTCCCAGACCCCGCCGGCCTCGATCATCCGCACGAGTTCCGCCCGCGCCGAGGCGGCAAGATCGTCGAGGTCGTCGACACCGTCCAGATCGCTGTCCCGGCCCTCGTGGAGATCGTCCGCGCCCATACGTCCACTGTCCTGCGCCCGAGGCCGGGACGCGAGCGGCGAGGGTGTGGTCCTAAGCCTTGAGTCCTCGGTCCACCCGTCTGAGACCATGGTGAGGTGAAAGAGATTCCGCGCGGCACGCTTCAGGAGCAGACCTTCTACGAGCAGGTCGGCGGCGAGGACACCTTCCGGCGCCTGGTGCACCGGTTCTATGAGGGTGTCGCCGAGGACCCGCTGCTGCGGCCCATGTATCCCGAGGAGGATCTGGGCCCGGCCGAGGAGCGGTTCACACTGTTCCTGATCCAGTACTGGGGTGGCCCCACCACCTACAGCGAGAACCGCGGCCACCCCCGGCTGCGGATGCGCCACGCCCCCTTCGCCGTCGACCGGGCCGCGCACGACGCGTGGCTGAAGCACATGCGGGTCGCGGTCGAGGAGCTCGGCCTCTCCGAGGAGCACGAGCGGACGCTGTGGAACTACCTGACGTACGCGGCGGCCTCGATGGTGAACACAGAGGGCTGAGCACGGAGGGCTGAGCACGGAGGGCTCCGGGCCGGCAGAAGGCTGAGAGCCGGCCTTCAGCGGACGCTGACGTCCAGCGTCCCGAGCCCCGCCCTGCGTACGGCGATCGATCCGTACGGCGTGCGCAGCCGCAGCCAGGGCCCCGACGAGACCAGCGCGAGCGGCGCCTCTCCGGACGTCTGTGCGGTCTGTGCGGGTCGCAGGAAGCCCAGCGACTGCGCCGCGTGCACGGCCCGTACCGGCAGGCCGGTGTCCCCGACCGTCCGGGTCCAGATCTCCCGCCCGATCCGGTCGAGTTCGGCGCGGGTACGCGACTCGGGCGGCAACTCCTGCGTACGGGACCGGAATTCGGCGACGGCCGCGGCGACCATCGTGCGCAGGACGTCCGGTGCGGGCAGGCCGGGCTCCGGTCGCCAGCCGCGGCGCGGGGGCAGTACCCCGGCCCAGGGCGGCCCGGTCACGGCCCCGGGGATGGTGAGGGTGGCGGCGGACTCGTCCACCGTCTCGAGGAGTTCACCGGCGGACACGGTGATGTCGAGGCCGACGTCCAGCCCGTTCTCGTACGGCTTGGCGAGCCGGGCCGCGCGGATCGCGAGGACCTCGAAGGACGGGGGCCGCCCGAACACGGCGAGCGCGGTGCCGGCCACCTGGAGGCGTACCGCCGCCCCACGGTCGTAGTGGAGCAGCCGGGCGAGGAAGGCGGCGAGATCGGCCGCCTCCCCCTCGTCGGCGAGGTGCAGGACCGTCATGCGGCGACGGCCTCGCCCTCTTCTGCCTTCTCGTCCTTGCCGTCGTCCATGTACTCCTCCAGGAACTCCCGCTCCTCGGAGGTGATGCGGCGCGGACGCTGTGTCGCGAAGTCGAACGGCACGACGACCGTGGACGCCTGGACGTACACCTGGTCGGCGTCCTTGACCTCGTAGGCGAGCGTGAAGGACGCCGCTCTTATCCGCGTGACCCACAGCTCGATGTCCACGGGCGCGTGCCGGTGGACCAACTGCCGCTTGTAGTCGATCTCATGGCGTGCCACCACGGACCCCTGCTGGAAATCCTTGTCCGGGCGGAACAGGAAGTCGATACGGGCTTCCTCCAGATAGCGGAGGAAGACCACGTTGTTGACGTGGCCGTACGCGTCCATGTCCGCCCAGCGCAGTGGGCAGCGGTAGATGTGCCGCAAGATCAGCCTCGGGTCAGCTTCTTGTAGGTGGCGCGGTGCGGGCGGGCCGCGTCAGCGCCGAGCCGCTCGATCTTGTTCTTCTCGTACGACTCGAAGTTGCCCTCGAACCAGTACCACTTGGACTCACCCTCATACGCGAGGATGTGGGTCGCGACCCGGTCCAGGAACCAGCGGTCGTGGGAGATGACCACAGCCGCGCCCGGGAACTCGAGCAGAGCGTTCTCGAGCGAGGACAGAGTCTCGACGTCGAGGTCGTTGGTGGGCTCGTCGAGGAGCAGCAGGTTGCCGCCCTCCTTGAGCGTGAGCGCCAGGTTCAGACGGTTGCGCTCACCACCGGACAGGACACCGGCCGGCTTCTGCTGGTCCGGACCCTTGAAGCCGAAGGCGGAGACGTAGGCTCGCGACGGCATCTCGACCTGGCCCACGTTGATGTAGTCCAGCTCGTCCGACACCACGGCCCAGAGGGTCTTCTTGGGGTCGATGTTGGCGCGGCTCTGGTCGACGTAGCTGATCTTGACGGTGTCGCCGATCTTGACCGAACCCGAGTCCGCGGGCTCAAGACCCTGGATCATCTTGAACAGCGTGGTCTTGCCCGCGCCGTTCGGGCCGATGATGCCGACGATGCCGTTGCGCGGCAGCGTGAACGAGAGGTCGTCGACCAGAACCTTGTCGCCGAACGCCTTCGAGAGGTTGTTGACCTCGACGACGATGGAGCCCAGACGCGGGCCCGGCGGGATCTGGATCTCCTCGAAGTCCAGTTTCCGCATCTTGTCGGCCTCGGCCGCCATTTCCTCGTAACGAGCCAGGCGGGCCTTGGACTTGGTCTGGCGGCCCTTCGCGTTGGAGCGGACCCACTCCAGCTCTTCCTTGAGTCGCTTGGCGCGCTTCTCGTCCTTGCGGCCCTCGACCTTGAGGCGAGTGGCCTTCTTCTCCAGGTACGTGGAGTAGTTGCCCTCGTAGGGGATCGCGCGACCGCGGTCGAGCTCGAGGATCCACTCGGCGACGTTGTTCAGGAAGTACCGGTCGTGAGTGACGGCGACGACAGCGCCCGCGTACTTCGAGAGGTGCTGCTCCAGCCAGTTCACCGACTCGGCGTCGAGATGGTTGGTGGGCTCGTCGAGGAGGAGCAGGTCCGGGGCCTCGATGAGCAGCTTGCAGAGCGCGACCCGGCGCTTCTCGCCACCGGAGAGGTTGGTGACGGGCCAGTCGCCGGGCGGGCAGCCCAGCGCCTCCATCGCCTGCTCCAACTGCGCGTCCAGGTCCCAGGCGTTGGCGTGGTCCAGGTCCTCCTGGAGCTTGCCCATCTCGTCCAGGAGCGCGTCCGAGTAGTCCGTCGCCATGAGCTCGGCGACCTCGTTGAAACGCTTGAGTTTGCCCATGATCTCGGCGGCGCCGTCCTGGACGTTCTCCAGGACCGTCTTGGCCTCGTCGAGCTTCGGCTCCTGCATGAGGATGCCGACACTGAAGCCGGGCGACAGGAAAGCGTCACCGTTGGACGGCTGCTCAAGGCCTGCCATGATCTTGAGAACGGTGGACTTACCGGCACCGTTCGGCCCGACCACACCGATCTTCGCGCCGGGCAGGAAGCTCAGCGTCACGTCGTCAAGGATGACCTTGTCGCCGTGCGCCTTGCGCGTCTTGCGCATGGTGTAAATGTACTCAGCCAAGAGAAACCGTCCGGCAGCTTGAAATCTGGCAGTGGTGGGATACACCCCATCTTGCCGTACCGCCGCCCCTACGGGGAAACGCGTACGTCAGCGGCCCCGGGCGTCCGGCGGGCTGAGCCCGGGCCGCGCTATCCAGTGGGTCACCGTGCGGTCACGCACTGTTGAGTTGTCAAGGGGCGTTGTCGCTCACACTCACCGGCGAGCGTGCGCCCCGTGCGGCTCCTTCTTGCCGACGAGGAGCACCACTCCGCCGCCGATCACCAGCAGGACGAGCGCCATGCCCGCGATCATCGGCGTCGCGCTGGAGCTGCCGGTCTCGGCCAGGTTGACGCCACCGGGTGGGGTGCCCGGCGCCAGGGCCGGGCTCGGCTCGCTGAGGGTCTGGACCGCGTCGCCACCCGCGCTGTCCTGGGTCTCGCAGTCGAGGACGCCCGCGAAGCGCTGCTCGAAGCCGTTCGGCCCCAGGATCGTGAAGTCGTACGGCTGGTCTTCCTGCAAGGGGATCGTCACCGTCCGCACCCCGCCGGCCGCGATGGTGTGCTCGAAGCCCATCAGCTGGAAGGTGAACGCCTCGTCGCCCTTGTTTGTGGCCGTGATGTCCACCCCACTCTCGGCGCAGTTCTTGCGCGCCGAGAGCGCGGGGACAGGACCCGTGGCCGCCCAGTTCGCGGTCGTCGTCGCGGACACCGTGGACTCGCTGGACCCGGCGAGGATCTGGGTCTGGCTTCTGCTGTCGGAGGTGAAGGCCCGACCGACCGGCACGCTGGTCGAGGCCTGGACACTCAGCGCGGCCGAACCGTCCAGCGCCTTTGCGGGCACCTCGAAGAACACCTGGCCGCCGTCGACCACGGACGTGACGGCCTTGCCGTCCCGGTCGACGACCCGCACTCCGCTCGTCGCGGCGTCGGCGGGTGGTATCACCGTGACGGTGTCCGCGTCGGTGTGCACCGTGACCGGGCCGAGCCGCTCACCGGGGTGGCCGGAGACGGCGGGCGGATCAAGGGTGAGCGATGCCTCGGGCTCCCCGAGGCTTCGCGCGTTCTTCTCCAGATAGTCCGCGAGCTTCTCGGCCCGTGGGTCCACGGCGTCCACGTCCGCGCCGTCCGAGTAGCGCCAGATGGCCACCTGGGTGCCCGCCGCCGCGTCCTGCTCGGTGAGGCCGGCCGCACCCGCCCGGCCGGCCAGTTCCGCGAGGTCGTTCACCTGCGGGTAGGAGTTCTGCAGGATCCAGCGGATCCGGCCGGCGTCCTTGGTGCCGTTCAGCGAGGTGCCGCTCCAGGAGGTCTCCTGGTATCTGGCGTCCTTCTGTGTCGGGTTCCGCAGGTCGACGCCGTACGTCTGCAGCGTGCCGCCGTTGTCGACGGACATCTCGAACAGGCCCGCCGACACCTGCTGGTCCCCGTCGGCCCCGTGCACGACGGCCGCGCCGTACGTCTTCAGCCCGCCTATGGTGGCCGTCGCCCCGCCCTGCTGCTGCGGAGTCCCGTCCGCGACGGCCGTGCCCGCGGTGACCAGCGCGCCGGTGACGGCAAGACCGGACACCATCGTCGCGGCGGCGAGCCGGGCCGCCGCCGCTCGCCCGCGCCAGGACGACGCGGAGAACGAAGAAAACACAGAATTCCCCTTCGAGCAGGACTCGTTGACGTGGGGGGTGCGGTCCCGCCAGCAGCATCAGAAGCCCCGTGAGCTATCCGGGCATCCTAGGGAGGTGGCTGCACCGCGTTTCCCAGTCCTGTCATCGGATAACCGATCCGACTCGGAATCGTTATCGCCAAGATCATCCGTATGCCGGTCAGTTCACCTATATGCCTCAGCTCGGACGACGCCCGGATCGGCCGGGCTGATGTCATGTCACCGCGGCCGGCTCCCGCTGCTGTTGGGCCTGCGCTTCGCCCTCTTCGGCCACTGGAGCCGGCGCGGGCGTCTCCCACGTGGGTTCGGGGCGGGCGGGCGCCCCGGGCTCAGCCTTGGGCGGACTCGCGGAGCGTCGGAAGGCGGACGTGCCCCGTGCCAGGTCGTGGCCGATCGCCACGGCGTCGATATCCGCCGACGTCCAGCTCTGCCCGTCACGCATCTCCGTGCGCACCTTCAACCGGCCCTGCACGATGACCGGTTCGCCCACCGACAGCGACGCTCCGACGTTCGTCGCGAGGGCCCGGTTCGCCCACACCGTGAAGAAGTTGGTATGTCCGTCCGTCCACGTGTTCTTCTCGCGGTCCCAGTAGCGCGAGGTCACCGCGAGCCGGAACCTCGCCGAGGCCCCCGACGCCAGATCGCGGTACACCGGATGCGTCGCCACATTGCCCACCGCGCACACCATCGTCTCGTTCACACGAACCACCCCTCCCGGCCCCGGCGCACTCGCGCCGGGCGGATACCCGAACGGGCCCGTCCCGTACGGCTGTTTCCGGCGCGGCGACCGCGAACCTCTCCGGTCACCGCCTCGCGTCGATCACGTCCGCCGCTTCCGTCGCGTCCGTCGTGATCGCCGCGAAGCCAGAATGCATCCGTCGGGCCGAGCCCGCTGAGCCCTGTGGACTACCGGCCGGTTGTGGAAAACTCCGTCACCCGACCGAGGGACCCACGTCTCCCGCTCACCTCACCCCTGCGGGACCGACCCCTGCGACCTGCCGGTTTCCCGTGCTCACCCCACCACCGCCCGAGCCCCCGTGACCCGCACGTACTGCTCCCGTACCTCGCGATACCGCAGGAGTTCCGCCGCGACCGGATCCAGTACCCGGGCCCGGCCGCAACCGGCCGCCGCCTGCCGCAGCCGCCGTTCCGCCTCCTGCCCGTAGCGGCGGGCAGGCCCGCGAGCCGCCAGTTTGCAACTCCACTCCACACCCGGGCCGCCGACGATGCCCACCGACATCAGCAGCACCGGCACACCCAGGTTCGGCGCCATGACGCCGACGATCTGGGCCACCAGCCACAGTCCGCCGACGACCTGAAGGAGCGTCATGGACGCCTGTGCGAGCACGGCGACCGGCCACCAGCCCGGCCGGGGCGGCCGTCCCGTGGGCGTCCCAGCCCGTGCCGCCAGTTCGTCGAGCGCCTCGGGCAGGCCCTGCGCCCCCCGTACGGCCGCCTCGCGCACGGCCAGCGCCCATGGCGCGGGCAGTCCGGCCGACGCCCGTTCCGCGACCGTACGCACCGCCTGTTCGACCCGCTGGCGGGCCGTGGCCTCATCATCCGGTTGCTCGCGTACGCCGAAGCGGCCGGTGGAGGTTTCGCGCCGGTCCTGGCACCAGCGCAGCAGCCGCAACCACGGTGTGCCGCAGGCGCGGTTGGCGTTGCGCAGCCAGACACGTTCGGCGGCCTGGCCGGCGGCGGTGGCACCCACGGCGTCCGCGAGCCGGTCGGAGAACTCGTCGCGGGCCCGTTCGCTCAGCCCGGCGCGCCTGCCGGTGGCGTAGACAGGCCGCAACTGCCACGCGGCGGCGTCGAGGTCGGCCGAGATCCGGCGCGCCGCGGCCCCTCGCTCGCCCACGAACTGGCCGAGCGCCTCGCGCAGTTCGCCGACGCCGTCCCCGGTGAGCGCGGACAGCGCCAGTACGGTGGCGCCCGGTTCGCCGTACTCCCCCAGGGCGATGCCGTCCTCGTCGAGCAGTCGCCGCAGGTCGTCGAGGACCTGGTGGGCGGCCTCGCCGGGCAGGCGGTCCACCTGGTTGAGGACGACGAACATGACCTCGGCGTGCCCGGCCATGGGCCGCAGATAGCGCTCGTGGAGCACGGCGTCCGCGTACTTCTCCGGGTCGACGACCCAGATGACCGCGTCGACCAACGCCAGTACGCGGTCCACCTGTTCACGGTGCTGGACGGCCGCCGAGTCGTGGTCGGGCAGGTCGACCAGGACCAGGCCGCGCAACTGTGCCTCCGCCTCCGGGCTCTGCAGCGGGCGTCGGCGCAGCCGTCCCGGGATGCCGAGGCGGTCGATAAGGGTCGCGGCGCCGTCGCTCCAGCTACACGCGATGGGCGCGGCGGTGGTGGGCCGTCGTACGCCGGTCTCCGAGATGGCTACTCCGGCGAGGGCGTTGAACAGCTGGGACTTGCCGCTGCCGGTGGCGCCCGCGATGGCGACGACGGTGTGCTGCCCGGAGAGCCTGCGCCGGGCCGCCGCCTCGTCGAGGACCCGGCCGGCCTCGGCGAGCGTTCTGCTGTCGAGCCGGGTACGGGACAGCCCCACGAGCTCGCGCAGCGCGTCGAGCCGGGAGCGCAGCGGTCCGTCGTACGCGAGGGGCATCACCGGTGGGGGTGTGCTGCTGGAGATCCGGGTCTCGATGACCGTCTCGCGCGTGGGAGGAGGGTCCGTCTCGGAGACGCGGCGGGCGATCAGACCGTCGTCCCAGGCGCCGGAGGGGTCGGGTTCGGGGTGGGGGGCTGGAGGGGGCGTTTGGTCGGGGGCCTCTTTGGGGGCCTCCTCAGGGGTGGACTTACGAGCGGAAGGGGCGGGGGGAGGTGTGGCGGAGCCGGAATCGGCCGCCACGCGCGCGTGGCCGTCTCCGTCTCCGTCACCGTCGGCGTCGGCATCTGGGGAAGAGGCCTGTTTGGGGGCCTCGCCTTCGGCCTTTACACCCTCGGGCCCCTTCGCCTCGCCCTGCTTCTCGTCTTTCTTCAGCTCCTGCTCCTCCTGCTCCGCCTGCTCCTGCTCCTCCTGTGGGTCGTTGTCGGCCGAGGCGTCGGGGTGGTCGTGGTCAGTGACGGCGGTCACCGCGGTCACCTCTCCTTCTGCAGTACGGACAGCGCGGCGATGAGTTCGGCCTGGGGCTCCGGATGGACGTCGAGGGCGTCGAGCGGGGCGAGGCGGCGCTCGCGTTCGGTGTGCATGACCCGGTCCAGGTGGTCGGTGAGCAGTCGCCCGCCGCGGTCGCGCAGCCGCAGGGCGCCGTGGGCTCCGATGCGCTCGGCGAGCCCCTCGCCCGCCGACCGGGCCCGCCGGCCGCCCAGCAGCGCGCTGGCGACGAGCGCGGCGACCGCCTCGACGTCCGGGACGGCACTCCGGTCGAGGTCGCGCAGCTCGTCCTCGGCGTACTCCTCGAGCTCGCGCCGCCACCGCCGTACGGCCATCCCGATACGGTGCTCCACGCTTTCCTGGGACGGGTCGCGGGTCGTCAGTCCCGGGGCGTCCGCGGCGGGTTCGCGGCGCCAGGCGTCGTCGACGCGTTCGTCGGCGGCGGTGACGGAGCAGAGCAGGAGGGCGCTGAGGCTCTCCACAAGCGCGTCGAGAAGTTCACCCGCTGAACAGTCGAGCGGGAAGGCCCGCCACCGCTTCAACGCGTCCCCGGCGAGGACGGCGCCGGCCTGCAACCGCCCCCGTACGCGCGCGTGCTCGCTGTCGTAGGCGCTGTCGACGGCGGCGGTGAGCCGTAGTGCGGCCGAATACTGCGCTGCGGCGGCGCCGGCCAGCTCGGGCATGCGGGACTTGAGGGAGTCGAGGACGCCGTACGCCGTACGGGCCATCGCGTGTTGGCGGCTGGCCGGGTCCTGCGCCTGCTGGATGAGCCAGGCGCGCAGCGGCGCCACTGCCGTGGCCGGAAGTAGCCCCCCGCCCCAGGCGGACTCGGGCAGTTCGGGCACGGTGAAACGCGGTACGTCACCGAGGCCGGCCTTGGTGAGAAGGGCGCCGTACTGCCGGGACACCTCGGACACCACCTGATGGGGCACCCGGTCGAGGACGGTGACGAGAGTGGCCTGGTAGTCCCTGGCTGTGCGCAGGAGATGCCAGGGGACGGCGTCGGCGTACCGGGCGGCCGTGGTGACCATGATCCAGATGTCGGCGGCGCAGATCAGTTCGGCCGCGAGGACGCGGTTGTCGGCGACGAGGGAGTCGACGTCGGGGGCGTCGAGGAGGGCGAGCCCGCGCGGCAGGCTCTCGGCGGTCTCGACGCGCAGCACGCGCGAGCCGTCCTCGCCGGGGAGCAGCAGGTCGTCGCCGGAGTCCTGTCCGGGCTCCTGTTGGGGCACCCACACGCGCGTGAGGTCGGGCAGTACCCGCATTCCGCTGAACCAGTGGTGGTCCTCGGGATGGCAGACCAGCACCGGCGTCCGGGTCGTGGGGCGCAGGACGCCGGCCTCGCTGACCCGGCGCCCTACAAGGGAGTTGACGAGGGTCGACTTCCCGGCCCCGGTGGAGCCGCCGACCACGGCGAGCAGGGGCGCTTCGGGTTCTCTGAGGCGGGGCACCAGGTAGTCGTCGAGTTGCGCAAGCAGTTCGTCGCGGTTGGCACGCGCGCGTGGAGCCCCGGCCAGGGGCAGCGGGAAGCGTGCGGCGGCGACACGGTCGCGCAGGGCGGAGAGTGCGTCGAGCAGCTGAGGCCGTACGTCCAAGGTCACCACATGTGAAGAATGCCCAATTTTAGGGGAATTTTGAAGCATATAGGCATGCCTGCGCGCCGACGGAACACAAGGGACGGAAGGGACGACTGGGGCGTAGGCGCAGTCCAGGCATAACGAGTGCACAACACCCGATGCGCCAGACGGCAAAAGCGGTGCACGATTCGTACCTGCCTGCGATTATCAGGACCGCTTCACCGAACCTCCACATTGAGCCACGGAGGCGAAGCAACCAGGACAAGGACCCGGGAGCCCTATCCTTGTCTGCGGCAACGTCACGGCCGGCCCGCACCCGGGCCCACCACGACCGAGGCCACCACACCCGGCCCCCGTAGCTCAGTGGATAGAGCAGGCGCCTTCTAAGCGCTTGGCCGCAGGTTCGAGTCCTGCCGGGGGCGCAAGTCTCAGCCCTCCCTCGGGAGGGCCTTTTTGCTGGTCAGAGCGGGGTTCACTCGCACGCCACTGTCCCGGACACTCCCCCGACGATCAAGGGGCAGGTTCGGGGGCTGTCCGGCTGCCACGGGTTATCGCGGGTGGCCGTGTCGAATACGTGTCGAAATTCTCGGCGAGAAACCTCAACCGGCGTCCAGCAGTTCGGGGAGGCCGAGGCCACGGAAGTCCAGTTGTGGCTGATCAAGCAGGAATCCAGCCAGGCCACTGCGGAGGGACGTTATTCGCAGGGCAGAGGCCAGAGTCGCCCGGATAACCGTCCAGCGTCCCTCTGCTCGCGAAGAGCCACCACGCCAGCCCCAGCGTCGCAACAACCACCAGCAACATCGACAGCGAGACACGAACGACCGTCCGCGGGCGGCGCACCAGGCGTTCGCCGGTGGCCCACGCAACAAGCCCGACGAGCACTTCGGCTCCCACTACGACAGGAAGCAGGAGGTTGAGTTCAAAGCGTCCGCCGGCGTCGTAGCCAGCGTCACAGTACGCGCGCGCCCAAACCGTCAGAGACCATGCGCCGCAGCCGACAGCAGCTCCGAACAGTGCGGAAGCTGCCCTGGGGAGGCAGGAGTCGGGTCTCGACTTGGCTATGTCCACGGGGTGACACGACATGAAACACGCCGCATGCGGTTCCGCGAACGGGCGGGTATCCCTGGAGGACGCCGTTGGCAGCGTGGCTGAGGCCGGTGGGGGTACAGCGAGGCACACACACGCGCGCCTGGTCGATCGACGCACCCGCCGTCGTGGCCGACTTTCGGCGGCTGGGATTCAAACGGCCCGCATTTTGCGCTGCCATCCGTCGCTTGCAGCGGTGTCTTCGGCTCGGCAGCGGTCGCTCCTGAGCTCGACCCTGTGCTGGTGGTCACAGCCATTCGTTGATGGCCACGACGAGGACCGTGGCCTCATGGCGAACGGCGAGCTTTTCGTAGCGGGTGACGGGTGCGTCCCGCCACGGCACACCGGGTGCGGACCCGGATCCCTATGCCGCCGATCAGCTGCCGCCGAGGCCAGACGGGTGGCCGCCCCAGCTTCGCTACGGGTGACCGGGTTCCAGGTCCGGGCTGCCGGGAGCGCAAGTCTCCGCCTCTCCTTGAGGGGCTCTTTGCTGTCCAGAGCGGGTTTCGACCTGCCCGTCCCCTACGACAGACCCGCGCCCAAGTGGTACGTCACCGCCAGCTGGGCTCCGCAGACCGACTGCGAGATCGACGTCGTCGCCTTCATCCTCGACGAGGACGAGCAGGTCACCTTCGACGAGGACCTCGTCCGTCCAGCCGACCATGGCCACCGGCATCCGCGCGGCCTGCCCGGAGCCAGGAACTCCGGGTCGTCCGTCGCGGTGCGGGCTGGGGTGTGGTCGTGAGCGATCCCCTGGCCATCGGCGTGCGATGCCGCTTCGGCTCGCCGCAACGCATCTCCCGTATCCGCCCGCCCCGTGCGGTCAGCTGGGCGGGAACATCGCGAACAGTTTTTCGACGACCTCCGCCGGAGCGGAGTCCGGGGACCCCGAGTTGTAAGGCGGCTGTGGGGCGTATTCGATGAGGAGTTGGAGGGCCTGCGCCGCGTCGTCACCCGCGATCAGACCTGCCAGGGTCAAAGCCATGTCGATGCCCGCCGAGACGCCTGCCGCGGTCGCGTAGTGACCGTCGATGACGACCCGCTCGTTCGTCGGCGTCACACCGAACTCGGCGAGGTGCTCGAGCGCACCCCAGTGGGTCGTCGCCCGGCATCCTTCGAGGACTCCGGCGGCGGCAAGGATCAGGGTCCCCGTGCAGACGGAAGTCGTCCACGCGGAGGTCCGGTCGACCGCTCGCAGCCATTCGTGCAGGATTCCGTCGGACATCTGCTCCGCCTGGCCCGGGCCGCCTCCGACAATCACCACATCCGGGTTCGGCACGTCGGCGAGACGTGCGACGACGTTGATCGACAGGCTGCCCAGGTCGTTGCGGACGAGGCCCGGATGCTCAGCGACGAAGACGACCTCGGTGTCCGGGAGACGGCCCAGGACCTCGTACGGTCCGATGACGTCCAGCGAAGTGAACCCGGGATAGAGAACGACCGCGACCTGCATGGAAAAGCTCCTTGGGTTGCTCTGGTGGCAGCGATCGGGGACAGTCCGGTCGGTCGGACGGGATACGTCCGGCCGTGCGGCTGGCCGCCGTCGACAGGGGGGAGATGGGGGGATGTTCAGGAGGCGGGGGCCCGCTCGTCGTCGCCCGTCGTGGTCGTCGGACGATGGCCGGCGGAGGCGACCGTGATGCGTGGTCGGCCTGTGATCGGGTGGGTGTCGAGTACCGCACGCACACCGAACACGTCGTGCACGAGTTCGGGCGTCAGTACTTCGGTCGGTTCGCCCACCGCCACGAGCCTGCCCTCCGCCATGACCGCGACGCGGTCGCAGTAGGAGACGGCGTGGTCGAGATCGTGCAGGGCCGTGAGCGTCGTCATGCCCAAGTGCCTTAGCAGGTCGAGTACTTCGAACTGTGCGCGCACGTCGAGGTGGTTCGTCGGCTCGTCGAGTATCAGCAACCCGGCCTCCTGCGCGAGCGCGCGGGCGAGCAGAACACGCTGTTGTTCGCCGCCGGAGAGCGTCGCGAACGATCGCTGAGCCGCCCAGCGCATATGTACGTCGTCGAGTGCCTGCTCGACTGTCCGGCGGTCCTGGTCGGTGTCGCGGTCGAGCATCCCCTTTCGAGGGGTTCGCCCCATGGCGACGATCTCCTCGACGGAGAACTCGGCACCGAGCACGGTGTGCTGAGTGACGATCGCGCGACGGCATGCGGCCTCCCGCGCGGACATGCTCCACACGTTGTCGCCCCCGATGAGTACCGCCCCACCGGTCGGTCGAAGCACCCGGTACGCGCTGCGCAGGAGGGTGGATTTCCCGCTGCCGTTGGGCCCGACGAGTCCGACCATCTCACCTGGCGCGATGCTCAACGACACGTCGGAGACGATTCGGGCCGAGTCGATGTCGATACTGACGCCTTCGAAGTCCAGCCGCATCACGATCCCTCCCCTCGCCTGTTGCGTTGCAGCAGCCACAGCAGTACGGGCACGCCGATACCGGCGGTGAAGATGCCGGCCGGCAACTCGTTGGGCCGAGCGACCGTGCGGCTCGCGAGGTCGACGAGCACCAGGAAGGTCGCCCCCACAAGGATGGATGTCGGCAGAACGCGCCGGTGTTCGGCGCCCACGACGAGGCGCGCGATGTGAGGGATCATCAGTCCGACGAATCCGAGGCCGCCCGCGACCACGACCACGGTCGCGGTCATCAGCGACGTCACCACGAGCAGGTGGCGCCGAAACCGGTGCACGTCGATGCCGAGCCCGACCGCCGCGTCATCGCCGATCATCAGCGCGTTGAGGGCGCGCCCCTGGCCGAACAGCCAGACGACACCCAGCGCGAGTGCGACGGCCGGTATGCGAAGGTCGGACCACGCCGCACCCGCGAGGCTGCCCATGAGCCAGAACATGATGCCCGCGAGCTGGTTCGGGTTCGTCTGCAACTGGACGAAGCTCGTGGCGGCGACCGCGAGATACCCCACGGCGACACCGGAGAGGATCAACCGCGTGTCGGCGAGCCGGCCGCCTCGCTGGGCGAGCAGAAACACCGCGGCCATGGTGAGCATCGCCGCGGCGAAGGCGCCGCCGGTCACCCCCAGTCCGTGAAGCGCCGCGGAGCCGATCGCCAGAACGAGCACCGCTCCGAGAGACGCACCAGGAGTTATCCCCAGCATGTAGGGATCCGCGAGCGGATTACGGACCAGTGCTTGCAGACCGACACCTACGACGCTCAGGCTGGCACCGACCACCGCGGCCACGAG
The DNA here is from genome assembly GCF_033793965.1 of Streptomyces sp. ME02-8801-2C. Lineage (NCBI taxonomy): Bacteria > Bacillati > Actinomycetota > Actinomycetes > Kitasatosporales > Streptomycetaceae > Streptomyces > Streptomyces sp. ME02-8801-2C. The sequence continues at coordinate 83,597 of NZ_JARAXP010000004.1, read as the reverse complement.
TACCCGAGGCAGGCGGAGTTCCCAGACGATCTGGTTCTGGAGCGGATCCAGACCGCCGGTGTCGCCGGTGAGGTGACGCAGGATCACCTGCCATACGTCCCGTGCGGGCACGGTGACTGTTCCCATGGAGATCCCGGCGGTGACAGCCGCCACGAGTACTACGGTGAGCGTCACGTAGAGGAGCCCTGTCGCGCGGCCCGACACCAGGTGTGGACCGCGCGTGGACCCGCCAGGCCTACTGAGGGTGCGCCGCATCGGCGATCGCCTCCACCGCGTACGCGTTCGTCGGGCCGATGAAAGCCCCGTCGGAGATGCTCGTGTACGTCTTGGTCCTCGACGCCTTCCACTGCGGGTACTGCTTGAACAGCTGGTCGGCGAGTAGTTTCACCTTTCCCTTTTCGGATGGATCGGCCAGTCCGATCACGAGCACATCGACATCGGCGGATGCCAGGGCCTCGGCACTCAGGTTCGAGGTCAGCTCCGGATTCGGCTTGTCACTGGGGAAGGCGTTCTCACCGCCGGCCGCCTTGATGATGTCGTCGTAGACACCGCCGGAAAACACGGCAGGCAGGTTGCTGGTGCTCATCATCGCCATGCCCGGATACACCAGCAGCGCCTTTTTACGGTCCTTGCCCTCGACGCGGTCCCGTACGGCCGAGATCCGTTTCCTGAGCTCGGCGACGAGGTCCGACGCCTTCTGCTGCTGGTCGAAAATGACCCCGGTCTGCGTGATGAATTCATAGGTCGATTCGATCGACTGCTGGTCATGGACGGCTTGGTCTGCCGCCGACGGGTTCGCCGCCCCGTAGGCACAGTCGACCGGGTTGACATACGACCTTATCCCGACGTCCGCCAACTGCTCACGGGTGGCGAACCCGCTCTTTGCGTTGAAACTCCCGCTCCATGTCGACACCACGAGGTCAGGCTTGAGCTCGAACACCTTCTCGGCGGGAACATCGAAATTCTTGTTCCACTCGGCACCTCCGGTGGCCAGCTTCGCGACCTCTGCGACCATCTGCGGATCATCGGAAATGGTAACGCGTTGCGCATTCGCCAGAATGTGGCTCTGGAGACCGAGAAGGACGTACGTCTCGACCTCTCCGACAGACGCGCCGTTCATGATCAGTACACGCCTGGGCGGCCCGTCGAACGTCACCTTCTGACCGCAGTTGTCGATCGTCAACGGGTACGAGGTGCTGGTCGGTGCGGCACCCTTCTCCGCGGCTGTCGCGCCGCCCGAACCGGATCCGGACCCGTCACCGGAGCCGCAGCCCGCGACGTGCAGGCTCAGCGCGGCCGCGAGCAGCCCGACAGCACACCGCTTCGCGTCCGGTCGCACGGACCCGAGTGATATCAAGGGCATTTCTATATCTACCTTCCAACAACCAGAGGCCGGCCCGGTCAAGGTCCAGCGGGCCGCGCGTTTCGCCATCGGAAAAGGGTGGCAGAAACCGAAGCGAGAATCGGCACAAGTGCCACTCGAGATCCTTGGCGCGATTCCCCATACCGATTGACAAGCGGCACGATTTCGCATTACGGCGTAAAGCCTATGAGTGTCGCGCCATGACGTCCATGTCATGCAGACCAATAAATCTGCCATCCCGCAGACCGGGAAGGTGCGAGACTGCGGGATGGCTGTGCCGGTATACGCCGGCGTCGTCTATCGAAGGGCCGGGGCGGGGGCCGGTGACTTCGTGAATGTACGGCGGTACTCCGTGGGCGAGACGTCGAGTTCACGCACGAACGCGAGACGCATCGCCTCGGGCGTCCCGTATCCGCATTGGCGCGCGATACGGACCACGCCGTCGCGGGTGTCGGTCAGCATGCGCTGCGCGGCCTCCAGGCGGATGAGGTCCACGTAGCGGCCTGGAGTCGTCCCGACCTGCTCGGCGAACACACGAGCGAATTGACGGGGGGACAAGCCGGCGCGCTCCGCCATCGCGGGAACCGACAGGTCGGCTGCCAGGTTGGCGGCGGCCCAGTACTGGACCTCACGAAGCGGATCCGAGCGGGCGATCTGCGCCGAGAGTTGCACGCTGACCTGGGCCTGATTGCCGGGACGGCGCACGTAGACCACCAGGAGTCGAGCGATCTCGTGTGCCACAGCGCGCCCGAAGTCCTCCTCGACCAGCGCGATGGCCAGGTCGATCCCGGCCGTCACTCCCGCCGACGTGGAGATCGGGCCGTCCCGGACGAAGATCGGGACCGGATCGATCCGTATCCGGGGATATCTGCTCGCGAGGTAGTCACAGGAAGCCCAGTGAGTCGTCGCCCGGCGGCCGTCGAGCAGTCCGGCCTCGGCCAGGAGGTACGCCCCGGTGCACACGGACACCACGCGTTTCACGCGCGGGGCACGCTCGCGCAGCCATGCCACGAGTCGGCTGTCGACGTCTCCCACGCCCGGCCCGCCGGGTAGGAGAAGGAGCTCGGGATCCTCGACGTCAGCCAGATCGAGATCGGGAACGAGCCGAAGACCACCGGCGGCCCGTACGGGCTCGCCGCCGAGCGACGCCGTGCGAACGACGTAGGGAGGCGTGCTCTCGCTTCCGGTGAAGCGCGCCGCCGCCGTGAACACGTCCACAGGCCCCGCCACGTCGAGGGGCTGTACGCCGTCGAACAGAACGACCAGTACCGTCCGGGTTCTCACCTCGGCGACACCGGCACCGCCGGAACAGCTCATCACGCCACCGGGACGGCCACCTTCCACGTCACGCCGCCTGGACAGTCGGCATCTCGGCTTCCAGCAGCAGGTGTTCGAGGGTGGCCCGTGCGCGGGCCACCCTCGAACGGACCGTGCCGATGGGGCAGCCGAGCAAACGGGCCGCCTCGTCGTAGGGCAGTCCCACCACCTGGGTCAGCAGGAACGCCTCACGGCGTCCGTCGGGCAGCGTCTCCAGCAGGTCGAGGAGCGCGATGCCGTCGTCGAAGCCGGGCAGGTCGCAGGACTGGGTGCGTTCCAGGGCCTGCTGCCAGTCGTCCGTGTCGGCCAGTCGTGGGCGGACCGCGGCACGGCGGAAGCTGTCGGCCACCGTACGACGGGCGATGGAGAGCAGCCAGGTGCGGGCCGAGGCGCGTTCCTCGAATCCCGGCAGGCTGTCGAGAGCGCGTACGAACGTCTCCTGGGTCAGGTCGTGGGCCGTCTGGGGATCGCCGCTGAGATGGGCGACGTAGCGCAGTACGTCGCCGTGGAGCGCGCGGACGAAGTGTTCGGCCGCGTGGGGGTCGCCGTTTCGGGCGGCCAGTGCCCAGGCGGTGGCGGCGGCGTCCGCCGTGGCGCGATCCGCCCGGCGCGGAGCGGGCAGGAAAGAGGTGATCACGTGGTGTCCTTCGCGGGTCGTCCGGATCCGACGTCCCGTGACGGGGCGCGGTCCTCGGCAGATGGGGTGCGGCCGTACGCGATGGATACGGCGATGCCCGGGACTCGTCCCGCGGTCGTCGGACCACGCCGAGAGACGTGCGGCCTGGAAGAGGCCCGCACGGGAAGACGGCATGGCGAAGAGCGGGTGAGCCCTCGGTGGGTCCGGCTGTCTCAGACGACAGCGGCGTCCCTGGGCGGTCCCCGCGAAGTGACGGAGTAACAGAGAAGGAAGCGGGCCAGTGACGAGCGGTGCGCGTCGCCCCGGCGCCTGCGCACGGAGGGGCCACCGGCCGCGACAGGCAGCGCCAGGAGCATCCGCAGCGGCGCGACCAGCCGGGCCGCCGCGGCACGCAGGACGCGGAAGACAGCGCGCTCGCCGTAGGCGAGCCACAGCCCGCACAGGACGGCGGCCAGCAGGTGGGCGGCGAGCATGCCGAATGAAGCGCTGCCACCCATGCCGGCCATGCCGTGCGTGTGCTCCATGCCGCCCGAACCGTGCGACATGTGCGTCATGCCGCTCATGTCCATGACCTCCATGGACATGGCGCCCGAGGAACCCATGCCCATGCCGCCCATGGCAGCAGCTGTGGCAGCGGAGTCGGCCGTCGTCCCGGGCATCACGGTCCGGCCCAGGGAGAACGTCTCGTGGAGCACCGTCTGGGCGGCGACCACGACCGTGACGATCAGCGCGAGCCCACGCTCACGACCGGCCAGGAACCAGCCCACGGCACCCATTGCCATGGCACCGACGGCCATGGTCCACCAGGGGACGGGGGCGCCGGACATGATGACGTGGCCGAGGGCGGCCAACAGCACGCAGACGGCGGCGAACACACCGGCCCGCAGCGCGCGGCACCACCCTCCGACAGTCATAGCGCGCCCATCCTCGCACCCGGCGTCCGATCGTCGTCAGGGGGTACGGAAACACACCGGGTCTCCAACTCACCGAAGAGACAGTGACCCATGTCACATTGGGGGTGAGGGAACTGGACGAGCGGCCGGAACGACTACGAGAAGGAGACGGTACCCGGCACCTGATGAACAAAAGGGTGATGCCGCCGGGGGTGTCGGGCGAGGAGACACCTGTCAACTGGTCGGCGCAGCCGCCCTCGTTGGCGATACGGAAGAAGCCCGCCCTCACGGGCACGGGCCTTCTCGACCCGAAACGACCATCGAGCAGGCGCCCCGGAACGCCCCCATCGGCCGTGAGGGACTCCCCCTCAAGTGGCCGCCGGCGGTGCTCGCAGTGAGCTTGTCCGCTTGTGACGGACATCCGAGCAGTCGAAGCTCCGCGTGCTCGCGGCTCCGCGTGCTCGCGTCGCACGATGCAGGTCGGGTTACGGACGCCTTGTCGGGGTGGGTGATGTCGCCGGTGGCGGTGTTCTTGGGAATACCTATCCGCCCTTGGGCCATTGAATGCTGCGGCGCGGTCGCTGTGCATCCAGCCGACGCGTGGCCGCCCGAGCCCTGTCCGAGCGAGGAAGTGCGGTGATCACGCGATGAAGGCGGTGCGGCTCCATACGTACGGCGGGATCGACGTGTTGCGGGTGGAGGAGGTGACGCGGCCCGCGCCCGGCCCTGGGCAAGTACTGGTCGAGGTCCGCGCGGCCGGGATTCAACCGGGAGAGGTGATGATCCGCGAGGGCGCTCGGCACGATCGCTGGCCGGCGACGTTCCCCTCCGGGCAGGGCAGCGACCTTGCCGGAGTCGTGGTGGAGGTCGGCCCGCAAGTGCGCGGTTTCGGAGTGGGCGATGAGGTCCTGGGCTTCACCCACAATCGGGCGAGCCACGCCGAGTTGGTCGTGGTCGACGACGTGAATCTGGTGTCGCGTCCGGCGGGGCTTTGCTGGGACGTGGCCGGTTCGCTCTACGTGGCCGGCACGACCGCATACGCCACCGTGTTCGCGGTGGACCCCCGACCGGCCGAAACGGTCGTGGTGTCCGGGGCGGCGGGTGGTGTCGGATCCCTTGCCGTGCAGCTCGCGCGGCGGCGCGGCGCAACGGTGATCGGGTTGGCGAGCGAGCGAAACCACGCCTGGTTGAAGGAGCGCGGTATCGTCCCGGTCACGTACGGGGAGGGCGTGGCCGAACGGATCCGGCAGGCTTCCGGTGGGAACATCGACGCGTTCATCGACACGTTCGGCGACGGCTACGTGGACCTGGCGGTGGAGCTGGGCGTGCGCCCCGAGCGGATCAACACGATCTGCGACTGGCCGGCCGCGGCCAGGATCGGTGCGCGAACCTACGGAGAAGGCTCGGCGGCGAGCGCGGTAGTGCTCGGCGAGCTGGCCAGGCTTGCCGCTTGCGGGGAGCTGGAGGTACCGATCGCCCGCTTCTACCCGCTGGAGCAGGTGCGCGACGCGTTCCGCGAGCTGGAACGGCGGCACACCCACGGCAAGATCGTGCTCCGGCCGGTAAGCCCTCGACGACAACCATCCACAACATCTGGGAATCGACAGCAAGCGCCTTGGCGACTTTCGTTCGTGGGCGACCTGCTGACACGCAGGTGAGCACATCGCTCAGGCCCGCACACAGTTCAGGCGGATACCCCGGGCGTACGGCTTCAGCCGGCCGCGTTTCGTCGCCCGAAGAACGCCGGACAGTGCGCGTGCGCCGGTGATGCCGCCAAGCGCCTGCCCTGAGCTCTGCCTCAGTTTCGAGGCCTGTTGGGGGCGCGGGCCCCTGAATCTCGCTGGACGCCTTCCGCAACGATCAGGACGCCGTCGTCGAGCAGGAACGGGACCACCCGTATCCCGGTTGAGTACGAGCAAGGCCTGCTCGACACCAACATCATGAGCTTGCGCTCTCCATGTAGCACGCAGTAGTACCGTCTGGCGCCCGGTCGGGTGGGCCCCAGAGACACCCGATCCTTCCTTGCGTCAGTGCGTCGCCCGAGGCAGCGGCGCCAGCGGGAGGTCCTCCGGGAGGAGCATGCGGAGGTCGTCCAGGCCCGGGGCCGGGAGGGCTCCTATGCGGCCCGCCTGGCGGGTCATCATCGTTTCCAGGATCTGGCGGGCCGTGCGGGCGTTGCCGAAGGAGCGGTCGCGGGGCAGGGCGTCCACGTAGGTGCGGAGTTCGGTGAGGGCTTCGGGCGTGCAGTCGTAGCCGTAGCCGGTGGCCGTGCGGGCGAGGATGTCCAGGAGCTCGTCGGTGGTGTAGTTCTCGAACTCCACGGTCCGGGAGAAGCGGGAGGCCAGGCCCGGGTTCGAGGCCAGGAAGCGGGTCATCTCGTGGGTGTAGCCCGCGGCGATGACGACGACCTCGTCCCGGTGGTCCTCCATCAGCTTCAGCAGGGTGTCGACGGCTTCGCGGCCGAAGTCGGAGGTGGCGCCCTCGGGCGTGAGTGTGTACGCCTCGTCGATGAACAGCACGCCGCCCAGCGCCTGTTCGAACGCGTCCTTGGTGAGCTGCGCCGTGTGGCCCACGTACCGGCCCACCAGGTCCGCGCGGGCCACCTCGACGAGCTGGCCCTTGGGCAGGACGCCGAGGGAGCGCAGCAGGTCGGCGTAGAGGCGGGCGACGGTGGTCTTGCCGGTGCCGGGTGGCCCGGAGAAGATCAGGTGCTGGCTGATCTTGGGGGTCGGCAGGCCGGCGGCACGGCGTTGGCGGGTGGCCGTGAGCAGGTTGACCAGGGCTGTGACCTCGTTCTTCACCGCGCTCAGGCCTACCATGGCGTGCAGTTCGGCGAGGAGATCCTCCGCGGCCGGGCCGCCTTCGGAAGCGGCTGGCGAGGTGTCGGCCACGTCCTCCGGCAGGAGCAGGGTCAGGTCGCTCTCGGCCGGGTTGGGCATCGTGCTGAGGCGGTGTGCCTGGCGGTCGATCATCTCCTCGAACACCTTGCGGGCGGCGCGGCCGTTGCCGAACGTGGCGTCGCGCGGCATCCGTTCGTAGTGCCGGGCGAGGGCGTCCAGGGTGCTGGGGTCCAGCTCGTAGCGGTGGCCCGCGCACATGTTCTCGGTGATGGTCACCAGTTCGGGGACCGAGTAGTTGGCGAACTCCACGGTCCGGGTGAAGCGGGAGGCGAGGCCGGGGTTGGAGGAGAGGAAGGCGCCCATCTCGTCCGTGTAGCCGGCGGCGATCACGACGACCTCGTCCCGGTGGTCCTCCATCAGCTTCAGCAGCGTGTCGATCGCCTCCCGCCCGAAGTCCGCGCCGGAGCCCTTGCTGTCGGACATGAGGGTGTACGCCTCGTCGACGAACAGCACACCGCCGAGGGCGTCGTTGAACGCCTCCATCGTCTTGATCGCCGTACCGCCGATGACCTGGGCGACGAGGTCGGCGCGGGAGACCTCGACCAGGTGTCCGGAGCGCAGGACGCCCAGTTCCGCGAGGATGCCGCCGTAGAGGCGGGCCACGGTGGTCTTGCCGGTGCCGGGCGGGCCCGAGAAGACGAGGTGGCGGCTCATCGGCGGGACGGGCATGCCGAGTTGGGCGCGGCGCTGGGAGAGCTGGTTGAGGTTGACGAGGGTCCGTACCTGGTGCTTGACGTCGGCGAGGCCGACCAGGGACTCCAGTTCGGCCAGCGGGCCCTGGGGGGAGGTGTTGCCGTTCTCGCCGGCCGTCGAGGGGGCCGCCGCGTCGGGGGGCAGCGTGTCTCCCCAGGCGTCCGGGGCCGCGTTGCCCGCGCTGCTCAGGTCCTCGACAGTGAGCCGTTCGCTCGCGCGGGACTGCTTGAGGCCGGCGCCTCGGTTGTCGCGTACGGTGCAGCCGGTCACGGTGACCGGCTCGGAGCTGTCGACGCGGATGCCGTCGCCGACGCTGCCGGTGATCTGGCAGGCGGTGAGGGCGGCCCGGGCGCCGTTCGACACCAGTACGCCGTGTGCGCCGCAGTCCGTGACGTGGGTGCGCAGGACGCTCAGTTCGCCGCCGTTCTCGATGGCGAGGCCGGACGCGCGGCCGGACTGCACCGAGCAGTCCCGGAGGGTGCCCATGCCCTCCGCGCCGACGGACACGGTGGCGTCGGCGGCTTCGCGCATGACCGTGTCGCGTACCTCTGGCCTGCCGCCCCCGGCGATCCGGAGCGCGGCGCCGCCCGCCCGGTCGATCTCGCAGTGTTCGAGGCGCCCGCGTCCGTCCTCGATGATCTCGATGCCGTGGCCGCCGGGATCGCTGATCCGGGCGCGGAGCACCAGCGGGTTGGCGCCGGCCCGGATCCGGATGCCGACGGCGGTCGCGTCCGAGACCACCAGTCCGTCGAACTCCGGCGAGGACTCGTCCTCGAGGAGTACGGCGCAGTTCTTGTCGGCGCAGTCGCGTACGGCCGTGCCGGTGAGGGTGGGCGCGCTGGAGCCGATCACGCGGATGGCGGGGCCGGTCGCCTGGTCGAACTCGCAGTCCCGGAAGGTGCCCCGGGAGCGTTCGGTGACGGCGAGTCCGCTGCCCTTGGTCCGTGCGGTGCGGCAGCTCACCAGTTCGGGGTCGGCGCTGTCGGCGAGCATGATGCCGGGGCCGGAGGTGTCGAGGACGGTGACCTGTTCGAGGACCGGGCGGGAGCTGCTGGTGATGTAGACGCCGACCGACGTGTCGTGCACGGTGGTGCGGACGATCCGGGTGCCGCTGCTGCCCTCCAGGGCGATGGCGGGCTTGTCGGTCGCGGAGATGTCGCAGTCCTCGACCAGGCCCTGCGCTGTCCCGCTGGCCAGTACGCCGTTGGCGCGGGCGTCCCGCAGCCGGCAGTCCCGTACGGTCGTACGGGCGTCCTCGCCGATGACGACGGAGGACGTGCCGGTGTTCTCGACGAGGCAGCCCTCGATGACGCTGCCGGTGGACGCGGCGTCCACGACTCCGGCGCCCTTCGGGTTGCTGACGCGGCAGTCGCGCATGGCCAGGGAGCCGGATTCGCGGGCCAGTACGGCGGTCCAGCCCGAGCCGACGATCACGCAGCCGTCCATCGCGGCCTGGCCGCGCGGCGCGTCGACCACCGGGAGGTCCTCGCTGCCGCCGCGCAGGGTGAGGTCGGTGAGCATCACGGCGTCGGCGACCAGGACGACCGCGGAGCCGCGGCGCGGGCAGATCTCGACGCTGCCCGGGTCGCCGTCGGCGACGATCGTGACGCGGGTGCGGACGGTGAGGTTCTCGGCGTAGCGGCCGGGCTGGACCCGGATCACCGCTCCGGTGCGTGCCTTCTCCAGGGCCTCACCGATCGTCCGGAAGCTGTCCGGTTGGTCCGGGCTGACCCTGAGCAACTGCCGTGACACGCGTCGATCCTCCTCGTTGTGGTGCGGCCCCGAGCGGTTCCCTTCCGGGATGTTCGTTTCGTACGGGCGTGCGCACGCGGTGAAGGCTACGGGACCGGGGGCGCCATCTTCCAGGAGAGGCAGGGGAGTTCGCGTGCCGACGTGTTCCGACCCCGTGCGTTTCGCTCTCGTCCGCGGCGCCTAGGATCGCGGGATGCGTGCTGCTCGTACTCTGCGCTCTCAGGGGGCGGCGGTTGTCGCACCCCTGCTCGTGGCTCTGCTCGTGACCCTGCTCGTAGCCATGTCGGCCGCCGTTCCCGCGGCCGCCGACTCCGTGAAGCTGCCCGCCGTACGGTCCGTTCTGGCGGCCGACGAGCCCTGCACGCCGGCCTCCGCCGAGCACGCCAGCGGCACGCCGTGGGCGCTGGCGGCACTGGGGCACACCCGGTCCCTGACGCTCTCTCAGGGTGCCGAGGTCACCGTCGCCGTGGTGGACACCGGGGTGAGCCCGAACGTCCCCGGGCTGGCCGGGCGGGTGACCGCGCTCGCGGGTGCGGGTGTGGACTGTGTGGGGCACGGGACGTTCGCCGCCGGTCTGATCGCCGGGGCGGGGGAAGCGGGGGGAGGGCCTGCCGGACTCGCGCCACTGGCCCGGATCCTGGCCGTACGGGCCACGGACGAGCGCGGGAACGTCTTGGCGGCGCGGGTCGCCGACGGCGTACGGGCGGCCGCCGACGCCGGGGCCTCGGTGATCTACGTCTCGGTGGCGCTCGCGGGCAGGAAGGACCAGCTGACGGAGGCGGTCGAGTACGCGAGTCGTAAGGACGCCCTTGTTGTTGCGCCGCTTGCTCCGGACGCCCTGCCGAAGGACCGGGCGACCGGGGAGTTGGTGCGGCCTCAGCCCTGGTACTGGCCCGCTGCTGTGCCCGGGGTGCTGGCGGTGACCGACTACGGTCCTGATGGGGGCCGGCCTGACAACGCGCCGGTGGTCTCCGGTGCCGATCTTGCCGCGCCCGGGGATTCCGTGGTCGGCCTCGGGGCCCGGGGGACGGGGGACTTCATCGGTTCCGGTGCCTCGCTTGCGGCGGCGCATGTCGCGGGGGCGGCGGCGCTGGTGCGGGCGCGGTACCCGGAGATGTCGGCGGCGGAGGTGTCCCGGCAGTTGACGGAGGCCGCGTATCCGGCGGCGCCGCCTCGGCTGGATCCCTACGCGGCGCTTACCGCGGTGCTGGCGGAGGCGCCGGGGGCGATGCCCAGGCCCGCGAAGGCGGTGGTCCCCGCTGCGGTGTCGTCGGAGCCTCGGCGGCGGGCGTTGGTCGTGGCGGGGGTGGGGGTGGGGGTACTGGTGCTGGTCGCCGCGCTCGGGGTGGTGGTTCCTCGGGGGCGGGCTCGGGGGTGGCGGCCCGCGGGGTGAGGTTTTCGCCCCCGCCGCCCCTACCCGTCCCATCCTGAACCTGGGGGCTGCGCCCCCAGACCCCCCTACGGCCCTGAACGGGCCTTGTCCTCAAACGCCGGACGGGCTGGAAATGCGGGCCGGGGTTGAAGAGGCACAGGCCGGCCCGGGAAGGCACAGGCCGGCTGGAGAAGGCACAGGCCGGCTGGAGAAGGCACAGCCCGGCCCAGGAAAACACAGCCCAGCCGGGGAAGGCACAGCCCGGCCCAGAAAGGCACAGGCCAGCCGGGGAAGGCACAGCCCGGCCCAGAAAGGCACAGGCCAGCCCGGGAAGGCACAGCCCGGCCCGGGAAGTGCCGCTCCGCCCGGGAAGTGCCGCTCCGCCCGGGAAGTGCCGCTCCGCCAGGAAAGTGCTGCTCCGCCCGGAAGGGCGCACCCCCGCCCGGAAAAGGGCGCACCCCGCCCGGAAAAGGGGCACCTCGGACAGCGGACACCCCAGTTCACTCCCCCGCGTCCTCCAGCACCGACGTCTGCACCTGAGTCGTCTTTCGGCGTGTGATCAGGGTTCCCCTGCCCGGCGGGAGGTTTCGGCCCTTCAGGGAGCCGATGATGAAGCCCTCTGATGGGGGGCAGGAGAGGAGGAGAGTCGGGGTGTTGACCTCCAGGAGGCGGCGGAGCAGCGCCTCGCCCACTCCTCGGCCCGCGCCCGCTGCCGAGCGGGAGACGATCAGGTGGACGCCTACCTCCCAGCCGAGGGCCAGGTGGGACAGGAGTGGTTCGAAGGGGGCGTTCATCGGGCCCGTGCCGACCATGTCGTAGTCGTCGACCAGGATGAACAGGCGGGGGCCGTTCCACCAGTCGGCCTTGCGCATCCGGGACGGGGTGATGTCGGGGCCGGGCAGCCTGGAGGTGACCGCGCGGGCCGCGCCCGAGACGAGGTCCTTGAGGGCGTCGATGGAGACTGCGTGGCCGAGGCGGTACTCGTCGGGGACCGCCTCGACCAGTTCGCGCCGGTAGTCGACGACCATGATGCGGGCCTCGGCGGGCGAGTAGCGGTTCATGATGGCCTGGGCCGCCACCCGGAGCAGGTTGGTCTTGCCGCTCTCCGTGTCGCCGACGACGATCATGTGCGGGGTCTCGGTGAAGTCGTGCCAGACCGTGGAGAGCTCCTGTTCCTCCAGGCCGATCGGCATCCGGAAGCCGCCCGCGGGCGCGTCGGGGGCGGGGAGGTCCGAGACCGGCAGTTTGGCGGGGAGCATGCGGACGGCGGGGGCGGCCGGACCGGGCCAGCTCTCCCTGACCGCTGCTACCAGTTCGGCTACGCCGTCTGTCAGGTCCTCCGCCGATTCCACGCCGTCTATGCGCGGGAGGGCGGTGAGGTAGTGGAGTTTCGTGTCGCGGGTCAGGCCCCGGCCAGGCATGCGGGGCACGGTCTTGGCGCGCCGCATGTCGATCTCGGAGTCCATCGGGTCGCCCATCCTGAGTTCCAGGTGGGTGGCCGCCTGGTCGCGGATGGCCGAGGTCAGTTCGACCCAGCGGGCGGTGGTGACGATCAGGTGGATGCCGTAGTTGAGGCCACGTGCGGCGATCGAGCCGAACGTCTGGATGTACCGGTCGAAGTCCTGGCGGACCGTGGACCAGCCGTCGATGACGAGGAACACGTCGCCGTGCTGTTCGTCGGGGAACTCCCCGGCGGCCCGGCGGCGCCGGAACGTCGCCATGGAGTCGATGCCCTCGTCGAGGAAGAAGCGTTCCCTGGCCGCCAGGAGGGATGTGACCTCGGCGACTGTCCGGCTCACCCGTTCGGTGTCCAGGCGGGCCGCGACGCCGCTCATGTGGGGCAGTCCGGCGAGGCCGGCGAGGGTGCCGCCGCCGAAGTCCAGGCAGTAGAACTGCACTTCGCGGGGGGTGTGGGTGAGTGCGAGCGAGGTGAGGAGGGTGCGGACCATCGTGGACTTGCCGCTCTGCGGGCCGCCCGCGATGGCTATGTGGCCGCCCGCGCCGGAGACGTCGATCGTGAGCAGGTCGCGTAGTTGGTCGAAGGGGCGGTCGACTATGCCGATGGGGATAGTGAGCTTGCCTCGGCCCGGCCAGCCGACTGCGGTGAGGCCCAGTTCGGGGTCCGGGGTGAGCGGCGGGAGCACCTGGTCGAGGGTGGCCGGCAGGTCCAGTGGGGGGAGCCACACCTGGTGGGCCGGGGGGCCCGCGTCGCGCAGTCGTTCCACGGCCACGGACAGCAGGGTGTCGCCTGTCTCCTCCGCGCCCGTGCCCGTGCCGGTCTCCGGGTCGGGGGTGGGGGCGGGCAGTTGGCGGGGGACGACGTAGCTGGTGGTCCACGGCACGGTCTGGCTGGCCACCCGTACCTGGTGGGCGCCGCCGCCCCGCTTCTCGTACGGGCCGGAGACGTACGCGGCGCGGAACCGGGTCAGTTCCTCCACGCCGGACTTGAGGAAGCCACTGCCGGGCTGCGGCGGCAACTGGTAGGCGTCGGGTACGCCGAGCACTCCTCGGCTCTCCATCGCGGAGAAGGTCCGCAGACCGACCCGGTACGACAGATGGCTCTCCAGCGCGTGCATCCGGCCCTCGTCGAGGCGCTGTGAGGCGAGGAGGAGATGGACACCGAGGGAGCGGCCGAGCCGGCCGATCATCACGAACAGTTCCATGAACTCGCGGTGGGCGGCGAGCAGTTCGCTGAACTCGTCGACGACCACGAACAGGCTGGGCAGCGGCTGCAGCGGGACTCCGGAGGCGCGCGCCTTCTCGTAGTCGAGTGCGGAGGTGTAGTTGCCGGCGGCCCGCAGGAGTTCCTGACGGCGCATCAACTCGCCGTGCAGGGCGTCCTGCATACGGGAGACGAGCGCGGCCTCACCGGCGAGGTTGGTGATCACGGCGGAGGTGTGCGGGAGTTCGTCGAGGCCGAGGAAGGTGGCGCCGCCCTTGAAGTCGACGAGGACGAAGTTGAGGGTCTCCGAGGAGTTGGTGAGGGCGAGGGACAGGACGAGGGTGCGCAGCAGTTCGCTCTTGCCGGAGCCGGTGGCGCCGATGAGCATGCCGTGCGGGCCGGTGCCGCCCTGTGCGGACTCCTTGATGTCGAGTTCGACCGGCTGCCCGTCGACACCGACGGCGATGGGCACCCGCAGCCGGGCGGCTCCGGTGTGCTGCTGCCACAGCTTGGAGGGGTCGTGGCGGTGCAGGTCGGGGATGCCGAGCAGGTTGGTCAGTTCGAGGTTCGTGGAAAGGGGTTCGGCGGCGTCCGCGCCGGTGCCGAGGCCCATGCGGTAGGGGGCGATCCGGCGGGCCAGGCCCGTCGCGCCGACCACGCCGAGGGTGTCGGGGCGGCCCAGGACGGTGGTCTGTTCCTTGCGGTCCCGGTCGGTGCGTACCAGCCCGAAGGTGTCCTTGGTCACGTCGAAGCGGAGCGTGACCCGGCCGGGCCGCCAGGTGAGCGCGCCGGACAGGTCCAGTACGACGGTGTTGCGGAAGCCGGGCCCCTCCAGCCGGTGGCCGCCGGGCACGGTGACGCCGTCCACGACGATCACGGTGAACGGCTCCTCTCGGCCGGGTACGGCGTCCGGGTCGAACTGGGGGCGCTCCTCGAACTCGGCGCCGAGCGAGTCCATCAGCTCGCCGAACGCGGAGAACGTCATCCGGGTGGGGCCGGCGCCGTCCGTCTCATGCGGGTGCAGGGCGTGCGGGAGCCACTTGGTCCACTCCCAGTCCGCGCGCCGTTCGTCGGACACGCACAGGGCGATCCACAGGTCGTCCGGCGAGTGGAAGGTGGCCAGTTGGGCGAGGACGGCGCGGGCCACACCGCGGATGCGGTCCTCGTCACCCCGGAACAGCACCCGGGCCCAGGCCCGCAGATAGATCGCGATGGGCTGCTCGGGCACGGTCGCGTAGGCGCGGATGAAGCTGCGCAGGGCGTGCGCGGCCAGCGGTTCCAGGTCCTCGACGGGGCTGGTGGACGTCGGGGTGAGTTTCAGGCCCAGTTTCTGCTCGCCGACCGCGACCCGGACCTCGCCGAAGTCCTCGTCGCGGGGGCGGCGTTCCCACAGCCGGGTGGTGCCCACCATCGACGAGAGGGCTGCGGGTTCGGGATGCCGCCAGGCCAGGGCCCGCTGCTGGTCGACGACGGCGCCGCGTACCTTGCGGCGGATCTGGCCGAGGTAGCGCAGGTAGTCGCGTCGTTCGCCCTTGAGCCGCTGCTTGCGTTCGCTGCTGCGGCGCATCGCCTGGCCGACGATCATCGCTCCGGACGCGACGACCATCACACCGAGGGCGAGATAGATGAATCCGCCGCTGCCCTTGGTCATACCGGGCCGCATGAACATGAACATCATGGACACGGACATCATCGCCATGGGGAGGTACGTCCACACGGCGGAGGAGTCGGGCACGACCTCGGGGAGCGCGGGCGGCTCCTGGAGGTTCAGCTCCCCGTCGGGCATCTCCGGGCCTCGGCGCCGGGCCGGGCGACGGAACAGGACCACACTCAAGGAGCTTCTCCTTACGAGGACTTGTGGGGCGCCGCCGAAGGCCGGACGGCGGATGGTCTGTACCGGCCGTTGTCCCGGTGGCGGCTGAAGCCCGCGATGCATCTGATACTACGATCGTCATGTCGAACGCCAACGACCGGTCCTCCGCCGTGAGTTCGAATCCCGCCGGAGAGAACCGGTCCGGCGCGACGTTCGGTGGAGCGTCGTCCGGCGTTTTCCCCCAGGACACGGAAAGCACCTTCGAAGAAGCGTGAGCAAGACCGATGACTGACACTCAGATGGCGGAGCTGTGCCGGCTGACGGTACGAGCCCCGGCCAAGACCATGGATCTGGCCGTACCCGCCGACGTGCCCGTCGCGGACCTGCTGCCCGCGGTCCTCGGCTACGGCGGCGACGATCTCGAGGAAGCCGGGATCGACCACGGCGGCTGGGTGCTCCAGCGGCTCGGCGGCGAGCCGCTGGACGAGGAACGCACCCTGGAGTCGTACGGCCTCAGGGACGGCGAGACGCTCTTCCTGCGCCCCCGCACCGAGGCGCTGCCCGAGGTGCACCTGGACGACCTGGTGGACGGCATCGCCACCACCATGCAGGAACGCCCGTACGGCTGGAGCCCGCGGGTGAGCCGGTGGCTGCTGCTCGGGGTCGCCCTCGCGGTGCTCGCGGCCGGCCTGCTGCTGATCGCGCTGCCGGGCGGCTCGGCGGCGCCGCGCGCGGTGTTCGCCATGGCGGCCGGGCTGCTGCTGCTCGCGGGCGCCGGCGCGGCGAGCCGGGCGGTCGGTGACGCGGGCGCCGGAGCCGCACTGGGCCTCATGGTCGGGCCGTATCTGGCGCTGGCCGGCTGGCTGTTGCCGGGCGGAGCGCTCGCGGGCCCGGAGCTGTACGAGGTGCTGGGCTCGCGGCTGCTCGCGTCGACGGCGGCCGGGGCGGGCGGCGCGGTGCTCGCGCTGGCGGTCGTGGCCTCGTACGCGGCGCTGTTCCTCGGTCTCACGGTGGTCTGTGTGTTCGGGGCGCTGGCGGCGGTGCTGATGCTCGTGGCGGATCTGCCGCCGGTGCATGTCGCCGGGGTGCTCGCGGTCGCGGCCGTGGTCCTCGGGGCGTTCGTGCCGTCGCTGTCGTTCCGGATGTCGGGGATGCGGATGCCGCCGCTGCCCACCAACGCCCAGCAGTTGCAGGAGGGCATCGAACCGCACCCCACCGCCACGGTGGCCTCGCGCGCGGTGCTCGCCGACGGTTGGATGACCTCGTTGTACGGGGCGGTGGGCGTGGTCGCGCTGGCCTGTCTGGCGGTGCTGGCCAGGGAGGACGACCTGCCCGAGACGATCATGGCGGTGGTGCTGTCCCTGCTGCTTCTGCTGCACGCGCGGGGCCTGGGCAACGTCTGGCAGCGGCTGTCGCTGGTGATTCCCGGCGTGGCCGGTCTGCTGGCGCTGGTCGTCGTCACCGTCCCGCAGTCCGCGCCGGGGACCCGGCTGGTCAGCGCGGCGGGTCTGCTGGCGGCCACGGCGGGGCTCGCCATCGCCTCGTGGACCGTGCCCGGGCGGCGGCTCGTGCCGTACTGGGGGCGGATCGGCGAGGTGCTCCACTCGGCCCTGGCGATCAGCCTGCTGCCGCTCGGCCTGTGGGTGCTGGGCGTGTACGGCGCACTGCGGTCCATGAACGGCTGACGGGCCTTCAGCGGCCTGGGCCGTCGGCGGGGTCCCCGTCCGACCGGTCGGCGGCCGACGAAGGCTGACGCTCCATCACCGGCCGTGCACGGCCGAACCGAAAGGGAACCAACGCTGTCATGCAGTCCAGACGCGATCAGGTCCAGGCGCACATGTTCGTCATGGGGCGGCTGACCTCGAGCATGCTGCGGGCGGACCCGGACGCCCCGGAGAGCCCGCAGGGCCGGACCAACCGGGGAGTGGTCATCGGGGTGCTGCTCGCCGTGCTGATCTCGGCCGGGGCGTTCGTCCTCGGGCTGCTGAAGCCGGGTACCAAGGACTCCTGGCAGGCGAGCGGGACCCTCGTGGTCAACAAGGACACCGGTTCCCGCTATCTCTATCTGGACGGCCGGCTGCGGCCGGTGCGCAACTACGCCTCGGCGCGGCTGCTGATGGGCGCCGACATGAAGGTGTCCATGGTCGGTTCCGCGTCGCTCGCCGACACCCCGCACGGGGCGCCGGTCGGCATCGTGGGCGCCCCCGACGCGCTGCCCGGCGGCGGGGACCTGGACATCGGCCCGTGGCAGGTGTGTTCGGGCACCGCCTCCGGTTCGACCGGCACCACCCTCGCGGTCGGCGCGCAGTCCACCGCGGCGGGCCTGCCCACCACTCGGGCACTGCTGGTGACCGGGCCCGACAAGGCCGACTATCTGGTGTGGCGGGGCAGCAAACTGCTCCTGTTCGCCGACTCCAACGCGCGCGAGGCCCTCGGTTACGGTTCCACTCCGCGTACGGCGGTGTCGGCGGCGTTCCTCAACTCCCTGCCGTCCGGCCCGGATCTGGACCCTCCGCCGGTGGCGGACAAGGGCGCGGCCGGACCGTCGCTGGCCGGCCGGAGCACCCGGATCGGCGAGGTGTTCCGGATCACCGTGCCGGGCGCCGTCGAGCGTTACTACCTGCTGGAGCGCGAGGGACTGACCCCGCTCACCGCCACCTCGGCCGCGCTGGTGCTGGGCGATCCGGACACCCGCGAGAAGGTGTACGAGGGCCGGGCGCCGCAGGCCGCGGTGCTGGGCGCGGACGCGCTGAACGGCCGACTGGTGCCGGGTTCGAGCGAACTGCCGCAGAACACCGACCTGCCCGAGGCGCCCCCGGAGGTGGTCGGCATCGACGCGGCCACGACCGCCTGCGTACGGATCACGGCCGGGGCGGAGGGCCCCCGGATCAGTGTGGCCCTCGAGACGGCGGCGGCACTGGGCCCGGCCGCGCAGGCGCCCCCGGAGGGGCTCACGCCGGCGTGTCTGCCGGTCGCCCGGATCACCGTGAAGCCAGGTGGGGGTGCGCTGGTGCGGGCCCTCGGGGCGGGCGGGAGCCAGGTCGGCGGCACGCTCTACCTGGTGACGGACACCGGGATGAAGTACCGGGTGGGGACGGCGAAGGCGCTGGCCGCGCTCGGCTACACGGAGGGCCAGGCACGCGGACTTCCCTCACCGCTGCTGGCGATGCTGCCGACCGGCCCCGATCTCAGCCCGGAGGCCGCGGTGGTGGGCGAGAGCGGCACGACGGCGCCGCGCTGCGGGACCGGTCGATCGTGACTGCCCGAAACGACCGACCGGAAGGGCAAAGGTGATGTCCGTCATTGTTCGATCAACTGACCCACACCTAGGCTCACTTGGACCACTAGAATCCCAGGAGACACAAATCCATGGCACCTACAGGTAAGCAGCAGTCACAGGCGGATGCGACACGCAACGGTGTCACCGCGCTGGAGCAGGCCTTCGCGGGTGTTCAGCGATGCCGCCAGGACGTCGAGAACATGAAGCACAACCTGTCCTCGGGCTACTCGGGCAGCGACGGTGGGGCGTTCCAGAAGCTCCTGGAGCGGTGGGACCAGCAGGCGGAGATCATCTCGAACAACCTGCAGAACATGATCGACACACTGAACGACACGCTCAAGGCGCAGGGCCTGCAGCAGGGTTCCTCCAACCAGGCCATCCAGGAGGCGTACAGCCGCTCCGAGGCGATCTTCGAGGCCCTGCGCGGCTAGCGCCTGTCGCGGGACAGCTCCCCCCACCACTTTCTTCCACCCCTGACCCGACCGCCTCGAGACAAGGACAGCCATGCCCGACTTCACCGACGGACTCATCTACGTCGACTACTCCCACATGAACAACGCCGCCGACGACATGGTCCAGCAGACCAAGGCGATCGACAGCATCCTCACCAACCTCGACGCGGAGCTCCAGCAGCTCAAGGAGACCTGGGAGGGCGAGGACAAGGACATGTACGGCGAGAAGCAGACGGCGTGGAACAACGCCGTAGGCGAGATGGAGCGGATTCTCGGCGAGAACTCGGCTCTGCTCACCGAGGTGTCCGACAGCTACCAGTACAGCGAGAAGTCCCTGACGCAGCTCTGGGAGAGCGTGCGTATCGGCGGCGCCTGACCCCAGAAGGGCGGCGGCACGCCCGCCCCGGCGGCCGTCCGCGTGCGCATCCCGCGGACGGCCTTCCCCTCGTACCTCTCATCGCGGGGCGGGACCTGACGGACGCAGGAGCAGGAGGAGTACGGACATGGCGGAGAACACTCCCACGGTCAATCTGAACAAGGCGTGGTTGCAGAGCTTCCTCGACAACGACGTCATCCCGTTCAGGGACGAGATCAGGAAGCTCGGCCTGGCGGGCCAGTCCCCGGTGGACGGGGTGGACGTGCCGGCGCTGGTGGACCTCGTGGCTGCGGGCGGAAAGACGGCTGTCGGCTTCCGGGACGGACAGGTGAAGCCGCTCGCGATCGGAACGATGGCGGCGGAGGGCAAGGGCCGGACCAACGGCGGAAACGTCACGGCGAAGCTGGACGAGCTGATCGAGCAGGTGACGGCGATCCTCGCCTTCCAGGGGGAGCTCTTCGAGGAGATCGAGGACGACCTCAAGGAAACCCTCGAGAAGATGTTCAAGACCCAGGACGAGAGCCTGGACAAGATCGACGGCAAGAAATTCGTGAACTTCTTCGAGGACGTGGACAGCATCTTGTCCGAGGGCCCCGGTTCGAGCGACGAGAACAACGACTGAGTCCCCCCTGACGGAAAAGGCCCTCTGCCATGGCGCTCGACCCCAGCAAAGTCACCGACGATCTCACCGCCTCCAACGACGTGTGGGCCGAAGCCGTCAACTACTTCACCGGCTACCCCATGCCGGCCAGAGACATCCTTTTCGACACACTGGTCGGCAACGAGGGCATTCCGCTGATGAAGGTGGAGATCTCGACCATGAACTCCGTGGACTACGTGGACACGGAGGACTACAACTGGCTGTCCGAGAACGCCGGATACAAGATAAACAACACCGACTTCGTCATCCCGTTCTACTCCGCGAGCGGCGGGGCGGGGTCGGAGGTGACGTATCACAAGGCGCGGATCACGCTGCTCGGGGACCACACCGAGAAGGACGGTGAGCTGACGGGCGGTGTGATCGAGGGCGGCAAGTTCACCAGCCACATCGACAACCATCTGGGGATGGACGGGAAGCCCACCTGGGACACGACTCCGCTGAACCAGTACAGCTACGGCTCCGGACGCGCCCTGGAGGCGCTCCTGTGGAAAGCCGAGGGCACACACAACTTCTCGTGGGGCGGCAAACACGTCGACAACGCCAACTCCGTCACCCTGGGCAACTTCGACGTGGTGGCGGGGGCGTTCGACCGGGTCGCGAAATTCTTCGTGGACCAGCAGAAGAAGGTCGAGGAGTGGCAGAGCAGGCTCGGCACCGAGGAGAACGACGCCTGGCGCGGTCAGGCGGCGGGCGTTTTCTGGGATCTCGTCGACAAGCTCAACAAGCAGTACTCCGACTACGCGGAGGACATGAGCCCCAACGGCTCCTACTACTCGAAGCAGGGCAACGAGATCCGGGAGGCCAAGACAGCCCTCGAGAAGGCCGCCGGCGATCTGCAGCGGGAATGGGCGAGCTGGGAATGGGAAGACGGCAACCCCTTGGTGCACCTGCACAAGATCTTGTCTTCGATCGTTGATTACGCGTGGGACCACAACATAACGAAGATCACCTATGACGTCGAAGTCCTGGGTGACTCCGTCTACACGACCTATGAGGCTGAAGCCAATTTCAGCAACCAGGCCGTGCTCGCCGGCGGGCACAATCTGCCGGCGGACTGGACCGGCATGGATTTCGGTCCGCTGAAGGAACTCAGCACCTGGGAGAAGGTCGGGAACCAGGCGATCCTGCTCTGGCAGAAGTCCGTCGAGGACCGGCTGGGGAAGGCGGCGGTCGCGTCACTGAATTCACTGCGCGACGCCTGGAGCAACGCGAACTTCGATCTCGGCACGGTCAAGTCGCGTACCGGCGACACCCTCAAGGACGGATACACCGAGGACAAGTCCGAGATCGCCGAGGAGAAGGCGAACAAGGCGGCGGAAGACGCCGCCAAGGCCGCGGCGGACGCGGCGAAGAAGCAAGAAGAGTTCATGCAGTGGCAGAAGGACCAGGCGCTCAAGGCCGAGGAGGAGCGCAGGCGGGAGAAGGAGGAGGCCGAACGCAAGGAGAAGGAAGCGGAGGAAAAGGCCGACCGGATCCGCGCCGAGCAGGAGGCCAAACAGGAAGCGAAGGAGAAGGAAGCCGAAGCCAAGGCGGCCGAGGCAGAGGCCAAGGCCGACCGGATCCGCGCCGAACAGGAAGCCAAGCAGGACGCGAAGGAGAAGGAGGCCGACGCCAAGCAGGCCGAGGCAGAGGCCAAGGCCGACCGCATCCGCGCCGAACAAGAGGCCAAGCAGGACGCGAAGGAGAAGGAAGCCGAAGCCAAACAGGCCGAACAGGAAGCCAAGCAGGAGCAGAAGGAGAAGGAGGCCGAGCAGAAGCAGGCCGAGGCGCAGGCTCGCCAGGAGCAGCTCCAGATCGCCCAGATGAACCAGGCGAAGGCCGAACAGGAGCGGCAGCGCAAGCAGCAGGAGGAGAAGGAGGCCGAACAGGAGGCCAAGCAGGAGGAGAAGGAGAAGGAAGCCGAGGCGAAGCGGGCCGAGGCGGAGGCCAAGGCCGACCGGATCCGCGCCGAACAGGAAGCCAAGCAGGACGCGAAGGAAGCCGAGCAGGAAGCGAAGCAGGAGCAGCGGGAGAAGGAGGCCGAGGCCAAACAGGCCGAGCAGGAGGCCAAGGCCGACCGGATCCGCACCGAGCAGGAAGCCAAGCAGGAGCAGCAGGAGGCCGAGCAGAAGGCCGAACGGGCCGCGGCGGAGGCCAAGCAGGAAGCGAAGCAAGCCGAGCAGGAGGCCAAGCAGGAGCAGCGGCAGGCCGAGGCGGAGGCCAAGGCCGACCAGATCCGCGCCGAGCAGGAGCAGAAGCAGGCCGAGGCGGAGAAGCGGTACGAGGCCGAACGCCGGTCCGTCCTCAACAACGGTGACCTCTCCCAGCTGTCGCCCACCGACATCGGCGGCCCGGTCAACGGCGGGGTGCTCGATCTCGGCGGTGGCTTGCTCAACGACGGCGCGCTGGACATTCCCGGCGGCGGTCACACCCATGTCGACACGGACGGTCGTGTGGTCACCGACTATCCGGACGGCAGCTCTACGACGATCGACCCGCTCACCCACACCTCGACCGTGACCCGGCCCGACGGCTCCACCATCTCCGGTCCGCTCAACTCCGGTGACCTGCTGACCAATCCGGACGGCAGCGTCACGCACCTGGACTCGCGGGGCGACGTGGTCACGCAGTACCAGGACGGCACCGTCCAGACCGTCGACCCGGACACCGGCACCACCACGGTCACCCACCCCGACGGCACGACGACGTCCGGCAACCTCAACGGCAACCTCAGCCTGCCCTCGGTCAACTCCCCTTCGTACAACGGCTACGGCGGCTACGGCTCGTACGAGGAGGAGCTCTACGACGGCTCCCCCTACCAGTCGCCGCTGGACTACGGCTCCTCGTCGGGTCCCCAGCCGAGCCCCACCCGGCAGTTCCTCAACTCCGGCCCCTTCCCCGGCCTCAGCACCAGCGGCTCGGACGTGTCGGGCAACCCCGCGGGCGGTGGGGCGCCGATGGGCGGCGCCCCAATGGGCGGCGGCATGGGTGGCGGAATGGGCGGTGGCATGGGCGGTGCGGGCGGAGGCGGCGGGGACAACGGCGAGCGTGTCCGTAACGTCTTCGACGGCGACGTGGTCAGCAACCGCCGCCCGAGGGCGGGCACCCGCACCGGCCGAGGGGGTTACGCCGAGGACGAGGTACGCGTGGCGGCGAGTGGTCCCACCACCTCCGGCAGCACGCCGTTCCTCCCGGGGACGGGCGGCGCCGGCGGGCCCGGCCAGACCAAGACACAGAGCGGCGACCGGACCCGCGACGCGTGGGAGCCGGAGGACGACGACGTCTGGGGAACGGACGAAGGGGGCGCGCCCGCCGTGATCGGCCGGTGAACCAAGTGAACCGGGTGAACCGGGGAGCTGCGGACTTCGTAACCCCGTGTCGGATGACCACTGTCGTGCAGAGAGGTGCCCGTTGAGCGAGTCGATGGAGCGGAAGTTGGCCGCGGCGATGGCCGAACTGACCGCCGTGCAGGAGGCGGTGGCCCGGGCCGAGAGTGAACTCAGCCAGGCCACGGCCACCGTACGGTCCCGGGACCGTGCCGTGGAGGTCACGGTCGGTCCGCAGGGCGAGCTGACCGGTCTGCGGTTCCTGGACAGCAAGTACCGTGGCATGCCGGGACCGCAGCTCGCGTCCTCCATCCTGGAGGCCGTGCAGGAGGGCCGGGCCCAGATGGCGCGCAAGGTGATGGACACCTTCGCGCCGCTGACCGAACGGCAGGGCGCCGGCACGGGCATCTCGGGCATCGACGTCGACTGGGAGCGCATGTTCGGCTCCGCGCTCGACCCGGAGGGCGGCAGCGGTTACGGGCGGCCGTCCCGGGACCGGCTGCGCGACGAGATCCATGAGGACACGGACGACACCTTGCCGAGGGGACGGTAGCCATGTCAGGCACCTACGAAGCGAACCCGGCAGGACTGCAGACGAGCAGCGGCAACGCCGGGGGGCTGTCGGCGCACGCGCGGAAGATCGGTGACGACTTCCTCACGGACCAGTCCAACTACCGTGGCCTGAACGGCTATTCGGACGATTTCCACGACGAGACCCAACCCCGGTACGAGGCGAACAACGACTCGATCCTCTCGGCGGTCCGAGCGTTCGAAGGCGTCTTCGTGGGGCTGGAGTCCGCGATCTCCGGAAACCGGCGCAACATCCTGAGCACCCAGGAGGGTGCCAACGACCTGATCCACCAGCAGTCCTCGAAACTGGACGGCCTCGAAGGGGGCGAGAGGCGCTAAGTGGAGGAGATCAACTTTCCTCCGGACGTCCGGAAGATGCTCTTTGCCCTGCTGGGCGAGGCGCCCCTCCAGGCCAGGGAGAATCTGCTGTGGGCGAGCCGTAACCTCTATCTCGCCTGCCAGAAAGCCCTGATCAGGCTGCGGGAAGCCGCCCGCGAGACCATCGTCGAGGCGCGTGACTCCCTGCCGCCCGCGGTCGCCGAGCAGTACATCCAGGGCCTCACGATGCTGATCGGCGAGGGGTACGGGAACGACCCCGTGCAGCGCCTCATCGATCAGCTCGACGATCTCGCCAACAACCAGATCGATCTCTCCCAGAAGGTCCAGGGGTCCAAATGGGAGATCATCGCCGAGATCATCATGCTGATCGCCGAACTGGCGATCCTGGCCGCCCTGATGGCGTTCACGGGTGGCGCGTCCGTGTCGCAGATGTTCCTGGCCAGGGCCAGGAGCAGGTTCGCGGTTCTGATGATCATCGACCGGCTGCTGCGGATGACCCATCTGATGCCGAGCCTGTCGGGGGCGGTGGAGGAGGCCATCCAGACTCTCGCGGTCCGGCTGGCCCAGATCGGACTGAACAGCGGTGGCCGAAAGCCCGACGGCATCGACTGGGGCGATGTCGGAAAGGCCGCCGCCTTCGGTGCGATCACCGGTGGGTTCATGGAGGTGTTCCAGACGGTCTTCAAGCCGTTCAAGAACATCTTCAAGAACTTCATGGACGACGTCCTCACGAAGTTCAAGTTCGATCCCGACACGCTGGTGTTCAAGGGCCTGAAGAACGGGCCCGGGGAGATCGCCGCCGCCTTCGTGATCGGGGGTGCCAGTGAGGGGCTCGCCGAATACGTCGTCAAGGGCGCGTTCGAGGGCAACTGGGAATTCAAGTGGGAGACGTTCGTCGGCAGCGGCTCCAGTGCGGTGTTCGAACTCACGGCGGGTGTCGCGGTCGGGGCCGCGGGGTTGTACGCGTACAACAAGTGGTTCGTCGACATGGACCTCTTCAAGCGTCACATGAACGATCTGCCCGGCACCAAGGGCCCGTTGGGCAGCGGTGGGGGCTCCGGCTCGTCCAAGTCGCCCGTGTCCAGCGGTCCTTCGGGTACGACGACGGGTAAGGGTGGGGTTTCGGGTACGGGTACGGGTGTCGGAGGGGCCGCCAACACCTCCCTCTTCACGCCCGGGCCGGTGACTCCGGCACCGCTGACGACGTCGTCGACGGGACCCGTCGGGGCGAACGGCGGGGTCGTCCTGCCGCCGCCGAGCATTCCGGCCGTCACGACTTCGGACACCTCTACTTCTACGTCTACTTCTCCTTCCGCGACTCCGTTGTTCGACTCGCCGTCGCTCAACACGCCGACCGGGTCGACGGCGTCCGCCTTCACGCCGCCGCGCACCTCCGGGTCCTCGTTCCTCCCGGACTCCGAGGTCGTCGACACGACGATGCCCGACCTCGACATGGACGCCGTACTCAACCCCGATGGGGCGTCCAACCTGCCGGGTTCGTCGGACGACGTCTCCTCCTCCACGGTGCCGAGGGCGACCGGGGCAGGCGGGACAGGGAGCACGGGCGGTACGCAGTCCATCGCGGACCAGGAGATCGTCCGCGACGGCGAACAGACCGACGGGGAGCCGGTGTTCGGCTCCGACGCCGTCGCGCCCCCTGCTCCGGTGGGTACGTCGGCGGGTCCGCAGGGTGCGTCGAGCGGTTCGGGTGCGCATGGCTCGTCGGGGGCGTCGCAGCAGGCGGGTCAGTCCGGCGGTGCCGATGTCGCGGACGGCAGCACGGACGGGGTTGACGGCGAGGAGGACGCGGAAAGCACGCTCGTCACCGAGGACCAAGTCGTCGGCAACGGCCCGGTGGGTGCCCAGGGCCCAGCGGGTGCCCAGGGCCCAGCGGGTACCGAGGGTGCCGAGGGTGCCGGCGGCACGGTGGGCTCCGACGGCCGGCCCGGCACGTCCTCCCCCACAGCGTCCCCGGGCAGCCCTGGGGCGGTGCCGCCGGTGATCCGTACGTCCTCCGACGCCCCCGGGCAGCTCGACCCGGAACTCGCCGAGCCGCTCGGCGACGGACCGATCGCCCTGCACGACGCACCGCCCACCACCCAACCCGGCAACACAGCCCGACCGACCGCCCCACGCGGCACCCCGACCGAGACCCCGGCCACCCCGGCCACCGGCGTGGACACCAATGGCACGCACACCCCCGGACAGTCAGATCCGGAACTCGCCGAGCCGCTCGGCGACGGTCCCATCGCCCTGCACGACGCACCGCCCGCCGCGCAACCCAGCAACACAGGCCGACCGACCGCCCCACGCGGCACCCCGACCGAGACCCCGGCCACCCCGGCCACCGGCGTGGACGCCGATCCCCACGGCACTCCCGACACACACACGCCCGGACAGCTCGACCCCGAAATCGTCGAGCCGGTCAGCACGGCGCCGGCCAGCCCCGTCCGCATCCCCACCGGCGGCAATCGGCCGGACCTCAAGCTCGACTCCGGTCTTGGCCTCGATCTCGACCTCGACCTTGACCTCGACGACGACCGTGACAGCGGCTACGGATCAGGCGACGACCTCGACCTCGACGACAGCGACAGCGACAGCGACAGCGACAGCGACACACTCGCCGGTGTTCCGACCGGTGCCGGTCGGGCCCTGACGACCGACCCCGCGCCGCCCGCTCCCCCCGTCGCCCTCGCCACCGCGTCGGCGACGCCCCCGGGCCCCACCACCACCGACGCCGAAGTGGCTGCGGCCACGGCCACCGCGCCCATCCGCCCGGAGCAGTGGCGCGGGCGGCAGGCAGGGGCGCCCTCCGCCTCCTTGCGGACCGAGCGCTACGACCCGGCCGCCGATCCCCTGGCTCCCGGGCCGGGCCGGGGCAAGGGGACCCTGGGCGGGCGCGACACCGTCATCCGGGTGTCGATCGAGCGTGTCCAGGCCGACGACGGGCGCTGGGTGCGCAACCTGACGCTGAATCTGCCGGTCAAGTTCGGTGAGGGGTTCTCGGCCGACCAACTGGACGACTACCAGGGCTCGTTGCGGGAGCTGCTCGACACGTTCGTGAACGGAGGGCCGGATCCGCTGCCGAGGTCCGGTGACCAGCTCAACCTCGATCTGAACTTCGTACACGCTCCCGACCACCCCGAGGCCATCAAGCTCAGCCGGGTGGACCGGCCCACCGATTTCGACCAGTTCGAGTTCCAGCTGTACGCCGAGGACCCGGCTCTCGGGCCCGAGGAGAACGAGCGGCGGCAACAGGTCAACGCCACGCGGGCGCTGCACGAGTTGCTGCACTACGCGGGTCTCGCGGACCGGGCGCTGGATCCCGGGTTCCTGTTCCGCCGTACGAAGAACGCCGCCGTGGACACCTCGGGGGTCATGGCCGACCCGGACACGCTGCCGGAGCCGGGCCTGCCCGCGCACTACCTTCGCGGCATCGAGGACGTCATCGACTCCGGGCCGGTGATCACCGACCATCCGCTCACCGCTCCGGCGGTGGTCACGGTCTCGAAGGACCCCGGCGACCTGTTGGCGCCCGCTCATCTGCGCCCAGCCCATCCGCCCTCGCAGGCCAACATCGGTCTCACCACCTCGTCCGAGACCGTCAAGGAGATCGAGGGGCTCTGGCAGGCCGCTGTCGAGAGCCAGGAGGACGGCGACGGGATCCTCACGCTCACGATCGACGGCGCCGGCGTGACCGCGAGCGAGCTGACGCCCCTCGTCCTGGAGCGGCTCGGCGCCACCGGCCTGGCCGGTGAGATCACCGTGCCCAAGCCCAGCACCAAGCTCAAGGCCGGGGCCAAGCACAAGGTGCTGCTGACCCACACCGCCGATGGCCGGCCCAGCACCGTGAGCCATGAGATACGCATCGTGTCGGCGCAGTCGCCGGCCACGGCGTCCTCCTCGGCGGCCGCGCCCGGACCGGCCACGATCAGTGGGCCCGTGTTCGAGCCCGGGGTCACTCCGGCGGCCAACCGGCGCACGCTGGAGGTGGGTCAGAGGATCGGCGCGGCCCTCGACGCCCTCATCGGGGGCGGCGGGAAAATGGGCGACGTCACGGGTCCCGCCGTACTCACCGGGGGCGCCCAGGCGACGGTGCGCTTCGGCAGTCCGCGTCCCGTCGACCGGCTGGAGTTCCGGCTCGCCACCGGGGACGTCCGGCCGTACGCGGACGTCGTCAACCAGGCCCTGGCCAATCACTTCCCCGGCTCGTCCGGCTCCTCGTCGAACGTACTGCGGGCGCACCCCGGCAACCCCGGCACGCTCAGCGGCACGATCGACGGGGTCGAGGTCACCATCGGTCCCGCCGACGGCCTTCTCGGCGATGCCCCGGAAGTCCAGGACGGCCACACGCTCCCGTCGGAGCTGGACTCCGCGATCGACACCGCGTTCGCGCTGGCCGTGGGCGTGGACCAGCGGCAGCGGGCCTCGGCCCTGTTCGACCTGTTGTGGGCGCTGGGCGCGAATCCGGGCCTGGACGCCGCTCTCGCCGAGGCGTTGGTGAAGCGGCGCGCCGGGCAGTACGCCGCCCGGCTCCCGGCGGGCGGGAAGGCCGAGCTGACCGCGCAGTTCGGCCAGGTGCTGGGCAGGCTGTCGGGGACCAAGGCCGCCCGCGCCGCCCTGTCGGCACAGTGGGCCGCCTTCGGTGCGACACCCCAGGACGTCGAGCGGCTGCAGGGTGTCCTCGCGGACCTCGCCGATGTCTTCCGGGCCGGGTCGGGTCCGTACCGTGCCCTGATCCTCACGGCCGGCAACTTCAGCGGTGACATGTTCGGCATCGCCACCGCCCTCACACTCAACCCGAAGCTCCATCTGGGCGTGCTGACAGGGCCGCGCACCTCCGACCAGCTGGGCCCCTTCGTCCGCAGAACCCTCGCGGCCCAGGTGCGCGCCGAGTACGCCCGGGCAGTGGCGGACCTCGACGCGAAGACCGGTCTGTCGTCCGCTGAGCACGCGGAGAGGTTGGCGGGGCTCGATGCCCGGCGCGACGCCGATCTGCGGGCGCAGGAGGAGCGCGTCCACGTCCTGCACACCGACGATCCGCACAGCCTGTACACCCAGACCGCCAACGGCAACAGGCCGATCTCCTACGCCGACATGAGCCCGCCGGTGCCGCCAGGGCTGCGCAGCACGCGGCTCCAGAAGACGACCGCGTACGCCACGAGCGAGGTCGCGAACCTGTGGGGCAACCGGAACCGTGAACGCGCCCGTATGCGGACCGCCTGGGGGCTGGACTCCCCCCGCACCGACCGGGTGCGGGGCTTCCTCGCGGCCCGTGGGGTTCCGGAGCGCGGCCCGTACGTCGTCCTGTGGTCGCGGCTGGGCAGTCGCCAGGAGGGCGAGGCCCATCCGCAGCACGACACCGGCACCCAGGGGCTGCGGCAGATCATCGCCGACCTGCCGCCCGGCACGACCGTGATCATCGCGGGGGACACCGCGCGCAACGGTGCCCTCGGGCGGCTCGCCGACAGCCACGAAAACGTGCACGACCTCACGGAGTTCTGGACGGGCGAGGACTGGCGGGAGGCCTTCCCCGACGCGACGCGCGAGGACCAGCTCCAGGTCTTCGACCACCTCAGGAACATCGCGGACGGCGACCTCAGGCACCTGGGGTTCCGCAGCGGCAACCTGGAGTCCTTCGCGCTCGTCGGGCACGACGTCCGCTATCTGGAGGAGACCGGCAACCTGCAGGCCAAGCGCATGCAGACCTGGCACGCGCCGGCCATCGGTTACCAGCGGATCACCCTGAACAAGGTGCCGACCCTCGCCGGGCAGTGGGTGGTCGCCAACGCCGCGCAGAACGCCGGGCGGGAGTCGGAGGTCCCCTGGTGGGGCAGCGCCGACGCGAAGATCCGCGCGGAGACGAAGACGGCCGAGCTGGCCGTGTACGGCATCCAGAACAGCCGCGAGTGGCGCGGCTTCACCCCGCAGGACCGCCGGGCCATCAGGTCGTACCTCGACTTCTCCGGCAAGGGCGCGCCGACCCTGCTTTCGGCGCCGCCCGCCGCGGCGGAGACGTCCGCCGGGGAAGGAACGTCGGCGCCCGCGAAGAAGCTGACGCCCGCGGTGACGGCCTCGTTCTACGGCGGATACGCGGACTTCCTCTTCTCCGACCAGGGCGCCCGGGACTTCGACAGCGTGTACTACGCGTTCCTCGACGAACAGACCGTCCTGGACCCGGAGTTGGCCCGTCATCCGAAGCTGTTGCCGCAGATGGCGAAGTTCCACGACGAGTTGCTGGCCGTCGAGAGGGAACAGTCGGCGCGCCCGACGGTGATTCCGCACTCCGATCGTGAACCCATGCGGCTGTACCGGAAGATGGCGGACACCGAGTCGGCGGACTTCCTGAACGCGAGGGACGCGAAGGCGGGTCTCGCGAAGGCGATGGCCTTCAATCGCGGTGACGAGTACCGGAAGTTCTTCACCACGTCCCTGTCCCACACCAGCGTGTTCGAGAACGCCAACGCGGCCTCTTCCTCCGAGGCCGTCATCGAGTTCACGCTGCCCTGGGACGGTTACTGGAACTTCGTCAGGCAGCACGGCACCCCCAACCAGCAGGACGGCGCCTACCGCATCCGCGATTCGGCACTCGTCCACCAGGAACAACTGCGCACCGGCGCGGCGGCCAACTTCAAGTCCAAGGAGGACGTCGACGCCGTCGTGTCCGACCTGACGCACCACAACGTCGGTATCGGCCACGGCAACAGCAAGCAGTTCGGCGCGCTGATCACCGGAATGCGCGCGCTGTCGGCGGACGAGGTCGCGCGGGCGGCACAGGACGCCCGGGACGCCGCGAACCTGGAACGCGTACGGCTGGCACAGGAGTTGGTCCAGCGGAAACTGGACGCGGCGCGGCAGCGGGCCGCGGTGCACGGCGAGCCGTTCGTCGACTATCTGGCGACGCTGGACGAGGTGGCCCCGGTGCTGCCCGACGACTGGTCGGATCTGCTGGACCTGGATCTGGACCCGGACGTGGAACCGGACGCGGTGTCGGTGGTGCAGGCGGTCCGGCCGCCGGAGGCGGACGCGCTGGTGACGGGTCTGCTCGCGCTGCCTGCAGGGGAGTTGAGCCAGAACCTGGAGTTCCTGGACCCGGCCCACCGGCGGTGGCTGGCCACGCATCGGCCGTTCGTGGACGGGGCCCGTGAGTCGTTGTCGGCGCCGGAGTTCGCGCAGGTGGCGGCGCGGTTGCTGGTGGTGGTGCCGGGTGAGGTGCTGCGTCCGGTGTCGTCGCGGCACGAGACGTACGCGCAGACGGCACGGATGCTGCAGGACAAGGAGACCACCGCACAACTGCTGATGTCGGGTGGGGCGGTGGTGGTGCTGCCGCAGGACGTGCCGCTGTCGCGGGTGAGTTCCTTCACCCCTCTCCACCGGCGGATGGGCGCGGAGGCCCGACGCCGCTTCGACGAGCGGCGCGGGACGACGGGCGTGCTGACCGCCGCGGTCCCGGAGGAGAACCTGCTGGGCGAGACCACCCCGGTGGGACCAGCCCCGCACCAGGCCGAGGGCTACTCGACGGCCACCCACGAGATCGCGCACCTGCTGCATCTGGCCGCCCTGACCGAGGGCGACCGCGACCTGATCAAGGATGTGTACACGGCCAAGAAGGATCAGGAGGCCGCCTGGCGGGAGGCGGTGGCGGAGGGCCGGGATCCGGGCCCGCAGGTGCAGTGGCCGGACGGTGTCGGCCAGGACCTGACCGGCCGGTCGGCCGACACCTACTCCGCCCTCAACGAGTACGAGTTCTTCGCCCAGCTCAGCAACGCTTACCTGGGCACCAACCACGGCACGGATCCGACGACGGGCCGCACCCGCAACAACGGCGACAAGTGGGTGGAGGACCACGAGCCGCGACTGCTGTCGCTGCTGCGGCGGTTGTACGGGATCGATCCGCAGGCCGTGCACGACCGGCCGGCGAACCCGGTGGCCGCGACCGGTGCGGACAACGCCCTCCTCAAGAACTTCCGGGACTTCATGGCCGGCGTCAACGGGGACCCCGACCCCGTGACGGACCCGGCGACGAACTCCCGGACGACGACGGCGACTTCCTCATCCCCGGCGGGTACGCACGCCGACACGGACGTGGACACGGACAGTGTCGCCGATGACACGGACACGGATGCGGTTGCCGGGATGCACGCGGCTCCCTCGGGTCCGGCCAGGCGGATCACCGCCGACGTGATGGAGGAGTACTTCCGCGCCTACACCGACTTCTTCGAGTCCGACGCCTCCGCCGCCGACTTCAACAGCGGCTACTACGTGTTCGCGGACAACCAGGACATCCTGACGAGCCGACTGGCGACGCACGACTCGCTCGCCGCCCGGATGCGCGCCTTCCACGACGACCTGGTCCGCATCAAGGACGAGCAGGCGGCGCTGCCGACGGTCATCCCGCACACGGGCGACGAACCGGCCAGGCTCTACCGGAAGATGTCGGCCGAGGAGGCCGCCCAGATCCTCGGCGCGAGGAGCCCGGCGGCCGGTATCGGCGCCGCGATGGAGTACAACCGCAGCAACGAGTACCGGAAGTTCTTCACCACTTCCCTGTCCCACACCAGCGTGTTCAGCAACGCGAACGCCGCGTCGGAGACCGAGGTGGTCGTGGAGTTCACCCTGCCCTGGACCGGCTACTGGGCCTTCGCGGGCCGCTTCGGCACACCGAACCAGGAGTCCGGCGCCTACCAGATCCGTGACTCGGCGCTCATCCACCAGGAACGGCTGCGGACGGGTGCGGGGGCGAACTTCAGATCCCCGCAGGATGTCGCCGCTGTGATGGCCGACCGTACGCATCACAACATCGGCATCGGCCACGGCAACGCCCGCGACTTCGCCTCCCTGGTCACCGCCCGACGCCAGGTACCCCCCGCCGAGGTGGCGCGGGCGGCGGCGGACGCGGCGGAGGCCGCCCGGCAGGCACGCGGGCCGGGCATCGACGCCCTGATCCAGCAGAAGTTGGCCCCCCTGCGGCAGCGTGAGGCCGAAGCCGCCGAGGCCATCTTGCACAGCGCGCCGCCAGTCGCCACAGAGCAGTCCGGGCAGTCCGAGCAGTCCGAGCAGGTGACCGGCATCTGGAGCACGCCCCCCTCCGCCTTCGTCCGGTCCTACGGCTCCGAGCACGACGGCAACGTGGGCCTCGTCCATGTCGAGCCGCTGCCCGCCGCCGTGGTCGACGGGCTGCACGACCAGGTCATGGCCGCGCTGGGCATCGCCCGGCCCGTGGCCGACGACCACCCGGTGCTGGTCCAGTTGCGGGACCGGCTCAGCGCGGAGGAGCTGGCGCGGGAGCTGCCGTATCTGCGCAGCAGTGGTGGGTTGAGCATCACGGTGGTCCACGAGGGCCGGGAGCGCACGGTCGATGTGCGCCTCGCGCTGCGCGACCCGGTCCGCTCGGAGCGCTACGGAGCGAACAGCGTCACCGATCCCGAGGGCCGGGTGGAGCGGCGTGCGCAGGGTACGCAGGAGTCGTCGGGCACGGTCGCGTCGGGGACGATCCGTGCGATACCCGTGCCGTGGTCCGGTTCCTTCCCGATCGCGGCGGCCGGACCGGTGCGCGCGATCGACGCCGCACTGTCCCTGACGCTGACGCACAACCAGTTCTCCTCGGCCACCACGGTCACCAACCTCGTGCAGACGATGACCGCGCAGCGCAGCAACGAGCTGTCGCAGCCCTTCGAGTTCAGCGGGGAGTGGGAGGTGCGGCTGGACTCGACGCCGCTCGCACCGCCGGTGTACTGGGGTCCGCCCAGGTCGCACGGACCGGTGACCGTCTGGTTCCCGGAGCATCTCGCGGTCGACCACGAGGGTGAGCTGCCGGAGCCCGCCGATCTCGACGACCTGCCGGTGTGGGGGGTGGACTCGGTCCGCGAGCCGGGGCGGCTGCTGGCGGAGGTGCGGCAGAGCTTCGGCACCGAGCTGGCGGAGCTGTCCAAGTCCTCGGTCGGGGAGCTCGAGGCGTTTCTGTCCGAGCCGGTCCTGCGCGGCACGCTGCCGTTGCAGCGCGGCCGGGGCGTGTTCTCGCCGGTGCTGCTGGACGGTGACGGCAACACGATCGGGATGCTGAGGCTCACCACCGTCGTGGAGCCTGTGGAGCCGACGCACCGTTCGCTCGACGGAAAGATCAACCTGGAGGCGCATGTCACCCAGACGGTGAAGGTCGATGGCTCGGCGAAGCTGACCAGCGGCGTCGCCCTCGACGGCAGCCTCGGCCCCTCGTTCACCGGGGACCATGCCCAGGGACACGCCGGGGCCTCGTCGGTGGTCTCCGGCAGTTTCGTCGGCAAGGCGGGCGCGAAATGGCAGACCAACAGCGCCCTCGCCTCGGGCGGCTCCGCCAGCATGACCCACGCCATGCGCAGCAACCGCAGCCATCTGCTCGGCCCGGTCCGGGTGACCCACCGGGTCACCCTGATCCGGGCGCGCGGCGGCAGTACATCCCACGACTTCGGGCCCTGGGACGGGGGCATGCGGCTGCGGATCCTCAGCAAGGCCGACGCGACGGGACAGGAGCACGCGCCCGGCGAGGGCCTGCGTGAGCTGCCCGACGATCTCGAGAACCTGCGGAACCTGGGCATGTCCGCCGCCCCGCTGGCCGTGACGGGCACCGAACAGCTCTTCGGGCGGGCCGAGTCGTGGCTGCGCGAGCAGGGCTTCCTGCCGCCGGCCGAGCCGACGCCCGGCACCCTGTTCGACGAGGAGAGGGCCAAGGCCCAGCTGGTCAACCTGCGGCGGTTCGAGCAGGCCCGCTCCGAGGTGGGGCTGCGCGCGTCGGTCGACGCCATGCTGGACGGCGGCCAGGCCCTGTGGTTCGACCGGCCGACGCGGACCGGCGGCACCCGCCGCGTCCAACTGCGGCTGTCCGCCTTCCGGGACACCGGCCCGGGCACCGAGACACGGCACCGCCGGACGCTGCCCGATGTGCAGAACATGGGCATCTCGTCGTTCGGTATCGGCGGCACCGAGTCGAAGGGCTACGCCTACGGCTGGCAGGCCGGTTTCGGCGGCGGCGCGTCGGGACCCGTCGGGGACGACCGGCCGTGGTCGCTCGGCGGCAGCGGGGACTACACCTACGCGGCCGGCACCGCCCACACGGCCACGGTCGGCGCCGGGATCAACCAGGACCAGTTCTTCATCGGCAGCGGCCAGGCCGCCGAGGTGTTCGAGGTTCCGGCGCAGTTCGCGCTCGACCTGTACGAAGGTCCGGGCGCGGAACCGGCCGTGCGCTTCGCCGACCCCGGACACCACCCGGACGACGACGTGTCCGCCGCCGCGCCCCCCGACATCGAGCGCCCGGCGGAGCCCGAGCGTCCCGTCGTCCGTACCGTCGGCGGGCGCCTCACCCTCCTCGTCCCGCACCACCGCACGGTCGAGCCCGGGCAGCCGCGCAGGACGCCGCTCGACCACAGCGTCCGCCTCGCGAACGCCGACGACCACGCGAAGCTGGCCATGACCGGCCCGGACGGCAATCCGCTGCCCGGTGTCGTCCGGCTGCCCGACGACGCGATCATGGACGGCGTACGCGGCACCGCCGCCCTGCTCGACGCGTTCGAACAGGCCGTCACCAACACCTACCCCGGTCACCCCGAACGCGGCGTGCTCGACCAGGCGTGGGACACCGTCGCCGCCTATGTGCCCGGCAAGGTGGCGTCGGTCACCGCGCCCGCCAGGGACTGGGCGTCCGAGGCCCTGACCGGCTCGGACATCACCGACCAGAGCTCACCGGCGACCGAGGCGCTGCGGACCGCGCTCAGCCCCGCCAACCTCGTCGCACGCGCCCACCAGATCTTCAAGGGCGGTTACGTCATCGAGGGCCTGACCCTGCCCGGCCTCGGCGCCGACCACGAGTTCTCGGTGGAGCTCCAGGGCTTCCTGCACGACCCGGAACACCTCCACAGCGCCAAGCAGTACCTGGAGACGGACGTCGGCGCCACGGACACCGCCACCCAGCAGACCACCACCAGCAGGAGCCACGGGGCCGCCGTCGCCGCCACGTCGCAGCAGCGGCCCGCGAAGGTCCCCGAGGGCACGCCCAAGCCCGGCCCCTCCGCCAGGTTCAACCCCTCCGGCCGCTACGGGTTCACCCGCCGTACGGACGACACGCACACCCTCGGATCGAGCACCGGCGTGACCCGGACCCCGACCGAGAGCGGCACCCAGCACCGGATCCGCAGCGGCGCGACCATCCTCATGACCATCCGGCACGGTCGGCGCAACCTGCTCGGCAACACCCTCGGTCTCGGCAGCGCCGAGCCGATCACGGTGGCCGTGGAGCTTCCGGAGGCGGCGCAGTTCCTGCTCACCGACCCCCAACTCGCCCGCGACGCGGCCTGGTTGGAGGGCATCGACGGCCTGACCGCGCCCGAGCGGCCCGAGGCGACGCTGCCCCTGCCGGACAGGTTCGCCCGCACCGGGGAACCGGGCCTGGCCGGTGTCCTGTCCGTCAAGCAGCTCGGCGGCGGCCCCGACGGCCGGGCCGAGCAGCGGGACCGGCTGCGCACCGAACTCACCGCCCTCGTCGAACGCGAGGCGCCCGGCTCGACCACGCCGGGCCGGGCCTCGTACCTGCCGGGCGTCAGAGCCAGGATCGCCGACCTCACCATGCCGACCTCGTTGCGCGCACTGCCCGGCCGGGGGCCGCACGGCGTCCAGCGGTTCCACTTCCGGCATGTCGCCAAGGGCGGCGCCCGGCTCGTCGAGGTCACCCTCCGGGCCAGGCCCGTACAGGACACCGCGGGGCTGCGCACGGTGCGCGGCAGGCCTGCGGGCGCGGGCACCGGGCAGGAGCAGGTGCACATCCACGCCCCGGCGAACACCTCCAGTGCCGTGTCCGAGACCCGCCAGCACACGGGCACCTTCAACCCGACGACCCGTTACCCGCGCCCCGCCGACGACGCCCGCACCGACCGCACCGGCCCGGCACTGACGGTCGCCGGCGTCCGCACGGACAGCAGCAAGGTCTCCGCCTCGGCGGAGGACCGCTTCTGGCTGCGGACCGACAACGCCGCCGACTTCGACATCGAGTACGAGTACGTGGCCTCGGTCCGCTCCGAACTCGTCACCGACTGGCCGCTGGACGTCCCGGGCGGGCTTGTCGAGGGCGGGGTCCTGGCCTGGTACGACTCCGACGGGGACACCGGCCTCGGCGACTGGCTGGACCAGACCCTGCACGGCCGTCCCGCCCGCACG
The DNA here is from genome assembly GCF_033793965.1 of Streptomyces sp. ME02-8801-2C. Lineage (NCBI taxonomy): Bacteria > Bacillati > Actinomycetota > Actinomycetes > Kitasatosporales > Streptomycetaceae > Streptomyces > Streptomyces sp. ME02-8801-2C. Next base: position 46,027 of record NZ_JARAXP010000004.1, on the reverse strand, counting down.
GTGACCGTGCCCGCGGAGGTCACCCTGCGCTTCACCGGGAGCGAGGCGGCGGACCCTCCGGCGCCCGCCACCCCGCTCCCGGCCGCCGTCTCGGCCGTCCACCCGTCCCAGGCGCCGCCCGGTGCGGACGGGCGCCGGGTCACCGACGGGCAGCGGATCGTGCCCACCGGGCCGACCCCGGTGTTCCACTTCAACGGCTATCCCCAACTCGCCCAGGCGCTGCGGACGGTCGCGCCCCGGCTGGCGTCCGAGTGGCGGTCGTCGGATGCCTCCAGCTCCGCCGAGGCCACCGCCGTACGCATCGGCGAACTCATCCAGGCGGGCGAGATCAGCCTCGATCTGCCCCGCGCCACCGCCGGCCTGACCGACACCCTGCCCGGCGCCTACCCCCTGGAACCCGACCCCGACACGGCCCCGACCCTGCGGATCTCCCTGCACAACCCCCGGCGTGTCACCGACGCCGGAGACGTGACCCTCGACCGGCTGCGCCTGCCCACCACGGCCGCCTCGACCTCGCTGGCGACCGGCGTCACCCCCGGCGCCGGTCTGCAGGCCGCCTACGACGCGGGCGGCGACGGCCGCAACATCGTCGGCGTGGGCGTTCCGCTGCTGGCCCAGCAGCCCATCACCCAGGGGCAGGGCTCGGCGGGCGCCGCGACCCGCCGGGAGTGGTTCAAGACCGGCGGCAGCGCGGTACCCGCGGACGGGCGCGGTGTCCGCAGCCACGAGACCATGACCGACGTCGTGATCACGGTGGAGGGCCCCGAAGGCACCCGGCACGTGACCGGCAGCGCCGAACTGCGGCTGTCCGAACGGGACGTGCTCGGCTACGGCATCACCGACGCCCGTACCGATCCGCAGATCTACGACCTGCGCTCGATGCTCGCCGACCAGCTCGCCGCCGATCTGCGGGACTGGACCACCCACCCGCTGACCGACCTGCCCCGGGCCCTGGCCGACCGGCTCGACCCGCAGGACCCGGCCGCGCAGATCTGGCTCGCGACGGGCCCCGACCCCGACGGCTCCCTCCTGGGCCGCGCCCTCTACGCGGCCTCCCGGACCGCCGTCCTCGGGGACCGGCCCGTCGAGCTGGTGCTGCGTACGGACGACGGGCTGCGGCACTGGCGGTTCGACGCCACCGGCAGCCTGGCCAGCACCGACGCGGACACCACCGACGCCTGGACGGACCTCGCCGCCCGGATCACCGCACACGCCGACGCCGCCCGGGCCCAGGCCGACGCACGACAGCGGGAGAGCGACCTGCGCGGCCCGCAGGCCGAAAGCCGCGACGCCCTCACCACCGCCCGCTCCGACCTGGACACGGCCACCACCGAACACACCGGGGCCCGGACCGCCCTCGGCAGCGCCGAGACCGAACTCATCGACGCGCAGACCGCGTTGGCCTCCGGCCGGGCGCAGCAGGACCACTGGGAGAGCGAGAGCCGCAAACTGTCCGCCGCGCTCCTCGCCCTGCCAGAGAGAATCGCGGAGGCCCGGCAGCGGGAGTCCGCCGCGTCCGGCGAGGCACGGGCTGCCGACGCCTTCCTCGATCACATCGCCCGCCAGAAAGCCGGCACCGTACCCGAGACACGGGCGGCCGAAGCGCGAAAGCGCGTCCAGCAGGCCGGCGACCGGCTCGCCCTCGTCCAGGGGGAGCTGACGGACCTGCGCGCGGACCAGATCCGGGTCCAGAACGAACTCAAGGCCGCGCGGGCCAACGCCCTTACGGCCGCCGCCCAACTGCCGGACCTCGAACAGACCTTGGCGGAAGCGACGGCGAAGGCGTCCAGTGCACAGACCCGCCTGGACACGGCCGTCGACGGCCTCGCCACGATCACCGCTCACCACGATGCCGTACGGGACGGGCTGCGCTCCCTCAACCGGAACATCGTCCTCGCCCTCCAGGACCAGTCCGACCGGGCCGCCGACCAGACCACCGCCGAGCAGCAACTGCCGGACCTGGCGGGCACGCTCGGCGGAGCCCGCGAGACCAGCGGCGAGGGCTTGGTGAACGTCGCCCTCTCGTCCCTGGCCTCCACCCCGGCCCGCGAACCGGGCCCGCTGCGGGCCCCCCGACCGGGGGCACCTGAGCGGACGCGTTCGAGGACGACCACTGCGGCACCGGCCCTGACGGTGACACCGCCGACTCCTCCGCCGGTGCCGGGGACGCCGCCGGCTCCTGCTGCGCCGACCGTGCCGGTGACACCGCCTGCGTCGCAGGACCCGCTGGTGGCGCCGCCCGCTGCTCCGCCTGTGACCGTGACGCCGCCCGCTCCTTCGACGGTTACGGGGACGCCGCCCGCGTCTCCGACGGTGACGGTGATACCGCCCGCGCCTCCAACGCAGGTCAAGACGAAGCCTGTGCCGCCGACTCCGCCCAAGGCACCGCCCGCCCCTACGAAGAAGACGGGTACGCCGCCCGCTGCCCCGACGTTGCCCATGACTCAGCCCACGCCCTCGAACGTGACGGTGACCCCACCCGCGCCCCCGCCCGCGCAGTCACCCGCGTCGTCCTCCTCGGCGGGCGGGCCACCGTCGAAGGCGGCAGGTGGCGGCTCCGGGAAGGCCGGGGCCGACGCCGGCCTGTTGCCTCCGGCCGGAGGCCGGTCCATCCGTACCGTCGCCAACGGCGAGTGCCTGCTCCACTCGTTCCTCGCCAGTGCGCCGCAGCACGTCCGCCACAGCCTCCCCGGCCTGGCCTCCGACCGCCCCGGGGCCTTCCAGTGGCTGTCGGACACCGGCGCCGTGCGCAGTTCCCTCCGGCGACGAGCGGAGGCGTACTCCAACACCGGCGTCCTGCCTCGGCACCCCCAGGCCGATCAAGTGACCGCAGCCATGCGGGAGTTCGTCACGGACTATCTGGTCCGCGCCACGGGCAGCGGGCAACTGCCTCACGAGATCATCGGTCAGCTCCGGCTCTCGACCACGCAGGAGTTCAGCGCCGAACTGCGCAAGACCCGCACGGCCCAGTTGCTCACGCTCGCCCGCTGGCACGGCATCCCCGTGCCGCCCGGCGGACTGAACAGCCTGTCGGACAACGAACTGCGCCGGCGGCTGGGGCTCGCCTACGCGACCAGCCCCGCACCGCTCACCACCGAGGAACTGGCCGGTCTCCTGAACGCGGTGCAGAGCTGGGCGCAGAACTGGGAGTCGGCGTACGGAGAGGTCTTCCCGGCGCTCACGGCGCACGCCTTCGGGGTCCGACTCGACGTGGCGCGAACCCTCCCGACAGGAGGGCGCCACGTGGTCAGCGGCCTCGGACCGCAGGGCGGCGGAGCCGCTGGCAGGAACGTGGAGATCTACTACAACGGCGTCAACCACTACGACGGCAGCGACGCGTCGACGGACGGCACAGCACTCCAGACGACGCCCTCCGGCACCGTATCCGGGCAACCACAGCCGCCGAACGCCGACGCCCCCACCACCACGACCGCCACGACCGCCACCACCGCCACCACCGCCACCACCGCCACCACCGCCACCGCCACCACCGCCACGACCAGCCTGGACACCTCGGCCAACCCGACCAGCATGGACACCTCGGCCGACCCGACCAGCATGGACACCTCGGCCAACCCGACCAGCATGGACACCTCGGCCGACCCGACCGCCCCGGCTGCCCTGACCACGTCGACCACTCCTGCTGCCCCGGCTGCCCCGGGCAGCGCCGAGGGCAGCCCGGACACCCCCGGCTTCCAGCGCACCGGCGCCCTCGCCGCCGTGCTCGACGGCACGGCCTTCACTCTGCGCGCGGCGCCCGAGGACGACACCGGCACCCTGTTGTCCGTACTGCGCCACGCGGCGCCCGCCGCGCTCGCGGACGCCGGGATCGACACGGTGAACGCCCTTCGCGAGCGGCTGGTCCGTGGCGTCGGTGACGGTGAGGTGCCCACCGGGACGGTGCCGCAGCCGGCCGGTGGCCTCAGCCTTTCCGTGGCGCGGCTGGAGGAACTGGGGGTGCTGCTCGACAACTCCCAGCGCACCCAGGCGATCCTGCTCGGCGGCGACCTGCCCCTCACCGATCTGACGCCGGTTCAGCGCCTCCACGTATTGCTCGGCGAGCCCGCGTACGCGGACGCGGAGACACGGCTGTCCGCGCTACTGACGATTGCCGTCCATCTGTTCGAGGGGGTGAAGGTGGTGGCCGTGGTGGATGCGGACGGAGAGGTGACGCTCCTCGGCGAGTCCAGCGGGTCCGGTGGGTCCGGTGGGAGCGCCGTGACCGTTCTCCTCGTCCTTGACGGTGACGGCCGTCTCGTCGGGCTTCCGGAGGAGGCGCCCGGCGTCCAAGTCGATTAGCGGTAGGTAGTGTTGACCCTCCCCCCGAACGTTTGTGCAACACGCGTTCAGGCCAACCGGGAGGGATTCCGGTCGGGTGGGTGAAGAAAGGTTCGAAGGGTGGTACGCGTCTTGTCTTCCGGTGGACTTGCCATGGCGACCGGCGCGCGGAAGCGTGCCGTGCCCGCCTCGGTCGACGGGAGCCGGGCGTGAGCCGCTGGGGCGGCGCCCTCGGCCGGCGCAGAGGTGGCCGCCCGACGGCGGACCCGGGACGGGTGTCACCGCCCGGCGCGGGCGCAGTCACGGGGGCGGGCGAGCCTGCCGAGCGAGTCCTTGTCGAGGACCACGACGGCCTGTTCCTCCTGCGCCCCGCCTCGGACGAGACCCTGGACCCCGCCGACATCGCCGACCTGGCCCACACGCTGCACCCGGAGAGCGGCACCGTCACGATCGTCGCCACCGTGCCGGAAGGCGCGGCGGGGGCGCTGTGGCCGCGCCTGAGCGAGTTGCTCGACACCCTGCACGCGGAGGGCACCCGCTCCGTACGGCTGGTGATGGCCGGTGCCGGGGACGACCGCCCGGAGCGGCCCGCCCTGGCCCGTCGTATCGCGGACGCCTGGGAACTGGTAGTCGAGGCTCCCGACGGGCAGGTACTTGTGGTGCCGGGCGGCTCGGTGTTCGTACCTCCCGGTGACGGCGGCTGGTGGCGGTTCGCGCCCGGGGAGCAGCCTGAGCTGCTCGGCCCGCGCACGCCTGCCCCCGAGTGGCAGACGGGCGTGCAGCGGGCGCCCGCCCGGATGGCGGACGGCTGCGTGGTGGACCGGATCCCCGCGGGCCTGCTGATCCGTCCGGCGGAGGCGACCGCGTCCAGGCCCGGAGACGTGTTCCACGCGATTCCGGTCGACAACAAGCGTCCCGCAGTGGTCGTCGGCGTGCCGTGGGGCGAGGACGTCGCGGCGTCCGAGGTCGCCGAACTCCTCATCACCCTCCCGGCCGAGGTACGGTCCCGGGTCCGGCTCGCCCCGGGCGGGCGGCGCGATGTGCTGCGGCTCGGCCAGTCGGTGGCCTGGATGCTGAAGGCGGAGGTCGAGGTCACCACCGGGCTGCCGTTGTTCGCCGCCGAACGCCCGCTGGGTTCGTACGGTGTCCGTTCCGTGCTGGTCGGTGCGGACGGGGGGCCGGTGTGGGTGCCGTTCGTGGACGCCGTGGTGTGCCCGCCCTCCGGGGACGCCGACAACCCTCCGCCGCCGGGGCTGCTGCACTGGGCTCCGTCCCTGGAGGAGATCGGCGGTGCGGAGGACGGGGTGGTCCGGCTCTCCGAGGAGTGGCAGGCGACGGCGACGAGGGCGGGGCTGTGGGTGGGGGCGCGTGACGGCGCTCCGCCGCCGAACAGTGTGCATCCGGTGAGCGGCGACGGTCCGGTGATCGAGATCGGCCGCCCCGGCGAGCGGCTCGACTCCTCGCTGTGGCCGGTCCTGTCCCGTCTCCTCGAGACCCTCGCCCCCGCCCTGCGCGAGCGCTCCGCGCTCCATGTGCACGCCACCCCGCTCGACGGCGGCCGAGCGTTGCGTGGACTGGCCGCCGACCAGGGCCTCCGCATGATCCGTTTCGTCAAGCCCCAGACACCCCGCCGAGCACCACAACCCGAAGCCCCGACCCACCCGGAGCCGACGCCACCGGCCCCCCGCCCGGCAACAACGGGCGGGCCCTTGCCTGCGACACCCCGGCAACCCGAGCGGACGGAACCCGAGGGCCGTCCCCTGACAGCCCCCGCAGCGGCGCCGAGCCCGGGGACGGCAACTTCAGGGACGGCAACCGCAGGGGCGGCAAGCACCCCTGCCGCCCCACCGACCCCGCGTCAGACCCCGCCGACCGCGCCGCGCGGCGCCCGCGTCGCGTCCACCACCGGCGACAACGCCCAGGCCCGTACGACGAGTACACCCGCGGCCCCGGACCACCCTGCCGCCCCGCAACCCGCGACCCAGGCCTCGACAACTCCCGCGCCAGCGGCCCCAGTTGCACCGACCCCGCCACCCACGCCCCCCACGCTCCCCACCGCGAGCAACGCCCCCGCCCCTCAGCCGAACCGCGCACCCACGACGTCCCCCACCGCACACCTGGATCCGAAGCAGCCGGAACCAGAGCAGAGCCAATCCGGCGGCCAGCCCCCCATACCCACCTCAGCGGCGGACCCGGGCGCGCGCCCTGCCGCTCCGACACCGAGCCCCACGTCCGGCAGCGGCACCGCCGGCGGCATCCCCGACCCCCGCCCCGACCCCCAACCCGACAACCCGACGCCACCCCCTGCCCGCCGCCCCGTCTCCTCCCCCTCCCCCGAGCCCAGCCCTTCCCCTCCCTCACCGTCCCCGGCGGCCGGGCGCCCGCTGCCCGCCGGGGCGGTGTCGCCCCGGCACCAGAGCACCGAGGAGGAACGGCGTTCGTTCCGGGTGCTGGCGGACGCCGCCTGGGAGCGGCACAGCGCGGCGGTGAACCGGGCCCTCGCCGGGATGCCGACGTTGCGCGGGGCCGCCCAGGAGGCCGCCCGCGCCGATCTGATCGCCGTGCGGATGTACCTCCAGGGCGGCGAAGCACCCTTGAACCACCGGGAGTTGACGCGGTCGCTACGGGACGGGGAGCCCCGGCTGCTGCCGTACGCCGCCTGTCTGGCCTCCGGACTCGGACGGCTGCCCTCGTACCGTGGCGCGGTGTTGCGCGGTCCCGGCGGCACCCCGAGCCACGGTGAGCTGCGGCCGGGGGCGGTACTGCGGGACCCCGCGCCGTTGAGCGGGCTGCCGCTGGACCCGGCCGGGAAGGACCGGGTGGCGGGCGTGGCCTACGCGATCTGGTCGATCACCGGCCGCCGGGTACGGCAACTGCTGGACTCCGGTGAGGAGATCGTCTTCACCCCCGGCACCCCCTTCAGGGTCCTCGACGTCCTCGACGTAGGAACCGAGGGCGCCACCCCGCTGGTGCTGCTCCGCCAGCTCCCCGACCTGACCACGACGTCCGGAGTGCTGGAGGACGCCGACCACACGGCCCTCGAACGGCTCCGGCACGCCCTGAAGGACCGCACGTCACCGGACCCGGAGGAGTGGCCCGAACGCTGCTCGGGGCCGGTCGGCGAGTACTGACCATGGACGACTTGTCCTGATGAGAGGAAACGACTGGATGGGCGCACGAAACGAGGGCGACGGGACGGCACCCGGAACCGCGAACGGTTCACCACGGGTACGGGTCGCGGTCGCCCTGTCGGCCTCGGCGGAGCCCCCTGAGGGCGCGCTGACCCCGGGCGGCCGACCCGCCGTCGCCCCGGAGCAGCGGGCCGCATCCGCCGACCCGGAACGCACCACGGCCAACGCCCCCTCGACGGCCCCGGAACGCCCCACCTCCACCGTCTCCGAGCGGTCCGCGTCCGCCACCTCCGGCACCTCCGCGACCCAGCCGGAGGCGACGACCACCGTGAGCGGTGCCGCCTCCGCAGAAGAGGGCGCCGCCGCCGCGACGGGCGCGCGCGGTCAGGATCCCGAGGGTGCGATGCCCGTCGCCGTCGCGGCGGCAGCGGGTGGGGCGCCGCCCGAGAGCGACACCCACGCGGCGCATGTGGGGCGGCCGAAGAAGCCGATGCTGGCCGCGGCGGCCATCGTCGGGGCCGTACTGATCGCCGTACCCTTCCTGCTGATGTCGGGCGGGAAGGACGACGGCAAGAAGTCGGACACCGTACAGAGCGCGTCCCAGCGGGACGACTCCGACACGATTCTGGGCATGGACGCCGCGAGCGAGTCGCCGGACGACTACGCCACCGAGCGGCCCACCGCACCCCCGAGCCCCAAGGTGTCCAAGACCTCGGCCCCGCCGCGCTCTCCGGCCGCCGCACCGCCGAAACCGCAGAAACCACAGGAGCCGCGGGCCAAGCCCCCGCAGACCGCCGAGAAGCCGTCGACGGCCAAGGCTCCCAAGCCCCAGCCGGCGAGCAAGCCGACCCCGAAGCCGGACCCGCCCAAGGCTCCCGTGTGGACGCAGACGTCCGTCTCCGCTCCCAGCACGATCTCCGTCGGTGAGTCCTGGACCACCAACCGGATCAGGCTGGTCCAGCAGGAGGACGGCAACCTGGTCGTCTACGACGAGAACAACAAGGCGCGGTGGGCGTCCATGATGTTCGGAAAGAACCACCGGACGATCTTCCAGGAGGACGGCAACCTCGTCGTCTACAACGGCGACAACCGGCCCGTCTGGGCCTCCCAGACCCAGGGGCACCCGGGCGCCAAACTGATCCTGCGGTCCGACACCAAGGTGGTCATCGTGGACAAGGGCACCGTGATCTGGTCCACCTGACCGTCCCCGCGTCATACGCGACCTGCCCGCAGGCCCTGCCCGACACCGTCCGGGCAGGGCCTGCGGCATCCGTGGGGCCGACTACGGCTGCGGCAGTCCCCAGGCCGCCCCCCGCTCCCCCGGCGCCACCGGCTCGATCACGAGGTCGGGCCGCTCCCCCGCGTACAGCAGGACCTCACGGCCCTTGGCCAGCTCGATCGTGAGGGTGCCGTCCGTCGAGGTGCGTGTGCGGGCCGGGGTGCCGTCGTCCAGTACCGCGCGCACCTGACCACCTGTCAGGTCGTGCCGCAGACGCAGCGGTTCGCCGGCCAGACTGCGTATCCGGATGAACCGGGTGGTGCCGCCCTTGCGAGCCGCGCTGACCAGGAACGCGCCCTGCGTGCGGAAGTCGTGCAGGGTGACGTCCTGCCAGGCGGACGGGACGGCCGGGAACACCCGTACGACGCCGCCCCAGCTCTGGCAGAGCATGTCGTGCAGGGACTGTGAGGCCGACAGCGGGGTCTCGATGACCGGGCCGGCCTCCGTGTAGTGGGTGTTGGCGCGGCACGGGTAGCGCGTGGTGGGGTCGAAGAACTTCTTCAGGTACGTCAGTGAGGTGTCGCCGCGGCCCATCATCGCGTACAGCGACGCGGCGCCCGTGTAGCTGTAGCCGCGGTGGGCGCCGGTCAGCGCGTGCCAGTGGACGACCGACTTCTCGATCAGCTCACGCTGCTCGGGCTGGTCCCAGTTGACCAGGTACAGCGGATACACCATCAGCAGGTGGGAGTAGTGGCGGTGGGACTGGGCGTACGGGGTGTCCGCGCCGATCATGAACCCGTTGGCGTCCACCGGGTACGGCGTCAGCTTGGCCAGGGTCTCCTGCCAGCGGGGGACGAGCGGGTCGTCGACGCCCAGCCGCCGCGCCGACTCCAGGAGGGTGGTGCAGCCCCAACGGATCAGCGCCAGATCGTAGTTGGTGTCCTGCGGCGGGACCACCGGGTACTCCGGGGAGAGGGTCGACGGGAGGTGCAGCTTGCCGTCGTCACCGGGCTGGAGGAAGTGCAGGTAGTAGTTGACCGCCCGGCGGAGCAGGGGGAAGACGGTGTCCCGCAGCAACCTGTCGTCCATCGTGTGGCGGTAGCTCAGCCACACGTTGTGCAGGGCCCAGGTCAGATCGCCCACCTCGGCGCCGGTACCGGGCCTGCCGACGGTCCGGTTGGCGAACATGTCGGAGCTGCGGCCCACCCCGGCGCTGTCCGAGCGGTAGGCGGCGGGCACGTTCGCGGTCAGTTGTTCCTGGTTCTGGCGGACTGTGGTGGCAAGCGAGTCGAGTTCCAGGTGGTTGGAGCCGTGGATGAGCCAGTACTCCAGCTGGATGTTGAGGTTCCACCACACCGCCGGCCAGGGCGTGGGCTCGAGCCAGGGGCCGCAGGTGGCCATCGGCGGGCCGCCCGCGACGCTCGCCGACGCGACCTTGTAGAGCTGGATCCAGTGGAAGCTCTGCAGCCGCTCGTCGGGGATCGACACGAAGCTCTTGCGGTAGAAGGCGTGCCAGGCGCGGGTGTGGGGGCCGCGCAGAGCCGCGTACGAGCCGGTCTTCTGGACCTTCTGGATCTTCTTCAGCGACGCCTCGGCCGCCCGCGTGTTCGACGGGTGGCTGTGGGCGACGGTGAGGACGAGGGTGTCGCCCGAGTGCCGGTACGCGGTCGCGGTCTGTCCGCCGCCGGTCAGGGGCTGGAGTACCTGTTCGATGTCGCCGGTGGTCAGGGTCGTCCACGGCGGGTTGGTGACGTAGTCCGTCGGCGGGGCCTCGCTGATCTTGCGGGGGCTGATCGCCTCCTCCGGGTGGAACGTCCAGTGGACCTCCTCGTCGCCGTCCGCCGTGACGCGTGCGGCGAGGACGCCGTCGCGGCTGAGGGCGGCGAGGGTCAGGGTGCCCTTGTCCGTGGTGATCGTGCCGGTCAGTTCGGCGTTCCACAGGCTCAGGCGCCAGTTCACCCCGGTGATGGTGCCGACCGGGTCCAGGGTCAGATGCCCCACGGGGAGCCGGCAGGTGCCCCAGCCGCTGCCCAACTCCGGTCGGTGGTCCTGGACTTCGCCGTGCTGGACGGTGAAGCGGACGGCGTTCACGCCCGGTTCCCGGTAGACCATGCTGCCCAGTCGGCCGTCCCCGAGGAACGGGCCCTCGTGCCACAGCGTGGGCATCCTGCGCCACAACAGGTCCTGTTCGCGCAGGAACTTGCTCCAGGCGTCGCCCGAGTCCATACGGTTGCGGAGCTTCCAGGGACGGGGTGCGGTGGCGGTGGCGTCGACTGCCGGACCGGCGGCGGCGGCCTGGGCGACCGCGGGCAGGGCGGCAAGCGTCGTACCGCCCAGCGCCGTGCCGAGCACTGCTCTGCGAGAGGTCATACGGGTGCCTCCAGAAGGCGGGGATACGGGAGGGACTACCAGCCCGTCCGGCGTTTGAGGACGAGCGCGTTCAGCGCGAAAGCGGGGGTCTGGGGGCGCAGCCCCCAGGGATGGGACGGGTAAGGGCGGCGGGGGCGAGGAAAAATCCGGCCGAAGGGATCGGCGGAGTCAGGACCAGTTGGCCGGTTCGGCCAGGGCGTAGGTCGAGGCGATCCGGTGGCTGTCGTGCAGGATCGTCAGCGTCCGGGGGCCGCTGGGCTTCCCCTCGCGCCAGGCGGTGCAGTAGATCCCGTTGGACCAGCGGATCGTCCGGGAGGTGGAGGGCAGTACGGTGATGCCGGTCCGGCTCACCGTCCTCGTGCCGTTCAGCCACACCTCGAAGACGCCCCGGCCGACGCTCTGCGCGCCGCGCCGGATCACCTCCGAGTGTTGACGCCCTCTCTTGCCCGAGGGCAGGAGATTCCGGTCCGTACCGCGTCGCGGTACCACCTTGGGTTCCTGCTTCACTGGCCCTTGCCGGTCTCCGGGGAGCTCGGTCTTACAGGGGCCTCCACAGGCGTCACTTCCCGCCCGTCCGGCGGTAGATCCGACAACTTCGTCGTCGGATGAGGCGATCTTAGCCATGCCACTGTGGCCCTCCGGGCCGCAATGGACAGGGTGCCCTTCACCTCCACCCTGAAGGATTGAGCACTGGGCAAGTGTTCGATAGCCGCCGGTCTCGTCGATGTACGTCTGGGTCGCCGCGAGCGCGTGCGCGCCCTTGTACGTGGGCGAGTCGACGGTCTCGATGACACCGTCCTTCTGCGTGTAGGCGTGGTCCCAGCCCTCGACGCTGCCCCGGTTCTGGAACTGGACCTCGTCGGCCGCCCGGGCCTGTCCCGGCAGGATCGCGGCGGTGGCACCGGCGAGGCCGAGTCCGCCGAGACCGCCGAGCGCGGTGAGTGCCGTTCGTCTGCGCACGGCCGGCTCACCGGGTCCAGTAGGTGATGTTGCGGAAGCGGGCCTCGGCCCGGCCGGTGCCGTGGTGGTAGACGCCGTTCTTGAAGTGCCGGGTGGCGGGGCCCCGGTCCTGGGCGGTCAGCACCAGCGTGTCGTCGAGGTAGACCTTGACGCTGCCGGCCGAGGCGTCGTGCGCGAGTTTGACGTTGAACCACGTGTCGTACGCGCCGGTCTTCAGGACCGTGCGGTCGAACGCCCGTACCGTTCCGCCGTTCGCGTTGTAGACGTTGAGCATGAAGTCGGTGGCCGGGGTGCCCTCGGGGTGGATCACGCGGAGGATCTGCGCGAAGGTCGCGCCGTTGGTGCCCGACGGGAGGTACACGTCGGCGTCCCACATGTGCCGGCCGGAGGTGTACTCCTGCTTCCAGCGCATCTCCGTACGCGGATCGGTGGAACTGCCCTGCGACAGGGGCTCGTCGGTGTCGTACACCCACAGGCGACGGACACCGCCGCTGTCGCTGTACCGGTCGCTCAGGTCAAGGTTCCAGGGCTTGTGCATGCTGTACGTGAACGTCGTTCGGGTCCAGCCGTCCGTTGGGGACGCGGTGGGAGCCGCGGCGGCGGGAGACGCGGAGGCCGTCGAGCAGACGGCGCCCGCGGCGAGTAAGCCTCCGGCTGTCAGAACCGTACGTCGCGATGGAGTCATGGGCATGCCAAATCGACCTTTCACAGGGATCGGCGATTCATCGGACCTATCTCCCGATGGAGCGTAGGACTAGACCAGAAGCGCGTCAATATTCACGTCCGGCCGAAGATAGATCCGATGTACCCCGTCCCCAGGGCCCGACTACTCCCCTCGCGGCCCCGGGTTGAACACCGGGTGGAAGCTCTCCGGCGGAGCCAGATAGCTGACCGGCAGGCCGCCCGTGTCGATGACGATCTGGTCCACGGCGATCGCCGCGTCGACCATGAACAGCCGCAGCTCGTGCTCGCCGGGTGAGGTGACCGTCAATGTCGTGGTCAGCCGCTCGACACCGTCCTCCACATTGCGGGCCCAGGCGTCACCCCGGTTGCCGGTGGCGACGGACTGGCCCGACAGGACCGTCACCGGCTGGTCGTCGAGCGACACCCCCACCCGTCGCCGTCCCCGCTCGTCGAGCGACGGCAGCCGGAAGACGGTGACCGGGAAGGTACCGCTGCTGCTGAAACGCACCCGGTACCTCAACTCCGGTGCCCGGTCTGCGAAGTCGGCCGTGAACGATTCCGCCGTCGACGGCACCGCCTCCACCGCGCCGCTACGACGACCCAGCCCGCGCACGGTCCGCCAGCGGGCCCCGCCACGCGCCACCCGGCGGTCGGTGTGCGCGGCGTCGATCGAGACGTACCCGTGCGCCTCGACGAACCCCCGTCCGCGCAACGCCCGTTCACCGTCGTTGCGCACCTTCAGCGATACGTCGACCCGCTGCCCGGCGTCGCCCCCGCTCACGGTGACCGTCGCGTCGTACGTCCCCTCGGGCACCCGGTCCCAGTCGATCTCCACCCACACCCGGACCTGGTCGGTGAGCGAGCCACCCGACTCGCTGAGCCGCACCCAGGGATGAGAGACCTCGGCGGTCCAACCCACCGCCAGGAAACCGGTGTTGAAGACATCCATGAAGCGGCGGTCCCGAGTGCCGGAGAAGAAGGACAGCGGACGGGCCGTCCCCGCCTCGTTGCCCTCGGACGCCACGCCCAGGCCCGACGTCTCCTGGCGGGCGACCCTGGTGACGGCCGGGCGGCCCGGTGCCTTCGGGATCTGCGAGGGGTACGGGTTGACGATCCCGTCCCATTTTCCGCCCGCCACCTCGGTGTTGTACCGCTTGGTGAGCGCCGCCTCGGTGGCGTGGGCCGCCTCGGCGAGGTCGGCGAAGCGGTTGGTCCCGGCGCCGCGTCCCTGGCGGCGGGCGAGCGCGTTGCGGTCCGCCCAGTAGTACTTCAGGTTCATCAAGTAGGCGCCGTGCACCGGGTATTCGACCAGCTCGAAGTAGGCGTCCCGGTAGGCCTCGGGCAGCTTGGCGCCCAAGGTGCGGGCCCGTTCGAGCAGTTGCTCGTAGGCGGCCATCCGGCGGCCCCCTTCGTCGCCGTGGTGAACCACCGAGACGAGACCCGGTGCGATGAACTCCGGGCGCAGTTCCGCCGCGAGGCGGTGGTACTCGGTGCGGATCGCGGCGATCTCGCGGCCGTGCCGGCGCCCGAACTGCCGGCCGGCCCACTCGACCAGGAATCCCCCGGTGTCGTCGGCGTCCCACCGGTTCACGTCCCAGGCGATGTCCATGGCGAAGGACAGCCCGTTCTCGATCGACTTGAGGTCCCCCACATTGAAGATCCACATACGGTCGGCGCCGTGCTCGTACACCCGGCGCAACTCCTGCCAGACCTTGGCCGGTTGGGTGGTGTCCAGCCACAGATAGCTCTTCGGACGGCCCCAGTAGGAGAGGTGGTAGTAGATGCCGTTGCCGCCCGCGCGCCGCCGCTCCGCGTCGTTCGGCAGTTGGCGCATGTTGCCGTGGTTGTCGTCCGGCCAGATGAGGGTGACGTCGTCGGGCACCTGGACGCCCGCGTTGTAGAGGTCCAGCACCTCCTTGTACGGGATGAAGATCTGCGGCTCGGCGGCCCCGCCGACCTCCTCGGTCAGGATGCGGCGCTGGTCGGTGATGATGTCGTTCATCACCACGACCTTCTCGGGGATCGTGGTGGCGTTCTTCGTCTCCAGCGCGCTGTCGTGCAGGCCGCGCATGCCGAGCGTCCAGCTGCTCTCGTAGGTGGCGTTCTGACGGGCGCGGGCTCTCCAGTACTCCGAGATGACACCGGGGTTCACCGTGTAGTCGTACACCGGCAGGCTGCCGTCGGGGTTGCGGTGCTCGGCCGCCCACGGGTCCCATTCGTGGACGCCGTTGCGGAGCAGGGCCTCGGGGTGACTGGAGCCGACGACTATGCCGTAGTGCTCGGCGAGTTCGGGGTTCTCGCGGTGCTTGTTGAAGAAGTCGGAGTACGGATGCATGGCCGGCCAGAGGTAGTTGGCCTTGAGACGCAGGAGCAGCTCGAAGACGCGCTTGTAGGTCTCGGGGCCGATGTTCTTGTCCCGCTCCTGGGTGCGGTGGGACCAAGTGGTCAGGTTCTGCTCGTCATTGATGAAGATGCCCCGGTAGCGGACGGAGGGCTCGTGCCGCGTGAAGGGGCATGCGGGGACGGTCACCTCGTCGCGGCGCTCGACGGGTACGTCGGCCCACCAGTACCAGGGGGAGACGCCGATGCGTTCCGAGGTGTCGTAGATCCCGTAGATCGTGCCGCGCCGGTCGCTGCCCGCGATGACCAGGGCCCGCTCGACGCCGGGCAGCGGACGGTCGACCACCTGGGTGACCGAGGCTTCCGTACTCCCCTTGATCCGGGAGACGTTCAGGCGCCCTTCGTCGATGAGCCGGTCGATGACAGGGCTCGCCCCGATGGTGCCGACGAGGACGAGGTGCGCAGCCTTTTCAGGGGCGGTGTGCAGGAGCCCCGGCCGTACACCGCCGACCCGCTCGATGTCGGCCAGGAGGTCCCCGGCCGCGCGGATCACGGCGGGGTCGTCGCCGGCGTCCACATGGACGTCGGTGGCAAATCCGCCCCGGACCAGGGGGAATTCGGCGCCGCCAGTCCGGTCCGCCCGGGTGGAGGACGCGGCGTGGGCGGTCTCGGAGAGCGGCCCGAGGAGCAGCGGGGTCACTCCGGCGGCGGCCATGCCCCGCAGGAAGGACTTGCGGGTCCAGGGCTGCGAGGGGGTCGGCGCCTGGGGCTGTGGCGCCGAGCGGTCCTGGGGTTCGCGGTGGGGCACGAGACGCTCCTTCTCCGCCCAGGTCCCGCGTCGGCTCTTCGCACAGCCGGTCAAGGAGCTGAGCGTATGAGTGCGGACGGTGACATGAGGCAGGCCAGAAAGCGCTTGCTACACCTCATGCACCCTAGGGCAGGGCCAACCCGGACGTCCATATCCCGGCGCACCCCGCTCGCCCGCACCAAGCGCACCCGCCCGTATCCGACCTCCCACCAGGGGGCACCCGACTCCGGAGCCGCCCACGCCCTCAGGTTCTCGGGGCCTCAGATCGGCTCAGGCCATGTACTCCGTAGCCGCGTCCAGCAGCCAGCCCGTCAGATAGCCCGCGAAGGAGGAGCGGACCAGCACCCAGAAGCCGGCCCGGGGTTCGTCCCGGGCGACCACGACCACCTGGGTGCGGCCCAGGGTCGTCTGGGCGCAGCGGCCGGCGCCGAAGGCGCGGGGGTGCAGGTCCAGTGGGCAGCCGTGGGCCAGCAGGTCGCGGGCTCGGGGGCCCGAGACGAGCAGCGTGGTCCGCTGGGCGGAGACGTCGGTCACGGAGACCGGTTCCCCTCCCGCCGCGTCCCTGATACGGCTCTCCAGTTCCCGTTCGCTGCCGGGCGGGCCCACGAGCAGCCACTCGTCGGGGCCGAGCCACAGAACGACCAACTCCCCCGCGCGTACGACGGTGTTGGGCGCGAGGGGCAGCTGAAGGTCGAGGGCGAGGCCGACCGCGTCCGCCGCCGCGCCCTTGGCGTCGAGGCGCACATTGAGCTGGGCCAGGAAGGGGAGTTCGGCCAGTCGGACCGCACCCCGGGAGGTGCGGGTGGCGGCGGCCAGGCGGCCGGCCGCGTCCGAGAGGGGGGAGACGGGGGACGGGGAGGACAAGGAGGAGGGCCGGGTGGCGCTCAGGGTGGTGGTGTCAGCCATCTCGGCGGGCTCCCTCGGGGTCGTAGAGGACGGGACTCGCGACGGTCACCGGGACCAGCCGGTCACCCACGGGCGCGTACAGCCGCTCGCCGACGCGTTCCCGGCCGCCCTTGATGAGGGCGAGCGCGAAGGTCCGGCCCAGGGCGGCGCTGCGGTAGCTGGAGGTGACATGGCCGAGCATCGGGACGGGCGGCGCGGGCAGCACGCTGTCGGCGACCAGCTGGGTGCCCTCGGGGAGGAACGCGCCCGGGTCGTCCGGGAGCAGGCCGACCAGGTGCTTGCGGTCGGGACGGACGGCGTCGGCACGGGCGTACGACCGCTTCCCGATGAAGTCGGGCTTCTTCTTCGACACCACCCAGCTCATACCGAGGTCCTGCGGGGTGACGGTGCCGTCCGTGTCCTGGCCGATGATCGGGTAACCCTTCTCGGCGCGCAGAACGTGCATGGTCTCCGTGCCGTAGGGGGTGATCCCGTACGGGGCGCCGGCCTCGTACAGCGCCTCCCACAGGGCGCGGGCCTCCCACGGCGACACGTTGATCTCGTAGGCCAGTTCGCCGGAGAAGCTGATCCGGCAGACGCGCGCGTCGATGCCCGCGACCGACGTCTCGCGCCACGCCATGAACGGGAAGTCGGCGTTGTCCACGGCCAGTTGGGGCGCCAGGGAGCCGAGTACCTCGCGGGAGCGGGGGCCCACCAGAGCCACCGTGGCCCACTGTTCGGTGACGGAGGTGCAGTGGACGCGCAGGTCCGGCCACTCGGTCTGGGACCACTCCTCCATCCAGTCCAGTACGGCGGCGGCGTTGCCCGTGGTCGTGGTGACCAGGAAGCGGTCGGGGGCGAGGCGGATGACAGTGCCGTCGTCGAAGATCATGCCGTCCGGGCGGCACATCGCGCCGTAGCGGATCATGCCGACCTTCAGGGTGCTCATCATGTTGGTGTAGAGCAGGTCGAGGAAGACGCCCGCGTCCGGGCCCTGTACGTCGATCTTGCCGAGGGTGGAGGCGTCCATGAAGGCCACGCTGTCGCGGGCGGCGGCGCACTCGCGCAGGACGGCCGTCTCCATGTCCTCGCCGGCCTGCGGGTAGTACCAGGGGCGCTTCCACTGGCCGACGTTCTCGAACAGGGCGCCGTGCTCGACGTGCCAGGTGTGCAGGGCGGTCGTCCGGATCGGGTCGTGCAGCGCACCCCGGTCGCGGCCCGCGAGGGTGGCGAAGGAGACGGGCGTGTACGGCGGCCGGAACGTGGTCGTGCCGAGGGCCGAGATGTCGACGCCGAGGAGTGCGGCGACGATGCCGCTGGCCAGCAGACCGGACGTCCTGCCCTGGTCGTTGGCTGTACCCGCCGTGGTGTAGCGCTTCGTGTGCTCCACCGAACGCATACCGGCGCCGGTGGCGCGGGCCAGGTCGTCCACGCTGACATCGCGCTGGAGGTCGACGAAGGAGCGGGTGTCGGAGGCGTCCGGGATGGCGTACACGTGCATGGGCGGTGTGTGGGGCTGTGCGGCGGGGTCGGGGGCGGGGAGGCGGGGTGTCTCGGGTGCGTAGCCCTCCGCCTCGAGTGCGCGGGAGGCCGCGCCGACGCCCTGCGCGAGCACCGAGGGCAGGTCGAGTACGCCGGACGCGCTGCCCGCGACCTCCACCGCCTGCCGGCAGGTGTCGGGGACGAAGGCGCCGAGCGCGCCGTCGTAGCGGAGCTTGCCGCCCGCCTGGCTGAACAACTGGGCCACCGGGTTCCAGCCGCCGGAGACGAGGAGGAGGTCGGCGGTGAACTCGCGCCGACTGCCTGTGGTTGCTCCGGCTTCGGTGGGCTTTCCTGTGGGCTCTCCTTCGTAGACGGCGACCGTTACGGCGGTCAAGCGCGGGTCACCTTCCGCACTGGCTTCCGTGCCGACGACCGCGTGTCCCGCCAGCACCTCGATGCCGGCCGCCCTCGCGCGTTCGGCCCACTCCCCCGGGTAGGGGCGCGTGTCGACGATCGCCGCGATGTCCACGCCCGCGCCGGCCAGGTCCAGGGCGGCGGCGTACGCGCTGTCGTTCGTGGTGAACACGACCGCCCTCCGCCCGGGCAGGACACCGTGCCGGTTGACGTACGTACGCGCCGAGGCGGCCAGCATCACGCCGGGGCGGTCGTTGTCCGCGAAGGCCAGGGAGCGTTCGTGGGCGCCGGTGGCGAGGACCACCCGGCGGGCGCGGATACGCCAGACGCGTTCCCGGGAGACGTTCTCGGGGGCCGCCGCGCCGAGGTGGTTGGTGCGGCGTTCGACGGCGAGGAGGTGGTTGTCGTCGTAGTAGCCGAAGACGGTGGTCCGGGGCAGGACGCGTACGTCCGGTGCCGCCGCCAGGAGGTTTCTGGTCGACTCCACCCAGTCGAGGTGTTCGGCCGTGCCCAGGAGGCTGCCGCCCGGCTCCGGGCGGTCGTCGGCGAGGACGACCCGGGCGCCGGTGCGGGCGGCCGTCGCGGCGGCGGCGAGGCCTGCGGGGCCCGCGCCGACGATCAGTACGTCGCAGTGGGCGTGTACGGCGTCGTAGCGGGCGGGGTCGGGGGTGGTGGCCAGGCGGCCCTGGCCGGGGAGGCTGCTCGCGGCGAGGCCGTCGTACAGCTCCACCGTGGGGGCGGGGAGCATCGGCTCGGGGAAGGGGGCCTCGATCTGGATGACGGCGTTGGGTTCCTCCACGCCGGCGGAGAAGATGCCTCGGGGGCGGCCGAGTTTGATGCTGGTGCCGGTGTGGATGATGCCGTTGGCGAGGAGGGCGGAGGCGAGGGTGTCGCCTTCGTAGCCCTGGTACTCGATGCCGTCGAAAGTGAAGGCCAGGCGGTGGTCGCGGTTGATTCGACCGCGGGTGGGGAGTCTGAACGGCTGGGTCTCTTCCCCCACCCCACCCCTTCCCGAAAGTTCTGGGGGCTCCGCCCCCAGGCCCCCGGTCGGCCCTGAAGGGGCCTCGTCCTCAAAAGCCGGACGGGCTGAGGGTGCCGGCCGGGGCTGAAGGGTGACCCCAGGGGAAGCAACAGCCACAGCCGTCCCCGGAGTTGCGACCGGACGCTCCTCCCCAGCCCTGTACACCGCCAGGATCTCGTTGGTTCCCGTGTCCCGTACGGCGTTGAACCAGCGGCGGCAGCCCGCCGCGTGGGACCAGCGTTCCGCGAACGGACCCTTCGCGTTGTCGCGGAAGAACAGGTACCGGGCCCACTCCTCGTCGGTCAGGGCCGACGGGTCCTCCGGGTACGGCACATGGGCCGCGCCGCCGTAGTGGAACTCGGCCTCGTCGCGGGGCCCGCACCACGGGCAGGGGATGAGCAGCATGTCGTTCGGCTCCCTTGAGGATCCCTAGTGGGCCACCGCGGCCGCGCCGTGCTCGTCGACGAGCGCGCCGGTGGTGAAACGGTCGAGCGAGAAGGGGGCGTTGAGGGCGTGGGGTGTGTCGTGGGCGATCGTGTGGGCGAAGACCCAGCCGACACCCGGGGTGGCCTTGAAACCACCGGTCCCCCAGCCGCAGTTGAGGTAGAGGTTGTCCACCGGCGTCAGCCCGACGATCGGCGACGCGTCCGGACTCACGTCGACGATGCCGCCCCACGTACGCAGCACATGCGCCCGGGCGAACACCGGGAAGAGCTCCAGGGCCGCCGCCATCTGCTCCTCGATGATGTGGAACGCCCCGCGCTGCGTGTACGAGTTGTACGAGTCGATGCCCGCGCCCATCACCAACTCGCCCTTGTGCGCCTGGCTGACGTACACGTGCACCGCGTTGGACATGACGACCGTCGGGTGCACGGGCTCCAGCAGCTCGCTGACGAGGGCCTGCAACGGGTGGCTCTGGAGCGGGAGTTCGATGCCCGCCATGGCCGCCAGGACCGAGCTGTGGCCCGCCGAGCACAGCGCGACCTTGCCCGCCGCGATCGGACCCAGGGTGGTCTGGACGCCGACCACCCTGCCGCCGACCACGTCCAGGCCGGTCACCTCGCAGTTCTGGATGATGTCGATGCCGGCCGCGTCCGCCGAGCGCGCGAGACCCCACGCCACGTGGTCGTGCTTCGCGATGCCCGCGCGCGGCTGGTAGGTGCCGCCCAGCACCGGATAGCGCACGTCCGGCGAGATGTTGACGATCGGGCAGACCTCTTGGACCTGCTCGGCGTCGAGCCACTCCGCGTCCACGCCGTTCAGCCGGTTGGCCTCCACACGGCGCACACTGTCGCGGACGTCCTGGAGACTGTGCGCGAGGTTCAGCACCCCGCGCTGGGAGAAGAGGATCGGATAGTCGAGCTCCTCCTCCAGACCCTCCCACAGCTTCAGGGAGTGCTCGTAGATCCCGGCGCTCTCGTCCCACAGGTAGTTGGAACGGATGATCGTGGTGTTACGGGCCATGTTGCCGCCCGCGAGCCACCCCTTCTCCAGCACGGCCACATTGGTGATGCCGTGGTTCTTCGCCAGGTAGTGCGCGGTGGCGAGCCCGTGCCCGCCACCGCCCACGACGATCACGTCGTACGACCGCTTGGGCTCAGGCGTACGCCACAACCAGTCGGGATGCTCCGGCAGTTCGGCACCGGGTGTACGGGGGCTCATCACGCGTCTCCGTCTTCTGCAGTGAGGGGGCTCGTCATCCTGAGGAGGGCTCGCGAAGCGACCCTCCAGGGGCGCGGGGCTGTATCGATCTGCGGCTCCGCCGCGGGGCGCGACAAGCCCCCACCGGCCCGCACGTCAATAACCGCCCCCCAAGCGGAGCGCCTACCCACGGAGACGAGACATCGTCGAGTCGAACAACGGCTCCTCGGC
Source organism: Streptomyces sp. ME02-8801-2C (assembly GCF_033793965.1). NCBI lineage: Bacteria > Bacillati > Actinomycetota > Actinomycetes > Kitasatosporales > Streptomycetaceae > Streptomyces > Streptomyces sp. ME02-8801-2C. Next base: position 24,563 of record NZ_JARAXP010000004.1, on the reverse strand, counting down.
AACGACCGCCGCCACCCGCTGATCGAAGTAGCCGATCTCCAACACCGTCCCCGGGGCGGCCAGTTCGGCCGGCAGCCAGGCGTACGCGATGCCCTTGCCGATCGTGTAGCCGTAGGCCGCGCTGGTGACGTAGCCGACCGCCCGGTCACCCTCGTACACCGGCTCCTTGCCCATCACCACGGACCCCGGGTCCTCGATGGTCAGGCAGGTCAGCCTGCGCCGGACCTCGCCCTTACGGCGTTCCAGCGCCGCCTTGCCCACGAAGTCGCCCTTGTCGAGCTTCACCGCGAAGCCGACGCCGGCCTCGTAGGGGTCGTGCTCGTAGGTCATGTCGGTGCCGAAGGAGCGGTAACCCTTCTCCAGGCGGAGGCTGTTGAAGGCGCCGCGTCCCGCGGCGATGCCGCCGAGCGGCTGTGCGGCCTGCCAGAGGGTGTCCCAGAGTTTCTGGCCCTGGTCGGCGGTGGTGTAGAGCTCCCAGCCGAGTTCGCCGACGTAGGACAGGCGCATCGCCGTCACCGGGACGCTGCCGATGTAGGCGCGCTTGGCGCGGAAGTACTTCAGACCGTCGTTGGAGAAGTCCTCGTCGGTCAGGGGCTGGAGGACCTTGCGGGCCAGCGGGCCCCACAGGCCGATGCAGCAGGTGCCGGGGGTGATGTCGCGGACCTGGACCGTGCCGTCGGCCGGGAGGTGGCGGGTGAACCAGTCGAGGTCGAGGTTGCCGTTGGCGCCGACCTGGAAGAGGTCGCGGCCGAGGCGGGCCACGGTGACGTCGCTGCGGATGCCGCCGTCGTGGCCGAGGAGCAGGGTGTACGTCACCGAGCCGACCGACTTGGCGACCTTGCTGGTGGTGAGGCCTTCGAGGAAGGTCGCGGCTCCCGGGCCGGTCACCTCCAGGCGCTTCAGGGCCGTCATGTCGTACATCGCGACCGTCTCGCGGGTCGCCTGGGCCTCGGCGCCGACGATCGGCGACCAGTACTGGGCCGCCCAGTCGTTCGGGGTGGGGATGGAACGGCCTTCCACCAGGGGCGCGTTGGCCTCGTACCAGTGCGGGCGTTCCCAGCCGTTCGCCTCCAGGAAGAAGGCGCCCAGTTCGCGCTGGCGGGTGTGGAAGGGGCTGGTGCGGATCGGGCGCGGGTCACCCGACGGCTGGAGGGGGTGCAGGATGTCGTAGACCTCGACGAAGTTCTGGCAGTCGCGGGCCAGGACGTACTCCGGGGAGAGCTGGTGCGGCTCGAAGCGGTTGAGGTCGCACTCGTGCAGGTCGAAGGAGGAGCAGAAGCCGTCGACCAGCAGCTCGGCCATGGCGCGGCCGACGCCCGCCGAGTGGGTGACCCACACCGCTTCGGCGACCCAGAAGCCCTTGACGTCCGGGGACTCGCCGAGCAGCGGGAAGTTGTCGGTGGTGAAGGAGAACAGGCCGTTGATGCCCTCCTCGACCTTCGCGTCCTTCGTGGCCGGGAGGAGGGACTGCGTCTCCGTCCAGGCGTCCGCGAAGTCGTCCTCGGTGAACTTCAGGACGGAGGGCATCGACCCGGCCGCGTCCGCCTGGTCGAAGGAGAGGATGTCGTCGGCCGAGACGGGCATCGGGCGGTGGCCGTAGTAGCCGATGCCGATGGCGTCGAAGCGGTCGCGGTAGTAGAGGTCGGCGTCCTGGTGACGCAGGATCGGACGGACCGCTTCCTCCGTCTGGCCGGCGAGCGCGGGGACCGGGCCGGTCCAGGCCAGCTGGTGGGCCAGGGGGGTGAGGGGGAGGTTCAGACCGGCCATGCGGGCGATCTTCGGCCCCCAGATGCCGGCGCAGCACACGACGATGTCGGCGGCGATCTCGCCCTGGTCCGTGAGGACCCCGGTGACCTGGCCGTCGGTCTGCTGGACGTCCAGCACCTCGTGGCGGGGCAGGAAGGTCACGCCGCGTTCGGTCGCCCGGCGGATCTGGGCTTCCACCGCGAGGACCGCCTTCGCGAGGCCGTCCGTGGGGACCAGGAGGCCGCCCAGGACCCGGTCGGGGTTGACCAGCGGGTGCTGCTCCACGCACTCCTCGGGGGTCAGCAGGCGGGACTCGATCCCCCAGGCGGTGATCCAGCCGTGGCGGCGGTGCAGTTCGGTGAGGCGCTCGGGGGTGGTGGCGACTTCGAGGCCGCCGACCTGGAGGAAGCAGGGCTTGCCGTCGACGTCCAGGGAGCAGAACTTCTCGACGGTGTAGCGGGCCAGTTCGGTCATCGTCTTGGACGAGTTCGTCTGGAAGACCAGGCCCGGGGCGTGCGACGACGATCCCCCGGTGGCGGGCAGCGGGCCCTGGTCGACCACGGTCACTTCGGTCCAGCCTCGTGCGGAGATCTCGTCCGCGAGTGCCGCGCCAACGACGCCCGCTCCGATGATGACCACTCGGGGTCCCGCCATCGCCGCACCTCCGGTTAGTTGCTTTCTACGCAACATGACTCAGGTTGCGCAACTCAATGTGCCTGCAGCACAGGTGGGTGTCAAGGGGTTCTCGCCCCCGCCGCCCCTACCCGTCCCATCCTTCTGGGGCTCCGCCCCAGACCCCGCTCCTCAAACGCCGGAGGGGCTGAAATACCAGCCCGTCCGGCGTTTGAGGACGAGCGCGTTCAGCGCGACAACGGGGGTTCGGGGGCAGCGCCCCCGATGGGGGTCCCCCCTCTGGGGGAGGGACGGGTAGGGGCGGCGGGGGCGAAAAACGCCAATGCCCGGCAGGCGGCGCACCCGTACGTGCGCCACCCACCGGGCAGCCATGCTCAACCCACCTCAGAACACTCGAGGCATCACTTGATCCAGGCGTCCACCTTCGCCCGGTTCGCCTCAACCCACTTCTTCGCCGCCGCCTCCGGCGTCATCTTGTCCTCGGCGATGTACTTCGCGACCGTGTTCTGGTCATCGTTCGTCCAGCTGAAGTTCTTCACCAGGTTGTACGCGGGACTCCCCGACTTGGCGAACTTCGTGCTGACGATCTTGTCGAGCTTGTACACGGGGTAGTCGCACGCCACCTTCTCCAGGTCGGCGTCACACCCCTCCTTGTACTCCGGCAGTTTGACCTTGACGAGCGGCACCTCGGCCATGAACCACTGGGGCTCGTAGAAGTAGCCGATCACCCATTCCTTGTCCTTCTCCGCCTTGCGGAAGGCCTGGATGAGCGCGGTCTCGCTGCCCGCGTACACCACCTTGAAGTCCAGCTTCAGGTTCTTCACCAGCGCCTCGTCGTTGGTGACGAACGACGGGTCGCCGTCGAGGAGCTGGCCCTTGCCGCCCGACTCGGAGGTCTTGAACTTCGCCGCGTACTTGTCGAGGTTGTTCCAGTCGGTGATGTCCGGGTGGGCCTTGGCGAGCCACGGCGGCACGTACCAGCCGATCAGCCCTTCGTTGCCGGTCGCGCCGGCCTCGACGGCGGTCTTCTGGTCGGTGATGTACTTCTTCTTCAGGTCGGGGTGGCCCCAGTTCTCGATGACGGCGTCCACCTCGCCCGTCCCGAAGCCCTGCCAGGCGATCTCCTCCTTCAGGTCCTTCTTGGTGACCTTGCACCCGAGGTCCTGCTCCGCGACGTACGCGACGACCGCCGCGTTCGCCTCGTAGCCGACCCACGGGTTGACCGCGAGGTTGAAGGTGCCGCACTTCGCGGAGGAGCCGGAGGACCCGCCGGACGACCCCCCGGAGGTGCCGGAGCCCGAGGAGTCGTCGCCGACCTTCGCGCCGCCGCAGGCGGTGAGGGTGAGGGCGAGGACGGCCATGCCGGCCGCGCCGACTCTCCACTGTGTTGCTTGCCTAGCCATGGTGGTAGCTCCTTACGCTTTACGCGCCTGCACGCCGCGCCGCTGCCTGAGTGATCCGGTCGAACATGACTCCGAGAAGGACGATGGCCAGCCCCGCCGCCAGCCCCTTCCCGTACAGCTGCCCCTGCGAGAAGCCGGCCACGACGTCGTAGCCGAGGGCGCCCGCGCCTACCAGGCCGCCCACAACAACCATCGACAGCACGTAGATCAGGCCCTGGTTGGTGGCCAGGGTCAGAGCGCCGCGTGCCATCGGCAGCTGGACCTTGGTGATGATCTGCCAGGTGTTGCACCCGGCGGAGGTGGCCGCCTCCACGGTGGCCGCCGGCACGTTCCGTATCCCGTCCGCGATGATCTTCATGGCGACGGGGGCCGCGTACACGATGGCGGCGACGATCGCCGTGAAGCGGGTCGCGCCGAACAGCGCGAGGAACGGTACGAGGTAGACGAACGGCGGCATGACCTGTGCCGCGTCCAGGCTGGGCCGGATCACGCGGTCCGCGAGCGCGCTGCGTCCCATCCACACGCCGAAGACGACGGCCAGCAGCATCGTCATGACCGTGGCGAAGAGCGTGGACGCCAGGGTCGTCATGCTGTCCGACCAGACACCGGTGGCGACCAGCAGACCCACGCACACCGCCGTCGTCACCCCGGCCCGCCAGCCGCCGAGCACCACGCCGATGCCGATCAGGACCGCGCCGACGAGCCACCAGGGCGAGTCGGTGAGCAGGGTCTGGAAGGGGTTGAGCAGACCGTTGGTGAGGGAGTCCCGGAAGGCGTTCGTGAGGCCCGACAGGTTGTCCTGCACCCAGGTGCTCGCGGTGTCGGCCGCCTTCGCGACGGAACTGCCGACATCACCCTCGCCGGGGAACTCCGCCGCCCACACGTAGGTGTGCGAGAGGTAGACGAGGACGGCCGCGACGGCCGCTCCCGCCACCACCAACTGCCGCCGACGGGCGAGCAGTCGGCCGCCCGAACGCCGGGCCGCCTCCTCACGTCCGCTCGCCGCGGTGGTGACCCGGTCGAGGACGATGGCCATGATGACGATGGCGAGGCCCGCGTTGAAGGCCGTACCGACGTCGAGCGACTCGAGGGCCTGCATGACGGTCTTGCCGAGGCCGGGCGCGTCGATCAGGGCGGCGATGGTCACCATGGCGAGGGCGGCCATGATCGTCTGGTTGACGCCCATGACGACCGTCCGCTTCGACATCGGCAGCAGCACCTTCAGCAGCGACTGCCAGCGGGTCGCGCCCAGCGAGTCGGCCGCCTCGACGGTCGTCTCCGGCACGGTCCGGATGGCGTGCGCGGTGATACGGATCGTCGGCGGGGCCGCGTAGACGACGGTGGCGATGGTCGCGGAGGCGCCGCCGATGAGGAAGAACAGGGTCAGCGGGGCGAGATAGACCATGGTGGGCATCGTCTGCATGAAGTCCAGCAGCGGTGTCATGACCCGGTTGAACCGGTCGGACAGCCCCGCCCACACGCCCAGCGGGATCGCGAACAGCAGCGCCACGAACACCGCCGACAGTGTCAGCGAGAGCGTGTCCATGCTCTCCTGCCACAGCCCCTGCAGCCCGAAGAAGACGAACCCGGCCACGGTCAGCAGCGCCACCCGCCAGTTGCCCACGGCCCACGACACGAACCCGGCGATGCCGACGACCCCGAGCCAGCCGATCTGCGGCAGGGGCCGGGAGTCGGACGGCTGGGAGATCAGATGCTGGACGAGGGTCACCAGGTTGTCGATGACCAGGCGGATCTCGTTGAAGAAGTAGAGGAAGAGCGGGTTGCTGTTGCGGTTGGCACCGATCGAGTCGTTGACGTCGTTCAGCCACCGGTGCAGCCAGGTGAGGTCCGCCGCCGCGAGCGGCAGCGTGTTCGTGCCGCGCAGTACGGCGAACAGCACCAGCCAGACGACGAGGATCGCCCCGACCACCACGCGCCGGCTGACCCGTCGTACGGCGGCGACGGGCGCGGTCCCGGCCACGGTGTCCGTCTGCTGTGTCGGCTCCGGGGCCGGGGGTTTCTCCATGGCGACGGTCATCGCGCGTCGCCTTCCTGTCCCTGTCCCTGCCCGGCGACCACCGCGAGGATCTCCTCGTCGCCGACCAGGCCGATCAGCTTGCCGTTCTCGACGACCTTGACCGGCCTCTCGGCGGCGAGGACAGCCCGGGTGGCCTCCCGTACGACGACGTCCGGACCCAGTTCGGGACCGTCGAGGTCGTCGCCGTCGGCCGGCGGGCGCATGATCCAGCGCAGGGTGAGGACGTCGGCGCGCGGCACGTCCTTGACGAACTCGCGTACGTAGTCGTCGGCGGGCGCGCCCACCAGCTCGTCGCCCGTCCCGCACTGGACCATCTTGCCGTCGCGCATGATGAGGATGCGGTCGCCGAGTTTGAGGGCCTCGGAGAGGTCGTGGGTGATGAACACCATCGTCTTGCCGACCTCGTGGTGCAGCCGGATGACCTCGTTCTGCATGTCGCGGCGGATCAGCGGGTCGAGCGCCGAGAAGGGCTCGTCGAAGAGGAGGACCTCCGGATCTCCGGCCAACGCCCTTGCCAGGCCCACGCGTTGCTGCATACCGCCGGAGAGCTGGTCGGGGTAGGAGTTCTCGTACCCGGACAGGCCGACGAGCTCGACGACCTCCAGGGCGCGCTTGACGCGCTCCGCCCGGCTCATCCCGCGTATCTCGAGCCCGAAGGCCACGTTGTCGACGACCCGCCGGTGCGGCAGCAGCCCGAAGTGCTGGAACACCATGGAGAACTTGCTGCGGCGCAGCTCGCGCAACCGCTTGTCGTCGGCGTCGCGGATGTTCTCGCCCTCGAAGACGATCTCACCGGCGGTCGGTTCGATCAGCCGGGTGAGACATCGCACCAGGGTCGACTTGCCGGAACCCGACAGACCCATGACCACGAACACCTCGCCGGGCGCCACGTCGAAGTCGATGTCGCGCACGGCGGCGGTGCATCCCGTACGGTCCATCAGCTCGCGCCGGGTGAGCCCGCACAGCTCCTCCGACTCCGGGACCCGTTCCGCCTTCGGTCCGAACACCTTCCACAGGCCGCGCACGGAGATGACCGGCGTGCCGTCCGAGCCCTGGGACGTGCCGCGCCGCTGCGGCACCTCGGTCTGTACTGGGGTCACGATCGACCTCTTTTCGGCGTTCAGCCGCGGAACCAGTGCTGCGGCCGGGGTTGGATGTTCTGCCATATGTGCTTGGGCTCTCGGTACTCGTCCAGGCCGCTCGGTCCCAGCTCCCGGCCCACACCCGAATGCCCGAAACCACCCCACTCCGCCTGCGGTACGTAGGGGTGGTAGTCGTTGATCCACACGGTGCCGTGGCGCAGCCGGCGCGCGACCCGCTGGGCCTTGCCGGCGTCCTGCGTCCACACCGCCCCGGCGAGCCCGTACTCGGTGTCGTTGGCGATGCGTACGGCGTCGTCCTCGTCCCCGTCCCTGAACCGCTCGACGGTCAGCACGGGCCCGAAGGACTCCTCGTGCACCACACGCATGTCCTGGGTGCACTCGTCGAGCACGGTGGGCGGGTAGTAGTGCCCGTCGGCGAGCGCGGGATCGTCCGGCCGCTCACCACCGCACCGCAGTACGGCACCCTCGGCGATACCGGCCGCGACATACGCCTCGACCTTCTCCAGATGCCCGGCGGAGATCAGCGCACCGGTCTCGGCCTCGGGGTCGAAGGGCCCACCGAGCCGGATCTGCCGCGCCCGCCGCACGACCTCGTCAACGAACCGATCATGAATCGAATCCTCGACAATGAGCCGCGCACCGGCGGAACAGACCTGCCCGGAGTGCAGGAAGACGGCGGTGAGGGCGAAGTCGACGGCCGCCTCGAAGTCGGCGTCGGCGAAGACGACGTTGGGGTTCTTGCCGCCGAGTTCCAGGGCCACCTTCTTCACGCCGGCGGCGGCGGTGGCCATGATGCGCTTGCCTGTCTCGAGCCCCCCGGTGAAGGAGACCATGTCGACGGCGGGGTCCTCGGAGAGCGGAGCCCCCACCTCGGGCCCGGCACCGAGCACGAGGTTGCCGACCCCGGCAGGCAGCCCGGCCTCGGCCAGCGCGCGCATCAGCAGGATGGAGGTGGAGGGGGTGAGCTCACTGGGCTTGAGGACAAAGGTGTTACCGGCGAGAAGAGCCGGAGCGACCTTCCAACTGGCTTGCAGGAGCGGATAGTTCCAGGGAGTGATCAGCCCGCAAACCCCCACCGGCTCGTACACGACCCGGCTGACGGCGTCATCACGTCCGGTGTCGATCACGCGGCCGGCGTCCGTGCCTCCGATGCCGCCGTAGTGGCGGAAACAGGAGACGACGTCGGCGATGTCGTACTCGCTCTCCACCAGCCGCTTGCCGGTGTCCAGCGACTCGGCGCGGGCGAACTCCTTGGCGTCGCGTTCCATGATGTCGGCGGTGCGCAGCAGCAACTGGCCGCGCTCCCGTTCGGGAGTACGCGGCCAGGGTCCGGTGTCGAAGGCGCGGCGGGCGGCGGCGATCGCGGCCTCGGCGTCGGGACGCGTCCCTTCCGAGACGGTCGCGGCGAGCCTGCCGTCAGCGGGACATCGGATTTCCCGGCGGCCACCGGAAACCGGCTCCCGCCATTCACCGTCCACGTACAGGTCTGCCACGCGCCAAGCCTTTCAACTGAAATTCGTTGCGCATCGTGCACCCAATTGCTTGTGGTGGAACACCCTGGCGAATGTGCAGACATACGTCAAGTAGTTGGCGGATGACGATTTCGACAGGCTGCCCCGGTGTGCACAGTTGCGCGCGCGCAGTCGCCCGGTCGCCCTTGACCGGAGCGGCCACCGCGCCGACCATGTTGCGTATCGCTCACCATGTTGTGCAATACGCACCAACGGAGGCTGACGTGTCCCCCAAGTTCCCTCGCCCGGTAGCCGGCAGTGAGTACGTCCTCACCCTCTCGTGTCCCGACAGCTCGGGGCTGGTCCACGCCGTGAGCGGCTTTCTCGTCCGGAACTCGGGAAACATCCTCGAGAGCCAGCAGTTCGACGACCGGCTCCAGGGCCGTTTCTTCATGAGGGTCCACTTCGATGTTTCCGATCCGGACGCGACCCTGGAAAACCTGCGTTACCGATTCGGCCCGGTCGCCGAGGCGTACGGCATCTCCTGGACCCTGCGGGACGCGTCGACCCCGACCCGCACCCTGATCATGGTGTCCAGGTTCGGCCACTGCCTGAACGATCTCCTGTTCCGCCGCCGCACGGGCGGCCTGAACATCGAGATCCCGGCGATCGTCTCCAACCACCGCGACTTCGAGGGCCTGGCGGAGAGCTACGGCATCCCCTTCCACCACATCCCGGTGACCCGCGAGACCAAGCCGGAGGCGGAGGCACGCCTGCTGGAACTGGTCCGGGACCTGAACATCGACCTGGTGGTACTGGCCCGCTACATGCAGGTCCTCACGGACGACCTGTGCAAGGAGCTGGAGGGCAGGGCGATCAACATCCACCACTCCTTCCTCCCCAGCTTCAAGGGAGCACGCCCGTACGAGCAGGCGTACGACCGCGGAGTGAAGCTGGTGGGCGCGACGGCCCACTATGTGACGTCCGACCTGGACGAGGGCCAGATCATCGAACAGGACGTGGTGAGGGTGGACCACTCCCTGGACCCGGGCGAACTGGTGACGGTGGGCCGGGACGTGGAGGCACAGGTGCTGGCGCACGCGGTGAAGTGGCACAGCGAGAGCAGGGTGATGGTGGAGGGGAACAGGACGGTGGTGTTCCGCTGAGTCGCTCGTATACGGAATTTCCCCACCCACCCACCCGTCTCGGCACGCTTCCCAGGCGCCCTCGACCGTCCCCGCTGACGGCGTCGCCACGTGCCTGGCCGGCCGGCAGCCCGGCCTCCGCCGGTGCGCGCAGATGCCACCGACCGGTGGGGTCGGGTGCGGTGGCCTGCGCTTGTCGGCTAGGGCGTATCAGGATTCGGGATGAGCCAGGCGGCCGAGCAGGGCTACCGCGTCGTCGAGGGGTACCGGCTGGAAGAACCGCTCGTCGGCGCGCTCAACGGCGGCAATCGCGCGTGGGGCCAGGTCGGCGCCGGCGTCGGTGACGCGCAGCCGTTTGGCACGGGTGTCGGCCGGGTCGACTTCACGCTCGATAAGACCTTTCTGTTCCAGGGTGCGTAGGACCTGGGAGGTCATCTTGACGTCGGTGCCGGCCTGGCGAGCGAGAGCCAGCTGGTTGGGATGCTCGCCCTGGGTGTTGAGCCACCAGGCGCAGGCGAGCAGAACGAATTGCACATGGGTGAGACCGAGCGGGGCCAGAGTCGTGGCGATGTCACGCTGCCAGCGCAGGGTGGCATGCCACAGCAGAAACCCGGGGCTCTCGCCGGGACTGAGGGGCATCAGCGCAGAGCCAGCTTGACCAGCGAGGCCAACGTGTCGGGCCAGTCGGCGGTGATGACCGGGCCGATCTGCGGGCCTGCCTCGAGGGCGCCGTTACCGGTGATTTCCATCCGGTACACCACCCGGATCCGGTCGTGGTCGATCCGGTCGATCCGGTGGGTGGTGCGCAGCAGCAGACCGTCGAAACCGGCCTCGTCCACGAACAGTTCGTCTTCGACCGCCTCGGCGATGCGCAGCAGTACCGGGTCGTCCCCGGGCGGTGTCATCGTGATCTGCGTGCCCGCCGCGAACGGGCCACTCATCTCGATCTTCTCGATCTCGGCGTTCCAGGTGCCCCAGTTCTCGACGTCGGCCCAGAGACGCCAGATCGCCTCAGGGGTGGCGCTGGTCTCGATGCTGTGCTCGTACTCCCACATGCGGGGCCTCCTTGACCGGATAATGTGTCCATAGATTATCTCCGCAGAGAATATCTGTCCAGTGGTGCACGGACCCTCATCCCGCTGTGCCTCGATCGCCCACCCGAACCACCGCCCGCGCCCGCACCACCGAGGAGGCCCTGGCCCACACATGCGGCAGTCGGCGGCAACGAGTCACGGCATTGCCGCGAATGCCTCCCGATGGTCGCGTGCCCACCGCCCGAACGTGCCCGCCGGCCGGCCGAGCACCTGCTTCACGTGGTCCGTGGCGTAGGCCGCACCGCCGGCGCGCGCCCAGCCGATGCCAGTACTCATCCCGGGCGGCAAGTGGTCGAGCACATTCGTATCGGTGATCTTGACTGGCCGTTCCAGCACGTCCTCCAGGATCGCCGCCTGGTCTGCGAACGTCAGCAGCTCGGGCCCGGTCAGGTCGTACCGCTGCCCGTCGTGCACATCGCCGGTCATGGCGGCGACGGCGACCGCGGCCACGTCCCTCGGGTCGACGACGGCCTGCCGGGAGTCGCCAACCAGGTTCGGGATCGGCTCTCCGGCCTGGATCAGCGCCCGGTACCACAGGAAATTCGAGGCGAAGCTCGGCGGGCGAAGCATCGTCCACCCGAGCCCGCTGGCCTCGATCGCCTCCTCCGCGGCGAGGTGCCACGCGCCGACGGTCGCCCCGTCGAATCGCTCGCCGCTGCCGATGGCGGACAGCTTGACGATCTTACGGACGCCCGCTGACCGCGCGGCCGTGACGAGGGCGATGTCGTGGTCCGCGGTCGGTACGGGGGGCACGGTCACAAGGAAGACCGTGTCGACGTCGGCCACCGCGCGCGCCAGCGACGCCGGGTCGTCGAAGTCGGCCCGCACCCCGTCGGCCCGCACCCCGTCGGGCCGCTCGCGGCGGGACATCGCCCGGAACGGCAGGCCCCGCTCGGCGAGCAGACGGACGACATGACTACCGATGGTGCCGGTGGCACCGGTAACAAGGATCATGTCCCGACGATGACAGCGCTCTCACACCGCGTGATAGGAAGTTTCGGCACTATCGTGGGCCGCGTGAGTTCTCTGATCGTGCCGCCTGCCCTTGCACGTTGGGTGGCCGGGATCGACGTCGCCACGGCGACCGGTTCGGCGGCGGTCGACGTGCCCGATCACGCCACCACACTCATCCTGCGCACCGACAAGCGCGAGTTGATCGTCATGGGCCCCCGCACCCGGGCCGCATATCACGTCGCCACACCCGGCAACTCGTGTGTGCGGGTTCGTATGGTGCCGGGTCGTGCCCGAGCCCTGCTCGGACGTTCGCTGAATGGTCTCGCCGACGGCGCCCTGCCGCTCCACGAACTACCGGGCCTGGACATCGACCAGCTCGCCGCCGACCCGGTCACCGCTCTCGAAAAGGCATTGGCCGACCGCCCAGAACCGTCGGACCGGCTCGAAGAGGCGGCACGTCTACTGGTCGGCGCCACTGTCACCGCGACCGCGGCCCGGTTGTACATCAGTGAGCGCCGCCTGCACACCCTGTTCACCGACGCCACCGGCTTGTCCCCCAAGCACTTCGCACGCATCAACCGCGTTCGCACCGTGCTCGCGGCCGATGCCAACCGATGGGCGGACATCGCCTCGGCGGCCGGCTACTACGACCAATCCCACATGACGGCTGAGTTCCGCCACTTCATGGGTGTCCCACCGGCCGCGTTCACCGCGGGTCGGCGCCCCGCCGCGACTTTGTGCACTGCCTGAGTTCCAAGACACGGCAGAAGGCACAGGTGCGCGACCTCCAAGCCGCAGACCTTCCGCGTGGCCGTCCTCAGTACGAAGAGGCCGTCGCACATCGGTTGACGGTCACACAACGGCCAACCACATCCAGGACGTTGCTGGCAGAATGCCGAGATGGAGTCGATCTTGCGCGCCGCCGGGAAACTGCTGGACGTCGAGTTGTCCGGCCCGGTCGACCTGGGTGGCAGCTCGCGCAGCACCGTGGTGCGCTGCGAAACGGCCGGTGGCGGCACCGTGATCGTCAAGGCGTTCGGCAACGAGCCGGACTCCCTGCGCTGCTTCACCGCTGAGGCCGCCGCACTCTCCCTCGGCATCGCCGGTCCGAAGCTCCTGGGGGTGGACCCCGAGGCCCCCCTGCTGGTGATGGAAGACCTCGGAAACGCCCCGACCCTGGCGGACGTCCTGCTCGGGAGCGATCCGAAGGCCGCGGAAAGCGGGTTGCTGGCCTGGGCCCGAGGGCTCGGGCGCCTGGCTGCCGAATCAGTGCACCGGCGTGCCGATCTCACACGGCTGCGGTCCCAGTACGACAAGGGCATGGCGCCGTGGGGGGACGAGCCATGGATCGCGCAGAGGGCGACTGAACTGCTGGCGCAGCTCGAAGGCGCCGGAATCGATGCTCCACCCGGCCTTGCCGAGGAGTTGGCCGGGATCGGGACGGCGGGCGGAGAGGAGTATCCGGCGTTCACCCCGGGCGACACCTGCCCCGACAACAACCTGCTCACCTCGGAGGGCCTGCGCCTGATCGACTTCGAGGCGGCCTCCTACCAGTCGGTGTTCCTGACAGCCGCGTACTGCCGGATGCCGTTCTCCAGCTGCTGGTGCGTCTTCACGTTGCCGGCCGGGTTGGCCGCGGAGATCGAGCAGGCGTACCGCGCGGAGGTCGTCGGCGTCTACCCGGCTCTGGCGGAGGACGAGGTGTGGCAGGCGGGCATGCGACAGGCAGTGGCGGTCTGGACGGTGGACGCGACAGCGAGGATGCTGCCCCGCACCGCAGAGGACGGCCCGCTGCACCGGACTCGACGCCCGGTCCCGACGAGGCGCCAACTGCTGAGGCACCGCTGGGAAATGGCAAGCACGCTGGAGGAGTTCCCGGCGTTCGCGGAGACGATGCGGTTGCTGTTGCGTGAGATCGCCGGGAGCTGGGACGTGGCCCGGCTGCCGGGGTATCCGGCCTTCGAAAACCGAGGGCCGAGCCGACCGCTCCGGACACCGACCGATGTGCCGACGTCCGGCTGACGGTCCGGCGGGACAGGATCCACCGAATGTCTGCCGGTCCTGTTCCTGATGGCCTGTGCCCCATCACTGCCGCCCAGGGTCATTCCGTCGGCGTGCCGATCCGAAGCCGGTTGCCGTCAGGATCACGCAGCTCGATCTCACGCGCCCATGGAGCGTCCTTCACCTCCACACCGAACTCGGAGGCGACGGCCTCGACATCACGAACGCGGAGGTAGACCAACGTGTCGGGGCGGGCGTCGCCCTTGTGCTCCGACAAGAACAACCGCACCCCGGCCCGGACGACCTCCACGAACGCGGGAAGTTCGGGTTCGAAGCGGTGTTCCCACTGCTTGGCGAAGCCCAGTCGCTCGTACCAGGCGACGGCCACCGCAACGTCCTCGACGCGAAGAATGGGAATGACTTCCTCGTCCATGACACCATCGTCGCAGACTGCCCAGACCCAACGTCGCCTGATGTCGCCTGATGCGGCACCAGCCCGCCGGGGCCTACCGGGCGCCCACAGCGGCGTGCCACTTCCCACGAGACAGATGGCACACCCCGTCAGGCGTGATGCGAACCTGAGCTCCGAGCAGCGGCAACGCCCCTTCCGTGTTGAGGCGGTTGCGGATGCGTTCCAGCGCGGTCCATAGCCGTTGCGGTCCGCTCTGGTGGACCTCCGGCGGGTCGGTCCACTCGGCGGACGCCCGGGCCCATGAACCGTCCGCGTGGACGAGGAACGCGGTACGGGTCCGGTCGCGCTGTTCGTAGGCAAGTTCTACGCCTGGCGTCGTGACCTCCAGCATGGATCGCAGTTCCCATGCGTTCAGCACGTCCACCACGGGATAGCGGCCGGTGGTGGTCTCGTCCCCGTCTGACTTTCGCGCGGTGGCGAACAACTCGGTGAGAGCTGGCGGGTAGTCGTCCCCGGAGCGCGTGAGCATGAACCCGGCGGTGTCGCGTTCCACCCGCCCCACCACATCTCCGCTGGCCTGCTTCCAGCCGGTGATGATGAGAGAAGTCCGCTCGAGCGTTGTCGCGATCCGTCCGCCCGTGGCAAGGGCCGCGAGTACGGGACGCAGGCCCGGTCCAGCAGGCAGCCCGACCGTGGAGACGATCCGTTCGTACGTGCCCGGTACGCGCTCCGTCACGTCCGCGGTGACGAAGTTGGGGTGCAGTCCGATGTTGGCGAGCCGGGAAGCCGCCGCGTTGGTCAGGTACGCGTCCACGTCCAGACTCGTCACATACCGGTCCCCGATCCGACAGGACGCATACGCCGTGAGGCCGCCAGCTCCGGTGCCGAGGTCCAGCAGCGACAGCCCCGCGCCGAGTCGCCCATGCCGAAGCATCCGGACCACCAGGCTCGGCAGCGTCGCGGACGAGGTGGGCAATCCCTCCGGACGGTCACCCGGCATCGCGTGATCGGCATGCAGACCACCGACCCTGGTGACCAACGACCGGTCCGCGTAAGCGGCTTCGGCCCATGCGTCCAGGTCGTCTCCCCCCTCTCGGAGAGCCCACGCACCCGAGTCGTCGACCTCCCACCAACGCGGGACCAACTCATGCCGGGGTACGGCCGCCACCACCGGAAGCCACCGGGAATCGGGGTCTGCCACCTGGTCGGCGAGCCTTGCCGCTCTCTTCTCCCAATCCATGCCGCCGAGCCTCTCAGCCATCAGTACGCCGGGTCACACGCTTCGGTGCTCGCGGGGTCACAGTCGCCCGAGTCGTTCGGGGTGCACGCGACGCGCGGGGCGGGGACGCTCGCCGAAAGTTGCGCCCACCCCGGGCCTCCGAGCAAGTCGGCGAGCCGGGTTTTCCGCACGTTGCCCGCTGGGAAGTCCCGCGACAGCACGCATCCGGCAAGATCTCCGTTGGGAAGAACCGCCGCACGTCCTCGTGTACATCGCCCGCACATCTCATCCAGTGTCGGCGACTGCCCCGGCAAAGCGGCACGTCCCACCGCACGTGCCCGGTCCGTGTTGATGAGCGTCACCCCCATGGATTCCAACTCTGCCCGTGCTTCGACGACGCGTTGCCCCGGCAGGATGTCCACGATTCCGGCACGCACGATCACGCCACGGTTGATGGCCTCCCGGATATTGCACCGTGTACGGACATAGCTACCCGGCCTCCCCGTGACTCGGTCGTGCTCCCCGGGGTCATCGCTGTAGTAGCTCGTCCCAAGGGTGACCCCGTCCCGCATGAACAGGTCCCACCACATGGGGTTGACGTTGAACAGGTTGGAGTACACCTCCACATGCAGCCCGAGCGAGAGCCCGAGTTCGGCGAACTCCCGCCACTGCGGGTGCGCTGTCGGCTCACCCCCGATGAGCTGAACGGTCCGGATACCGAGGGCGGCAGCATCGATGATGACCGTACGCCAGTCCTCCGGGGTCATATCCCCATGGGATGCCTGCGGGCTGGACTCGGACAGGCAGTGCACACAGGCCAGTTGACACTTGCCGGTGATCTCCAGCTCAAGCGACCGGACATCGGCAAGCGGTTCGCGGGTGGGCGGCTCAATGAGCGTCGACATTCTGGTTTCCTTCGGTGTGGGTGTGCCGAGAGCCGACCCGGTGTCGAGCGCGCAGCACGCGGCAGTCGGTCGCCTTGCTCGCGTCCCCTTCCGCTCTGGCAGCGGCTTCGGCCCGGTCGAGTTCCTGGCAGTCAGGACAGTCAACGAGTTCGGCGTGCGGCGCTGCTGAACCGGCGGGCTCGACGAGGTTGTTGTGGGTCACGCGACCTCTCCCCGGCTTCTGGCGTTCTCGCGCGCCGTCCTGGCGCTGAGACGCTCGGCGGGTGTGGCGAGGCGGACGTGCTCGGGCTTCGCCTCCCATTCGGTTCCGCCGCACACCGGCCGCAGGAACCAGTGCGGGCCGGCGACTCCACGGAACTCGCCCACGCAGTCACGGCCGATGTCCACCATGAGCGTGCCGGGTTCCGGAACGTGGGCGGGCCGAAGCCGCTGTCCGCTTGCGGGAAGGTTCTGCACAGCCATCACGACTCCCCTCCGTAGTCATTCCACTACCAAGCGAGTTCATCGTGGTCTACAGTCAGTACCTCTTCAACTTGTGGGCCACGAACGGAGAGTTAGCCGGAGAATGGTGAATCGCAAGGAACTGAATCCCGAGACCAGCCCGCAAGCCGCCTTCGGCGCTCGCCTGCGCAGGTCCCGGGAGGCACACGGATGGACGCAGGAAGAGCTCGCCCCGAAGCTGGGGTACTCCAGCACGCATGTCTCGGCCGTGGAAACTGGTCGCAAGATGCCAACTCTCCGCTTCTCGCGGAGCGCTGACCTTGCCTTCGGGACCGGCGACACGATCGACACGTTCGAACGCCTGTGGCGCGAGATCCGCCACGGCAGCCTGCTGGAGGGCTTCCCGGAGTACGTCGGGTACGAGGCCCGGGCGGTAGAGATCCGGCTGTACGAAATCGGCATCATCCCCGGCCTGTTGCAGACCCCGGAGTACGCGCGGGTATTGGCGGACAGCGCCGTGCGGCGCGGTGCCATCACTCCTGAACAGGCCGATGAACGTGTCTCGTTCCTGGCGGAGCGGCAGTCGGCGCTGGCAAGGCCCCGCCCCCCCCATGATGTTTGTGACCATGGACGAAAGCTGCATCCGCCGTCCCATCGGCGGGAACTCCGTCATGGAGGCCCAGCTGGCACGCCTGGTCGAGTTCGCCGAACTGCCGAACACGCTGCTACAGGTGGCACGGTACGAGATCGGTGAGCGTCGCACGTTCGATCTGCCCGTGAATCTCCTGACCCTGCCGGATCGGGCCGTGGTCTGCTACGCCGAGTCCCAAGCTCAGGGGCATCTGGACCGAGAGAGCACCTCCGTGATGCCCATGCTGACGGCCTACCATCAACTACAGGCCGAGGCGTTGTCCCACACGGCATCCGTGGCGATGATCAACCAGTTACGAAAGGGCACTCCGTGACCACCGACTCCCCCCGCTGGTTCAAGTCCTCCTACAGCAACAACGGCGGCAACTGCGTCGAGGCCGCCACCAACCTCGTCGCCTCACACGGGGTAGCTCCCGTCCGCGACTCCAAGAACCCGACCGGTCCGGTTCTCGACATCGCCGCCGCCTCGTTCGTCACGTTCGTGGCGGGCGTCAAGGCCGGCGGGTTCGACACCGTCTGACAAGACCGGCCCGAGGGGGCGTCCGGGGGCGGCGGTCCTCGATCTGCTCAGCGGTCGGCGCTGCCGGGCGGTACGACCCATTCGGCGGGCTGGCCGGTGAGGGAGGCGATCATGTCGAAGTCGCCGTCGTAGTGGAGGACTGTCCGCCGGTGCAGTTCCGCCGTGGCGGCGATCAGCAGGTCCGGGAGGGACAGCGCGCGATGGAAGCCCGCGTTGAGAGCGTGGCGCTGGACTTCCAGAGCGCGGGCGAAGGTCTGGTCGTCGGTGTGGAGGTAGTCGAAGGCGTGGAGCCAGGTGCTGATCCGGGTCGCCTCTGAGCTGTCCCGTGCGGAGTGGATCATCTCGTACTCGGTGGGTCGGCACACCGCGAGGAGGTACCGCTCATGCAGGGGCTTGAGTACATCCTTGACGTTTGGTTTCACCCAGCGGGCCAGGGCGGACTTGTCGACCAGGTAGCCGTCCTGCATCAGGCGACCCGGGCTCCGTCGCCGTCGCCGGTGTGTTTGAGAGAGCCGTCGGCGTTGCGGGGGCCGGTGTTCTCCACGATCTCACTGAAGTCGAACTCACCGGCCTCGATGGCGTCGAAGCCCTCCTGTCGAAGGTGCCTCTTGACGGCGTCCTCCATGGCGAGGCGGACAGCTTTGGCCTTGGTCTTGGTGCCGAAGATGCGCATGGCCTCGATGACCATGTCTTCGTCGAGGTCGATGACGGTTCTGGCCATGCGGATGGTCCCTTCGCGAAGACTTGCGCCACGAAAACGATACCATTGACCGGCGGAAGTAGATATCATTTTGGTCGAGACTCGAAGCGGTGTCGGTCGCTGTCCTGCGAGCACGACATCGAGGACCTGGCCGACGCCGAACCGGAGACATCCGCTTCCGCCCCTACCGCCTTCCCGCCGCCTCGCCGACCATGCCGCCGCCGATGGCTACGCGTCGACGCGACCTGGCCCTGGGCAGCCCAGGGCCCAAGCGTTCACCACCTGCCGGCAGCGGCTCACCGCCCTCCCGGCCATCACCTGACGGCCGGGCACCACTCCGGCAAGGACCAGGAAGGAGGAAACCGGCAGCACTCCGGGCCCGTGGAGCCCGCCGCACCCGCGGCGTCACGCGACGGCCCACCTCGAACGGCCCGAGGACACTACGGGCGAACTGTCGATCAGGTCAACCACCCAGTCCCGCTGACGAATCGAGGTTGAGCGTCCCGTGGCCCAGACGTCATGTGTGCTTCGCCTGTCTGGTGGGCTTCCGACAGTTGTGGGCCAGCTGTGGGCGCCCTAGCATCCAGAGATGCCGCTTCTCACCAGCAGAACTGCCCGGCGCACTCTGCGCCCTTTAGCCGACCTCATAGATCAGCGCATAGAGCGCCATGTCCGCCGCGCCCTCCGGGACTACTCGACGGTCAGGAACACCTCGGATGCGGCGCTGCAGGAGGAACTGCAGAAGCTGCAGCAGGAACTGCAGAAATCGCGCAGCCGCCTGCGCCCCCTGGAACTGTTCTTCGACGGCACCGGGCGCGGCATGGCCCGGCTGCCGTCCGCGCACCACATCGACCAGGCGATCGACGAGCTGGCGCAGGTCACCGGGGACAAGGACGGCTCCGAGCGCAATGTCGCCCAGGCGTTCCGGCTGCTCATCGCGATGGAGGCGCTCGGGGTCGGCCGTATCGCCGGCGGCACGATGAACATCGTCGGCAAACTGTCGGCCGTACCGCTGCTGGACCCGCCGAACGACGAGGTCCTGGAGATCGGCACCCTGTACGGGATGTTCGGCGCGGCCCTGATCCGGATGCTGGAGCGCGCCGGTCGGGAACCGAAGCTGACGATCGTCGATCCGCTCGCGGGCACCCAGTTGCAGCCCGGCGCCAGCATGCGCGACGACGCCTCGGGCGCTCCCGTGCAGGGCTCCGCGGTGCGCGTCAACTTGGCGCTCGCGGGCGCGGCCGGTGCGGCGACCCGGGTCCAGCAGGGCTTCTCCGAGGATCCGGAGGTGCGCGCCCTGATCTCCGACCGTTCCTACGGCGTGATCATCGTCGACGGCGACCACTCCGCCGCCGGTGTCGCGGCGGACCTGGAGTGGGCCGAGCAGATCATCGCGCCCGGCGGCATCGTCGTCCTGGACGACTTCGGGCACCCCAAGTGGCCGGGTATCAAAGAGGCCTTCGAGAAGCACATGGCCGGCGAGACCCGGTTCACCTTCCTCGGCCATGTGGCGCACTCAGGGTATCTGAAGGCCTCGGCCTGACAGGCTTCGCCCCGAAGAAGACCGGCGCCGGGCCTGCCCCGTCCCCGTGCCGACAGGACGGCAGAGTAGGCGGGGCACGGAGAGTGGTAGAGGAGGTCATAGCGGCCGTCGGGCCGCCATGACCTCCTCTACGGTGTGATCACTTGGTCGACGGGGTGGGCAGCTTGCTGCCCTTGAAGTCCGGCGCGTCGGCGCCGGGACGGGCTCGGCGGCGGCGCGGTGCCGGTCGGCCGGGTAGGCGCCCACCGCCCGGTCCAGGGTGTCACCGTCAACAGCCTCCAGTAACGCACCGCACCCAGGGCGCCCACGAGGCGACCCTCAGCCGCCCAACCGTTCCAGCACAGCGCGCCGCCAACGCTCCGTCTCCGCCACCTGGTTGAACGTGAACAGGTGCAGCCCCGCCACCCCCGCACCGGGCGCCGTCAACGCCCCCTCCGCACGCGAAAGCAGCCGTTCCGGCGAGTACCCCCCGGGCGCCGCGAACCGCAGGAACCACAACGGGTGCCGGGTCAGGAAGCGCGTCGACTCGCCCACGCCGATCTTCGTGGCCATGGACAGCAGCTTCGCCCGCTGCACGGGCCCCGCGACACCCACGTACACCGGCAGCGAGACATCCCGGCGCCGCACCCGCGCCACCCACTCCCCCAGCACGCGCGCGTCGAAGCACAGGTTGCTGACGATGTACGTGGCGTGCTCGCGCTTGTCCCACATGGCCTGGATGGTGACGTCGTCGTGGATGAGCGGATGGCTCTCCGGGTATCCGGTGACGCCGACGTGCGTGAACGGGCTGCCCAACTCGCCCAGCCTGCGCAGCACCGGCAGGGCACTCTCGTAGGACCCCGCGGCCGGATTCGCGTCACCTGCGGGCACGAAGACATCCCTCACGCCTGTCTCCCTCAGCCGGTCGACGACGTCCTTGAGATGCGCGTCGTCCCGCAGCAGCCGGGCCGGCACATGCGGGACGACGCGGTAACCGTGCGCCGCCAGTCGACCGGCGAGGTCGAGGGTCGGCTCCAGCCCCTTGACCGGCGACGCCGTCACCGTGACGACGACATCGCGCGGGACGTGGGCGAGGACCTTCTCCTCGGTCGCCTTGGCGGGCAGCACCTCATAACGGACGCGCTCCAGCAGTTCCCGGAGCCCCCGCAGTTCCGACTCGGCCAAGGTCTACCCGGCCTGTTCGGCGTCACGCAGACGGTAGTACGCCGCTTTGGAGGCCGGCAGCGGCTGCTTGCCGAGGATCAGGTCGGCGGCCTTCTCGGCGATCATCATCACCGGCGCGTAGATGTTGCCGTTGGTGACATAGGGCATGACGGAAGCGTCCACGACGCGCAACCCGTCCACACCATGCACCCGCATACTCCCGGGGTCGACCACCGCCATGTCATCCTCCGCGGGCCCCATCTTGCAGGTGCAGGACGGGTGCAGAGCCGTCTCGCCCTCCTTGGCGACCCAGTCGAGGATCTGCTCGTCCGACGCCACCTCGGCCCCCGGCGAGACCTCGCCGTCGTTGTAGGGGGCGAGGGCGGGCTGGTTGAGGAGCTTGCGCGCGACCCGGATCGCCTCGACCCACTCCCGCCGGTCCTGCTCGGTGGAGAGGTAGTTGAAGCGCAGCGCCGGATGTTCGCGCGGATCCTTGCTCTTGATCTTCACCGAGCCGATGGCGTCGGAGTACATGGGGCCCACGTGCACCTGGTAACCGTGGCCGCCGGCGGGCACCGAGCCGTCGTAACGGACCGCGATGGGCAGGAAGTGGAACATCAGGTTGGGGTAGTCGACGTCCTCGTTGCTGCGCGCGAAGCCGCCTGCCTCGAAGTGGTTGGTGGCGGCGGGCCCCTTGCGGAACAGCCACTGCAGGCCGATGAAGGGGGCACGCCACTTCGCGAGATACGGCTGCATGGACACGGGCTGCTTGCAGGCGTACTGGACGTACACCTCCAGGTGGTCCTGCATGTTCTCGCCGACCCCGGGGAGGTCGTGGACGACGTCGACGCCCAGGGCGCTCAGTTCCTCCGCGTTGCCGATGCCCGACAGCTGGAGGAGCTGCGGGGAGTTGATCGCGCCGCCGCAGAGGATGACCTCCTTGGCGCGGACCTGCTGGGGTGCCCCCTTGCCCCGCTGGTACTCGACGCCGACGGCCTTCTTGCCCTCGAACAGGACGCGGTTCACGAACGCACGCGTCCTGACCGTGAGGTTGGGCCGCTTCCGGGCGGGCTTGAGGTACGCCTTGGACGCGGAGAGCCGGCGTCCCCGGTGGACGTTGCGGTCGAACTTGGCGAAGCCCTCCTGCCGGTAGCCGTTGACGTCGTCGGTGGGCGCGTACCCGGCTTCCTCGGTGGCCTTGAGGAAGGCGCCGAAGAGGGGGTTGGTGGCGGGGCCGCGTTCGAGGACGAGGGGGCCGTCGTGGCCGCGGAACTCGTCGTCGGGGTCGGCGGCGAGACAGTTCTCCATGCGCCGGAAGTACGGCAGGCAGTGCGCGTAGTCCCAGCTCTCCATGCCGGCGTCGGCCGCCCAGCGCTCGTAGTCCATGGGGTTGCCGCGCTGGAAGATCATGCCGTTGATGCTGCTGGAGCCGCCGAGTACCTTGCCGCGCGCGTGGTAGATGCGCCGGCCGCCCATGTGGGGTTCGGGTTCGGACTCGTACTTCCAGTCGTAGAAGCGGCTGCCGATGGGGTAGGTGAGGGCCGCGGGCATGTGGATGAAGACGTCCCACGGGTAGTCGGGACGGCCGGCCTCCAGGACCAGCACCTGGTTCGCCGGGTCCGCGGAGAGCCTGTTCGCAAGTGCGCTGCCGGCCGATCCGCCGCCGACGATCACGAAGTCGTATTGCAGGGGAGCCATGATCTCTCGTCTCGCTCGCGCCGTAGATACGCGAGGCATGCTAATCCAGTCGCGTTATGCGCACCAGGTTGCGGGACGCGCAACGTGCAAGGTCTTGGTTTCAGAGCTGTTACTTGCAGCAGTGTTTTTTACTGCGCGTATAGTTTCGCTGTGAGCAACCACAGCACAGAACCCGAGACGTCCACTTCACAGGCCGGCGGAGTGCAGTCGGTCGACCGCGCGATCAGCGTTCTGGAAATTCTCGCCCAGCGCGGCGAGGCAGGCGTCAGCGAGGTCGCCGCCGAGATCGATGTTCACAAATCCACCGCATTCCGGCTGCTCGGCGCACTGGAGGCACGCGGTCTCGTGGAGCAGGCGGGCGAGCGCGGCAAGTACCGTCTCGGCTTCGGCATCGTGCGGCTGGCCGGCGCGGTCACGGGCAGTATCGACATCACACAGCAGGGCCGTCCGGTCTGCGAACAGCTCGCGGAGGACATCGGCGAGACGGTCAACATCGCCGTGCTGCAGGAGCACTACGCGGTCAACCTGTTCGAGGCACGCGGCCCGGGGGCTGTCAGCGCGTACAACTGGGTCGGCCAGCTGACTCCCTTGCACGCCACCTCCAGCGGCAAGATCCTGCTGGCCCACCTCCCCGCGAAGGAGCGCGCCGCGCTGCTGAACGGGGCCGGCCTGCAGAAGGTGACCCCGCACACCATCACCGCGAAGACAAAACTGGAGAAGGACCTCGCGGAGGCGCGCGAGCGGGGGTACGCGTGGACGCAGGAGGAACTGGAGATCGGCCTGCACGCGATGGCGGCACCGATCCGCGACCACACGGGTGCGGTCGTGGCGGCGGTGAGCGCGTCGGGGCCGTCGTACCGGTTCACCACTGAGCGGTTGCACGAGATGGCGCCGCTGCTGGTGAAGGGTGCGGGGGAGATCAGTCACCGGATGGGGTATCTGGGCTGAGTTCGTCGGGCGCGAGCTTGCTGGGGGCATGTCGCGCCCCGCGGCAAAACCGCAGATCAGAGACCTTGCCTCTACCTGGACAGCATTAAGTGTTTTACCAACGGGGAAGGGAAGGCGAGCATGGCGAACAGCGCACTTCTGGTGATGGACGTCCAACGGGATGTCGTGGCCATTGCCGACGACGGTTCCGGATATCTGACGCGCCTGCGCAGGGCGATCGACGGTGCCCGGGCTGCCGGCATCCCCGTGATCTACGTGCGGCTCGGCTTACGGCCGGGCGATCCGGAAGTCAGCCCTCGCAACAAGGTGATGACGAACGCCGTGCGGGCAGGCCTGTTCACCGAGGGCGCCCCCGGCACCGAGATCCATGACGACGTCGCACCCCAGCAGGGCGACGTGGTGGTGACCAAGAGGCGCGGGAGCGCGTTCTCGGGCAGCGACCTCGACCTGGTGCTCAGGGCCCGCGATGTCGACAGTCTCGTTCTCACCGGCATCGCCACCAGCGCTGTGGTGCTGTCCACCCTGTGGCACGCCGTCGACCTTGACTTCGGCCTCACCGTCCTGGCGGACGCCTGCCTCGACACCGACGCCGAGGTCCATCGGATGCTCACCGAGAAGCTGTTCCCGCAGTGGGCGGATGTCCTCGCCGTCGACGACTGGCTCAAGGCGATCGCACCGCGATAGCGGGAGCCGTCCGAACCCCCTCCCCCACCCCCAGGACCTGTCCGGCCGATCATGTCGCAGACGCGGGGTGTGGCACGCACTCCCCCAGAGGGGGGACCCCCAGCCGCGTTGTCGTCGGTTGCCGACGCTCC
>NZ_JARAXP010000048.1:0-2371 GCF_033793965.1 Streptomyces sp. ME02-8801-2C | reverse complement strand
CGCGCCGGCGACGAGCAGTTTGGCGATGGTGACCTGCGGGACCGCCTCGATCCAGGCGGACCGGGTGAGGCCCGCGTAGGGCCAGTGGTCGACGGGCTTGTACGGCAGCTCGTGGTCGTCCGTGACCGGCTGGGGAGCCGAGGCCGTGTAGTCGGTGTAGCTGGCCCGGCGGAAGACCCGCACGGCGAGCGTCTGGCGCGCGCCCGGCCTCAGCGCCCCCGCCACCGGAAGCGCGAAGGGAGAGTTGGCGCCCTCGTGCTTGCCGAGATGCCTGCCGTCGAGCCAGACCTCGGCGCTGTATCCGGCCGCGAGAAAGGCGATGCGTATGTGCCGGTCACGCCAGGAGGCGGGCACGTCGACGGTGGTGCGGTACCAGGCGTAGCCGTCGCTGAAGGCGGTGCCCTTGGCGAAGGGGGCGTCCTGCGAGCCGAATCCGGGGGTGTCCAGGAGGTCCCAGGCCGCCGGGACGTCGATACGACCCCACGCCCGGTCGTCGTGATGCGCGGACTGCCAGCCCTCGTCGAGCCCCCGATCTGCGGGATCGAAGCGGAAGCGCCATTTCCGGTCCAGGGAGAGGTAGTCGCGCGTGGGCTCATGGGTGCGCCAGCCGTCGAAGGCGGGGAGGACCGCGCCGTACTGGAAGACGACCTGGGTGCCGCCGACGTCCCGCACATGGGTGCCGGAGGGCTCGGTGGCGGGGTGGGTGTCGAGCACCGGGGTTTCGAGCACCGGAGTGTTCGCGTCCTGTGCGGTCGCCGGCCAAGCCGGAAGGGCGACGAAGCCGAGGGCGCCGATTGCCGCGACGACGGTACGCCGCGACGGAAGGGTGGATTCGGTCATGGCACTTGAGACTGGGCAGTCCCGCCACCCCTGTCAAGTATTATTCATAAATAATGAATTGAGCTACCGTGCCTTCATGACCACACACATGACCACACAGCAGCAAGCAATGGCCATCACCCTGTGGGACTTCAGCTGGTACACCCAGGCGGGCCCCGGCGAGCCGTTCGCCGACATCGACCGCGCCTTCACGGAGGCGGTGGAGCGGGGCTTCAACACCGTGCGTATCTGCGCGATGCCCTTCCTGCTGTTCTCCGGACGCGTCCCCGAGCCCGAGTCGCTCCAGGTCCGGGGACTGGGCAAGGAGTTCGGGCAGCGCACCCGCTGGTACAACGTGCGAGGCGGCTATCCGCTGGACGGCCGCCGCCGGCTCGTAGAGCTGTTCGAGGCAGCCGCCCGCCACGACTGCAAGGTGATCGTGTCCTCCTGGGAGTACCAGCAGTCACCCAGCTTCGCCGACACCGACACCTGGCACCGCGCCCTGGCCGAGGTACCCGGCCCGGACCGTGCCGAGGCGGTGGCCGAAGCGCTCGCGGGGCTGCTGGACTTCCTCACCGAGCGCGGACTGGCCGAACAGGTCGCCTACGTCGAGGTCCACAACGAGGTCGACAACTGCTCCCTCGTACCGCGCGACGGCGTCACCCACTACGCCTACCTGCACGGCCCTCTCGACCGTGCGGTGAAACTGCTGCAGGCCCGGCACCCCGGCATCCCCGTCACCTACTCACTGGGCGAACCCTGGCCGAGCGAGATCGACGACCTGCCGCAGGGGGCGCGGATCGCGCACTTCCACTTCTACGTCTACGGCGTGCTCGGCGCGCTCTACGAGGCGGTGGGGCTCGGACACGGCACCGAGGCGGCACCCGAGACGGCCGCCTGGCCCACCCCCGAACTGGCCGCCATGCTGCGCCCGGACGCGCCCGCCTTCGCCGACTACCAGCCGGACGAGCCCTGGCGGCTGGCCGCCACCGGGATCCCGCGCGAACTGTTCTACGCGCACGACTGGGTGGACCCCGACCGCTGGGACCTGTGGCTCTACGAGAACTACGCGGCGCACCGGGAGGCCATGCGGGAGACGCTGGCCGGCTGGGTCGACTCCGTCGCCGACTTCGCCCGCCGGCGTGGTGTCCCCGCCGTCCTCGGCGAGGGCGTCGTCGGCTACACGCCACTGCTGACGCGCTTCGAGGACGACGCGGTCGGCAAGGACCTCGCCGAGTTCGTCGTCGACCGCTGCCTGGCGGCGGGCTTCCACGGGGTCGTCCTCACCTCCAACGCGGCCCCGCACCACCCCACTTGGCACACCGACCAGGACTGGATGCGCCGGGTGAACGCCCGCATCACGGCGAGCTGAAGGGGTGGTGCTTTCGGTCTCCGTCCAGGGACAGGACCGCCTCAAGTCGGCGAGGGCGCCGGAGTCACGCGGCACGGCGACCGCCTCGCAAGCAGGTGCCGGTCGGGCCGGGGTGACACTGTTCGCCGCCGACAACCCGATACCGGCCCTCACGCCGAACCACGGAGGCGCCGGCGCGAC
>NZ_JARAXP010000047.1:0-2477 GCF_033793965.1 Streptomyces sp. ME02-8801-2C | reverse complement strand
GGTTCTGGCACAGATCTTGGGGCGCCGTCGCGGAGCGTTACCTCGATGTTCGATCGTGAGGAGTCGAGTTCGCGTGAGATCGCGTACGCCGTGTCGTCCGGTGGTCAGAACTGACGCTCCCTCAGGTGTCTGCCAAGAGCTGCTGTCGTCGGTTGCGGGCGGTGATGGTGCTGGTCATGCTGACCGATGCATCGTTCTGGGACTCGCTGGTGTTCGACGGGATCGACGATGTGGAGGTCGAGGCGGTTACGGCCGCGTTCGGCTCGGTCGAGGTGATGGCGAGAGGCCGCGCGGCCGGGGCTACATGTCCGGACTGTGGCCGCTTCTCGGACCGAGTCCACGACCGTTACCAGCGCAGGCTGAAGGACCTTCCGCTCGCTGAGCAGGGCTTTGTGATCCGGCTGACGGTTCGGCGCTTCATCTGTGGAGCCGGGGGCTGCCCGCGCCGGACGTTCGCCGAGCCGTTCTCCCGGCTGGCCGCCCCGCATGCACGGTTCACCACGCGGCTCAACCACGCCCTGGAGCGAGTGGGGCTCGCCCTGGCCGGACGGGCCGGCGCCCGGCTGGCGGCCCAGCTGAACTTCGGCGCGGGAAGGATGACCTTGTTACGCAGGGTCATGGCACTGCCCGATCCGCGGTTCAACACGCCGCGGGTGCTGGGTGTGGACGACTTCGCGATCCGTCGCGGCCAGGCCTACTCCACCGTCTTGACCAGCGTCGAAGACCATCGCGTGGTCGATGTGCTCCCGACCCGTGAAGCCGGGCCGCTGGCCGCCTGGCTGACCCGCCACCCCGGTGTAGAGGTCATCTGCCGGGACCGGGCGGGCGCCTACGCCGAGGGCGCCCGGCGCGGTGCCCCCAATGCTCTGCAGGTCGCTGACCGGTTCCATCTGTGGCAGGGCCTCGGCCGGGCCGTGGAGACCTGCGTCGCCGCCCACCGCGACTGCCTGCGTGGGCCCTCACCCAGCGGCATGTTGCCGAAGGCCACGCAGCTGGCTTCCGGGCGGCCGCAGGACGACTCGGAACCCGTCGGTCGGCGGGCCGAGCGGAAGAAGGCAGCACACGCACTGGTTCACGAGATGCTTGCCCAAGGTCACTCACGCCGGGCGATCGCCCGGCACCTGGGCTGGGGCCTCAACACCGTGCTCCGGTACGCGAACGCCGCACGCTGGCAGGACACCTTCCGCGAGAACCGGCCCCGGCCCAGCAGGCTGGACCCCTACAAGCCTTACCTGGAGCGACGCTTCGCCGAGGGATGCACCAGCGCCACCCGACTGCACAGCGAACTGGTTGCCGAGCACGCTCCCGTCAACTACGCCATGGTCCGCGCTCACATCGCCACCTTGCGCGGGGCTCCGTCCCCGGCGCCGCCCCGGCCGCCGACGGTGCGGCAGGTGACCGGCTGGCTCACCCGCCACCCCACCGCCCTGAACGAGGAAGACCGGGCCGGCCTGAAGGAGGTCCTGGCCCGCTGCCCTGAATTGGACAAGGCGGCCGGACACGTCCGCCGCTTCGGCGAAATACTCACCGACCGCCTCGGTGCCACGCTCCCTGCCTGGATCGACGCAGTCGATGCCAGCCAGCTACCCGGCCTCACCGGCTTCGCACTCCATCTGCTCCGGGACCTCGACGCCGTGACAGCCGGACTCACTCTCGACTGGAGCTCAGGCAGCATCGAGGGCGCTGTGAACCGCATCAAAAAGATCAAGAGGCAGCTCTACGGCAGAGCCGGATTCGAACTGCTCCGAAAAATGATCCTGCTCCAGTAGCTCCTCATGACGGTGCTGGTCTGTCGTTGGTCGGTACCTTCGCGGTCAGAGTTCGGTCGTCCAGGTCCCGACAGGATGCTCACTCGGTGGCAGCCACAGCTGAGGCTGTGACTCCCGATGCCTCTTTTCAGCCTGTTCTTCCCAATGAAAGCGGTCATCCACGTCGGGCCACGCAACTTGCAACACGGGAAAAGGAGGCCGCCGGTAGAACCCGATGGCTCGCCCGAAGAAGGTCCGGTACCAGCGGAGATGCACCTGCCTGAGCGCGATTTGGCGACCGTCGGCAACGTCAGAATGTCTCTGGCCATCAGCCAGTACAGCGCCCGTGGCGGCCTTCGCTCCGAGCCTGTTGAGCATGCGGTGCATGGCGTGGACATCGAGCCCGAACATGGCGAGTTCAGGTACGCCGTGAGTGTGCGAGAGGCCGATCGTGTAGGCGAATCCAGGACCGATCTCGTCCTCGGGAACCATCACAACGTGCCATCCGTGCTGCTGCACATTCTCGATGATCGTCAGACCAAGGCGGTCCGCTTCGTCTCGGTCACCGTAGTCATGACAGAGAACGCAGCGGCACCGGAACGGATCATCAATCATGTGCGGAGGCTACGAGGTGACCGTTTGAGCCCGGCAGCCGGGATCATGACGACCCTTTCAATCGAACGACATCGTCACCCTCTGCGACCGCTCCCCAAGATCTGTGCCAGACCC
>NZ_JARAXP010000046.1:0-12591 GCF_033793965.1 Streptomyces sp. ME02-8801-2C | reverse complement strand
GGATCACGGAGCGGAGGACCGGTGGCATGCGAAGCTGCCCGCATGCCACCGGTCCTCCGCTCCGTGATCCTCTTCCTCGTCGCCGCACTGTTCGAGATCGGCGGCGCCTGGCTGGTCTGGCAGGGCGTACGCGAGCACCGGGGCTGGGCGTGGATCGGCGCGGGTGTGCTGGCGCTGGGCGCGTACGGGTTCGTCGCCACGCTCCAGCCCGACGCGGAGTTCGGCCGCGTCCTGGCCGCGTACGGCGGTGTCTTCGTCGCCGGTTCGCTGGCCTGGGGCATGGCGGCGGACGGCTACCGTCCGGACCGCTGGGACGTGACGGGCGCGCTGGTCTGCCTCGCGGGGATGGCCGTGATCATGTACGCCCCGCGAGGCGACTGACCGAGGAACGCGGGGACAGGGACGGGTCAGGAGAACTCGGCGGGCAGCAGCCCGAGTTGCCCCAGGAACTCCATCTGGTCGAAGTAGAGCCGGTAGTCGACGATGTGACCGTCCCTGACCGTCGCGAGGTCGACGCCCCGGATACGGAACTCCTTCTGCGTCGCGGGCAGATGGTCGCCGGAGGGCAGCGCGATCGGCCCGGTGTTCCGCCCGCTGAAGTAACCCTCGTCCACGGCTGTGTCGCCGATCTCGTACGCCTCCACGGACTCGTACGTGCCCTCGGGCACCGCGTCCGTCATCTGCCGCCAGTACTCCACGATGTTGTCGCGCCCGAGGAGCTTCCCGCCGTCTGGGGTGACGGCGACCGCGTCGGGTGCGTAGAGCTCGGCGATGGCCTTGACGTCCGCCGAGGTGATCGCCTCCGTGAGCCGGTCCATGACCTCACGTGCTTCTCCCATGATCCACCTCCGTTGCCGCGGATCACCCACCCCAGTTTCCCACCGTCGCCCGCTCCCGGCAGCCCGGCACCGGCCCACCCTCCGGACACCCCGCCGACCACGCGTCCCACCTGCCTATCCTGGGCAGCAGCTCAGCCAGCCCGGTACATACGCCGAACACCCCGAGGAGCAGTCCCATGGCCACCGCCGCCCCGTCCGCCGCCTCCCGCATCGCCGTGGTCACCGGCGCGAGCAGCGGAATCGGCGCCGCGACGGCCCGTCGGCTCGCCGCGGCCGGCTACCGCGTCGTCCTGACGGCCCGCCGCAAGGACCGCATCGAGGCGCTGGCCGAGGAGATCAACGCGACGGGCGGCCAGGCAACGGCATACCCCCTGGACGTCACCGACCGCACGGCGGTGGACGAGTTCGCGACCGCCTTCAAGACCATCGGCGTCCTCGTCAACAACGCGGGCGGCGCACTCGGCGCCGACCCCGTGGCCACCGGCGACCCCGCCGACTGGCGCCAGATGTACGAGACGAACGTCATCGGCACCCTCAACCTCACCCAGGCCCTCCTCCCCGCCCTGACGGCGAGCGGCGACGGCACGATCGTGGTCGTCTCCTCCACCGCGGGCCACGGCACGTACGAGGGCGGCGGAGGCTACGTCGCCGCGAAGCACGGCGCCCACGTCCTCGCCGAGACCCTGCGCCTGGAGATCGTCGGCACGCCGGTCCGGGTCATCGAGATCGCGCCGGGCATGGTGAAGACGGACGAGTTCGCCCTGACCCGCTTCTCGGGCGACACGGAGAAGGCGGCCAAGGTCTACGAGGGCGTCGCCGAACCCCTCACGGCGGACGACGTGGCGGAAACGATCACCTGGACGGTGACCCGCCCGAGCCACGTCAACGTCGACCTCCTGGTCCTGCGCCCCCGCGCCCAGGCCTCGAACACGAAGGTCCACAGGGACGCGTGATGACGGACGACGCGGATGACACGACCGCCCGCGACCAGGACCAGGACCAGGAAAAACGACTCCTGGCCCTGGAGAAGCAGCGCGAACGCTACGTCTGGTACTACCTGGCGTACTTCCTCTTCGGCATCCACCTGGTGGCGTTCGTGATGATCTACGCGGTGAAGCACGCCCCGAAGTAAGTCCACACTCTGTGGACAGATACGCACTTACGGCCCACATAACCCACAAGAGTGAATATCACCGATCGCCCGAACGACGTCTGAACAGCCGATCTAGGCTCGCGCCACAACATAAAAACGACGGCCCGCGGCCGGGATTGCCGTCCCGACCGGGGCCTGACCATCAAGGAAGGCAGACTTCCCTGTGGCTGAACGCGAGCCTAGCGCGCAGCAATTCACTCTGGACGACGCCCTCGGCGTCGACACGACGGGGTTCATGAACCTCAAAGACCCCGACTACGCCTACATGTTCGGCTTCTTGCAGGCCGATGGGCATCTGGCGAAGGGAACGGGGCAGAAGGGGCGCCTGACAGCCGAGATCAACGCGCGGGACATCGACATCCTGCGCGAGTTCCAGAGGCTGACGCCCTACAACAGCAGCATCACGGAACGCACACGGTCCACGAATTTCGCCGCGACCCATCACTCGGCCACCTGGACGCTGTGCTCCCTCGAAGCCAGAACCCTGCTCACCAACCTCGGCCTGCCCTACGGTCGCAAGTCCAAGGAGATTGCCCCGCCACGCGGGCAGTTCGCGCAGCGAGACTACCTCCGCGGAGTCATCGACGCGGACGGCTCGGTGGGCTATACGGGCCAGGGATACCCGTTCGTTTCTCTGACCACGCAGAGCACGGCCATCGGCGCCTACATGTGCTTCTACGCCGGGAAGATCACAGGAGCCGAGCGCACCCTGAAGCGCAACGCGCGCGACGGCATCTACAACATCCTTTACACGAAGGAGAACGCCCAGGAATTGGCAGCCCACCTCTACTACAAGGACTGCCTGTCTCTGGAGCGTAAGCAGGTGGCGGCCGACTCCCTGAGCACTTGGATCCGCCCGGCAGGCATGAGGATCGCTCCCGACCGCCGCCGCTGGAGCGGCTGGGAAGACCGTGTACTGCTGCGACTGAACGACGACGCGGCGTCAGCCAAGGAACTCGGTCGGACCGAGAAGAGCTGCTACATCCGCCTCTGGCGTCTCCGAACCGGGAAGGTCCCCATTCCGGCCGATCATTGACAAGCTGCGCGAGGCCCCCGGTCACCTGCCGGGGACCTCGTAGTCAGCCCTTCACACAGATGACCTGCTTCAGCTTCGCCACGACCTCGACGAGGTCGCTCTGCTGCGCCATCACCTGGTCGATGTTCTTGTAGGCAGCCGGAATCTCATCGAGCACACCGGAGTCCTTGCGGCACTCCACTCCCCGCGTCTGCTCCTCCAGATCCCGTAGAGTGAAGCGCTTCTTCGCGGCATTACGGCTCATACGCCGACCAGCCCCGTGCGACGCCGAGTTGAAAGCCTTCTCGTTGCCGAGCCCCTTCACGATGTACGAGCTGGTTCCCATCGAGCCGGGGATGATGCCGAACTCGCCCGCCCTAGCGCTGATGGCCCCCTTGCGCGTGACGAGTAGGTCCATCCCTTCGTACTGCTCCTCCGAAACGTAATTGTGGTGGCAGGACACCTCTGGCTCGAAGGTGGGCTTCGCCTTCTTGAACTCACCACGGACGACGTCCTTCAGAAGTGCCATCATGATCGAGCGGTTGTGCTTGGCGTACTCCTGTGCCCAGTAGAGATCGTTTCGGTACGCCGCCATCTGCGGGGTGTCCGAGACGAACACGGCGAGGTCGCGGTCGACCAGGCCCTGATTGTGCGAGAGCTTCTGGGCAATTCCGATGTGGTGCTCGGCCAGCTCTTTGCCGATGTTCCGGGATCCGGAGTGCAGCATCAACCAGACCACGTTTGACTGATCGAGACATATTTCGATCATGTGGTTGCCACTTCCGAGCGTCCCCATCTGCTTTTCAGCCCGCCCGTGACGGAATTTGACCGCATCCGCAACCCCGTCGAACCGCCCCCAGAAGTCGTCCCACCCCCCGACGGCGAACCCGTGCAGCCGACCCGGGTCAACAGGACTGTCGTGCATGCCCCGTCCCACCGGAATCGCCTCCTCGACCTTCGACCGCAGCCGGGACAGGTCGCCCGGCAGGTCGTTCGCCGTCAACGAGGTCTTCACCGCCGACATTCCGCAGCCGATGTCGACCCCGACCGCCGCCGGGCACACCGCACCGTGCATCGCGATGACCGAACCGACCGTCGCACCCTTGCCGTAGTGCACGTCCGGCATGACGGCGAGCCCCTTGATCCACGGCAGCGTCGAGACGTTGCGCAGCTGCTGCATCGCACCGTCCTCGACCGACGCCGGGTCGGCCCACATACGGATGGGTACCTTCGCGCCCGGCACTTCCACGTACGACATATCGTCCTCATTCCCCCGGAAAACCAACAGAAGTCCTGAAACGCAAAACCGGCGCCAAGGTCAACGAAAGGGATGCCGGACCGGCGTACACGGTGGTGCGTGCGATAGACATTGTCTGCCGGTGACTCCCTTGCGCGGCAAGCGAATAACCAGCGGGGACACTGGAGCGAGTACCGCCCCACAATGATCGACAAGCCAAAGACCGCCTGAGATCGTCGAGAGGACCTGCCCGTGCAGCGGAAGGCCTACGTACCCGGCGTCGCCGCCCTCCTCGCGGCACTGCTGGCCGGCTGCACCGGCGGCTCGGGCGGTGGTGACACCACCGAGGACGCCAAGCCCGGCGACAGCGGCACCACCGCCCCCGTGGCCCAGCCCGGCCGTTACCGCACACTCCCCGAGCCCTGCACCGTGGTCAGCAACGACACCCTCGACTCGCTGCTGCCCGGCATCAGGCAGATCACGGACGAGGACCAGCGCAAGCAGGCGTACGAGGGCGAGTCGACCCTCACGTACAACACGGACCGCAAGGTCGGCTGCCGTTGGAAGGTGGAGTCGACGGACGCCACCGACCACCTCCTCGTCGACTTCGAACGGGTCGTCTCGTACGACAACTCCGTGAGCGACGACAGCCAGGCGACGGATGTCTTCGCCGGCAAGGTGGTCGCCGCGCACCTACCCGCGCCCGCCGCCTCCGCCACCCCGACCCCCACGCCCACCCCTACCCCCACGCCCACCGGATCCGCGTCCCCTTCCTCCTCCGCCACCACCACGCCCACCGACGCGGCCTCGGCCTCCCTGGACCCGGGAACGGGAACCGGCACGGGTACGGGCGCCGACGGGGACACCTCCGCCGCCGCCCTCCAGCCCCGTCTCCTCGACGGCCTCGGCGACGAGGCGTATCTCGACGACGAGCTGAGCGGCGCCGGTTCAACGGCCCAGCAGCGCACGGTAACTGTGGCGTTCCGCACGTCCAACGTCATCGTGACGATCGAGTACGTCGAGCAGCCGGCGACGCTCGGCACCGCCCCGGACAGCAAGGAAATGCAGGACAGGGCGCGGAAACTGGCCTCGCAGCTCGCCGGCGCGTTCGACTGACGGAGCGCCCGTTTCGCGTCGTACGGGCCCTCCGCGATGGGCGTGAAGCAAGGCCGCGCGCCCCCCTCACCGCGTACCGTGGCCCCTCGGACCCGATCCGACCGCAGGAACCGAGAGCCGCAGGAACCACAGCGCGATGAGTGAAGGAACCATGCACCGACCCGCACAGCGAGACCAGCGCAGCCGGACCGCCGTAGTGACGACGAAGCGACGGCAGCACGCCCTCGCCGCCCTCGCCGCCGTCCCCGTTCTTCTCCTGGCGGCCGTCGGCTGCTCCTCGGACTCGGGCTCCGACTCCGGATCGGGGTCGGGGTCGGGGTCCCCCGACAGCGCGGCGAAGACGGCTGAGGCCGGCGCGGGCGAGACCGTGAGCGCTTCGCCGACCGTGCAGCCGGCGGCGTACGAGAAGCTGCCCGAGCCGTGTGCGGTGCTGTCGGAGAAGACGTTGAAGGACCTTGTCCCGAAGGGTGTGAAGTCGGGCAAGGAGGGGTCGTCCAACGACACGTCGACGCGCGGCAGTTGCTCCTGGACGAGCCTGGTCAACAACGGTGTGAAGGGCTCCCAGTTCCGCTGGCTGAACGTGTCGCTGCTGCGCTTCGAGTCGACCGCGACGCGCGGTTCCGCCGAGGAGCTGGCGGCGGCGTACTACGAGAGCCAGGTGCAGGACGCGCAGTCGGCGGAGGGCGCGAAGAACACCCGCTCGGTGCCGGTGGCCGGTGCGGGCGACGACGCGACGTCGGTGCGCTACGACCTGAAGAAGAAGGAAGGGTCGTTCCGGCAGCAGACGGTCGTCGTCCGGGTCGAGAACGTCGTCGTGACCCTGGACTACAACGGTGCCGGGCTCGCGGGCGAGAAGACGCCGAGCGCGGACAGTCTGGCGAAGTCCGCGGAGAAGGCGGCCAAGGAGGCCGTCGCGAAGGTTTCCTCGGCGAACGGCGAGGGTGGCGCGGCCACGCCCGCACCTTCCAACTCCCCCACCTCGTCGGCCAGTTCGTCGGCGAAGCCGAGCGCGTCTCCGTCCGAGTCCGCGACGAAGTCGGCAGCAAAGGCGCCTGCCTCGTCCGCGTCGCCCTCAGCGTCGAAGAAGAACTGACCTTGTCTCGGCAACACGTACGCCGCACACATGTGCCACCCTGTTGCGCGCAACAACACGCACTGGGAGGGGAGTACGGGTGGCCGCGCCACTGCAGCTGACACGAATGCACCGGGTGCTCATCGGCGTGGTCGTCGCCGGTGCGGTCGTGATCGCCGGGATCGGCTTCGCGGGGTCGTACGCCGCCGTCCGTGAGCTGGCGATCAAAAAGGGCTTCGGGAACTTCAGCTACGTCTTCCCGATCGGTATCGACGCGGGTATCTGTGTCCTGCTCGCCCTCGACCTCCTGCTCACCTGGATCAGGATCCCGTTCCCGCTGCTGCGCCAGACGGCGTGGCTGCTGACGATGGCGACGATCGCGTTCAACGGTGCGGCGGCCTGGCCGGACCCGCTGGGCGTGGGTATGCACGCCGTCATCCCGGTGCTGTTCGTGGTCGCGGTGGAGGCCGCCCGGCACGCCATCGGGCGGATGGCGGACATCACGGCGGACAAGCACATGGAGGGTGTTCGCCTGACCCGCTGGCTGCTGTCCCCCCTGCCGACGTTCCTCCTCTGGCGCCGGATGAAGCTGTGGGAGCTGCGCTCCTACGACCAGGTCATCAAGCTCGAGCAGGAACGTCTCGTCTACCAGGCCAGGCTGCACGCGCGCTTCGGCCGTGCCTGGCGGCGCAAGGCCCCGGTGGAGTCCCTGATGCCGCTGCGCCTGGCGCGCTACGGCGTCCCCCTCGCGGAGACGGCCCCCTCGGGCCTGGCGGCGGCGGGCATCGAACCGGCCCTGCTGCCCCCGGCCCCGACACCGGCCTCGGTCTCCGCTTCGCCGGCGGCGCCCCAGCCCGCCCTGGAGGCGGCCGACGCGAGCGCGAGCGGTCGTACCCCGGAGGCGGCGACCGCCGTACAGAACACCCCGGACACGGCACCCGCCCAGGAGCAGCGCCCCGCCGCCGAGGGCGGCAGGGCCCCCGGGCAGCCGGAGAACGCCGAGCCCCAGAATCCGTGGCTCCAGGCGCGCGACCCCCGGACCATCGCGTACCAGGGCGGCTACGACCCGACGTACGACCCCGAGGCCGCGTACGCCCAGTGGGCCGACGAGCAGCAGCAGGCCGAGCAGTACGAGGCACAGCAGTACGAGGCGCGGCAGCAGTTCGAGGAACAGCGGCAGTTCGAAGAGCAGCGGCAGTTCGAGGAGCAGCAACGTTTCGCCGACCGGCGGCGGTTCGAGCAGCAGCGGTTCGAGCAGCGGGTGTTCGAGCAGCAGGAGTACGACGAGCCGGCCGCGCCCGACCCGGAGCCGTCCCCGGAGGACACCGGTACCTTCCCGATCCCGGCGGGTCCGGGCCGTACCCGTGAGATGGGTGCGGGCGGCGGCACCCCGGAGCCGACGCCGACGGAGGAGGACTACTACATGGTCTTCAAGAAGTCGATAGACGGCAGCTACCCGACCTCGGGCCAGTTCCGGGGTGACGTGGAAGCGACGTACGGCACCAAGCTCCCGCAGCGCGAGGCCGACCGGATGGTGAACCGCTTCACCAACCGCCACACGGCGGAACTCCAGGACGACCACATCGCGTAGTCCACGTTCTCGAGTTCTTCCCGGTACGACGGACGGGGCGCCCGGAGTTCACCGGGCGCCCCGTCGTCGTACCGGGAAGAACTCGTACCGCGACCCTTAGCGGGCCGCGTAGCCGAAGCGGTCGCCGGCGGCCGGGAGGCCGCCCGTGCCGGGCTGGTAGGTGGTGACGGCGGCGACGGCGCCGCCGGCGGTCACGTTGGAGTGGGGCAGGGCGTACAGGGTGCCGTACGTGTTCGGGCCGAGGGGCATGCCCACGTACAGCTTGGTGCCGGTGTAGTGGATGCTGCTGCCGAGCTGCTGGTTCGCGCCGGGGGTGCCGGGGATGCCGTCACCGTCACCGGCCTCGAGCCAGCGGTCGTTGGCGCCGGGGGCACCCAGGAGCGAGAACGTGTGGACGGCGCCGGCGTTGGCCGCCGTACCGACCGCCTCGTTGGGGTTTCCGACGGCCAGCTTCATCGTCGCCGTGGTGCTGACGGCACGCGGGGCGGTGTTGATGGCGGACAGGGCGACGCCCATGCGGTCGCCGGCCTCGGAGCCGCCGCTGACGTCGTCGTCGGCGGTGCCCTGGTTGATGCCGTTGAGCTGGCTGTAGGTGCCGGCGGCGGCGATACGGAAGGTCAGGACGGTGCCGGTGTCGGCCTTGGCGACGCCGTCGATGTCGAGGTCCTCACCGGGGGCGCCGACCGCGAGGATCGACTCGGTGGCACTGGCCGCCCCGGAGGGCCGGTACGGGGCCAGGGCCAGGGAGAAGCCGAACTGGTCGCCGGCCTCGGCGCCGCCGGAGACGGTGTCGAGGTCCTGGTCGAGGCCGAACCTCGGGGTGGGCAGGGCCGCCGAGGTCAGGGTGTGGGAGAAGACGGCCAGGTTGCCCGCGCCCGCGTCCTCGCCGATGGCCTCGCCGGGCGCGCCGACGGCGAAGAAGTTGGTGTCGGCCGCGACCGAGCCGCCGAAGCCGTCGTTGGCCTCGGCCGCACCGGGAACGTCGGTGCTGTCCTGGGTGACGATGATGTTGGTGTCGCCGTGGATGTAGAAGGCCGCGCCGGCCTTGGCGGCGCCGCTGACGGCCTCGCCGGGCGCGCCGGCCACGATGAAGGGTTCACCGGCCGCGGTGACCCCGGCGGCGACGGAGTCGCCGAAGCGGTCGCCGGCCTGCGGGGCGGCGGCCTTGAGGGAGCCGTTGCCCAGGCCCTCCTCGAAGTGGGTGTTCTTCTTGACGCCGGTGCCGAGGCCGCCGGGGGCGCCGTGCAGGACGTCGACGAAGCCACCGTCGACGGGGGTGCCGACGTCCTCGCTGGGCGTGCCCACGACGAGGTCGGTGCAGCCGTCCTCGTCGTAGTCGACGGTGGCGATGGACTCGCCGAACCAGTCGTTGGTCTCGACGCCGCCGGGGACCCAGTCGAGGTTCTGGTGGATCTCGGCGGTGCCCTTGCCGCCGCCGTACACGATGCGGACGACGCCGGCGGCGGTGACTCCGGCGACGGTGGCGCGCGGGTCGGAGATCGCGATGTCCTCGACGGCGTCGCAGTTGAAGTCGGTGATGCGGACCGCGCCGGTCTTGGAGTTCACCCAGGAGGCGAGGTCGTCGACGCGGGTGGCGATGCCGCCGGTACGGGTCTCGGTGGTGGCGATACCGAGGCAGCCGCCCTGGTAGGACTGG
Organism: Streptomyces sp. ME02-8801-2C; assembly: GCF_033793965.1. Classification (NCBI taxonomy): domain Bacteria; kingdom Bacillati; phylum Actinomycetota; class Actinomycetes; order Kitasatosporales; family Streptomycetaceae; genus Streptomyces; species Streptomyces sp. ME02-8801-2C. Next base: position 2,911 of record NZ_JARAXP010000046.1, on the reverse strand, counting down.
CTGCTCAGGGCGGCCAGCTGGGCGGTGCCGTTGACGGTGCGCACGAGGGGCCCGCCGGCGTCGCCCTGGCAGGCGGCGGCAGCGTTCTTGCCGGTGACCGTGGCGCTGGTGGCGGTGGCCGCGTCCACGTTGAAGGCGCCGGTGTGCAGGTTGAAGGGCGCCCACTCGGTCGTCGTACGCCCGAACCCGGCCAGGGTGAGCTCCTCACCGGCGGCGGGCGCGGTGGTGGCCAGGGCGAGGGGGGTGACGTTGGTGACCGGGCGGCTCAGCCGGGCCAGCACCGCGTCGCGGTCGGTACGCGGGACCAGCTCGACGATCTCGCGCACGGCACCGCCGGTGCCGGAGAGGTCGGAGCGGCCGATGGTCGCGGTGGTCTTGAGGGCCGGCTTGCCCGCGGGCACGGTGAGGCCGGCGGCCGGGTTGGCGACGAAGCAGCTGGCGGCGGTGAGCAGCCACTCCCGGTCGACGAGGACGCCGGAGCAGCCACGGTCGTTGTTCCCGACGATCACCTGCGCGGTGTAGGCGTAGGTGGTCGTGGCGGCGGGGACGGCGGGGCCGGTGACGGCGGCGGCCGAACCGGCGGCGAGCGTGGCGGAGCCCAGGGTCAGGGTGGCGGCCAGTGCGGTGAGGCGCACGGGTCTGGCGTGACGCATGTGGTGAGTCCTTAAGGAGCCGGAAAAGCAGACGAGACGGTGGGGCGTACGGGGCCTACTTGGCCGAGCGGATCTCCACGAGCATGTGCTCGCGGCCCTGCTCGTCGGCGCTCTCACCGACCGCGGTCCAGGTGTTCTTCTCCACGTCGAAGGACTTCTCCTCCGCACCCACCGTCATGTCGACCTCGGTCGCGTAGTCATTGCCCTTGACGGCGTAGACGGACGGGATCTCCATCGTCAGCCAGCCGGAGTTGCCCACGACCTTGAAGCAGATCCGGTCGGCCTTCTCCCGCGCCCAGACCTCCAACAGGCCCGTACCGCTCGCACAGTCGACGAGCGTGATGTGGCCGTCCCCGCGCTTGAGGACGATGTTCTGCTCGGCGAGGATCTTGTCCGCGTTCGGGTAGTCGAACGTCTCGACCGCGTACCCCGGAGCCTCGTCGGCGACGGCTTCGGCAGCGGTTCCGTTTCCGCCGGTGGGCGTTCCCGCCTGGCTGCCGGCCATCGCGAGCCAGGCAAGGGCACCGGCGGCCACGGAGGCGGCCAGGGTGCGGGTCACAAGGCGTCTGGTTTTCGAATCGGTGGTACTGAATGCCTTCATCGCAGTCCTAACGAATGAGAGAACGGGCGTGAAAGCTGCGGCGTGTCAAGGTCCGCAATTTCTTCGAAATTTTTAGCACGACCACAAAAGCGCATGCCGACGGATTCACCCCCCGCTCATATCCGCAGCTCCCTGCATACAAAACCGTTTACTCAATCTTTGTCCACAGGAAAGACCATCGCAAATCGCACAGATCCGAAAGGTGCCCAGTGACCTGCGTCACTCCGGGGGAGGGTTGTACAAGATTCCGTGGAGATTCCGAAAAGGAAAGATTTCCGGCGGATAACATTCCGTTTTCCAAAGGCTCACCGGCACCCCGGAAAGCGATTGCTTCCCGGCATTGACCCGGCAAAGAGTCGTCCGTACCGTCGAATCGGCAGGCTCGCCAACTCCCCTTCGTATGACGTGAATTGGGGAGCCATGTCATGTTTTCGCAGCCGTATTACGTACGGCTCAACGGGAGGATGCGAACTTTGCAAGCGTCATTGTGGAGCAGGCGGCGGATACTCATGGGCGTCGCCGGAGCGGCGGCCGTTCCCGCCCTGCCCTCGATCCTGACTCTGACCGCCACCCCCGCCTACGCCGCCGATCCGGTCGACACCGGCCTGCCGGACACCGACCGCGGCAAGGCCGTATGGGCGTACAAGACGGGCGGCCGGGCGGCCCGCGAGGCCGCCGCCATCGCCCTTACCGGATCATCGGCGGCCGTGTCGGCTTTTCTCACCGGTGAACTGCCCGCGGTGAATGCCGAGGACAACCGTTTCACCGTTCTCTCGTCGCTGTCCTACGCCGGTACGTCCACCCGTACCTCGGCCGAGACCGCGCTGTCCACGGGGGACACCGCGATCGCGGCCTTCCTCGAGACCGGCTACGCCCAGCCCCTGCAGACGGACCTGCGGGTGGCCGTCTCCACCGTCCTCAACAACGGCGGCACCGCCGTGAAGCGCGAGGCGAACAAGGCGCTGAACGCGGGCACGTCGGCGGCGCTGCGGACCTTCCTGGAGACCACCCAGTACACGGCACGCGCCGAGGACGACCGCTTCGAGGTCCTCACCATCGTCTCCACCGCCTCCCCGCAGGTGAAGGTGTACGCGGAGCGCGCGCTGTCCGACGGCACGCCGGCCGCGATCAGCAACTTCCTCGCCTCCGGGCAGTACATCGCCCGCGCCCGCGACGAGGAGACCGCCACGATCGACCAGTTGGTCAGGATCGTGGAACGCGAGGGCAAGCGCGCCAAGCTGCGGACGGACCAGGCGGTCACCGCCTCCGACCAGGCGAAGGAGGCCGCCGCGAAGGCCAAGGAGGCAGCGCTCCGGGCCGCCGAGGAGGCGCAGGCCGCGCAGAACGACGTACGCAAGTCGGCCGCCGCCGCCAACAAGGCGGCCAGCGCCGCGCAGGGCGCCGCCGACGCCGCCGGTACGGCCATCGCCGCGTCCCGTGCCGCCCAGGCCGCCTCCAGCCGTGCCGCGCAGGCCGCGCAGGGCGCCGCTGCCGCCGCCGCGGCCGCCGGGGGCGCCGCCTCACGGGCGTACAACGCGGCCATCGCGGCCTCCAAGGACGCGTCCAAGGCGTCGGCCGCCCGGTCGGCCGCCCAGGGCGCCCGGGACGCCGCCGCGCGCGCGAAGACCGCGGCGGCCGCCGCCGACCAGGCCAGGAT
>NZ_JARAXP010000045.1:0-13478 GCF_033793965.1 Streptomyces sp. ME02-8801-2C | reverse complement strand
GCGTTAGAGCCCCGACGCGGCTTGGCATCGGGGCTCTTATAAGGCGTATTCGGTTGTTGATTTCGGAGGCGTATTACTTGGTTCCCTCCGTAGGTCGGACCACGAAGTAATTCGTGATTACCGCCCTATAGCTTGTGTGGTGAGTCCGACCGCTGTGTTTCAGGCACCATTCCTGAACAGAATCTTTCTCCGCCGTTTCCGGAGAACGCTCACCACACGACATGCACCACGCATGCGCCAAGTTCTGTTCAGCGTCCGGGTCGATAGTCAGCGTGTGGTTTACGAACCGCATTACAGACCTCATCCCTTACACAGCCTCTTTGGTCTGGATTTCAGCCCACACGGTTTTACCGATGACCTGTTCTGTTACACCCCAAGAGGTGGACAGAATTTCCACGATTCCGAGACCCCAGCCGGATACGGCCAAGGGTCGTTCGCCGCGCCGCTTTCGCGGGATGCCGTCGCCGGTGTCGCGCACTTCAATTCGCACGCGCTCTGAGTCCTGGTCAATCGCGACTCCGATTTGCCGACCGCGAGCCGTCTTGCCGTGAACGATGGCGTTCGTGACCAGCTCTGAGACGATCTGCACTAGATCATCTGACATGTCGTCAAGTCCGGAGCTGTCGGCGAACGTTCGCGTGAACTCTCGCGCCTTGCCCACGCTCGTCCTGGTTCGCGGATACCGAACGCTTAACCGATGGGTGGTGCTCATGCGACCCCCTGTCGCGGTGCTGTCCCGTGTGACCGTTCGTCACCTTCGTTGCGTCCCCGGACGGTTGAACCGATCAGCGAACGCGCCTAGCTACCATGCACCCTGGAACCTCCGAAGTGTCAAGTCCCTACTTCGGTGGTCTCTGTTGGACGTTGCCGTGACGGTAGGTAGCGGGCAGACTGGTTCTGTCCAGAACGGAGGTGAGACCGAGTGCCGATCACGAACAATCCGACGATCCGTCAGCGCCGGTTGGCGCGCACGTTGCGTGATCTCCGCGTGGCTGCGGGGTTGAAGCATTCCGACGCTGCGGAGATTCTTGGTTGCGCGGAATCCAAGATGACTCGACTTGAGAACGCTCAATCGGGAATCCGGCTACTCGACTTGAGAGCGCTACTTGACGCTTACCAAGTCACGGAGAAATCGCAGCGTGCCGAGATTGAAAAGTTGGCAAGGGATGCGAAGCAGAAGGGTTGGTGGGTTCAGTACGCGAACTCTATTGATTCGGCTTACGCCGCGTATATTGCTATCGAGTCTGACGCCGCAGAAATCTACGACGTTGAGACCAATCTAGTTCCCGGACTCTTGCAGACTCAGGCGTACACCGAGGCTGTAATCAGAATTCAGGTTCCCGATACCTCGCAAGAGAACGTTGATACTCAGGTGAAAGTTCGGGAAGAACGCAGGAAGATTCTCACTCGCGAGGAAAACGCGGTTCATATGTGGGTGATCCTGTCTGAGTCAATACTGAGACACAAAGTCGGGACCCCGGAAGTGATGCGGGAACAACTCGAATCCCTCCTATTGGCAAGTGAAGAAACGAACGTAGAACTTCAAATCTTGCCCGACGAAAGCCCGTTGAACGCGGCCCTATTCGGACCGTTCGTCATCATGAGCTTTCCAACAAACTCAGAATCGGACGTAGCATATGCGGAGTCGAATACCGGCACCGTTTACTACGAAGAGCAATCCGACACTGAACAGTATCGAACGCTGTTCCGGCGTTTGAATGTCGCCGCGTGCGACGTCAGTAAGTCAAGAGCCTTGATTCGCAAGGCCATAGAAGAAACGGCAGCCAAGTGACGAACGACCCGAACCCCACGGAAAACATTGTCTGGGTGAAGTCTTCTTACTCAGGCAACAACGGAAACTGTGTTGAGGTTGCGAGCCTTCCCGGCGGTGTTCGGGGAGTCCGCGACTCAAAGGACAAGAGCGGTCCCGTTCTCGCTTTCAGCGTCTCCGAGTGGAAAGCATTCATTAGCGGTGCTCAGGCCGGAGAGTTCAACGCCTGATAGCTTCACCTGAAACAAACGTGAGCGCGTGCTAGGGAATCCCCGGCACGCGCTCATCCGCGTTCTCAGCTCAGATAGTTCTCAGGCTCGCTATACGGCTTCCTGGCACGGCTTCCCATCGGTCAACCCGTCAGACGCTCCGGCGCGAACTGCTGTGAGCGCCCCCGTGCGCGTGAGCCGTCCTGGTGCCTGTCGGCGGTCCCCGGCCCTGAGAGAGTCCGTGAGCCCCGTACGCGGTCCGTTGGGCACTCCCGGCCGTCCTGGCGCCGGGCGGCTGTCAGAGGCGTTGTCAGGCTCGCCCGTGAGGGTCATCGGTTCGGGACGCTTCCCCGAGAACGCCATCACGCTTGGATGTTCAGTGATGATTGGCAATAGGGCATCCCAGACCCCAGAGGCTTTCCAACGCCTGAGATGAGTTCGAACCGTCTTCCTGTCAGCAATTGCTCTAGGGAGATGCCTACCGGGAATCCCGAGGATTTCCGTACAGACAGCACCGCCCAACACACCACGCCTATCCGACCTCTGATCGGCCTTATTTGATTGACGAGGTTCCGGCATTAGTCGGGATGCTGATTCCCACAAGTCATCGGGGATGATTTGGTCTACTGTCTTCGGCGTTGAAATAGGTTCCGCGGGAGCCGTTCGCGGCGCGTTCTTAACATCCTTTCTAGGAGCCTTCCTTTCAATATTCCGGTTCCCAGCCGGCTTGCGCATTAGAATTTTGTCCTGAGTCGGCTTTCCGATTCGGAAAGAACCGTCAGCCGCATTGGCGATAGTTTCCGCGATCTCTTCAACCACGGGCGCTAGGATTCGCGCCCATTTAACGGCGTTCTCTGCGAGTTCATGAGTAAGGGGAGCCATCAAACGGCAGACCCCAGACGAGTTCTCTAGGAAGTCTTTGCGGGTGAATTCACGAGGACTGTTGCCGACTTCACCAATCAGCCTAAGTACATAGCGATCTACGTAAGGACGCAGAATCTCCAACAGGTCAAGTGCCAGGGAATTACGAGAATCCCTGTCAAGGTGAAGGAATCCGAATTGAGGATCTAGCCCTACCGACTGGCAAGCCAACACACATTCAATCTCGGCAAGCCGGTAGCAGTAGTTCAGAATAGCGTTAATTGGGTCAGTCGCTCCGCGAGCCTTTCCAGACGTTAGAGACGCGCGCGAGACAAATACTTGCCAATGAGCGGGCACCTTCGATTCGTCGGCGGGAAGCCACGGAATAGACACCGTTCCGACAAACGCGCCCCAATAGACCGATGCGGAAGCACCTTCCCAGGACCGGCACAGATCCACGGTAGGTGCGTTCTCGATTTCGGTAATGTTCTGCTCTACTTCCAGCGCCGCCCGTTCGTGACCCATTTCCCGAAGGTTCGCGGCTTGCCCAGACACCTTCTTACGCAGAATATCTTTCACGATATGCAGGCCGGTTTCCTCGTACGGCCCGCCCGCACCCGCGAACGCTTGCGCGCGACGCAACCGCGCATCTTCACTCCGATTGGTCGTTGCCAGAATCGGAGTTCCATCGGGGTCACAAAGTACGAGAGAGACCCCCATCTCTTCACACCACTTAACGGCGTCGAGAGTCATAGAGCCTTTAGGGTGAGCCAGGATGATTCGCTTTACCCGTCGCTCAACCCTGGGGATTCGGCGTTCTCTTCTAGAGAGTCCTAGCCCGTCGCTAATTACCAAGTGGCCAAGGTGAACATTTAGACTCACCCCAGCACCGCTAACGACAAGAGTTCGGGAGTCGGAAGACTCTCGCGAATACACTTCGGACATTGTTTCTGCGGTACCCTGAACCTGCATTCCTGAGCCTCAATCTCTGGGATGCCGCCCGATCGGCGCGCCAACGCCGGTCGGGCTCACTCATGTTCGGACCCTCCGGAGACTACCGGTCGGCAGCCTCACGCGGCATCCACCGCACGTCAGAGCGCCTGAGCGCTTCCGTGACCGCCGTTCACGAGCTGCCGCGCGTCCTGGCCCCGCCTCACCACCTGCGATGGCTGTACGGCCTCCCTGTCGGCGTCGCGATGTGGCAAGCGTTCTGCGTTGAGATTCGGCATCTCCTATGACCCTTCTAATGCGCTATGGATTCGACTTTCTTTTCGCTTCCTAATCCGCTTAGTGGTCCGGCCGGCTGGCGGTTATGAATTTGGTCGAAACATTCTCAGTTGGCATCGCTGTAACTAATTCCCCTTTCTTATTTTAATTGAAAGAAAGTCGTCTCACTATGTGAGAAATCCAGGGGACCACTGACCCAATGGCGATCACCCTTGGGACAATTAGAGGGTCAGGCAGAAGGAGCCTCTAGGCAAGATCACCGGAAAAAGGGTAAGGAAATGAGCGAGGAATTCAAGTTCTACACCGTCCTAGATGCAGCAATCAAGGTTGAAGAATCCATGGCGACGGTTCGGAATCGAATCAAGGCGGGTGTAATCAAGGCGGTTCAAACCCGTCTCGGGTACCTGATTACTCCCGAAGAGATTGAGGACTACTTGATTAGGCGCGGACCCAAAAAGGGTCGGGGATATTTTCGAGACTCAATGCTGATGCCAGAAGACCAAACTACTAGTAACGATGACACGACGAATAAGGAAGAGGAAAACTGATGAACAATACCGAAAGCCGCAGAACTTTTATGGCTGACGAATACCGGGGTCTCTCCAAGGATGCGACCTACCGGAGTTGGTGCAACCTAATCCGCCGATACCACTTCGGAAATGGTGTGAGGCTCGTTCCTACCGGACCGAACACCGCCGGATATGCAAACGTCCCGGTCTGTTCTGAATGGGTCAACGACTTCGGAAGATTCCTCAATGACGTTGGTGCAAAGCCTTCCACGTTCCATGTTCTGACTCTGAGGCCGGGCGCTACCGAGTGGAATCGGGAAAGCACTTCCTGGGAGTTTAGGCCGCCGGTCACTGATGCTCGAAAGAGTCTGTTCTTTCAAGTCCTCATCGAAACCGTCGTATGGGCTCTCGTCATTGCATCTGAGCAGAGGACTTTCAATGACTTCTGTTCTGCTGAAATGGTTGACGAAATTCACGGCGTGTACTGCGACTGTGACTGTGATTGGTGAAGGAGACTCCACAATGATTAAGACTGACGGTAAGCGATGGGTTACGACTCTCCTTACAATCATCATCGGAATTATGTTGGCGGTCGTAATTATCGCGCCTTTGGCCCTTTCCTCTCAGGATCTAGTCAGTTGGGCATCGTCGCCTAACGGTCTAAATCTTTCTGGAATTTGGCCTTACGTGACGTTCGTAGCTCTCGACTGTGCAGCGGCTTTGTGCGTGGCGCTCACGATTCAGGCTTTCTATAAGGGGGAGTCCGCCGGTCTCGCACACGTTCTCGTTTGGGTATTCGCGGGGCTAAGCGCTTTTGCCAACTACCGTCAAGCGGTACGGACTGCGGCTCACGATGACGATTGGTTTCTTCCGGCCATGTCGATTCTCGGCGCGGTTCTGCTAGAAGTCGTTGTCAGAAAGATTCGCCGAACGGCTCGCAGTGAGTACGGAGTTTACGAACGACCACTTCCGAAATTTAGGGCTCTGCGGTGGATCGTAGCTTTCAATGAGACTCGCACAGCGTGGAAGCTTTCCATCGTAGATGGAATCACCTCCCCGGATGAGGCCGTAAAGGCAGCTAGGGAAAGTAAGCCGGTTGTGATCGTAGACGAGAGCCTTAACGAGTTGAGTAAGGCCGACAAGGTTAAGGCGGCTTTCGCGGCTCTCGATTCATACGACGTGCCCAACGCGATTGATTGGCTTAACGCTCGCGGCGTAAAGGTCAATCGAGCTTACGTGTATGAAGTGGCTAAGAAGGAAAAGAAGAGCACGGACGTAATCGAGAGCGCCGAAGAGGTGACCCTCTAATGTCTAAGCTCTCAAAGATTCGCAAGATGGGTTTTGATGTGGAAACCACGGGAGTTTCAGTCACTGAGGATCGGATAGTGACCGCATCTCTCATCTTCACCGGTGGTGGTGAAATGGATGCCCCACATGACTACCTAATCAATCCCGAAATCCCTATCCCGATAGGGGCCAGCGAAATCCACGGAATCTATGACGCGGATGTTAGGGCTCGCGGGTCCGCCGCAAAGGTAGCCCTAGAAGATATCGCATCGAGGATCGCGACCGGCTTTCGGGCCGGGTACCCACTCATTGGATACAACGTCTCGTTTGACTACTCGATGTTGCATTGGGAGTTGGTTAGGTGCGGCCTTCCAACTTTGGTCGAACGACTCGGCCGCAAACCTCACGCCATTATTGATCCATATGTGATTGATAAAGAGATTGATCGTTACCGGCGTGGAAAGCGGAAGCTCCAGAACGTTGCCGAACATTACGGCGTCGTGACAGGTGATTATGAATGGCACTCCGCTAGCGCTGACGTTAAGGCGACGGTTGGAATTGCGGAAGTCCTGTTTGATCGATACCAGTTTCTAGACCGGATGGGGTTTAACGGTCTTTACGGATTTCAGAAAATGTGGCGGGAAAGGCAGTCCAAGAGTCTGCAAGAGTATTTCCGAAATCCAGCGAAATCCGGAGACTCCTACAACCCGGAAGCGGTTGTGAATGGTGAATGGCCTTTGATTGGTGGAAAGGATGATGAGATATGAAGCGTGAACGACACGGGATGCGAAACTCTCCAGAATATAGGGCCTGGCTCAACATGAGGCAGCGGTGCAATAATCCAAATCACATTAGCTACCCCAACTATGGCGGGCGCGGGATTTCGGTTTGCAATGAATGGGAGAACAGCTTTTCAGCATTCTTCGAACATGTCGGATCTAGGCCAGAAGGAATGACGCTAGATCGAATCGATAACTCTAGAGGGTATGAGCCTGGGAATGTTAGATGGGCGAGCTATTTTGATCAAAATGGCAATCGAAGAAATAGTAGAGCGAACAACACTCACTGCCTCAAAGGTCACGAAATTACCTCTGAGAACACTTACATTTCTTCCAAGGGTTTGCCATCGTGTCTAAAGTGTCGAAACAACGCTTATAAAAAATATAAGCGGTCGGACCTCGGAAAGAAGCGTAGGTCCGAATATCTAGAGACGAAAGCCAATGAGGCCGCCGACCGTTACGTAAGAAACGCTTACTGCATTCTTGCAACCTAAGAACCCAAAGGAGAGAAACAATGAGCAACGTGCAATCTGGAGAATCAGCCCTGAAAGTTCTTCTAGTGGGAGCTGTAATCGTTACCGCGACTTCCATCTTTAAGACTATCGGGGAGATGCCGGAAACGGCTAAGCGGGAGTTGATTCGCAGGCTCTCCCCTGGAATTTCAGAAGCCGGTGAAAACGAGGGCGTAAAGGTTCTCTCTGATATTTCTAAAGACATCTCAAATCCGGAGCCGGCTGGACCCTCTGAAATCAATTCAGAAAAGATCTCGGATTCAGAGAATAAAAAGAGCCGGTAGTGGCTCTCTCACAAACCACTACCGGCAACCGAACTAAGGAGTTCCTAACCATGCTCATTCTATCAACCGACACCCCTATTGGGAGAACACCCAATCCCCCGTTCGGTGTCCGACTGGTAACCAACGATCACCAGACAACGGCCGGTCACGGCCCCGACCACACCCGACACGCACCCGACACGGCCCGACTCCGCACGTTGGGCGTCCCGCGCCCGCGTGGCGGTGCTGTGAGGCCGCATCACAAGCCGGATGGGTTCGGGGATGGGTTCTCAGATGCGAGACCGTCTGAGAGCCGTACAGGGGTTATCGGTTCGGTGTGGTTGAAATGACTGCGGGATTCGTTGACTTCAACCAAGCTGGATACGGGATGGTGAAGATCCCCGAATCTCTGGTGTCGGAAGATGAGCGCGAAGAAATTCGCAGATATTTTCACGATACTGCTTTGTATCTGAACCGTGAGGGAAGCGGTGAAAGAGTTCAGGCTTACCGGGGTCGAAAGGTCGCCGGTAGAGAATACGTCACCAACCTAGCCGATCTGGATAGGCAATGGGCGGCTGATCAAGATTCCTGGTGTGAAGAGCTGGGATGCTGCGAATCCAAAAGGACTCGCAGAAAGTTTAAGTTCGGAAGGAAGTAAGGAAAATGGACATCGAGACTCGTAACGCTGCGGCTGTGGTCGTATTTGGTGCTCTGGCATTCCTCATTCTGGTTAGGTGGGGTTCCGTTAGCACGGTCAAGGGCATTACGTCGTTCGGTATCAAGTAACAGAAGAAAGGAAAAGGTCATGGGAGACGCGGCAGATTTTGAGGACATGTACGGTTCGGAACCGTCGTTCGGTGGATTCGATGAAATCGGATGGGACGATGACGACGAAAACGATGACGACCCCGAGGAATAATCCTCCGGCTCTCATCAGGTAAAAGGCAATGGATACGGGGAGGGGTGTCACTCTCACAGTTGACATCCCTCCCCATTAGCCAAAGGAGTTCTTAAATGTCTGGGTACCGTTCAAAGGACGGAAACACCTACAATCACATTCACTTCATTGATGCGAATGTGGGGCCTATCTCGGCCGAGATTGGTTACGCAAGTAGAGATGAAGTTCAGGACGTGGCAGCTTACTTCAACATCGTTGAACACATCGTGAATCCGCAAAACGTTTACGACGCGAATAACAACTTCGTTAGAAGTCAAGTCCAGGACTATTACCTGAACGAGTCTTGGCTAAGGGAATACGAGGGTAGGAGGTTCGGACCTTTTGAGTACGAGACAGACCCCGAAAAGATCCGCGCTTACTATTCCTCTGGTGAACTCGACTTCACTTATATCTACGAGAGCTAAGGCGTAGATGAGATGATTCAAAACCGAGCTAAGGCATGTTCCATCTGCGGCACCCCGAATCCTGCTGACTCTCACCATGCGGCGGGTAGGCGAAATGACCAGAACTTTTTGGTTGACCTTTGCAAGTCGTGTCATCGGCTTGTGACCGCATGGCAGTTCGGGCACCGCATTCCGCTGAGCGAAGATGAGAATAGGGAAGGATTGATTAAACCCTGGTCTATGGCTACAGGCGCGGGCCACATTTTCGAAGCTTTGGCGGCAAGTCTTGGCGACGCCGCAAAGTCGGACGCGTTTATGGAAATGGGGAAGGTTCTTGCACTCTTCCCCGTATCCGAGGGAATGTTTAGAGGCCCTAGGGAAAAGGGTCCTAAACTGCGTAGGGATAGGTTCGAATACTTCAACACCGCCGGGACTGTTGATGTTATTGGAGCTGCGGCTAATATCCTCGTGTACCTGAGTTCTAAAGCTTTGGGTAACGATGATTCGATTACCAAACTGTTTTCGGGTATTGCTTCTAATCCGAAGGGGTTTGTTAATTGGTGGGATTCTCAGGATGAGGGTATGTACGGGTGGCTCTCCAATGTTGGCGAATCTCTAGAGGATACGTTCTCGGAAATTGAGGATTCGAGTTCCCTAATCTCGGCCGGCTTGCAGATTAGAAAATACCTGGATGAGTTTTCAAAAATGTTCTCAGACTACTTGGAGGGGTTGAAGTGAAAAAGCTTGCGAGGATTGCCAAGGTTCGAGCTTGGACGGCCTACGAAAGTGACGGCGGTGCGTCTTATGATAAGAAGTCTCCGGCTAAGAAAGATGAAAGCAAAACGGCTAATCAGCGCGTAGAGCACTTTCTAGTTTTCGACACGGAAACTGACATCGACAAGGAACAGCGATTCAACTTCGGATCTGCTGTGTACTACGCGGTTGGAAGTCGGACCGGTGAATTCATTCCTTGCGGGGAATGGCTCATCTATGCTGATGACCTCCCCGAAAGAAACCCCGAGGGCTTTGCGGTTCTACAGGAGTACGTTAAGAGGGGTCACCCGACAGAGCGCGGGGAGTTCTCTCCGGCCGAGAGTAAGACTCTTTCGGACTGGTATCACGGTGGGGAGCCCGAGGGTTCTAGCGCTTCTGATTTCCTCCCCGGCGGCAAATATGACGTGGTGCTTAAGTACCCTAAGAACGAGTTCTCATCTGTCGTTGACAATCGAGCGGTTATCAAGGGCAGACCGGAGAGAACTTCTAATGATGAGATCATTCTGATTTCTCAGAGCGACTTTAATTACGAGGTCTTGCAGTTTGCTGCGTTCCCGTCGGAAGACTGGAAATCATCCAAGCCCGCTACTGTGGTCGGCTTCAACCTTCCTTTCGACCTTTCCAGGATCGCTCTCGGGGTGCGGAAGTCAACTGGTTACTACTCCGGTGGATTCTCTTTCAGAATGAAGGAGGATGCTAAGAGTGGTGACATTAGAACTGTGAAGCGTGGAATTAAGGGCGCTCTCTATTCTTACACCGGGGATAAGCGAGTCGGTAAGGACTATTTCACGGATGTCGGAACCCTGGCGTTCGGCCTCACCAATGGCAGTTACAGCCTCAAGAGCGCGGCTAAGGCTTTCAGCGTTGAAGAGAAAATGGCCCCCGATGGCGGTCATGGATCTATCAACCTGAATTACATCTCCTATAACCGACAGGATGTCAAGGCTACTGCGGCCGTTTACATCGCTCTGATAAACGAGCTTGACCGGCACCCGATTGACCTTAACGACAGTCAGGTATATTCCCCGGCCTCTTTGGCCAAGTCTTACCTTTCCGCTATGGGAGTTCCTAAGCCGCTCGAAAAGGAAAAGGACTTCCCTAACGATATCCTCGGATACTCCATGTCTACTTTCTATGGTGGTCGATCTGAGGCCCATATTAGGAAGGTTGGCGTTCCCGTTGAATACTGCGACGTAACGTCAATGTATCCCACTGTCAACGCCTGTATGGGGCTTTGGGATCTCCTGACTCATGAACGAATTGAGGTCAGAGAGGATACCGAAGAGGTCAGAAAGTTTGTCGAGGAAATCACAGTTGATGACCTCTTCAATAAGGGTCGGTGGCCTGAGCTTCGGGGGATTGTGCAAATCGCCCCCGACGGTGATTTGCTTCCGATTAGAGCGGCTTTCAAGCCTGGTGAAAGTGAAACCATCGGTATTGGCTATCTGTCAGGTGGAAAGCCAATGTGGTATTCCCTTCCTGACATCGTCAATGCGAAAATCAACGGCGGGAAGTCTCCGAAGATTCTAAAGGCTTACCGGTTCTACCCGGACGGGGATAAGGTTGGAAGCCTTAAAAGCGTAAAGCTTGGGGGAGACATTCCTATCGACCCTAGCTCTGACGATTTCTTCCAACATGTCATCGAGCAAAAGCAGGCGGCTAAGAAGCGTCATCCTGCGGGAGCGCCGCGTAAGGGATGCACTTGTGAGGGATGCCGAAATGAGCAGTTCCTTAAGGTGTTGGCAAACGCGGGCGGATACGGAATCTTTGTTGAAATCAATAGGGATGACAGCGCGGAAGATTCCAAGGAAACCATTTACGGTGCTCTCGGGAACCCCTGGGAGACTAACGTTTACAAGCCGGAAGCTCCGGGGCAATACTGCTTCCCTCCGATTGGAACTCTAATCACCGGGGCCGCAAGGCTCATCCTTGGGATGTTGGAAAAGCTTGTGACTGACGCCGGGGGTACGTGGGCAATGTGCGACACGGATTCTATGGCAATTGTTGCTAGCCACAATGGGGGTTTCATGGCTCCCGAACCTTGCATCCCTCCCAAGATGGTTGATCAAAACTACCCGGAACGAATTCCGATTCTCACGTATGAGACTGTCGAGAGCATTAGGAAACGGTTTGATTCTCTGAGTCCGTACGACCCTGAGATTGCAGGGCCTATCCCAATCCTGAAAAGGGAAATGCCCGAGTCTCTAGACGATCCGCAAGTATATTGCTATGCGATTTCTGCAAAGCGGTATGCGGTCTTCACTATTGACGACTCCGGAGACATTGAAATCATCTCCAACAAGGAACACGGCCTCGGCCAGTACATGAACCCCGAAGATCCTGCACTGAAGGAGTCTCGCGGGATGCGGCAATGGGTTTGTGATATCTGGCGATACATGATTCTTACCGACGCCGGTAGGCCCATCCCGGAACCCTATTGGTTCTCTCGACCCGCCATGTCTCGCGTGAACGTGTCCACATGGTCTACTTACGGAAATCTGCGTCACTGGAACGATGGTAAAAGTTACAGGGATCAAATCAAGCCTCGCGGATTCATGATGGCCCCTGTTGCATCTCATAGCTATCTTGAAGGTGGGATGGCCTCTTTCCGATTGGTCGGCTCTTTCAACTCCAATGCTGACGAGTGGGAAAGCATGGACTTTTACAACATCCATGACATGGAAAGTAGGCCCTATCGGATCACAACCGATGCCCCTAACGCAGAAATGCTGATGAGCGATAGCGGAATCAGGAAGGTTAAGAGCTACCGGGATGTTGTTTCTAGGTATGCCATCCATCCTGAAATCAAGTTCTCTGACGCCAACGGCAATATCTGCGGGGAATTTACTCGGGGAATCCTTCACCGGCATCATGTTGAAATCGTCACGTTCGAGCATCACGGGAAGGAAGCAAACCTCCTAGAAGAGCGTGACACCGGAATGATTCTAGATGGCATGGAATCAATCACCAATTACAGCTCGGGGGAGAACGACTTTTCGGAGTTCGCCGCCCCCATCCTTAAGACCTTCACTCAAAAGAAGCTGGCTCAAATGGTGAAGGATCTAGGGGTGTCTATCAGCGTCAAAAGGCTTGGGGATGTTCTTAGGGGTAATTCGGAGCCTAGGGACTCTCTTAGAAATGCGCTACTTCGAGTTGCTGTAAGGAAGGCGATTGAGGAAATGGGGGATGAGATCCCCGAAAGACGTTGGAAGAATGAGGAAATCGCGTTGAGCAACTGGCGTGAAGTTCTCCATTCTTGGAGAGTGGTTACCGGAGATCTAGCACGGTGACTCTCCAAATAGATGAATCGGACCCCGCAACGTATCAGTTGTGGGGTCCGACTCTTTCCAAGTTGGTAGTGACGCCCGGCGGTTTGAGGTAATCTCTCCATAGCAAGGCATCGGAACGGGAGAGAGCAGAGTAAAGCTGTGGCGGTAAAGCTGATCCCAGTAAGTGAGTCCGAAAAGGGCAAGCCGGGAGTCCATGAAGCGGTTACCGAAATTGCCGGTCAACGCATCATCACGTATGCGCGGCTGGAAAAGGTCGATGATCTGGACAGTGAGACGACAGAGAATGTCGAAACCTATAGGTTCTCGGCTTTCGATGATGAAGGCGAACAGACCTTCCACGAAATCGATCTTTCGCCGGAGAGCCTGGAAAAGCTCCGCGAAGTTCTGAAGCCGTATGTATCGGTTTCTCGTGAGGCTGTAACGGCCGGGGTGGTTACTCAGAAGACGCTAACCAGCGCTGGCAAAAGTGAGTGGCTTAAGAGGTGCCGGGCATGGCTCAAAGAAAAGGGTGAGGAGATCGGAGATAAGGGGCGTATTTCTAACGACCTGCAAGAGAAATACCTGAGCGCTAATCCCACGGACCCTAAGCCTGAATAGGTCTCGGATTACACGCGGCTCATAACGGCTCTGCCAATTGCGGCAGGGCCGTTGTTGT
>NZ_JARAXP010000044.1:0-15024 GCF_033793965.1 Streptomyces sp. ME02-8801-2C | reverse complement strand
CGCGAGCTACAGACACTCCTCGCCCTCTGGGCCGGCGCCTGCCCCACCTGCCACCGCGACATACCCACACACATACGAACCTGACCAAGCACTACTAGCTCCGACCGTCCTCCTCCCAGCCGAAGCTCTTCTCCACGGCCTTGCGCCAGTTGCGGTACTCGCGCTCGCGGACCGACGCCTCCATGGCGGGCATCCACTCGACGTCCCGCTGCCAGTGCGATGTCAGCTCGTCGAGGTCGTTCCACACCCCGGTGGCGAGCCCGGCCGCGTACGCCGCTCCCAAGCAGGTCGTCTCGGAGATCTTCGGACGGATGACCGGCACGCCGAGGACGTCCGCCTGGTGCTGCATCAGCAGGCTGTTCTTCGTCATGCCGCCGTCCACCTTCAGGGTCGTGATGCTGACCCCGGAGTCCTGGAACATGGCGTCCACGACCTCCCGCGTCTGCCAGCTCGTCGCCTCCAGCACGGCGCGCGCCAGGTGCCCCTTGGTCACGTACCGCGTGAGGCCGGTGACCACCCCGCGCGCGTCGGAGCGCCAGTAGGGCGCGAACAGGCCGGAGAACGCGGGCACGATGTACGCCCCGCCGTTGTCGTCGACGCTCCTCGCGAGCGTCTCGATCTCGTCGGCGGTACGGATGATGCCGAGCTGGTCGCGGAACCACTGCACCAGCGCGCCGGTGATCGCGATGGACCCCTCGAGGCAGTAGACGGGCGCCTCACCGCCGATCTTGTAACCCATCGTGGTCAGCAGACCGTTCTTCGAGGGAACGGGACGGTGACCGGTGTTGAGCAGCAGGAAACTGCCGGTGCCGTACGTGTTCTTGGCCGTCCCCGCGTCGTAGCAGGCCTGGCCGAACACCGCGGCCTGCTGGTCGCCCAGCGCGGAGGCCACGGGTACGCCCGCGAGTTGGCCCACCGCTGTGCCGTACACCTCGGACGAGGACCTGATCTCGGGGAGGATCTTCTCGGGGACGTTCATCGCGGACAGGATGGACGCGTCCCACTGGAGGCTCTCCAGGTCCATCAGCATGGTCCGGCCGGCGTTGGTCACGTCGGTGACATGCCGTCCGCCGTCGGTACCTCCCGTCAGGTTCCAGATCAGCCAGGAGTCGACGGTGCCGAAGGCGATCTCCCCGCGCTCGGCGCGGGCACGCAGCCCCGGCACGTTGTCCAGCAGCCAGGCCGCCTTGGGCCCGGAGAAGTAGCTGGCCAGCGGCAGTCCCGTCCGCTCGCGGAAACGGTCCTGCCCGTCGGCGCCGCCGAGTTCGTGGCAGAGCGCCGCCGTACGGGTGTCCTGCCAGACGATCGCGTTGTGGACCGGCTTGCCCGTGGCGCGGTCCCACAGGACGGTCGTCTCGCGCTGGTTGGTGATGCCGAGGGCGCTGAGCTGATCGGCGCGCAGCCCGGCCTTGGCGAGTGCGCCCGCCACCACCGCCTGCACCTTCGACCAGATCTCGGTGGCGTCGTGTTCCACCCACCCGGGCTTGGGGAAGATCTGCCGGTGCTCACGCTGGTCGACGGCGACGATCGCGCCGCCCTGGTCGAAGACGATGCAGCGGCTGGACGTGGTGCCCTGGTCGATCGCGGCGACGAACTTGTCCGTCATGACGTCCCCTTCGTGGGAAGCTCCGGAAGCCGCAGAGTGCGTTCCCATGGTTACTTCACCGAGACGAGCGCGTGCTGTCGCAGCCGCATCGCGCGCAGGGGAGCGGGCCCATGAGCCGAACGGGTCACGCACGGCGCATTGTCTTCGTACGCCGAGAATGTGCGGCGAGGTCGACCGACACGGGCAGTGTTCTCCGACGTCCCGGGGGCGTCAAGGTCGGCGACGGCAATCAGCGTTGCCTCACCGCACCGCGATCACCGACGAACCGTGCCCGAACAGGCCCTGATTGGCCGTGATGCCCACGCGTGCCCCCGGGACCTGCCGGTCACCGGCGGCGCCTCGTAGCTGCCAGGTCAGCTCGCACACCTGGGCGATGGCCTGCGCGGGCACCGCCTCCCCGAAGGAGGCGAGTCCACCACTGGTGTTGACGGGTATCCGGCCGCCCAGTGCCGTCGCGCCCTCCCGCAGCAGCTTCGCCGCCTCGCCCTCACGGCACAGATCCAGATCTTCGTACCACTGCAGCTCCAGGGCCGTCGACAGGTCGTAGACCTCGGCCAGTGAGAGGTCCTCCGGGCCGATGCCCGCCTCCTCGTAGGCCCCGCGCACGATCGACGAGCGGAAGGTCCCGTCCGCCGGCCGCACCGCCACCGCCGAGTCCGTCGCGATGTCCGGCAGGTCCAGCACGGTGGTGGGGTACCGGGGCGTCATCGTGGACACCGCCCGGATCCGCACCGGTTCCGCCACCCCGTGTCGACGCGCGAACTCCATGCCGGTCAGCACCAGAGCGGCGCCGCCGTCCGAGGTCGCGCAGATGTCGAGCAGCCGCAGCGGATCGGCGACCACCGCGGACGCGGCGACCTCGTCGGCGGTGACCCGTTTGCGGTAGCGCGCGTTGGGGTTGAGCGCGCCCAGGGCGGCGTTCTTCACCTTGACCTGCGCGAAGTCTTCCAGGGTGTCGCCGTGGACGGCCATTCGCCGGCGTGCGTACAGTCCGAAGTATGTCGGGTTCGTCGCGCCGAGGACCCTGAACCGCAGCCAGTCCGGGTCGTCGGCCCGGTCCCCGCCGGCCGGCCGGAAGAACCCCTTCGGGGCCGAGTCCGCGCCCACGACGAGCACCACCTCCGCGAGCCCGGCGAGGATCTGCGCGCGTGCCGCGGCGATCGCCTGCGCCCCGGACGCGCACGCCGCGTACACGCTGGTCACCCGGGCGCCCTGCCAGCCCAGCGCCTTGGCGAACGTCGCCCCCGCCACATACCCGGGATATCCGCCACGCACAGTGGCCGCGCCGACTACCGAGTCGACCTCCCGCCAGTCCACCCCCGCGTCGGCGAGCGCCGCGCGCGCGGCCGCCGCGCCGTACTCGGTGAAGCCGCGCCCCCACTTGCCCCAGGGATGCATGCCCACGCCGAGCACCGCCACCTCTCCGGTCATCCCACCACCCCCGTCGGCCGCCAGTGCCAGGTCGTCCAGGTCGTCTCCGCGTCCTCGTGCAGCACACCCGGGACGACCTCCACCTCCATACCCACCGTCAGATCGGCGACGGTGACTCCGGGAACCGCCTGTCCCAGTACCACCATCCGCTCGGACTCCAGCTCCACAGCGATCAACGCGTACGGCTCCCACGGAAGTTCCGGGTCGGTCACATAGGGTGACGGAGGCCGGTACCGGCTGTCGGTGTACGACCAGACGCGCCCGCGCCGGGACAGCGGGACCTCGTCCAACTCGCCGCCCCGGCACCCCGGATTGCGGCAATGGACGTCCTCACGGGGGAAGAAGACCGAGGTACAGGCCGAACAACGCGTACCGAGAAGCCGGAAACCGTCCCCGTCCTCCCTGAACCACCCGGCGACCACAGGTGTGCGGGTACGGGCCACATCCCCTCCAGAAAACCGGATCTGACGGAACGTCAGAAGTGTGCCACGGTCATCCCGGATTGGGCAGCCGTCGGACAGAACCACGCACGCCCTGTGCGCGTCGTCGTAGTCGGTAGGGACGGCCGGGGGCCCACGGGGGTGGTTCCGGCCGTCCCCCGCTGCCGCACGCGGGTGCTCCGAGGAGCCCCCGGAGGAGCGTCGTCCACATGATCGGATACAGTCCGCCGCGTGTCCGTAAACCAACTGTCGACCGACAACTCCGCGCCCGGCTCCCACTGTTCGAGCTGCGGAGCGCCCTACGGAGAGGGCGTTTCCGACTGGCCCCGTACGTGCCCCGCCTGCGGCACCGCGGCCTACCGCAACCCGCTGCCCGTCGCGGTGGCACTCCAGCCCGTGTACGACACCAAGGGCACCGCCCTGGTCGTCATCACCCGAACCATCGCCCCCGCGCGCGGAGGCATCGCCCTGCCCGGCGGTTACGTCGACCATCGCGAGGACTGGCGCCAGGCCCTTGTCCGCGAGCTCAGGGAGGAGACGGGCATCGAGGCCGCGAGCCGCGACGTCCGGCTCGTCGACGCGCTGAGCTCGCCCGACGGGCACCTGCTGCTCTTCGGCACCCTCCCGGAACGCCCCGCCGACCAACTGCCGCAGTCTGCCGCCACGGACGAGACGGACGGCTGGCACCTCCTGCGCCGGCCGCAGGAGCTCGCCTTCCCGCTGCACACGGTCGCCGCCCGCGCCTGGTTCGAGGGCCGCTACTGAGCACGCTCAGCGCCCGCCCAGCCCCCGCACGCGCACGGGACGGCGAGGCTCGGTCACACCGTCGTCCCCCTCCAGCTCGACGACCACCCGCCTCCCCTCCCAGCGCGTGACGTACCGCTCGATCTCCGGCTCGTCCCACCCGTCACCCGCGTCCGGCACCACCAGCCCGCCCCCGGTCCGTCCAGAGGCGGGCGCCCACACCTCCAGCTCCAGGCCGCCGTCATCGCCCCGGACAGGCACAACGGCGCCCGCGCGCGCGAGAACGGGAATCCGCGACAAAGGGGCCTCGATCAGCACCTGACCGGGTCCCTCGTACGCCCGCTCCGTCGCCGTGTCGTACCAGCGCCCGCGCGGCAACCGCACCGTCCGCCGGACCACACCCGGCTCGAGCACAGGCGCCACCAGAAGACAGTCACCCAGAAAGAAAGCGTCCTCGCAGCCCCGCAACGCCCGGTCCTCCGGCGCCCCCCACCACAGGGGCCGCACATAGGGCGCCCCCGTACGTCGCGCCAGATGCGCCAGCGTCATGAAGTACGGCACCAGGCGCCGACGCTCGACGAGTATCCCGCGCGCGTGGGCGAGGACGTCCGCACCGAACTCCCAAGGCTCCCCGCCCGCCGCCGGCCGATGACTCGCGCGCGTGCGGAACAGCGGCAGACAGGCGCCCAGTTGGAGCCACCGCAGATACAGCTCGGACGACGGGTTCCCGCCGAAGCCGCCCACATCGGAGCCCGAGTAGGGCACTCCGCACAGCCCGAGGCCCATGACCAGCGACAGCGACGCCCGCAGCCCCGGCCAGCCCGTCGCCACGCCGCCGAACCAAGCCCCGCCGTAACGCTGCATACCGGCCCACCCGGAGCGGGAGAATATGAACGGCCGCTCCTCCGGCGCCAGTTCGCGAAGCCCCTCGTAAGCGGATCTGGCCATGCACAGCGCGTACACGTTGTGCGCCTCGCGATGATCGCCGCCGAGCCCCTCCAGCGCGTGCCGGGCCGACCGCGGCAAGGTCGACTCCCCGAAAGCGGTGAAGGATGTCGGCTCGTTCATGTCGTGCCAGAACCCCGCGAACCCCTGCCCCAGCCGCTCCTCGTACAGCCGGCCCCACCAAGCGCGCACGCGTGCGTGCGTGAAATCCGGGTGGACCGAATCCCCGGACCGGGCGACACCTCGTACGAGCTGCCCCGACGCATCCCGGACGAACGCGTCCTCGGCGCTCCCGCTGTCGTACACGGCGCTGCCGATCTCGGCCTTGACCGCCGGGTCGACGACCGACACCAGCCGGATCCCCTCGCGCCGCAGATCCTCGGCGAGGGCCGGCAGCTTGGGATACCGCTCCTGGTCGACGGTGAACGCCTGCTCTCCCTCGAAGTGGCCGATGTCGAGGTGCACGGCGTCGAGCGGCAGATCGTGCTCCTGGTGGCCGGCGACGATCCGCCGGACCTCCTGCTCGCCGCCGGAGCCCCAGCGGGCGTGATGATGGCCCAGCGCCCACGCGGGCGGCAGCGCGGGGGCACCCGTGAGCGTGGCCCAGGTGTGCAGCACGCGCGCGGGAGTGCCCACCATCATCCAGCAGCGCAGCGGCCCACCGTCCATCCGCAGCTCGCTCGTACCGGCCCGGTCGTGCCCGGAACCCGCCCCCTCCTCACCCTCCCGCACGGTCACCGTGCCGTCCCAGGAGGTGTCCTGGAACACCAGATGGGTCGCCACGTCGGCCACCACCAACTGCACCGGCATGGTGATGTGCAGCGGATCGTCACCCGGACCGAAGGCGCGACCGGGATCCGTGTTCCACAGGCGGTACGTCCCATCGCGCAGCCGCAGTCCCGAGGCGCGCCCGCCGAGCCCGAAGAACCGCGCGTCCGCGGCCACCTCGGAGCGCTGCATCCACCGGCTCGAGCCGCCGCCCACGGGCTCCCACCAGCGGGGCGGCAGCTCCCGTCGCACGCTGACCCCTCCGGGGGTGAGCACCTCCACCGCGCCGTGCCGCGAGACCACGACCGTCACCCGCTCGGCCACGACCCGCCAGCCACCGTCCTTGTCCGGCTCGAGAGAGGCACGGGGATCCGGCTCCGGACAGCGGCCGACGAGGGCGTACGACGGTTCGGGACCGGCCCCGTCCCAGCCCCAGAAGACCGCCCCGTTGACGGCCACGATGATCCGCAGCTCGGACCGCGCGAACCGGACGACACCGCCACCGGGCTCCGGCTCCCCGTCGCGCACGAGCCCGGGCACCCGCGCGCGCTCGGTGCCCCGAGGAGGCAGCCCGGCGGCATCGGCACGTCTCCTGCGCCAGGCGGCCCGCACGGTACGCAAGCCCTGGGCCGCCCCCGCCGAACCGACCGCCTTCACCGAGCGCACCAGGTCACGACCGTTCATGCTGCTCAGCCTGCCACTGACTTCACCCGATGTGCGTATTGTTCGGCAGCCGTTCACCCTGGTAAAGGCCACATCTTCATCTCCATGACACGACCCCGGCGCGGCGCACCCTGGTGCCGGAGTCGATCAGATGGCATGGTCCGTCTCAGCCGTGTCCCGCGCACATCCCGGAGCCGCCGCATGTCCACCACGAACCCCACGCCTCTCTGGCAGCCCGACCGAGAACGCATCGCACGGGCCCGGATGACCAAGTTCCAGGCGTGGGCGGCCGAGTACCACGGAGCCCCCGCCGACGGCGGCTACGCGGCGCTGCACCGCTGGTCGGTGGACCAACTCGACTCGTTCTGGCAAGCCGTCACCGAGTGGTTCGACGTACGCTTTTCGACGCCCTACGCGCGCGTGCTCGGCGATCGCTCGATGCCCGGCGCCGAATGGTTCCCCGGGGCGACGCTCAACTACGCCGAGCACGCCCTGCGCGCCGCGGACACGCGCGCGGACGAACCGGCCCTCCTGCACGTCGACGAGACCCACGAACCCCGCCCGGTGACCTGGTCCGAGCTGCGCCGCCAGGTCGGCTCCCTCGCCGCAGAGCTGCGCGCCCTCGGAGTGCGACCGGGAGACCGCGTGAGCGGCTACCTCCCGAACGTTCCGGAAGCCGTGGTCGCCCTGCTCGCCACGGCCGCGGTGGGCGGCGTATGGACGTCCTGCGCCCCCGACTTCGGCGCCCGTAGCGTCCTCGACCGCTTCCAGCAGGTCGAACCGGTCGTGCTGTTCACCG
Organism: Streptomyces sp. ME02-8801-2C; assembly: GCF_033793965.1. Lineage (NCBI taxonomy): Bacteria > Bacillati > Actinomycetota > Actinomycetes > Kitasatosporales > Streptomycetaceae > Streptomyces > Streptomyces sp. ME02-8801-2C. The sequence goes on along the minus strand of NZ_JARAXP010000044.1, from coordinate 7,628 downwards.
TCGACGGCTACCGCTACGGCGGCAAGGAGCACGACCGCCGTGACACGGTCGCGGAACTCCGCCGCGAACTGCCCTCCCTGCGAGCCGTCGTCCACATCCCGCTGCTCGGCACCGAGCCCCCCGAGGGCGCCCTGGAATGGTCCGCCGTCACATCGGCGGATGTGCCACCCGTCTACGAACAGGTCGCCTTCGACCACCCCCTGTGGGTGCTCTACTCCTCGGGCACGACCGGCCTCCCCAAGGCCATCGTCCAGTCCCAGGGCGGCATCCTCGTCGAGCACCTCAAACAACTCGGCCTGCACTGCGACCTCGGACCGGAGGATCGCTTCTTCTGGTACACGTCCACCGGCTGGATGATGTGGAACTTCCTCGTCTCCGGCCTCCTGACGGGCACCACGATCGTCCTCTACGACGGCAGCCCCGGCTACCCCGACACGGGCGCCCAGTGGCGGATCGTGGAACGCACGGGGGCGACCCTCTTCGGCACCTCGGCCGCGTACGTCATGGCGTGCCGCAAGGCCGGAGTCCACCCGTCCCGGGACTTCGACCTGTCCAAGGTGCAGTGTGTCGCCACGACCGGATCGCCGCTGCCCCCCGACGGATTCCGCTGGCTGCACGACGAGTTCGCGGACAGCGGGGCCGCCCTGTGGATCGCCTCGGTCAGCGGTGGCACAGACGTGTGCTCCTGCTTCGCGGGAGCGGTGCCGACCCTCCCGGTGCACATCGGCGAACTCCAGGCGCCCGGACTGGGCACCGACCTCCAGGCCTGGGACCCGAGCGGCCGGCCCCTCGTCGACGAGGTCGGCGAACTCGTCGTCGCCAACCCGATGCCGTCCATGCCGATCCACTTCTGGAACGACCCCGACGGCACCCGCTACCACGACAGTTACTTCGACACCTACCCCGGTGTCTGGCGCCACGGCGACTGGATCACTCTCACCTCGCGAGGCTCCGTGATCATCCACGGCCGCTCCGACTCCACGCTCAACAGGCAGGGCGTACGCATGGGGTCGGCCGACATCTACGAAGCCGTCGAACGACTCCCCGAGATCAAGGAATCCCTGGTCATCGGCGTCGAACAACCCGACGGCGGTTACTGGATGCCGCTTTTCGTCCACCTCGCGCCCGGAGCCGTCCTCGACGAGGCCCTCCTGAACCGCATCAAGAAGACCATCCGGGAGCAGCTCTCCCCGCGCCACGTCCCCGACGAGGTCATCGAGGTCCCCGGCGTTCCGCACACCCTCACCGGCAAACGCATCGAGGTCCCGGTGAAGCGCCTCCTCCAGGGCAGCCCCCTGGACAAGGCGGTGAACCCCGGTTCCGTCGACAACCTCGACCTGCTGCGTTTCTACGAGGAGCTTGCCCGCAAACGGGCCTGACGGCGCTCGGATTTGCCGGTCAACCCCCGTAGGTGGCCTCGGACTCGACCAGCACGGCGGCGAAGTCCGAGGCCAGCCGTGCCGCGTCGGCCGACTGGAGATCAGCCACCGCGATCCGTACGGCAGGCCCGGACGCCAGCCGGAACCGCGCCCCGGCCGCGACCCACCAACCGTACGACCGAAGCCCGTTCACCACAGCGGACTCGTCGGGCACGGGCACCCAGACGTTCATCCCACTGGCCCCGTGGGCCGGGATACCGTGCCGGTCCAACTCCTGCAGGAGCGTGTGCCGCCGGAGCGAGTACGTTTCCCGCGCACGGGCAACCAACGCGCGCGTGCCGTCGTCCGTCATCAGTCCGTACACGGTCTCCTGGAGCAGGTGGCTGACCCACCCGGATGTCAGCAGCATCCGGCCGTCGTGGCGGGCCAGTGTGGTGGGGTCACAGGCCGCCGCCGCCCATCGCAGGTCGGTCCCCAGGAACTTGCTCACCGTGCGGACATGTACCCATCGGGCCAGTCCCGCCGAGGACAGCGTGTACAGGGGCGCGTTCGCTACGGCCGACGCGTGATCGTTCTCCACCACGAGAACCTCCGGCTCCTCTCGGAGCACCGAGACAAGCGCGTCCCGGCGCTCCGCCGAGAAGCACCCGCCGCGCGGATTCTGCCCGCGCGGACTGCACACGACGGCTCGCACACCCGCCCGCAGCGCTCGTCGCAGCGCGTCCGGAAGCAGCCCCTCGTCGTCCACGGCGACGGGGACGTTGCGCAGCCCCAACGCGGACACCAGATCAAGCAGATGGTGGTAACCCGGGTCCTCCATGGCCACCGCGTCGCCGGGGCGCAGCTCCACCGACAGCAGCCGCCCGATCAGATCCAGCGCTCCATGGGCGAAGACCACGTGCTCCGTCAGCACCCCGTCGCCACCGAGCCACTCCCGGACGGTGTGTTCCAGCCGCGGCAGCCTGGGCGTCGCGCGATGCGAGCGGGCGCCCGACGAAAGACGTGAGGGTGGCAGCAACCGGGGGAGCAGGGCGGGATCAGGGTGCCCGCCGGCCAAGTCGCGCAGCCCGTGCGGGACTTTGGGAGGCCGTCGTGAGGCGACTGACGGAGCAGCCGCGACGACCGTCCCGCCCCGGCCGCGAGTGACCACGATCCCGCGCTGCCGCAACTCCTTGTAGGCCGTCGCGACCGTCCCCGGACTCACGCCCAGCTCATCGGCGAGCCGACGCACCGGAGGCAGCGCCGCCTCCGGCCCCAACGACCCTTCGGACACGCCTCGTTCGACGGACGCGGCAATTTCCCTGGCCGTCGCACCACTGATCCCATATTGTGTTGCCACGTTGAAGATTATGTATCAGTACATAAATTCACGCAAGGGGGAAACATGAAACCGCTGCGCCGCGCGACTGCCTGGACCGACCGCGTACCAGGAGGTTCCGACGGCCGCAGAATGCTCCTGATCACCCTCGTCGACCGCGTCGGCAGCGGCCTGTGGGCATCCGTCTCCGTCCTGTACTTCACCTATGTCACCGGCCTCTCCGTCACGGAGATCGGCACGCTCGTCGCCGCCGCAGGAGTCGTCGGCATCGCCGGCGCACCGATAGGCGGCCGCCTCGCCGACCGCTTCCCCCTGACCCGCGTCCTGATCGCCGTCCAAGTGACACGCGCTCTCGCCTCGTTCGTCCTGCTGGCGACCGACCACTACGCGGTACTCCTCGCGTGTACGGCCGTCGGCGGCTTCGGCGACCGCGCGTCGAGCGTCATCACCAAGCTCTACGCCACCCGCGTCGCCGGACCGCACCGCGTCCGGTACCAGGCGATCAACCGGACGGCCGCCAACGCGGGCTGGGCCCTCGGCGGTCTCGCCGCCGCCGCGGCCCTGGCTCTCGGCACGACCACGGCCTACCAATGGCTTCTCATAGGCGACGCGCTCTCGTTCGTCGCCACCGCCATCCTCACCCTCGGCTGTGCGGAACCCCCTTCCATCTCCCGCGCGGTGACCACGTCGTCAGCCCCCGCACCCAGGACCACAACGGCGAATCCCTGGCGCGATCGCACCTACCTCGCGTACGTCGCGACCGAAGCGGTCCTCTTCCTCGACGACGCCGTCTTCAAGGTCGGCCTGCCCCTCTGGATCGCCCACACCGGCAACGCACCGACCGGCCTCGCACCGCTGCTGATGGTCCTCAACAACGTGATGGTGGTGGCGCTCCAGGTCCCCCTGGCCCGATTCGGCGCCACCACCAGGGCCGCTCGCGCACTCCTGCTCCCGCTCTCCGCGGTCTTCGTCCTGGGCGGGACCACCATGGCCCTCTCGGCAACCGGCACGGCCACCTCCGCGATCTTGTTCCTCACCGCGTCTGCCGCCGCGTTCACCCTGGCCGAGATGCTCCATGCCACCGTCTCCTGGGAACTCTCCGTCGCCCTGGCCTCCGACAGCGCCCAGGGCGCGTACCTCGGTGTCCACGGGCTCGCACAGGCCGTCCAGCGCAGCATCGGACCACTGGCTGTCACGGCGGCCATTGCCACCGGCCCTCTCGGCTGGACCGCCTTCGGAGCCGGCATCGCTGTGACCTGCCTGATCCAACACCGCCTGGTCCGCGCCCGACTGACCCGAGGCCCGTTGTCAGTGGCTCCGGTTACTGTGAGTGAGCATTGATCGACTGCGTACAGGGGGAACCATGGCGAACACCGGACACGGGACCTCGCGGCGCGTTCTGCGCCGAGAGATCGCGGGCACCATCGGCCTGCTCACCGACGAACACGACTTCCGCACGATGAGGCGCTACCGCACCTTCACCTTCGACAACCACACGGAGTACCTGCGCGAAGTAGAGGCTCTCCTGAAGAGCCTCGCCGCCCAGGGCAACCACACCACCGTCGCCCTCTTCGACCCCGAGGAGTACGCCGAATTCTGCACCGCCAAAGCCCTCGATCCGGACGCCCAGTCCAGCCGCGCCCGCTTCACCGCGGAACTGGCCACCACCGGCCCCACGGTTGCCTACGACGGCCAACCCCTCGCCGAGCTGCTCCCGGACCTCGTCGACGAGGCCGTCCGACAGGCGACCTGGGAGTACGCGGCCACACTCCTGGCCCGTATCGGTGCCTGCGCATCGTGTGGTGAGGACATCGGACACGCGGCCTTCGCCCGTGCCTCGAACCTTCTCGTCCGCATCATCGACACCGCCCCGAAGGGAAACAGGCACCTCGTCTGCAGTGTCACGACACCAGCCGAAACACTCCTCGCAGTCCTCCATGTCGACGACGACAGCGAGGGCGCCACGGAACTCGACGAAGCCGAAGTCCTCGAATTCACCACGGTCCTGGCTCTCGGCATCGCCACCCAGAGCCCCGGCGGACTCGTCATGCGCACCACCGTCCCCGGCAGCAGCGACCGCATCTACGGCTGGCGCCTGCGCGAGAACGGTGTGGGGCCCCTGACCGCGGGCGAGGTCTTCGACGCCTACTGCACCGACGCCGACTCGGGTGACCTCATCTCCCCGGAATCGGACGTCGACTACTGCACACCACCCGACCTCGGAGAAGAGGAACCCATGACGGGGCACGCCCACTGACCGAACAAGAGCAGAGGGGCGCCCCACACGAAGTGGCACGCCCCTCGACGACAACCGGTCCTGGCCGGTCGGCCGACTACTCGCCCGACAACACTGCCTGAGCGGCGTCGCGTGCCTCATCAGCGCTGTCCGCGGCACGGGCCGCCGCAGCGGCCCGCTCGCACTGCGCCAGCGTGTACTTGGCCAGCGACGCCCGCACATAGGGAATCGAAGCCGCGCCCATGGAAAGAGAGGTGACACCCAGACCGATCAACACACACGCGAGCAGCGGGTCCGACGCAGCCTCACCACAGACGCCACAGCTCTTGCCCTCTGCGTGTGCCGCCTCGGCGGACAGCGCGACCAGATCGAGAAGCGCCGGCTGCCAGGGATCCTGCAAACGAGAAACCGCACCCACCTGACGGTCGGCGGCGAAGGTGTACTGCGCGAGGTCGTTGGTTCCCAAGGACAGGAACTCGACCTCCTGCAGAATCGAGCGTGCCCGCAGGGCGGCCGACGGGATCTCCACCATGGCACCGAACTTCGCCCGCAGCCCGGCCGCACGGCAGGCATCCGCGAACGCCTTGGCATCGGCCCGGTCGGCGACCATCGGAGCCATGACCTCGAGGTAGACAGGCAGACCTTCGGCGGCTTTCGCGAGCGCCGTCAACTGCGTACTCAGTACATCGGGGTGGTCGAGCAGGGTCCGAAGGCCGCGCACGCCCAGAGCCGGGTTCGGCTCGTCGGCAGGAGTCAGGAAGTCCAGCGGCTTGTCCGCACCGGCGTCGAGCACCCGAACGACGACACGCCCCTCGGGGAAGGCCTCGAGAACCTGCCGGTACGCCTCGATCTGCTTCGCCTCGGACGGCGCGTTCTTGCTGTCGTCCAGGAAAAGGAACTCGGTACGGAAGAGACCGACCCCCTCCGCCCCGGCCGCGACGGCGGCCGGCACGTCCGTGGGCCCACCGACGTTCGCCAGCAACGGCACCTTGTGCCCGTCGGAGGTGGCCCCCGGCCCGGTCGAGGCGGCAAGTGCCGCCTTGCGCTGAGCGGCTGCCGCCTCCAACTCGGCCTTCTTCTCCGCACTAGGTTCCACGAAGATCTCGCCCGTGCTGCCGTCCACCGCGATCACCGTGCCCTCGGCGAGCTCACCCGCACCGGGCAACGCCACCACTGCGGGGACACCGAGGGCTCTTGCCAAAATCGCGCTGTGGCTGGTCGGCCCACCCTCCTCCGTGACGAAGCCGAGGACCAAGGTCGGGTCCAGCAGCGCGGTGTCGGCGGGCGCGAGGTCACGAGCAATGAGGACGTACGGCTCGTCACTGTCGGGGACCCCGGGCATGGGCACCCCGAGCAGCCGGGCGACGATACGATTCCGCACGTCGTCGAGGTCGGCCACACGACCAGCGAGGTACTCGCCGGCACCCGCCAGTAGAGCCCGATACGCGGCGAACGCGTCGTACACAGCACGCTCGGCCGTACTGCCGACCGCGATACGGCGGTCGACGTCCGCCATCAGTTCGGGGTCCTGGGCCATCATGGCCTGTGCCTCGAGCACCGCCTGGGCCTCACCGCCGGCCAGATTGCCGCGCGCTGTCAGGTCTGCGGCGACAGCGTCCACGGCCTGGCGGGCACGCCCCTGTTCGCGCTCCGCGTCCGCTGCCGGGATCTGCTTGGCAGGCGGTTCGAGTACTGCCGTTCCCATGTGCCGGACCTCGCCGATCGCCACACCGTGGCTCACGCCGACGCCTCGCAGGGTTGTTTCCATCTCACCCGTCTCCGATAGTGCGGCGGGTCCCTCCGCCGCGGTGATATTCGTGCTTGCCGTCATGGACCGGCGCCGACGTCACTGCCAGCCGAAGAGGCTGTCGCCGGCTTTCACGGCGCCGTCTTCAACAAGATCGGAGAGGGAATCGGGCGTGGCCTCGAGCGCCACGATCGGGCATACCGGGGACTTGCCGGCGGCTTCCACGGCGGCCGGGTTCCAGCGCACCACGCTCTGGCCCCGCGTCACCGTGTCGCCCTTGTTGACGAGCAGCTCGAAGCCTTCACCATTGAGCTGCACGGTGTCGATACCCAGGTGAGTGAGGACGCCGTGGCCCTCGTCGTCGACGACGACAAACGCGTGCGGGTGGAGCGAGACGATGACGCCGGAGACGGGGGCGACGACCTCCGAGGGCTCGCGCACGGGGTCGACAGCGGTTCCGGGGCCGACCATGGCCCCGGAGAAGACCGGATCCGGCACGGCGGCCAGTCCGATGGCACGTCCTGCAAGAGGGGACGTCACGGTGGTCAAGGAAGCCTCCCGGGGATGGAGATACGTACGGGCCGTCGCTGCCTGTCCCGGACGGCACACTGTTGAGCAGCGTATGTCATATGAAGTGCCGGTTCCGTAGGAGAGACGCCGGTTGACGTCCTGGGAGCGGCAGGCAATCGATTTGCACCCGCTCTGAGCGCCCGTGTACAGTCGACATCCTGCTCGAGGCCGAGTGACGCGAACCAAGTGTCCTTGCCCGGCAGCATCCAACTAGTCAGATCCTATCCGGGGTCCTGTTCTGCATGCCTGCTGAACAGTGGTCAGGGAGACGGAAAAACACTGATAGAGTCGGAAACGCAAGACAGCAAGAACCGAAGGGAAACTGCCCGGAGGAAAGCCTGAGAGAGTCTCTTGGGTGAGTACGAAGGAAGCGTCCGT
>NZ_JARAXP010000043.1:0-22990 GCF_033793965.1 Streptomyces sp. ME02-8801-2C | reverse complement strand
GGATCACTGGTCGTGGACGAGCGCATCAAGCAGGTCAGGTTGGAAATGGAGTTCGTGGAGCGGCATTTGGGGTCGTAACGGATCTCCTTCGCCCCCGCCCGCTCCCCCCGCCGCCTCCCCAACAGCTCCGCCAACCCCCGCCGCGTAGCCGCCAGCACCACCCGGTCCTCCGCCCGCAGCACATACGTCGCCGGCAGATCCCACACCAGCCCCGACGGACGACCGTCCTCCCCGACGGCCCCCACCCCCGTGTCCAACGCCAGCACCCGCCAGGCCCCCGCCCGAAACGCCTCCCCCACCGTCCGCCCCTCCAACTGCGCATGCCCACCCACCCGCATCGCCGCGAACAGCAACACCCGCCGCTCGACGGGAATCGTGCCCAGGATCTGCGTCTGACGCCCCATCATCGCCCCGGCGAACGCGGGCGCCGCCAGATGCGAGACGCTCCGGCTGCGGGTGGTCGCGCCGGGGTGCGCCGCCCGCAGGGTGCGGTACACGGCGGTGGCGAAGTCGTCGTCGTACAGACGCAGGACGACGCGCAGATCGGGCCGTACGGAACGCCCGTACAGCACCGCCTCCAGGTTCGTGGTGTCGGCGCTGGTGAGGGCGAGGAGGGCCTGGGCGCGGTTGATCTTCGCGGCCTCCAGGACGCCCTCCTGGGTCACGTCACCCAGCACCACCGGCACCCGCAGCCGCCGAGCCGTCGCGAGCCCGCGTGCCTCGGGGTCGGCCTCGACGCACACCACCGGGATGTCGAGTTCGCGCAGCCGGGTCAGCACCCGGGTGCCGATCTTGCCGAGTCCGAGGAGGACCACGTGCCCGCTCAGCCCGCGCGGCGGCTTCCGTACCGCCGACGCGCTGCGGAACGTACCGAGCGCCTCGAGGACGGCGGCCAGCAGTACCGGTAGCAACAGCAACCCGACCAGTCCGGACAGGAGTTGGAGGATCTGGCGGGACATGGAGGCCCCGAGCGCGGGGTCGTTGATGGCGAAGAGGTCGAGGAGGGTCAGGTAGGTGGCGTGGACGGGGTGGTCGCCGGTGGCGGCGGACAGCGCGATCGCGAGGGCGATCACGCACCCGACCATCCCGGCCAGCGACCACCGCAGCCGCCGCGAGAAGATCGAGGCGAACGGCGGCACCACGCCCCGCCCCCGCCCTGCCGACATCGACGTCCCGGAGTATGCGTACGCCACCTGCTGGAGTACGACGGTCCCGCGCCCGGTCGCCGCCGCCACCGCGGCCTCGTCGGGGAGCAGTTGGGGCCCGTGGGCACCGCTGCTCTCGGAGCCGTCGGCGCCGGCCGGGTCGCTGCTGGTGGCGGAGAGCAGGGCGAGGGTGTGCAGGCCCGGGTCGGCGACCTCGCCCGGCGCGGGCGGCTGGCGTTCCACCGCGCGCAGCAGCAGGCGGTCGGTCTGGACGACCTTGCTGGTACCGGTGATCGCGGTGGCGGCGAGCGCGGGGGCGGCGGTGTCGGCGTCGGACAGTACGGTCGTGGACGCATCGAAGCCGTCGTCGGAACGGCTGCCACCGCCGTCACCGTCGCCGTCCGTACTGTCGGCCGTCGTGGCCGCCAACGCCGCTGCCTGGTCGAGGAGTTCCTCGATGTGCTGGCCCAACCGCCGGTTGTAGAGCCGCAGTACGAGGCGCAGGCGTGGGTTGAGGCGACGGGCGGTGAGCGCGGCGCGGATGTTGGTCTCGTCGTCGTCGTACACGAGGGCCAGGGCGGCGGCCCGCTCCGCCCCCGCCTCGGCGAGCACGGCCTCGGTCAGCTCGTCGGCCTCCAACACCCCTGTGTGCGGCCCGGGTTGACTGCCGGTGGCGGTCTGGTTCGTGGTCCCGTTTCCCGCCGCCCGGTTGACGGCGGCGGACATCCGGTCGAGCAGCGCCGACGCGGTCCCGGCGGCCCGGACGACCACCGGCGGCCGTACGGTGCGCTCCGAGGGCGGGACGACGAGGGTGACGTGCTCGCCGTACACGTTGCGCAGCTCGTGGGCCAGCCGGTGCGCGAGCCCGTCGTCACCGCACACGATCATGTGCGCGGCGGGATCACCGGCCCGGGGACCGCTCGGCGTGCCCGGTCCGCTCGACCCGCTCTGACTCGGAAGGTTCCCCATGATCGCCACAAGGAAGAAGACTGCCTCACCGTGGTGGTTGGTTCTCCAGGCGGTCCCCAACCACAAGCGCCTGCTGGAGGTGCCCTGCTCAGCAGGGCACCTCCAGGGTGGATCCAGGCTCAGTGGGCCATCACGGGCTCGCCCTCGGACGGCTCCAGGGCCCGGTTCGGGATCAGGAACGCCGCGATCACCGCACCGGCCAGGAAGAACCCGGAGCCCCACGCGAAGGTGGCCGTGTAGCCCTCGACCCCGGCCTGTGCCGCGGCCAGCGCGCCCGGCTTGTGCGACGTCAGGTAGTCGGTCGCGGCCGACGAGGCGACGGTGGTCAGCAGTGCCGTGCTGATGGAGCCGCCGATCTGCTGACCGGTGTTGATCAGCGCCGAGGCGACACCCGTGTCTTCGTGGTGCAGGCCCGAGGTCGCCCCCTGGAACGCCGTGGTCATCACCGCGCCGATGCCGAGACCCATGAGGATCATGCCGGGCATGATGTGGGTGGCGTAGGTGCTGTCCAGCTCGATCTGGGTCAGCAGGGCCATACCGGCTGCGGCGACCAGGAAGCCGGCGCTGATGACGATCTTCGGGCCGACCTTGGGCAGCACCAGTGTAGGCATCGTGGTCGACGAAGCGACGACGGCCGTGACCATCGGCAGGTACACCAGACCGGTTTTGATCGGTGAGTAGCCGAGGCTGGCCGCGAAGTAGTAGGTCAGGAAGAGGAAGATCGAGAACATCCCCATGCCGATGACGAACACGGCCATGAACGAACCACCGCGGGTGCGGTCCAGCACGACGCGCAGCGGCAGCAGCGGATGGGCGACCCTGGTCTCCAGCCAGACGAACACCACGAGCAGCAGCGCGCCGACGATCATGGAGCCGAGGGCGACCGAGTTGGTCCAGCTGGTGGACTCGACGTGCGCGAACCCGTAGACGACGGCGAACAGCGCGGCGCTCACCACGACGATGCCCGGGATGTCGAGCTTGGGCTTCTGGGTGATCACGGGCTTGGCCAGCAATAGCAGTGCACCGATCAGGGCAGGGACCGCGAACGCGACGTTCACGTACATCACCCAGCGCCACGACGCCCATTCGGTGAGCATGCCGCCGACCAGCAGCCCGACCGCGCCGCCCGCACCGCCCAGCGCACTGAAGATGCCAAAGGCCTTCGCCCTTTCGGACGGTTCGGTGAAGGTCACGCTGAGCAGGGAGAGTGCCGCGGGCGCGAGCACCGCGGCAAAGAGACCCTGGGCCACACGGGCCGCGACGAGGATCTCGAAGCTGCCGGCCGCGCCGCCGACGACGGACGCGGCCCCGAAACCTGCCAGGCCGATCACGAAGAGGGTACGTCGGCCCAACAGGTCACCGAGTCGGCCGCCGAGCAGCAGCAGGCTGCCGAACGCCAGAGCGTACCCCGTGATGACCCACTGCCGGCTGCCGTCACTGAAGCCGAGGTCCTGCTGCGCCTCGGGCAGCGCGATGTTCACGACGGTCGCATCGAGCATGACCATGAGCTGGGCCATGCCGATGACGACCAGCACCCACCAGCGCACGGCATGTGAGCCGCGAAGGCCCGAGTCTTTCTTTTCGGAGTCGGGCGCTCCGCGGTCGATGGTGGTACTCATTTTCTTCCCTTGCTTGGTGGGCATGGCTGAAAGCCGTGTGGAAACTGGGGGTGAGGGGTTGGGGTTTCAGCTCTGGAGGGCGGCGTCGGTGTCCGCGACGGCCAGCATCTTGTTGATCTCGATGGCGGCGAGTGCGCCGGCTGCTGCGGAGGCTCCGACCTGGGCGACCGGATCGGTGACGTTGCCGGCCACCCATACACCCGGCACGTCGGTGGTGCCGGCGATGCCGGAGGCGAAAGTGCGGCCTGTCGGCAGGTCCTGCACCGGCAGGTTCAGGCCTTCCAGGCCCTGGGTTCGGGCCTGCATCTGCGGGACGACCCCGAGGACGCGGCGGGTCACGATCTGGCCGTCGGCCAGGCGCACTCCGGCGAGGGCGCCGTCCTTGTCGTTGACGACCTCGGTGACGGGGGTGTCGATGACGTGGATGCCGCGGGCGGCGAAGCGGGCGCGGCTGTCCTCGTCCAGGTCGGTGCCGTGGGTGAAGTAGATCAGGTCCTCGGTCAGCTGACGGAACAACAACGCGGGGCCGATGGAGGCCGGGCCGGTGGCGAGGATGCCGATGGGCTCGTCGCGCACTTCCCAGCCGTGGCAGTACGGGCAGTGCACCACACCGTGTCCCCAGTGCTCGGCGAGCCCGGGCACCTCCGGCAGCACATCCTTCACGCCGGTGGCGACCAGGATGCGGCGGGCTGTGATGCTGCGGCCGTCGGCCAGGGTGACGGTGAACCGCAGGTCCCCGTCCGCCGACGGGGCGGCAGGCTCGGCCGCAACCACCTGGCCGAACACGACGCGCCCGCCGTACTGGCGCACCTGCTCCCGGCCCCGCCGAAGGATCTCGGACGGCGGGGTGCCGTCCAGGGCGAGGAGGCCGTGCACGGCCTCGGCGGGCGCGTTGCGCGGGGAACCGCCGTCGATCACGACGACCGAGCGGCGGGAGCGGGCGAGGATCAGTGCACCGTTCAGCCCCGCGGCGCCCCCGCCGATCACGACCGCGTCGACGGTTCCCTCGGCCAGTGCGTCGCTCTCGTAGGGAGAAGTCGTCACAGCCGTGGCCTCCTGCCTTTCCTTGTCGGTCATGGTTCGGTCAACCCTTCGGGTTCTGGGTGGGTGCAGGGGGCAGCTGTTCAGGAAGCCAGGAAGTGCTCGGCGACCGTCGCGGGCTGTTGTGGAGAGTTCGGCCCCGGCTTGCTGGGGACATTCGTGATGCAGAGATCCAGTACGGCGATGAACTCGCCGTCGCCAGGATCGCGAGGATCAGACCGTGCCTTGCCGGCCTGGAAGGCGTCGCAACGCCGGGCGGCGCGGAGGAGTTCGAAGGCATGGGTTGCCCTCGATCGCGCCAGGCGGGCACGCGGCCTGTCCGGTGAGCTCAGGACGGTTGTTTACTGAACGGTCCGAAACCTACGCGATTCTGTACTGGGTTGTCAAATATGGCGGGTCGGCCGTACCTTCTGTGCATGACGAGACCACGAAGCTTCGACCGCGACACCGCAGGCATGCCGGCCCTCCTCGACGCGGTGGACCAGATGCCGAGCGCCGGCCTGCTGCGGGCCCGCTCCTACGAACTGCTGTCTCCTGTCCCGGGCTCGTCTGTCGTGGACGTGGGCTGCGGTGGTGGGCGGGCCGTCGCCGAGCTGGCCGAGCGTGGCGTCCACGCGGTGGGTGTGCATCCCGATCCGTGGATGCTGGCCGAGGCCCGGAAACGGTGGCCGGGGGCCGAGTTCCGGGAGGTGGGGGCGGAGGATCTGCCGTTCGCCGACGGAAGTGTGCGCGGCTACCGTGCCGACAAGGTCCTCCACGCACTTCAGGAGCCGTGGCGCGCGGTGGCGGAAGCGCCGTTCTTCGTGGCCGCCGCCTCCGCCTAGAGGGCAGTCCGGACCACCGCCTGTCCGTCGATGGTGAGCAGAGCCAGGCCGGTGTCGGACGGGTCGGGAAGACCACAGTCGAGTGCGCGTACCTGCCGTCGTCGACGAACATCTCGACGGACGCGCGGTCGACGAGGAACGGTTGACGAAGGCGTAGTCGCCCCCTGCCTTTCCATGCAGTCATGCTTCGGTCAACCCTTCGAGTTCCAAGCGCTCGCTCCAGACCGCCGTGTGACACCGACAGTCGTGTGACGACAACACCGAATCAGATCGCCTTCATTGGAGAAACGAACATGACCGAGGCCGCAGACCGGATCATCGAGGCCCTGCGCAGCGGGCACGACCACCTCGCCGCTGTGGTGCACAGACTCACCGCGGCCGATCTCACCCGCCCGTCCGGCGCGTCGGAGTGGGACGTCTCCCAGGTGCTCAGCCATCTGGGCAGCGGCGCCGAAATAGGCCTGGCCGCACTGGAGGGCGCGACGGGCGGTACGGGTGCCCCCGACGGCGACTTCAACAAGTCAGTGTGGGCCCGCTGGGACGCGATGACCCCGGCCGAGCGCGCCGAGGGCTTCGTCACCGCCAACCAGGCGCTGGTCGAATGTTACGAGGGCCTCGACGCGGGGGCCCGCAGAGACCTCCGGATCGACCTCGGCTTCCTGCCCGCGCCGGTGGACGTCGCGACCGCGGCGGGGCTCCGGCTCAGTGAGTTCACCCACCACTCGTGGGACGTCGAGGCGGCCTTCGACCCGTCAACGACCCTGGCGTCCGCCGCGACCGGGCCGCTCCTCGACCAGGCCGGCATGATGCTGGGCTTCATCGGCAAGGCGGACGCCCTGGAGAACCGCCCCGTCGCCGTCGCGGTGCACACCACCGCACCCGAGCGCACCTTCGGTCTCTCGGTCGGCGAGACGGTCGCGCTCACCGGCGAACCCGAGAACGCCGACGCTGTGCTGACGGCCCCCGCCGAGTGGTGGCTGCGACTCGTCACCGGCCGGCATGCCCCCGCCCACACCCCGCCCTCCGTGACCCTCACCGGCGACACCGTCACCCTCGACGACCTGCGCAGGGTCTTCCCCGGGTTCTGAACCCGGCGGCGCGGCAACGGGCACGGAATCACGCCCTCGCCTGCGCGTTTCACTCGGGTCGTGTCCGGATCATCGGCGACAACGAGAAAGTGCCTTCTGGCCTGGGACGACAGGGCTTGTCCAAACTTCTGTCGTCTCGCGGGGAAGGCACTTTCTGCGTGCCCACTGCCGGATCACGTTCCCGACCTCTCGTCTCGGCCGACGGTCGCGGGGCGCTCAGCCATGCCGGATCTCGTCTGCTGGCCGATCCAGCCGAAGTCGCCGGGCTGACCAGCGCCTTCACTAGCGCGTTGCGTCGGCTGCGGCCGCGCGGCATCCCTCCGGCCGGGTGGCGGCGGCCTGCTTCGCCGCCAAGATGGCCCTGGAGATCGGCGCCTCCGACCCCGAGGTGAAACGCCTGGCCAACGGCTCCTTCTCCGTGGTCGCCACAGCGGTGGCCGAGAGCGTGCGAGCGGCGCAGCGCAACGGCGACATCGACCCGGACCCGGATCCCGACGACCTCGCTTACCTTGTGCTGACCATCATCCGCGGCAGCGATGTCGTGGGTGCGTACGGCTACAGTCCCGCCCGCCTGACCTCGATCGCGGAGAGCGCGTTCGCCTTGCTGCCTCGCCCGCGCCACCACTGAGAAGACGCCGTCCTTTCGGCATGTTCAACAGGGTCGGGCGAGACCGGTGGGTTTCGGCGACCGCGACAGCGGCCGCTACCTCAATGTGATTGTCCTGCCCGAGCAGGCTGCGTCGGCGGCGATGCCCCTCTCGAGTGGGGCGGTCCGGCAAGACTGCCCCACTGCACTCCCGACGATGCCGCTGACCAGGTCGGACAGCGAAACGGTGCTGGAGTGCCAAGGGTCAGGCCGTGATCAGTTCCGGTGGTACCGGCAGTGCCATGAGGCGGAGCAGTTCGGCGACTTTGGCGTCGAGTTGTGCTCCGACCTCGGCGATGCGGGGATCGCCGAAGCTGGCGAATTTGCTCGACGGCTGGTCGATGCTGATCTGTACGTGGCCCGAGGCGGTCTCGTAGATCGCGGTGCGCAGCGGGGCGTACAGGAGGGTGCCGGGGTCGTGTCGGAACATGGTTTCCGCGATGACGTTGTTTCCCATCATGTAAGTGATGGCGCGCAGCCGGTGTCCCGACAGCCGCATCACCGGCATCGGGTCGAGCGTCCAGTAGATGGCGAACGAATTGGGTGTGTGTGCGGCGATGTAGTCCTGCAACGCCGCGAGGTCGCCCGTGCCGGCCACCTCGGCGAGTTCGGCGAAGTTGATGGCGGGTACCAGCGATTCGTAGCGTCGGCGGACGTCGTCGAAGGTGTCCTCGGTTTCGATGACAAGGCGGTTGACGAGGTGGGGGACGGCCTGAGTCATGGCGCTTCCTCGTGTCTGGACAGGGATGGGCGGGGGTGCCGGTCGTTCGGGGTCAGGAGGCGTCGAGCAGGATCCGCGCCATCTCGTCGGGGCGCTCCATGGCGGAGAAGTGGCCGGTGCGGGGCACGGTGATGCGGTGGACGTCGGTCAGCGCGTTGGCCACGCGGTCTCGTTCGGCGGGCTTGGACCAGTCGTTCTCGCTGTAGACGAGGGTGACGGGCGCCGACACGCGCGGGTAGCGCTCGCGGGCCCGGTCGAATCCGTCGAGGCTGCGGAAGATCCCTCGGCCCACCTTGTCGTAGCCCGTGCGGCGGCCGCTCCTCAGCAGCTCGGTGATGAAGTCCTCGGGCAGCTTGGTCTTGTCGACGTAGCCGCCCTGCAGGATGGCCCGGAAGATGGGCCGCGGCTCCTGGGTGGCGAAGAAGGGGCCCAGCACGGGCATCCGCACGCTGGAGATGATGAGGCGGGCGATCAAGTTTCCGCGTTCGCCTCCCTGGGGGTAGTCGTAGCTGTTGAACGCCACGACGCGGCGGACGCGGTCCTTGATGTCGATCGATGCCTGCAGGGACAGGGCGCCGCCCAGTGATTCGCCCGACAGGGTGACGTCGTGCAGATCCAGTCCGCGGACGAATTCGACGACCGCAGCCCGCAGTTGCGGCTCCTCGTACTCTGCGCCGGGGACGATGTCGGACCATCCCATCCCGGGCAGATCCAGCGCGTAGACCGTGTAGTGGTCCCACAACAGCGGGATCACCCGCTGGAAGTAGTCGAGCTGGCCGCGCACGGTGTGCATCAGAACGAGGGCGGGGCCGGTGCCGACGGTGTAGTAGCGCAGCCGCGAGCCGTCGGCCCGGGTGAAGAACCGCATCTCGCCGCGGCCGTTGCTCCAGGTTCTCGCGTACGTCGCGTCGGGAGACTCGTTGCGTTCCATGGTTCTGTCCTTTCAGGTCTGGAGAATGCCGCAATGCGGGCATTCTCCTCATTTTGCTGGTCTGTGAAGTTGATCAGGGTTTTGTCCGTGGTCGGCCAGGCTCAGCGCAGCGTGTCCGCCCAGTTCGCCGGCACACGTCCGGCCGGTCCCGGGGTGGGCTGGTCGGCAGGGTGGGCGTCCGGGGGAGCCAGGGCGGGACCGGACTCGTACATCTCGGAGGTCTCGAAGTTCCAGAACCAGGCCTCGCCGGGTTCGTAGCTGCGGATCACCGGGTGGCCGGTGTCCTTGAAGTGGGCGGTGGCGTGCTTGGCGGGTGAGTTGTCGCAGCAGCCGATGTGGCCGCACTGGGCGCAGCGCCGCAGGTGGAACCACCAGCCGCCGTCGGTGTCGCACTCGACGCAGCCGGCTCCGCTGGGCGGGACGCTGGGGTCGATTCCGGTGTCCTTGGTCATGAGGGCTCCTGGGCCGGTTCGGGGGCGGTGTCGGGCTCGGTGTCGGGGTCGGGGGCGGTGAGGGGGAGCAGCACCTGGAAGCGGGTGTCGCCGGGTACGGACTCGACTTTCAGGTCACCGTGGTGCTTGTTGACGACGATCCGCCAGGAGATGTCGAGCCCCAGCCCGGTGCCCTCGCCCACCGGTTTTGTGGTGAAGAAGGGGTCGAAGATCCGGCTGCGGATCTCGGCCGGTACGCCAGGGCCCGTGTCGCGGAACTCGACCAGCAGCCGGTCGTGCACCACAGCGGTTTGTACGGTCAACGTCCCTTCGCCGCCCGCGCTGTTGATGGCGGAGACGGCGTTGTCGATCAGGTTGGTCCACACCTGGTTCAGTTCGGCCGGGTAGGCCGGGATCCTCGGCACCGAACGGTCGTAGTCCTTCACGACCTTGACCTGTGGGCCGATCTTGCCGGACAGCATCAGCAGGGTGCTGTCGAGGAGTTCGTGGACATCGGCGACCTGGTAGGGGGCGCGGTCCAGCTGCGAGTACTGCTTGGCGGCGTCGACGAGGTGCGAGATACGGGTGGTGGAGTCCTCGATCTCGGACATCAACAGCTCCGTCTCGACCGTGTAGGTGAGGCATTCGATGGCGCTCTGCAGGATTTCCTGCTCGTCGACGGCCGCCGCGATCTGCTCCAGCCAGTCGACGTCGAGACCGCCCTGGACGAAGGTCGGCGCGATCTGCCAGCCGTTCTGGATGCCGTGGTCGTCGAGCCAGTCGGCGAGTTCGTCCTCCCGGTCGGACGCTTCGAGCGGGCTCAGGACCGGCGCCTTGGAGACCCGCTCGGCCGTACGCTCCTGGAGATCGACCAGCGTCTTCAGGGCGTCGCTGTGGTGTGGGTCCGAGGCGATGGCGCTGAGTTTGTTGCGCATGTGCGCGGCCCGGTCCCTGAGGGACGAGGTGGCCCGTACGGCCGCCGCGGCCGGGTTGTTGAGCTCATGGGTGAGGCCTGCGGACAACGAGCCCAGCGCCAGCAGGCGTTCGCGCTGCCCGATGGCCTGCTGAAAGGTCTGCGTTCCGAGGAAGAGCCCCTCCAGGAGATGGACCGCCATCGGAAACCACTCGTGCATGAAGCTCGCGAACGACTCGGCGGGCAGCACGAAGAACCGCGTCGGCTCGGTCACCCGCAGCGAGTTCATGTACCGCTGCGGTTTCCCGTCCCCGACGTAGGCCCGCACGGCACCGGCGTACACCCCTTGCTGGGACGTGCGGCTCACCTCGACGTCGTCGCCGCCCACCCGGCGCGACATGACGACCGTGCCCTCGATCATCACGTAGAAGCAGGTCGCCGGGTCACCCTCGGTGAACACCGGCCCGGGGTCGAACAGTTCGACCCGCCCCGCGCCGCACAGCCTGCCGAGCTGCTCGGCGCTGAGCTTCTCGAACAGGAACAGCGAGCTGATCTCCGCCGCGTCGCACGGCATCGGCCGCCCGCTCACGACTGCTCCAGGTATCGGTGGACGAGCATCACGGCCATGGCTCCCTCTCCGACGGCGGACGCGACCCGCTTGGCGGACTCCGCGCGCGCGTCCCCGGCGACGAACACGCCGGGGATATTGGTCTCCAGGTGGTACGGCGGCCGGTCCAGCTCCCAGCCCGCCGGTGGCCGCCCGTCGGCGGTCAGATCGGGCCCGGCGAGGATGAACCCGCGCTCGTCCCGCAACACAGTTCCGTCCAGCCAGTCGGTCAGCGGGGCCGCGCCGATGAACACGAACAGCCACTGCGCGTCGACCCGTTCGGTCTGCCCGGTGGCCGTGTCGCGCAACGTCAGCTGTTGCAGCTGGTTGTCGCCGTGCGCGGCCTCGACGACCGTGTGGGCCCGCACCGAGATGTTCGGCGACTGGGCGATCTGCTGGATCAGGTAGTGCGACATCGACGCGGTCAGGTCCGCTCCGCGCACCAGCAGGGTCACCGACTTGGCTCCCCGGGACAGGTACATCGCCGCCTGCCCCGCCGAGTTGGCGCCGCCGACGATGTACACGTCGTGGCCCTGGCAGCCGGCGGCCTCGGTGAGCGCCGACCCGTAGAACACCCCGCGGCCCGACAAGTCGTCGGCACCCGGCGCCTGAAGCTGCCGGTAGGACACACCGGTCGCCAGGATCACGCTGTGCGCCGCGATCTGCGATCCGTCCGCGAACCGCACGGTGCGGGCCGCGCCGTTGACCTCAACGGCCGTCACTTCCCGCGCGGTGAGGATCTCGGCGCCGAACTTGGTGGCCTGGCGTCGCGCGCGGTCGGTGAGCTGGCCGCCGGACACCCCGTCCGGGAAGCCCAGGTAGTTCTCGATGCGTGAACTCTGCCCGGCCTGCCCGCCGGTCGCCGACCGCTCCACCAGCACCGTACGCAGCCCCTCCGAGGCCCCGTACACGGCAGCGCCCAGCCCGGCCGGGCCGCCGCCGATGACGACGAGGTCGTAGAAGTCGGCCGTGGGCGTCGTCGCCAGCCCCACCCGGGCGGCCAGTTCGGGCACCTCCGGCTCGACGAGCGCCGTACCGTCCGCCGTGATCACCACCGGCAGCCGCTGCCCGTCCTCGCCCGCCGCGGCCAGCAGCCGCTGCCCCTCGGGCTCCTCGGTGGAGTACCAGCGGTAGGGCACCTGGTTGCGGGCCAGGAACTCCCGCACGTCCGACGAACGCGCCGACCACCGGTGACCGACCACCTTGGTGCTCGGCACCGGCCGGAAGTCACTGCACCGCCACGCCTCCAGGAGGTCGTCCAGGACCGGGTAGAGCTTCTCCTCCGGCGGGTCCCAGGGCTTGAGGAGGTAGTGGTCGAGGTCGACGACGTTGATCGCGTCGATCGCCGCGTCCGAGTCCGCGTACGCGGTCAGCAGCACCCGGCGGGCGCCCGGATAGACGTCCAGGGCCTGTTCGAGGAACTCGATGCCGTTCATATGCGGCATCCGGTAATCGGCCAGAATCACCGCGACCAGATCACCGCGCAGCTTCAGCTCCCGCAACGCCTCCAGCGCGGAATCCCCGGACTCCGCGCGCACGATCCGGTACGACTCGCCGTAGCGCCGCCGCAGGTCACGGGCGACGGCCCGGGACACCCCGGGATCGTCGTCCACGGTCATGATGACGGTCCGCGCAGCGTCCAAGAGTGGTCGGACGAGCGATGCTGATGCCGGCTTCGGTGTCTCTGGTGTGGACATGTGCGTCTCCTCGGGCGCCGCCCCGTAGTGGGGGTGTCAGCCGGCCAGTCGGTTGAGCTTGCGGATCTCTTTGTCGAAGGCGTTCGAGGGCACGATCCGGCGCAGGAGGCTGACGCGTTTGGCCATCGGGCCGGCGGTGTACCGGAGCTTGGGCTTGGAATCGGTGGCGGCCGCGACGATCACCTTCGCGACAACGTCCGGGCCGTCGGCGTTGCGCACGGCCGTGGCCAGCACGTCCCTGGAGACCTCCCGCTGTGCGGCGTAGACCGGCAGGGGCGAGTCGGGTGCCATGCTGCTCGCCTCGAAACCCGTTTTCGTGTAGGCCGGCTCGACCAGCAGCATCCGCACGCCGTGCTCGCGAAGCTCGTGGTCGACGGACTCGGAGTAGCCCTCGACCGCATGCTTGGTGGCGGCGTAGGCGGCCATGAAGGGGGCTGGGATCAGACCGAGTACCGAGGAGACGTTGATCACCCGGCCACTGCCCTGGGCGCGCATGTGGGGCAGCACCGCGTTGGCCATCCGCATCACGCCGAAGACGTTGATGTCGAAGACCTCCTTGGCCTGGCTGATCGAGCTCTCCTCGCCGGCGCCGACCGAGCCCACGCCCGCGTTGTTGACCAGGACGTCGATCCGGCCGAACCGCTCGATCACCTCCCCGACCAGCGAGCGGACAGACTCGTCGTCGGCCACGTCGAGATCGAGGAACGTCACCCCGGCGAGCGGCTCGGCCTTCGCCGCGTTGCGGCTCGTGCCGACCACCGCGAAACCGGCGCGCATGAGGGCGCGCGCCGCCGCCCGCCCGATCCCGGAGGAGGCGCCCGTCACGAGGGCCACGGGGGAAGCTGTCTGCATGGTGGTTCCTTCGGTTGTGGGCATGACGTCGTCGGGTGCTGCGCGGGGTCGCCCGCGCTGAGACCGACACGACGGTCCGCACCGGTCCTGCGAGCCCTGACCAAGCCTGTTCGGTGAGCTCAGAATGATTGTTTACTGAACAGTCCGAAACCTAGGCGGTTCTGTACTGACTTGTCAAGAAGGGTGGGTCGGCTTTACTTTCTTTGTATGGCGAGACCACGAAGCTTTGACCGCGACCACGTCCTGCATGCCGCTGAGCGGCAGTTCCGCGCCTCGGGCTACAACGGCACGAGCGTCGATGACATCAGTGCCGCCACCGGCCTGGGCCGGGGCAGCCTCTATGCCGCGTTCGACGGCAAGCACGGTGTGCTGATGGAGGCGATGGGCGGGTACTTCGCCCGGCTGGCGCAGGGTCCGAGGAAGATGCTCGCCGGGCCGGACGAGGGCGCCCTGGAGCGACTGCACGCGTACTTGCTGCGTGCCGTCCACGGGGTGTCACTCGCCCCTGACGTGCCCCCCGCCTCCGACCGGACGGCGGCGGCCTGCTTCGCCGCGAAGATGGCCCTGGAGGTGGGCGCCTCCGACCCCGAGGTGAAACGCCTGGCCGGCGAGTGCTTCTCCGTGGTCAGGTCGGCGGTGGCCGAGTGCGTGCGAGCGGCGCAGCGCCACGGTGACATCGACCCCGACGCGGATGCCGACGACCTCGCGTTCCTTCTGCTGACCGTCGTCCGCGGGACCGATGTCGTGGGAGCGTACGGCCACAGTCCCGACCGCCTGACCTCGATCGCGGAGAGCGCGTTCGCCCTGCTGCCCCGCCCCCGCCACACCTGACAAGGGCACGGCGCCGTCCGCGCCGTAGCGATGGTGTCAACCCGCGTCCCGTACGGGGTGCAGCAGGCCCATCGACTCCCCATGCCGCAGGACGTGCGTGGCGAGACCGAACCGTGCCGCGAGAGCGCCGATGCTCATCGCGCTCGCGCCGTTGTCTCGGCTCGACTTCGTGTTGACATCGAGTCGTAGCCCGGCGTCCATGTCCAAGAACCAGGAAGTGCATGTCCGAGAACCAGGAAGCAGTGGAAAAGCACCGCGGCACCGAGGCCATGCTGGCCCTCCTCGACGCGATGGACCAAATGCCGAGCGCCAGTCTGCTGCGGGCCCGCTCCTATGAACTGCTGTCTCCTGTCCCGGGCTCGTCTGTCGTGGACGTGGGCTGCGGTGCCGGGCGGGCCGTCGCCGAGCTGGCCGAGCGTGGCGTCCACGCGGTGGGCGTGGATCCCGATCCGTGGATTCTGGCCGCGGCCCGGAAACGGTGGCCGGGGGCCGAGTTCCGGGAAGCGGGGGCGGAGGATCTGCCGTTCGCCGATGGAAGTGTGCGCGGCTACCGTGCCGACAAGGTCTTCCAATTTCTTCAGGAGCCGTGGCGCGCGGTGGCGGAAGCGCGGCGCGTCCTCTGCCCGGGCGGCAGGATCGTCCTGGTCGGGCAGGACTGGGACGCCATCATGGTCGACTCCGATGATGCGGAGCTCACCCGCACGATGGTGCACGCCCGCGCCGACGTCCTGAGCACGCCCCGCGCCGGCCGCCAGTACCGCAACCTGCTCCTGGACGGCGGCTTCAACGACGTCACCGTCGAGGTGCACACCAGCGTGTTCACCGATCCCGCGATGCTGTCGTCGGCCATCATGCTCGCCGAGGGGGCGTGCACGAGCGGTGCGGTCGGCCGTGACCAGGCCGATGAGTGGATCGCCGAACAGCGCCGACGCGCCGAGGCCGACCGCTTCCTCGTCGCCATTCCGTTCTTCGTGGCTGCCGCCTCCGCCTAGAGAGCGCGGAGTGCGGCGTAGCGGAGGAGAGCGGCGGTCGCCTGTCGGCGCAGGGCGGCGTCTGCGGCGACCGCCGCTGTCACCTCACGCGGCCCTTGGCCTCCGGGCGCCCGCGAGGAGAGCCCCGGGGCGGCCCGGAGGCCAAGGACGGTGAGGTGTTCCGGCAGGAGACCCGCTGGCCGTGGGCCGTGGGCCGTGGGTCACGCCCGCGCCCTGCGCGTCTCGCGCCGTCGGAGCTCCTGCCCGACGCGCCTGGCGGGCGATCCCGCGGGCGCGTCCCCGGCGATCCAGTGGATGCTCCGTCGGAGGTCTAGCGGGTGGCCCCGGTGTGCTCCCGCGCGGTCGCCGTCTCGTTCGCCGTCGTCCCGGCCCCCGGCTCGGCGTTGTGCTTCGCGAAGCCGTGCCGGCCCGGCATGACCGCGAGGACGATCAGTGTTCCGGCGGCCATGATGATCCCGCCGATGAGGCTGGTCTGGGCGACGCCGTGGGCGAAGGCCTGGTGGACGGCGTCCACGGCGGCCTGGCCCTGCTGGGGCCCGGCGGAGGGGTCCTGCCCGACCCGCTGGGCGACGGCCAGGCCGGCGCCGACGGAGTCCTTGGCGGTCTCCATCGCCTCCGGCGGGAGCCGGTTGCCCACCAGGTCGGT
Organism: Streptomyces sp. ME02-8801-2C; assembly: GCF_033793965.1. NCBI lineage: Bacteria > Bacillati > Actinomycetota > Actinomycetes > Kitasatosporales > Streptomycetaceae > Streptomyces > Streptomyces sp. ME02-8801-2C. The sequence continues at coordinate 7,037 of NZ_JARAXP010000043.1, read as the reverse complement.
CAGCTCGTCCCGGTAGGCGGTGCCCAGCAGCGAGCCCAGCGCCGCGATGCCCAGCGCTCCGCCCAGTTCCAGCGCGGTGTCGTTGACACCGCCGCCGACGCCCAGCTCGGACTCGGGGAAGGAGCCCATGATCGTGTCGGTCGCCGGGGAGATAGCCAGTCCGAGCGCGAGGCCCAGCATCATCATCGGCGCCAGGAGGTCCCCGTACGTCGACCCCTTGTCGATCTGGGTGAGCAGGAACATGCCGGTCGTGCCGATGGCCAGGCCGGTCACGACCATCGGCTTCACCCCCAGCTTCGGGGTGAGCATCCCGGTCAGCGCGGACCCGAGGAACACCGCACCGGCCAGAGGCAGCAGCCGGACACCGGTGTCCAGGGAGCCGTAGCCGAGGACGAACTGCAGGAACTGCGTCACGTAGTAGATCACGGCGAACATGCCGAAGAAGAAGAACAGCACCGCGAGCATCGAGCCGGTGAAGGGCCGCAGCGCGAACATCCGGACGTTCAGCATCGGGGTCGGGTGCCGCAGCTCCCACGCGACGAAGGCGACCAGGCCCACAGCGGCGACCACGGCGGCGGTGACGGGGCCGGCGCCCCAGCCGGAGTGCGGGCCCTCGATGGCGGCGTAGATCAGGGAGCCGACGGTGACGATCGACAGCAGACCACCGACGTAGTCGATCCGGCCCATGCTCTGCGCCTTGGACGGCGGCACCAGGGCGAGCGCGCCGAACACGCCGAGGAGGGCGAACGGCACGTTGATCAGGAAGGTCGAGCCCCAGGCGTGGTCCTCCAGCAGCCAGCCGGAGACCAGCGGGCCGACGGCCACCGCCAGCCCGGAGGTCGCGGCCCAGGCGGTGATGGCCTTGGTCCGCTCACTGCGGGGGAAGGTCGCGACCACCAGGGACAGCGTGGCGGGCATCACGACCGCGGCACCGATACCCATGATCGCGCGGGCCACGATGACCAGCGAGGTCTCGTCGACCAGGCTCCCCATCACCGAACCGCCGGCGAAGATCAGCAGACCGGTGACCAGCGCGCCGCGCCGGCTGTACTTGTCGCCGATCGCGCCCAGCACCAGCATCAGCGCCGCGTACGGAACGGTGTAGCTGTCGACGACCCACTGCAGATCACTGCTGCTCAGGCCCAGGTCGGTGGTCATGGCGGGGGCGGCGACGATCAGCGACGTGTTCGCCATCACCGTGATCAGCAGGCTCAGGCACAGCACGAGCAGCGCCCACCAGCGCCGCGCGTACGGCCCGGACATTTTCTCCACGGGGGTATTCGCAAGGAAGGGCATCAGTAGCTCCTGAGAGGGACGGGGCAGACGAGCGGAAGCACTTAATTGCCCATCGATGTGCACGCTAGTTTATTGCCCGTCGATGTGCAACTATCGCGATGGCTCCCTCCTCCCACCCGCCCACGAGGTACCGACGTGACCAGCCGACCAGCACGAACACCGACGACGAGGCCGAGATGGTCTCCGGCCCGGCCCCACGAGACGCCGCCTCCTCCTGCTCCGACTTCGACGTCGTCCCCCTCGCCGACTTCGACTTCGACCTCGGCTTCGGCGCATCGTCGGGACGCGCGGGCCACCCGTGACCGGATCCTCGACGCGGCTCGGCGGGAACTGACCCGCGACCCCAACAGCAGCCTGGAGGACATCGCCGGTGCCGCCGGTGTGGCCCGGCGCACCGTGTACGTCCACTTCGCCGGCCGGGCCGCGCTCGTCGAGGGCCTGGCCGTTGAGGCCGCGGAGGCGATCCGGCGCGTCGTCGCGGGTGCCCCGGCCCCGACCTCCGACGCCGTCGCGGACCTGGCGCGATTCGTCCTCATGGTGTGGCCCGTCGGCGACCGCTACCGCGCCCTCATCCGGCTGGCCCGCGGCCATGACCTCGCACGCGCACGCGTCGACGAACTGCTGACCCCCGCCCGCTCCATGGCCACGAGGGTCTTCGCCCACGGCCGCCGACAGGGCGTCTTCCAGGCCACCGTCCCGCCCGACCCGCTCGGCCGAGCCATCGAGGCCCAACTGCTGGCCCTGCTGGACTGCGCCGACTGCGGCCTGTGGTCCGACGACGGCACCGGCGCCGCCACCGCCACCCTCATCGCCGCCGGAGTCGCCCCGGACGTCGCCGCCGCGAAGGTCGATCAGGTACGGAAGTCCGGGTCGCTCCCAAGTCCCGTCTGAAACCCCGTGCCCGTGCCCGTGCTCGTGCCCGTGCCCCTACCCCACTCACCCGAATGTCCGCACTCCTCTGAAGGGATGCCGATCTACCACCCCCCTCCGGCGCCCTCGACCGGCTGGACATCACGGCAACACATGACCGAACTCGCCCTAAGGATCGACGGGTTGGAGAAGTCGGACGACGCAGCAAGGGCTTCGAGGTCGCGGGCCGCGTCGCCCTGCCCGAGGCGGGTGAGAAGTTGCTCGGCCAGGTCTTCGCCTCGAACGGGTCGGGCGGAGAGATCAGGTGCCGTGGGCCGGAAGAGCCGTAGCCATCGCCGACGCGACCTCCTCGACCACCGCGCTCGCCCGATCCTCCGGTACGCCGGCCGCGATGAGGGTGGCCGTGGCGATCCGGTGCCCGTCGTCCTCCAGTGCGCCGGTGTTGACGGACTCCACCAGAGCCACGATCAACGCCATCAGACCTGTGCTCTGCACGGCCGGCGGCAGATGGGAGTGGAAGACGCCGTCCCGCTGCCCGCGCTCCAAGATCCCGGTGACGGCCTCCCGGGCCGGCGCGAGCACCTCGGTGAAGCGCTCGGAGCCGAGATCCCGCCGGGTGAGCGCCACCAGCATGCGGTAGCGGTCGCCGACGCGCCACAACCGGAGTACGAACCACGCCAACGCCCGCTCGGCCGACTCCCCCGGCTCCGGCCCGGCCTCCATCGCGTTCCGAAACGTCTCGGCGGCTTCCTCGGCGAGCGCCTCCACCAGCGCCGCCCGCCCCGGGAAGTGCCCGAAGAGGGTGCGCCGGACGACCCCGGCGGCCCGCGCCAGCTCCTCCAGCGTGACATCGGGGTTCCGCCCCAGCTCCTCACGGGCCGTGGCCAGGATGCGTGCCCGGTTGGACCGCGCATTACGACGCAGCGGCTCGCGGCCCACGGGCTTGCTCACGGAGAACCTCGCAGCATCAAAGGGCGGACGAACGGCCCCTCATTTTGTCACGCCGGGCCGAAGCCCCCCCGTATCACGGCCCACTGGCCGCTGCCTCACGCGGGCCCCCCACCTCCTGGCCCCGAAGCTCGGCCGACGCGGAACCGAGCGCACCCGGTCCTGTCGGCGGCCCGAGGCATCGAGGCCGGCGGTGTGACCCGGTTGACGAAGGCGCGGTCGCCGTAGACCACGTCGACGCCGTCCGCAGTCCCAGCCGAGGAGACCGGCGCCCCGGCCGGGCCGGAAGCGGCACCACCGACGCGGTGGGCACGGGCCCGACAGCAAGGGGAGCACGCTTGATCCCTTGCTGTCGCACCGTGCTGATGGCCTCGGGGCACTCGGAGCCGAACGCCCTGGTCGGATCGGCCCGTTCGGCGGCCGGCCCGATCCCCGCGAGGACGAGGGCCACGACGAGTCCGACGAGGAAGATCCGGCTCCGAGAGTTACTACGGCGCACTCTCAGGCTGAGGACTGCGGTGTGGCGTCATGTTCTGCTCCGGAGCGCTCAGTGGCTCGGGGCACCCACCAGTTCGCGCAGGCGAGTGTTGTTCTGCAGCACCCACCGCAGGGTCCGCGGCGGGCGCCCGAGCAGGGTTTCCAGTTGGTCGGAGACTTCGTCGTACCGCCCGGTGGCGATCAGAGTGGTCTGGATCCTCAGGTGCGCCGCCACGTGCCGGGCCGTACCCGGATCGCCCAAATCCTTCTGCAGGGCGGTCTCGTCGAGGAAGGCATCTTGCCAGGCATCCAATTCCTCAGGGATGTAGACGACCTCGCGTCCCAGCACGGCTGCGTAGTCCTCAGCGAACCCGTACATGTCCTTCAGCTCCGGGCCGGTGATCGCGTAGGACTTCGAGATGTGCGGTGCGGGGTCGACCAGCGCCTTCACGCACACCTCTGCCACGTCGTGAACGGCGATGGGCGCGAGCCGCTGGTCGCCGAAGGGCAGGCGCAGTTCACCGTTGCTCAGCGGGCCCGCCAGCATCCAGGTCAGATGGGGGTTCTCGGCGAACAGGGTCGCACGCACGTTGATGGTCGGGAGGCCGGACCACTCCAGCACCCGCTCGCAGACCCAGTGCGCCCGCTGCTGTGGTGAAAAGTCCGTGACCACTCCGCCGAGCCAGGAACGCCGCTCCTCCTCCGGTGCGGTCATCTTCTCGAACGTCATGTACGACTGCTCGTAGTTGGACAGGTGCACGAAGGCCTCGATGTCGCCCTGGGCTCGCGCCGCCGTGGCCATCAAGGTGAGGGCATCGACGTAGTACGGCTGCGGGGTCATGCTGAAGTAGACGCGCTTGACACCCTTCAGCGCGGCGGCCACGTCCGCGAGCTTGAACAGGTCACCGACGAAGACCTCGGCCCCGGCCTCGCGCAGCGACTGCGCGCGTTCGTCGTCCCGTCGCACGAACGCGCGCACCGGGTGGCCCTGTTCGAGCAGCATGTCGATCATCACCCTGCTCACGCCACCGACGTGACCGCCGGCGCCGGTGATCAGAATGGGATTGCGTTCCGTCATTGTGTTGTCCTCCATCTGGTGGGGGTGGGTCGGCCGTTCAGGAAGCCGAGGCTGTGGAGTCGTCGAGGCTGTGGAGCCGTCGAGGGGGGTGAGGGGTTGAGGTTTCAGCTCTGGAGGGCGGCGTCGGTGTCCGCGATGGCGAGCGTCTTGTTGATGTCGGCGGCGGCGAGTGCGCCGGCCGCTGCGGAGTTTCCGACCTGGGCGACGAGATCGGTGGCGTTGCCGGCGACCCAGACTCCGGGTACTTCGGTGGTGCCGGCGGTGCCGGAGGTGAAGGCGCGGCCCTTGGGTCCGTCCTGGACGGGCAGGTTGAGGCCTTCCAGACCCTGGGTGCGGGCCTGCATACGTGAGGCGGCTGAGATGACGCGGCGGGTCACGATCTGGCCGTCGGTCAGGCGTACTCCGGTGAGGGTGCCGTTGTCGTCGTTGACGATCTCTGCGATGGGGGTGTCGATGACGCGGATGTTGCGGGCGGCGAAGCGGGTGCGGTTGTCCTCGTCGAGGTCGGTTTTGTGGGTGAAGTAGGTGAGGTCGTCGGTGAGCTGGCGGAACAGGTAGGCGTGGTCGATGGAGGCGGGGCCGGTGGCGAGGATGCCGATGGGCTGGTCGCGGACTTCCCAGCCGTGGCAGTAGGGGCAGTGCACCACGCTGTGTCCCCAGTGTTCGGCGAGTCCGGGCACCTCGGGCAGTACGTCCTTCAGGCCGGTCGCGACGAGGATGCGGCGGGTGGTGAGGTGGCGGCCGTCGGCCAGGGTGAGGGTGAAGCGCAGGTCCCCGTCGGCCGAGGGGGTGGTGGGCTGGGCCGAGACGACCTGGCCGGACACGACGTGTCCGCCGTAGTGGCGTACCTGTTCCCGGCCTCGTCGCAGGATCTCGGCCGGTGGGGTGCCGTCGAGGGCGAGGAGGCCGTGTACGGCGTCGGCGGGGGCGTTGCGCGGGGAGCCGCTGTCGATCACGACGACGGAGCGGCGGGAGCGGGCGAGGATGAGTGCGCCGTTCAGTCCCGCGGCGCCTCCGCCGATCACGACCGCGTCGACGGTTTCCTCGGTCAGTGCGTCGCTCGCGTACGGAGGAGTGGTCACAGCCGTGGCCTCCTGCTTTGCCTTGTCAGTCATGGTCGGTCGGCCCTTCAGGTTCTGGGTGATTGCAGGGGGGTCAGCTGTTCAGGAAGCCCACGATGTGGTCGGCGACCGCCTTGGGCTGTTCGACGTGCGGGAAGTGCCCCGCGCCGGGTATGACGACGCGTTCGAAGCTGTTCGTGAACAGGTCGTCCATGCCGTCGCTCAACTCCACGGAGAAGCAGTTGTCTTCGGCACCGTGGAGGTAGAGCGACGGGACGGTGATGGCGCCGAAAGCCCGGGCCAGCAGGGACTGGGTCGCCTCGTCCGCGGGGGGTGTAAACAGCTGGCGGTAGTAGCCCAGGACCTCGGTCAGGACTCCTGGAGCAGCCAGGGTTTCCTTGAGCGCGGTACGCTCCGCGTCCGGCAGCTCGTAACCGGGTGACCATTCCCGCCAGAGCCGGTCGATGAAGGCGAAGTCGTCGTGCGCGACGGCCGCCTCCGCCATGGCCGACTGGAAGAAGAACATGTACCAGCTGCGTCGCTGCTGGTCACCGTCGCTGACCAGTGCGTTCATCAGCTGACGGCCAGGGGGACCCGACATGGTGACCAGCTTGCGGACACGCTTCGGGTCGAGGGTCGCTGCCGTGTACGCCGCCGCGGCTCCGAAGTCGTGGCCGACGACATCCGCCTCATCGCGCCCGAGCGCCTCGATCAGGGTCAGGACGTCCTGGCCGGTCGAGACGATGTTGTAGGAGCCGTCGGGGGCCGCGCCGCCGGGCCAGTATCCACGCTGTGCGGGCGCGACCGCCCAGTACCCTTCCTGCGCGATGCGCTCGAGGATCCCTGCCCAGCTGGCGGCGTGGTCGGGAAACCCGTGGAGGAACACAACGAGTGGCCCGCTGCCGGCCTCAAGGATCGGAACCTCCAGCCCGCCTGCCTGAACCGTTCGCTGACGGACCGGGGAGTCCTCGCCGAAGGGCGGTCGCCGGGTCACCTGTGTCATGAGTTCAACCTCCAAGCCGCGTTCGCGGCGTCGTGGTCCGGCAAGCCCGGACCAAGTCGGTCCGGGGGCTCAGCGCGGTTGTTTACTGAACAGTCCGAAACCTAGATGGTTCTGTACTGGGTTGTCAAGAACGGTGGGTCGGTCGTACCTTCGGTGCATGGCCAGACCACGAAAATTTGACCGTGACCACGTCCTGCATGCCGCTGAGCGGCAGTTCCGCGCCTCGGGCTACAACGGCACGAGCGTCGATGACATCAGTGCCGCCACCGGCCTGGGCCGAGGCAGTCTCTATGCCGCGTTCGAC
>NZ_JARAXP010000042.1:0-24695 GCF_033793965.1 Streptomyces sp. ME02-8801-2C | reverse complement strand
CTCGGTCACCGGCGTCGTCGGCGCCGCCGGCGGCCTGGGCGGCTTCGTCCCACCGCTACTCATGGGCTCCGTCTACGGCGCCTACAACTCGTACGCACTGGGGCTGATGCTGCTCGCCGCGGTGGCCCTCGCAGCCCTCGTCTTCACGAACACAGGTGTTCGGGGCGCTGTCGCCCACCAGGCGCGGGCCGCGCGAGCGCACTGACCGGACAGGCGCGGTCCGGTCGCCGAAGTATCGAGTGAGGCTTCAGCCGCCGGCGAACGGTCCTCCAGCAGGGGCCTCTCCCCCGTCGCCGGAGGTCGTTCGCGCCTGGGACACGCGCGCGGACGCGGGTTTCCGATGGTCGCCTCGCGCCGGCCGGTTCAGGTCCCTCGTCCCGTGGCCCCGCTGAAGCCTCAACGGCCCTGGAACAAGGATCGGCCGACCCACGGAACCCTGCGCTGGCAGGCGCCGCCCGGCCGGTCGTCTGGGGCCGATAGGCCTCCCGGACGGGCCCACACGGCCCTCACGGCTCCTCCCCCACCGCGGCCAGGCTGGTCATAGGGCTGATTCAGCGTGTCACGCCCTGAGGCGAAGGAGCTGATCGCCATGACGACCCTCACGGGATTCCCGGACCGCCCGGTCCGGGTCGACGCGGTGCTCGACACACCACTGTCGCGATGGCTGTGGCTGGTGAAGTGGATCCTGGTCATTCCGCACTACGTGGTGCTGTTCTTCCTCTGGATCGGCTTCACCGCGGTGAGCGTGATCGCGTTCTTCTCCATCCTGTTCACCGGGCGCTATCCCCGCACGCTGTTCGACTTCAACCTCGGTGTGCTGCGCTGGAGTTGGCGGGTCGCCTACTACTCGTACGGCGCCCTCGGCACGGATCGCTATCCGCCGTTCAGCCTGGGCGAGGAACCCGACTATCCGACCCGGCTGGACATCGCCTACCCCGAGCACCTCTCCCGCGGCCTGGTACTGGTGAAATGGTGGCTCCTCGCCCTCCCGCACTACATCGTCATCGGCTTCTTCCTCGGCGGGTTCCGTGAGGGCTGGTGGTCCGGCGGACTCATCGCCGTGCTGACGGTCATCGCGGCCGTGATCATGACCTTCACCGAGAAGTACCCGAAGAGCCTGTTCGACCTGGTACTCGGCCTCAACCGGTGGGTACTGCGGGTCGCCGCCTATGCCGCCCTGATGACGGACACGTACCCGCCGTTCCGGCTGGACATGGGCGGCACCGAACCGGCCGGGCCGGAGCAGCAGCCGTGATCACCGCCCTGGTGGCCGCGTGCTGCACTGCGGGGCGCACTCAGTTGCCTCGCTGGTCCGCCGGCCCGGCATCGGACAACTGGTGCGCGGCGCGCCGTGGGGTGGCGGGGCCGTCCGGGCCGTATCCAAGGCGGATCAGCATCTGGGCGTGCCCGTTGTGACCGGGTGTCGGGCTCAGCGACTGGCGCAGGTCGGACCACTCCATCGGCTGGTGCAGCAAGGACGTGCGCACGCCCTGGACCGTCGCGACCAGCAGCACGTGCTCCAGGGCCTGCCCGGCCCGCAGCCAGTCGGCGCGGCGGTCGTGCTCGGTGGTCAGCAGCGCGATGACCGGGTTCGTCTCGAACGGCTGGGCGGCCAGCCGCTCGGTGTGCCGCTGTGCGGTGAAGTCGCGCATGGGCAGGCGCTCGTGGGCGTCCTGCGGGCCGAGTGCCGCTTGCGGGAGCCCGACGTCGGCGGGCTCGTCCCAGTCACGGTGTATCCAGCGGCGGCTCTCGGCGCCGCGGTCGGAGTCGGTCCGATTGCGGTGCTCGGCCTCTGTGGTCAGCCGGAGCAGGCGGTCCGTGTCGTCAGTCGCGGGGAAGGTGAGCAGGGCGCCTTCCGTGCGTGCGGCCTCGATGAGTTCGGTGCGGACGTGCGGGGCCAACGGCCTCCCGGAGAACGGGAGTCGGCTGCTGTGCCTGCGCTCGATCGCGCTGTACAGATCCGCACGATGCCCTGTGGTCGGCCGCGAGGCGGTTCCGGTCGGTCGGACCGTGGCGAGCAGTCCTGGATCGTCCGGAGTGGGCAGCAGACGGGTGACGGGACGCCAGCCGAAGTGGGCGACCGCGACACGGAGGTTGAACACGGACGCGCCCACCGAGAGGTGCAGGGCTCGGCCCGTGGGGTCCATGTAGCGCAGGCCTCGCTCCGGAGCCGCGCGCACCTGGAGTGTGACGGTCTCGGGGTCCAGGCGGTAGCGCCATGGCTGGGTGTTGTAGATCGAGGGGGCGGCGACCGCGGCCGAGAGGCAGGCTTCCAGGGTCGAGGCGTCAAGGGTCGTGGATTGCATGGTGTCCTCCTCGCCGGGCCTACGTCGCTCAGCGGTCGCGCTGAGGGAGTCCTTGCCGCCCAGGATGTGAGAACCGGGGCGGCGCGGGGAGGGGCCGGTGGTCCCTCCCCGGGGTCCGTACGGGCCGGACATGCTCGTCGGGTCGCCGGTCGCCCCGGACCAGGGCTGAACGGCCCACCGCCGCGGCGGTGCGAGCGCCGAACGGCCCTGCGATGCCGCCCGGTCGGCCCCTGCCGTAACCCGTGTGCGAATGTCACCGTCCTCTTGTCGCACGTGGACAAGAGGAGGAGGTGCGGTTCGATGCGCGGCGCAAAACGTATGAGGAAGTGGCTGTGGCGGTGGCGGAGCAACCCGCTGCGGCGGCGCGACGACATCGTCGAGGCATGGATCGTGCTGGCCGTGTGGTCGGTCATCGCGCTGGGCGGCACGCTCGTCGGCACGGTCACGGCCCGGGCCGCGGACGACTCCTTCGCGCAACTGCGCGCCGAGCGGCACGTCGTCCGGGCCGTGCTCGTCGAGAGCACCACGGGAGCCGTGCCGACGACGGAGGGCGTGCGGGACGGCCGTGTCCGGGCGAAGGTCCGCTGGACGGCGTCGGACGGTTCCCCACACACCGGCCGGGCGCTGGTGAATTTCGGGCGCAAAGCCGGATCGCCGGTGGTCGTCTGGACCGACGACGCGGGACGGCTCGCCTCTCAGCCGCCGACCACCGCTCAGGCATCCGCCCAGGCGGGCGTCATGGGCGTCTCGGCCGCGCTCGCTCTCGCCGGCCTGGTGTACGCCGCTGGGCGCGTCACACGGTGGCGGCTCGACTCTCGACGCTTCGAGGCATGGGACCGGGAATGGGACCGGGTCGAACCGCAGTGGCGCCGCAAGGCCACGTGAGCCCGGGCCGCCCAGGCGGATGTTCCTGGCGGCCGTCGGCGCGGCGGACCGGACGGGTATCCCCGTGCCCGAGTGGTCCTTTTCCGGCGCGGCGGCTCCGGAGTGTCGAAGAGACGGAGAGCGCGCTGCCCGTACCCCAGCCGCGACTCGACGGCACCACGGTCCTCCGGACGGGCCATCCGGCACTGTCGTCACACAACGGCGCAGGCAGGTTTCTCCCCACGCAACGGCAGTGGCCGGGGTGCTGACCCGCCAATCCGGAGGAGCCGTGGCCCAACGTCGGCCTCGTCCGTCAGCCGCCGTTCTGCGTGGCCGTCTTGGAAAAGTTGTCCTGCCAGGCCGCCTTGGCGCCCGAGTCGCCGATCCGGTACACGTCCGTCACAGCACCGACCGCGACAGCGAGGGAAAGGACCACAACCACGCCCCGAAGCAGTACCGGCTGTGCCCATGAGACACCCGACGTGCCGTCCACGGCGGAAGCCGAACGCCGGGCCGTCCACCAGACGACTGCCGAGATCACGAAGAGGCCGAGAGCCCACGCCAGCAAGCCGTCGCCGAGTTCGGCGTGCTTGCGCACCAACGGGTCGCTGCCGACGTGCTCTTCCAGCCATTCCCCCGCGTGTGTGTCCACCGGCACGCTCGCCAGTGTCACGAGCGCAAGGACGGGCAGCACCAGGCCGAGCCGCCAGACGACGCAGGCCCAAACTGTGCCACTCCAGCGGGAGCGCGAGAGCGTCGTCGGCCGGGTGGATGTTCGGCATCCCCCTGGCCCTGAAGGCCATTCGCCGGGGCACCCCCGACGGCCGCCGCGCCGGTCAGCCCTTCGCCCCGGGCGCCAACCCCATGAACGGCCGGGACCGGCACGGGGTGGCCGCGTCCGCACTCTCGGTGGCCAAGCTCCCGTACGAGCAGGCCCGCGACGGCATCTCACTGACCACGACCATCACGCCCGAAGGCCTGGGGCACGTGCCCGACGAGCGTGCGGGCCATCTGGTGGGCATCCTCGACGCGTACACGGCCTCCGGTGGCTTCCACATGAACGTCAACGTCCTGGACCGGGCGACGCTGGAGGACGCGATGGAACACCCGGAGAAGTACCCGGAGTTGACCATCCGGGTCTCCGGGTACGCGGTCAACTTCGTCCGTCTGACCCGCGAGCAGCAGCTCGACGTGATCAGCCGCACCTTCCACGGCACGCTGTGAACACCGCCTGCCCCGCGTCGGCCCCGGGCCCGGCATCCGCCCGGCCCGGGGCCGACGGGTCCCTGACCGGCCGAATCCACTCCTGGGACCTGTCCACGGGAGTGGACGGTCCCGGGACCCGGTTCGTGCTGTTCCTCAGCGGCTGTCCGCTGCGCTGCCTGTACTGCGCCAACCCGGACACCTGGCACATGCGTGACGGGAAACTGAGCACCGTCGACGAGGTGATGGCCGAGATCGAGGAGTACCGGCCCTTCATCACCGCCGCCGGCGGGGGAGTGACGCTCACCGGCGGCGAGTCGCTGCTGCAGCCCGCGTTCACAGCCAGGATCTTCCGCCGCTGCCAGGAGCTCGGTCTGCACACCGCCCTGGACACCTCCGGCTTCCTCGGCACCCGCGCCGCCGACGAACTTCTCGCCGGCGATGCTTCCGCCGCCGGTGAGGTCGACGACGCCGAGCACCCGGCCGGTGCCGGGGTCGCGCACGGGGGCGGCGGCACAGGACCAGTCGTGCGCGGTGGAGCTGTAGTGCTCGCCGGCCACGATCTGGACGGGGTGTCCCACTTCCAGTACGGTGCCCGGGGCGTTCGTCCCCGCCTGCGCCTCGGACCACACGGCCCCCTCGACGAAGTGCATCCGCTCAGCGCGCCCCACGGCTGCGGAGTCCCCCTCGACCCACAGCAGGGTCCCGTCCGCGTCTCCGACCGCGAAGACGTGCCCGTCGTCCGCGGCACCGGCCCCCAGCAGCTCACGGAACAGGGGCAGCACCGCGGCCAGCAGATGGGTACATCGGTAGTGGGCCAGCTCTCGCGCGGTCCGGGCAAGCGGCGGCGGACGGCTGCTGTCGGGGGTTGCTCCGCGCGCCGTGCAGCGCCTCCACGAGTCCGCCACCAGTGGCCGCACCCCCGGTGGCATCGGTGCTCCGGGCGGTGACGTCACGAACCGCTCGTGCGTGGTGCGCAGTTCGGACGCCGAGGTGGCGGTGGAAACGGCCATGGCACCTCCCGCGTGTCGTACTCCGGTCCGGTCGCAGCAGCCTCACCCGCACAGGACGACGGGCCGCAGGGGCCGAACGGCCCTTGCGGCAGGGCCTCTTGGACTTCCCCCATGACAGACCCGGTGCCTGTCCGGCACGCGAGCGAGTCGCCAGGTCACGGCCGGGAAACGGGAGCGTGGTGGCCTGGTCGGACGTGCCGTGTCCGTCCCGCCCGCCGGGGAGGCTGTCCTCCTCCCCCATCGTCACTCGGCAGCCTGGACAAGGGGACGGGCCGGGGGGCCGTACCGTGCCGCCATCCGGCCCCACTTCGGCGGTGAACCGCCGCAGCAGGGACCGAACGCCAGGGTTCACGGTCGGCCCGGGCGGCGGCGCCGTGCACCCGCCCGATGCCCGCTGAGCGATCTGCGGGAAGTGCGGTGCGAAAGAGCTGCCGGACGTCTGTGGCTGGTCGTGCCTACGCGGCAGAGCCCGCACGGTGTGACGGCCCCGCGCCTCTTACCGGGCACGTACAGCACCGGACTTCGCCGAATCCGCTCAGGCCCCGGCCTTCCGCTCCTCGACCGGCACCCGCCACCCCAACGTCGTGCCGCCGCCGGCCGGGCTGTCCACCTGCAGTGAACCGCCCAACTGCTCGGCCCGTTCCGCCATGTTGCGCAGGCCGCTGCGGCGGCCGTCGGCCGGGATGCCCACGCCGTTGTCGGAAACCGTCAGCCGCAGTTCCCGCCCATCGGTCTCCAGGACGACCTCGACGCGGCGGGCCCGTGCGTGCCGGGCGACGTTGGTCAGGGCCTCGGAGAGGACGGCCACCACATGGTCGCCGATCTCCTTCGGGACCTGGGTGTCCAGCAGGCCCTCCATCCGCAGGCTGGGGGCGAAGCCCAGCACCGGCGCCGCCTCGCCGACCACGCGCACGGCCCGCGCCCGCAGGCCGGGCCCCGCTGTTTCGCGCGACCGCAGGCCGAAAATCGTCGACCTGATGATCTTGATGGTCTCGTCCAGGTCGTCCACCGCCCGCACCACCCGCTCGCTGGCCTCCGCGTGCTCGATGAACCGGCCCGCACTCTGCAGCGTCATGCCGGTCGCGAACAGCCGCTGGATCGCCAGGTCGTGCAGGTCCCGGGCGATCCGGTCGCGGTCCTGGAGCACGGCGATCTGCTCGGCATCCTGTCGGTGTTCCGCCAGCTCCATCGCCACCGCGGCCTGCGCGGCAAAGCCCTGCAGTGGCTCGGTCTCCTTCTCGGAGAACACGGTCCGGCCCGCCTCCCGAACCAGCAGAACGACGCCTCGTACGCCGTCGGCCGTTCCGATGGGGACGGCCACGGCCGGGCCGAGCCCGCTGAAACGCGGCGAGCCCGACGAGGCTCTCCCCCTGGGGGCATCTCCCAGCGGTAGCTGGGGGACTTCGGCCGGGGGGACCTCTGTCTCGCTTCGCTCACCTTCGGAGACGTCCGGACTGGAGATGAGAGCGGCGCGGGAGAACGCCTCACCGATCAGGCTGTCGTTCACGGGCAGAACCAGCCCGCGGTGCGCCTCCGCCTCCTGTCCGATGGCCAGTTCCACGGTGAGCGAGTCGGTGTCCTCCATCGGCACCGCGACCACGGCAAGGGCCGCGCCGGTGATCTCCCTGGCCCGGTCGGCGATCAGTCCCAGGACCTCGCCGCGGTCGCTGCCGGACATCAGGCTGTGGGTGATCTCCGCGCTCGCCTGCAGCCAGCGCTCGCGCAGCCGGGACTCTTCGTAAAGACGGGCGTTGTCGATGGCCACGCCTGCCGCAACGGCCAGCGTGGCCAGAACGGACTCGTCCTCGTCGTCGAACTGCGCCCCGCCCCGCTTCTCGGTCAGGTACAGGTTGCCGAAGACATGATCGCGCACCCGGATCGGGACGCCGAGGAAGGTGTTCATCGGCGGATGGTGGGGCGGGAAGCCGTACGAGGACGGGTGCCCGGAGAGCTTGGGCAGCCGCAGCGGCTCGGGGTGGCGGATCAGCTCTCCCAGGATGCCGTGCCCCTCCGGGTACGGGCCGATCTCGGCGATCTGCTCGTCGGTGATACCCACGGTGAGGAATTCGGACAGCCGCTTGCCGTCCGGGCCGATCACGCCGAGGGCCGCGTACTCGGCGTCGACCAGCACCGCCGCTGCCTCGACGATGCTGCGCAGCGCCTGTTCGAGTTCCAGTTCACGGCCGACCGAGAGCACCGCCTCCAGCAGGCTGTGCACCCGGTCGCGGGTGCCGCGGGCCGCGTCCAGCCGTGCCTGCAGCTCTTCCAGCAGCTCGTCGAGCCTCAGCTGCGGCAGCCGTACACGAGTTTCCCCGGCCTCGGAGCTTGCCACCCGTGATCCTCCAGATCGCCTCGCGGTGCCGACCGCCGACCATGGCGGTCATGGGCCCACGGTAACGGTCCGGCGCAGCAGACGATACGGGATCAGGTCGAGCGGCCGGGGGCAGGGCCGCCGGCAGCGGTCAGTCACGCGGGAGGCGGGCGGCGACGTACTCGGTGAGGTCGAGCAGCCGGTTGGTGTAGCCCCATTCGTTGTCGTACCAGCCGAAGATCTTCACCAGTTCGCCGTGGGCCTGCGTCAGCGGGGCGTCCAGCACGCACGAGGCGGGGTCGCCGACGATGTCGCGGGAGACGATCGGGGCGTCGGACACCCGCAGCACGCCCTTCAGCGGCCCGTCGGCGGCTTCGCGGAACGCGGCGTTGATCTCGTCTGCGGTCACCGCCCGGTCCAGGAGCACGCTCAGGTCGGTCAGTGAGCCGTCTTCGACGGGGACGCGTACGGCGATGCCGTCCAGGGTGCCGGCCAGCTCGGGCAGGACCAGGCCGACTGCGCGGGCGGCTCCGGTGCTGGTGGGGATGATGTTGACAGCGGCACTGCGGCCGCGGCGGAGGTCCTTGTGCGGGCCGTCGAGGACCACTTGGTCGTTGGTGTAGCCGTGGATGGTGGTCATCAGGCCCTTGACGAGGCCGAAGTGCTCGTCAAGGACCTTCACCATGGGGGCCACGCAGTTGGTGGTGCAGGAGGCGTTGGAGACGACGTGGTCCCGCTCGGGGTCGTACGTGCTCTCGTTGACGCCCATCACGACGGTGGCGTCAACTCCCTTGCCCGGCACGGACAGCAGTACCTTGCGGGCCCCGGCCCGCAGGTGCAGGCCGGCCTGTTCGCGGGTGCGGAGACGGCCGGTGGACTCGATCACGATGTCCACACCGAGGTCGCCCCAGGCCAGGGCGGCCGGGTCACGTTCGGCGGTCACGGCGATACGGTGCCCGTCCACGGTGAGTGAGGTGTCGTTGTGCTCGACGGTGCGGCCGATGCGGCCGTACGTCGAGTCGAACTCCAGCAGATGCGCCAACGTGGCCGGTGAGGTGATGTCGTTGACCGCGACG
The DNA here is from genome assembly GCF_033793965.1 of Streptomyces sp. ME02-8801-2C. Lineage (NCBI taxonomy): Bacteria > Bacillati > Actinomycetota > Actinomycetes > Kitasatosporales > Streptomycetaceae > Streptomyces > Streptomyces sp. ME02-8801-2C. The sequence continues at coordinate 15,922 of NZ_JARAXP010000042.1, read as the reverse complement.
ACCTCGACCGGTGTGCCGGCGGAGGTCTCCGCGCGTTCCAGCACCAGGCGCAGGTAGTTACGTCCGATACGGCCGAAGCCGTTGATGCCCACGCGCACGCTCATGTCCGTCGTCCTCCCCATCGGTGCCCGGTGGTGTTCCGGGGTGCGCTGCCAGCCTGCGTCCGGCGGTGCCGGCCCGGCTTGGGCCCTTCGGGGGTGAACTGCGGGACCGTCCGGCCCCACCGCCGCCGCGGCGGGCGTCAGTGCCGTCAGTGGCCTTCCTGCCGGAGCCGGTCCTGGGCCTGAGTGGCGATGACGGCGGCCTGGATGCGCCGTTCCACGCCGAGCTTGGCCAGCAGGCGCGAGATGTGGTTCTTGACCGTCTTCTCCGCCAGGTAGAGCCGCTGGCCGATCTGCCGGTTGGTCAGTCCCTCGCCGATCAGCGCCAGGATCTCCCGCTCCCGGTCGGTCAGGCCCGGCAGCGCGTCCGGCTCCTCTTCCTTCTGCTGGTCGTTGCGGAGGCGGGCCATCAGCTTGGTGGTGGCGCTGGGGTCGAGCAGGGACTGGCCCCGGGCCACCGTGCGCACCGCCGTCACCAGGTCCGAGCCCTGGATCTGCTTCAGCACATACCCCGACGCACCGGCCATGATCGAGTCCAGCAGTGCCTCCTCGTCGTCGAACGAGGTCAGCATCAGGCAGGCCAGCTCCGGCATCCGCGAGCGCAGCTCCCGGCACACGGTGACGCCGTCGCCGTCGGGCAGACGGACATCGAGCACCGCGACCTGGGGACGCAGGGCGGGAACGCGCACCAGGGCCTGCTCCACGGTGGCTGCCTCGCCGATCACGGTGATGTCCGGCTCGTCGTTCAGCAGGTCGTGCACTCCGCGCCGCACCACCTCGTGGTCGTCCAGCAGGAAGACCCGGATCGGTCCGTCGGGGCCGGCCTGCTCGGTGTCCACCATCAGATGCTCCCTGTCCTGCGGTCCACGCCGGTGTCCGGTCGTGGGCGGTATCGGCTTCCCTCTGGAGATCCTTCTCGCCCATGGGCCGAATGGCCAGGGCCGGTCGGCCCTGATTCCCCTGCGGCACGGCTCCGTGTGGACGACGACTGCCCGTCGGCGGGCACCGGCATGCAACACCGGGCGCAGCCGGGAGCGCGGCTTCAGCCCCGATTCGGGACGCTCGGACCGTGACCGAGAGGTGCCGTACCGCAGGATGGGCCGACCGGACGGCATCCAGGGCCGAACGGCCCTAGCGTTCCGCGATCAACGGGCGTTCCATCGACAGTCGTCGGTAACCGCCGAACGCCATAGAGGGGCGGGAGACAGAGATGCCGTTCCGGCCCATGAGCCGCCGGTGCGACGAGCCGCGTCACCCCACCGGTGCGTCGGCCGGAAACGCACAGCTGGCGCCGCATCCGTACGGAAGACCGTCATGACCGTCAAGAAGGCCCACCCCTCCCCTGCCGCACCGCGTCAGTCCGTGGAACTGGACAGCTGGGAAGCTCTGCGACTGCTCGGCACCGTGTCGCTGGGCAGGATCGTCTTCACCCGGCAGGCACTGCCGACCGTCCGCCCGGTCAACCACGTCCTGGACGACGGCGACATCGTCATCCGCACCCACGAGGGCGCGGCCCTGACCTCGCACACCCGCCAGGCCGACGGCGGTGGGGTCGTCGTCGCGTACGAGGCCGACGCCATCGATCCCGACACGCACCTCGGCTGGAGCGTCGTCGTCACCGGTTACGCCCACCTGGTGACCGACCCGCGCGAACTGGCCCGCTACCAGGCGATGCTGCGCCCCTGGGTGCAACAGACCATGGACTACGCCGTCCGCATCCACCCCGACCTGGTCACCGGCGTGCTGCTCACCGCCACGGACGAGTCCCCAGGCCGCTGACGGACATCTCGGCCGCACGGTCACGGCGGCGCTCAGTGCGCGGGTCCGGTATGCGTCCCCGGGGGTGCGGGTTCGGACCCGTCGGTGGAACGACGAACGAACTGCCCGGGTGCACGCGGTGTGCGCCCGCCCTCCGGACCGTGACCGTGGACGTGGACGTGGGAGACAGCACGCCCCTGCGCCCGTTGGGCTTGTCAACCCGTCCCGTGGCGCGCCGGCAGAAGCCGGAGATCGGGGCACCGTCCGCATGGGCGCGGCGGTGCCCCGATCACGGGACGGGCAGGTCAGGTCAGGTCAGGTCAGCCAGCGGTTGCGGCTGACGAACGGCAGTCGCGCCCATGCCTTGCCCAGCCCCGAAGTGGCGCCGGCGCCCGCGGCCGCGAGGGCGATCAGGACGACGGCGTAGATGAGGTGGTAGTCGGCGACCGGGTTGGTGGACATGCTCAGCGAGCCGTCGGAGAGGTGCTTGGCGGGCGGCCATTCCGCGATCCACATGAGCGCCATCATGGCGGTGCCGGCTGCGGCGGCGAGCCGCAGCGCGATCCCGCTGATGAGCGCGAGGCCGATGCCGAGCAGGCCGAGCACGAACAGCCAGTCGGCCCAGCCGGCGCCCGCCCAGTCGTGGAATGTGGACTCCATCGGTCCGGCGGCGACGCCGCTGAGGAAGCCCTTGGTCGGCGAGCCGCCGTCGATCCAGCCCTTGCCGGAGGCGGTCGCGTAGCCGAAGCCGAACGTCTTGTCCAAGAACGCCCACAGGAAGACGAACCCGGTCAGCAGACGCAGCCCGGCGAAGACGTACGCACGGGTGGCGGTCGCCGCCGCGGTCGCCGTGTCGGCGCCCGCTGGAGCCGTCCCGGTCCGGCGCAGGGACGGGAGGTGGAACCCCAGGTGCCGGTGGGGGTGGTCGTGGACTGCCATGATGCTCATCCCTTCCAAGGGGTGACGCTCGGGGTCTGGATGACTCTCGTTGCGTCTTCAATGTCCCGCATCGACGGCGGGGATCGCAGGGCTGCGGGGCCCGCAGAACGGGGCCGAACGTCCCTGCCGAGAGGGCCTGTTCAGCCGTCCCAGGCCCAGTCGGCGACCTCGGGCAGGTCGGTGCCGTGGACGCGGATCCAGTCGTGGTGGCGCAACCGGGCGTCCTCCATCGACTGCCGTACGGCGGCGGCGCGCACCGCGAGCCCCGGGACGCGGTCGATGACGTCCATGACCAGGCGGTAGCGGTCGAGGTCGTTGCGGACCACCATGTCGAAGGGCGTCGTGGTGGTGCCGATCTCCTTGTAGCCGCGGACGTGCAGGTTCTTGTGGCCGGTGCGGCGGTAGGCGAGGCGGTGGATCAGCCACGGGTAGCCGTGGTAGGCGAAGATGACCGGCTTGTCGCGGGTGAACAGTGCGTCGTACTGCGCGTCCGGCATGCCGTGCGGGTGCTCCTCCTGCGGCAGCAGCCGGGCCAGGTCGACGACGTTGACCACCCGGACGGACAGCTCCGGCAGGTGCCGGCGCAGCAACTGGGCGGCGGCCAGCACCTCCTGGGTGGGGACATCGCCCGCGGCGGCGAGCACCACGTCGGGTTCGCGGGTGCCGTCCTCGGTGCCGGCCCATTCCCAGATCCCGGCGCCGCGCGCGCAGTGGGCCTTGGCCTGCTCCATCGTCAGCCAGTCGAAGGTGGGCTGCTTTCCGGCGACGACGACGTTGACGTAGTCGCGGCTGCGCAGCACGTGGTCGGCCACGGACAGCAGGGTGTTGGTGTCCGGCGGCAGGTAGACGCGTACCACCTCCGGGCTCTTGTTCAGTACGTGGTCGACGAAGCCGGGGTCCTGGTGGGAGAAGCCGTTGTGGTCCTGGCGCCACACGTGCGAGGTGAGCAGGTAGTTGAGGGAGGCGATGGGGGCGCGCCAGGGCAGGCGGCGCGTGGTGCGCAGCCACTTGATGTGCTGGTTGACCATGGAGTCGACAATGTGGACGAAGGCCTCGTAGCAGGAGAACAGTCCGTGCCGGCCGGTCAGCAGGTAGCCCTCCAGCCAGCCCTGGCAGGTGTGTTCGGAGAGGATCTCCATCACTCGGCCGTGCCGCTCCAGGTGTTCGTCCACGGGGAGGGTCTGGGCCTGCCATGCCTTGCCGCTGGCGTCGTAGACGGCCTGCAGCCGGTTGGAGGCGGTCTCGTCGGGGCCTACGATCCGGAAGTCGCGGCGCCCGCTGGTCTTGTGCATGACGAACTCCAGCAGGTCGCCCAGGACCCGGGTGGGTTCGTGCATCGTCGCGCCGGGCTTGTCGACCGCGACCGCGTACGACTCCAGTTCCGGCAGCGGCAGTTCGCGCACGAGCAGCCCGCCGTTGGCGTGCGGGTTGGCGCCGAGCCTGCGCGTGCCGTCGGGTACGCAGGCGAGCACCTGGGGGCGGGGGCGTCCGTGCTCGTCGAACAGTTCCTGCGGGCGGTAGGAGCGCAGCCAGGCCTCCAGCTGACGCAGGTGTTCGGGGTTGTCCCGGACGGCGGACAGCGGGACCTGGTGGGCACGCCAGGTGCCCTCCACGGGCAGGCCGTCGACCTCGGCGGGGCCGGTCCAGCCTTTCGGGGTGCGCAGCACGATCACCGGCCAGTGGGCGCGCTGCGTCACACCGTCCTCGCGTGCGGTGCGCTGGATGATCTCGATCCGTTCCAGGGCGTCGTCCATGGCGGCGGCCATGGCCCGGTGTACGGCGATCGGGTCGTCGCCGGTGACGTGGATCGGGGCGTGGCCGTATCCCCGCAGCAGGTCGTCGAGTTCGTGCTCGGGCAGCCGGGCGAGCACCGCGGGGTTGGCGATCTTGTAGCCGTTGAGGTGCAGGATCGGCAGGACGGCGCCGTCGTGGACGGGGTCGAGGAACTTGTTGGAGTGCCAGGAGGCGGCCAGCGGCCCGGTCTCCGCCTCGCCGTCGCCGATGACGCAGGCGACGAGCAGGTCGGGGTTGTCGAGCGCGGCGCCGTAGGCGTGCGAGAGGGAGTAGCCGAGCTCGCCGCCCTCGTGGATGGAGCCGGGCGTCTCGGGTGCGACGTGGCTGGGCACCCCGCCGGGGAACGAGAACTGCTTGAAGAGGCGGGCCATGCCGGCCGCGTCCCGGCTGACATCCGGGTACGTCTGCGAATAGGTGCCCTCCAGCCAGGAGTTGGCGAGCACCGCTGGTCCGCCGTGGCCGGGGCCCCAGATGCACAGGGCGTCCTGGCCGCGGGCCTTGATGACGCGGTTGAGGTGGGTGTGCACCAGGTTCAGGCCGGGCGAGGTGCCCCAGTGGCCGAGCAGCCGCGGCTTGACGTGTTCCGGGCGCAGCGGCTCGGTCAGCAGGGGGTTGGCCATGAGGTAGATCTGGCCGACGGCCAGATAGTTCGCGGCGCGCCAGTGTGCGTCCAGGGACTTCAGCTCCTCGTCCGTGAGCTCGGCGGGCGCCTGCTGGGTGTCGACGGACATGGGGTTGCCTTCCGGGTCGGGTTTCGGGGCGAGGACGTGTGCGGGTCCGTCTCTCCCCGTCTCTCCCCACCTTCCGCCCGCCGACCGGATACCCGACAGGGCCGATCGGGCTACCCATGGGGCCGGGGTGCCCCCCCCTCAACCGGTCGGCACCAGGGCCACGGGGCAGTGGGAGCGGTGCAGCAGGGTGTGGGCGACCGGGCCGAGCCGCGGGCCGGGACGGTGCGCTTGGCGGTGGGCGCCGATGACCACGACGCCGGCCGCGCGGGTGGTCTCCAGCAGGGCGTGCGCCGGGCCGGTGCGGACCGTGCGGGTCTCGACGGCGACCTGGGGGTACCGCTCGTGCAGCGCCGCCACGTCGAAGCGCGGTACCGCTTCCTCGGCCGCGTCCCGCCGGGCGAGTTCCCGCTGGCCCGGGCTCGTGGCGGGCAGAGGCGACGGCATCTCGGGCGCGACGTGCCGGTGCGTCGGGGAGTGCACGACGCGCAGCCGGACGCCGCGCCGCTCGGCCTCCTGGAAGGCGTAGGCCGCCGCGTCCGCGTCGGTGTCGTTCTCCAGGCCGAGCAGCACCTCACGGCCGTCGTCGCACCGGTGGTCGCCGCGGACGACGAGCAGCGGGCTGTGCGTGTGCGAGGCCAGGCGAAGACTCACCGAGCCGAACAACGTGCCGGTGAACCCGCCGAATCCACGGGTACCGACGACGGTGAGGGCCGCGCCCTCGCTCTCGCGTGTCAGCGCCCGTACCGCGCCGCCCTGGGCGGACGTGGTCACCAACGGCAGATCCGGATGGTGGGCGCGTATCCGTGCGGCGGCCGAGGCCAGGACCGGCCCGGCCTCGTCGCGGTCGGGCACGGCGTACACGATGCGCAGGGTGGCGCCGCGGCGTGCCGCCTCCGCGGCGGCCCAGTCCAGTGCGCGTACGGCGATCGCTGTGCCGTCCACTCCGACGACCACGTGCTGTGGAGTCATGTCACTGTTCCTTGTCTGGTTTTGTGGTGGGTGTCGAAGGGTTGCGACGCAGGGGCCGGCTCGTAGCCGGTAGGCATCGCTGCTTCCACACCGCTGACGGCACCGCCCTCGGCGGTTGCCATGGCGGCCTACGCCAACGATGCTCGTCGCGCACCGCAGCACGGGGCAGAGGCCGACGGGAACCCGTTTCGCGCCATGCGGCCCTTTTTTTCCAGGGCCGCTCGGGCCCCATCACGGAAGGCTGTTGCGGGTGGCCGCGCTCAGGAGGCGAGGCGCGCGCCGTACATCGTGCGTCCGCCGGCGAGTTCCCGTCCGGTGACGAGCTCGGGTTCGATCCGCACGAACACCTCTTCGGGTGAGGGAGCCCAGGAGCGCGGTCCCACCCGGCACAGCCGCGCGTGCTCGGCCGGGTCGGTCACCACGGTGGCCCGGCCGGTGACGACGACGCTCCAGCCGGAGTGCGCCGCCGCGTCGACCTCGTCCGCCTCGAAGGCGACGACCGCGCCGTCGACCGCGCGGGCCAGTTCCGAGGCCGCCGACGTCCGCAGCAGTACCCCACCACCGTCGTCCAGGCAGAAGTTGACCGGCAGGACGGCGGGCAGGGCATGACGTGTGTGGACGATGCGGCCGACAGGCGTCGTCGCCAGGAGGCGCTGACACTCCTGCCGGTCGAGTTCGCGAAAACCGTCGTTGGGATACATGGCCAGTCCGTCTTTCGCCCGGTGTCACTTCGTGCACACCATCCTGTGCCCGGAGGCGGCAGGCGGTGAGGGACCATCGGTCCCACCCCTGCCGGAGAGCGGCCCTGAAGCGGGGAGCCTCATGCCCCGGCATCATCGCTCGGGCATGCCGGCCTCTGTTCCTGGCCGTCCGGGGACACGGCGGTGGCGTCGCCGTCCCAGCCAATACGGGGGCGCGAGGGCCGGGCACGCAGGACCAGCGCGTCCCGGTGGAGTTCGTCGTCGAGGATGTGCAGCCCCGCCCCAAACCGGGCTTCGCTCACCTGCTGAGGGAGGAGCGCTCCCTGATCATGCGGCCGGTGATGTCGACCGGGTCGATGCACACCCACATGTCGCGCCGGCCGCCCGCCCAGGGTGTGCTGTACGCCCGCTCCATGAGCTGGCGTACGGCGTCGGGATCCGTCACGCCCCGGGCGGGCCCGCGCAGCAGCACGCTCCAGCCCTGGCTGAACGCCTCGTCGATGTGGTCGACCTCGAAGGCGACCCGGGTTCCGGGAACCTGCGAGGCAGTGGAGCCGGGTGCCGTCCTGAAGGCGATCGCACCGTCTACGACGCTGTAGTTGACGGGCAGGACCGTCGGCCCCTCGGCCGTGGTCACCGCGAGCCTGCCCACGCCATGTGTCGACAGCCGCCTCCAGCACTCCTCGGTGCCCAGTTCCACGAACTCCGGGTCGCGGGTGGCCTGTCCCAGGCCGGGCGGCCGGTCGGCATCGCCACCGGTGAGCGCCGTGAGGCTGGTCCTCAGGGCGCCCGCCAGCCGGATGAGGGCGCTGATGCCCGGGGTGGCGGCCGGGGTTTCCTCCAGGTACCGGAGGTAGCCGGGGGCCATGGCCGCCCGGCCTGCCACCTCCCGTCGGGTCAGGCCGAGTTCCACACGCCGCTGGATGAGACGGCGCGCGAGGTCGCCCCCCGCGGATCCGGTCGGCATGTTCGCCGTGCCTGCTGATGCCTGTTCGAGCACAGCTCTCACCTCCTCCTCTCGTCAGGCCGCCGAAACGGCCAGGGTGTCGTGCCGCTGCCCGCCGAGTACGACCTTGAGCGCGCCGGTGTCGGCGGCCCGGGCGAAGACGTCGTACGCCTCCTCCATGCGACCCAGTGGGAAGGTGTGGGTGACCAGCGACGAGGTGGGCAAGCGGCCGGCCGCCGCCATCCGCAGCAGCGTCGGTGTGGACGAGGTGTCGACCAGCCCGGTCGTGATCGTCACGTTCTTGCTCCACAGGTCTTCGAGGTGCAGCGTCGCGGGCCGGCCGTGCACGCCGACGTTGGCCACGTGCCCGCCGGGCCGGACCATGCGCGTGCACATCTCGAAGCTCTCCGGCACGCCCACCGCCTCGATGATCACGTCGGCGCCCAGCCCGTCGGTGAGATCGGCGACCAGCTGCACGGGGTCGTCACGGACGGCTGCCACGGCGTCGGCGCCGAGCCGCCGGGCTGCGTCGAGCCGGGAGCCGGCGACGTCCACGGCGATGACCCGCTCGGGCGCGTACAGCCGGGCGGTGACGATCGCGGCCAGCCCGATGGGCCCGGCACCCACGACGGCGACGGTGTCGCCCGGCCGTACCTGCCCGTTGACCACGCCCACCTCGTAGGCGGTCGGGAAGATGTCGGCGAGCAGTACGGCGTCCTCGCTGTCGACCGCGCCGGGCAGCGGGTGCACGGACAGGTCGGCATGGGGCACACGGACGTACTCGGCCTGCGTGCCGTCGATGCGGTGGCCGAGGATCCAGCCTCCGCCACCGAGGCACTGGCCGTACGCACCCTCCCGGCAGAACCGGCAGCGACCGCAGGCTGTGATGCAGGAGACCAGGACCCGGTCCCCCGGCCGGACGGTTCGTACGTCGCTGCCGGCCTCGACGATCTCGCCGACAGCCTCGTGTCCCAGCACCGTGCCGGGCCGCACCTCGGGTACATCGCCCTTGAGGATGTGCAGGTCAGTGCCACAGACGGTGACGGTGTCGACGCGCACGATCGCGTCGGTGGGGTCCTTGATCCCTGGGTCCGGGACGTCCTCCCAGGCGGACTGTCCGGGGCCGTGGAAGACGAAGCCCTTCATGTCCGTTCCTCCCTCGGTCTGGCGGTTGCGCGGTGTGCCGCCGACGAAGCAGTGCGGTCAGGCCGCGCAACACGGCGCCGGTGAGGCCCCGCATGTCCAGCGTGTCCCGGACGGTCGGCGTCCGCTTGGGCCGGTCGGCCCCTGTCAACCGGCTGGACGGGGCCGTTCGGGCCGGGCGGCCGAGTCGGGGACCACAGGCCTGTGGGGAGCTGCGCAAACGGGGCCGCCCGGCCCTTCCGCTCGGCCTGCCGCTCCAGGTTGTCTCTGATCCATGTCCGACCCCCGCACCGAGCCCGCGCCCGGCCACACGGAACGTGTCGTCGGCGGCACGACCGTGGTGGAGCTGCGCGGCGAGATCGACATCCTCACGGCGCCGCCCCTTTCGGCGCGCCTCGACGCCCTCACCGCCGGGCCCGGCCCCGACGTGGTGCTGGACCTGCGTCCCGTGGCCTTCATCGACTGCAGCCGGGCTGCGTCTGCTGTGCCGGGCCAGGAACCGGGTCCTGGCCCGGTGTGGCCGGCTGCGGCTGGTCGCCGACGACGCCCGTTTCCTGCGCATTCTTCGCTGCGCCCAGCTGGCGGGCGTCTTCGAGGTGCGCTCCCGCCTGTCCGAGGCGCTCCTGTGCGCTCCGGACGAGAACGTCCTCTCGGCCGCGGCGGGCTGACGCGCCACCGGCTGAACGGCCCCTTTCCATCCCGGACTTGGCCCCGACCGGCCCCATGATGCCCACCGGGTCGGCCCATGCCGGGACGCGGTTGCGGCTGTCACCTTCCTGACAGTGGCAGCGACCAGGAGGTACGCGATGACGGGCGGCGGCAGGCGTACCACGAAGTGGCGGTGGCGGTGGCGGTGCAACCCGCTGCGCCGACGCGATGACGTTCTCGAGGCGTGGCTCGTGCTGGCCGTCTGGACGCTCATCGCGGTGGGTGGCACTCTCGCCGGCGTGCTGACGGCCGGGGCCGCCGACGCGGTCTTCGCGCAGCAGCGCGCCGAGCGGACGCCGGTGCGGGCCGTACTCCTCACGGACATCCCGCGGGCGGCCGCGAAGAGCTACCGGGCCGTGGCGAAGGTCCGCTGGACAGCCCCGGACGGCTCGGTCCGCGCCGACAAGACCCTGGTGCACTACGGGCTGAAGGCCGGATCCAGGATCGTGGTCTGGACGAACGAGCGGGGGAATCTGACCACCGAGCCGCCGAGTCGGACGGTGGCGGCCGTCGATGCGGGACTTTGGGGAACTGTCGCCGCCCTCGCCGTGTCCGGCGTCGCGTTGGGCGCCGGAAGGGCCGCACGGTGGGGGCTCGACCGTCGACGCATCTTCCAGTGGGGCAGGGAGTGGGATCTGGTGGGTCCGCATTGGGGGCACAAAACGGGCTGATCCGGCCCGCTATCGCCCCCATGGGGACCAACAGCCCCGGCCGGCCACCCGCGTGCGGTAACTGGCCCTGGGCACCTGGTTGTTCGGCTGTTTCCCCGGCTCGCCCAACCGGGAACCGGCGCCCTCGACGCCGCGCCGGGCCCCGTCGTCAGACCGGGACCACGGCCACGGGGCACCGCGTGTGCTGCAGAAGCGCGCGTACGGCAGGAGGCAGGGCGCCCTCGTGACGGCGGCCGACCACCAGCGTTTCGGCACGAGCGGAGGCCTTGACCAGGGCGTCCGCGACCCCGAGCAGGACCACGTCCGCCAGGACACGTACCGACGGGTACTTCGCCCGCCACGGGCGCAGTGCGTCGGCCAGTACCTGCTCCTCGTGGTCCTCCCAGCGGCCCCGGTCCTCCTCCGGTACGGCGTACGGCATCCACGCGGCTTCCGGCAGCGGCAGCTTCCAGGCATGCACCAAGCGCAGTCGCGCGGCCCGGCGGCACGCGGTGTCGAACGCGAAGTCCACGGCCGCCTCGTCCGGCCGCCGCGCGTCGACGCCGACGGCGATCCTGTCCATGCGCCTGCCGGGAACCTCGTACGCGAACTCGGGCGGGACCAGGACCACCGGCCGGTGGGACGACGCGGCCACGGACAGCGCCACCGTGCCGGCTCCGGGTCCTTCGGTGCCTTCGGTGCCTTCGGTCCCCCGCATTCCCAGGACGACGAGGTCCGTGTTCTGGTCCCGGCCCGACAGCGCGGACACCGGCTCACCCTCGACGGTCACGCCGCCGATCGCCAACTCCGGGTAGCGGGCGGCCAGTTCGCCGGCCGCACGGACGGCCACGTCGCACGGACGGCCGGGCGCCGGCCAGGCTGCCGGCTGCGGCCCCGGTCCGGGCTCCACGTGGACCACCTGCAGCGCGAGCCCGCGGCACACGGCCTCGCGTGCCGCCCAGTCACCGGCAGCCCGGCTGCCCGCCGAACCGTCCACACCGACCACGACCGTCCGTTCCATGCCAGTTCGCCTCCGTTTTCGTACGCCCACCCCACCGTCCGGGAGAGCGCACGCACCGCGCAGGGGCCGTTCGGACCCCGTGGCGGGACCGGACGGCCCCTGCGGCCCGTCAGACCGCGGCTCAACGATGGGAAGGAGTCCGAGAAGCCACGCGAGTGCCAAGCAGGGGAGGTGCGCGCCCATGTCGCGACCGGTCGTCGCCGGAGTCGACGGATCTGGTGTGGCGGGCGCGCACCGGCCTGATGGCCCTGATCGTCACCCAGCACGACACGCGAGAGGACTGGCTGCGCGCCGGCCAGGCGCTCCAGCGGGTCCTTCTGCACGCCGCCGCCCACCATGTCATGGCCGCCTTCCACACCCAGCCGCTCGAACTGCCGTATCTGAGGGCGCAGGTCCGCACGCAGGTGGCCGACGGGCAGTTCCCGCAGATGATCCTCCGCCTCGGTCCTGCCACCCCGGGCCGCCCGGCACCGAGGCGTCCGGCCGTGGACGTCCTCGCGGTGGAGTGACCTCCGGGTCGGTGATACGGAGGCTTCCGCGGCCAGGACCGGGGTGGGGTGCGGTGGGTCGTCATCGGGCCGTCCCTCGCCCTGCAGTGGGACACCTGCGGTGCCGGGGTTCGACCGGCTGGGCCCATCGGCCCCTGTCTCCTCATCGGTCCCGCCCTACGGTGGACATGTGATCACCCGCTCGCTGGGAGGAAAGCACGTGGAGATCGTCGCCTACGGAGTCCTCGCGGACGAACAGCCCCTGCTGCGGAACGCGTTCGACCGGACGTTCGTCGGCCGTCATGAGCTGCGCTGCCTGGAGCTGTTCCTGAACCGCGACAGCGCCCCGACCGCCATCGGTCACGAGGTGGTGCTGAGCAGCGTCAACGACACCCTGGACGCCGAAGTGCTGCGCTCGCTGGCCGACGGCGGCACGAAGTTGATCGCCCAGCGGGCCACCGGCCACAACAACATCGACCTGGCCGCCGCCGAGGAGTTGGGGCTGACGGTGGCGCGGGTGTCGTACTACTCGCCGTACTCGGTCGCCGAGTTCGCCTGGACTCTGGCACTCGCCGTCAACCGCAGGATCGTCCGGGCCGCGCACCGCACCCGCGAGTTCGACTTCCGGCTCGACGGGCTGATGGGACGCGACCTGCGCGGCCGGACGGCCGGAGTGGTGGGCACCGGCAAGATCGGCGCCGCGTTCACCCGGATCGCCCACGGCTTCGGAATGCGGCTGCTGGGCTGGGACATCGCCGAGAACCCCGACTGCCGCACCCTCGGCATGGAGTACGTCGCACGGGAGCGGCTGTTCGCCGAGGCCGACCTGGTCAGCCTGCACGTGCCGCTGCTGCCCGACACCCACCATCTGGTCGACGCCAAGGCGCTGGGCCTGATGAAGGACGACGCGATCCTGGTCAACTCCAGCCGCGGCGGCCTCGTCGACACCGACGCCCTGCTGGAAACCCTGCGCGCGGGGCGGCTGAGCGGCGTGGGCCTGGACGTCTACGAGGAGGAGGCCGGCGTCTTCTTCCTCGACAAGTCCCTGGAGGTGATGACCGACGAACGCCTCGCGAGGCTGATGACCTTCAACAACGTCCTGGTCACCTCGCACCAGGCGTACTTCACCCAGGACGCCGTCGGTCAGATCGCCACGACCACGGTGGCCAACGTCGCGGACTACTTCGCCGGCCGCACCAGCGACAACACTCTCCTGCGGCCGGCCGCCCGCTGAAATGCCGTGGAGCCTTGACGCGGCCCGGCTCCCCGCAAGGCCCGGTCCGCGGGCCCGGACGGGGGCGTGCCCGCGCGGATACGCATCACACGGGCATGCGGCCGACGACCCACGTACGGCCGCAGCCCTTCGAGAGGCCGCCCCCTGGCGCGGGCGCCGTTCCGGTGGGGACGGGGGAGCCCCTCGCGGATGCCGTAGGCCGACGCCCGCGCCTGATTCAATGATCGGTCCACCGGACCGCGCACAAGAGGGACGACCGGCCTCATGTGAAGGCCGGTGGGGGCCTTGTGTCGTGCGCTTCGCCCGGGCAGTGTGTTTTTCACCCGGCGGTGCTCCGGCGGGGCAATGTCATTGCCAGGTCGGTGGAGGCATCCTGCTGTTCCCGGGGAAAGAGCGCGAGCCTGCGCCAACTCGGCTGAACGGCATGGGACTTCCACTTTGCGGCCTCGTGCCCCGCGGCCGCATACCCGGGGCTCCGCGCTGTCTCCCGGGCCCCTGCCATCGCGTGCGGTGTTCGGCGGATGCGGGTGCCGCTCGATGCCGCCCGGCGGATACTGGAATCGGCGCTTTCGGGCGTGGGAGGGTGACCATGGTCGGCTTGCGGCGGTCGGTATGACGGCGGCGTCCGGATGTTTATCCGCCCGGCCCACACTGTGCTCGCCCGCGTACACGGTGTCGGAGCAGTGTGTGAGGAGGGTGCCATGGCCGCACGGCCGCTCGACACGAAGACGGTGACCGGCCTGGTCGCCGACGCCACGGCCGCGCCGTCCATGCACAATGCGCAGCCGTGGAGGTTCCGCTTCGTAGCCGGGGAGCGTCTCCTCGTGCTGTGTGCCGACCTTGAGCGGGCGATGCCCCGCTCCGACCCCGACAACCGGGCGCTGCACATCGGCTGCGGGGCGGCGCTGTTCAACCTGCGCGTCGCCGCTGCGCACGCGGGCCTGATCCCGCAAACCCGGCTGCTGCCGGAGCCCGGGGAGCTGCTGCTGCTCGCCGAGGTCCGTCTGGCCGACCCCTCCGGGCCGGCCCGGGACGAGGACGGCCTGGCACGGCTGCATCCGGCGATTGCGCAGCGGCACACCAGCCGTCACCCGTTTACCGAGCAGGACATTCCGGACGGCGTGCGGGCCGCGCTGCAGGACGCGGCCGCCCGGGAGGGGGCCGTACTGCTGTTCCCCGGCCCCTGGCATGCCGGGACGGTGCTGGAGCTGGTCCATGACGCCGAGAGCCGCGACGTGCTGGACCCCGACGGCCAGGAGGACCTGGTGCGCTGGACCCGGCTGGGCGCGGAGGCGGACACCGCGGTCGACGGCGTCCCCGAATACGCCTTCGGTCCGCGCAAGCGGGACGGCAAGGCTCCACTGCGGGACTTCGCCGGACGCCGGCCGGTGGCCGACCGCGGCACCACCGCCTTCGAGCGCACCCCGCATCTGGCCCTGCTGAGCACCCGGGGCGACACCCCCGCTGACTGGCTGCGTGCCGGGCAGGCGCTCGAACGCGTCCTGCTGGAGGCCACCCTGGCCGGCCTGGCCACCGCCCTGACCTCCCACCCGCTGGAGAGCCCCGAGTTGCGCTGGCTGGCCCGCGACCCGGCCTCCGGTGCGGGCCAGGTGCAGATGGTGCTGCGCCTCGGGTACGGGCCGCGGGGACCGGCCACGCCGCGCCGCCCCGTTCGGGACGTCCTTGAGTTCGCGTGACGTTGCGGCAGCAGAGTGCCCTGCCGGAGATCGTCCGGCAGGGATTGTGCGGCCCCGTGCGTCGTCGCCAACCGCAGCTCATTCGGGAGCAGGTCCTTTCCTGCCGGCCACAGCCTCGCCGGCGCACGCCTCCCCGCGCGCCCCGGCGTGCAGGTCAGGAACGCGCGTCAGCGCCGACGATCTCCCGCCCCGTGACCATCTCCGGTGCGATCCGCACGAAGACCTCGTTCTGTGAGGCAATCCAGGAGCGAGGGCCGGTACGCAGCAGCCGCTCGTGCTCGTCGGGGTCGGTGACCACGGCGGCGTGGCCGGTGACGACGACACTCCATCCGCAGCGATGCCGCGCGTCGAACTCGTCCGCCTCGAAGGCCACCACCGCGCCGTCGACCGCGGCGACCAGTTCGGAGGACGCCGAGGTGCGCAGCACGACGGCGAAGCCCGCGTCCAGACAGAAGTTGACCGGGAGGACCGCCGGCATCGCGCGGCGGGTGAAGACGATGCGGCCGACGGGCACCTTGGCCAGCAGACGCAGGCAGTCCCCCCTGTCGAGTCCTCGGAAACCGTCACTGTGGAACATCCCTCCACCGTCCGATCCGACGCCGGATCCCGGTAGGGCCCATCGGCCCTGACGCCCCGCCCAACGGGCGCCCGTACGGGCCCGGCACCAGGGCCGGTCGGTCCGGCACAAGGAACCGACGGCCCCGTGCGTGACCGCGGGGAATCACGCAGCCTGGAAACGGCCCACCGCGCCGTCAGGGCATGCGGAGCGGCCGGATCGATCACTGCGATCAGGAGGGTCAAGATGGTGCTCCAGCGGTCTGGAAGAAACGACGTGACACCCCCGGCAGCCGTGTCGGGTCGGGCGTGGTTGATGCTGGCGCTCGCCACGGTCGGTTTCGCCGTGAACTTCTGGGCATGGGCGCTGCTCAGCCCCCTCGGCCCGCGATTCAAGGACTCTCTACAGCTGTCCTCGTTCCAGCAGTCGCTGCTGGTGGCAGTACCCGTCGTGGTCGGCTCACTCGGCCGCATCCCGGTCGGCGCA
>NZ_JARAXP010000041.1:0-25613 GCF_033793965.1 Streptomyces sp. ME02-8801-2C | reverse complement strand
GCGGCACCTGGCACATCGCACCGGCCGGTACATGACCACAGGGGTTGTCCGGCCTGACGGCCGGACAACCCCTCACCAAGATCTTCATCGACCTTCTAGGACACGTCCCAGACGGGGCTGGTCGGCGTGCTTGATGGCGATGCCGTGACCGTTCAGCTGGTAGTCCGGCTGCTGCGCTGCAGCTGCGATCGCGCGCTGGCCTGGCTCAATCCGTAGAACAAGAGGAGGGGCCGGGAAGCTGGCCCCACCTGTGCCGCGGCTTTCAAGAGCTGCTCAGCTTGCTCGAGCGCCGCGTTGTACGTCTTGCGCCGGGCCGCGTTGCCACTGCCTGCCCAGCCGGGTGGGTCCGAGCGGGTCTCTCGAAGCGCCTGCCACACATCCTCAAGATCCGGGTAGGTCAGGTCATTCCGGGAGGGATAAGGCCTACGTACCATCGGCCCATTCTCGCCTATTGCCGGGAGCAATATGGGGACAACGTCCCACCGAGCGGAGGAGCTGGCCTTCGGGTATCCCGTTGGCAGCAGGCCTGAGATCCTGCTGGGCGAATGCGGGAACGTGTGGCGGTCTGTGCTCTGGGGGCGTGGTGGGTGTTGCGGCGTTGATGGTGTCGGTGGTGGCGCTGGGGGTGTCCGGGTGGGCGTCGTTGCGGCAGTTGCGGTTGGCGCAGCATGCCAACACGCTGCCGGTGCTGGTGGATCTCTTCCGTGAGCATCGCAGTGCCCGTCTGGCCGGGGCGCGGCAGTTCGTGCATGAGCGGCTGCCGGGTTGTGATCTGTCGGCAGGCCTGGACGGGGTACCGGCAGCTGAGCGGGAGTTGGTGCGTGAGCTGGCCTGGTTCTACGACAACCTGGGCGCTCTGGTTGCGCATGGTGTGGTGGACATCGAGCCTGTCTCCGGTTACCTGGGCGGGTCGGTGGTCTCGGTGTGGGAAGGGATGCGGCCGCTGGTAGAAGCGGAGCGGGCCAAGAGGGCGGGCAACGCCATGCCGGATCCGAACCGCTGGCAGGAGTACTTCGAGAACCTCTACCACCTGGTCCGTGAGATACCCGCAGACCAAGCCCGCGCGCGGACCGAGTTGTGGCGCCTCCCGCGCCCATGACGCGCGACGCGGTACTGCTCCGGGCGTTCACGCTGCCCGGCCTGCGACTCCTGCCACGACAGACGACTGGTCACTGTCTGCCAGTCTCGGGATCCAGATGTTCCCGGATCTGTCGGTAGAGGTCGGTGACCGGGGTTGGTGGGTTGGAGTGGTGGGCTGCGAAGTGGGAACCGACGCGGGGCTTGCTGCGGCCGTGCTCCTTTTTGGCCTGTTCGTACAGCTCGGGATCGAGCTCGGTGAGCAGGGCTTCGAATTCGCCGCCCTTGTTGCCGTCGGTGCCGAATTCGCGGGCGAAGGTGAACACGCCTGCTTCCTCCCAGTAGTCCTTCCAACGGGTGAAGGTGTCGTTGGGGGCCGGCTGGCCCTCTGGGAGAAGATTCTGGGCCGTGAGGTGTTCGTACAGGCGGCTGCCGTGACTGAGTACGGGACCATCCGCGACGATCGCCCAGGGGATACCGAAGGCTTTGAGATAGTCGATGTAGCCGTGGAAGGCCGTGTCCCCGTCGACCTTCATCAGGCAGATGTTGGCGGCGCTGAGGGGACCCCATTCGGGACAGTGAGTGCTGTCCCACCACTGGCTCAGGGCGCCGGTTTCGGTGGCGCCTTCGCACAGGATGACTCCGGCGGCGAACAGCAGGGCCCGGGCCTCCGCTGTGCCCAGACGCTGCAGCCATCTGGTCCGCTCCTGTACAGACAGATCCTGGGGTGTGCGAAAGACCTGGGTACCTGACGGGTGCGGAGCCAACCGCACGATGCGGGAAAGATCCGCAGGGGTACTGGCGGGCACCAGATCGGCGCTGTGAGTGATCACGATGCATTGGGCGAGGGAGCTGAGTACCGGCATGAGGCGGCGCTGGAGGGTTGGCTCCAAGTTGACGGCGGGCTCATCGAGGACGATGACACGGCCGGACTTACCGGTGAGTAGGGTGCTTAGCAGGAGCGCTTCCTGGATGCCGGCCCCGGCGAAGGCGATAGGTACTTCATGGCCACCGTCGACGACGGTGACATCGATGAGCATCGTGCCAGGCTCCTCGGGATCCGGGGATGCCTGCACACCCAAAACACGCCCGGTCAGATCGGTGAACAACTCCTTGGCCCGTGCATAACGCTGACGCAGTGCCAGAGGACCGTTCTTGCACCGGTACAGCTCGCCGGCCGCTCCACTGCCGTCTCGCAAGTCGAAAGGACGCTGAAGGGCCTGGTGGGAGAAGCGGCGTTCCAGCGGTAGACGGCGGTTGTCGGTGATCATGATGCCTTGGTGCAGGATCGCGGCCAGCACGTGGATGAAGTCGAAGGACCGGTTGTCGATCTCACGCGTGCCCAGCCTGGCTGCCAGGTCCAGCAGTGTGACGGGCAGCGGGCTGGATCCGTCATTCGGTGGTGTCACGCTGAAGGACAGAGCCTCGACTTGGGGTGGTGGAAGCACCTTGGTGAAGTCGATCAGGCCTGTGGGGCGTTGCTGCCACCAGTGGCTGAAGTTGCGGGTCTGGGCAGGCACCCCTCCTCGGGCTTCGGCGGAGCCCAAGCGCAGGAAGCTGGACCCGCCTACGAGCTGAATGTGCCATGTGGCGTCGGCGTGGGTGAACTCCCAGGCCGCGAACCATGGCTGGCTCCAGGCCGCGTCATAATGCACATGCAGGGTGCCGGTCCATAGCGGGAACAACGAGGCAGGATCGAGCTGGTCGCGTACGGCAGCGTCCAGTTCAACTCGGGTTGGCAGGCTAGGGGAGATTGCGCCGTCTGCCCCGCATACGAAAGCAGCCTTGACAAAGGCGGCAACCAGCTCCTGTTCCCAGGTCTGATCGAGCTCGATCTTTACGGCAACTTGGAAGGATGTGGTGCCGAAGCGTCCTGCCCGGGTGTACAGATCCAGTCGATCAGCTGCTGGTCGGCCGCTGTAGTGCCCTACGACTGTACTGATCAGGTCCACCACCCTGCCGAGGTTGGACTTACCCGCGCCGTTCGGGCCAGTGACGACAATGGGCTGACCAGCCAAGTCCAGTCGCAGGTCGCCGCATGACAAGAAGTCGCGACAGCTGATACTCAATACCCGCAAGGGGGACCACCTCGGATTTCTATTTCTGGGTATCCTTCCAAAAAGGGGTGGGAATTGTGGGGATTTTGCAGCTATGCCCAGTTGAGTCCGAGGTTGGCGAGCGCGGCTGTCCAGGAGCAATTTTTGTGATCAGAAGGGGATGGTCTGGCCTGGGCTTATCAATTGGGTGTGCGGCTCTAGTCACGTCGCGCTGATGCCTGGGTGGCCGTGGCGATCGTGGGTGCTGGGTCGATGGCGGGGCTTTGACGTGCCGGTTCGTCAGGTAGCGGGCGATGTTGATCAGGTTGTGTCACCTGCGCGGCGCAGAATTCAAGCTCAATGATCGTGGTATGTGGTGGCCCTAGGACGGCCCGTACGGTGATTCTGGCTCGTGTCTCGCCGGCACGGGGTAGCGGCTCGCTCAGGTGGCTGGGCGTGCCCCTACCGGTTCCGCATGGCCTGCCCCGGCCGATCCGCTGACCGCCTGCCGACCCCTGGTCGCCGTTTCGGCGCCCGTCACGTGTAGGCCGTCAGCTGAAATGCACGCCCGGGCGGATACGGCCCCCTCGGGCGGCCGGCAAGCAACGCGGTGCCTGGCCGCCTTCTGGATAGATGGGGCGCGGCGGACGGAAGATGGCTGATGGCTCAATGCCGATGCTGCCGCAGGTGCAGGGCGCAGCGCCGGGAGTGGAGAGTGTCTTTCTCCATCGCGCGCACGTGTTCCATCTGGCTGAAGCCCGCCAGCACCGCCCAGTACGGGGAGGAGCGGCGCGTGGCGGTACTGAGGCCGTTCGGGTGTCAGTCGCTGTTTCTCGGCTCGGGGACAGCCAGCGTCGGAGGCTGGCACGTTCCGCACTCGCAACGATTGCCGTCGGCGGGGAAGGGACGGGAGCAACGGGCGCAATGGGCGGTGTCGGTCTTGTACTGGCAGTGGAAGCAGGCGTACTGCGGCTTCTCCCGGGCTGTCTCGAAGAAGATGGACCCGATGAAGGCCCTACGTCCGCACTGGGGGCAGTCGGACGTTGGCTCGGCGCTCGCCGAGACGTTCGAGTTGTCGCTGCGCCAGCTGTTTGGGCCCCAGGAAACAGCGTGTTCGGCGGGTTCGAGCACTAGGTGGCAGAACGTGCACCGCACGCCATGAAGGACGATGGCCGCCCACTGCCCGCAATCGGGGCACTGGATGATGTTGTCGGCCACTTCGGCGATGTCGGCCTTGAGGTCGTTCATTCGCCTGCTGACGAACCCCTCGATGTCGCCAAGGGCATGGCGGACATGGTCCAGTTCGAAACTGATCCAGTCCCACTCGTCCCGGTCGATGTGACGCACCAGCTCCAGATGCACAAAATCCAGCAGGAAGTGCAGGACCTCGGTGGCGCGGGCTTCGATGGCCCGTGCGTTGTGTGTGAGCCCGTAGTGCTGGAGCTTGTTGCGATCCTGGGTCAGGTTCTTGATCGCCCTGACGTGCTTGACTTCGAGGTGAACGTTGGCGAACCGCTCTAGCCGGCTGATGGTCTCCGTTACTCCGCAACTGGAGAAGTCGCCGCTGGCGAGATCCTCGCGGGAGGCGACGAGTGGGTTGTCGAAGACGAGGCTCCAGTGCTCTTCCTGGAGCCGGGCCTTGAGGAGGACTTCGGTGGCGGCCTGGAGGTGCAGTACCGCGTACTTTAGGTCCCGAGCGTCGCGCTCCTCCCGCGAGAGATGATCGATTACGCTGCGGAGGTAGTCAATGCCATTGCGCACGGGTGGGAAGTCGACTTGCGGCGCCTCCGGACGCTGGCGGGAGGGCGCGGTGTGCTCAACGGCCGCGACGGCGTGCCGGTCGGGGTCTTCTTCGCTCATCTGTGCGGTGCGTCCTTGCGTTGTTGCGAGACCGTCCAGGAAGAATCTCTGCCTCTTTCCGCAGAGGCAAATCACGGTGGTTGCCAACTGTGAGCGTTCATGCAATTTCCCATCGGCAGCTCCTTCGGCCCACGCAATTCCCCAGTCGGTTGCGGCTGGTACGGGGCCGCCAGACTGCTGAGTGTAAGTCTGGACAATTCTCTCAAGGGCGCCGTTTGCGGCGCCCTTGAGAGAATTCACCCACCTTTGACTGACCCGGCCAGCCCTGCTGATCGGCGGCTATCGAGCGGCCGAGAACCCTGACGTCCGTGGGGAGTGCGGAGCACCCCCGCGCCAGCATGGAGACGAAGGAGTCGGCTCCGTGATGTCCCTGGCCCCCTTCCGTGCCGTTCCGGCTGGGGAATTGCGCGAACGTCCACACAACGGGTTGCCTGTCGGCTTGCTGCCCCGTTTGTCTGGAGGCGTGGGTCGGGTGGTGGTCAGTCGCTGCCCGGGGTGTTGCCCTCGCGGTGATGGCGGAGTGCTTGGAGGATGCGCGCCCGGTGTTCGTCCTGGGAGCTGGCGGGGTCTGCTGCGGGGGTGTCGAGGAATGGGCCGAGGCGGCTGTACAGCGCTTCGAGGCCGATGAGCGCGTCGAGGCTTTGCAGGGTGTCGTTGTCGATGACGGGGAACGGCGCCCGGTCAGGCGGGAGGAGTACGGCGAGGAGATCGAGCGGGGCCCACTCCTGGTCGAGACGCTGGCTGATCCAGGTCCGGGCAGCCTCCGGTTCGGCGTGGCGCCATGCCCAGATGAGGGTGATCTCCAGCTCGGTGAGTTCGTGGATGGGGCGGCTGACGGCGGGGGTGAGGTTCTGTGCGATCTCGTGGCTGATCAGTGAGCGGGCCTCACCGATCCAGCCGCGGGTGGCTGCTGCCTGTGTGTGGTCCGGGCCGTCGGAGTCCTCCCGGGCGATGACGCGTTGCAGGGTGCGGGCAGCCAGGACGGCTCCGTCGGGGGTCTGGGCCATGGTCTTGAGGATTGTGGGCCGTTCGGGCTCGGCAAGATCGGTCAGGAGGTCTTTCGCGAGGTAGCCCATGGCGCGGTCTGCGGTGAACAGGCCGAAGACCCCTTGAGGGGCGGCGGTCAGGTGGCCGTACTGCCGGGCTGCAGCTTGGAGGAGTGCGGCCACTGGCAGGGGAGTGCCGACGGCGCGTTTGTAATCGATGCGGCGGGCGATGCGCTGGGTGTCGTCGCGCAAGCGCAGGAGCAGGTCGTCTGCCTCGGTGCCTGGGGTGCCGTCGGCCAGTTGCTGCAGGGCGGTGTCGAAGGTGTGCTCGGGAAGGTCGTCGTCGGGGATGCCGAAGACCATGTACCGGTCGAAGTAGTCGATGCTGCCGATGCCGCGCCGCAGCGCGATGGCCTCGGTGTTGGCGCCGTAGCCGAGAGCTTGCCGGAGTGGTGCGAACAGCATGCCCATCAGGCCGATCACGCCGTCCAGGTGCTGTTCGGCGACGCCTGCGTCCTGCAGTCTGGTGCGCCAGCGGTCGATGCGCTGTTCCGGCCGCTCGTCGCGGCGCGAGGGCATCTCGACGCTGGTGCCGGTGAGTTCGGCTCGGTGCTGCCACAGCAACTGGTAGGCGCGGGGCTCGCTGGTGCGCAGGAAGGTGACGAGCAGGAAGTCGACGATGTCGACGTTGCCGGTGAGCTGGCCGAGGGTGGCGTCGGCCTGGCCGAAGAACCGTTTGATGGCGCGCGGGGTGCGCAGTCGGGCCTGTAGGTGCTGGTAGTAGGCCTCGGAGAGCCGCTGTTGCTCGCCGGGCGTCAGGGTCAGGTTGTGCGAGGCGAGGACTGCGGCGAGGGAGCGGTCGACCAAACGGTCGGCGTCGCGCTCGCGGAACGCGGGAAGGTCCAGCCGGACCTGGATGATCTTTTCCAGGAAGTCGCGTGCGCGGGGCTCGCTGTTGCCGACCAGCTCACTGCGTTGGAGGACGTCCAGCAGGGTCCGTTCGTCGAAGCTGATCAGGTAGTACACGCCTGGTAGATGGCCTACCAGGCGTACCAGTTTGAAGACGACGAGGAGCTCTTCGGGGGTGAGACGGTCAAGGTCGTCCATGATGACGAGGACCGGGCGGCCCGCTTTGCGCAGGGCTTCTTCAGCTTTGCGTTTGGCGGCGGACGCGCTCGTGTCGCCGCTGACGCGGTTGCTGACCTCCTGGATCAGTCCCTGCGAGTCCAGGCCGAAGACGGCAGTGGCTTTTCCGAGAGGGCTGATTGCCCGTCCGAACCCGCCGATCTTCTGCCGCGCCTCGGACCACCGTTCGTCTTTGGGGAGGGCTTCGCGGATCTCGCTGAACAGTGCCTGGGTCAGGGACTCCAGATCGGAGTACAGCCAGGGGTTGAGTTCCGCGATCAGCCAGCCTTCACCGTTCTCCGTTTCCCGTAGCCGGCGTGTCACCTTGCCCAGGACGCTGGACTTTCCCGAGCCCCAGGAGCCGATCAGCGCGAGTACACCGGTTTCGGTCTGGGCTCGTACCCGGTCCAGCAGGCTGAGCACATGCTGGGCGTATTGCCCGTGTCCGAGCAGGTCAGGCCCTTCCTCGTGGTCGAGGAAGGGCTCGTCGTTGAAGAAGTGCGCGTCGGCCATCTGCCCATTGTCGGGACAGGAAGGGAGCCGGGTACGGGTGTTGGCGGTGTTCAGCCTGCGATGAGTCCGGTGGTGGTGAGGAGGTGTTGTTGGTGGGGGTGGAGGAGGGGCCAGATGCGGTGTTGCTTGGTCAGCCAGCGGCGCGTTGTGGGGGTGTGGGGTTGGGTGCGGGCGTGTTGGTAGGCGAGTTGCCAGGTCATGCCCCAGGGTGGGTTCCACCAGGGGTCGATGGTGGTCAGGGCGCGGGCTGCGGGGAAGGCGGGGCCGGTTTTTCCCGCGCGGTAGCGCTGTTTGATGAGCCATCGGCCCAGGGGGAAGCCGTCCTGGGTGGTGTCGTGGGGTACGGCGAGGTGGCCGTGGGTCGTGGCCCAGGTCTGGGCGTGTTCGACGCCGGTGCGCCAGGGGTGCGCGCGCCGGGTGCGTGCGTGGGCGACTTCGGGCGTGATGCCGATCAGTGTCAGGAGGTGTTGCTGGTCGGGGTGGAGCCGGTGGTAGGTCAGGCAAGCGCGGGTGGTCCAGGTGCCGAGGGCGGTGCTGGGGGCGGGGACCAGTGCGGCGGGGTTGAAGGGGCGGCCGGCTTCGACGTGGTTGCGGGCGCGGTAGTAGTTGCGTTGCCAGTGCAGGTCCCATGGTGGGTTCCACCAGGGGTCGATCGCGGTGAGTTCGGTGAGGTGGGGTGAGGGAGGCAGGCGGTCGCGGGCGCGTTGTTTGGCGCGGTTGCGCTGACTGAACAGCCACCACCCCAGCGGATACCCGTCGTGCCGGGTGTCACGGGGAGCCGCGAGATGGCCGTGCTCAGCGTGCCAGGCTCGGGCGTGTGCCAGGGACGTCTCGAAGCCCGGCCTCAGGTCGGGACGGTGTCCCAGGCGGTTGCGGGGCTCGCGGGGACGTTTCGGTTCGGTGCCACGTCGTGTGTGGCGTCGGCCGGTGGAAGCGGCAGGATCCGCACCCTTTCCGGTCTGGCTGGTCTTGTCTTCGGGTTCCGGGGCGGGGGGCCTGGCTGGTGTTTTCGGGGCTGTCCGTGCGTGTTCCTGGGCCGTGCGGGCTATCTCGGTGGTGATGCCGATGCCGGTGAGGAGTTGTTGCTGCTCGGTGTGGAGTTCGTCGTACCTGGCGCACTGGCGCCACAACCAGTCGGCGGCCCCGGAGTCGCCGAGGTCATCAAAGCCGTTCTCCGGGTGCAGGGGACGGCCGGCTGCGGCGTCGCGGGCGCGGTAGTAGTGGCGTTGCCAGCGCAGGTTCCAGGGCGGGCACCACCAGGAGTCGATGGCATTGAGAGCCTATTGCCGTTGCGGGGAGAGGACTCTTCGTTGTTGCTGGCTTCGTTGGCCGGCGAGCCATCGGCCCAGTGGGTATCCGTGGTGCACGGTGGTCGCGCTGACTTGGGCGAGGTGTCCGTGTTCGGCGGTGTAGGAGCGGGCGTGGGCGAGGGCTTCTTCGGCGAGCGCTTTCATGTTGCGCCGTCTGGGCCGGGCGGCGGCCGCCGCTGCGGTGTCGATGCCGATCTGGGTGAGGAGGTGTTGTTGTTCGGGGTGGAGGGCGGGGTAGCGGGTGCACTGCAGGTGCAGCCATTCGCCGAGGCTGTAGCTGGTGGTGGGGAATCCGTGAACGGGCTGGAGCGGGCCGTGGGCTTCGGTGTGATCGCGGGCCTGGTGCCAGGTGCGTTGCCACAGGGTGCTCCACGGCGCGTTCCACCACGGGTACAGCGCATAGAGGGCGGCGGCTTGGTGGGCCGGCATTCTGGTGTGGCGGTTACGTAGGTTGGCGACCCACTGGCCCAGTTGGTAGCCGTGGGGGACGTCTTCCTTCGGCACGGCCAGGTGGCCGTGGCGCTGGTGGTAGGCGCGGGCGTGGGCCAGGCCTGTTTGGAAGGATTGTTCGGCTTGGAGGCTGTGGCCGCGCAGCAGCTTGATCATCTGTGGCGCCGTCTGCTCGCGGTCAGCGGCCGGTGGTTGGGGGAGGAGGTCGCTGAGGGGGCGCGGCCGGTGCGCCGAGTGCACCGCCCACAGTGCCTTCTGCGCGGCAGGGTCTGGGGCGGCGCGGGTGCATACGCAGGAGTGGGCCCAGGTGAACAGGGGGCCGTGGGTGACGTTGGCGAGGTGGCGGGGGAGCCAGGGCCGCTGGAGCTGGTCCGCGAGTTCGGTCAGCAGTGCGGGTATCTCGCCGAGGCGGTAGGGCAGATGGCCGCAGGTCTGGGCGACGGTGTGCTGCTGCCGACGGGGGTTGACCAGGACCCGTGCGATGGCGACGGCTTCGGGATAGGTGACCAGGTCGCGGGCGGCCGTCTTCCACCAGCCGGGATCGGCCTCGGCGGGACGCGTCGCCTCCAGGCGTGCCGGCCACTGCTGTTCCTCGTCGGGCCAGGGCTGTTGCCACCAGGAGCCGGTGACGGCCCGGGCGACCTCGAAGGCGTGCGCTGCGGTGGGGGAGCGGTGCAGCAGCCGGGCGTGCTGCCGCTGGGCGTCGATCACTTCCGGGCAGCGGCCCAGGGGCACAGGCAGCCCGCTGGTTCCGGGCAGGTACAGGTGCCAGTAGCGGTGGCGTGCGCACACCCGCTGCTCGGGTGCCAGGTACCGGCGGGCGGGCACGTCTCGTCCGGTGCGGGCGGCGGTGCATGCAGGGCAGGCCGGGCCCCATGCGGCGACGACCTCCTCACCGCGCATCAGCCGTCCGGCCGGGCCGCTCCCGTACTTTCCGTACGGCTCTTCCCTCGTCCAGGCGGGCAGCGCCTGCTCGAGCACGTGCTGCGGCACATGGCAGAGTGCGGAAACGCGTGCGCGGGCCTGGGCGTTGAGGTGGATCTCGCTGTCCGGGTACAGCATCCCGGTGAGGTTCTGCTGGCCGCCGACATCGGTGACGGCGGCCAGCACGTCACGGATTCCGAGGTGGTAGCGGGCGGCGATTCTGGTCAGGAACGACAGCGTCAGCTCCCCGTTCAACGGAGCGATGCGTCCGGCCGCGCCGCCACTGATGGTGGGTACGATCCCGCCGGGTGCTGCCCGTTCGCGTCCCGCCCGTCTACTCCGGGGCAGGCGGGCGGGTGCGGGGGTGCTGGACCGGTGCGCCATTGCGGATGCCCTACTGCTTTTGTCGTGCGGGCCGGGCCGGCCGGGCCTGGGTTTCGGCGGCTGCGTCGAGTTCGATCTCCGCGAGGAGTTGCTTGGTGATGCGTTCGGTGCCTTCGGTGATGGCGATCAGGGCGGCTTCGCGGATGAGGTGGGAGAGGCTGCCGATCCGCCCTGCGGTGCGGGTGTGGAGGTAGGCGGCGTGCTTGACCAGGGTTCCCGTCCGGTGCGTGCGCAGCCGCAGCAGGTCTTCCATGGCCCGTACGAGGTCGTTCCAGACCGTCCGGTCCTGTTCGGTCGCGTACGCCAGCGGGCGGTGGCGGTAGATCTTGAAGCGGCCGGCGATCTGCGCGCCGCGTACTCCGCTGAGCAGGGATGAGGTCTCGATGTCGATCGCGGAGTAGACGAAGGTGGCCGGGATGCGTTCGCCGAGGTGCTTGAGCTGGTCGGAGGTTTCCGCTCCGGCGCGCCGCTGGGTGTCGAGGAGGTGGACGTCGTCGATGAGGACCAGCTGGGTGCCGAGTTCGCACAGCAGGTCGCATACGGCGCTGGTGATCTGGGTCTGGTTGAGGCGGTCGGTGATGGGCATGCCGAGGAACCGGGCGAATTCGCTGACGAGCATCTTGGGGGTGGCGGCCGGCGGCACGCTGATGAACAGCACGGGCCTGCGCTCTGTTCGTCCGGGGTGCTGGCGCTGGTCGGCGAGGTGGAAGGAACGCCCGAGCGCCATCATCGTGGTGGTCTTCCCGGTGGTGGCCGGCCCGGAGATGATCAGGCCGCGCCGGGCGCCCGCCTGCTGGCGGCGGTTGACCAGCAGCAGGCGTCGCACGGTGGTGAAGACGCTGTCCATGGCGGGGGTGCGCATGACGGCGAGTTCGGAGTGGTAGTCCTCGCGCTCCGTCTGGGACCAGAGGGGATCGGCGGCGTCCCGGGCGGGGGCCGGCGTCTGGTGGACGAAGGCGTCCCAGCCCTGCCACACGGTCGGAGGGGCCAGGGGCACGAACCCGGCACTCTTCTCGGAGGAGGTGCTCACCACCGCAGCGACTCCTCAACGGGGTCGTAGACCGTGACGGAGGAATCTCGCGCCGGCCGCGCCTGGCCACCCTTGTCCCCGGCCACGGCCAGGCCCTCGGCGCCGGAGAGTTCGGGAGGCCGGCGCTCAACCGCGGCGTCGGCTTCCTCCGCCTCCGCCTCCGGGTCGTCGGGGAAGGCCTCCTCACCGTGGGCGAAGCCGTCGTCATCGTCGGGCCCTTCGGCTGTCGTCTGCGGCTGCTGGCCGTACAGGATCCCCCACACCGCGCCGTCTGCGTTCGCGGCATGGGCATGGGCGCGGGCGCGGGCGGCGACGACCTTGTCCCGGCGGGTGCCGTGTCCGGAGGCGGCGCGTTCCAGCAGCTCGCGCAGGGCGAGGGCCAGGTCGTGTTCGTGGCTTACGCGGCTGCCGCGTTGGGCGACGGTGCTCCTGACGTGCTGCCAGGTGAAGTCGGTGAACGGGGCGCTGACCAGGGTGCGGTGGATCCACGGCACCACCTCCCACCCGTACCCCCGCGGCCGGCCGGGTTTCGGCAGGCGCACCCATACCTCGTCGGGAGCGTGCGGGTTGTAGTGGATCTCCCACAGGCCGTCCGCCGTCGGAGAGGCTTCGCCGCGGTAGGGGTTGAGGGTCTTGTGGTCGTAGGTGCGGTAGTCGATGCGGATGCCGTAGTCGTTGATCTTCTGCCGTTTGACGGGCATCAGCTCGATGTAGTCCTCACGCCCCAGCGGCACCGGGACGTATCCGCACACGGCGACCAGTGCCGCCCACATCTCGTTCGGCGACAGCGCGAGGCGGGGCATCAACGGGTGCCGCAGGCCGTCGTGCTCGCGCTCCTGCCACCCGCAGATGATCCATTCCTGCAGTAGGTCGTCCAGCTGGGCGAGTGTCCATACCGCCTCGCCTTCGGTGTCCCGGCCGCGTTCGCCGGTGTGGGAACCGGTGTAGCCGGCCACGTGCTGGGTGAACAGCGTGTTGATCGAGGAGAACGTGCGCTCCACCTGCCCTTTGGCCGGCCCGTTGCCGGGCGGCGCCGGCTGCAGGGAAATGCCCAGTGATCCGCAGGCGGCGACGAACGAGGATGAGACGAACACCTTGCCCTGGTCGACCACGATGGTCTGCGGGGTGATGACGGGCCGGGCCGCGGCCCCTTCCAGGCGGGCGTCCGCGCTCAGCAGCCGCTCGTAGGGGATCACTGAATGTTCCATCGCCAGTGTCTCGGGCCAGGTAGGCCGCATCGGCGCGGGGACCATCATCTGTGCCAGCAACTGCGCCGCGTCCACGCTGCGGGTCCCCTTCGGGCGCAGCACGGCCGCGCAGATGCTGCGGGTCGCCACATCCAGAGCGATGGTCAGCTCGGGCCGCTCCACCACCCCGTCGTCGAGCACCACGAAGGCATCCAGCAGGGTGCTGTCCATCATCACCAGCTCACCCGGCGCCATCACCGTCGTGGGAACGAACGGGGGAGCCGGCCGGGCCGAGCGCCAGCGGCGCTGCCGCGCGCTGCCCAGCAGCCCGCGCCCGTCGGCCAGGGCGTGCGCGAGCCGGTTGAACGTCGCGGTCGAGGGCAGCGGCACCGCACCGTCGCCGTGCCGCTCGGCCAGCAGCCGCTCGGTGTACACCCGAAGCCGCCCCAGCGTCCCGCTGGAGCGTTCCTGCCCGGCCTCCAGCACCTCGAGCAGGGCGGCCACCACTCGCTCGTCCGCCCGCCCCAGTGCCGACCGGGGCCGGGCAGCCCGCTGATCCACCAGTCCCCATACCCCGTCGTTGCGGTAGCGGGCCCGCATCCGCCGCACCGTCACCGCGCTGGTGGGCCTCCCCGCCGCCGACAGCTCCGCCGCCTTCGCCTCCTCCCGCTGAGCCAGCGTCCGCGCATCCGGGTCGTACGCAGCCCGCGGAGGGCCAGCCGCACCGGATCCGCCCGGGTGCCCCGTCTCCACCTCCCGCACGTGCCGCTCCCACGCCAGCGCCCGCTCCCGCACCGGCGCGGGCAGCGACTCCAGCCAGCCCAGCGGGGCAACCCGGCGGGCGGCGGGTGCGCGCACAGCCTCGAACCCCGCGTCGGCGAACAACAGCGACAGCAGCAGCGTCGCCATCTCGCCGTTCTCGGCGATCAGCCGCGCCTGGCCGCCGATAAGGGCGGCTACAGTCCAGGTCCGGTCCTCGAACCGCACTCGGGACCCCACCTCGACCACCGGCCCGCCGGACCCCCGGCCCCTCACGCCGCCTGCGCCCACACCGGCATCCGCTCATGCATCGGAGCACCCAGGTCCGCGGACAGCTGCCCCGTCCACAGGGCATGGAACAGTGCGGGAAGGACCACCATTGGATCCCCGGTCCTGCGCACGCCCTCCCACAGCGGCGTACGGCTGGCGAACGACTCCCGCAACGCCGCGGCCAGCTGCTGTCCTCCGTGGTACCGCGGATGCCGGTACCCGGACAGCCAGGTCACGTTGCGCCGGTACACCGGATCGACCGGCCCCAGCACCCAGTACCGCCAGCCCACCGCCGCACACACCTCGTCGACCGCCGCCGCGAGGGACCGCTGCCGCTGAGAAAGCTCCTCTCTGGCGGTGCAGTCCGCCAAGACCCCCTGGCCGTCGGCGAGCCGGAGCATCACCTGCGGGGCATGCGTACGCACTCCGCCCGGCACACGCCACCGCAGTTCCAGTGGCCGGCCGGCCAGGCCGTGGACGCGTGGATCGCGATCCAGCAGCATCAGATGCAGCCGCATCGCCCCAGACCCGTAGTGCACAAGCTGCCCGGTGGTCGCCGACCACCACCATCCCGGCGCCGTGCGCTTGCCCTTGCGGACGGAAAACGGCCTCAGCGGCGGACACCGCTCGAAGGCCACGTCGGCGGCCGCCGCCGACCACGGCGAACACTCCGTCGCCCCGCCCGCGGCCAAGAACCGTACGTCCACAGCCCCGACATCAGCCGGCCCGGCACTTGCCGCATCCCATTCCGCTTCCGCGCTCCGCACACAGAGCCAAACGAATTATCGGCTCATCCGGTAATGGGCATAACAAGCCAACGGGAAAACGCCCTGCCGCGGATCTGCCGCCTGCCAGTCTTGCGGTCGTCTCTGACCGGCAGGCATGCTGTCAGCCGCGCTCGGACTGTTCTGCGGCCCAGGTGTAGCCCAGCTCGGCGAAAGCAGCTCGCTGCTCCGCGTTCAGACGCTCCCGCCTGGCCTTCTGGTTACTCAGAAACACCCCCAGCCTGACCACTGAACCGTCCGGAAGCTCTTCAACGTGTGTCCTTGCCACGACGGTTCGGCCTTCACGCGCGATGTACTGCGCGAGGGCCGCGACCCCCCGCCGGAAGGCCGTCAACGTCTTTCCCTCAGCGCTCTTCGCGCCATCCGTGGTGGCTGGTGCCGGCCGTTCGGCGGGCTTCACCCCCAGGCTTGAAAGTCTGCGCTGCTGCTCCTCGGTGAGCTGGAACCAGTCGTGGGTCTGGCGCTGCAGCCACCGCCCGATGTCGTCGCCCTCGAAGAGCACTCCGGGCTGGATGGCCGGGAGGACGCCGTCGGGTTCGTCGGCGGCGAGGTCGGTGAGGATGCGGTAATTGCGCTGCCAGTCCAGGGGCCAGGGGCAGTTCCAGTCGATATCGATCGCGGCCAGCTGCGCCGCCCGCACCGCGGCGCGTTCGGGGTTTTTGCCGAGGCCGTGGGTGCGGCGGAGGTTGGCCATGTGTTCCCCGACGGGGGCCAGTTCGTCATCGGCGCCGCCCCAGACGGCGTCGCGCCGGGGCGCGAGGTGTCCGTGCGCCCGCCGGTAGGAGCGCAGGACGGCGAGTTTGGTCTCCCAGGCTTCCTCGCCGGGTTCCCACACCATGCCGGCCTCGTCGAGGAGTTCCTGGCGGTGGTCGTCGAGTTCACCGGCGCGGTAGGTGCGCCGCTGCTGGTGGGCCCAGCGTCCCAGGGGGAAGCGGTCGGTGACGCCCACCGTCGCCTCGGTGTCGTAGGGGACGGCGTACAGGCCCGTGATCCGGTTTTCTTTCCGCCACCGGAGCAGGGCCTGGTAGCCCTCCAGCCACACCAGCGACTCGGGCCGGTAGACCCGTGTGCGCAGGAACGCCGCGATCGTCGCCGCGTCGCGGGGGCTGGAGAAGTTCAGCATCACGGACTCCACCGCCCCCTGCGTGCCGTCCAATTCCTCAGCACCGGCACCGGCACCGGCACCGTCGGCCCCGACGATGCGTCCGTCCTGGTCGCGGACGAGGTGGTGCGGTTTGGTGCGCGGTTGCCTGGTCAGGGCCTGGGAGGCGAGTTGTTCGACGAGGCGTTCGGAGTGTGAGCGCAGGCCCTGGAGAACGGCCGTGAGGGGGCGGAAGCTGGCGGAGGCGACCATGTCGTCGGGGTCTTCGCCGGGTTGGAGGAAGACGGGCACGATGATCCGGGCGGTCTTGGCCGTGCCGTCGGGGTTCGGGCGCAGCGCCCGGCCGATGTTCTGGACGATCTCGACCTGGGAGCCGCGGGTGTCGGCGAAGCAGATCGCCTCCACACCGCGCTCGCCGGTGATGTCGACGCCCTCGCCCAGGACCCGGACGCTGGCGAGGAAGGCCCGGTGTACGCGCCGGTTGTCGGCGTCGATGCCGTTGGCGAACTGGCGCAGGACCTCTCGGCGTTCGGCGACGAGGTGGTCGCCGCACAGCCACGCCGCCCACACCCGCTCCGGGGGTACGTGGCGGCCGGCCTCCAGCTCGTAGAACTCCGCATCGATCGACGACGCCGGCAGCGCCTCCGCGCCGGCCAGGTCCCTGTCCGGGACCTCGGCCTCGTAGAGCCGGGCCGCGGTCTG
The DNA here is from genome assembly GCF_033793965.1 of Streptomyces sp. ME02-8801-2C. NCBI lineage: Bacteria > Bacillati > Actinomycetota > Actinomycetes > Kitasatosporales > Streptomycetaceae > Streptomyces > Streptomyces sp. ME02-8801-2C. The sequence goes on along the minus strand of NZ_JARAXP010000041.1, from coordinate 9,113 downwards.
CGGCATCTTCTGCGCGAACGCTGCGGCTTCCTCGACCCGCTGGTGGAACGTCATGACGGTGCGCAGGTTGCGCGCGGCGGCGTGTTCCAGGAGCGCGGTCTGCAGCAGCGCCAGGCGCCGGCCGCGCAGCGCCTCCTCCGATTCCCCGAGGACGGGGGAGGGGTCGCGGATCTCCAGCACGTCGATCTCGAACCCGGCGAGGATGCCCCGCTCGATCGCCTCCGACAGCCCGAGCTCGAACAGCCACTCGCCGTACGGGCCGTCGGGGTCGCTGGCCATCGTCGCGATCTCCAGCTCGCGACCGCCGGTGCCCTTCTGCGGGCGCGGGGAGGCGAGGATGCGCGGGGTAGCGGTCAGGTAGAGCCGGAAGCCGGCAGGGATGCGGGTGTTGTCGTGGATCGCAGCCCAAGGCCGACCAAGATCACCAGTGGTTGAGTGGGCTTCGTCGACGACGGTGAGGTCGAACGGGGCCATGGACTGTCCGTACAGCCGCTCCCCGCCCGCCAGCGCGGCCTCCAGCGGCCCGCGTACCTTCAATCGGCCGGTGACGTCCTCGGGGTCCTCCCGGTCCACGAGCGAGGCGTACGTGGCGAACACCACCACGGGACCTCTGCCCGCCCACAGCGCCAGCTGGATTGCGTTCGTGGTGGTCCGCACACCCAACTGCTCCAGGACGTCGTCCTTCTCCAGCGAGCACACCGCGACCATCGGCCCGTTGTGGCCGACCCTCCGCCACGCCTGGGCGGTCTGCACGAGCAGGTCGAGGGTGGGGACCATCACGAGGATCCGCCCGCCGCGGAAGCACTCCCGTGCGGCCCACGCGGCGGTGATCGTCTTCCCGGAGCCGGTCGCGGAGACGACGGTCCCGCGCAGCCCCTGCGCCGGTACCGGTGACCTGGCGGGCAATCCCGCCCACGCGCGGATGCGCGCGTTCGCTTCCACCTGGTGTTCTCGCAGGCTGATCATCACTCAGCTCCCGCCTGGCCGACGGGTTCTGGGCCGTCGTGCGGCCTGGGTTTCTCGGCCAGCGGCTGCTGGAGGGGCGGGGTCTGCTGTTTGCGGCGTCGGCGGTGTTCGCGCTGGGCCTGGGCGCGGGCGCATTCGCGGGTGCAGTACTTGATGCCGCTGGTGCGGTTTTGCCCGTATGCGGCGCGGCCGCGCTGGCGTACGAAGCTGCGGCGGCAGGTCTCGTTCGCGCACTCGCGGATCGTGGCGTCCTCGGCGAGGTGGTTGTAGAGCTGGAGGAACGCCACGGCGAGGATGGTGGGGTAACGGTCGCCCAGGCCGCCGATGCCGATACTGAACGGCTTGAGTGCGGCGTTCAGCTCACTCTCCAATTGCATGATCCTGAATTCCAGGGTGAGCTCGCGCAGGTGGTCCAGGTCGCGCGGCCATACCTCCTCCTGGTGGGTGTTCTCGGCACGCCACTGGGCCAGTTGTTCCTCGGAGACCTCGGGCTCGACGAGCGCGTCGAGCCCGCCCTCGCGGCGCAGGGCCAGCCAGGTGGTGACGGCCGCCTGGGCCTCCGTCACGTAGAGCGTGGCCAGTTCGCCGTGCAGGGCGAACGGCGCGCGGGGGTGGTCGCGCTCGGCGAGCTCCATGAGATGTTCGTAGACGTCGACGTCCCAGCTTCCGGTGCCGATGCTCCCGCCGAGGTGTCCATAGGCGCCCATCAAGGCGGCCACGGCGTCGAGGTCCTCGGGGTCGACCTCCATGAACTCGCGCAGGTAGAAGTCCTCTGGCATGGGGACGGTGTGCGCGCGAGAAGGGAGCTGCGGGGTCCAGACGATCCACTCGCCGTCGGCCCGTGCCCCGCGAAGAGGCATCAACTCCGGTGTCGGCACGGGCGTCCCGGGCCACAGCGTGGGACGAAAGCGTGGGTCAACGTATGCCGCCATGAGGGGCATCATAGCGTCCAGGAGGGTAGGACGAACTATGAATCCTTCGTATCACGCACAGGGATCGCGGAACTTACCCAAGGGGGAACCAGGGTGACGCAGTGGCAGGACCGCCAGACGATAGGCGACGCACACGAACGTCGGGTGGCAGCCGCACTGCGCGCCCGCGGCTGGACCGTCCACCCCTGCGGACAGGGCACCTACCCGCCCGCCGTACGAGAAGCCTTGCGCCGGACCCGCTCCGCCCTGCGGCAGTTCCCCGACTTCATCGCCGCCCGAGGCACCGACCTGATCACCATCGACGCCAAAGACCGCATGCCCAGCACCGACACCGACCGCTACGCCATCAGCAAGGACACGGTCAACGCCGGCCTTCTCTTCACCGCGGCCCACGCGCCCACCCCGCTGTACTACGTCTTCGGCGACCTCAAAGTCCTCACCCCAGCCGAAGTCGTCCACTACACCGCCCACGCCCTGCGCCACCGCAGCGGCGCCTTCCACCTCGTACGCACAGCGCAAGCACACCGCTTCGACGACGTCTTCGGACCGGCCGGCGCAGCAGCTGCGGCATGACCGCCACCGCGCCCTGCTGCTCGCCAAGGACGCTTGTCTGGTCTTGCGCTCAGGGTGGCGAACGTCGCGAGCCCGAACCAGCCTCAGGGCTGCCGGCCGCTGGCCGGGAGGACAGCGGCGTTCAGGGGCTGAGGGTGTTTGTCCGTAGGCACGTGAATGGGCACCACGGTACGGACGAGTTTTGGTACCACCCTCGAACCGGTGGTCGACCGTTCACCCCGGCCCCTGACGGCCTCTTCTCGCTGGCTGCGCCTGTGCTCCGACCCTCTACCGGCCCGACGGTCGAACGGCTGTCGGAGCCAAAGGAACCTGGTGCGCTGGTACCCGAACTCGTGCTTACAGACAGGTGTTGCCCTCGGGATGGTCCGCGGCGGTGAAAAAGGCGTCGATGAGGTAGCTGGATGCGTCGCGGAGGCCTGCATGGTCCTTGGCGGTGGGGCGGGCTTCGGGGTGCCGCGCGGGTGGGCTGTTGAGGTAGGTGTTGAAGCGGGGGCTGTCGCGGAGGACGTCGGGGAGGCGTCCGTAGGCAGGCAGGCAGGCAGGCGGTGTTGCAGGGAAGGCACAGGAGGCCGCGGACGCACCGCCGCATGAGCGGCCGGGCGGGCAGCAGCGGTGGTCGTGTCGATGTGCCAGAAGCTGACGGCATCGGGGGAGTGGTCGATCGGCGGGCCTTCCTGCCGCAGGGCGCAGACGCCGCCTTGGAAGCACCTGTCCCGCAGCCAGGAAGAGACCATCAGTCCGTTGGGGCGCGGCTGCAGCGGCGTGGTCCGGGGCCGGACTCGGGCGAGGGCCCCGCTGGCTGCCATAGACGTGGACGGCGGCACCATCACGAGGATCCGATCACCATAGAAGATCTTGCAGAGAATTCAACCCGCCTTCGAATGTGAATATGAGTGCGCAAATTGCTTTTATGAGGCCGAATACTCCGTATTCATGAAGCGTTCTCGTGCTGCTCGCCGAAGCCCGTCCGGTATCGGCGGGCGGTGGGGTCCGGTGCCCAGCGGGCGGCGGTCGATACTCGCAGGATGGATTCTCGCCCGTTTCACTGGTTCATTTTTCACCGCCGCGATCCGGTGAATTCCGGCGCCCAATGTCTGCGTGTATGGGCTGCGGACCGGTTCACCTCCGGCAGATGAACATCCGCGCGCGCCTGTGGCCGCGCCCGTCCGTCCGCCCGTCCGGCCGTGCCCGGGGCGCGGGTACGTCCGTACGTCTGCCCGCGCGTCCGTACGGGAGGGCTGGGCGGGGTGGGCGGGCCGGGGATCCGGCCGGGGTGCCGAGGGGGGTCTCGGAGGGTCGATTTCGCTCCGGCGGGGGGTCGCGCGCGTTAAAAGCGTGCACACGTGCCCGTGCACCCGCGTGCACACGAGAGAGGCCACCCGGCGGGCGACGGGCGAAGAACGCACCGGAGTCCGAGGGCGGGGTGTCGGCGGCGGCCAACGCGTGCCGCGCGTGGCCCGTGCCGGGCGTGCCGCGCGCCCTCACGCGTATGTGCGCATGCCCGTACGAGGCGATGCCGGGGGGCGAGGAGCGGCAGACTCCCGTCATGAGCACCACGCGACGCCGACTCGGCACGGCCCGGGCACCCTCAGGAGCACGCCGACGACGGACACCTCAACCTCGCCGCGGCTTCTGGCTGCCGAACGAGTCGAGCCGGGTGCACACCTGGGGGAAGCCGGGCAGCGGGACGTCGTCGACCGGAAAGGCCGGCGGAACCTCGGGCCGGGCACCGCGACGCCGGAAGGGGGCGCCGTAGGCAAGTAGTCGGCGCCGCGACCGGCCCTCGGCCGACCCCTTGTCTCCCTGCTCAGGCCATACGCCCAAGGCCCTCGTACCCGCCCGGCCGACGCGACCAGAGCCGCGACCAGGAGCGCGAGCAGAGGTGCGACCCGAACTCCGACCGCCCTGTCGTTCACGGGTTCATCATCACGGCCGCGATCCGGTGAATCCCGGGGCCCAACGTACGCGTGCAGGGCTTCCGGGCCGGTTCACTTCCGGCGGCGGGGGGATCTGGACCCACAAGGCCAGCGAGAAGATTCAGATGAACGCGAAGGTACTCGGCGAGAGATCAAGATCGAGAAGCCGGGCGTGGATGAACGCGGCGGAGGTTCTTCTTCACCGCCCCGTGCTGGCTCTCGGCGGGGCCTGAGGCGCGCGCGAGGCGGTGAAGTTCTCGCCCTCCGGGGCGAACAGGTCGAACTTGAATTTGTCGTGCGGCCGGGGCCGGGACCGAAGTGCCGGCGGGAGCGGCCGGGGCCGTGGCGGGGGCGGAGGGCTGGGGGATGGCCGCGCGGTCCGGCGCCGGAGTCAGCGCGGCGAGTGCCCGCTGCAAGTCCTCGATGTGCTCCGCCCGCTCCGCCAGCCGCGCCGTCAGGTGCCGGGCCTCCGTCTCCGCCAGCTCCCGCGCGTGCCGCTCCTCGGCGAGACCTGCTCGTGCTCGTGCCGCGCACGTTCCAGTTCGGCGCGCAGCGCGGCCACCTCGTCGGCCTGGCCGTGCTCCTCGTCCGCTCCGGCCGGGGCCGTGCCCTGCCCTGGGCCGGGGTCGGGTGGTGCCGGGGCGTTCACCCGAAGCCCGGTCGCGAGGAGGTTGTCGATCGGGATGAGCCAGCCGCGCTGTTCGTCGAAGACCGCGTCCGGGAAACTGCCGGTCTCCCGGCGGCGGATCGTCGTGCGGCTCAGCCCTGTTGCGGTGGCGGCTTCACGCTGGGTCAGCTGAGGGCGGGTACTCATGGGCGGAATCCTCCCCGACCACGGGCCCCGACCACAGCCCCGGCCATGCAGGCCAACCGCGCGCCGCGCCCACCCTGGTGATGGAGGCCGGTGGCGCCCGGTGAGGAACGACGGCCGTACCCACGAAGGAACGGCCGTACGCACGAAGGAACGACGGCCGTACCCCCGAGGCCGCAGGGCCCGTGGTGACGGCAGCACGGCATGCGAAGAGCCGACACCGCGCGGGCGGTACCGGCTCTCAGCGGCCTCGTGCGGCAACACGAGGGTTACTTCCCCTAAGCAATGGTTGGAGCCGTCGCATCAAGGGAGGCGGCAGAGCTGACGAGCTCTGGGCCTGTGTGGGGAGAATCGCAGCAGCCATCGAGCCTTTGCAAGCCCAATGGTTTGCGAGCGCATCAATCAGCCTTGCTCGGGTTCATACCGGTTGGACTGTCGATTGTGCTGCGTATCGATGGGCTGGAGAGAGCGGACTGTTGTTCCTGAGGTGCTGAAATCCAATCAGATTGGTGCATCTCTTCACCCTGGACGGCGGCGCATCAAAGACCAGGGAAGGGCCTCTATCGGGCCGTGACCCCCTCGACCTTTGCGTCCGTTACCAGAGAGTATGGGGCCCAGGCGTCACGTGGAGGGCGGCGGCAACCGCCCTGGCGCTCATCGGTTGGAGCAAGAGCCGTCCGGTGGCCTCTTCCGGGGGCTGCCGGACACAACATCACAGGGAGGCCTTTCATGGCCAAGAACCCTCCGCCCCTCCCCTGTATCGAGAACGGTCCCTTCTACCCGCGGCGGCTGAACGGCTCCGAGGCGGTGGTGATCATCGTCATCGTCTGCCTGGGAGCCTTCCTGACGGCGGTCATCGGCCTGCCTCTGGCTGAAGTGGTGCAGCTGCTCGCGGGAGTCGGCCTGGTTGCCGCCCTGGTGGTGCAACTGGTCACGGGAGCACCACAGCGCGGACTGAGCCGGGTGCTGGGCGCGTTGTTCAGCCCGCCGTCCGGGTGAGGACGGCCTGATGGGACGCCGGGAGAAGCCGGTGACCACCGGCAACAAGGCGCTGCGCAAGCTCGCGGTGTGGTTGCGCGGGCAGCGCGAGAGCAACGGGAGGCCGACGTACCGCGAACTCGCGGAACGATCCGGGCTCCATGCCACCACGCTGCAGCGAGCCGCATCGGGCGAGACGGTGCCCTCCCTCAAGACCGTGCGCGCCTACGCCCGGGCCTGCGGGGCTTCCATGAAGGAGGCGGACGCCCTGTGGAAGCAGGCCCGGTGCGAACAGCGCCGATCCTCACGGGAGGGCGGCCAGCCCGCGCCCAGCCCGGCGTTGGTACACGACCGCCGTGACCTGAGCGCCGCTCTGCGCGATCTGTACGAGAGGGCCGGTTCTCCCTCCTTTCGCCAGATGGAGGAGCGGGCGGGCAATCACCGCGTTCTGCCCCGTAGCACCGCGCACAGGATCGTTACCAAGCAGACAGTGCCGTGGGACCGGCGGCAGTTCTTGGGGTTTCTGCGTGCCTGCGAGGTCCCCGTGGCGGATGTGCCGTGCTGGTTGGACGCATGGGCCCGCGCACGAGCATACGAAGAAGGACGGCGCGTGGGTCCCACGTCCTCCCGGCGAGATGACCGGTGGGCACCGACTTGGTGGAGGCTGGCGTCGGAGACGCCGATGGCGAAGAGGATGCTTCTCGACGAGGCAAGGAGGATGAGCCGGCGCTCAACGTCCGGCTCCGCCAAGCAAGGCGTCGCGCTTGGGGACGGCTCAACCTGGCCACGCTGGTCGCGCAACTGAGTACGTTCAGTGAGGCCCCTGCCGGAGACCCCTTCCGGCAGGGGCCTCACTACGGTGAGAGCGCAGTACCTCGATCTCGACGACGGGTTCCTCGATCTCGGCCACGAAGAGCGGTGGTCTCGACGATGACGTCCTCGATCTCGACGACGGTGTCCTCGATCACCTCGTTCTCCACCCTGCGCCGCCGCACCGGCTGCCCGGTCGACAAGTTCGAGATCCTGCGCTCCCTCATCCGCCTCGTCGATGTTGATGATCAGGTCGCCGAGCACCTCGCCCGTGCCCTCGACCGCCGTACGACCTCCTGAACACGACAGTGGCCCGACCACGGCGCTGACCTGCTGTGGTCGGGGCCATGGTCGGGCCGGATGCACTGTGACCAGAACGACAAAGGTGCTGGTCAGGGCCATTGTCAGTGGCTCCCCCTACTGTGACCACAGACAGGGAGGAGAAGGCGTTGACCCAACAGAACTTGCTGAACGGGCGCGGGACAGCCGGGCGCCCCGGAGGGCACCGGGCCGGTGGTCAGCGCCGGATGTGCACGGTGATCTGGACGGTGCCGATGGTGCTGCCCGCGAGGCCGGCGGCGACGGCGGCCTCGGTGTGGCCGGTGAGGGCCAGGCCGAGGACGGTGGCGAGGGTCGCCAGGGTGGTCAGGACCGGCAGCCAGGCGTAGTGCCGGACGGGAGGCTCCGTACCCAAAGGGGTACGGTCAATGGACGTCACGCTTCTGGACTCCTTCGACGGGAACGGGAGCCCGACGTCAGGCGACGGGGAGGCCCCCCTTTGTCCGCGAAGCAGCTTTCCAGGGCGACGCTTCGCGGGCAGGGGTCTCCCCTCGTCGTCCGAAGGGCACTGCTTACGCGTAAGACTCTATGGCCCGCCACTGACAGTGCTGTGGGCCCGCCACTGACAGTGCCGTGCCCTCCGAGATGCCTTCAGTGGAGCTAGGTCCCTGAACAGCAACTTCTGCGCCTGCGTGCACTTGTCGTTAGGCGCCTGAGGCCGCCTGCTCCGGCGCAGAACTCCACCGTGGAGCAGGGACGTAGTCTGAGCGTCGAGGAACTCGTAGTTCGCGTCCTTCTCGGGTTCGGTGATGGCGAAGATGATTGAGCGCTCCTCGACGACCAGCAGCAGCTTGCGGTAGCTGGCCGACGTGACGGTACCGGCCGGGTAGGCCGTGTACCTCGCCGTCATGCGCGGCGTGGAACTGACCCTTCGCCGCGCCCTCCCACGTATTCAGGGTCGACGAGTTGTGTATCTCGTCGGTGGCGAAGAAGAACTTGAGGTGCTCCGTCGGCTCCTCGACGACCCCCGGGCGGGACGCGGGGATGCTGCTGGGGGATCGGGCGCCCGCCGGTCCGGGTGGGGGCCTGCGCCCCGTCCGTCCGCTGGAGGGTCCGGATGGGGGAAAGGGCGGGCGCCGCCAGCCGGATGCGCGGCTGTGGTCGGGATTCGGGCGCGGATTCGCGGGTTTTTTCGGGGTGGTGTCCGGTATTTCTCGGGCTTTTACGGGTGGCCGTGTTTCATTCCAGAGTTGGTCTAGGGCAGGGTTTTTGAAGCACCCTCAGAATTTGGCCCGTCAGGTAATGAGGCGACCTGCCGTATTCCCCGGAACAGCATGACGATCCGTCAGATCCAACCGGTACCCGCCCGGACGTACCCGCCAACCCGCGCCCATCGGGCCGTCTCCGCAGGTCACAGCCCATGCCTCGTGCCCGGCCCGGGGCTGGAGGGTGATCAGGGGGTGTCCACTGGATCCGCCAATGCTACATAGCACATTAGATTGATGCACGACCTCGAGAGGGGGTGGCCCGGAATTCTAGTCGCTACACAGTGCATCCGGCGATGCACCCACCCCGGCCCCTCCCTTGCTGCCAGCCGCCCGCGTAGCGGGCCTCGGTCCGGGAGCGCAGCGGACGGGCCGTCAGGGCCGGGCACCGGCCCAATCTCCTTGCGTAGCAAGGGAATTTACGGGGAGCGTCAGCGGACCGTGCCGCCCTCGCAGCGCAGCGGAGAGGGCCGGACCGGACACAGTCCGGTCCACCGCCGCGCTTGCGCGGCGGTCACGCTCCGCAGTTGCCGGGCGCATCGCGTCCGGCGGTCTCTGCCTAGCGCGCAGCGCTAGGGTACCC
>NZ_JARAXP010000040.1:0-26685 GCF_033793965.1 Streptomyces sp. ME02-8801-2C | reverse complement strand
TTTTGGCACGCTGTTGAGTTCTCAAGGAACGGACGCTTCCTTCGTACTCACCCTCTCGGGCTTTCCTCCGGGCAGTTTCCCTTCGGTTCTTGCTGTCTTGCGTTTCCGACTCTATCAGACCGTTTCCCGATCCGATTTCCTCGGTGCTTTCCAGGTTTCCGCTTTCGCGTTTCCCTTTCCGGCGAGTCCGACTTTATCAGAAGTTCTGAGTCGGAATTTCCGCCCCGCTCGGGTTGGTCCCTGGCACGCAGTTGAGCCGGGTTCCCTCGCTGGCGGAGCCGTAAACGTACTGGAGCGGGGCTCCTCGATGCAAATCGAGGAGCCCCGCTCCGAGTTCACGCCCGCGAGAGGGCCGCCGAGGCACCCTCCGCGGCCGTCAGACCTCCACGACGACCGGGAGGATCATCGGGCGACGGCGGTAGGTGTCCGACACCCATTTGCCCAGCGTGCGGCGGATGAGCTGCTGCATCTGGTGGGGTTCGACCACCCCGTCCTGCGCCGAGCGCTCCAGCACTTCGGTGATCTTCGGGACGACGTCGCTGAAGGCGGAGTCCTCGATGCCCGAGCCCCGGGCCTGGATGTGCGGGCCCCCCGTGATCTTGCCGGTGGACGAGTCCATCACCACGAAGACCGAGATGATGCCCTCGTCTCCGAGGATCCTGCGGTCCTTCAGGGCGGGTTCGCCGACATCGCCGACCGAGAGTCCGTCGACGTACACGTAGCCGGCCTGGACCTTGCCCGAGATCTTTGCCTTGCCCTCAATGAGGTCGACGACGACGCCGTCCTCGGCGATGACGATCCGGTCGTGCGGGACGCCTGTCATCGCGCCCAGTTCAGCGTTGGCCCGTAGGTGGCGCCATTCGCCGTGGACCGGCATCAGGTTGCGCGGCTTGCAGATGTTGTAGAAGTACAGGAGCTCGCCGGCCGAGGCGTGACCTGAGACGTGCACCTTGGCGTTGCCCTTGTGGACGACGTTGGCACCCCAGCGGGTCAGGCCGTTGATCACGCGGTACACCGCGTTCTCGTTGCCCGGAATGAGGGACGAGGCCAGGATCACGGTGTCGCCCTGGACGATGCGGATCTGGTGGTCCCTGTTCGCCATGCGGGACAGCGCGGCCATCGGTTCGCCCTGCGAGCCCGTACAGACCAGCACGATCTGGTGGTCCGGGAGATCGTCGAGGGTCTTGACGTCCACCACCAGGCCCGGCGGGACCTTCAGATAGCCCAGGTCCCGGGCGATGCCCATGTTGCGGACCATGGAGCGGCCGACGAAGGCGACCCTGCGGCCGTACTCGTGTGCCGCGTCCAGGATCTGCTGGATGCGGTGGATGTGGCTGGCGAAGCTGGCGACGATGATCCGCTTGCTGGCGCCCGCGAAGACCTGGCGCAGCACGTTCGAGATGTCACGCTCGGGCGCGACGAAACCCGGAACCTCGGCGTTCGTCGAGTCGGAGAGAAGAAGGTCGATACCCTCCTCGCTCAGCCGCGCGAACGCGTGCAGGTCCGTGAGGCGGCCGTCCAGGGGGAGCTGGTCCATCTTGAAGTCGCCCGTGTGGACGACCATGCCCGCGGGGGTGCGGATGGCCACGGCCAGGGCGTCGGGGATGGAGTGGTTGACGGCGACGAACTCGCAGTCGAACGGGCCGATGCGCTCCCGGTTCCCCTCCGTCACCTCGAGGGTGTAGGGGCGGATGCGGTGCTCCTGGAGCTTGGCCTCGATGAACGCGAGGGTCAGCTTGGAGCCGATCAACGGGATGTCCGGCTTCTCCCGGAGGAGATAGGGGACGGCCCCGATGTGGTCCTCGTGGCCGTGGGTGAGGACGATGCCCTCGATGTCGTCGAGGCGGTCCCTGATGGACGTGAAGTCCGGCAGGATCAGGTCGATTCCGGGCTGCTCCTCCTCCGGGAAGAGCACGCCGCAGTCGACGATCAGTAGGCGACCGCCGTACTCGAAGACGGTCATGTTGCGGCCGATCTCGCCGAGGCCGCCCAGCGGGGTGACCCGCAGGCCGCCCTTCGGGAGCTTCGGCGGAGCGCCGAGTTCAGGATGCGGATGACTCAAAAGACTCTCCTCACCACACGCGCCACGTACCGGCAAGGCACGTGGCGCGCATGACGTTCGTGCAAAAGCAGTTGTTGGATGTGGACTACGGACACGTACGTCCCGCGTATTCAGTTGTGAAGTCTGTTGTCAGAGCTGTACCCCGCCGGCAGCAAGATCGATCTTGAGCTGGGCAATCTCGTCGACCGACAGCTCGACCATGGGTGCGCGCAGCGGTCCGGCGGGCAGGCCCTGGAGGGTGAGCGCGGCCTTGGTGGTCATGACGCCCTGGGTACGGAACATGCCCGTGAAGACCGGGAGGAGCTTCTGGTGGATCTCGGTGGCCTTCTGGACCTCGCCGGAGACGTACGCCTCGACGAGGGTGCGCAGCTCGGGCGTGACGACATGGCCGACGACCGAGACGAAGCCGACAGCGCCCACGGAGAGCAGCGGCAGGTTCAGCATGTCGTCGCCGGAGTACCAGGCGAGGCCTGAACGGGCGATGGCCCAGCTGGCCCGGCCGAGGTCGCCCTTGGCGTCCTTGTTCGCGACGATCCGGGGGTGCTCGGCGAGCCGGACAATCGTCTCGGTACTGATCGGGACGCCGCTGCGGCCGGGGATGTCGTACAGCATGACCGGGAGTTCGGTGGCGTCGGCGATGGCCGTGAAGTGCCGGTACAGGCCCTCCTGCGGGGGCTTGTTGTAGTACGGCGTCACCGTCAGGAGGCCGTGCGCGCCGGTCTTCTCCGCCGCGCGGGCCAGCTCGATGCTGTGGTGGGTGTCGTTGGTTCCGACGCCCGCGATGATGTGGGCTCGCTCGCCGACGGCCTCCAGTACAGCTCGTACGAGATCCGATTTCTCCGCGTCGCTGGTGGTCGGGGACTCGCCGGTGGTGCCGTTGATGACCAGGCCGTCATTGCCTGCGTCCACCAGGTGGGTGGCGAGCCGCTGTGCGCCGTCGAGGTCGAGCGCGCCGTCCGCCGTGAACGGCGTGACCATGGCGGTGAGGACCCGCCCGAAGGGGGTCTGCGGAGTGGAGGTCGGAGCCATGGGTACCACGCTACTCGGTGCCCAGGGCACGGTCTGCCCTAGGGGTGCAGGAAAAATCATGACAAAGATGGAGCCCGGCACTGCCTGCTCGGGGGTTCAAGCAGTGCCGGGTCCGTTTGATCAGGCTAGATGAACCTCCCGAAATACCGCAATACGGACACTTCGCGAGGCCGGTCCGTACATCTGTGCCCGGTGGTGAAACGCGCGTGCGTGTGCCTTACGGCGCCACCCTGCCGTTCGCGTTGAAGGCCGCGTGGGTCAGCGGCATGAGCCTGGCCCACTCCGCCTCCATCTTCTCGCCGACCATCTCGATCTCCCGCTGCGGGAAGGACGGCACCTTCGCCAGCTCGTGCTGGGTGCGCAGGCCGAGGAAGTGCATCAGGGAGCGCGCGTTGCAGGTGGCGTACATCGACGAGAACAGGCCGACCGGGAGGACCGCACGGGCGACCTCACGGGCGACGCCCTGCGCGAGCATCCGCTGGTAGGTCCGGTACGCCTGGCGGTACGAGTCCTCCATGGCGTGCTCCACGAGTTCGTGCTGCTCAGGGGTGCCCTCGACGAACACGTACTTGCCCGGCCGCCCCTGCTGTACGAGCTTGCGCGAGGTGTCCGGCACATAGAAGACGGGCTGCAGCTCCCGGTAGCGGCCCGACTCCTCGTTGTACGACCAGCCCACGCGGTGCCGCATGAACTCGCGGAAGACGAAGATCGGGGCGCTGATGAAGAACGTCATGGAGTTGTGCTCGAACGGGCTGCCGTGCCGGTCTCGCATGAGGTAGTTGATCAGCCCCGTCGAGCGCTCCGGGTCCTTGTTCAACTCTTCCAGGGACTGCTCCCCGACGGTCGACACACGGGCCGCGAACAGCACGTCGGAGTCGGCCGCGCTGTGTTTGACCAGCTCGACGGTCACTTCGCTGCGCAGGTCGATCTTGAACTCGTCGTCGGGGGTGGGGCTCACGGTCTGGAGGGTCCTTCCATCTCGTCACTCGGGCCACGCCACTCTACGACTTCCGCCAAACAGGACGTTCACCACCGTCACAGAAGTAATTCGGTGAAACCGGGCACCATTTGGGGCGCTCGCTCGTCTGTACAAGCAGCAGAGATTCGTTCGATCCTCACGATCCTCAAAGGGAGAAGCACCCCATGTTCCGCCGGCGCGAGCCCGTCCCGTTCGCCTTCATCGCCGAGGCCGACAAGTTCCGCAGCAATGTCGCTCCCCCGCCGCGTCCGCGCGCGTCCGCCGGGGACATAGCCGGGCGCTGGCTTCTGGGGCTCACCGTCGTCGCCGGGCTCGTGGGTTCCCTGGTTCTCGGGATGCCCGCGCTGTCGGTCGACCGGCAGGCCGGGCAGACGCAGCAGTCCGAGGCCGTCGGCAGCCGTTGAGTTCCCGTCGTTCTGCGGCCGAATGGCGTGGTCAGGCCCTCCTCGGACCCCCGAGGCTGGTGACCGGGCAGTCGGCTGTATAACCTCACCGGGCACAGCCCGCCCGTGGAACTGAGTGAGGACCAGCCGTGCCCCTGCCCTTCCTGACGGCCGACCGCGCCTCCGGCGAAGCCGCGGCCGGTCACGCCCTGCCGTTCGACGACCGCGATCGTTGGCGGCGCCCGTACCGGCCCGGCCCGTGGCGGGTGGGTGCGGCGGCGCTTCTGCTGCTGCTCGCCTCGTACGTGCTGTTCGCGGCCGTCATCATCGCCGCCACCGGCGCGTTTTCCGGCGGCGCGGTGTGTCTCGGTATCGCGCTGGCCGTCATCGCCGTCGCGCTGCGACTGCTGCGTACAGGCGTGTGGGTGAGTGCGCACGGGCTGCGCCGGGTGGCGTTCCTCGGTACGCGGACGACGCGCTGGGAGAAGGTCGTCGCCGTACGGACGGTGCAGCAGCCGGTGCGCTGGCTGGGGCTGCCACGCACCGTGCAGGGGCAGGCGCTGCTCCTCGTACGACGGGATCGCGCCGCGGACGATCTGGCGCCCCTGCTGACCACGCACAACGCCGACTTCCTGGGCCGGATGGAGGCGTTCGACCGGGCGGCGGACAGCGTCGAGGCATGGGCTGCGGAGTTCGGGCGGGGTTAGGCAGCAGCGCGGTCGTATCGAGACAGCGACCACCGGAAGCAGCGCAGCATGGTGGGAGGGGGCCGACCCGCGGTTTCGCGGGCCGGCCCCCTCCCAGCATGCTCTGAGAAACGGTGCCGAAGGCCGGTGTTCAGGCCGTCTGGGCCGGTGATTTGCCGGCGTGCAGGGCGATTGCTCGCTGCATCGCCTTGCGGGCCCGTGGGGTGTCGCGGGCGTCGTGGTAGGCGACGGCGAGGCGGAACCAGTTGCGCCAGTCGTCGGGGGCCGACTCCGTCTCGGCCTTGCGCCTGGCGAAGACCTCGTCGGCCGAGTCGCGGTCGACCCGGCCGCTCGGCGTGCGCCGCAACTCGTCGACGGGCAGGCCGCCTTCGGCCTCGAGTTCGGTCGCGAGGCGGTTGGCGTCACGGACGAACTGCGTGTTCTTCCAGAGGAACCACACTCCGATCCCCGGCAGGATCAGGACTGCCACGCCGAAGGTGACGGTCAGGACCGTGCCGGTCTGGATGAGCATGATCCCGCGGCTGCCGACCAGGACGAAGTAGAAGACCAGGACGGCGGCCGTGAGGAGGTAGGAGAGTTTCGCGCGCATGACGTCCCTCAGCCGAGGTCGAGGAAGTGTTCCAGGCCGAAGGTGAGGCCCGGGGTGTCCACTACGCGGCGCGCGCCGAGCAGGATGCCCGGCATGAAGCTGCTGTGATGGAGCGAGTCGTGGCGAACGGTCAGGGTCTCGCCCTCCCCGCCCAGCAGGACCTCCTGGTGGGCCAGGAGCCCGCGCAGTCGTACGGAGTGCACGGGCACCCCGTCGACGTCCGCGCCACGCGCGCCGTCCAGCGCAGTCACCGTGGCGTCCGGTGCCGGAGCGGAGCCCGCCTTGGCGCGGGCCTCGGCGATCAGCTGCGCCGTACGCGAGGCGGTGCCGCTGGGCGCGTCCACCTTGTTCGGGTGGTGCAGCTCGATGACCTCGACGGACTCGAAGTAGGGCGCCGCGATCTGCGCGAACTTCATGGTCAGTACGGCCCCGATGGAGAAGTTGGGCGCGATGAGCACGCCCGTCTCGGGGAACTGGGCCAGCCAGCCGGTGAGCTGCGCGAGGCGTTCGTCGGTCCAGCCGGTGGTGCCGACGACGGCGTGGATGCCGTGGCGCACGCAGAAGTCGAGGTTGCCCATCACCGAGGCGGGGGTGGTCAGCTCGACCGCGACCTGGGCTCCGGTGTCGACGAGCGTCTCCAGCTTGTCGCCCCGGCCGAGGGCGGCGACCAGTTCCATGTCCTCGGCGGCCTCGACCGCCCGTACCGCCTCGGCACCGATACGGCCGTTGGCGCCGAGGACCGCCACGCGCAGCTTGCTCATGTTGTTGCTTCCTTACCGGACGGATACGGGTGTGGAGCGGGTACGGCTGTCAGGCGACGGCCTCGTGCAGGCGCGCCGCCTGCTTGTCCTTGAGCGGGCCGATGACCGCCAGCGACGGACGCTGTCCCAGGATCTCGCGGGCGACCTCACGGACCGCGTCCGGGGTGACCTCGGCGATCCGGGCCAGCATGTCGTCGACGGACATCTGGTCGCCCCAGCACAGTTCGCTCTTGCCGATACGGTTCATCAACGCGCCCGTGTCCTCCAGGCCGAGCACCGTCGAACCGCGCAGCTGGCCGATGGCGCGGCCGATCTCCTCGTCGGAGAGGCCGTGCTCGGCCACGTGGTCGAGTTCGTCGCGGCAGATCTTCAGGACGTCGTGGACCTGCGAGGGCCGGCAGCCCGCGTACACGCCGAAGAGGCCGCAGTCGGCGAACCCGGACGTGTACGAGTACACGCTGTACGCGAGCCCGCGCTTCTCCCGGACCTCCTGGAAGAGGCGGGACGACATGCCGCCGCCCAGGGCCGTGTTGAGTACGCCCAGGGCCCAGCGGCGCTCGTCCGTACGGGCCAGGCCCGGCATGCCGAGGACGACATGGGCCTGCTCCGTCTTGCGGCCGAGCAGTTCGACGCGTCCGGTCGTACGGAGGTTGCGGCGGCCGTCGCGCGGGGCGATGGGCGTGGCGTCGAGCTTCTTGAGGGCGCCCGCCTTCTCGAAGGCCGCGCGGACCTGGCGTACGACCTTGTTGTGGTCGATGTTGCCAGCCGCCGCGACGACGAGGTGGGTCGGGTCGTAGTGCTTCTTGTAGAAGCGGCGGATGCGGTCCGCGGTGAGGGCGTTGACCGTGTCGACCGTGCCGAGGACCGGGCGGCCGAGGGGGGTGTCGCCGAGCATGGTGTGCGCGAACAGGTCGTGCACACAGTCGCCCGGGTCGTCCTCCGTCATCGCGATCTCTTCGAGGATGGCGCCGCGCTCGACGTTGACGTCCTCCTCGAGGATCAGGGAGTCCGTGAGCATGTCGCACACGACGTCGATGGCGAGCGGGAGGTCGGTGTCGAGCACGCGCGCGTAGTAGCACGTGTACTCCTTCGCCGTGAACGCGTTCATCTCGCCGCCGACCGCGTCGATCGCGGAGGAGATGTCCAGCGCCGACCTGCGCGTCGTGCCCTTGAAGAGCAGGTGCTCCAGATAGTGCGTGGCGCCGTTCAGCGACGGCGTCTCGTCGCGGGAGCCGACGTGGGCCCAGATGCCGAAGGTCGCGGAGCGGACCGACGGCAGGGTCTCGGTGACGATGCGCAGGCCACCCGGAAGAGTGGTCTTACGGACGGTGCCGATGCCGTTGGTGCCCTTGATCAGGGTTTGCGTACGGGCAACGGCCCGCGCCTCCGAAGAGGTGCGGGCCGTCGCCGTGGAGCTGCTCGACGTCACTGGGCGGTGTCGTCCTTCTTCTCCTCGTCGCCTTCACCCTCGATGACCGGGATGAGCGACAGCTTGCCGCGGGAGTCGATCTCGGCGATCTCGACCTGGACCTTGGAGCCCACCGCGACGACGTCCTCGACGTTCTCCACGCGCTTGCCACCGGCGAGCTTGCGGATCTGCGAGATGTGCAGCAGACCGTCCTTGCCCGGGAGCAGCGACACGAACGCGCCGAAGGTGGTCGTCTTCACGACCGTACCCAGGTAGCGCTCGCCGACCTCCGGCATGGTCGGGTTGGCGATCGAGTTGATCGTCGCGCGGGCCGCCTCGGCCTGCGAGCCGACCTGGGCACCGATGTAGATGGTGCCGTCGTCCTCGATCGTGATCTCGGCGCCGGTGTCCTCCTGGATCTGGTTGATCATCTTGCCCTTGGGGCCGATGACCTCACCGATCTTGTCCACGGGGATCTTGACGGTGATGATCCGCGGGGCGTTCGGGGACATCTCGTCCGGCGTGTCGATCGCTTCCATCATCACGTCGAGGATGTGGAGGCGGGCGTCACGGGCCTGCTTGAGAGCGGCGGCCAGGACGGAGGCGGGGATGCCGTCCAGCTTGGTGTCGAGCTGGAGGGCGGTCACGAACTCCTTGGTGCCGGCGACCTTGAAGTCCATGTCGCCGAAGGCGTCCTCCGCACCGAGGATGTCGGTGAGGGCGACGTAGTGCGTCTCGCCCTTGATCTCCTGGGAGATCAGGCCCATGGCGATACCGGCGACGGGGGCCTTCAGCGGCACACCGGCGTTCAGCAGCGACATGGTGGAGGCGCAGACCGAGCCCATGGACGTCGAACCGTTGGAGCCGAGGGCCTCGGACACCTGACGGATCGCGTAGGGGAACTCCTCGCGCGTCGGCAGGACCGGCACGATCGCGCGCTCGGCGAGCGCGCCGTGGCCGATCTCGCGGCGCTTCGGGGAGCCGACGCGGCCGGTCTCGCCGACGGAGTACGGCGGGAAGTTGTAGTTGTGCATGTAGCGCTTGCGCGTCACCGGGGAGAGGGTGTCGAGCTGCTGCTCCATCCGGAGCATGTTGAGGGTGGTGACGCCCAGGATCTGGGTCTCGCCACGCTCGAACAGCGCCGAACCGTGCACGCGCGGGATGGCCTCGACCTCGGCGGCGAGCGTACGGATGTCCGTGACGCCGCGGCCGTCGATGCGGACCTTGTCCTTGATGACGCGCTCACGGACCAGGGACTTGGTCAGCGAGCGGTAGGCCGCGCTGATCTCCTTCTCGCGGCCCTCGAACTGCGGGAGCAGCTTCTCGGCGGCGAGACCCTTGACGCGGTCCAGCTCGGCCTCGCGGTCCTGCTTGCCCGCGATGGTGAGCGCCTGGGAGAGCTCGTCCTTGACGGCGGCGGTGAGCGCCTCCAGGACGTCGTCCTGGTAGTCGAGGAAGACCGGGAACTCGCCGGTGGGCTTGGCAGCCTTCGAGGCGAGGTCGGCCTGGGCCTTGCAGAGGACCTTGATGAAGGGCTTCGCGGCGTCCAGACCGGCGGCGACGACCTCCTCGGTCGGCGCCTCGGCGCCGCCCGCGACCAGCTGGATGGTCTTCTCGGTGGCCTCGGCCTCGACCATCATGATCGCGACGTCGCCGTCCTCCAGGACGCGACCGGCGACGACCATGTCGAAGACGGCGTCCTCGAGCTCGGTGTGCGTCGGGAACGCGACCCACTGGCCGTTGATCAGCGCGACGCGGACGCCGCCGATCGGGCCGGAGAAGGGCAGACCGGCCAGCTGCGTCGACGCGGACGCGGCGTTGATCGCCACGACGTCGTACAGGTGGTCGGGGTTGAGCGCCATGATCGTGGCGACGACCTGGATCTCGTTGCGCAGGCCCTTCTTGAAGGACGGGCGCAGCGGGCGGTCGATGAGGCGGCAGGTGAGGATCGCGTCCTCGGAGGGCCGGCCTTCGCGACGGAAGAAGGAACCGGGGATCTTCCCGGCCGCGTACTGGCGCTCCTCGACGTCCACCGTGAGGGGGAAGAAGTCGAGCTGGTCCTTGGGGTTCTTGGAGGCGGTGGTGGCCGACAGCACCATGGTGTCGTCGTCCAGGTAGGCCACGGCGGAGCCGGCGGCCTGGCGGGCCAGACGGCCCGTCTCGAAGCGGATGGTGCGGGTGCCGAAGGAACCGTTGTCGATAACGGCCTCGGCGTAGTGGGTCTCGTTCTCCACTAGCGTTTTCTCCGATACTTTTTCGTCTTTTGTCCCGTCCTGCCCGTGTGGCAGAGGGACATGGGGTCGGAGAAGCGCGCCTTCTGGTTGCGGGCCGGTCTTCGATCGAAGCACCCGGGAGTCGGTTCCCGGGGGCCACTACCGAGGACCGGCGGCGGCGAGGTGCACTTCTCCGCGTGTGTGTCCTGTTGTGTCCTGCGTATTGCGTTGTGCTACCACACTACAAAGAGGTGGTGACACTCCGCACGTACAGCAAAGGGAGCGGCCCCCTAAAAGTGGGAACCGCTCCCTCCACGGCGTGTTACTTGGCGCCCGCCGCACCGCGGCGGATGCCGAGGCGGTCGACCAGCGCACGGAAGCGCTGGATGTCCTTCTTCGCCAGGTACTGGAGAAGGCGGCGACGCTGACCGACGAGGATCAGCAGGCCACGACGGGAGTGGTGGTCGTGCTTGTGCGTCTTGAGGTGCTCGGTCAGGTCCGAGATACGGCGCGAGAGCATCGCGACCTGGACCTCGGGGGAGCCGGTGTCGCCCTCCTTGGTACCGAACTCACTGATGAGCTGCTTCTTCACTGCGGCGTCGAGCGACACGTGTACTCCTCGTAAAGTCTTTGTAGAGCCACCGAGTGCCCCTGGTCCACAACTCAGGGGAGCTTCCGTTACTCGAGAGGCGGGGATCCGCTGCGCGCTGCCTCCGGAGTGCTGACTCCAGGGGTGCGTACACAAACGGCCGTCGACCAGGATAGCAGCAGGCAGCGGCTGCCCTTACCGCGGTATGCAAACAGCCCGGGTGGGCCGCGCTCGGCCACTAGGGTGAGAGCACAGATCGTAGTTGTCGTATCACATACGTCGGGAAGGGGTCGCTTCGCCATGGCGGAGGCACAGGGCGCACCGGGCTCACAGGATGAGGACGTCAAGGCGCGCAAGGAGCGGGAGCGTGACGAGCTCTACTCCCTCGACATCTCGGGCGTCGAGTGGCACGGGGCCCCCGGCACGGAGGAGCACGAGGAGCGGGTCGAGATCGCCTACCTCCCCGACGGGGCGGTGGCCATGCGGTCCTCGCTCGACCACGACACCGTTCTCCGTTACACGGAGGCGGAGTGGACGGCGTTCGTGCTGGGGGCCCGTGACGGGGAGTTCGATCTGGAACCGACAGAGGTGAACGGCGGGCTCGCGGCGGCCGAGGCCGCGCCTTCCGGCTCGCATACGGATTCGGGTGGGGATGTGGAGTAGTCGCTCAGCGGTTTTGAGTGATGTTTCAAGGGGTGGGGCCGGTGCGGTGTATCGGCCCCGCCCCTCTTTTCTTGCCGTTTTTCGCGAGGGGACTTGTCAGAGGGGCCGCCTACTATGCATGTGAGGTTGGGGAACCGGTGGGGCGGATGTAGTGCCGGTCCTGTCAACTCTCTTGCCATGGCGGGCGGTTCGAGAGCGACTGGATTCGGTTCCGGTCAGGCTGTGACGTATTGGACGGCCACTGAGGGGCGGACGGGCCTGCCGGGGCGGGGGTCATGGTGATTAGGCTGGGTGGAGTACCGGGGGGAGAGCCGGACAGATCGGACGACCTCCACCGCCCGACGCCGGACGATGTGGACACAACCCACGGGAAAGCCGGCTGCGGACGAGACGAATACAGACGAGAAATGGTCGGCCAGCACAACAAGAGGGTGCTCGACCACACCAGGAGGAATTGTGAACAGCGATCCGGACGGGATCCGCGGGGGCTGGGCCACACCCGGCGATGACCAGTCCGACGCGGAGTCCGCCAGCGAGATGACGGGCGAGTTCACCATCGATTACGCGACGCCTGCCTGGTACACGCAGAACGCGTCGGGGGGGTCGGGGGCGTCGGGGGACGAGACGAGTGCGGAATCTGACGTCGAGTCGGACGTCGAATCGGACGCAGGGTCACCCGGAGACGCGGATGCGGATGCAGGTACCGGTGCGGACGCGCCGTCGAGTGCGGGTGTGGGTGCGGAGGGTTCCGTCCCCGGTGCTGCGCCTGCTTCTTCCGTTCCTTCTGACCCCGGTCCCGTGAGTCCTGTCGGGGTGCCCCGGCTGCCGGTGAGTGGTGGGTTCCAGCCTGCGGTGCCGCAGTCGGCGGCTCCGGGCGGTCCCGCGAGCCCCACGGCTGTCCCCAGCTTTCCCGTGGGCGGATTCCAGGCCCAGTGGACCCCTCCGGCTCCGCCGACGGACGCGGTGGGAGACGGTGACCTGGAGAGCGGCTCGACGATGCGCATCACCCCTGCCGCCGCGCAGCCCGATGCCGAGCCGGTACTCGTGACCGACGACGCCGACGACTCCGGCGAGTCCAGTGACGACTCCGCCGAGGTGGACGTCGAGGCCGAGGCTGTCGCAGTCGCGGCGAGTGTCCCGGAGTCCATGGGAGACGTGGTCGCGCCCTCCGCTGAAGCTGAGGTGGACGAGGGTGCGGAGGGTACGGACGCCGGAGACGCGAGCGGCGCCGTTCCCGAACACCGGGTGGAAGAGCCCCAGGATGAGGACGTCACCGATGCCTCCGTACCGCCGCAGGCGGTCGAGCTCGAGGACGCGGAGACCGACGACGCCGAGGATGCCGAGCGCGTCGACGTGGAGCCTGAGGAAGCTGTAGCCGCCGAACCGGTGGTCGCCGAAACCGAAGCCGAGGTCGTCGAGCCCGAGGACGCCGAGGCCGACACTGCCTCCGAGTCCCAGGACGCGCTGCCTGTGGCGGACGCGGAGGATGACGTACGGAACTCCGCGCCGGCCGCGCCCGCGCGGGACTCGGTGCCCAGTGCACCGCTCAACCTGCCCCCGCTGCCGGAGGGCGCGCCCGGGACGGTGCCGCCCTCGTGGGCGCCCCCGTCAACCACTCAGCGCGGCCTGCCGCCCCTGCCTCCGTCGTTCCAGCCGGCCGCTCCCGTTCCGGCGGGACAGTGGCCCGCACAGCCGAACCCCCAGCCGCCGGCCCAGCCGGAAGCAGCGCCCGTTCAGCCCCAGGCCGCGTCGACCGCCCCGGCACCGGGCCAGCAGCCTCAGCCTCCCGCCGTGCCTGGCCTGCAGCCGCCCGTACCGTCGGCGCAGCCCCCCTTCCAGCCGCAGGCCCCGCAGCCCGCGCCCGCCGCCTGGAACGCTCCCCCGCCGCCACCGGCTTCTGCCACCCCGCAGACGGGGTACGGCTTCCCGCCCCCGCACCCGGCCGCGCAGTCCCCGGCGCCTGGCGCACCGCCCGCCGGCTACGGCTTCCCCCCGCAGGCGGCTCCGGACCCCAACGCCCAGGCGGGGTACGGCTTCCCGCCCCCGGGCAGCCGGCCGCAGGCCCCGAACCTCCAGGGCAGCAGCTACGGCTTCCCTCCGCCGAACACGCCCGCCGCCGGCCCGACCGGCGCCAACGCCCAGGCGGGGTACGGCTTCCCGCCCCCCGGCGCACCGGCCCCCACCCCTCAGAGCGGCCCCCATCTGCCCGCCCCGGGAGCGCCCGCCTCTAACCCTGCGGGCCCGAACCCCCAGGGCCAGCTCGGCGTCGCACCCGCCCCTACCCCGCAGGGCGGCTACGGCTTCCCTCACCCCGGAGCGCCCACCCCGGCCCCGGCAGGTCCCAACGCACAAGGCGATCCCAGCACACCGGCCCCCGCCCCAAACCCCCAGGGCGGCTACGGCTTCCCCCACCCGGGAACGCCCACCCCGAACCCGGCAAGTCCCACCGCACAAGGCGATCCCAGCACACCGGCCCCCGCCCCAAACCCCCAGGGCGGCTACGGCTTCCCCCACCCGGGAACGCCCACCCCGAACCCGGCAGGCCTCAACGCCCAAGCCGAGCCCGGCATCCCGACTCCTGGCGTCCCAGCCTCCATCCCAAACCCCGAGGGCGGCTACGGCTACCCCCAGCCGGGAGTGCCTGCCCCGGCCCCGGCAAGCCCCAACACCCAAGCCGGATACGGATTCCCGCCCCCAGGCGCACCAGCGCCGTCACCCGCACCCACACCCTCCGGCCCCCAGAGCGGCCACAGCCTCCCCCAACCGGGAGTGCCGGCCGCCGGCCCAGCGGGCCCCAACCCCCAGGGCGAGCCCAGCATTTCGCCCGCAGGTGCGCCAACCCCCGCCCCGAACCCCCAGGGCGGCTACGGCTTCCCCCACCCGGGAGCACCCACCCCGAACCCGGCGGGGCCCGACGCCCAGGCCGGACACAGCGTCCCGACCCCAGGTGCACCTGCCCCGGGCACCCCCGCCCCGGGAGCCTCCCCCGCCGGGTCGCCCTCGGCAGCGCCGGCCGACAGCACGGGCCCCCGTCCCGAAGGTGACTACGGCTTCCCCCGCCCCGGAGTGCCCACACCGAACCCGGCAGCCCCCAACACCCAAGCCGGGTACGGGTTCCCGCCGCCCGGCGCGCCCATGCCTCCGCACCCCCAGAGCGGTCACAGCCTGCCCCAGCCGGGAGCGCCCATCCCGAACCCGTCAGGCCCCAACGCCCAAGCGGGGTACGGATTCCCGCCGCCCCCCGGCGCGCCAGCGACCGCACCCGCGGCCCCCAACCCCCAGAGCAACCCCAACCTGCCCCACCCGGGTGCACCCGCCCCGGACCCGGCAGGCCCCAACCCCCACGCCGGATACGGCTTCCCGCCCCCCGGCGCCATCGCCCCGGCCGGCCCTGGCTCCCCCCAGTCCGACGGTCAACCCCCGGCTCCCGCTACCCCGGGCGGCTCCACTCCCCCGGATTCGGCCCCCAACTCCGTGCCCCCGAGCCCCGCAACCGCACCCGCACCCGCACCCGCACCGAGCGGGCCGCCCGTCCCCGGGCCCGGTCCTCAGGGCGGGTACGGGTTTCCGCCGCCCGCCGGATCGCCTGCTCCCCCGCCGCCCGGCTACGGCTTCCCGCACCCGGGGCAGCCGGTGGTCCCCGGGGTGCCCGGTGGGTACGGGTTCCCCTTCCCGCAGGCGGCCGCGCAGCAGGCGCCGCCGCAGCCTCCGGTGCCGCAGCAGGCCGATGAGGCTCAGCCGCAGGCCGGGCCTCAGACGCCGCCGCCTGTTTCGGGGCAGGCCGTCCCCCCGTCGCCTCCGCAGCCGTACGGCCGGCCCGAGCCGGAGGGTATGCCCGGGCATCCCGCCGGGCCGCAGCCGCCCGTGGACCCGCGTACCGGGGCCGCCTGGCCGCAGCCGATACAGCACGACCAGCGCCAGATGACCAACCCCGGTGCCGCACCGCTCGGTTACACCGCGGCCGTCGAGCTGTCCTCCGACCGGCTGCTCAACAACAAGAAGCAGAAGGCGAAGAGCGGCCGGCCCGCAGCCGCGCCCTCCCGGTTCAAGATCGGCGGGAAGAAGGAGGAGGCCGAGCGGCAGCGCAAGCTCGAGCTGATCCGCACGCCGGTGCTGTCCTGCTATCGCATCGCCGTGATCAGTCTCAAGGGCGGCGTCGGCAAGACGACCACGACCACCGCGCTCGGCTCGACCCTGGCCACCGAGCGGCAGGACAAGATCCTCGCCATCGACGCCAACCCGGACGCCGGTACGCTCGGCCGCCGTGTGCGGCGCGAGACCGGGGCCACCATCCGTGACCTCGTCCAGGCAATCCCGTACCTCAACTCGTACATGGACATCCGGCGGTTCACCTCCCAGGCGCCGTCCGGGCTGGAGATCATCGCCAACGACGTCGACCCGGCCGTCTCCACCGCCTTCAACGACGAGGACTACCGGCGCGCGATCGACGTCCTGGGCAAGCAGTACCCGGTCATCCTGACCGACTCCGGTACCGGCCTGCTCTACAGCGCCATGCGGGGCGTCCTCGACCTCGCCGATCAGCTGATCATCATCTCGACACCGTCCGTGGACGGTGCCAGCAGCGCCAGTACGACACTGGACTGGCTGTCCGCGCACGGGTACGCGGATCTGGTCTCACGGTCCATCACCGTCATCTCTGGTGTGCGCGAGACCGGCAAGATGATCAAGGTGGAGGACATCGTCTCCCACTTCGAGACGCGCTGCCGTGGTGTCATCACGGTTCCCTTCGACGAACACCTCGCCGCCGGTGCCGAGGTCGACCTCGACATGATGCGGCCCAAGGTCCGCGAGGCCTACTTCAACCTCGCCGCCATGGTCGCCGAGGACTTCGTACGGCATCAGCAGATGCACGGGCTGTGGACGTCCGACGGCAATCCGCCGCCGGTCGCGGCCCCGCCGATGCCGGGACACCAGCAGCACATTCCGGGGCAGCCGGTTCAGGGGCAGCCGTATCCGGCGGCACCCCCGACTCCGGGGCAGGGCCACCAGTACCCGCCTCCGCCCGGCCAGCCCGGGCAGTACCCGCCTCCGCCCGGCCAGCCCGGGCAGTACCCGCCGCCCCAGCCCGGTCAGCCGTACCCTCCGCAGCAGCCCTACGGCTACCCGCCGCAGCCCGGGCAGCCCTTCCAGCCGCCCCAGCAGCAGCCTCCGCAGCCGGGTCACCCGCAGCAGGGGTGAACGAAGAAGGCGGCCGGTGCCCTCGGGCACCGGCCGCCTTCTCTTGTAGTACCTACCTACTACCCGCCTCAGCGTTATTCCGCCGCCGCGATCAGCTCACGGCACTTCTTCACGTCCTCCGACATCTGCACGAGCAGCGCGTCCAGGGAGTCGAACTTGGCCTGGCCGCGCACGAACTCCAGGAAGTCGACGGCGACGTGCAGACCGTACAGATCGAGGCCCACCCGGTCGATCGCGTACGCCTCCACCGTCCGCTCCGTGCCGTCGAACTGCGGGTTCGTGCCGACGGAGATCGCGGCCGGCATGGCCTCGCCGTCCGCGTGCAGCCAGCCCGCGTACACACCGTCGGTCGGAATCGCGGTGTGCGGCAGCGTCTCGACGTTGGCCGTGGGGAAGCCGAGTTCACGGCCTCGCTGGGCGCCCCGGACCACGACGCCCTCCACGCGGTGCGGGCGGCCGAGGATCTCGCGCGCGCCGCCGAGGTCGCCCTCGCCGACGAGGCGCCGGGTGAGCGTGGACGAGAACGGCTCGCCGCCACCCGCCTCGCCCGACACGAACAGGTCGACGACCTCGACCTCGAAGTCGTAGGTGCGGCCGAGTTCCGCCAGGAACTCCACGTTGCCGGCCGCCTTGTGGCCGAAACGGAAGTTCGGGCCCTCTACGACCGCCCGGGCGTGCAACTTGTCGACCAGGACCTTGACGACGAAGTCGGCCGGGGAGAGCTTCGAGAACTCCTTGGTGAACGGGAGGATCAGGACGGCGTCGACCCCCAGTTCGGCCATCAGTTCGGCGCGACGGTGGTGCGGGGCCAG
The DNA here is from genome assembly GCF_033793965.1 of Streptomyces sp. ME02-8801-2C. Lineage (NCBI taxonomy): Bacteria > Bacillati > Actinomycetota > Actinomycetes > Kitasatosporales > Streptomycetaceae > Streptomyces > Streptomyces sp. ME02-8801-2C. The sequence continues at coordinate 9,291 of NZ_JARAXP010000040.1, read as the reverse complement.
CAGCGGCGGGTGGCTGCCGGGGCGCAGGACCTCGCTGGGGTGCGGGTCGAAGGTGACGACGACCGAGGGAATGCCCAGCTCACGAGCGCGGTCCACCGCGTGCCGGACGATCAGCTGGTGTCCGCGGTGGACTCCGTCGTAGGAGCCGATGGTGACGACGCTGCGTCCCCAGGCCTCGGGGATGTCCTCCAAGCCACGCCAGCGCTGCACTGTGACCGCTCCTCGTCGAACCCGTGTCCGTGTCTGCCTCTTACTCAGGCCTTCTCACGCAGGCCTTCTCACGCAGGTCTAAGGGTGCCATGCCGAGCGCGCCCCGCCCGCATCGGCATGGAGGCTGTGACAGGGCGCACGCGACCGATTGTCGACTGTCGCCTCGAATGTCGCCCCGGAGCGGGCCTCGGAACCTGGTCCGGAGCATGATCCGGGCGGAAACCAGGGGAAAATCAGGCGGGAATCAGACGGGAATCAGGCGTGGCTGTGCGAGGACCAGGCGGGGACCCGGACACCCGCCAGGTTCTCGATCATGCGGCGGGTGCTGGGGCCGACCACCGCGGCCCATTCCCCCGGGGTCTCGGTCAGCCAGCCCGCCACCAGCACCGCGAACCCGGGTACTCGTCTGCTCAGCTCGACCAGGAGGCAGTCGAAACGCGTCGCGCCGTCCGGCGTGCGGACGAGCAGCAGCCCGCAGCGGTGCACCAGCCCGCGGGTGCGCGGCTCGCCGTGGCGGTGCGCGCCCTCCACGGTCGCCCGGAGCAGCGCGGTCAGGACGGTGGGGTCGTGCTCCTTGACGAGGAGGGCTTCGAGGAGTTCTTGCCGCAGGGGGTGTGAGGCGGGCGTCCCGGGCGCGGCGAGCACGGTCGCCAGGGCCGCGCGCACCGATGCCGGGCCGCCGTCGAGGAGGCCGATGACGAGGGGGAGGAGTACGGGCCGGACGGCGGGCCCCTGACCCAGGCGCCGGTCGACGTACTCGGCCATGTGCCCGGCGGTCTCCGGCCGGCGCTCCACCACCTCCCGTACGAGGGCGGCGACCCGGCGGGCCAGGGCCGGGGTCGTGAGGTCGGCGAGGGTGTGCAGGGCGTCGTCGGCCGCCGGCCCGAGCAGTCTGGTCCGGAACGCGTCGAGGACCGGTTCCGGGTGGGTCGCGAGGGCCGCACCCAGGGCGCTCGGCGGGAGGTGCGGGTCACCGGACGTGAAGTGCCGCAAGGCCTGCGGGAGATGACGGTCGCGGGTGTGTGGATCACGGACGAGGAGCGCGAGCGCACCGTCGTGCAGCGTGCAGTCGGCCGGGCGGGCGAGCAGCGCGAGGGCCGCGTAGCGCAGGAGGTCGCGGTCGGCCTCGGTGCGCGCATGGGGTGCGGCGCGCGGTGCGTACGCCATCGCCGCGCCCCGCCGGGCCGGCCGCTCGTCGTGCGCCCATCGGTCCACGGCCCGGCAGAGGGCGGACGGCTCCTCCTCGGCGAGCACGGCGAGAAGTTCGTCCCCGCGCCGGTGCCCGCTGGCGACGAGCACCTCGGTCAGGTCGTCCAGCGCCCGGTGGCGGTGGGTGTGCAGCAGCGCCTGTGCGGCGGTCGCCACGGTCGCGTCCGGCATCGCGGGCAGCGGACGGTCGTCGTCGAACCAACACGCGAGAAGCGGCTGTACGGCGGTGGGGTCGGCGGCGAGCAGGTCGGCCACGGCGTCCAGGTAGCGGGGCCGGTCGGACCGGTCCGGAGGGTCGTCGCCGGCGACCAGTCGGCGCAGGAGGTCGACGCGGGTGGCTTCGGGGAGCGGGAGGGCGGTCCAGAAGGAGGGACCCCACTCCGGAGGCACCGGCCGGTTCTGTCGGCGGCAGCCCACGATGTGGTCGGCGAGGAGACGCAGGACATGGGTGTACGGGGTCGCGTCGGGGACGTTGCGGAGTACGTCGGTCAGGAGATGGACGGCCCACCAGGTGGCGGCCGTGGCGCGGGGCGCGGACCCGGGGTTCAGGGCCTGCACCAACTCCCTGAGCCGGTGCGCCAGTTCGGGGGCGCCGTGCTGGCGGGCGAGCAGCAGCAGTGCCTGGACGACCGGCCCGATGCGGTGGTGCGGTACGGGGACGGGTGCCGTGTCCTTGCCGTTGTCCGGGCGGCGCCGGTGGACCAGGGCGTGCAGTGCCTCGTCCAGGTCCAGGTGCGTGCCCTGGATCCAGTCGGCGAGTTCCTCGTGGGCGAAGCGGTAGCCGGTCCCGGCGGGGACGAGGAGGCCCTCGGTGAGGACGGCGGAGGCCCAGCCCGTGCCGCCGCCGAGGCGGGCCGGGGCGGGGCCCCAGGGGAACACGGACTCGAAGGACGCGCGGTCCAACTCGCCCTGACCGGGGCCCAGGCTGCGACGGGCGGCCTCATGGACCTGGCCGGACACCCTGGCGGCGAGGCGGCGTACCGACGTGCCACGCAGGCCGTTCTCGACGGCGAGGCGGACGGCGATGCGCAGGCACATCAGGTCGAGGTAGGCGGTGAAGACGGTGTGCCGGTCGAGCCGGGGGGTGCGGGCGTCGGGGGCTTCGGGGAGCGCGGGCAGGGCGGCGCGGACTTCGGAGAGGAGACGGAGGGTGAGGGGGTGGCGGGCGTCCTGGGGCATCAGGGCGGACGGAGGGATGGCGTAGCGGACTTGGGCCTGCCGCGCCTCGGCTTCGGTGAGGTCGGTGAGGAGGAGGTGGTGCGGAGGATGGGGCTGAGGGTGGGACTCGGGTGGGGGATGGGACGGGGATTCGGGTTGGGGCGCGCGTTCGGATACACCCGCCGTCTGTTCCCAGTACTCCGGGCGGCAGGCCATCACCATGCGGGCGTTCGTCTCGTGGAGCCAGTCCTGCGTCGCGTTTGTCCAGTCCTTGGCACGGTGGGCCAGGAGCGGCGGCATCTCCTCCGGGCCGTCGAGGAGGAGCAGAAGGGGGCGGCCGGTCAGGTGGGCGAGGCGGGCCAAGCGTTCCGGGGTGATGTCGCCGAGGTCGGTGCCGTACGCACCCGACGCGGCCACGATCCGGGCCGCCCGGTCCAGTGCGCGGCGGGCCGCGTCCGCCACCGAGGTGTCGTCGTCGCGCAGGTCGGCGCCGCGCAGCCACAGGGTGGGGGCCGGTTCCGTGTCCCGGTGACGGCGGCCGGCGAGGGCCGCGAGTTCCGTCGTACGGCCGCTGCCCGGGGCCCCGACCAGGCCGAGGAGGACGGCCGGGGTCACGCGTTCGACGGTGAAGGCCTTCAACTCGCGGGCCAGTTCCGCCCGTTCGACCGGCTCGACCGCTCCCGCGTCCACACCGGCCGACGTACGCCCCCTGAAGCCCGCCAGCGCGCCCGGCGGTCCGTCCGAGCCCACCGAGGTGGCCGTGAGTTCCAGGACGCCGGCGAGATTCAGGTCGGCGCCGTAGGCGGGCACCGTCGCCGCGTTGCGGGCGAGGAGCTCGGTGAGTGGTCCGAGCCCGTCCGCCTGCCGGTCGCGTAGCGGGAGTGCGAAACCGGCCGCGCGGTGTCCGGCCGGTTCTCCCGGCGCTGCCGTCGGCTGCGGTGACAGGGCTGTGCCCAGAACGCCCAGCACCGCTCCCGTCGTACGGTCGAGCACCGGTCCCCCGGCCGCGCCGCCGCCCAGTCGCAGTGCGTCACTGCCCGCTGTGCCGATCGCCAACTCGAGGGCGTCGGAGAGGAGATGGAAGCGGACCGTGGCCGTATACCTGACGTCGGTGGTGCCGAGCACGCGCGCCTCGCGCCAGCCGCCCGCCATGATCCGTACATACGTGCCGGTCGCGACCCGGTCCCGTACGGAGACGGGGAGCGGGTCCACCCGCAGGCCCTCGGTGTGTACGAGGGCCAGGCCGAGCGCCGGAAGAGGGGTCACCGCGTCCGCCGTCGACACCGCACACGTACGGTCGGCGGCGCTGTGCAGGACCAGCCGGGCCAGGCCGTCGACTGCCTCGTGGCTGGTGATCAGAGTGCCGTGGTGGTCGGCCAGGAAGCCCATGCCGCGTGGGCGTCCAGCCAGGTCACACACCCGTACGAGCGAATCGTCGGCAGCCTCCGCGCCGGCTTCGCCGTCCCTCGCCCTGGGCGCACCGGCCGACGGCCGACGGCCGCCCCCGGCGCGCGGGCCCCGTCCCGTCATCGTCGACCTCCCCGCCGAACACGCGAGCCTGCGTACGCACGCGTCTACGTCGACGGTAGGCAATCGATGATCAGCAGGACAGGGCGTGCGGCGAACGCGCCCCCTTCCGCCCCCTCGGTTCACTCCGAGCGCCTGCCCGGACGGGTGAATGAATCCTGAGGGGTGGATACACCTCTGGGTGGGGGAACCGAGGGGGAACCGTGGAGCGGCGGGAACGTGTCCCCGTGATCGCCGCTCCACGGCGCGGCAGCGGCAGGCTCAGACGAAGACCGCGAGGCTCTTCGCCTTGCCCTTCTCCTCCTCCACCAGGGCGAGAAACCGCCCGGCGGGATCGAACACGGCGACGGCGCCCACGCCCGCGTACTCCTCGGGCATCTCCAGCCGTACACCGTTCGTCAGCAGCCGTGCCCGGCGCTCGTCCACGTTCCAGCGTGGGAACGCGGCCGTGGCCGCCTCGCCGATCGGCATCACCGTCAGTTCCTGCTGCAACTGGTCGAGCGTTCGTGCCCCGTCCAGCTTGTACGGGCCGACCCGCGTCCGGCGCAGCGCGGTGAGGTGACCGCCGACCCCGAGGTCGGCGCCCAGGTCCCGGGCCAGTGCGCGGATGTACGTACCGGAGGAGCACACCACCGACACGACCAGGTCGAGTACGGGGGTGCCATCGGCCGCGACCGCTTCCCGGACGTCGTACACCGCGAAGGACGAGACGGTGACCGGGCGGGCCGGGATCTCGAACTCCTCGCCCTCGCGGGCACGTTTGTAGGAGCGCACGCCGTTGATCTTGATGGCGCTGACCTTGGACGGCACCTGCATGATGCGGCCGGTCAGCTTGGCGACGCCTGCGTCGATGCCCTCGCGGGTGACCGCGGAGGCGTCGGTGGAGGAGGTGATCTCCCCCTCGGCGTCGTCGGTGAGCGTGTTCTGGCCGAGGCGGACGGTGCCCAGGTACTCCTTCTCGGTCAGCGCCAGATGGCCGAGGAGCTTGGTCGCCCGCTCCACCCCGAGGACGAGCACGCCCGTGGCCATGGGGTCGAGGGTGCCGGCGTGTCCGACGCGGCGGGTCCTGGCGATCCCGCGCATCTTGGCGACGACGTCGTGCGAAGTGAAGCCCGACGGCTTGTCGACAATGACAAGCCCGTCGGGCGTCCTGGTGTTCTTCTGCGTCATTCGGCGGTGTCGTCCTCGTCGTCCGGCTTCTTGTACGGGTCCGCGTCACCGGCGAACGCGGCGCCCGCGGACGCCTGGCGCACCTGTGCGTCGGAGGCACGGGCCTTGTCGAGGAGGTCCTCGATGTTCTTGGCCGTGTCCGGGAGGGCGTCCGCGACGAAGGTCAGGGTCGGCGTGAACTTCACACCTGCGGCCTGGCCGACCGCGGAGCGCAGAACGCCCTTGGCGCTCTCCAGACCGGCGGCCGCGGCCGCGCGCTCCTCCTCGCCCCCGTACACCGTGTAGAAGACGGTCGCCTCCCGAAGGTCCCCGGTGACCCGGGTGTCCGTGATGGTGACCTGGGTGCCGAGCCGCGGGTCCTTGATCCCGCGCAGCAGCTTCTGGGCCACCACCTCTCGGATGAGGTCAGCCAACCTCTTCGCCCGCGCGTTGTCGGCCACTGGTCCGTCTCCCGTTCTTTCTGTTCTGCGTTTCTGGTCGTTCGTGCGTGCTGGTCACCGGCGCTAGTCGTCGTCGCCGTGGAGGCGCCGTCGTACGGACAGCAGTTCCACTTCGGGGCGGGCGGCGACCAGTCGCTCGCAGTGGTCCAGCACATCGGTGATGTGCCCCGTGTCCGCTGCCACCACCGCCAGGCCGATGCCGGCTCTGCGGTGCAGGTCCAGGTGCTCGACCTCGGCCGCGCTCACCGCGTACTTGCGCTGGAGTTCGGCGACGATCGGGCGGACGACGGAGCGCTTCTCCTTCAGCGAGCGTACGTCGCCGAGCAGGAGGTCGAAGGACAGAGTCCCCACGTACATGTGTGTATCCGGATGACCCGCCGGTGCGGGATCGATGGCCCCGCCGACGGTGTGGGCGGGGACTTCGAGAACGGTACAGCGAATGGGCCGGTGGCTCGACGGGATTGTTCCTCGCCCCCGCCGCCCCTACCCGTCCCATCCCTGGGGGCTGTGCCCCCAGACCCCCTTTCGCGCTGAACGCGCTCGTCCTCAAACGCCGGACGGGCTGGGTAATCAGCCCGTCCGGCGTTTGAGGACAAGGTCCGTTCAGCCCCAGCTGGCCGACGGGGACCTCACCCTGCCGGCCAGCTGGACTGCACGCACTACCTACCGCTTAGCCGCGCGGCTTCTCGCGCATCTCGTAGGTCGCGATGACGTCGTCGACCTTGATGTCGTTGAAGTTGCCGAGGTTGATACCGCCCTCGAACCCTTCGCGGATCTCGGTGACGTCGTCCTTGAAGCGACGCAGACCGGAGATGGTGAGGCTCTCCGCGATGACCTTGCCATCGCGCAGCAACCGCGCCTTGGTGTTGCGCTTGACCTCGCCGGAGCGGACCAGCACACCGGCGATGTTGCCCAGCTTGGACGAGCGGAAGACCTCGCGGATCTCCGCCGTACCGAGCTCGACCTCTTCGTACTCCGGCTTGAGCATGCCCTTGAGGGCCGCCTCGATCTCCTCGATGGCCTGGTAGATCACCGAGTAGTAGCGGACGTCGACGCCCTCGCGCTCCGCCATCTGCGCCGCGCGGCCCGCAGCGCGGACGTTGAAGCCGATGACGATGGCGTCGGAGCCGGTCGCCAGGTCGATGTCCGACTCGGTGACCGCACCCACACCGCGGTGCAGGACGCGGATGTCGACCTCGTCGCCGACGTCGAGCTGGAGCAGCGAGGACTCGAGAGCCTCCACCGAACCGGACGCGTCGCCCTTGATGATGAGGTTGAGTTCCTGCACCAGACCGGCCTTGAGGGCCTCGTCCAGGTTCTCCAGGGAGAACCGGACACCCCGGCGGGCGAAGTTGGCGTTGCGCTCGCGCGCCGCCCGCTTCTCGGCGATCTGACGCGCCGTACGGTCCTCGTCGACGACCAGGAAGTTGTCGCCGGCGCCCGGGACGTTGGTGAGACCCAACACCAGGACGGGGGTCGACGGAGTCGCTTCCTCGACGTTGTTGCCGTTGTCGTCGAGCATGGCCCGGACTCGGCCGTACGCGTCGCCGACCACCATCGTGTCGCCGATGCGCAGCGTGCCGCGCTGGACCAGGACCGTCGAGACGGCACCGCGGCCACGGTCGAGGTGGGACTCGATCGCAATACCCTGCGCGTCCTGCTCCGGGTTGGCCCGCAGGTCGAGCGAGGCGTCCGCGGTGAGGACCACGGCCTCCAGGAGGGCGTCGATGTTGAGGCCCTGCTTGGCGGAGATGTCGACGAACATCGTGTCGCCGCCGTACTCCTCGGCCACCAGACCGAACTCGGTGAGCTGACCGCGCACCTTGGTCGGGTCGGCACCCTCGACGTCGATCTTGTTGACCGCGACCACGATCGGCACGTCGGCCGCCTTGGCGTGGTTCAACGCCTCGATCGTCTGGGGCATCACACCGTCGTTGGCCGCCACCACGAGGATCGCGATGTCGGTCGACTTGGCACCACGGGCACGCATGGCGGTGAACGCCTCGTGACCCGGGGTGTCGATGAAGGTGATCTTGCGCTCTTCGTCGTTGACCTGGGTCGTGACCTGGTACGCACCGATGTGCTGCGTGATACCGCCGGCCTCGCCCGCGACGACGTTCGTCTTGCGGATGGTGTCGAGGAGGCGGGTCTTACCGTGGTCGACGTGACCCATGACGGTCACGACCGGCGGACGCGCGACGAGGAACTCCTCGCCACCCTCGTCCTCGCCGAACTCGATGTCGAAGGACTCGAGCAGCTCGCGGTCCTCCTCCTCCGGGCTGACGATCTCGAGGACGAAGTTCATCTCGTCCGCGAGGAGCCTCAGCGTCTCGTCGGAGACGGACTGCGTGGCGGTGACCATCTCGCCGAGGTTCATCATCACGCCGACGAGCGACGCCGGGTTGGCGCCGATCTTCTCGGCGAAGTCGGTCAGGGAAGCACCACGCGACAGGCGGACGGACTGTCCGTTGCCGCGAGGCAGCATGACGCCGCCGACCGACGGGGCCTGCATGGCCTCGTACTCCTGGCGCCTCTGCCGCTTCGACTTGCGACCACGACGCGCGGGACCGCCGGGACGACCGAAGGCGCCCTGCGTGCCACCACGGCCACCCGGACCACCGGGACGACCGCCGAAGCCGGGACGACCGCCGCCGCCACCACCGGGACCACCGGGACGGCCGGCGAAGCCGCCGCCACCGCCACCACCGGGACCGGCCGGACGACCGGCGAAGCCGCCACCGCCGCCACCGGGACGACCGGCGAAGCCGCCGCCGCCACCGGGACGACCGCCGCCACCGCCGGGACCACCCGGACGACCGCCGCCGCCACCGGGACCGCGGCCACCGGGGCCACCACCGGGACGGGGGCTGCCCGCAGCGGGACGCTGCGGCATCATGCCGGGGTTGGGACGGTTACCGCCGGGGCCGCCACCGGGACGCGGAGCGCCACCGGGACCACCCTGCGGACGAGGCATGCCACCCGGGGTCGGACGCGCGCCACCGGGACCGCCCTGCGGACGGGGAGCACCCTGGCCGCCGCCGGCACCCTGCGGACGCGGACCGCCGGCGCTGGGAGCGCCACCGGGGCCACCCTGGCCGCCCGGACGCGGAGCGCCCTGCGGACGGGGCGACTGGGGACGCGCCATGCCGGTGGAACCACCGGACGTGAAGGGGTTGTTGCCCGGACGCGGACCCGCGGGACGGGCACCGCCGGGACGCGGGGCGGCCTGGCCACCCGGACGCGGGGCGCCCGGACGCTCGGCACGGCCCTGACCGCGGTCCTGACCCTGACCCTGGCCCTGGCCACGGTCCTGGCCGGGACCCGAGGGACGGGCGCCGGGACGCGGGGCACCGGGACGGGCACCGCTGCTGGGACGCGGCGCCTGTGCGGCGGCCGGAGTGACCGGAGCCGACGGCGGAGCGGTGAACTCCGGCGTGGTCGGCGCCGCGGGGGCCGGCCTCGGCGCGGGACGGGGACCCGGCGTCGGACGCGAGCCCTGGGGGGCAGGCGTGACGGGGGTGACCGGCGCGCTCGGTGCGGCGGGCGCCGCGGGGCGCTCGGCCGCGGCGGGCTTGGG